>CAWDQN010000016.1:0-120469 GCA_963804495.1 uncultured Alphaproteobacteria bacterium | reverse complement strand
GCTGACCACCACCGAGTTGTCGGCGCTGACCGCAAGTCAGATCGTCGGACTGAACCAACCAACGTCGCCGCGCTTTCCATTACTCAGTTCCTTTGCTTGACCACGACCCAACTGGCAGCCCTAACGTCGACACAGGCGATTAGCCTCAGCATCACGGACTTCAACGTGATCACGACGACGCAGATCGGTGCACTGACAACAACCCAGATTGGAGCGCTGTCGACGACGCTGATCACAGCACTCACAAGCACGTCCGTTGCCGCCCTCTCGACCACGCAAATCCTGGGACTTTCGACATCCGACGTTCAGTCGCTCACGACCACGCAAATTACCGGGCTGACCACGACGCAGCTCGGTAATATGCCCGCTAACCTGCTCGCGGCGTTCACGACGTTGCAAGAGGGAGCTATGTCCTCGTCGCAGCTCGCCATCCTGATCTCCTGAGGCCGGTGAGGCAGCCCAGACCCCACCGCTCTCAGGAAAGAGTTAGCCTTTTATTGACAAAATGGTCATACCGTATCTGGTTGATAAAGGAAACTAAAGAGTGACCGACCTGCTTTCAGGAGCGATGCAACGAATAGCACAGCGCGAGCTTGGTGCGATTGAACTCATTGCAACAGCAGATCAGTTAGCATCTGCGGGCAATCCGCAAATAGCAGCGTCGCTCTATCGCGCATGGATCGACGAAAATTCGGAGCATCCAATTCTGTACGCAATCAACTTCAATCTCGGCGTTCTTCTTGGCTCCCTGAACGATCCGCAAGCCGCCGCCGCCGTCCTGGCAGAGGCGATTCGGTTGAACCCGGACTTTCTGCCGCCGTACATCAACCTCGGCCTGATGCTGGAGCGCCTTGGCCAACCCGCTGAAGCGCTCTCGCAATGGTATGCGGTCGTGAACCAACTCAACGGCGTAAATGCCGAAGTCATCGGCCACAAAACCGCAGCCCTCAATCAGATTGGTCGTTTGCTTATTAGCACAAATATGGATGCCAACGCCGAGCAGGCCCTCCGCCACAGCTTGGAAGTGGCCCCACAGCAGCGTGATGTGCTGCAACACTGGCTCAACCTGCGCCTGCGGCAATGCGAGTGGCCGGTGTTACAGCCATTCGTGGGTTTCGCACGCGAACGGCTGGTTGGCGCCATGCCGCCGCTAGCACTCGCTGCCTATACGGACGATCCGTTGCTGCAACTTGCGGTTGCCGCCGACTACGTCCGTCACGAAATCGGCCAACCGAAGCGCTCTTTCGCTGTGACACATCGGCGCCTGCTGGAGCGCAAACCGGATCAGCGATTGCGCATCGGGTATCTCTCATCTGATTTGCGCGAGCATTCCGTCGGTCGCCTCATGGTCGAGATGTTCGAACTGCATGACCGTTCCGCAGTTGAGACTTTCGCCTACTACTGCGGTCACAAGGTCGACGATGCCTTGCACCTGCAATTCAAAACCGCCGCCAGCACATGGGTCGACATCTCTGCCATGACCGATGAACAAGCAGCGGAGCGGATCTCTGCCGACGGAATCCAAATTATCGTCAACGTCAACGGATATACCCACAGTGCCAGGACAGGCGTGCTGGCCATGCGGCCGGCACCAGTTATCGTCAACTGGCTCGGCTTTCCGGGCACGACCGGGTCACCTTATCACAACTATATCATTGCTGATAAAGTAATAATTCCACCCGAAAGCGAACTTTTCTATTCAGAGGCGGTGAAGCGCCTGCCGTGCTACCAGCCGACCGACCGTCGGCGGGCAGTGGCCGCCCAAACGGGAACGCGCACGCACGCAGGGTTGCCTGAGGATGTAATTGTTTTCTGCTGCTTCAATGCCGCCCACAAGATCACGCCCTTCACCTGGCGCCGATGGATGCAGATTCTCCGGGCGGTGCCGGACGCCGTATCTGGTTGATGAGTACCAGTGCGCGCTTGCGCGAGCATGCAGCACAGTATGGCGTTGCAGAGGAGCGCATCATCTTTGCGCCCGCCATCAGCAATGCGGAACATTTGGCACGCTATAGGCTGGCAGATGTTTTCCTGGACACGTCTCCCTACGGAGCCCACACGACCGGATCGGACGCGCTCTGGATGGGCGTGCCGGTTCTGACGTTACCCGGGCGGAGTTTTGCGTCTCGCGTGTGCAGCAGCCTGGTGACAGCGGCGGGATTGCCGGATCTGGTGTGCCGCAGTGGCGACGAATATGTCGCGCGCGCCATCGAACTGGCGTCCGATCGCGCAAAACTCGGCGAGTATCGGGCACGATTGCAGGCGGGGCGCGATAGCTGTGTGCTATTCGACATTCCATTGCTGGTGTCGCGGCTCGAGCAGTTGTACCGGGAGATGTGGCACGACGCCACGCTGGGCAGGACGCCGCGGCCGGATCTCTCTAACCTTGAAATCTATGGCGAGATTGGTGCCGGACTGGATCGCGATGACGTTGAGATGGGTGCGGCGACCAATTATCGCGACATGTATGTCGCCGCGCTTGCGGATCGAGATGCGTTCCAGATGATCCGCGAGGACCGCCGGCTTTGGCATGGCTCTGCGGCTTCACCGAATTGACACGGCTGTTCAATTCTCTCGATTGGCCTGGTTGGGTCCGATCTGCAACACGTCCGAGGTAGATTGAGACCGTTGGAGGGAGGGCGGATTCCCGAACCGGCAAATCCTTGTTTCTTGGGATAGCAACCGAGGCGGATGTTGCCGCGGCTGAATTCGCGTGTCAACGCCGGAGGAAAAATCCCTCACTGAAGCGGCCGGAATGTCCGGTCGCGCCGGAGTAAAATTCCGGCAGTGGGAAGCTCTTTGCGGTGATCGCGAGGGGCTGGGGGATGAAGGTCGTGGAGCTGTATGCGAGGGTTCGGTATGCGGTTCAGATTGAGGGGATCAGCCGGCGGGAGGCGGCGCGGCGTTTCGGGATAGACCCGCGGACGGTGGCGAAGATGCTGAGATTTTCGGTGCCACCGGGGTATCGGCGCAATCGACCGCCGGCACGCCCGAAGCTGGATCCGTTTGTTGGGATTATTGATTGTATTCTGGAAGAAGATAAGGGGCGGCCGAAGAAGCAGCGGCACACATCGAAGCGGATATTTGAACGGCTGCGCGACGAGCATGGCTATTCTGGTGGTCTGACGATCGTCAAGGATTACGTTCTGGAGCAGCGGCAGCGCCAACGTGAAATGTTCGTGCCGCTGCGGCACGATCCCGGGCATGCGCAGGTTGATTTTGGCGAAGCCCTGGCGATGATGGGCGGGGTGGAACGCAAGGTCCACCTCTTTGTGATGGACCTGCCGCACAGCGACGCGGGATTTGTCCAGGCATATCCCGCCGAGACGACGGAGGCGTTTTGCGCCGGGCATGTTGCGGCGTTCGCGTTCTTCGGCCGCGTGCCGGCGTCGATCCTGTATGACAACACCAAGCTGGCGGTGGCCCGCATTTTGGGGAACGGCACGCGGGAACGGACGCGCGTGTTCAGCGAGCTGCAATCGCATTACGTGTTTGCCGATCGGTTTGGTCGGGCTGGGAAGGGCAACGACAAAGGCAAGGTGGAGGGGCTGGTCGGGTTCACCCGGCGGAACCACCTGGTGCCGATCCCGCATGCGGCGAGCTTTGACGCTCTGAACGAGCAACTGCTGGCGGATTGCCGCCGGCGGTTTGGCGATCGGCTGCGTGGCCACGACGAGACGATCGGTGAACGGTTAGTGCGTGATCTCGCGTGCTTTCACGATCTGCCGGCGGTGCCCTACGACGCGTGCGACAAGCAGCCGGGCCGTGTCAGCTCGTTGTCGCTGGTGCGTTATCGTGGCACCGACTACTCGGTGCCGACCGCGTATGGCCATCGCGAAGTGCTGATCCGCGGCTACGTCGACCGGGTGGTGATTTCCTGTGGGGCTGAGATCATCGCGCGGCACGTGCGGTCGTATGAGCGGGAAGACTTTGTCTTCGACCCGCTGCCTTACTTGGCGTTGCTGGAACAGAAGATCGGCGCGCTCGACCAGGCGGCGCCCCTGGCCGGCTGGAACCTGCCGGAGGCATTCGGGACATTGCGTCGCCTGCTGGCGACCCTCAACCTCAAAGGGGACGATTTCCATCCGGACTGGAACTATACTATCTCGCCCAGAGAACGAAAAGTGGAGCTATAATTTCTGGGCGTCTCCTAAGCTCGGCTTTCCGCCATCCATTTCTTGATCCCACCGGTTCGGCGTAGCGTCGGGTGGCGGAGGTTTCGAAGTCGTCAGGCGGCGTAGCACACGGTGTCGACGAGACTGTGCAGGAAAGTCGTGGGAATTTCGGATGACGTCCTTGCCCGGCCGGGACATTGAAAAATGCGGTGGGCACCAAAGTGCCCGGCGGACCGCGGCGATGGCATCGCTGAAGGTGGGCTCCTGCTTGGCGTACCAGGCAGCCCCGCGCGGGCGCAGGGCGGTGGTCGGTGCCCGCATCAATTGGTCGGCCCATAGCGTCACCAGCGAGAACAACCCAAGCAGTGCGGGGGTGGTGCGCAGGATGGCCAGGTCCGACCATTGCCGCTGGGTCTCGACGCCGAGATGGCGACGGACTTCCTGAAACGTCGTCTCCACCCGCCAGCGCGAGACGAAGCAGTTGAGGATGTCCGCCGGCGTGTCGTCGAGGTTGGTGCTGAGGAAGGCCTGCGGCTCGCGCTGGCCGGACGGGTCGCGCACCAGCACCCAGCGGATGGGCGCCGGCGGCAGGCCGGCATGGTACCAGACCGCGGTGCCGGAGACGATCTCGACCAGCCTTGTCTCGCCGCCATACCAGTCGGTCACCTGTAGCTTCGTCCAGGCGGTTGCTGGGTTTTCCAGGATGGCGCTGAGCTTCGGCAGACGCTTGCCTTTCAGCGGCGCACGACCGCGCTGGCCGGGCCGGCGAGGCGGGGCCGGCGCGAACAGGTTTGCATCAAGCCGCAGGCGAGTGATCAGACGGACGTGACGGCGGACCGCGGCGATCAGTTCGAGGGTGGCGAAGCTGCTATCGCCGACGATGGTGATGCGGCGGCCTGGCAGCCAGCGCCGCGTTTGCAGAATTGCCTGGATTGCCCAGCGGGTCAGCGGCTTGTGGCGCCGGCCCCGTTTCTCGTTGCTGCGTTGGGACGGCGCCAGGATGGTCAGGAACGGCAGCGCCCAGCGCCGCTTCGCCCACGGCACCGGCAGCACCACCATAAGCGACAGCCAGCGCAGGCCGCTGGTCTTGACGAAGAAGCCGCGCGAGGAGCGCACCGGATCGCGGTAGATGCCGCGGGCCGCGATGTTCGGCCCCCAGCGCCGCTCGATGGTGTCGTCGATGCCGATCACCACCTCGCCAGTCGGCAGCAAGGCGTCGAGCAGATGAACGAGCAGTCTGCGTGCCATGGCGTGCGAATTCCAGCGCGCCTCGCTCAGGACTTCGTGGAAGCGGCCGAAGCCCGGTTGGTCGGCCAGCCCCATCACCCGCAAGGCGGCGCTGACCGTCCGCTGGCCTGGTGCCAGCACCGCGCCGGCCACCAGGACCAGCACGCGCTGCCAGACCGGCGCGGTGAAACAGTCGCGGAATGGCACCAGCCAGGTCACCAGCAGCGACGGCACGGTGATGCCGCCGGAGGAAATGGGGGCGGCAGGGATGCGATCGGGTGTCATCGAATCCGTAGAATCGAACGACGCCCGTGTCGCAAGCCGCGCCGTTGCTTCGCTCATTCGTGGCGATGCGCCGTCCCCAGGCCACCTATAATATAGTGTGCATGACCGACGGCATCGTCCAGCGCATCGAGCGCTTTACCTTCAGCCGCGGCGCTGTGCTGGTCGAGCGCCGCAACCGCGGCTACTCGCTCTACCACGCCGCCTCCGGGGCGCCGGTCGCACGCCTGCGCCCGAACGCCGACAACGATCGCGTCGAGGTGCTCTACTGGTCACTCAAGAAGGAATGCTGGTCACCCACCGGCCCGTTCGGCCGCACCGTCCTGCCGCTCGAAGACGCCCTCCGCTTCATCGCCACCGAGGATATCTTCTGGGCGCTGGTCTGATGCGCACGTGGAATCACCGGCGGAAAGTCAAGCTAAGTGGCCGCACCACTGCGGATCACGCCTCCGCCGATGGGGGTTGCTGGGCGGAGGGGGGGTAGCCGGCGCGCCGTTGGGGGTAGGTTTTGGGGTAGAAAATCGACCGCTCAGAAAAGAGCATTTCTTTTCAATAGGTTATAGAAATAGATTGGCGGAGAGGGTGGGATTCGAACCCACGGTACCCAGAAGGTACAACGGTTTTCGAGACCGCCCCGATCGACCGCTCCGGCACCTCTCCAAACCCCGCAGCGCCGCGCCTTATAGGGACTGCGACCGCGAACCGCAACGTCCAACCCGCCTCGCCCTGCGCCTTGCCGGTCAATCGCAATCCTCGCTCCTTGCACCCCCACCCGCCCGCCGCTATAAGCCCGCCCTCGTTTGCGCGCCGGGCCTGTGTGGGCATGCCCGGCCGCGGCGCCTGCGCACCGCAGGCCACGCAGCTCAGGAGACCCAAATGCCCAAAATGAAGACCAAGTCATCGGTCAAGAAACGCTTCAAGATCACCGCCACCGGCAAGGTTCTCGCCGGTCCCGGCAACAAGCGCCATGGACTGATCAACCGCCCCCAGAAAATGAAGCGCCAGAACCGCGGCAGCCAGACCCTTACCCACGCCGACGGCCTGACCGTTAAGCAGTGGGCCCCCTACGGGCTGGGCTGAGGAGGCAGATACATGGCACGCGTCAAACGGGGTGTGACCACTCACGCCCGCCACAAAAAGGTCCTCGACGCCTCCAAGGGCTTCGTCGGCCGCTCCTCCACCAACTATCGCATCGCGCTGGAACGGCTGGAGAAGTCGCTTCAGTATGCCTACCGGGACCGCCGGGTAAAGAAGCGCGAATTCCGTGGACTGTGGATCCAGCGCATCAACGCCGCCGTCCGCGAGCACGGCCTCACCTATTCCCGCTTCATCGCCGGGTTGCACAGCGCCGGGATCGAGCTGGACCGCAAGGTGCTGGCTGCCATCGCCTATGACGACCCGGCGTCGTTCGCCGAGATCGTGAAGCAGGTGCAGGCCGCCCTTTCGCCGGCGCCAGCAACTGCGTAAAGACCAAGGGGCCTGATCGCGCCCGGCAAGGGCTCCCGACGATCGATCACGCAAAGGGCCGCCCGGGTTGGGCGGCCTTTTTTGCACGGAACAGGACAATGAGCGACGATCTGCTGGCGCTGAAGAACGAAACCGACGCGGCGCTTGCCGCCGCCACCGACCTGCGCGCCTGGGACGCCGTGCGCGTCGGTGTACTGGGCAAGAACGGCCGCCTCACCGCCTTGCTGAAGGAACTCGGACGCGCCTCCGCCGAGGAGCGCCGCACCCGAGGTGCGGCGCTGAACGCGCTGAAAGATACGCTCGCCGCCGCCATCGAGGCCCGCCGCGTCGATCTCGAAGCCGCGGCGCTGGACGCCCGACTCGCCGCCGAGCGCCTCGACGTCACCCTGCCGGCCCGCCCCTCTCCCGCCGGCCTGATCCACCCGATCAGCCGCACCATGGAGGAAATGGCGGCCATCTTTGGCGCGATGGGCTTCGAGATCGCCGAGGGGCCGGACATCGAAAGCGACTGGCTCAATTTCTCCGCCCTCAACATCCCCGCCCACCACGCCGCGCGCGAGGACATGGACACGTTCTATGTGCCCGCCCCCGAGCCCGGCGGGCGCCGCCCGGTCCTGCGCACCCACACTTCGCCGGTGCAGGCGCGCTCCATGCTCACCCGCGAGCTGCCGTTCCGGGTGATCGTGCCGGGCCGCACCTACCGGGCCGACCACGACGCCACCCACAGCCCGATGTTCCACCAGATCGAGGGGCTGGTGCTGGACCGCGACATCACCCTTGGCCACCTGAAGGGCTGCCTGATCGATTTTCTGCGCGCCTTCTTCGGCATTTCCGATCTGCCGGTGCGGTTCCGGTCGTCGTATTTCCCCTTCACCGAGCCGTCCATGGAAGTGGACATCGGCTGGAACCGCAAAACCGGCGAACTCGGCGGCGGCGGCGACTGGCTGGAAATCCTCGGCAGCGGCATGGTGCACGCGAAAGTGCTGGCCAATTGCGGCATCGACCCGCGCGAGTGGCAGGGCTTCGCCTTCGGCATGGGCATCGAGCGGGTGACCATGCTCAAGCACGGTATTCCCGATTTGCGGCCGTTCTACGAAAGCGACCTCCGCTGGCTGCGCCATTACGGCTTCAACCCGCTGTCGCCCGCTTTGCTGCACGAGGGGGTGTGAGGCCATGAAGTTCACCCTGTCCTGGCTGAAGACGCATCTCGACACCCAGGCCTCGCTCACCGAGATCACCGACACGCTCACCCGTATCGGCCTGGAGCTAGAGAGCGTGCAGGACCGCGGCGCCGCGCTGGCGCCGTTCCGCGTCGCCCGTGTCGTGGAAGCGGCGCCACATCCCAACGCCGACCGCCTGCGCGTCTGCCGGGTCGATGCCGGTGACGGGGCGCTGGTTTCCGTCGTCTGCGGCGCGCCGAACGCGCGCACCGGTTTGAAGGGGGTGTTCGCCCCGGCCGGCAGTTTCATTCCCGGCACCGCGACGACGCTGAAAGTCGGCGAAATCCGCGGCGTGCAGAGTGCAGGCATGCTCTTGTCCATGCGCGAAATGGGCCTGGGCGATGACCATGCCGGCATCGTCGAGGTGCCGGAGGACGCACCGGTCGGCATGCCCTACGCGCGCTGGGCCGGGCTGGATGATCCGGTGATCGACATCAGCGTCACCCCCAACCGCGGCGACGCGCTGGCGGTGCGCGGTGTGGCGCGCGATCTGGCGGCGGCCGGGCTGGGCACGCTCAGGCCGTTCGCGCCGGCCAAAGTGCCGTCGATGTTTGCCAGCCCGCTGGTCTGGTGCATCGACATGCCGCAGGCCTGCCCCTGGGTGCTCGGCCGCACGGTGCGCGGCCTGCGCAACGGCGCCAGCCCGCAATGGCTGCAGGACCGGTTGGTCTCGATAGGCCTGCGCCCCATCAACGCGCTGGTGGATGTGACCAACTTCTTCACCATCGACCTCGGCCGCCCGTTGCACGTCTACGACGCCGAGCAGGTGCACGGTGGCGGCCTGCTGTTCCGTCCCGGCGATGGCGAGACCTTTCGCGCGCTCAACGGAAAGGACTACACGCTCGGCGCGGACGACTGCGTCATCGCCGATGCCCGCGGGGTGCAGTCGCTGGCGGGGGTGATCGGCGGCGAGGCCACCGGCTGCAACGAGGCAACCACCTCGGTGTTCATCGAATGCGCCCTGTTCGACCCGGTGCGGATAGCGCTGACCGGCCGCCGCCACGGCATTGCCTCCGATGCCCGCCAGCGCTTCGAGCGCGGCATCGACCCGGCGCTGATGCCCGATGCCATCGAGGCGGCCACGCGCATGATCATTGAACTCTGCGGCGGCGAGGCCAGCGAGGTTGTTTCCGCCGGGGCCGAACCCGCCTGGCAGCGCCAGGCGACGCTGCGGTTCGAACGCCTGGCCGGGTTCGGCGGGCTGAACGTGCCGGAAGATGAGGCAGTGGAGTCGCTGCAGCGCCTCGGCTTCACCGTGGCGGCGCGCGACGCGGAAAAAGTCACCGTGCAGGTGCCGTCCTGGCGCAACGACGTGGCCGGCGGCACTCCGCTCGACCCCGCCGCCGACCTGCCGCCCGCCCGCGCCGCCCGCGCCGCCGAGGGTCGCGATGCGGTCGAGGCCGAGTGCGACCTGATCGAGGAAGTGCTGCGCCTGCGTGGCCTGGACGCGGTGCCGCCGGTCAGCCTGAAGCGCGCCGATCCGGTGCCCGGCCGCACGCTGTCCGCCCGCCAGGCCCGGTCCGCGCTGGCCCGGCGCACGCTGGCGGCGCGCGGCCTGGCCGAATGCGTCACCTTCAGCTTCATGGAGCGCCGAGCCGCCGCCCTGTTCGGGCCGGCGGCGGAGGCGTTGCATCTGGAAAACCCGATCGCCAGCGATCTCGACCAGATGCGCCCCAGCCCGGTCGCCACCCTGGCGCTCGCCGCCCAGCGCAACGCCGCGCGCGGCTGGGGCGATGTCGGCCTGTTCGAGGTGGGCCCGGGCTTCGAATCCCCCGCGCCGGAGGGCCATCGCTGGATCGCCGGCGGCGTGCGCGCCGGCGCCACGCCGCGCAGCTGGATCGTGCCCGCGCGCGGCGTCGACGCGATGGACGCCAAGGGCGACGCCTGGGCGGTGCTGGCGGCACTCGGCCTGCCGCCGGAGGCGCTGACCGTCACCGCCGACGCGCCCGGCTTCTACCATCCCGGCCGCAGCGGCGTGGTGCGCCAGGGGCCGAAGACGGTGCTTGCCAGCTTCGGCGAGTTGCATCCCCGCGTGCTGGCCGCGCTCGACATCGCCGGCCCGGCAGTCGCGTTCGAGGTGTTCCTCGACGCCATCGCGGACCCGAAGCGGCGGAAGAAAACCGCGCCCGACCTGCCTGCTTTCCAGCCCGTCCGGCGCGACTTCGCCTTCGTTGTCGATGCTTCGGTGGCAGCCGAGGCGCTGCTGCGCGCTGCCCGCGGGGCCGAGCGCACCCTGGTGGCTGGGGTGACCCTGTTCGATCTGTACGAGGGCGACAAGCTGGAGGGCGGCACGAAATCCCTGGCCATCGAAGTGGTGTTTCAGCCGCGCGAGCGCACATTGACGGATGCCGAGATCGAGGCCGCCGGCCAGAAGGTGGTGGCCGCCGTGGCGAAGGCGACCGGCGGCGTGCTACGTTAGCATGACAACGGATCGCGAGGGGAAAATGGCAATCCAACTGGACCTGACGAGACCGGGGACGAGCGCGTCCGGAACCTCTCCGGTGGTCGAGATCGCGGATCATTCCGTCCGCCTCGCGCGGATTGCCCAGGATCTGCTTGACATTGCTCGTAAATCAGATGATCCTAGGCTGCTCGAAGCGCTCAGCGGGCCGATCGAAAAAGTGATGGAGACATCACGGGCGCTCAGTTCTTCCGTGCTGCGCCAGGCCGCCAAGGGGCAATAGGGACGGCCGGATCGGTACTCGGGCAATGGCAAGTTCGAACGAGACGGCTCAGGCCGGCGGGGAACCGCTAATCGAGCGGCTCACGTTCGGCGTGGCTGCGACCGCGCATGAAGCCCAGGAGGCGCGCTCGGTTGCCGAGGACGTAAGTCGCCGCGAGGCGGACGACCGATCCTGGATCGCCCGGTGGATCATCAGAATATTCGTCGGTCTGCTCGGAATCGTCTTCGCCATCCTCGTGGCCGGCGCATTCCGAACCGGTGACTGGGCGACGGCAGCAACGCAGTCCACCGACCTGATCAAGTCTGCGGTCCTGCCGGTCGTCACCCTGGTCCTCGGCTACTATTTCGGCCGCTCCGGCAAAGGCTGACAGCGCCAGACGCTTCGCCTATTTAGACGACAAATCCGGCCGGTGCCGGCCGTGAGAAAACCCATGACCGACACCCCGCTCGATCACATCCGTAACTTCTCCATCATCGCCCACATCGACCACGGGAAATCCACCCTTGCCGACCGGCTGATCCAGGCCACCGGCGGCCTCACCGCGCGTGAGATGACCGAGCAGGTGCTCGACTCCATGGAACTGGAGAAGGAGCGCGGCATCACCATCAAGGCGCAGACCGTGCGCCTGAGCTACAAGGCCAACAACGGCCAGGTCTATGAGCTCAACCTCATGGACACGCCCGGACATGTGGACTTCGCCTATGAGGTCAGCCGCAGCCTCGCCGCCTGCGAGGGCTCGCTGCTGGTGGTCGATGCCTCCCAGGGCGTGGAAGCGCAGACGCTGGCGAATGTCTACCAGGCCATCGACGCCGGTCACGAAATCGTGCCGATCCTCAACAAGATCGACCTGCCCGCCGCCGAGCCCGAGCGGGTGAAGCAGCAGATCGAGGACGTGATCGGTCTGGACACCTCTGATGCGGTGATGATCAGCGCCAAGACCGGGCTGAACATCGAAGGCGTGCTGGAAGCCCTGGTCACCCGCCTGCCGCCCCCCAAAGGCGACGCAAACGCCCCGCTGAAGGCCTTGCTGGTTGATAGCTGGTACGACCAGTATCTCGGCGTCGTTATCCTGGTGCGCGTGAAGGACGGCCGCCTGCGCAAGGCCCAGCGCATCCGCATGATGTCCACCGGCGCCGTGCACGCGGTCGAGCAGGTCGGCGTGTTCACCCCGAAAATGCTGCCGGTAGACGATCTCGGCCCGGGTGAGATCGGTTTCATCACCGCCGCCATCAAGACCGTCGCCGACTGCAAGGTGGGCGACACAATCACCGACGACCGCAGCCCCGCCGCCGAGCCGCTGCCCGGTTTCAAGCCCAGCATTCCGGTGGTGTGGTGCGGGCTTTATCCGGTCGATGCCGACGATTTCGAAAAACTGCGCGACAGCCTGGGCAAGCTGCGTCTGAACGACGCGAGTTTCCACTATGACCCGGAAACCTCGGCGGCGCTGGGCTTTGGCTTCCGCTGCGGATTCCTGGGTCTGCTGCACCTGGAAATCATCCAGGAGCGGCTGTCGCGCGAGTTCGATCTCGACCTGATCGCCACCGCGCCCAGCGTGGTCTATCGCGTCCACCGCACCAACGGCGAGATGGAGGAGTTGCACAACCCGGCCGACATGCCGGACGGCAGCGTCATCGACCACATCGAGGAGCCGTGGATCAAGGCTACCATCATGGTGCCCGACGACTACCTGGGCGCGGTGCTAACGCTCACCAACGAGCGGCGCGGCCAGCAGGCGGACCTGACCTATGTGGGCAACCGCGCCATGGCGGTGTATCGACTGCCGCTGAACGAGGTGGTGTTCGACTTCTACGACCGGCTGAAAAGTGTGTCGCGCGGCTATGCGAGTTTCGACTACCAGATGGACGGCTATGCCAACAGCGACCTGGTGAAGATTTCTATCCTCGTCAATCAGGACCCGGTGGACGCGCTTTCCTTTATTGCCCACCGCAGCCAGGCCGAAAAACGCGGCCGGGCGATCTGCGAGAAGCTGAAGGACCTGATTCCGAAACAGCTTTTCAAGATCGCCATCCAGGCGGCGATCGGTGGCCGGGTGATCGCCCGCGAAACCATCGGCGCGCTGAGCAAGGACGTCACCGCCAAGTGCTATGGCGGCGACATCAGCCGCAAACGCAAGCTGCTGGAGAAACAGAAAGAGGGCAAGAAGCGCATGCGCCAGTTCGGCAAGGTCGAAATTCCACAGACCGCCTTCCTGGCCGCGCTCAAGATGGACGCATAACACCGGCCCGGGTGCTTTCGGCAACCCCCGGCACAAATCTTATGTCATGGGGTCAAGGGGCCTTGCGGCCCCGGCGGGTCCAGGGCGGAGCCCTGGCCTTCCTTCACCCCATCACTTCGCGACAGCAGGTTTCCGCCCGCGCTTGGCCGGAGCCGGCGGCGGCGCCGGAGCCGGCTTGACGGGTTCCGGCCGGCGTCCCAGCCCGATCTTCTTGGCCAGCGATGAGCGGTGCTCGGCGTAATTTGGGGCCACCATGGGATAGTCGCGGCTCAATCCCCATTTCTCGCGGTATTGTTCAGGCGTCAGGTTGTATGCCGTCTTCAGGTGCCGCTTCAGCATCTTCAGTTTCTTGCCGTCTTCCAGGCAAACAATATAGTCCGGGAATACGGATTTCTTCACCGGGACAGCCGGCTCCTGCCGCACCGGTTCCTCCGGTGCCTTGCCGAGCCCGGTCAATGTCTTGTGGACGCTTTCGATCAGGGACGGCACCTCGGCGATATCGAGCTTGTTGTGGGCCACATGGGCGGCCACGATCTGCGCTGTCAGTCTGCGGAAACGATCGGCCTCGGCCTGATCTGACATGTGGTTCAACCATTACTAAGGGCAGCCGCCCGTCGCAGCCGCCATTGGAAGACAAGCACGACAAATATTCCGATTCGCGTCAAGTCCTATCGACGCGTTTGCTTCGGAAAGCTTGCCTGCCGCCCGCCGGGTGGCGGTCCGGTAAGGATTGCTTATGCGCCGCAGCTCGTTTCAGTACCGACCGAACCGCGGCGCCCGTTTTTCCAGAAAGGCCGCTTTTCCCTCCGCGTGATCCTGGGTCACGAAGAGCATCGACTGGACGTTGCGTTCCCATTCCAACGCCTCGGCAAGCCCTTGCGCCAGGAAGGATTTCGTCATTGCCACCGGCAGCGGCGCGGCGTGTTCGAAGGTCGCGGCGCTTTGCAGCGCCGCCTGCAGGGCGGCGCCGGCGGGCACCACGCGGTCGATCAGGCCGATGCGTTCTGCCGCCTCCGCCGCGAGTGGCTCGGCATACAGCAGGATCTGCCGGGCGCGGCCCTCGCCGACGCGGCGTGGCAGCGTATGCAGCAGGCCGAAATCGGCGATCAGCCCGACCCGGCCGAAACCGGCCATGAAACGCGCGCCGGCATCGGCCACGATGGTGTCGCAGCACAGCGCCAGCCCCAGCCCGGCGCCGACCGCCCAGCCTTCGACGGCGGCGATCACCGGCTTGCTGCTTTCGATCAGCATGCGCACCAGCCGGTGAGTGGCGCGGAACCGCTCGCGCCCGGCGGGGACATCCGCCACGTCCATATCGCTGATATCGCCACCGGCGCTGAAATTGCAGCCGCTGCCGGTCAGCACCACGGCGCTGATGTCGCGGTCGGTCTCGATGCGCTCCATGGCGGCGATGAGGGCGGCGCGCATCGGCATCGCCAGGGCGTTGCGCCGGGCCGGGTAATCCAAAGTCAGTACCGCGGTGGCGCCCTGACGTCTCTCGCGCAGCATCTCCGCTCCTTCGCCGGTTCGGCGACGAAAGCGTCGATCATGGCGGCTGGCGCGGCAGAGGGGAAGCGGCCGCCGCCGCACCGCCTGGCAACCAGGAGGCCGCGGCGCAAAGTCTGGGAAGCAGCCATCCTTCTCGTCTCAGGTCGGCACTTCCGCCGGGCAGCTTCGTCCGTACGCCGCCATGAAGCACTGGACCACGGCGGCGACAGCGTGGGCAATTGCAGTGCGACCCGGGGCGGGGCCGGCGCCAAACAGGGTACGGAGTTGCAAATCGCCGCGCAACAGGGCCAGGAAATGCTCGGCGGCCTGCGCGGGATTGCGCACAGAAAGCTGACCCTCGGCGGCGGCCCGGGTGAGATACTCCGCGAGGCGCCTTTTCACCAGGTCGGGCCCGGCAGCGTAGAAAGCCTGTCCGAGTGCCGGGAAGCGCGGGGTTTCGGCAACCACGATTCGATAAAGCCCAAGGGCGGAGGGAGACAGCAGCAGACCGAGGTAGCTCTGGCCGAGTTGCTTCAGGCTGTCGGCGAGATCGCGCCGTTCGAAGGCGACTTCGGAGAAAGTGTGTGCAAAAGCCCGGCACTCTGCCTCGACCACCGCAGCGAACAACGCGTCCTTCGTCGGATAGTAGGCATAGAGCGTGGACTTCGAGACGCAAGCGGCACGCTGGATCATGTCCGTGCTGGCTGCACCATAGCCGTGCTCCAGGAAGACATCGCGAGCGGCATGCAGAATTTGCCGCGCTTTCGGCGGCACGTCGTCGTCGGGATGGGCATTCGTCTGTCTCAACTTCACCCCCAACGCAAATGAACCGATCGGCGGGATCTTGTCCTGCACCCCGGCGTGGCACGCCTGACGGAGCACGTCAAGACCGAGCGGTTCGGTTCGTGCAGAAGCACCGGCACCGGTGCGAACGACCCCATGGTCGGAGGCAACTGATGGGCGGCCTCGCGGTCGCGCTGTTGAACGAGGGAGCGGGACAATCCCAGACCCCACCGTGTCCGAGCGATGCGCGTCCCGGAATCTGCGGTTCTCCGGCCCATGCCGGCGGTCACGCACCGGAGCCCTTGGCGATGACAATTTTCCCTGACAGCATTGTGAACTCGACAAGCCTTGCGGCGAAATCTGGTGGGCCAAAGGCTCATCTGCACGACCCGTCGCGGGCGCCGCGCAGGCCGAACCGAACGGTTCGAATTTCTCTTGCGCGCCGCTGCGCTGATCTTATATATGCGTCATAGACAGACCGAGCGGTTCGGTCTGAAACCTGGGCGCCGGCAGTGCTCCGGGGCTCCAAACGGGGGAGTGCGAATTGATCCAGACTGTAAGCTGCCTGGGGCAGGGTGCGCCTTCGCGCACGCAACCCATGATGGACCGCCTGACCGATGACCCGCGCGAGGGCCGCCGCCAACTGACCGGCCGGCCGACGGCAGAAGGTCTCGGTATTCGCACCTGCCGGGGATTTGTCCGCGCCTGTGTGCTCTCGGTGGCGACGGCATCGGCGGCGGTATGTCCTGCCTCCGCGCAGCCGGACGTCCATGGCGTGCTCGTGCTGGAGGGCAAAGAAGTGCCGCTGCCGGCCGGTGAGTGGGTGCAGGCAGGCCGTGCCCAAGCCCCCGACATGGTCAGCGTGGCGCTGCTACAGGTCCGCGACGGGGCCGTCGCCGAAGCGGTGTTGGTGCAGGCCAGCCGGCGCGACAAGCCGCCCGCCTGGGGCGATGCACCGCTTTGCGACAGCACCGACCTGCCGCTCGCGAAGACGCGCTACCGATCGGACCATGATCTGTCCTGCGCTTACGTCGCCCGCGTGGCTGAGGCGCAAAGTGACGAACAGGGCGATCCGGCATGGCTGGAGGCCAAGCGAACCGTGGCGGCGCGCGGTTGGACGCTGCCGGCCGCCTGGGGCGTGGCGGCCGTGCGGGTGACACAACCGCTCTCTGCGGTGCAGGTCCGCTATGCTGCGGCGCTCACTTCCGACGGCGGTCCGGACCCGACGGCGCTGGCTGACTGGGCAGAAGCTGCCTGGGACAAGGTCGATATCGGCCTGCGCAACCAGCTCGACCCGGGCCAATCGCTGCCTGACCTGCAAGGCCACGTCGCACCAGCGTCGCCTGCGACCGCTCCGGCGTCGGGCGGCTTCACGCTGCCGCATGCGGTCTTGAAAACGATTACCTTCCGGGCCGTCTACGCGCCGATCGACTTCACCAGCAACTACATCGCCAGCGGCAGCGCGCTGACGGCCGCAGGGCTGTCGGCGCTGCCGCTGCTGATCGGCCCCTGGATCTATCTCGCGCACGAACTTGCCTGGGATTATTTCGGCGGGCCGGCCGAGCTGCAGACTGAATTGCTGGGACTTGGCCGCGAGACGCCGTGGCCGCCATCCACATCCACATCCACATCCACATCCACGCAGACCAGGAGGACGCTGTGATGCGCCGTGCTTTCTTTTTGACCTGCTTGGCAGCGCCGTTCGCCGCATCCGCACAACCCATTCCGGCACTGCCGGAGGTGAACGGCGTCGTGTCGGTCGAGGCCAAGCAGGTGCCGCTGCCGGAAGGCGTGTGGTTTCGAGCGGCCAGCGCCGAGCCGGTTCCGGGTGTCGTCAGCGTGGCGCTGCTGCAAGTTCATGCGGGCCAGGTGACCGGCGCGGTGTTGGTACAGGCGAACAAGCGCGGCAGGGCCGCCAGCGACTGGGGCACGGCGCCGGATTGCGCCCGCAGCGACCTGCCGTTCGCGCGCGTGCGCTATGCCTCCGATCATGATGGCTCCTGTGGGTGGAGCGCCGTGGTTGGCGTGTCCAACGCAGAACCGGTTGACCCGGCCTGGACGGAAGCGGAGAGGATCGCCCGGATACGCGGGTGGGCGCTCCCGTCGCGCTGGGCGGAAGCCGGCATCCGGGTGAGCGACCCGCTGGCGGCGGTACAGGTGCGGTATGTCTCGGCGATGGATGGGTCAGACAAACTGCCGGACGACTTCCCGGCCTGGACCGAACTCGCCTGGAAAAGCGTGGAAGCGGGAAAGCTGAACCTGCTCGATCCGGCAAACGCCCTGCCGGTCGTAGGACGTGGGGTGACAGCAGCGATGCCGGTGGAAGAGCAGGACAACAGCGGCGTCCCACGGGCAGTGTGGAAGACGCTGACCTATCGCGCTGTCGCAACAACGATCGACTTCACCAGCAATGTGATCGCGATCGGCGATGTCGTTACGTCCGCGCTGCTGTCGGCCTGGAGCACGCTGGCCGGTGCGGGGATTTATCTCGGGCACGAGCTGGCCTGGGATTATTTCGATGCGCCTACGGAACGCCATCTCGCACTGCCCGGCATCGGCACGGCGCAAGGTCCGGAGCCCGGCGCGCAAGCGACTGCCACGCTGGCTGTGAACCGGCCATAGCCGGATGGCAAAAATCCCGTCCCCTGACGCACGTGTCTCCCTCGTTTCCCCGGCCGGTCATCCTCCGGCCGGGATACCGCTGGACAGGCTATAGACATGCGAAGAACGTTCGTCGCCGCGGCCGGCGTTACGATGCTGCTGGCCGCCTGCGCCGATGGAACCGGCATCGCCCCCCAGGCGTCGCTCCAGGATCCGAACCAGCTGAGCATCCATGAAACCACCGCCTCGGTCCCCGCCGGCGTGCCCTGGCCGGCGTTGGACTGGTGGACCCGCTATGGCGACGAACAGCTGAACCAACTCATCCGCGAGGGGTTGAACAGCAGCCCAACGCCGAGACTCGCCGCAGCCCGCATGCGCAAAGCCGCGGCCATCACCGGCTTCGCCGCTGCGGAACGTTTGCCGCGGCTCGATGCCCGCATCGCCTCCACGTATCAGCATTTCAGCGGCGACGACGTGATCCCGCCGCCCTATGCGGGCACCACCGGCACGGAGAGCCGCGCGTCGCTTGAACTCTTCGTGCCGCTCGATCTGTGGGGTGGACGTGAGGCCGAATACCGGGCTGCTCTGGGCAATCTGCGCGCCAATGAGATCGAGCTGCAGGCCGCGCGGCTCGACCTCGCCACCGCAATCGCCCGGGCCTATGCCCAGCTCGCCGCGGAAAGCGACCAGCTTGAGATCAGCCGCGACCTGCTGCGTCAAAAGCACGAGATCGCGGCGCTGTCATCACGGCTTGCCGAGGCCGGTCTGGTCACCGCGGTCGAAGCGGAGCAGGTCACCGCCGCGACCGCCACGACCGAAGCCGAGATCGCCCAGGGCGAGGAACGGGCCAGCCTGTTGCGGCAGCGGCTTGCCGTGCTGGCCGGCGCCGGCCCCGACCGCGGGCAGGCGATCGGTCGTCCGCATCTCGCCGGCGAGGCGGTGCGCGGCCTGCCGAGTCTTGTACCCGTGGAGCTCATCGGACGCCGTCCCGAGATCGTGGCGCAGCGCTGGCGCATCGAGGCGGCCAGCCGGGAGATCGTCGCAACCAAGGCCCGTTTCTATCCGAACGTCGATCTATCCGCCTTCATCGGCCTGTCTTCCATCGGTCTCGATCGGCTGCTCAATGCATCGAGCGGGATCGCGGGGATCGGTCCGGCCATCAGCCTGCCGATTTTCGACAGCGGCCGGCTGCGCAGCGATCTCGCCCGCGCCGATGCCGAGCACGACATCGCTGTCGAACAGTACAACATCGCCGTCATCGAAGCGGTGCAGGACGTTGTTGGACAACTCACAACATGGCACGCCAACCAGGTCGCGCTTGCGCAGGAGCACAAAGCCGTGGCCGGGTTGGAGCGCGCTTACCGCCTGGCTCTGCTGCGATACGGCGAGGGACTGAGCAACTACCTGACCGTGCTGTCGGCGCAAGGCGAGCTGATCGCTGAACGCCGCAAGGAAGCCGAGGCGCGCAGCCGGCAGACCGATGCGTCCATGGCCCTTGCGCACGCGCTTGGCGGTGGTTTTGCGCCTGTGGCACCCTCCGGCACCTGACCGCCTGCATTCCGAGGATTGATCAGATGAGCAATGTCTCGCAGCCCTCTCCCGGCACGGTCCCGCCGGCGCGCTCACGGCGGCGCCCGTGGCTGCTGGCCATCGCCGCGCTAGGATTCGCCGCCGCGGGTGTCGGGTGGGCCGTCTGGTGGGACCGCGTCGGCCGCTTCGAGGTTTCGACCGATGACGCCTATGTCGCCGGCAACGTCGTTCCTGTGATGCCACAGGTTGCCGGCACGGTCGTCCGCATTTTCGCGGATGACACCGACTTCGTCCAGGCCGGGCAAGCGCTGGTCGAGATCGATGACGCCGACGCGCGGCTCGCGCTCGAACGGGCGAAGGCCGAGCTGGCGCAGACGGTGCGCGAGGTGCGCACGCTTTTCAGCACCGACGGTGCCCTCGCCGCGGCGGTTTCCGTGCGGGATGCAAACCTTGCCCGCGCGCAGCAGGACCTCGCCCGCCGTCAGGGCCTGGCCGGCACCGGTGCCGTTTCGGCCGAGGAATTGCGGCACGCGCACGATGTGCTGCTGGAGGCCGCGGCGCAGCTCGCCAATGCCCGCAAGCAGATGGAAGCGAACCGCGCGCTGATCGACAGCGCAACCCTTTCCAACCATCCGCGCGTCCTGCACGCCGTGGCGCAGCTGCGCGAGGCGTGGCTTGCATGGCGGCGTTGCACGGTTCTTGCGCCCGCGTCCGGGCAGGTGGCGCGGCGCAGCACGCAGGTCGGTCAGCGCACCGCTCCGGGGATGACGCTGATGACCATCATACCGCTGGAACAGGTCTGGGTGGACGCCAACTTCAAGGAAGCCCAATTGCGCGAGATGCGCATCGGACAGAAGGCAGTCCTCACTGCCGACCTCTATGGCAGCGGCGTCCGCTACCAGGGCCGGGTGGTCGGACTCGCGGCCGGTACCGGCGGGGCGTTTTCCCTGCTGCCGGCCCAGAACGCCACCGGCAACTGGCTGAAGGTGGTTCAGCGCGTGCCGGTGCGCATCGTGCTGGACCCTGCGGAACTGGCCGCGCACCCGCTGCGCATTGGCCTGTCCATGCAGGTCGGGGTGCAGGTGGGGGACCAAAGCGGGAGCTTGCTGTCCACCGGCCGCCGGCAGGACGTCGTTGCGCAGACTGCGGTGTTCTCCGATCTTGACCGCGACGCCGACCGCCTGATCGCGCAGATCATCGCCGAGAATGCCGGGGCGGAGCAGAAACGCCTCTCCGCCGCCGATGCGGCGATGCGCTGAGCGGCCCGGGGAAAGGGTGCAGACGAATGTCCCAGGCCCCGTCCATCGCCTATCCGCCGCTCGCGGGTGGCCGGTTAGTGATTGCCACCGTCGGGTTGTCGCTGGCGACCTTCATGAATGTCCTGGATACCACCATCGCCAACGTGGCACTGACGAATATCGCCGGCGATCTGGGCGTCAGTCCGAGCCAGAGCACCTGGGTCATCACCTCGTTCGGGGCGGCCAACGCGATTTCCGTGCCGCTCACCGGATGGCTCAGTCAGCGCCTCGGGCAATTGCGCTTGTTTCTTGGGTCCGTTCTGCTGTTCACGCTGGCATCGTTGCTGTGCGGTCTTTCCGGCAGCCTCACGATGTTGCTTCTCTGCCGGGCCGCGCAAGGGCTGGTGGCAGGCCCGATGATCCCGCTGTCGCAGTCGCTGTTGCTGCAAAGTTATCCGAAGGAGAAGGCCGGGATGGCGATTGCCATGTGGGCCATGACGACGACGGTGGCCCCGGTGATGGGGCCATTGCTCGGCGGGTGGCTTACCGACAATGCTTCCTGGCCGTGGATCTTCTACATCAACGTGCCGGTGGGGATCCTCTCCGCCTGGGCCACCTGGCTCGCGTTGCGAGGGCGCGAGTCGGCCGTGCGGAAGGTGCCGGTCGACGCTGTCGGACTGGCCTTGCTGGTGATCTGGGTCGGCGCCGCCCAGATCATGCTCGACAAAGGCAAGGAGCTTGACTGGTTCAACTCCTCCGAGATCGTCGCCATGGCGGTGGTGGTCGTCGTCGCGTTCACCTTTTTCCTGATCTGGGAGCTGACCGAGCCGCGGCCGATCGTCGACCTGACGCTGTTCCGTGTCCGTAATTTCACCGCCGGCACGATCGCGATCACCTTGGGCTATGCGGTGTTCTTCGGCAATCTCGTGCTTATTCCGCTCTGGCTGCAACGCTTCATGGGCTACACGGCGACCTGGGCGGGGCTGGTCACCGCGCCGGTCGGGTTGCTGGCGATCCTCTTTTCCCCCGTCGTCGGGCGGCTGATGGGCCGGGCCGACCCGCGATGGTTCGCGACCTTGGCGTTCCTTGTGTTCGCCGGCTGCGGGCTCTGGCGCGCCGGTTTCACCCCCGATGTCGATTCCCGCACCATTGCGGCGACCCATTTGCTGCAGGGGGTGGCGATGGCGACGTTCTTCATTCCCTTGACCGCGATCATCCTGTCCGGGCTCGAGCCGCAGCGGGTGCCAGCGGCGTCGGGTCTTTATAATTTCATGCGCATCATGGCGGGCTCGTTCGCCGCCTCGGTCTGGACCACCTGGTGGGAGGACGGTGCCGCCCGCCACCACGCTTATCTGACCGAGAGCGTCACGTCCGCCTCGGTTGCCGCCGGCTCCACCGTCGACACATTGCAATCGCTGGCGCCGGGCGCATCGCAGGCAACTGCCCTGCTCGACCAGGAGGTGACACGGCAGGCGTTCATGCTCTCGGCCAACGACCTGTTCGACGTCTCCGGGCTGCTGTTTGTCGTGTTGATCGGGCTGATCTGGCTTGCCCGCCCGGGCGCCCGGCCATCGCGTGGCAGCAGACCGTAGAATCCACCGCCGCGCCGGACCGGGGCCTCCGGGGGCGGGGCCTCCGGGGCTGGGTCTGCCGCCTCGGTCACTGTGCTGAGAGGTCGAGCCGCAGCAGCCGCGCCGGCTGCACCTGTCCCTGATAGGGCGACCACGCCCCGCCGGTGGTGGTGACGTAGAGGGCACGTTCCTCTCCCGGCGCGCGGCCGAAGGCGCAAGCGGTGGCGCCAACCGCGCCCTCGTCCGGCCCCGCGAGCGTGGTGCGGGTGCCGTCCGCCGCCAGCCGCAGCACGCTGTTGGCCGGGTGGGTGGCGATGAACAGCGCGCCGTCGGCGCCGGCCACGAAATCATCGGCGCGGAGCCGGTCGGCCAGCACCTCCGGCGTCCCGGCGCTGCCATCGGCGTTCAGCTTCGCGCGCAGCAGCACGTTGCGGGCGGTGACCGACACCGTCGCCGTGCCATCGTGCAGCTTGACCCCATTGGCGCCAGGGATGCCGGGCTCGGTCGAGGTCAGGCGCTCGTCTGCCATCCAGGTGGCGGCGGTGCGCGCGGCGAGGTCGACGGCCAGGATGCGCCCCAGCACCGACTCCGCGATCAGCAGCCGTCCGTCCGGGTGAAAGGTGGCGCCGTTGAGAAAAACAGTGTCGGGGATGTCCAGCCAGTGCTCCGCGCCGCCGGCGCCGACCCGCCACACCGAACCGGGCGCCGTGCCCAGCACGCCGCCGGTGACCCAGAGGGTGCCCTCGGAGTCCATCGCCAGCCCGGCCACCGGGACCGGAAACGTCGCCACGATGGCGCTCGCGCCGGTCAGCGGATCGATTTGCTCGACCCGGCTGTGCGAGTGGATCGAGACGAACACGGCGCCGTCTGCGGCCACCGCCACGTTCTCGACGAAGCTGCCCGGCTCCCAGGCTTTCAGGACGCGGCACGCACGGGCGCGAAGGCGCCGCCGTCATGGCCGGGGAAGGCGAAGGGGGCGGAGGGTGGCGTCGGGGTGTCGGTCATGGCGTGGCTCCGCTGGGAGGGGAGGATCTTCTCGCCGGCAAGATGGGTCCGATCCTATGATGAGCCAGCGTCAGATGGCTCATATCGACATGAATCGCGTTCATGCGCCGCATTTTGACCTGAACCTGATCCGCATTTTCGACGCGCTGGTGCAAACCGGCAGCGTCTCGCGCGCCGCGGCTTCGCTCGGGGTCGGGCAGTCGGCGGTGAGCCATGCGCTGGCGCGACTGCGCGTCATGGTCGGCGATCCGCTGTTCGTGCGAACGGGCGGGCGGATGCAGGCGACGCCACGGGCGCAGGCGCTCGCCCTGCAGGAGAGGTTCGACCCGGCGCGGGACTTCGCGCAGCTTCGCTGTCGCCGCCTCGGACTCGCGGCAGACCGTGCTGTTCACCGCGCTGCTGCGCGAGATTGCCGCCGAGGCCGGCGGGTGACATTGCGGCTTGGCAGCCCCGAGCGGGGCGCGATGCTGCAGGCGATCGACAGCGGCGAAATCGACCTGGGCGTCGGCTTCGTGCCGGAGGTGCGGCGCTGGCACGCGCGCCAGCTGCTCTGCCGGGAGAGCCATCTCTGCCTGTTCGACCCGGCCCTGGTGCCGGTGCCTGCCCCGGTCTCGATCGAGGACTTCGTGGCGTTCCCGCACGTGGTGCCGTCGCTGCGCAGCGAGACCGTGAGCTTCGTGGACGAGGCACTGGCCGCGCTCGGCCGGGCGCGCCGGGTGGTTGCGGCGACCACCGAGTTCCTGGCGATCCCGATCATGCCGAAGGAGGTGCCGCTGATCGCCACCCTGCCGGCACGGCTGGCGGCGTGCTGCGCCCGGGGCCTGGCGCTGACCACCAGCGTGCTGCCGGTGGCGCCGGCGGGCTTCGATGTGGCGATGGTCTGGCATCGGCGCGACACGGGGTCGCCCGCACACGCATGGCTGCACAGCAGGCTGGCGGCGGTCGACGCCGAGGGACGGGCTTCTGCCGCGCCGGGTCGGCGCGGCCGGCCGGATGGGTGAGCGCACCGGACAGAATGGTCAGGTCGTCTGCGAAGTTCGGCTCCCTTCCGTCGGTGAGCGTTGGCCGCCAGCAGATGTTCCGGTCCTGACTGACGGCGGCGGCGCCCCGACACATACCACCTCGGGACTCAGCCATTGGGTGGCCTGACCCGTCCCCTTGGCCTCCGGTGAACCCGGAGCGGTTCAAGACCCCAGCAAGTTGGTATAAGCGCGCCGCAACCGCGCCAACACCGAGGAACTCATGATTCGCCTGGACAATATCAGCAAGCAGAACGGCAAGCGGCTGGTCTTCATCGAGGCCTCGGCGGCGCTGCAGAAGGGCGAGAAGATCGGCCTGGTCGGACCCAACGGCGCCGGCAAGACCACGCTTTTCCGCATGATCACCGGGCAGGAGGAACCCGACGAGGGCCAGATCCTGGTCGATCGCGGCGTCAGCATCGGCTTCTTCAGCCAGGACGTGGGGGAGATGGCGGGCCATAGCGCGGTCGCCGAGGTGATGGAGGGCGCCGGCGCGGTCAGCGAGGTGGCCGCCGAGCTGGCAGGGCTGGAAGCGGCGATGGCGGACCCGGACCAGGCCGAGCAGCTCGATGCCATCATAGAACGCTTCGGCGAAGTGCAGTCCCGCTTCGAGGAGCTGGGCGGCTACGCGCTGGACGGACGCGCGCGGGAGGTGCTGGACGGGCTTGGCTTCAGCCAGGAGATGATGGAGGGCGATGTCAGCACGCTGTCCGGCGGCTGGAAGATGCGCGTGGCGCTCGGCCGCATTCTGCTGATGCGCCCCGACGTCATGTTGTTGGACGAGCCGAGCAACCACCTCGACCTTGAGAGCCTGATCTGGCTTGAGCAATTCCTGGCCCGCTATGATGGCGCGCTGATGATGACATCGCACGACCGCGCGTTCATGAACCGCGTCGTCAGGAAGGTGATCGAGATCGATGGCGGCAGCCTGACGGAATTTGCGGGCGACTACGAATTCTACGAGCAGCAGCGGGCACTGAACGAAAAGCACCAGCAGGCGCAATTCGAGCGGCAGCAGGCGATGCTGGCAAAGGAGATCAACTTTATCGAACGCTTCAAAGCACGCGCCTCGCACGCAGCCCAGGTGCAAAGCCGGGTGAAGAAGCTGGAAAAGATCGACCGTGTTGAGCCGCCGAAGCGACGCCAGTCGATTGCCTTCGACTTCCCCCCACCGCCCCGGTCCGGCGACGACGTGGCCAAACTGCGCAACGTGCACAAGCGCTATGGCAACCGGGTCATCTACCAGGGGCTGGATCTGCTGGTGCGACGGCAGGAACGCTGCTGCGTGCTCGGCGTGAACGGCGCGGGGAAATCAACGCTGCTGAAACTGGTGACGGGCACGACCCAACCGGATGCGGGCTCCGTGACCGTGGGCGGCAGCGTGAAGATCGGCTATTTCGCCCAGCACGCCATGGAAGTGCTGGATGGCGAAAGCACCGTGTTCGAGACGCTGGACGCCGCCTTCCCGCATGCCAGCCAGGGTTCATTGCGTAGTCTTGCGGGCGCCTTCGGCTTCTCCGGCGACGAGATCGACAAGCGTTGCCGCGTGCTCTCGGGCGGCGAAAAAGCGCGGCTGGTGATGGCTTTGATGCTGTTCGACCCTCCGAAATTTCTGGTGCTGGACGAACCGACCAACCACCTCGACATGGCGACCAAGGAGATGCTGATTGCTGCCTTGGCGCAATACGAGGGTACGATGCTGTTCGTCTCCCACGATCGGCATTTCCTGGCTGCGCTGTCCAACCGGGTGCTGGAGCTGACGCCCGCGGGCATCCATCAGTATGACGGTGGCTACACGGAATACGTCGCCCGGACCGGACAGGAGGCGCCCGGGCTGCACGCCTGAGCGGAGGCGGGGTGCCTGAGCAAAGGCGAGGGGGGGCGCTTCGCCGCTGTTACCCTGTGGCCTCCGCATGGCGCGGCGCCATGACGGCATCGATTTCGTCTCTCCCCGCCACGGCCCTGTAGTGGGCGTACGTCGCCGGCTTGCTCCCGGAAGGGTCGTCCGGGACCGGTCCGTTCGCGTCCGTTGACCATGACGGCAATGTGCTGTGGGAGATCTCAAGAATGAACCCGCCTGCATTCGGCTTCTCCAGAGCCTCTTTGGAGAGCAGACAGCACGAAATGATGACGGGCGCGATCTTCTTGCTGGCTTTCGGCTTCCGATGCAGCCCCATGCGGAATGCATCGACGATGGCCTTCTCGCCGTTCGCAATGGCTGTCGTGAGGCTGACCTTCTTGGTGATGCCCTTTTTGGTCGACTTAGCGATATTCTGTGCCATGGCGGTCGGGACGCCGAACTTCAGCTGTTCGCCTTCAACGTGAACGAAGAAGTATATGTTGCCGTCCGATGTGGTGCTCATGCATCGCGGGTATCATGAAATCGTAGCAGACGGAAGCGTGTGCGCGCCGGTCTATGCCGTGTCGGTCGCGCACCGCCCAGGCGTCGTCCTTCAGGAACTCTCCGGTCCCCCGACCGTCCCGGACGCTGCACGCTGGCCTCCGGCCATCCTTGACGCCGCCTGCGCGCGGGCGGGCTGGGATCCTCGGGCCGGGACGAAGAAACGACCCCTCGCAGCCGAGCCAGGGAGCGCAAGGAGGGTGGCGCCGTGGGCGACCGCATCAAGAAGCGGTCGCGCCTGGCCATTCCGGACCGCGAGGCGGCGACCGCCAGAGGGTGCCGTTGAGCCCCCCGGGCGGGTGCGTGGGGTTCACGTCAGGCGCACCGGCCCAAGACGGCGAAAATTCCAGGCGCCGGCGAATAAAATGCTCGCGGCCCCGGTCAATGCAGTGGCAGCAAACCAGAGGGGATCGCCATGAATGCGTCAAACCAGGTCGAGGATAGCGAAGGCGCGGACCGCCGGGGTTTCCTGAGATGCATGCTCTGGGCGGGCACCGGCGTGCTGTGGACCGTCAGCGGCGGCGTGCCTCGCTCGGCGCTGCTCGGCGCCAGCGCGATGGCCGCGACCCCGGCGGGCGGCGAGCTCAGCTTCGTGCAGATCAGCGACAGCCATATCGGTTTCGCCAATGCGCCGAACGCGGATACGGCCGGCACGCTGCGCGAGGCGATCGAACTTGTAAGCAAACTCAAAGGCACGTCCTCGCTGCTGCTGCATACGGGCGACGTCAGCCATCTGTCGCGCCCCGGCCAGTTCGACACGGCGGAGCAGATCATCCGCGGCGCCGGGCTCGAGACGCATTATGTGCCGGGCGAGCACGACGTTCTGGATGAGGACGGCGCTGCCTTCTTCGAGCGATTCACCACGGGGGCCGGCAAGGGCTACTACAGCTTCGATCAGCAGGGCGTGCATTTTGTCGGTTTGAACAATGTGCAGAACCTCAAGGCCGGCGGTCTGGGCAATCTGGGGCCTGAGCAGCTCGAGTGGCTGGACAAGGACCTGCACGGGCGCCCGGCCAGCCAGCCGATCGTTGTGTTCGCGCATATCCCGCTCTGGACGGTCTATCAGGACTGGGGCTGGGGCACCGACGACGGCGCGCAGGCGCTGTCCTATCTCAGACGCTTCGGCTCGGTCACCGTGCTCAATGGGCACATCCACCAGACCATGCAGAAGGTCGAGGGCAACGTGGCGTTCCACACCGCGCTGTCGACGGCCTTCCCGCAGCCCGCACCCGGCACTGCGCCGGGTCCGGGCCCGATCAAGGATGTTCCACCCGGAAAGCTGCGGTCGCTTCTGGGTGTCACCAACGTCCGGCACGTTCAGGGCAACGCCCATCTGGCGATTGTCGATACCAGGCTCGCGGCCTGACCGGCCCCGGCAGACAGGAGGGCATCATGCGACGACTGACCAGCGTGCTGACGGGCGCCGTGCTGAGCGCGGTTGTTCTGGCCAGCGGGGCGATTCTGGCTGCACCGGAACAGGATGCGACGGTGAACATCGACAACTTTGCGTTTTCGGGAGCGCAGATCACGGTGGCAGCAGGAACGAAAGTCACCTGGGCGAACCAGGACGATATTCCACACACCGTCACCGACGCCGGACAGCCGCGCGAATTCAAATCGCCGGCACTCGATACCGGCGAAGCCTTCTCCCACGTGTTTTCGAAGCCCGGGACATATCATTACTTCTGCTCCCTGCATCCGCGGATGCAGGGAACGGTGGTGGTGAAGTGAGTCCGGTCATCACCGGGGCGGGTACGTCCCCCACGCCATGCAAAGAGCACAACGACGTCATAGCATGGGACCGGCTGCGAACGGATGATGCAAGAATCCGGCAGACCGATGACGATACCGGGTCGCGCGTGTTCGACCCGGCCATGCGCTTTCTGCACTGGCTGACGCTGCTGCTGATCGCAGTGATCTTCGCGCTTGCTTTCTCGATCGATTTGGCCTCGTCGAAGGCGCAGGTCGTGATGCTCACGCAGTTGCATCGCTCGTTCGGCGTGACGGTGTGGGTGGTGACGCTGCTCCGGCTCGGCTGGCGCCAGCTCACGCGTCTGCCCGACTGGCCCGCCGCCATGCCACGCAAGATGCGGATCGCGGCACGCGGGAGTGAATACGCGCTCTATCTGTTGTTGCTGATGCAGCCGGTCCTCGGACTGCTGCAGACCAATGCGCGGGGCGATCGGGTGGACTGGTTTTTCCTTCGTTTTCTGCCGGCGCTGATCGGCCAGGACCGGGCGCTCGCGCGGCAGCTTCTGGAGGCGCACCATGCGATCGGGTTTGCATTGCTCGCTCTGATCGCGCTGCATGCCTCGGCCGCACTCTATCACCATTTCTGGCGCGGCGACGATACGCTCACTGCCATTCTGGGGCAGCGCCGGCGGCGCATGCCGCCGCAAGCCGGTCCGGTCAGCGCGTAAGACAGGTGGCATCGTTGTGTGGCCCGCGACCGCCCGGCGGGTGGTACACTCCCGCCATCGCCCCTGGTCCAGGCGGTGGCGGCCGCCGGAGGAATGCCGTGCCCCATCACATGCGATTTGCCCACCGCAAGGTGTACAAATGAACGGCGCTGCGCCGCCCACGCCGACATTCGAGCGGGCCATCCTGCCGCATCTCGACGCCGCGTACAACCTCGCGCTGTGGCTGGTGCGCGACAAGTCGGCGGCCGAGGATATCGTGCAGGATGCGGTGCTGCGCGCCCTGCAATATTTCAAATCGTTCCGTGGTGAAGAGGAACGCGCCTGGCTGCTGCGGATCGTCCGCAACACCGCCTATTCCGCCCTCAAATCGCGGCGCGCGGGCGCCGAGGTGTCGCTTGGCAGCGGCACCGCTGACAGCGAGGGCGCCGGCATGGATGTGCCGGATCCCGGCCCGGGTCCTGAAGCGGCGCTGGCGCAGCGTCAGGACCTGGCGCGGCTGGACGCGGCGCTGGGCGCCTTGCCCGTTGAGCTGCGGGAGTGTCTCGTGCTGTGCGAGCTGGAACAGCTGTCCTACAAGGATATCGCCCGGATCACCCAAGTCCCGATCGGGACGGTCATGTCACGACTTTGGCGCGCGCGACAAGCGCTGATGCGGTATCAGGCCGCGGGGAGCTTCCGATGACGACGGATCGCTGCGCGGACATGGAATTCCTGCTGCAGGCCGACTTCGACGGCGAACTGGACGTGGGCGCGACCGCCCGGGTTGCCGCGCATGTGGCAGTCTGCCCGGCGTGTGCGGCGGCGCAGACGGAGATGGCGAGTTTGTCGGCCCGGCTGCGCACCGAGGCGCCGTATTACCCCGCCCCGGCCGGGTTGCGGCAGGCGATTGAAGCCGCGATCGTCACGTCTGCCGCGACCCCGGCGGCGGCGCTGCGGCCGGCGGCGCGAAATTCTTGGTTCCAGGCGCCGGGACGCTGGATGGACCGGCTGCTTCCGTTCGGGGCCGGACTCGCTCTAGCGGCGACGCTCGTGCTGGTCGTTGTCCTGCCGCGCGGCGGCGACATGACGGATTCGGTGGTCGCCAGTCATATTCGTGCCTTGCAACCGGGCCATCTGATGGATGTGGCCTCGACCGATCAGCATACGGTCAAGCCCTGGTTCGATGGCAGGCTGGACTATGCGCCGCCGGTCAAGGATCTGGCGGTGCAAGGTTTCCCGCTCGTCGGCGGACGGCTGGACTATCTGGCCGGACGGCCCGTCGCGGCGCTTGCCTACCGCCGCGCCCAGCATGTGATCGATCTTTATGTCTGGCCACGCCTGAGCGGCCTTGACCCGTCGCCGGGAAGCGGAGAACGCAGCGGCTACAATGTGGTGCGGTGGTCTCAGGACGACATGGTTTTCTGGGCCGTCTCCGACCTGAACAAGGCGGAACTCGCGGAATTCGTGCAGCGGTGGCGCGCGGCCCGGTGAGTGGCGCCGACTTCGATTTGGGCGCATTCGGATGGCTGACGGTGAACCGGGAGGGGCGGCGGCGTTCAAAAATTCCAGGAATGCCGCGCCTTAGGATGGTGCTGTTGGAGAGGATTGAACTCTCGACCTCTCCCTTACCAAGGGAGTGCTCTACCACTGAGCTACAACAGCGCCGCAGGCGGAAGCGGCGGATTACCTAGCGAGATGGGCGCAGCGGCGCAACCCCCAACCGCCCGCGCGGAACCAAAGCCAGCGATCTCTCCTGGCCCGTGCCGCTTTGGCACGCCGGCCCACTCCGGGTATCGTCCTGGCCGCGCGACGGAGGACGGAACCGATGGCAGTCTCACCGCTGGCCGGCAAGCCGGCACCGCCCGACCTGCTGGTCGACCTCGCCCGGCTGGAGGCGGCCTATTACGACACCATTCCCGATCCGGCCGACCCTACCCAGCGCGTGCAGTTCGGCACCAGCGGCCACCGCGGCGGTTCGCTGAACGGCTCGTTCACCGAGGCGCATATCCTCGCCATCACCCAGGCCATTTGCGAGCACCGCCGCGCCCGCGGCATCGACGGTCCGCTGTTCATGGGCCGCAACTCGCACGCTTTGTCCGCCGTCGCGCAGCGGACCGCGCTGGAGGTGCTGGCGGCCAACGGCGTCACCACGCTGATCCAGCGCGATGACGGAATAACTCCCACGCCGGTCGTTTCGCGCGCCATCCTGGTGCACAACCGCGGCCGCACCACCGGTCTCGCCGACGGCATCCTGATCACCCCGTCGCACAATCCGCCGGAGGATGGCGGCTTCAAGTATAACCCGCCGAACGGCGGGCCGGCCGATACCGACGTGACAGGCTGGGTGCAGGACCGCGCCAATGCCCTGCTGGCCGAGGCCAACCGGGGGGTGCGGCGGTTCGGGTTGCAAGCCGCGCTGGCGGCGGACACCACACGCCAGGAGGATTTCGTTCGTCCTTATGTGGACGACCTGCGCCACGTGGTGGACATGGACGCCATCCGCAGCGCCGGCCTGCGGCTGGGCGTCGATCCGCTCGGCGGCGCCTCCTTGCCGTACCTGGCAGCCGATCGCCGAGACCTACGGGCTCGACCTCACGGAGGTGAACGACAGCCTCGATCCGCGGTTCGCCTTTATGACGCTGGACCATGACGGGCGCATCCGCATGGACTGCTCCAGCCCTTATGCCATGGCCGGTCTGATCGGGTTGAAGGACCGGTTCGACCTTGCATTCGCCAACGACCCGGACGCCGACCGGCACGGCATCGTCACCCGCTCGGCCGGGCTGATGAACCCCAACCATTATCTGGCGGTGGCCATCGACTATCTGCTGACCTGCCGGCCGCACTGGCCGGCGCAGTCGGTGATCGGCAAGACGGTGGTGAGCAGCGGCATCATCGACCGGGTGGTGGCGCGGCACGGCCGGCATTTGTCGGAGGTGCCGGTGGGTTTCAAATGGTTCGCCCCCGGGTTGTTCGACGGCTCGTTCTGCTTCGGCGGCGAGGAAAGCGCGGGTGCGAGTTTCCTGCGCCTGGACGGCACGGTGTGGACCACCGACAAGGACGGGCCGCTGCTGAACCTGCTGGCCGCCGAAATCACCGCCCGCACCGGCCGCGACCCCGGCGAGCACTACCTGGCGCTGACGCGGGAGCTCGGCACCGCGCACTACACCCGCATCGACACGCCGGCGACGCCGGCGCGGAAGGCGCAGTTGCAGAAGCTCTCGGCCGACGCCGTGCGCAGCGCCACGCTCGCGGGCGAGCCGATCCTGGAGCGGTTGACCCATGCGCCCGGCAACGGGGCGCCGATCGGCGGGCTGAAAGTGGCCTCCGCGCATGGCTGGTTCGTCGCCCGCCCGTCCGGCACCGAGGACATCGTGAAGCTGTATGCGGAGAGTTTCCGCAATGCCGCGCATCTGCAGCGCATCCTGGACGAGGCGCAGCAGATCATGGCCGACGCGGTGGCGGGGTAGGGGGGATGGCGGAGCGGTCGCCGCCGAAGCCCGCGCAGACGCCGCGTGCCCTGGCGGCAGCGGAGGAGCGCCGCGCCCGCGAGGCGGCGGCGCTGCGCGAGAATTTGCGCCGGCGCAAGCAGCAGGCGCGGGGGCGGGCGGATGCGCAAGAGGGTGAGGACAAGCCATCCGATGCCGGCGAGCGCGGCGGGTGAGCGGCGGCAGGACGTTGCCGGTTGCTGGCATGAGGCTGGATCAGCCGGAGCGCAGGCGGGGCGGCGGCAACCACCAGGGACGGCGGCTTGCGGTGGGACGCGGGTCGATTGTGGACTGGTGCGGGATCGGGTCCGGCCGGCGCGGCGCGGCGGGGGGCGTTGCTGGGGATGCGGGGGCGGCGGGTGCGGGGGTGATGGGGCGGGGCGGGTGCGCGGGCGGCAGGCCGAGCATGCGGCGGATCGGGGCGAGGGTGCGGCGGGCGGCGGTGCAGGCGAGCAGGTCGGCGGCGGCGGGATCGGCCAGCAGCGCCTGCAGTTGGGCGGCGCAGGCGGCGGCCTCGGTGCCGAGGGCACGGATCAGCCAGGCGCTGGTGGTGGGAAAGGGTGAGCGGTGCCTTGGGCCGCTGTGGTTGCGGGCGCGGGGCCGCGGCGGCGGCAGGGGGCCGGCGGCGAGGCGGGCGATCAGGCGGTCGAGGCGGGCGGCCGCGCGGGTGAGGTGCCGCCACAGCGGGATGATGAGGGCGGCGTGCAGCGGATGATTGAGGAAGCGGCGGGCGATGAGGGCGGCGAGGGTGCGGAGGATGACGCCGAAGCCGGCCCCGCCGAAGGCTGGGGCGAGGTTGGGGGGGACGGGGCATGGCGTGGCGTGCATGGATTAAATTCCTAGCACAAGCGGGGAACGGATAGCAAGGGAGTTAAAGAAGGCGGGCGGGCCGCCAAGACCGCGGCGTGGCGCGGTTCTGCCGCTGCTTTACCCCAGCGCGTACATCCAGACGAAGACCAGGATAGTCGCCAGCACCACGGCGACATAGGCGCAGCGGGCGAACAGGTCCACCGCGATGACGCGGCCGTGGTAGGTCTTGTGGCGGAAAAGCTCCGAGAGCAGGCCAGCGATCATCGCCATCAGACAAAGCCCGAAAAAAACATAGAATATATATTCGAGAGCGACGGAGTATCCGAGGGCCGGCAATTGGTTGGTAATCGAAATGAGCAGCACCGCGCTGGTCAGGATGCCGGTGACCGGGACCACGGCGCGCTCTTTTGCCAGCGTTTGCGGAAAGAACATCGTGGCGAAGATCACCAGCACAAGCAGGAACAGCGGCACCAGCGTCTTGACCATGAAGGTAACGGCGTCGCGGCGCACCACCACCGCGGTGTCGAAGCCGCCATATTCGTTACGGTTGTCAGTGTCAAAAAACGCGGTCTTGCCCTGAGTCGAACTGATCGAGAAGGCATCGACGAAGTAGAGCAGGTCGGTCACATGCCACAGCTGCAGGTTCCGGAAGGCGCTGCGGGTATCGAGGGGAGCGGGGTCAGGGCGGTGCAGATGCAAGCCGAAGGTGTCGATCACGTAGGCGACCTGCTGGCGCGGCGCCTCATGGTTCTGGAATCGCACGACCAGCGACTGCGAGTCGAACGGAAAATCGTGCAGGTCGAAATCCGCCTTGAAGTCGCCGGAAACGCGCCACAGCCGGTAATGGAGATCATCTTCCCGGCCGCTCTCGGCCGGGTGCGCCGGATCGAAGCTGCCGCGGATCAGGCCGGGGAATTCAATATGCGTCGGCGAGTCGTCGTCGCCGCCATAACGCATCCACACGTAGAAATCGGCGCTGAAGGTGCCGCCCTTGATGTCGATGCCGCCGAGCCGGGCGATGTCGATACCGGCATAGACCACCCGCTGCAGCCAGTAGAACCGGTTGCCGATGTTGACGATGTGCCCGGCGCGCAGCTCAGCCGGCAAATCGATCAGCTCCGGGTTCTGCACCGTGACCAGCTGCAGCGGCGCGCTGACCAGCCGCCCGCGATCGAAGGAGCCGAACCGCAGCGAGCGCGGCGCGTTCCGATCGGCGTTAAAATAGAGCGGCCCATCAAGCCCTGGCACGGCGTGCGCGGGGCTGTCGATGCTGGCCAGCGCGTCACGGATTTTCTCGCGGTCCCGTGCCTTGCTGTCCGGGGTGGCGGTGATGTGCGCGCGGCGCAGCGCCTCTATCAGCAACCGCGCCGCGTCGTTGCTATGCGCGGCAACCCAGCTCGGCCGCTTGCCAGTCGCGGCGGTGAAGTGTTCGGCGAAGTCCTGGCCCAGGGAGCCGATCGTGTCGAAGATCACTGACCCGGTGGTATAGAGGTTGTCGGTGAAGAAGCCGGGCGTGTCGTGTTCTTCCGGCTCGTTTTCGAATCGCTGCAGATAGTCGTCTGATCCGGCGGCGATCGCAACGAGGATGGTCCGGATGCCGCGTCGCCGGATTGCCTTCACCAGATCGGGCGAGTGGTCGACCGAGACGCCCAGCACGATGATGCGCGGCTCCGGCTCCTGCGCCAGGGACTCCGCGATCTGTCCGGCAGACGCCTCAGCCGCCTGCGCATCGTTGTCGAACGTCCAGATCTTGGGCGGGTGGCCTTCGCTGCCGGTGACGTAGCCGCGGGCGAAGCTCTGACCGAACGCATCCTTCGAGGCCACCAGGTCGATGTCGGCGGCGCGTGCGAACAGGGAGCTGCGGCCCTGCAGAATATTGCGGATATAATAGGCCAGCCACTGGCCCTGGACTGTGTTCGGCGTCTGCGCCCGGAAATACCAGGGATTGCCGATCGTCACTTCGTCGGCCGTCGAGACGCCGGTGAGCGCCGGCATTCGGGCGGCCTGGTAGGCGGCCCCGGCGGCGACCGAGGCGCTGCTGAGCAAATGCCCGAGCACGGCGAGGGCCGGCCCCCCGACGATCGCCGGCGCGTTGGCGAGCGCCCCCTGGGCGGAGCTGCGGTCGTCGAACACGTCGAGCACGACCTTGTGGCCGTCCACGCCGCCGCTGCGGTTGACTTCGTCGACGTAAAGTTCCGTGGCGGCGAGCCCTTCGGCGCCCGTACTGGCGACCAGCCCTGTCAGGGACGTGGCATAGGCGATGTGGACAGGGCTCGGCTGCATGGCCAGGTGTCGGGCCAGAAGACCTCCGGCGACGAGCACGATCAGCAGAACGGTCGCGATGATCCACGTGCGCCGCTTGCGCCAACCCCGCAGCGAGGAGCCGGTCTCCTGCTGCTGCTGCTGCTGCTGGCTATCCGGCATCAGGCATCCTTTCCTGCCCGCGCCGCGGCCGGCGCAGTTTGTCACGCAGCCGCCAGTTTGGGCTAGCGGTAGAGAGGCTTGCCATTGGCCAGTACCTGGCTGCGCCAGGCCGCGCGCACGCGCTCCTGCACGGAAGCGGGCAGCGGGATATAATCGAGCTGCTCTGCGGCCGCGCCGCCGCTTCTGTAGGCCCAGTCGAAAAACCGCATCACCGCGGCGCTGCGAGCCGAATCCTTCGGGTCCTTCGGCAGCAGGATGAAAGTGGCGGTGACGATCGGCCAGCTTGCCGCGCCGCCGGTGTCGACGAGGCTGACGGCAAAGTTGGCTGCATGCCAGTTGGCCGACGCGGCGGCGGCGGCGAAGCTTGCGGTGTTCGGCTTGACGAACGCGCCCGCCGCGTTGCGCAGCTGCGCGGTGATCAGGTGGTTTGCCGTGGCGAAGGTGTTCTCGACATAACCGATGCCGCCGCGGACAATGCTGACCGTGCTGGCCACTCCATCGCTGCCTCTGGCGCCTTCGCCGACGGGCCAGTTCACCTTGGTGCCCGCGCCCACGCCGCTCTTCCAGTCCGGGCTGACCGCGGAGAGATAGGACGTGAACACGAAGGACGTGCCGGAGGGTTCATAGCGGTGCACCGGCGCGATGGGCAGGTTCGGCAGGGTGATATCGGGGTTCACCTCTGCGAGGCGCGGATCGTTCCATTTCCGGATTTTGCCAGCGAAGATGTCGGCCAATGTCTCGCCGGTCAATTTGAGCTCGCCTTCGCGCACGTGCGGCAGATTCACAATCACCACCACGGCGGCGATGACGGTCGGAAACTGCAGCAGGTTGGCGCCCGACAGCTGAACGTCGTCCATCGGCGCGTCGGACCCGCCGAAATCGACGTTGCGGCGGATGATCTGGTCCTGGCCGGCGCCGGAGCCGACCGGCTGATAGGTCACTTCGATGCCGAGGGCGGCATGCGCCGCTTCTGCCCATTTCGCGTAGACCGGCGCGGGGAAGCTTGCACCGGCGCCGGCGATTTGCTGGACCCGGTCGGGCGGGGCGATTGCCGGGCCGGCGTCGGCGGCCGCAAACATGGGCAGGCCCATCAGGACCAGGGCAAACAGCATTTGCACCAGTGGATTACGCCCCAAACCCCATCGCATGTGGCGACGTCACATGCGATGCCCCGGCTCCCTGGTTCGTATACCACGCCGCCGACGGCGGGCGTGAGCGTTCGGCGCAGTCACGATTGCGGGAAGGAGGGCGCCCCCCAGGAGCGAAGCCCTGGTCGACATGGCACAGGCCCCGAAGATCACCTGGGGCTATCCGCGTCACTCCAATTGGGCGCGCAGGCGGTCGAGGCGGGAGGCCGCGCGGGTGAGGTGCTGCCACAGCGGGATGGTGAGGGTGGCGTGCAGCGGATGGTTCAGGAAGCGGCGGGCGATGAGGGCGGCGAGGGTGCGGAGGATGATTCCAAGGCTGTCCACGCCGAAGGATGGGGCGGGGTTGGGGGGGCTTGATGCGAGGAGCCGGAAGGGAAGGGGGGTTGGAGGCTGGCGCGATGTCGGGGCTGCGCCAAAGGCTGTCATTTAACCGTCACGACCATGGCCTTCGAAACGGACTCTTCCGGGCGGGTGCCGGAAGGCGGGAGTGGGTGGAGAGTTGCGGTTCATTCCGGGTGGATGAGCGAAGCGGCACCCGCTGTCGCAACTGGCGCTTTCCTCTGTGTCGGCAACGAGATTCAGGAAGCGGCGGAGCGGTGGTGACACGTCGCGGCATCCCGCCCGATCCGGAAATGCCTGTGCAGATAGCGGCTTGCGTTGGCGGATGACGCTGCGCTTATCCGCCCTACGGCTGCGGTGGCCCCCTGGACCCCGCACCTTAAGCAGTTGTTCTACGAGGGGGGGTGAGAAGGGGAACCGGTTCACCGCCCACCCAGCCCCTCGTAGAACAACTGCCTAAAAGTCATGGGTTCCAAGGGCCTCTCGGCCCTTGGCGGGGTCCAGGGGCAGAGCCCCTGGCCTTGCTTATCTTCCTCCGATCGCCATCTTGCCCGCCCCGCGCCACCCGCGCAGGATGGCGCCATGAGCGAAACCGTCCTCGACGTGAAAAACATGAGCTGTCCGCTGCCGGTGCTGCGTGCCAACCGCGCCCTGCGCAGTCTCGCTCCCGGGGCCCGTCTGCGCGTGCTCGCCACCGACCGGGCGGCGGTCGCGGACTTCCAGGCCTTCTGCCGCGAAACCGGCCATGCCCTGCTGGCCTATAGCGACGAGGGAGGGGTATTCAGCTTCGTGATCCGCAGAAAAGCGGACTGATGCCGAGGAAACGTCCGTGTCGGTTGCCCTGATCACCCACCCCGCGTGCCTCGAGCACGATACCGGCCCCTGGCATCCGGAAAGCGCCGACCGTTTGCGCGCCGTCCTGCGCGCCCTGGAGGCGGAGGAATTCCTGCCGCTGCTGCGCGAAGTCGCCCCCGCCGCGACCGAGGAGCAGCTCATTCGCGTCCATCCCGCGGATTACGTGGCGGCCATCCTGGGCATCCGTCCCGAGCCGGGCGACCAGGTGCCGCTGGACAACGACACGCTGATGAGCGCCGGCAGCGCCGAGGCCGCCCTGCGCGCCGCCGGCGGCGGCGTGCATGGCGTCGATGCGGTGATGGAGGGCTGGGCCCGCACCGCCTTCGCCGCCGTCCGCCCGCCTGGCCACCATGCCGAGCGCTCCCGCCCGATGGGGTTCTGCCTGTTCTCCAACGCCGCCATCGCCGCCCGCCACGCGCAGGTGCGCTGGGGGCTGAAACGCGTGGCGGTGGTGGATTTCGACGTGCATCACGGCAACGGCACGCAGGATATTTTCGGCCCCGATCCCGGGCTGTTCTACGCCTCCAGCCACCAGTTCCCCTGCTTCCCCGGCACCGGCACCGTCGAGGAGCACGGCAGCGCCGACAACGTCCTCAATGTCCCGCTCGCCCCGGGCAGCAACGGCGCCGATTTCCGCGACGCCTGGGACCACATCATCCTGCCCAGGCTCGACGCCTTCGCCCCGGAGCTGCTGATCGTCTCCGCCGGGTTCGATGCCCACAAGCTCGACCCGCTCGCCCAGTTGCGGCTCGAGACCGGCGATTTCCGCTGGGTCACCGAGCGGCTGCTGGCGGCCGCGCGCCGGCATTGCGGCGGCCGGCTGGTGTCGCTGCTGGAGGGCGGCTACGACCTTGATGCCCTGGCCGCCTGCAGCGCGGCGCATGTCCGGGCGCTGTTGCACGGTTGACATAGTATGTTACCTGTGGGCTTGGCGGCGGCCGCCCGCCGGGCTACGAACGCGGCACTTCGGTGACGGTAGCGACTTTCAGGAGCCCGAGCATGCCTGCCGCCCGGCAGACACCACCCACTGCGGCTCCGGCCGGCGCAGCCATTCCCGGCGCGGGGCCGGTTGACCCGGCGGTGATCTCCCTGTCCTTCGAGGATGCGCTCGCCGAGCTCGAAAAAATCGTGCGCGGTCTGGAGGGCGGCCAGCAGAAGCTGGAAGACGCCATCGGCGCCTATGAGCGCGGCGCCCGCCTGCGCGCCCATTGCGAAGCCAAGCTCGCCGAGGCCGAGGCCCGCGTGCAGGCCATCGTCGCCGCCGCTGATGGCTCGGTGGCGCTGCGGCCGACCGACTGAATTCAGGACAGACGCCCCATGACCGCATTGCCACCCGCCACCCCTCTGGCCGCAGCCCTGGCGCGCATCGCCGCCGAGGTGGAGGCCGCGCTGCAAGACCTGCTGCCGCCGGTGGAGGGCGCCGAGGCCCGTCTGATCGAGGCGATGCGCTACGCCAGCCTCAGCGGCGGCAAGCGCCTGCGCGCCTTCCTGGCGATGGAGACGGCGGCGCTGTTCGGGGTTGACCGCCGCTGCGCCGCCCGGGTCGGCGCCGCCATCGAGATGGTGCACGCCTATTCGCTGGTGCACGACGATTTGCCCGCCATGGACGACGACGACCTGCGGCGCGGCAAGCCCTCCTGCCACCGCGCCTTCGACGAGGCCACCGCCATCCTCGCCGGCGACGCATTGCAGACCCGCGCCTTCGAGGTGCTGGCGGAGGCCGACACGCATTCCAACCCGGAAGCCCGCTGCGAACTGGTGGCCGCGCTGGCGCTGGCCGCCGGCGCGCGCGGCATGGTGGGCGGGCAGATGATCGACATGGTCAGCGAGGGCCAGACGCTCAATGCCGAGCAGATCACCCGGCTGCACGCGCTGAAAACCGGGCGGCTGATTCAGGTCAGCGCCGAGGCCGGTGCGATCCTCGGCCGCGCGCCTTCCGCCCAGCGCCACCTGCTCGCCGCCTACGGGCGCGACCTCGGCGCCGCGTTTCAGATTGCCGACGATCTGCTGGACGCCACCGGGACAACGGAGGAGACTGGTAAGACGGCCGGTAAGGACGAGGCGGCCGGCAAGGCGACCCTGGTGTCCGTTCTGGGGGTGGAGCGGGCACGCGCCCAGGCCGAGGCACTGGCGGACCAGGCCGCCCGGCATCTGGAGAGTTTCGGTGCCAAGGCCGGTCTGCTGCGGGACCTGGCCGGATACGTGGTTTCGCGGCGCAATTGAGCCGGACGTGAGGACCGAAGAAATGAGTGGATCAGCCCCCCCCGCTACCCCGATGCCCGCCACCCCGATGCCCGCCACTCCGATGCTGGATCGCGTGCGATACCCCGCGGACCTGCGCAACTTCTCCGCCGAACAGCTCAAGCAGATCGCCGACGAGTTGCGGGCGGAGACGCTCGACGCGGTCTCGATCACCGGCGGGCATCTGGGCGCGAGCCTGGGGGTGGTGGAACTGACGGTGGCGATCCACGCCATCTTCGACACCCCGTATGACCGGCTGATCTGGGATGTCGGCCACCAGTGCTACCCGCATAAAATCCTCACCGGACGGCGCGACCGCATCCGCACGTTGCGCCAGGGCGGCGGCCTGTCCGGCTTCACCAAGCGCTCCGAGAGCGACTACGACCCGTTCGGCGCGGCGCACAGCAGCACCTCGATTTCGGCCGGGCTCGGCATGGCGGTGGCGCGCGACCTCAAGGCGGCGCGGGGCATTGCCGACGACCGTCACGTGATCGCGGTGATCGGCGACGGCTCGATGAGCGCCGGCATGGCCTACGAGGCGATGAACAACGCCGGGGTTCTGCGTTCGCGGCTGGTGGTTATCCTCAACGACAACGACATGTCGATCTCGCGCCCGGTGGGGGCGATGAGCGCCTATCTGTCGCGCCTGCTGTCGTCGCGCAGCTTCCTCAACCTGCGCGAGGCGGCGGTGAAAATGGCCCGCCGCTTCCCCCGCGGCATCGAGCGGTCGGCCAAGCGGGCCGAGGAGTTCGCCCGCGGCTTTCTCACCGGCGGCGGCACGCTGTTCGAGGAGTTGGGCTTTTATTACGTCGGCCCGATCGACGGGCATAATCTCGACCATTTGCTGCCGGTGCTGCGCAACGTGCGCGATGCGGATGGCGGCCCGATCCTGGTGCATGCCATTACCCAGAAGGGCAAGGGCTACGGCCCGGCCGAGGAAAGCGCCGACAAGCTGCACGCCGTCAGCCGCTTCAACGTGGTGACCGGCGAGCAGGCCAAAACCCCGCCAGGGGCGCCGAGCTACACCAAAGTATTCGGCAGTGCGCTGATCGCCGAGGCCGAGGCCGACCCCGACATCGTCGCCATCACCGCGGCAATGCCGTCCGGCACCGGACTGGACGCCTTCGCCAAGCGGTTTCCGGATCGCTGCTTCGACGTGGGCATCGCCGAGCAGCACGCCGTGACGTTCGCCGCCGGCCTGGCCACCGAGGGCATCAAGCCGTTCTGCGCGATTTATTCCACCTTCCTGCAACGCGCCTATGATCAGGTGGTGCACGACGTGGTGCTGCAGGGTCTGCCGGTGCGCTTCGCCATGGACCGCGCCGGTCTGGTCGGCGCCGACGGGGCCACCCATGCCGGCAGTTTCGATCTCGCCTATCTCGGCTGCCTGCCCGGCATCGTGGTCATGGCGCCTTCCGATGAGGTGGAGCTGATGCACGCGGTGGCGACCGCCGCCGCCATCGACGACCGCCCGAGCGCCTTCCGTTACCCGCGCGGCGAGGGCCTCGGGCTGGCGCTGCCGGACCGCGGCGAGGTGCTGCCGATCGGCCGCGGTCGTGTGCTGCGCGAGGGGGGGAAAGTGGCGCTGCTGGCGCTCGGCCCGCGGCTGCACGATGCGCTGCTGGCGGCGGAAGACCTGGCGCAGAAGGGCCTGCCGGCGACGGTGGTGGACGCCCGCTTCGCCAAGCCGCTGGACACCGCGCTGATCGAGCAACTGGCGCGCCACCATGAGGTGCTGGTGACCATCGAGGAGGGCAGCGCGGGCGGCTTCGGCGCTGCCGTATTGCACCATCTGGCCTGGAAGGGTCTGCTGGATCGCGGTGTCCGGGTGCGGCCGATGGTGCTGCCGGACCGGTTCATTGACCAGGACACCCAGACAAAACAACTTGCCGAGGCTGGGCTGACCGCGCGTGACATCGTGGCGACGGTGCTGCATGCGCTTGGCCGCGAAGTCGCTGCGGCCACGGCGTAAAGAAAGCAAGGCCAGGGCTCTGCCCTGGACCCGCAAGGGGGCGGTGGCCCCATGGCTTAAGGGGTCCAGGGGGGTTTGGCCCCTGGTGGGGAGCGGGGGCGAGGTCCCGGCCGGGCCCCGATGAAGCACCGCGCCGACCAACTCCTGGTTGATCGCGGCCTGGTAGACTCCCGCACCCGCGCCCAGGCCCTCATCCTGGCGGGCCGGGTCTTCTCCGGCGATCGCCGCATCGACAAGCCCGGCCAGCAACTCAGCGAAGACCATCCGCTGGAGTTGCGTGGCCAGGACCATCCCTGGGTCTCTCGCGGTGGCCTCAAGCTGGTCCATGCGCTGGACCATTTTGCCCTCGACCCGTCCGGCCGCATCTGCATCGACATCGGCGCCTCCACCGGCGGGTTCACCGACGTGCTGCTGTCGCGCGGCGCCGCCCGGGTGCATGCCGTCGATGTCGGCCATGGTCAGCTTGCCTGGAAGCTGCGCTCCGACCCGCGCGTGGCGGTACACGAGCGCACCAATGCCCGTTACCTCGCCGCCGACACCATTGGCCAGCCTGCGACCGCCCTGGTCTGCGACGCCAGCTTCATCGGTCTGTCCACCCTGCTGCCCGCCCCGTTGGCGCTGTGTGCCCCCGGCGCCTGGGCGGTGGCGCTGATCAAGCCGCAATTCGAGGCGGGGCCGGCCGCGGTCGGCAAGGGGGGCGTGGTGCGCGACCCGGCCGTGCACGCGGCGGTCTGTGCCCGCATCCGCGCCTGGTGGGCGGGGCTCGACGGCTGGCAGGTGCATGGCATCGTCGAAAGCCCCATCACCGGCCCCGAAGGCAACCGGGAGTTTCTCATCGCCGCTACGTTCTGCCCCTGCTGTTGAGGGCCTCCCGGCCGTCACGCCAGGCATCCCGCCTCGCGCAGCACCCCTTCCACTGCCTCGGTCGCCACCTCGCCGCAGGTGAACGCCTGCCCGATGCCACGGGCGAGGACAAAAGTCAGTTTGCCGTCGCGCATTTTCTTGTCGCGGCGCATGTGGCCGATCAGCCGCCCGGCGGACAGGCGGCGGTTCAGCTGCGCCAGGTCCGCCGGCAGACCCACGGATTCGATATGGGCGATCACCCGGTCGGCGTCGGCCTCGGCACACAGGCCCAGCCGCGCGGACAGGCGGAACGCCAGCCCGAGCCCCACCGCCACCGCTTCGCCATGCAGGATGGTGCCGTAGCCGAGTTCGGCCTCCAGCGCGTGGCCAAACGTGTGGCCGAGGTTGAGCAGGGCGCGCCCGTCGCTGGGTTTTTCTTCCCGCTCGTCGTCGCCCACCACCTGGGCCTTGAAGGCGCACGCGCGCAACACCGCCTCGGCCTGGGCCTCGTGGTCGCCGGCGATCACCGCGGCGCCGTTGGCCTCGCACCAGGCGAAGAAGGCCGGGTTGCCGATCAGCCCGGCCTTGGCCACTTCGGCATAGCCGGCCCGCAATTCGCGCGGCGGCAGGGTGGCGAGCGTGGCGGTGTCGGCCAGCACCATGCGGGGCTGGTGGAAGGCGCCCAGCAGGTTCTTGCCGTGCTGCGTGTTGATCCCGGTTTTGCCGCCGACGGACGAATCCACCTGGGACAGCAGCGTGGTCGGCACCTGCACGAAGGGCAGGCCGCGCAGGGTGGCGGCGGCGGCGAACCCGGCCAGATCGCCCACCACCCCGCCGCCGAGGGCGATCACCGAGGTCCGCCGCTCGATGCCGCCTTCGAGCAACTGATCGACCACCTCGCCAAAGGTCCGCAGGTTTTTCGACGTCTCGCCCGGCGCCACCGTGATGGTGCGGGCTTCGACCGATGTCGCTTCCAGGCCGCGCAGCAGCGCGGGCAGGTGCAACGGCGCCACCGTGGCGTCGGTGACCACCACGGCCCGCTTCTGCGGCAGCACCGGCGCCAGCAGGGCGCCGGCGCGTTCCAGCAGGCCCTCGCCCACCACCACGTCGTAGGCGCTGGCCGACAGCGACAGCGACAGGCGCCGCGGCGGGCGGTACTCCAGCAGCGTGTCCAGGACCCGCGTGGTGGTGGCATCGGGGCTGTCGTCGCTGCAGTCCACCACGATGTCGGCCTCGGCATAGACCGGGTGGCGGGCCGCCATCAGCCGCTGCAACACCTCCTCCGGGTTCTGCCCGTTCAGCAGCGGGCGGTGGGCCCGGCCGGCGACGCGGCGCAGCAGTACCGGCAGGCGGCAGCGCAGCCAGATGCTCACCGCCTCGCGCCGAACGGTCGCGCGGGTGTCGGCATCCATGAAGGCGCCGCCGCCGCTGGCCAGCACCAGCGGGTCGCCGGCGAGCAGGCGGCGGATCACCCGGCGCTCGCCGTCGCGGAACTCGTGTTCGCCGAATTGTTCGAACAATTCGGCGATGGTGCAGCCGGCGGCCAGCTCGATCTCGGCATCGGCGTCGCGGAAGGGCAGGCCGAGTTGCGCCGCGAGGCGCCGGCCGATCGAGGTTTTGCCCGCACCCATCAGCCCCACCAGCACGATGCTGCGGCCCGCCATCCAGGCCGGCAGGTGGCAACTCTCCTTCAGGTCCACGGTTTCTTTCATCGCGATGTTGCGTGTCATGGGCGTGAAGGCTAGCACAGCGGCGGCCGGGGCATAGCGTCGGCACCACCTGGACCGGAGTTCATGCGCAGCGTCTTCCTCCTCGTCGTGGTGATCGGCGGCCTGCTGCTGGCGGCGGGCCTGCTCGCACTCGGTGCTTTCCCGCCCGATGTGCATCCGAAACAGATCCAGAAAGTCCTGCCGAACGACCATTTCGCCCCGCATCAAGGCTAGGCTGACCGGTGGACCGCCATCTGGAGGCGTTCCTCGAAATGCTGGCGGCCGAACGCAACGCCGCCGCCAACACCCTGCTGGCTTATCGGGCCGATCTGCAGGATTTCGCCGGGTTCGCGGCGCAGCGCGGCCATGCCTTGGCCGGCGCCGGGGTGGAGACCGTGCGCGCTTACCTGGCTGCGCTGTCGGCCGCCGGGTTGTCGGCGCGCACCGCGGCGCGGCGGCTGTCGGCGCTGCGCCGGTTTCATCGGTTCCTGATGCGCGAGGGGGTGCGGACGGACGACCCCACCGAGTTGCTGGATGCGCCGAAGCTGCCGCGCGGTCTGCCGAAATACCTGTCCGAACACGAGGTCGATGCCCTGCTGGCCGCCGCCGCTGCCCGCCCGCCCGGGCAGGCCGAGGTGATGGTGGCGGCGCTGGAGATCCTGTACGCCACCGGGCTGCGGGTGTCGGAGCTGCTGGCGCTGAGGGTCACCGCCTTGCCGCGCGATGGGGTGGTGCTGATCCTGCGCGGCAAGGGCGGCAGGGAACGCCTGGTGCCGCTGTCCGACGCGGCGCGCGACGCGGCGGCGGCGCTGGCCGCCGGGCGAACCAAAGGCCCCCTGTTCCCCGGCCGCGACCCGCGCCGGGCGCTCACCCGCCAGGGCTTCGGCCAGGCGCTGAAGCACGTGGCGCTGGATGCCGGCATCGACCCGGCGCGCGTGTCGCCGCATGTGCTGCGGCATTCCTTCGCCAGCCATATGCTCGCACGCGGGGCGGATCTGCGCAGCCTGCAATTGTTGCTCGGCCATGCCGACATCGCCACCACGCAAATCTATACCCACGTTCTCGCCGAACGCCTGCAGCGCCTGGTGGAAGCGCATCATCCGCTGGCCGTTCCGGGTTCGGGTGGGGGCTGACCAACGCGGCGTCGGGTGCTAGACGGACGCCCATGCGCCATTTCCTCGACTTTGAAAAGCCAATCGCCGAGCTCGAGACCAAGATCGAAGAGCTGCGGACGATGTCCGAGGCCGGCGGCCTCAACATCGCCGACGAGGTCGCCAAGCTGACCGAGAAGGCTGATCGTCAGCTTCGCGCCACGTACGCGAAGTTGACCGCCTGGCAGAAGACCCAGGTGGCCCGCCACCCCGAGCGGCCGAAGGCGACGCATTACATTCAAAGCCTGATCACCGACTGGACGCCGCTGGCCGGCGACCGGGCTTTCGCCGAAGACGCCGCCATCCTGAGCGGGATCGGCCGGTTTCGCGGCCGCTCGGTGGTGGTGCTGGCCACCGAGAAGGGCTGGGACACCGAAAGCCGGGTTGCCCATAATTTCGGCATGGTACGGCCAGAGGGATATCGCAAGGCCCGCCGCCTGATGGATCTGGCCGGACGGTTCGGCCTGCCGGTGCTGACCTTCGTGGACACTTCGGGCGCCTTTCCCGGCATCGATGCCGAGGCGCGCGGCCAGGCCGAGGCGATCGCCCGCTCGATCGCCGCCTGCCTGGAGACGCCGGTGCCGGTGGTGGCCACCATCATTGGCGAAGGCGGCTCGGGCGGCGCCATCGCGCTGGCGGCCGGCGATACCGTGTTGATGATGGAGCATTCCATCTATGCGCTGATATCGCCGGAAGGATGCGCCGCCATTCTGTGGAAGGACGCCGCCAATGCCGCCGTCGCGGCAGAGGCGCTGAAGATCACCGCCGAGGATCTCAAGCGGCTGAAGCTGATTGATGCGGTGGTGCCGGAGCCGCTCGGCGGCGCGCATCGCAACCCTGAGGCGGCGATCGCCGCGGTGGGCGATGCTGTGCAGGCGGCGCTGGCGCCGCTGCTGGCGCTGGATGTGGCGGCGCTGCAGGCGCGGCGTCGGGATAAGTATCTCGAAATGGGGCGCGAGACGATCGCGTGAGAAAGAAGGCCGGGGCGCAACTCCGGACCCGGATGCTTACATAATGGGTTCCAAGGGGCCGCTGCCCCTTGGCGGGTCCAGGGCGGAGCCCTGGCCTTCCTTTGCCGCGCCCTCGGCCCCCACCCTGTTCTTCACCGTCTTCCCCTCGATCATGCTGCCGATGTTCCTGGCGGCGGTCGACCAGACCATCGTCGCCACCGCCCTGCCGGCGGTCGCCGCCGAACTCGGCGAGGTGGAACGGGTGTCCTGGGTGGTGGTGTCCTATCTCGTGGCGGCGACGATCGCCGCCCCGGTGTATGGCAGGCTGGGAGATATACTCGGCCGGCGCCGGCTGCTGGTGATCGCGCTGTGCATCTTCGTCGCCGCCTCCGGGCTGTGCGCGGCGGCGCCGAGCATGCTTGCGCTGGTGGCCGCGCGGGTGCTGCAGGGGTTTGGCGGCGGTGGGCTGATGACGCTGTCGCAGGCGCTGGTGGGGGAGGCGGTGCCGCCGCGCCAGCGCGGCCGGTTCCAGGGGTATCTGTCGGCGGTGTTTGTCTGTTCCTCCACCTTCGGGCCGGTGGCGGGGGGCTGGCTGACCGGGCATTTCGGCTGGGCGTCGGTGTTTCTGATCAACCTGCCGTTGGGCGCGCTGGCGCTCGCCCTGGCGCTGCGGCTGCCGCGCCACGCGCCGCCGCCGGGGCCGGGCGGGCGGCTGCGGTTCGACTTCATCGGCCTGTTTTTGTTCGCCGGCTTCATCGCGCCGCTGTTGCTGGCGATGGAGCGGGCGCAGCGCTTCGACCGTGCCCATCTGCCGCTGGCCGCGGTGTTCGCCGCCGTCGCCTGCGGGAGTCTGCTGCTGCTGCTGCGCCGCGAACGGCGCACCAGTCTGCCGCTGCTGCCGGTGACGTTGCTGGGGCAGCCGGGCATCTGGCGCACCGATGCGATGGCCGGCTGCGTCGGCGCGCTGCTGGTATCCCTGGTCACGTTTCTGCCGATCTACCTGCAGGTGGCGCGCGGTGCCGGACCCGGACAGGTGGGGGTGCTGCTGCTGCCGCTGACGATGCTGATCGCGGTGGGCGCGTTGGTGACCGGGCGGCTGATCACCCGCACCGGCCGCGGCGCCATTTTCCCCTCCTTCGGGTTGCCGGCGGCGGCGGTATTGGTGGCGGCTTTGGCGCTGGTCGCGCCCGATCTGGGGCTTGGGCGGTTGCCGTTCCTGTTCGCCGCCATTGCCCTGTTCACCGGCACGGCCATGCCCGTGGTGCAGACCACGGTGCAGTTTGTGGCCGGCCCGGCGCAGCTTGGCGCGGCGGCGGCCTCGGTGCAGTTTTCCCGCTCGATCGGCGCGGCGGTGGGCACGGCGCTGGTGGGGGCGGTGCTGTTCGCCTCGCTGGCCGCCAGCGACCCGGCGGCGGCGGCCATGTTCCGTGCCATCATCGAAACCGGGCCGGGTGCCGTGGCCGGGCTGGGTGCGGACCGCCTCGCGGTGGTGCAGGGCGAGATTGCGCACGCGTTCCGGGCGGCATTTCTGGTTATCGCCGGGTTTGCCGCCCTGGGGGGTGCGATGGCCTGGAGCATTCCGGTGCGCCGGATCGGGTAATCCGCGCCGCCGGCATGCCGCCAGCTTACTCCGCCGACCTGGCCGCCCCCGCAAGCGCCGCGTCCCGTTGGGAGATTTCCGCCAGCAGCGACCAGACGCGCGCCGGCTCCATCTTCACGTCCGGGTCGTTCAGCAGCCGGTCAACTTCGTCCAGTTTGCGGGCATAGTCGGTCTCGGTCATCCGCGCGCTCCTGCCATCGTCCTGGCCTCGATACAAGGCCGCAAACATGGCCGGCCGATGGCATTCTGCGCCCGTCAGGGCCGAAGCGCCGCCGCTGTACGCAATTTCATATGTAACATTAATGTGTGTTTTGTTACATCGACGACATCACCGCCGGTGCCAGCGCGGCCGTCTTGGCGGCCGGATGGGAGGGATTGCGAAACCGCAGCTCCCCGCCCGGCGCGGCGTCCGGCGCGGCGGCGCCAAACAGCTCCAGTCGCGAGGCACAGGTCACGGCCACCACCCGCCGCGCTTCCGGCAGGGTCAGGAACTGCCGCGCCTCGCCCTCCAGTTCCAGCTTGTCGCGCAGGTGGCGCCATTCCAGCCGGTCGGTGTCCTCGATGAACATCGCCAGGATGCCCGGCCGCTCGCCGGTCAGCCGGGCGGGCGCCACGGCTGCCATGCGCCGGCGGATCGCCACCGCCACTTCGTTCTCCCGCCCGGCGCGCGCCGCCAGCACGAACACGCCGCGCCCGGCCGCGGTCACCGCCAGATGCGCCTCGTGGCCGAACTCGCGCCGCAGCGACGACATCAGCCCGTTCTCGTCCGCCTGGGCGGCGGCCAGCATCAGCGGGTCCAGCCGCAGCACCGCCGCCTCGTCATGGTCGGCGCGGCGGCTGCCTTCCAGCATGGTGCGGATGCGCTCGTGCAGCACCGCCAGCCGGTCCGGCTCGCCGTCCTCGCGCAGCCCCAGCGGCAGCGTCAGCTTGAGCAAATAGCGGCCGGGATGCGCCGCCAGCCAGGTCTGCAGATCGGGGTCGATGCGGTCCACCAGCCGCACCCAGGCGCCGCGATGCACATCGCGGCCCGTTTCGGCCGACACCGTGTCACAGGCCAGTTCCGCCTCGACGCCATGGCGCGACAGCAACAGGTCGAACGGCGTGCCATCCTCGAACCCGGAAAACCGCACGGTGAAGCCGCGCTCGCGCTGCATGGCGGCTGTGCGCAGCAGGTGAAATATGGGCATCAGCGTGCCACCGTCCGCCAGCCCCGCCCGCAGCGCCGCGCGCAGCCGCTCGCGCCCGCTGCGCGACAGGCCGCGATGGGTGCGCACCGCCTCGGCCGCCACCGCCGCCATGTGCCGTTCGGCCGTGCCGGGCAGGCGGATGGCGCGCCGCCGCAGCCGCTCGATGGTCACTTCGACCGCGTGACGCTGCAGCGCCGCCTGGCCTTGCCGCTGGCCCTGCGCCACCGCCTGTTCGATGGCGGCCAGCCGGCTGCGCCAAAGCCGCGCACCCACCAAATCGACAAAGGCGTCGAGGGAGGGGAGGGGGAGTGGTTCGCTGGCAGCGTTCATGCCGTCCTCGATCTGATGCGCGTGTCACGGCAAGGCGGATGTGGATCTGATGGCACAAGAAACGCCTTGCGGTCGAGAGAGGACCGCAGCGGTCCTGTATTTTTCGACCTTAAAAACATGCAATCTGTCCAGTTGCCTAAAAGACGGGCAGTTCAGATGCGGGGTAGCCGTGCCGTGTCCGGCGCGTCCGGGTTCTGGGCACGGTGCCGAAGCAGGTGATCGGCCAGCACGCACGCGACCATCGCCTCGCCCACCGGCACCGCGCGGATGCCCACGCAAGGATCGTGCCGGCCCTTGGTGGTCACCTCGACCTCGTTCCCCTGCCGGTCCACGGCGGCGCGCGGAGCGAGGATGGAACTGGTCGGCTTCACCGCGAACCGTGCCACCACCGGCTGGCCGGTGGATATGCCGCCCAGGATGCCGCCGGCGTGGTTGGAGCGGAATTCCACCACGCCGTCATGCATGCGCATCTCATCGGCATTGGTCTCGCCGGTCAGCGCGGCGGTGGCGAATCCGTCGCCGATTTCGACGCCTTTCACCGCATTGATGCTCATCAGCGCGGCGGCGAGATCGGCGTCGAGCTTGCCATAAATCGGCGCCCCCAGCCCCGGCGGCACGCCTTCGGCCACCACCTCGATCACCGCGCCGCAGGACGAGCCGGACTTGCGCACCCCGTCCAGGTAGTCTTCCCAAAGCGTCGCGGCGGTCGGGTCAGGGCAGAAGAACGGGTTGGCCGCCACGGCGTCCCAATTCCAGCGGGCGCGATCGATGGGGTGCGGCCCCATCTGCACCAGGGCGGCGCGGATGCGCACGCGCGCGCCCAGCACCAGCCTTGCCACCGCGCCGGCAGCCACCCGCATGGCGGTCTCGCGCGCCGAACTGCGACCGCCGCCGCGATAGTCGCGGATGCCGTATTTCAGCTCGTAGGTCAGATCGGCATGGCCGGGGCGGAAGCGCCCGGCGATGTCGCCGTAATCCTTGGAGCGCTGGTCCACATTGTCGATCTGCAGCGCGATCGGGGTGCCGGTCGTCAGCCCCTCGAACACGCCGGAGAGGATGCGCACCAGGTCCGGTTCCTGGCGTTGGGTGGTGAAACGCGACTGGCCGGGCCGGCGGCGGTCCAGCCAGGGCTGGATATCGGCCTCCGACAAGGCCAGGCGCGGCGGGCAGCCGTCCACCACGCAGCCGATCGCCGGGCCGTGGCTCTCGCCCCAGGTGGTGACGCGGAACAGATGGCCGAAGCTGTTGTGCGACACTTCCCCGCCGGAACCTCAGTCGTTGGTGAGGGTGAAATCAGGCGCGTCCGGGTTCTTCATGCCCTGGATATGGTAGCCGCTGTCGACGTGGTGCACCTCGCCGGTCACGCCGGCCGCCAGGTCCGACAGCAAATACAGGCCCGCCCCGCCCACGTCCTCAATGGTGACGTTGCGGCGTAGCGGGGAATTGAACTGGTTCCACTTGAGAATATAGCGGAAATCGCCGATTCCGCTGGCCGCGAGGGTGCGAATCGGTCCGGCGCTGATGGCGTTCACCCGCACGTTGTCCGGGCCGAGATCGGCCGCCAGATACCGCACCGAGGCTTCCAGCGCCGCCTTGGCCACGCCCATGACGTTGTAGTGCGGCGTCCAGCGCTCGGCCCCCAGGTATGTCAGGGTCAGCATCGCCCCGCCCGGGCGCATCATCGCCGCCGCCCGCCGCGCCACCGCGGTGAAGCTGTAGCAGGAGATGTCCAGCGCCTGCAGGAACGCGTCACGCGGCGTGTCCACGTAGCGGCCGCGCAGGTACTGTTTGTCGGCGAAGCCGATGGCGTGCACGAGGAAATCCAGCTTGTCCCAGCGCTCGGCCAGGGAAGCGAAGGCCGCGTCGATGCTGGCATCCTCGGCCACGTCGCAAGGCATCAGAATCTCGCTGCCGACGCTGGCCGCCAGCGGACGCACCCGCCGCTCCAGCGCCTCGCCCTGATAGGTGAACGCCAGCTCGGCCCCCTGTGCCGCACAGGCCGCAGCGATGCCCCAACCCAGGGAACGGTCGTTCGCCACACCCATGATCAGGCCGCGGCGGCCCTTCATCAGCGCGCCCTTGGCGGGCGCGACTGCGTCGTCGACCTGGTCCATGTGCGGTATCCTGGATTTTGTCGTCATTGCTCGTCCGTGGTGACACATGCATGGGCGGTCGGGCAAGGTAGGAAGGAAGGCCAGGGCTCTGCCCTGGACCCCGCCATTTAACACAGTTGCCCTATGAGGGGGGGGAGGCGGCGAACCGGTTCACCGCCTCACCCCCCTCATAGGGCAACCGTGTAAAAGTAATGGGTTCCAAGGGCTCTTCGGCCCTTGGCGGGGTCCAGGGGCAGAGCCCCTGGCCTTTCTGCCTCATCTTGCCCGGCCATCCTAAGGAGAAAAGCCCGCCCATGTCCGATCCGTTCGACCTTTTCCGCGCCTGGTTCGCCGAAGCCGAGCGGTCGGAACCGAACGATCCCAACGCCATGGCGCTCGCCACCGCCACGCCGGACGGCCGCCCCTCGGTGCGGATGGTACTGCTGAAGGAATGGGACACGCGCGGTTTCGTCTTCTACACCAACAAGGAAAGCCGCAAAGGCGACGAGCTGAACGCCAACCCGCACGCCGCCCTGCTGTTCCATTGGAAAAGCCTGCGTCGCCAGATCCGCATCGAGGGCGCGGTGGAGGATGTCTCCGACGCCGAGGCGGATGCCTACTATGCGTCGCGCGCGCGGCTGTCGCGCATCGGCGCCTGGGCGTCGGAACAGTCGCGCCCACTGCCCGGCCGCGGCGCGCTGCTCATGCGGGTGGCCAAGACCGAGGCCACCTATCTGGGCGATGACATCCCTCGCCCGCCGTTCTGGTCCGGCTACCGGGTGGTGCCGGCGCGCTTCGAGTTCTGGCAGGACATGCCGTTCCGCCTGCACGACCGCGCCGTCTACCAACGCACGGCCGACGGCTGGGACACCATGAAGCTCTATCCCTAGCCTTGGCGATTCCCCCCGAACAGGCACAGACGGCGGCTTTGCTGCAGGCGCTGGCCGGCACGCCGCCGCTGGAGACGCATATCTCGGCCGTGTTTCTCGGCGCCGATACGGTGTGGAAACTGCGCAAGGCAGTAAGGCTGTCGTTCCTCGATTTTTCCCGGCTGGCCGAACGCCGGCGGACGGCATTGCGCGAATTCGACCTGAACAGCGGCGCCGCGCCCGGGCTTTACCGCGACGTGGTGCCGGTGGTGCGCCGGCCGGATGGCACGCTGGCGCTCGGCGGGAACGGCGAGACGGTGGATTGGGTGGTGCGGATGGCGCGCGTGCCGGCGCAGGATTTCCTGGAGCAGCGTCTGCCTGGCGCGTTGGACCCGGCCATGCTGGACGGGCTGGGCGATTCGGTCGCTGCCTGGCATGCCGCCTTGCCGCCGGCCGACAAGGACCAGGCGGCTTCAATGCCGCTGGTGGCCGAGGGCAATGTGCAGGCGGCGCTGGCGGCCGGGCTGCCGGTTGCGCGCGTGCGGCAGTGGCGGACCGAGGTGCAGGCGGCGCTGGCGGCAAGGGAAGCCTGGCTGCGCGACCGCACCGCGCGCGGTTTCGTGCGTCGCGCCCATGGTGACCTGCATCTGGGCAATATCTGCCTCTGGCAGGGCAGGCCGGTGCCGTTCGACGCGCTGGAATTCGACGAGGACCTGGCCACCATCGACCTCGGCTACGACCTGGCCTTCCTGCTGATGGACCTGGACGTGCGCGCCGGCAGGCCGGCGGCCAACCGGGTCATGAACCGCTACATCGCCCGCACCGGTGATGTCGATCTCGTCACCGGTCTGCCGCCCTTCCTGTCTTTGCGCGCCATGGTGCGCGCCCATGTCGAGGCGAGTCGCGGCCGGACGGCGGAGGCGGGGGGTTACCTGGATGCCGCCCTGGCCTATCTGCAGCACAAGCCGCCGGTGGTGGTGGCCGTGGGCGGGCTGCCGGGTACCGGCAAATCCACCCTCGCCCGCGCGCTGGCGCCGGAGCTTGGCGCCGCGCCCGGCGCGCTGGTGCTGCGCAGCGACGAAATCCGCAAGCGGCTGCACGGCGTCGCGCCGGAGCAGCGCCTGCCGCCCGCGGCCTATGCCGAAACGGTCAGCCGCGTTGTGCTGGCGGCGCTCTGCCGGGCCGTCGGCGATACCGCTGCCGCCGGGCACGCCGCCATCGCCGACGCGACCTTCCTCGATCCCGCCGACCGCACTGAGGTTGCGCGCGCCGCGGTTCAGGTCCATTTCGTCGGGGTCTGGTTGCAGGCGCCGCTGGAGGTGCTGGAGGTGCGCGTGGCGGCGCGGCGTGGCGATGCCTCGGACGCCGATGTGGAGGTGCTGCGCCGCGCGGCGGCGGCCGACACCGGACCAGGCGCCTGGCTGGGCGTGGACGCCACCGACGCCGGGGCCGCGCTCGCCGCCGTGCGATCCGTTCTGGCCGCGCATCCGTGATGGAGTAATGTCAGTCGCGTTGCGTTTGGGGACACTCGCCATGGCCATCCGCAAGCTGCTTCTGCCATTGACCGGCAGCGTCGCCGGCGAGGCGGCGCTGGCGGCCGGGTTAACCGTCGCGCGCATCTGGAATGCCCATCTCACCACCCTGCACGTGCGCATGGACAGCCGCGATGTCGCACCCCTGGCGGGAGAAGGACTGTCCGGCGCCATGATCGAGGAGATGATGGTGGCGACCGAGAAGGAAAGCGCCGCCCGTGCGCAGGCAGTGCGCGCCATGTTCCGGCGCATCGTCGCCGATCTGGGCGTCACCATGCAGGAGGCCCGCGCCGGCGCGGGCTTCGCCACCGCCAGCTTTGCCGCGGTGACCGGCCGCGAGGACGACGTGGTGGCCCAGCAGGCAAGGCTGGCCGACCTGACCATCGTGCCGCATCCCGAATCCGGCGAGGATGTATCGTCCTCGGATGCATTGCATGCGGTGCTGTTTGAATCCGGCCGGCCGGTGCTGGTCGCACCGCCACGCCCGCCGGCCGAGATCGGCCGCCGCATCGCGCTGGCCTGGAACGGGTCGGCCGAGTCCGCCTCCGCCGTCTGGTCCGCACTTCCCTGGATGCAACGGGCCGACGCCGTGCGGGTGCTGTCGGCCGAGGAATATCAGCGCCGCGGTCCGGGGGCGCCGGAACTGCTCGACTATCTGGCGCTGCACGGCGTGAAGGTGGAGCTCGCCACCTTCCGGCCGGTCGAGCGCGAGCTGGGGGCGGGGCTGCTCGCGTCGGTGCGCGACTTCGGCGCCGACCTTTTGTGCATGGGAGCCTATTCGCACTCGCGGCTGCGCCAGCTCATTCTGGGCGGGGTCACCCGCCATGTGCTGGAACATGCCGATCTCCCCGTGCTGATGAACCGGTGACGTGTACGGGGTCGAGGATCCTGCGGTCGAAGAGGCCGTCCGCGCTTACGTCAAGCTGATGCGCGCCAGCCACGCGGTGCTGGCCCGCGTCGAGCCGGCGCTGGCGGCCCGCGGCCTGACGCCGACCCAACTCGGCGTGCTGGAGGCGCTGCTGCACAAGGGCGCGATGACGCATCGTGAGCTGGGCCGCAAGGTGCTGACCAGCGCCGGCAATATGACCGACGTGGTGGACAAGCTGGAGCGCCGCGGCCTGGTGTGCCGGACGCGGGATGCGGTCGATCGGCGCGCCGTGCGGGTTGACCTGACCGCGCAGGGACGGGCGATGATCCAGGACCTTTTTCCGCGCCATGCCGCCGACATCGCCCGCGCGATGGCCGGATTGTCGCCTGCGGAGTTGCGGGCGCTGGGCGTTTTGCTGCGCAGCCTGGGCATGGCGGCGGCGCAGCAGGCTGGAGCGGGTCCGCCCCTTGAAGAGGGGACTGACCGATCATAGTTAGGTATCATACAGTTCGACATCGAACAATGATGCAGGGGAAATAGCATGATCCAGGTCCAGCCCTTCGCCGCCCTCGGCCATTTCCAGAACGAGTGGCTGAACGCGCGGCACCATTTCTCGTTCGGCCACTACCACGACCCGGCCCGCATGGGCGTCGGCGGCCTGCGCGTGTGGAACGACGATGAGGTGGCGCCCGGAACCGGCTTCGACCCGCATCCGCACCGCGAAATGGAGATCGTGACGTATATTCGCGAGGGCGCCATTACCCATCGTGACAGTCTGGGCAACGAGGGGCGCACCGAGGCGGGCGACGTGCAGGTGATGCATGCCGGCACCGGCATCGTGCATGCCGAATACAACGAGGAGTGGGTGCCCACGCGCCTGTTCCAGATCTGGATTCTGCCGGGCACGAACGGCGTGGCGCCAGGGTGGGGCACGCGGCGGTTTCCCGGCCGGGTGGAGGGCGCGCTGACCGCGCTGGCCGATGGCCGTGCCGGCGCGGATGGCTCGGCGCTCGAACTGCATGCGGACGCCGCGGTGCTCGCCGGCAAGCTGCGCGCCGGCCAGACCATCCGCCAGCCCATCGGCGCCAAACGCGTCGGCTATCTGGTGCCCGCCATGGGGACGGTGACGGTAAACGGTGTGGCCGTGGGCACCCGCGACGGGGCGGCCATCACCGGGGAGGACCATGTGGACATCACCGCGACCGAGGATGCCGAGCTGGTGCTGGTGGACGTGGCGGGGTGACTCGGTGTGCATCTCCGGGCGGACCCTGCCGTTGCGGCTTTCGCGGCGGTTCGGCCCGGGGTGAGGCTTTGGCCAGGCGGATTGTTGTTGATCCGGTCACGGGTCCGGTCACGGGTCCGGGGACGGGCTGACCGCGCCGCCGTTGCTGCGGTGGACGTTGCGGAACCGTTGCCGTCATGCGAGGCTGGTGCAGCGGCAGGGTCGGCTCAGGCTGCAACAGGAGAACTGTCGGATGAAGCGTTTGCGTCTCGCGCTGATGGTCGCCCCGATGCTTGCCTTCGCGGGGTGCGTGTCATTTTTCGGGCAGGCGACCCAGAACCTCGGAGACCGGCTCCAGGTCCAGCTGACGAAGGACATCGCCGCCGGCCGGGTGACCCTGGACCGGCTGCCCGACGGCGCCCGCGTGACGCTGCTCGAGCCAGCGCTGTATCCGGGCGGCGGGAGCGAGCTCGACGACACAGGGCGTGGGGTTCTCAACAACGTCATCGAGGCGCTTCTCGACCCGCGGCTGTTGCGCATCGAGGTGGCGGGCTCCCCGCCGGCGGCCGCGAGCGTGCAAGCGGCGCGGGTTCAGGGGGTGACGCAATACTTCAAGGACGCCGATCTTGGATCCGCCCTTGAACCGTCCGCGCCGCCGCAAGGGGGGACGCCGGACTCAGCCGGCACGGCGTCCCAGGGGCTGACCATCACGGTCACGATCAAATCGAGCTGATGGTGTCACGCCGTTCGTTTGCGCGCGTGGCTGTAGATCGCCGCCACCGCGCAACTGGCGAGCCTTGTGCGCACATTGTCCGCCCGGCTGGTCAGGATAATCGGCACCCGCGCCCCCAGCACCACCCCGGCCGCATCGGCATTCGCCAGGAACATCAGTTCCTTATATAGCATGTTGCCGGCCTCCAGGTCCGGCACCAGCAGGATGTCGGCGTCGCCCGCCACCGGCGAGACGATGCCCTTGGTGGCCGCCGCCTCGCGGCTGATGGCGTTGTCGAAGCCCAGCGGCCCGTCAAGGATGCCGCCGGTGATCTGGCCGCGCTCGGCCATTTTGCACAGCGCCGCCGCGTCCAGCGTGGACGGGATGCGCGAGGTGACGGTTTCCACCGCCGAGAGGATGGCGACCTTGGGGCTGACGATGCCCAGCGCGTGCGCCAGATCGATCGCGTTGGCGACGATGTCGGCCTTGTCTTCCAGCGTGGGCTGGATGTTCACCGCGGCGTCGGTGATGAACAGCGGCTTGTGGTAGGTTGGCACGTCCATCACCAGCACATGGCTGATGCGCCGCTCGGTGCGGATGCCGCCCTCGGCGCGCACCGCCGCCGCCATCAGCTCGTCGGTGTGCAGGCTGCCCTTCATCAGCGCGGCGACCTCGCCGGCGCGCACCATGGCGACGGCGCGCTCGGCGGCGGCATGGCTGTGCGGCACATCGACCACGGGCAGGCCTTCGATTGAAATCCCATGCTCGGCGGCGACGCGGGCGATCTTCGCGGCCGGGCCCACCAGGATGGGCGCGATCATACCCGCCTCGGCCGCCTCGACGGCGGCGGCCAGCGAGGTGTTGTCGCAGGGGTGCACCACCGCGGTGCGCACCGGCGGCAGGCCTCGGCAATGGGCGATCAGCGCCTCGTATTTGTGGTGCTGGCGGAGTGGCGCTTCATCCATCGGGGCGATCCTGTCCCACGGTCGCACGGGTTGTAACGATAGGCGGCGGCGAAAGGAAGCTACGCCAGGAATTCTGCGCCTGGATCCCGCTGCTGAATGGGAGCCGCCTGGAACACGTGCGGACTTATCCCAGCAGTAACAGCAGTGCAGGTGTGGTGGCACAGGAGCCGAGAGTGGAGGCTGTGACGAGCGCCGCGACCTTGTGCGGTTCGCTGTCCCATCGCTCCGCGAACAGGTAGCTGTTGATCGCAACCGGCATCGACGCTTGCAGGACAAACGCAGCGCGCGTGGCCCCGGTCAAGCCGAAGGCCCATGCCACGGTGCAGCCAACGCCCGCGCCGAAGCAAAGCCGGAAGGCGGCGAGACCGCAGCACAGCGCCGTTGCGGGCACGTCGAGTCGCGCCATCGCCGCACCAAGCGAAAGGAGCATCAGCGGGATTGCCATTTGTCCAGCGAGGCTGATCGCGTCCTCGGCAATGTGCGGCAGTCGGAAGCCGGTGCCGATGATCACCGCGCTGACGAGCGATGCATAGACCAGCGGCATTCGCCCGATTCGGCGCCAGTCGGCGTGCCCGGCTGCGAGAGCCTGGCCAAATACTCCGTTCGCGATGGATGTGACCGCGTAGAAGACAGTTGCCGTGGCGAGCCCAACGGGTCCGTATGCAGCCCCGGAAAGGGGAATTCCCAGGTTGCCGGTATTGGGAAAACTCAGCGGCCCAAGATAGGTGCGCGGGCACAGTCCTGTGACGCGGAGGAGGGCGTCGGATGCGAGCAGGAAAATTGCAAGGCTGGCGACCGCGCCGAGGCCCACGCTGATCAGCAAGTGCGGCGCGAGCTGCATGTGGGTGAAGATCGATAGCACGAGACAGGGGGTGGCCACGTCTGTCAGCAGTGGCGCCATCACCTCGCCCGTCGGTATCCGTCCCATCCGGCCGAGCAACCAACCTACAACTACTAAAAGTGCATTAGGTGCAATGATGCCGGATAATCTCATGAACGTATCCAGCATGACCATGGTGCCCTACCCCTCTGTTTTGGATAAAGGTTATGGGGTGGGTTGGATTGTTGCCAGCCCTTTTTCTTGGCTTGTCGCAATTTTTTGGTAACCTGCGGTCACCTGATACTAATGGGTTACAAGGGCCTCTCGGCCGTCGCGCCGAAGGCGCGCCGCGCGTAACACGGGTCCAGGGCAGGGCCCCGCCCTTCTTTCGTTCGCGCTCAACCCGTCAGTCGAAACACGCCGCGAGCAACTGGGCGAAGGCCCGCGCCCGGTGGCTGGTGGCGTGCTTGGCCGCCGGCTCCATCTCGCCGTAGGTTTCGCCCCCGCGCAGCGGCACGAACATCGGATCGTAGCCGAAGCCCCGCGTCCCCCGTGGTGGCCAGACGGCGGTGCCCTCGACCCGGCCGAGGAAGGTCGCGGTCTCGCCGTCGGGCCAGGCCAGACAGAGCGCGGCGGTGAACCAGGCCCGCCGGTCCGTGGCGTCACCCATCTCCTGATGCACGCGCTGCATCGCCAGGCCGAAATCCTTGGCCGGCCCCGCCCAGCGGGCCGAGACCACGCCGGGTGCGCCGCCCAGTGCCGCGACGCAGAAGCCGGAATTGTCGGCCAGCGACGGCAACACGGCGCCGCGCGCGGCGGCCACCGCCTTCAGCCGCGCATTGCCGACGAAATCCGTCGCGGTTTCCTCAGGTTCCGGCAGGCCGAGCGCCGCGGCGGAGAGGCAATCCACCCCGTGCGGGGCGAACAGGGCGGATAATTCGCGCAGCTTGCCCGGGTTGTGGCTGGCGATCAGCAACCGTCCGCCGCGGTGCAGCCGCCGCGCCATCAGATGTGCTCCAGCGCCGCCCGTTGCAGCGCGAACAGACGCTCGGTGCCGCGCTTGGCCAGCGCGAGGAGATCGTGGAACTGCGCCTCGGTGAACGGCGCCGTTTCGGCGGTGCCCTGGATTTCCACGATGCCGCCGCCGTCGGTCAGGACGAAATTGGCATCCGCCTGCGCACCGCTGTCTTCGGCGTAGTCGAGGTCGAGCACCGCGACGCCGCCGACCAGGCCGCAGGACACGGCGGCCACCTGGCCGGTGATCGGCGAGGCTTTCAGCACGTTCATGCGCACCAGGTGGCGGCAGGCCAGCGACAGCGCCACCCAGGCACCGGTGATCGAGGCGCAACGGGTGCCGCCATCGGCGTTGAGCACGTCGCAGTCGAGGGTGATGGTCATTTCGCCCAGCGCCGCGCGATCGATGACGGCGCGCAGCGAGCGGCCGATCAGCCGCTGGATTTCCTGGGTGCGGCCGGATTGCTTGCCGCGGGCGGCCTCGCGGTCGCCGCGCGTGTGGGTGGCGCGCGGCAGCATGCCGTATTCGGCGGTCACCCAGCCCTGGCCGGAATTGCGCAGGAAACCGGGCACGCGGGCTTCCACGCTGGCGGCGCAGAGCACCTCGGTGCCGCCCATGCGGATCAGGACCGAGCCTTCGGCGTGATGGGCGAAGCCAGGGGTGATGGTGACGTTCTCGCAAAGCATCGGGCGCGCGGCCGGAGGGGCGCATGGGCGGAATCCTGGATGGTTTGAAGGGCGCCTATGCGCGGCGACGGGGCCGCGCGCAAGCCGCGGACGCGCGCAGGCCAGACCGGAAGTTGACGCCGCCGAACAGTTTCCCCATTTCAACAGACACTGTCAGACTGCCCCCATGGTACCGCCCCTCGCCCCAAACATGTCTCCGCCTGACACCCCGATTGGACCGCCGCCGATGCGTCCGCCGCTCGCCAGCCGCCCGGTGGTGATGCCGGGGCCGCTCGATGCGCGCTCGGCCGCGGTGCTGCGCGAAATCGTCGAACAGTATGTCGAGACCGGCGAGCCGGTCGGCAGCCGCACCCTGTCGCGCCGGTTGCCGATCAGCCTGTCGCCGGCGACCATCCGCAACGTCATGGCCGATCTGACCGAGGCCGGGCTGCTGTTCGCCCCGCACACCTCGGCCGGGCGCCTGCCCACCGAGCAGGGGCTGCGCCTGTTTGTCGACGGGCTGCTGCAATTCGGCGAACTGGCCGAGGATGACCGCGAGGCGATCGGTGCCGCCCTGGCGGCCGCCGGGCGCAGCCTGGAAGACACGCTGGCCGAGGCCTCGACCATGCTGTCCGGCCTGTCGGCCGCCGCCGGGCTGGTGCTGGCGCCGAAATCGGAAGGCGCTGTGCGCCATATCGAGTTCGTTCCGCTGGGGTCGGGACGGGCACTGGTCATTCTGGTCAACGCTGACGGCCAGGTGGAGAACCGGATCATCGAAATCCCCGCCGGCCTGCCGCCCTCGGCGCTGCAGCAGGCGGGCAATTACCTGAACGCCAAGCTTTCCGGGCGGGGGCTGGCCGAGCTGCGGGTGGTGGTGGCCGCGGAGATGGCGGCCAACCGCACCGAGCTGGATGCGCTGTCCTCGCATGTGGTGGAAGCGGGCCTGGCAACCTGGACCGGCGAGGGCCGCGGCGGCAGCCTGATCGTGCGCGGCCAGGCGCGGCTGCTGTCGGACGTGACCCAGCTCGAGCGCCTGGCGGCCATCCAAGTGCTGTTCGAGCGGCTGGAGACGCAGGAGACCATGCTGCGTCTGCTGGAACTGGCCGAGGGGTCGGACGGGGTGCGCATCTTCATCGGCGCCGAGAGCGGCCTGTTCGGCGCTTCCGGCCTGTCGATGGTGGTGGCGCCGGCGCGCAACGCCGCCAACCGGATCGTCGGTGCCATCGGCGTGATTGGACCGACACGCATCAACTACGGCCGGATCATTCCGGTGGTCGACTATACCGCGCGGGTGATCGGCCGGCTGCTGGGCTGACGGAGAGAACGCCGCGATCGCGAGCGTAGGCTATGTTCGCCGTAAACCGCGCCGTAAACCGCAGCTAAGATAAACCGCAGCTAAGACAAGACGGTCCGTGACGGGAGCCATCGCTCCTGTCACGGACCGAACCCTTGCCGCTCCTAGGCGAGCTTGAGGTTGGTCGCCGCGGCCTTGCCGCGCTCCATCATCACCTCGTAGCTGACCTTTTGCCCTTCGTCCAAACCGCGAAGCCCAGCTGCCTGGACCGCTGTGATGTGAACGAACACATCCTTGCCGCCGTCCTGCGGCATGATGAACCCGAAGCCCTTGGTGGTGTTGAACCACTTAACCGTTCCGATAGCCATGTCTGCGTCGCTCTCCGCTGCAAGCGCCGCACAACAGCGCGCGGCGCGGACAACCGGGCCTTGGACCTCTTGAAGGCACCCGATCGATTCGGAGGCGCAGCAAGTCTAGCCAAAATACGATTGCTCATGGATCGTGCCTGGAAATATGCCCCGATGTCAATGATTGTTGCAATCACGGTGCTGGGATGGCGGCCCGCCGTTTACCTCTTCGTCACCGGATTGACGCAGGCTGCAGGCCGTACCGCGCGGAGGAACCGGTGTGACACAGGAGGCGCCGGGAAGCGCCGCCCCCAGGCTGCTGGTGGTGGACGACGAAGCCGTGCAGCGCCTGATCGTGACGCGCACAGCCGCAACCCTGGGCATCGCCGGTGACGGTGCGGCCACCCTCGCCGAGGCGGTGGAGCGGGTGCAGGCGGTTGACTACGACGTGGTCGTGCTCGACCTCGCCCTGCACGACCATGACGGCATTGAGCTGCTGCGCAGCCTGCGTGAAGCCGGGTCGGAGGCGGTGCTGATCTTCGTCTCCGGCTTCGACGAGCGGGTGCGCCAGGCCGCCGCCCGGCTTGCCGCGGCGCTCGGGCTGCGGGTGGCCGGCACGCTGGGCAAACCCTTGCTGGTCGATCACCTGGTGGCCCTGCTGCGTGCCTTGCCGGAGCGGGCCCGCGCCAAGCGCGCCGAGGAGGAAGCTGAGATCGACCCTTCCATGCTGGCGGCGGCGATCGACACCGACGAGATCGTCTGCCTGTTCCAGCCCAAGGTGTCCTTGCAGGAACGCCGGCTGGTCGGGGTCGAGGTGCTGTCGCGCTGGCGCAGTCCGGCGCTGGGCCTGGTGCGGCCCGACTGCTTCATTCCGTTGGCCGAGCGGGCGGGTCTGATTGACTCGCTGACCCAGCGCATCATGACGCAGTCGCTGGCGTTGTTCCGCCCCTGGCGGCAACAGCGTCCCGACCTGACGCTGGCGGTCAACCTCTCGCCGCTCAGCCTGACCGACCTGACGCTGCCGGAGCGGGTCAGTGCGGTGTTGGCCGAAACCGGCGTGCCGCCGGCCGCGCTGGTGCTGGAAGTGACCGAGGGCGCGGTGATGGCGGACTACGTCGCCGCCGCCGACATCATGACCCGCCTGCGCATTCGCGGGGTGAAGCTGTCGGTCGACGATTTCGGCACCGGGCATTCCTCGCTGTTGTCGCTGCTGCGTCTGCCGTTCAGCGAACTGAAGATCGACCAGAGCTTCGTGCGCACCTGCCTGCACGATCCCGAGGCGCCGAAGATCATCCGCGCGGTGGTGTCGTTGGCGCGCGAGCTGGGGCTGCAGCTGGTGGCCGAAGGGATCGAGACCGAGCCGGTGGCCGAACGCCTGGCCGCGCTGGGCTGTGCCATCGGGCAGGGCTACCTGTTCGCGCCGCCGCTCAGCCATACCGCCATGGATGTGATGCTGCGGGCGGCCGCCTGGGCGGACGCGGCGGCGTGAGCCGTTGCCTGTCGCGCGCCGCGGCGGCGTTGCGGCCGGCGTCGAGCGGCTGGGTCGCCGGCGTTCTGGTGCTGACCTGGATCGCCGTCGGGCTGCACCTGCGCGACGAGCGGGTGCACGCGCTCGCGTCGGCACGGTCGAACGGTGCGAATCTGGTCCGCGCGTTCTCTGAATCACTGTTGCGCACGGTGCGCGAGATCGACCAGACGCTGCTGTATGTGCGCGCCCTGCGCGAGCGGGACGGACCGTCGGTGGACCTCTCGCCCTGGATCGACCGGGTCGACCGGCTACAGGTGCTGGCGGCGCAGATCGCCATGACGGATCGTGCCGGGGCGGTGACCATGAGCAATCTGCGCCCGGTCACCGAGCGCATCGACCTGTCCGACCGGGCGCATTTCCGCCGTTTTGCCGATCACCCGGAGGATGTGCTTCATGTCGGCCCGCCGGTGCTTGGCCGGGCATCGAAACTCTGGACCGTGCAGTTCGTGCGCATGCTGCGCGACCGGCAGGGCGGCTTTGACGGCATTCTGGTGGTGTCGGTGCCGCCCGCCGGGCTGCTGCGCTTTGCCGCCCCCGTCGATCTCGGGCGGCGCGGCACGGTGTCGGTGATCGGGCTGGACGGGGTGCTGCGCGCCCGCAAGGCCGAAGGCGAGACGGATGTGCTCTCGGGCGGTCTTTCGGTGAGCCCCGCTGTGGCCCGCGCGGCGGCCGAGGAGGAGGGCTCCTTTACATGGACCGACCCGGTTGACGGGGTGGTCCGGCTGGAGAGTTTCCGGCGCGTGCCGGGATTGCCGCTGGTGGTCTCGGTCGGCTTGTCCGAGGACGGCGTGCTGGCCGACTATGCCGACGACCTGCCGCGCCTGTCGGTGGCCGAGCTGGCGGTGACCCTGCTGCTGCTGTCGCTGGCGATCGCCGCGGCCCATGAGCGGCGGCGCCGGACGGTGGCGCAGGCCGCGCTGGAACGCACGCTCGCCAATATCAGCCAGGGCATCGTCATGGCCGCCCCGAACGGTCGGGTGGTGGTGATGAACCGCCGGGTGCGTGAATTGCTCGGCCTGCCAACGCAGCTCGGCGAGGGCAGCCAGCTCGCCGATATGCTGCACTGGCAGATCGCCCAGGGCGACTTCGGACCCGGGCCGCCGCCGTTCACCGATCCCACCGATGTGCCCGCCGTCTACAAACGCACACGGCCGAACGGCACTGTGATGGAGGTGCGCTCCCATCTGCTCAGCGATGGCTCCACGGTGCGGACCTACAGCGACGTCACCGAGTGGGAGCGCACCCAGCAGGCGCTGCACCTGGCCCGCGAGGCCGCCGAGGCGGCCAGCCATGCCCGCACGCGTTTCCTGGCGGTCATGAGCCACGAAATCCGCACCCCGCTGAATGGTATCCTCGGCGTCGCCGACCTGCTGGGCGACACCGGTCTGACCCCGGAGCAGGAGGTCTATGCCAGCACCATCCGCGAATCCGGCCGGCACCTTCTGGAACTGCTGAACGATGTGCTCGATTTCTCCAAGATCGACAGCGGCGCGCTCGAGCTGGAATGCGCCCCGTTCGCGCCCCGCGCGGTGCTTGAGACGGTTCGCGCCATGGTGGCGCGGCAGGCAGAGGAGCAGGGGCTGCGGCTGCGCATCGACGTCTCCGCCGCGGTGCCGGCGCTGGTGCTGGGAGATGCCCAGCGGTTGCGCCAGGTATTGTTGAATCTGGTGGGGAACGCGGTGAAGTTCACCGCTGCGGGCGAGGTGGAGGTCGCCCTCGACGCCGCACCGTTCGCCTCCGGCTGGCGGCTCGACGGCATGGTGCGCGACAGCGGCATCGGCATCGACCCCGACATGCTGGGCCGCCTGTTCCGCGAGTTCTCCCAGGCCGATAGTTCGGTGACCCGGCGGTTCGGCGGCACCGGCCTGGGGCTGGCGATCTGCCGGCGGCTGGTCGAGGCGATGGGCGGCAGCATTTCGGCGGAAAGCACCCAAGGCGTGGGCAGCACCTTCCGCTTCAGCCTGACCGTCGGCACGGCGCCGGCCGAGACGGCGGCGGCCGCGCCGGCACCTGTCATGCCGGACAGGCTGCGCGTGTTGGTGGCCGAGGACAATCAGGTGAACCGGATGGTGGCGGCAAGGCTGCTGGAGCGCGCTGGCCACGCGGTGCAGGCGGTGCCGGACGGCGCTGCGGCAGTGACGGCGGTGCGCGGCGGCGGCTTTGACCTGGTGCTGATGGACGTGATGATGCCGGTGATGGACGGGCTGGCGGCGACACGGGCGATCCGCGCCCTGCCCGGGTCAGCGGGGCAGGTGAAGGTAATCGGCCTGACAGCCAGCGCCTCGCGCGGCGACGAAGAGGCCTGCCGGGCTGCCGGCATGGACGGGTTCGCGCCCAAGCCGATCTCGCAAGAGCGCCTGACCGGCGAGATCGCACGGGTCTGCGCCGGGGCGGCGGGGCCGCCGTGCCTGGCGGAGGCGGGTGCGGACGGGGCCCCCGAGGCCATCGATCCTTCCGTCATGGCATCGCTGGATGCCGCGCTGGGCGCTGGCACCGCCGCCGAAATCATCGACGCCTTTCTGATCGACGTTCCGGCCCGGCTGGAGCGCATGCGCGCGCTGGCCGCCGCCGGGGCGTGCGGGCAATTGGCGCGCGAGGCGCACGCGCTGGCCGGCAGCGCCGGCACGCTCGGGGTGCGCGGGCTCGCCGCCGCGGCACGGTCGCTGGAAACCGGGTTGGCGGGCTCCGGGGCGGATCTGCCGGCGCGGTTGGAGCCGCTGCAGGTGCTGGCCGAAGAAGCAATTGCCTGGCTGACGCGTCGAGCCAGGCCGCCGAAGCAAGGTCAGGGCCCTGCCCCGGACCCGCCATCCTGCGCAGCGCGCGCCTTCGGCGCAACGGCCGAAAGCCCATTGGAACCCATTCATTAAGTCGCCGCCGCCCTTGGGCCTTCTTCACACTGGCGGGCGCGCTCAGCGCTTGTGTCGCGCCCGCCGGCCCACTACCTCATGCCGTCATGAGCACTCACGACACCTCTCCGGCGACCTTCCACCCGGATGACCACGCCGCGGCGGCGGACGCCTCCGCGGACGCCGCGCAGCCGGTTGACCTTGCCGCCCGCGCCGCCGCACTTGAGGCGGAACTGAGCGAGATGCGCGACCGCTGGATGCGCGCGGAGGCGGAGATCGCCAATGTGCGCGCCCGGGCCCGCCGCGATGTCGACGAAACCCGGCAGTACGCGGTGCAGAAATTCGCCCGCGACGTGGTGGAAGCGGCCGAGAACCTCAAACGCGGCCTCGACAGCATCCCGCCCGCCCATGACCGCGAGCCGGAAATCGTCGCCAAGCTCCGCGATGGCTTCGCCGGGGTGGAGCGCAGCTTCGTGGCCTTGCTGGAGCGCAACGGCATCCGTCGCGACGACCCCACCGGCGCCGCCTACGACGCCAATCTGCACCAGGCCATGGCCGAACAGGAAAGCAGCGAGCACCCGCCGGGCACGGTCATCCAGGCCTGGACGCCGGCCTGGACGCTGAACGGCAGGTTGCTGCGGCCGGCCATGGTGGTGGTGTCGAAGGCGCCGGCGGCCGAACTGGGCGGTCCTGCCGCGCCGCCGTGACATCGGACGGTCCAGGAATTGCGCGTGAATTGTGCACCCCGCCCTTGCCCCAGGCGGTGCCGGTGAATACATCCGGGGCATCACAATGGGGATCCGGCGCGGTGCTTCGGGCTGCGGGGATCCGCTGACAAGGAGCTTTCAATGAGCAAGGTCATCGGCATCGACCTGGGCACGACCAATTCCTGCGTGGCGATCATGGAGGGCAAGGATGTCCGCGTGATCGAGAACAGCGAGGGCGCCCGCACCACTCCCAGCATCGTCGCCTTCGCCGACAATGGCGAGCGGCTGGTCGGTCAGTCGGCGAAGCGCCAGGCGGTGACCAATCCGACCAACACCCTGTTCGCGGTCAAGCGCCTGATCGGACGCCGCTTCGATGACCCGGTGGTGGCCAAGGACATGTCCATGGTCCCCTACAAGATCGCCCGCGGCGATAACGGGGACGCCTGGGTGGAAGCCCGCGGCGAGCGCTACTCGCCCAGCCAGATCAGCGCCTATATTCTCGGCAAGATGAAGGAAACCGCCGAGTCGTATCTCGGTGAGCCGGTGTCGCAGGCGGTGATCACCGTGCCGGCCTATTTCAACGATTCGCAGCGCCAGGCGACCAAGGACGCCGGCCGCATCGCCGGGCTGGAAGTGCTGCGCATCATCAACGAGCCGACCGCGGCTGCCCTTGCCTATGGCCTGGACAAGAAAAAGTCCGGCACCATCGCGGTTTATGACCTCGGCGGCGGCACTTTCGACATCTCCGTGCTGGAACTCGGCGACGGCGTGTTCGAGGTGAAATCGACCAACGGCGACACGTTCCTCGGCGGCGAGGATTTCGACGCCCGCGTCATCGATTACCTGGCCGACGAGTTCAAACGCGAGCAGGGCATCGATCTGCGCCGCGACAAGCTGGCGCTGCAGCGGCTGAAGGAAGCCGCCGAAAAGGCGAAGATCGAGCTGTCGTCGTCGAAGGAAACCGAGCTGAACCTGCCCTTCATCACCGCGGACGCCTCCGGGCCGAAGCATCTGGTGATGAAGCTGACGCGGGCGAAGCTGGAGAACCTGGTCGATGACCTGATCCAGAAGACTCTCGATCCCTGCCGGGCGGCGCTGCGCGATGCCGGCGTGAAGGCCTCCGAAATCGACGAGGTGATCCTGGTGGGCGGCATGACCCGCATGCCGAAAGTCATCGAGACGGTGAAGACCTTCTTCGGCCGTGAGCCGGCGCGCAACGTCAACCCCGACGAGGTGGTGGCGATCGGCGCGGCGATCCAGGGAGCGGTGCTGAAGGGCGACGTGAAGGATGTGCTGCTGCTCGACGTGACCCCGCTCTCGCTCGGCATCGAGACGCTGGGCGGCGTGTTCACCCGGCTGATCGACCGCAACACCACCATCCCGACGAAGAAAAGCCAGGTGTTCTCGACCGCCGACGATGGCCAGACCGCGGTCACCATCAAGGTCTATCAGGGCGAGCGCGAAATGGCGGCCGACAACAAGCTGCTCGGCAATTTCGACCTCGCGGGCATCCCGCCGGCGCCGCGCGGCGTGCCGCAAATCGAGGTGACATTCGACATCGACGCCAACGGGATCGTCTCGGTGCAGGCCCGCGACAAGGCCACCGGCAAGGAGCAGCAGATCCGCATCCAGGCCAGCGGCGGGCTGAACGAGGCCGACATCCAGCGCATGGTGCGCGAGGCGGAAGCGAACGCCGAGGCCGACAAGAAGAAGCGCGCCTTCGTCGAGGCCAAGAACCATGCCGAGGCGTTGGTGCACCAGGTCGACAAGAGCCTGAAGGAACACGGCGACAAGGTGTCGGCGCAGGAGCGCGGCGAGGCTGAGGCGGCGCTGGCTGCGGCGCGCTCGGCCCTCGAAGGCACCGATGTCGAGGCGCTGACATCGGCCACCGAACGGCTCAGCCAGGCATCGCTGAAGATTGGTGAGGCGGTGTACAAGGCGCAGGCCTCCGAGGGTGGCCCGCAACCCGGTGGCCCGGGTGGCGGCCCCGGCGGCGGTCCGGGTGCCGGATATGCCGGCGGAGCCTCGGGCGGCGGTTCCTCGGGCGGCGCGAAGGGCGACAAAGTCGTCGATGCCGAGTTCGAGGAAGTCGACGACAAGAAAAAATCCGCCTGACCGCGGGTTTACAAGGAGCATGGACCCGGCGGCGCGCCCGCGTTTCGACATGACGCGGGCGCGTCTCTTGTTTCAGCGCCGGACAGAGGGCTGAAATGGCGAAGCAGGACTACTACGCGACCCTCGGCGTCGCGCGGGACGCGAGCGCTGATGACCTGAAGAAGGCCTATCGGAAGCTGGCGATGCAGCTCCATCCGGACCGCAACCCGGGCGACAAGAAGGCCGAGGCCCGCTTCAAGGAAATCAATGAGGCTTACGACGTCCTCAAGGACGATCAAAAGCGTGCCGCCTATGACCGGTTCGGCCATGCCGCCTTCGAGCAGGGCGGCCCGGGTGCTGCCGGCGGGTTCGATTTCGGCCAGGGCGCCGGGCTGGGCGATATTTTCGACCAGATGTTCGGCGATTTCATGGGCGGGCGCGCGCGCGCCCGTAGCCCGCGCCAGGGTGCCGACATCCGCGCCGGCATCGAGATCGACCTTGCGGACGCCTTCGCCGGCACCCGCGCGCAACTGCGCGTGCCGACGCGGGTTGCCTGCGAGGCCTGCGCCGGCACCGGATCGGAAAGCAAGGACCGCGGCAGCGAGACCTGCTCCACCTGCGCCGGTGCCGGCAAGGTTCGCGCGCAGCAAGGGTTCTTCCTGATCGAGCGAACCTGCCCGACCTGCGGCGGGCAGGGCAGGGTGGTCCGCAACCCCTGCCGGATCTGCAACGGCGCCGGCACGGTCCAGCGCGAACGCAGCCTGCAGGTGCAGGTGCCAGCGGGCGTCGAGGACGGCACCCGTATCCGCCTGGCCGGCGAGGGCGAGGCCGGTGGCCCTGGCGCGCCGGCGGGCGATTTGTATGTGCACGTCTCCGTTCGCCCGCACGCGATTTTTCAGCGCGACGGGGCCAATGTGTTCTGTCGCGTGCCGCTGCGCATGACGCAGGCGGCATTGGGCGCGGAGGTCGAGGTGCCCGCGATCGACGGCAGCAGGGCGCGGGTGAAAATTCCGCCCGGGACCCAATCGGGCGAGCAGTTCCGCCTGCGCGGCAAGGGTTTTTCCGTGCTGCGCAGTGCGGCGCGCGGCGACATGTTCATTCAGGTGGCGGTGGAAGTGCCGCAGCACCTGACCCGCCGCCAGCGCGAGTTGCTGGAGGAGTTCGAGGCGGAGGTGAACGCCAAGAGCAGCCCCGAATCGGAAGGGTTCTTTGCCAAGGTTCGGGAGTTCTTTGAGGGCGGAGGAAACTGACCGGTCAGGAGGGCCGGACCTCGGCCCTGGACCCGCCCCAGCGCGCAGCGCGCCTTTTGCACGACGGGGCGGTGGCCCCCTGCACCCCGTGCTTATCCCGGCTGCCAGCCCGGCGGCGCTAACTCGAATCCTTCGAACTGGAAGGCGGGCGAAACCGTGCAGGTCACCAGCGTCCACGCGCCTTCGCTGCGGGCGGATTGCCAGGCGCCCGGCGGCACCGCTCCCTGCAGGGCCTGACCCTCGCCCGGCAACGGCCCAAGCGTCACGCCCGAAACGTCGCGCCCGTTTTCGGACATCCCGAGAAACAGCGGTGCACCGGCCTGCCAGATCCAGAGTTCGGCCGCGTCCACCCGGTGCCAGTGGCTGACCTCGCCTTCGGCCAGCAGATACAGGATGGCGGTGCCGGCGCCGCGCCCGCCATCCGCCGGCCGGTCGCGCCAGGTTTCGCGATAATGGCCGCCCTCGGGATGCGGCAACAGGCCGAGGGCACGCACGACCGCAATCGCGGACGTGGCGGGATTGCGCAGGTCCATCATGAAGCTGCTCAGAACCTGTCCTTGCGCGCGCGCAGGTCGGCGAAACCGGCCACGTCCGGCGCCCGCAGGAACGGGTTGGCGGCAAGTTCGTCCGCCAGCCGGCTCGGCACGCTCGGCTTGCCCGCCTGGCGCACCGCGCGCAAGTGCTCGACATAGGTGCGCAGGGCCGCATTGCCGGGATCGGCATGCAGGGCGAACCTGGCGTTGCTTTCGGTGTATTCATGGCCGCAGCACACCAGAGTCTCCGGCGGCAGGGCGGCGAGGACGCGCAACGAGGCGAACATCTCCGCCGCCGTGCCTTCCAGCAATCGCCCGCAGCCGAGGCTGAACAGCGTGTCGCCGCAGATCAGCACGCCGCCATCGGCGAAATAGAACGCGATCTGGCCGCGCGTGTGGCCCGGCGTGTCGATCACGTGTCCCTGCGTCTCGCCAATCGCGACCCTGTCGCCATCCCCCAGCGCCTGGTCCAGCCGGGGCAGGCGGTGCGCATCGGCGCGGGCGCCGACCACGCGGGCGCCGTAGCGGTCGCGGATGGCATCGGTGGCGGCGATGTGGTCGCCGTGGTGGTGGGTCAGCAGAATCAGATCGAGCCGCCCGCCGGCGGCGTCAATTGCCGCGGCGACCGGTTCGGCCTCGGCCGGATCGACAATGGCGGTGGCGCCGGTGGCGCTGTCGCGCAGCAGCCAGGCGTAATTGTCCTGCAGAATGGCAATGGGCTGGGCGGTGATCATGGGCGCACTCTAGAGCGCTTTCACCCTGACCGTAAACGGTTGGAGCGCACTAGCTTTTTGTTTTATCGAGCAACTTTATCGGCCAGCTGTCGCCAGTCTGGCCGATGTTGCGTCAGCCGCGCAGCAGGCGGCCACAAACCGGGTGTCCGTGAAGATCCGATCGGGTGGCGGTCGGAAAATCCGGCGTCGTCATGCTATACGACGCAAATGGCTGCCGGGTCGAACGCTGCGAGGGAGTTCTACGCCACGTCGCGCGGGGCGATGGTCGCGCGCCTTGTGCGCGAGCGGCTGGGCGCGCTTTGGCCGTCGGTGACGGGACAGTCCGTGCTCGGGCTGGGCTACGCAGCGCCCTATCTGCGGCTCTGGCAGGAAAAATCCCAGCGTTGCATTGCCTTGACGCCCGCCCAGCTCGGGGCGACCCGCTGGCCCTGCAGCGACCAGCCCAACCTCTCCTGCGCCAGCCATGAAGACGCCCTGCCTTTCCCTGACCTGTGCTTCGACCGCATCCTGCTGGTGCACGGGCTGGAGGCGGCCGACAACGCCCGGCGCCTGCTGCGCGAGGTCTGGCGCGTGCTCAAGGACGACGGCCATGTGGTCATCGTGGCGCCGAACCGGCGGGGCCTGTGGGCCTACGTGGAAAGCACGCCGTTCGGCCAGGGCCAGCCCTATTCCTGCGGCCAGATCGGCCACCTGCTCGCCGCCTCGGCGTTCCGGGTGGAACGCTCCGACGCCGCCCTTTACCTGCCGCCGCTGCGATACCGCTCCGTTCTGCGCAGTGCGCGTCTGTGGGAAAACAGTGCCCGCCGCTTGCTGCCGACAGGCATTGCCGGTGTGACGATCACCGAAGCGGTCAAGGATATGTATGCCGCCCTGCCCATCGAGGCGTCATTGCAGCGCTGCAGTGGGTTCGCCAAGGCGGCATAGGAATTGCGGCCCGGTCAGCCGGCGGCAAGGGCGGCAATCCAGGCCTGTCCCAGGCTGAGCCCGCCATCGCCGGCCGGCGCCTGGACCGGCAGCAACGGACGCAGCCCGGCGCGGCGAAGCCCGCCGGCAACCGCTTCGGCCAGGGCACGATTGACAAAGCAGCCGCCCCCCAGCGCCACTGTATCCAGCCCTTCCTGGCCGGCCGCCGCGACAACCCAGGCGGTGATGCCGGCGGCCAGCGTGCCATGGAACAGCCCGGCGCCTGCATCCGCTGCCTCGGTGCGCAACCTGTCGAGCAGCGGCAGCAGGTCGAGCACGCCTCCCTCCAGCCGCCACAGATCCGACAGCACCCTTGGGCCGGTGGCGATGGCCTCCAGGCGCATCGCGCCCTCACCTTCATAAGTGCTGGTCTGCAACACGCCCAGCAGCGCGGCCGCGGCATCGAACAGCCGCCCGCAGGACGTGGTGGACGCAACCCGGCCGGCGGCCAGGAGCCGGGCCACCGGTGCCGCCCGGGCGCCGAACCGCGCCGCGACCTCGTCGGCGCGGCCGAGGGCGTGCAGCGCCGCCGCCCCCATGCGCCAGGGCTGCCTTGCCGCCGTGTCGCCGCCGGGCAAGGGCAGCGGGCGCAAATGGCCCACCCGGCGGAAGCGCGCCCCGTCGAGCCGGAGCAATTCACCGCCCCAGGCCTCCCCGTCGCTGCCGAAGCCGAACCCGTCCAGCACGACCGCCAAGGCCGGTTCCGTCACCCCGTGTTCGGCCAGCACGGCGGCGGCGTGGGCGTGGTGATGCTGCACGGCGAGCGTCGGCACTCCGAGGCGCTCCGCCAGGCGGCGGGCGGGAAAATCCGGGTGCAGGTCATGCGCCACCAGTGCCGGCACGCTGTCCAGCAGGTGCAGCAGGTGGTGCACGGCGTCATCGAGGAACCGCAGCGTCGCGACGTTGTCCAGCGTGCCGACGTGTTGCGACAGCACCGCCTCGTTGCCGCGCGTGGCGCAGGCCGTTGCCTTCAGCACCCCGCCCAGAGCCAGCACCGGTTGCACCGCATGCGGCAGGCCGATGCCGCGCGGGGTGAAGCCGCGGGCGCGGCGCAGGAAGCGCGGAGCGCCGTCGATCACCCGCATCACGCTGTCGTCGCAGCGGGTCACGATCGGGCGGTCGTGCGTCACCACCAGATCGGCGATGCCGGCGAGCCGGGCGTGTGCTTCGTCATCGTCGATCACCAGCGGCTCGCCGCCGGGGTTGGCGCTGGTGGCCACCAGCAGCAGGTCGTTCGGGGCGTTGAGCCAGGCGGTGCCGGCCGGGCGGCCGGCGGCTTCGTGGAACAGCAGGAAATGCAGCGGGGCGGCCGGGAGCATGAGGCCGAGTGTGTCGAGGCCCGGAGCGAGGGCCCCCGCTTCCCGAAGACCCCCAAAAAGAGTGGGTTCCAAGGGGCCACCGCCCCTTGGCGGGTCCAGGGCAGAGCCCTGGCCTTGCTTGGCCACCAGCACCACCGGCCGCTCGACCAACTCCAGCACCGTTCGTTCAATGGCTCCGAGTCGCGTCCACTGCTCCGCGCTCACCGTATTCAGCGCCATCACCGCGAAGGGTTTGTTCCCCCGTTCCTTGTGCGCCCGCAGCCGCGCCACGGCGTCGGCATCGGTGGCGTCGCACAGCAGATGGAAGCCGCCGAGCCCTTTCAGCGCAACGATCTGCCCGCCCCGCAGCGCCGCCAAGACCTGGGCCAGTTCATGCGACAGGCGTGGCCCGCAGGCGGGGCAGGCGGTTGGCTCCGCGTGGAAGCGCCGGTCCGCCGGGTTCTCGTACTCACCCCGGCAGTCGTCGCATAGCGGGAACCCGGCCATTGCCGTGTTGGCGCGGTCATAGGGGAGACGGCGCGTGATGGTGAACCGCGGCCCGCATTGCGTGCAGTTGATGAACGGAAAACGCCAGCGCCGGTCGGCGGGGTCGCACATTTCGGCAAGGCAGTCGGCGCACACGCAGGCATCCGTCGCCACCGCGGTCACCACCCGCCCGGCTTCACTGCCGAGGATCACGAAGCCGGTCTCGCCCGCCACCGGCGGGCAGGGGTGCGCCTCGATGGCAGTGATCCGCGCCAGCGCCGGCGGATCACGCCGCAAGCGCTCGACCAGCCCGGCCGCATCGGCGCCCTGCACCTCGGCCAGCACCCCCTCGGCGTCGTTGCGCACCGTACCGGTCAGTCCGAGCCCGGTCGCCAGGCGCCACATATATGGGCGGAATCCCACCCCTTGCACCGTGCCGCGCACCCGCACCCGCAGCCTCGAGGTCACATCGACGGGCGGGTCGGGCATCATCGAAGCGTGGTGACGCGCCACCCTCCGCCGGGGCAGGATCGGGGCGATTGCGCCAGGCAATGCCGACGCCCCTGACCAGGAGTTTCCCGATGGAATTGCCTCATCCCGCGCCGCGCCTCGACGGGCTTGCCTGGGCCTTTGCGTTTCTGCCGGGCAGCACCTCGGCGCTCGCCGGTCCCCGCCCCCCGGGCGGCCCCGGCTGGGACTGGATCCATTACGATCTCGTGCACAGCGGCGCCCGCGCCGCGATCGAGGCCGAGCAGCGCTTTCCCGCTTTTATCCTGCGGCTCCTGGTGGGCGCCGACGAGACGCCGAGGATTGTCACCGACGGCACCGCTGTTGCCGGTGTGCTGCCGGGTTTCGTCCGCTCTGCCGGGGCGGACGAGCACGAAATCACCTGGTGGCGGTTCGCCATGGTGCCCGACCGCCTGATCACCTGCCGCCGCCGCCCGCTCCGGGCGCTCGCGGCGATATGCGACGGCATCGGTGGCGGCCAGCTCCCGGAGAGTCCGGTGGCGCTGCTGGACGGCGCCATCGCCGCCTTCGCCCGCGAGGCGCGCCGCCGGGTGGCGGTGCTGGATGATGAGCTCGACGCCGCCGAGGATGCGTTGCTGGACCGCCGCCCCTCGGCGGATCTCGGCGGGCTTGGCGCTCAGCTCGGCCAGGCGCGGCGGGAGGTAACGGTGATCAAGCGGGCCCTCGCGCCACTCGCGCGGCTGCTTGCCGAAGACGCCGAGGAACTGCCGGACTGGGCCATGCAGGCCTCGCACGACAGTGCCCGCAGCGCGGTGCTCGGCACGCTCGACGACATCGCCGCCCTGCATGATCGCGCCCGCTCCTTGCAGGACGAGCTCGCCTCCAGGCAGGCCGAGGAAACCAACCGCCGCTTGTATATCGTTTCCGTGGTGACCACGGTGGTGATGCCGGCCGCTCTGGTCACCGGGTTTTTCGGCATGAACACCGGCGGCATGCTCTGGCAGGACCACGGGCTCGGCACCGTGTTCGCGCTCGGCCTTTGCGCGGCCGCCATGCTCGGCACCCTCGGCGTGCTGCGTTGGAAGCGGCTGCTGTAGGGAGGGCATCAAGCCTTCCGCACGTTGAAGAACACCGGCACCGGTCCCTTCAGATGACCGGTGATGTCCTTCCGCCACGCCGCCGACTGGAAATACTGGCCGAGCGGGATGAACATCACCTCCCGGAACGCCTCGTCCTGAATCGCGCGTGCCAGATCATAGCGCGCGGCGGGATCCTCGGCGTCGAGCCATGATTCGCGCAATGCTTCCAGCTTCGGTGCCACCGGCCAGCCGACCCAGGCCTGCGGCCCGTTGCCGCGCAAGGCAGGGGCGGTCAGCGGGTCGAGATGGTCCGCCGCCGGGAACGAGGTGCAAAACAGCGACCAGCCCCCCGCGTCCAGCGGGTCTTTCTTGGTCCGGCGCTGCACCACCGTGCCCCAGTCCATGGCCTCGTCGTCGATGGAGAACCCGTATTGCCGCAGGCGCGCCGCCACGACCTGCGACATCGCATCATAGAACGGCTGGTCGGTTGGATGCATCAGCACCAGTTTTTCGCCCGCATAGCCGGCGTCCTTCAGCATGGACCTCACTTTGGCCGGCGTGTGCTTGCCGCCGATGCGATCCATGCCGGCGTCGTTGGCGGAGGCCGTTCCCGGCAGGAAGCAGCCGACCGGGGCGTTGTAGGTGGACCGGTCCTCGCCCATGAAGGACTGCACCACCTCCACCGGGTCGATCGCCGCCAGCAAGGCCTGGCGCAGCAAGCGATTGCTGGTCGGCGCGATGGCATGGTTCGGCCGCAGCACCGGGTACAGCCCGTACGGGTCCAGCCGGTCAACCACCACGTGGCGGTCGGCCTTGAGCAGCGGAATCAGGTCGGGCAGCGGGATTTCGATCCAGTCCACCTCGCCTGAGCGCAGCGCCCCGGCGGCGGTGGCCTGGTCGGGGATCACCTTCCATTCGATACGTTCCACCAGCGCCCGTTTGCCGCCGGCGGTGAAATCCGGCGCTTCGTCGCGCGGCCGATAGGCGTCGAACCTGGCGAACACCGCCAGGCTGCCGGAGACATATTCTTTCGCCACGAACCGCCAGGGACCGCTGCCCACCGCCTCGGTGAGCGGCTTGAACGGGTCGGTGCGGGCCAGCCGCTCCGGCATGATCACCGGCGGGCTGGGCTGGGTCTTGGCCAGGGCGAAGGGCAGCCAGGAGGATTTCTTCTTCAGCCGGAACACCAGGGTGCGGTCGTCCGGCGCCTCCAGCGCGTCAAGCCGCGCCGCCAGCGTCGTGCCGAGCGCATCACGGGCCATCCAGCGCCGCAGCGAGGCCACGCAATCGCGCGCCAAAACGCGGCTGCCGTCGTGGAACGCAAGACCGTCGCGCAGCCGCATGATCCAACGCTTGCCGTCGTCCTCGACGGTGGCGCCCTCGACCATCTGCGGCGACGGGGTCAGGGTCGCGTCGGCGCCGTACAGCGTGTCGAACACCAGAAAGGCGTAATTGCGGGTGACGGTGGCGGTGGTCCAGATCGGGTCCAGGCTGGTGAGGTTGGCCTGCGGCACGAACACCAGCGGCCGCGCCTTGGCGCCCTGGGCGATGGCGGGGCGGGCCAGCCCGGTCGCCGACAGCACCGCGGCGCCGAGGATGTCGCGTCGTTTCATGGCATTTCCTCCAGCATGAGCGGGACCATAGCAGCGGCGGCGCTATTTCAAACTCCGCAGATACGCCACGATATCCGCCCGCTGCGCCGGGTCGCTCAGCCCCGCATAGGGCATTACCCCGTGCGGCAGCACCGATTTCGGCTCGGTCAGGTATTTGTCCAGCGATTCGTCGGTCCACACCACCGCCGCATCATGGCTGGCGACCGGGTAGCGGAACCCCGGGGCGGTGCCATAGGCGCGGCCATACACACCGAACAGGCTCGGCCCGATCTTGTTGATGCCGGGTTCGCTGCTGTGGCAGGCGGCGCATTGGGTCCGAAACAGCCGCAATCCGGCCGCGGCATCGCCCGCCGCGGCCGGCAGGGTGCCCGGCAGGGCCAGCAGCGCGGCCACCGTGCCGGTCAGGCAGCGTCGCATCCTCGTCGTCTCCTGTTGTTGCATCGGCGCTACCGGCATCCGGCAGGGCTCAGCCGATGCGCTTGGTTTCGTCGCGTTCCTCGGCATCGCGCGTGTCGCCGTGCACTTCCTCGCGGATCACCCGGGCTGTCACCTCCTGCAAGTACTCGGTGAGCGCGCCCGACAATTGCTGGAACTCCGGCCACAGCAGTTCCTCGACGAAGCGGGCGGGGGCCCGCACCAGCAGGGTCTGGCGGTGCATGCGGCGGTAGCGGTACGGCTCGATGCCATAGCGGCGGCACAAAGCGATCAGCAACTGCCGCGCCCAGGGGTCGCTGACCGACAGCCGCATTTCCACCGGCGCCGCGCTGCGCGCCGCCGCCGCCAGCCGGGCGCGGATGCGTGCCGCCGCCGCCGCCGCCGCATCGCGCTCGCCGGCGGTGCCGGCGCCGGCGAACAGCGCCTCGATCTTGCGCAGCTTGTCGCGCAGCGTGTCGCTTTCGTTGCCCGACATCACCCATCCTGCCTTATATCGGCGACCGGTGCGCCGGTGATGCGGGCGAGCAGTTCGGCCTCGGTCGAGAACACGTGGCTGGGCGAGCCGGCGGCGGCGTAGATCGGATGCAGCGCCAGCAAGTCGCGGTCGAACACCAGCAGCGGCGGCGCCAGATGCCCGAGCGGCGCCACCCCGCCGATGGCGAAGCCGGTGCGGTCGCGCACGAAATCGGCGTCCGCCCGCTTCATCGCCACCCCGAGCACCGCCTCGACCTTGCGCGCGTCCACCCGGTTGGCGCCGGAGGCGATCACCAGCACGGCACGCTCGCCGCTGCGGAAGACGATCGACTTGGCGATCTGCGCCACGCTGCATCCCACCGCCGCGGCGGCATCGGCGGCGCTGCGCGTGCCGGCGGGGAATTCGGTGATGGTGTCGGGGTGGCCGGCCGCCAGCAGGGCGGCGCGGACACGCTCGACGGAGGATTTCGGAATCATGCTCTCTCCGGGGGCGGCGGCAGGTTGGGCGGGACGGCCCCGCGCGCCCTATATCCGTGCGCATGGAACCGCTCGCCCTGTATATCCACTGGCCCTTCTGCCTGGCCAAGTGCCCGTACTGCGACTTCAACAGCCATGTGCGCGCGCGCATCGACCAGGCCGGATTCGCCAGCGCCCTAAGGGCCGAACTGGGATGGGAGGCGGCGCGGCTCGGCCGGCGTCGGCTGGTTTCGATCTTCTTTGGCGGCGGCACCCCCAGCCTGATGGACCCGGACAGCGTCGCCGCCCTGATCGGCGATGCCACGCGGCTGTTCGCCCCCGCCCCGGACCTGGAAATCACCCTTGAGGCCAATCCCACCAGCGTCGAGGCGGCCCGGCTGGCGCGCTTCCGACAGGCCGGGGTGAACCGGCTGTCGCTCGGCGTGCAGGCGCTGGACGATGCCTCGCTCGCCGCGCTGGGCCGCCAGCACTCCGCCGCCGAGGCGATCGCCGCGCTGGAGACGGCGCGCGCCTTGTTTCCACGGTTTTCCTTCGATCTCATCACCGCCCGCCCGGGCCAGACCTTGCCTTCCTGGCGGGCGGAACTGCGGCGGGCGCTGGGGCTGGCCGCCGACCATCTGTCGCTGTACCAGCTCACCGTCGAGCCCGGCACCGGCTTCGAGGCGCTGCACCGGACTGGCAAACTGGTGCTGCCCGACGCCGATACCGCGGCCGCGCTTTACGATGCCACCGGCGAGGAAGCCGCCCGCTTCGGCCTGCGGGCCTACGAGGTGTCGAACTACGCGCGGCCCGGCTCGGAAAGCCGCCACAACCTGCAGGTACCTGGCGCTACGGCGACTACGCCGGCATCGGTCCCGGCGCGCATGGCAGGATCACGCTCGGTGGCACGCTGCTGGCCACGCGCCGCCATCGCGCCCCGGAGCCCTGGGCGGAGCGTGTGCAACGGCATGGCCATGGCAGCACCGAGGAGACGCCGGTGGACAACACCGATCGCGCCCGCGAGGCGCTGCTCATGGGCCTGCGCCTGGCCGAGGGAATTGACGCCGCCCGGTTTGCCGCCCGCACCGGGGTTGTGCTCGATGACGCGCTCGATCACTTCACGCTCGCGCGCGCGGTCGAGGAAGGCTACCTCCTGCGCGAGGGTGCCGGGCTGCGCGCCACCGCGGAGGGGCGCAAGCGTCTGGACGCGTTGCTCGTTGCCCTCGTGCTGTGAACCTGCCGCGGGGGGTCCGTGCGTTACGCCGTCAAGGAGATTTTCTACACGCTGCAAGGCGAAGGCCGGAACGCCGGACGGGCGGCGGTGTTCTGTCGCTTCGCCGGCTGTAACCTGTGGAGCGGCCGCGAGTCCGACCGCGCCGACGCGGTGTGCGGCTTCTGCGACACCGATTTCGTCGGCGCCGAGGGTCCGGGCGGTGGGCGTTTTGCCGATGCGGCGGCGCTGGCGGGCGCCATCCTGGCGGCATGGCCGGGTGGCGCCGGCGGCCGGTTCGTTGTCCTCACCGGCGGCGAACCGCTGTTGCAGGTCGCCACCGATCTCATTGACGCCCTGCACGAACAGGGGTTCGAGATCGCCCTTGAGACCAACGGCACCCTGCTTCCGCCAGCCGGCATCGACTGGATCTGCGTCAGTCCCAAGGCCGGCGCGAAGCTGCGGCTCACCTGGGGCCAGGAGCTGAAGCTGGTCTATCCGCAGCCGGGACTTCGAACCGTTCCGCTTCGAACAGTTCGCGTTCGACCATTTTCTGCTGCAGCCGATGGACGGACCCGCGCGCGCGGCGAACACCAGCGCGGCGATTGCCTATTGCCTCGAACATCCGCGCTGGCGGCTCAGCGTGCAGGCCCATAAATTGCTCGGAATCCCATGAAGATCACCCAGGCTTTCAGCTTCGAGGCGGCGCATCGTCTGCCGCATGTGCCGCCCGCGCATCGGTGCCATCGCATGCATGGTCATTCATACCGGGTGGAGCTTCGCCTGGAGGGACCGGTCGATCCGGTGAGCGGGTTCGTGATCGATTTCTTCGACGTTGAGGCGGCGTTCGCGCCGCTGCTGGCCATGCTCGACCACAACTGCCTGAACGACATCGACGGGCTGGACAACCCGACGGCCGAGATCATTGCCGTTTGGATTTGGCAGCGGGTCAAGCCCTCCTTGCCATTCCTGTCCGCGGTGGTCGTCTACGAAACGCCGAATTGTTGGGCTGAGCACAACGGGTGACGTGGGGGCGAGTTGCTGTGGCGGGGCCAAAGGCGGGCAAGTTCGAACCCGCGCGGTTATCGCGCGTGCCAGCAACATATCGAATTGAATTGCTTTAAGAGTTCGCAGAAAATGCCGCCTGCGCCTCGCTTGGGAGTTCGAACCGCAACCGGCTTACAGACCGGTCATATTCGGACTGGATTGCATCCGTTTCCTGGCCGCTGCCATGGTCATGGGCTTTCACCTGGCGACAACGTCTTGGGCCGACAGGAACTCGATCGCCCTGAAGATCGTCGATGGCGGAGCTGCCTATCCGGAGCTGTTTTCCGCGACGTGGTTCGGTTGGGTTGGCGTCGAAATATTTTTTGTCATATCCGGGTTGGTGATTGTTTATTCGGCTGACGGCATGACGGCGCTTGGCTTTCTGCAAAAACGGGCTTTGCGCCTATACCCGGCGGCGTGGATCTGCGCCACCATCTCGGCGGTGATCGTCCTGGCGCTTGGCCTTGAAACCCACCAGCGTCTGTTACGGGAATTTCTGGCCTCGATCACGTTATTTCCGTTTGGACCTTGGGTGGATGTGGTCTATTGGACATTGGGAGTGGAAATATCGTTTTACGCTCTTGTTTTTCTTATTCTGGCACTTGATCAATTTCATCATCTCGAACGGGTGGTTCTCGCGCTGGGACTCCTGAGCAGCGCCTATTGGATCGCCGGAAATGCATTCGCGCCCGAGGTAATTCTGCGGCACATGTGGGGCCGAACGGCCGACCTTTCACTGGTGGCATACGGGTGCTTCTTCAGCATCGGCGCGATGACATATGTCGTGTTTCGCCAAGGCCGGTCGCTGGGCAGAGTGTTGGCAATGGCGCTGTGCATGGTGGCCGGGCTGATTGAAATAAAGTACAAGACCGTTAACGCCAATTCGGTATTTCATGGTGTCCAGGCAGACCAGCTTGCCCTGGTACCACAGATGGTGTTCGGGGTCGCCACCCTATTGATACTTGTTTCCATGCGCGGTGTGGCCAGCGTCGGCAACCGCGCCGCCTATCTGATCCGCATGATCGGCTTGGCCACCTATCCGCTGTATCTGTTCCACCAGATTGTCGGCGCCGCGATCATGAAACTCGTTCTGGCGCATGGCGGTTCAAAATATACGGCGCTGGGGCTGGCAATCTGCCTTTGCGTGGCGGGCAGTATTGCCATCGCAAGCGTGATCGAGCCGCCGGTGCGGGCGTTGTTGCGCCGATATCTGGCCTGGATCGCCGGTTGGCGGCTGTCGAAGCAGGCGCCCTGAACCGGCCGCTGCAGCGCTTTCACCCTGACCGTGAACGGTCGGAGCGCTCCTGTTCTTTGTTTTATCGCGCAACTCTATCGGCGCGCTGTTGCCAGCCTGGCCGATGTCGGCCTAGCCATCCGCGGCGCCAGCCATCATCATTGGTCCGATGGCGCGGCATAGAGTGACGATGTGGCGGGGGGCTGCGTGGCATGGCAGCCTGGTGCCTGCGGGGAGCGTGCGCGTCCGCCCGCCTGGGTCGCGGCGGCGCTCGGCGTTGCTTTGGCTGCTGGCCCTCTCGGCGTTGCTGCATCTGGCGGTTTTGCTGGCGCTGCTGCTCAACCCGCCGGAGCCCCAGGAGGCGCGCAGCATCGGCGAGCCCGAGTCGGTGGACGTGGTGATGCTGCCGTCCGGCGCGCCGGAAGCCCCGAAAACGCCGCTGCCGACTCCCACCACCCCGGAACCGCCCGGCGGCGAAACCCGCCCCCCGCTGGCGTCCCCGCCGCAGGCGCCGCCGCCCGAAACGCTGCCGGTCCCGCCGCAACCTCCGGCGGTGCGGCTGGCACTGCCGCCCCCGCCACCGCCCCCGCCGGTTCCCGAGGCGGAGGCGCTGCCCATGCCGCCGCCTTTGCCACGCCCGCCGCCGCCGCCGTCCCCGCCATCTCCGCCGCACCCGCCCCGTCCCCCGGCGCCCGCGGCATTCCCGCGGCCGATCGCGCGCTCGCTCGCCGAACTCGGGCTGGGCAGGTCCGGTGCCGCGCCCGCCCCCCAGGCGCCGCAAGGGCGCGGTTTCAACCTCGCCCTTGGCCCGCAGGCGCGCGCCAACAACGGCGAGGTGCCGCGCAATCCCGAGGGGTTGGGGGATATGGTGCGCGTCGAAGGCGCGGACCTCGGCGGGGACTGGCTGCGCGCGCTGCATGAATGGTGGGAACGCCACGGGTATTACCCGCGGCAGGCGGCGGAGCAGGGCGAGGACGGCACGACGCGCGTGCGCCTGTTGGTCGACCGCTCCGGGCGGGTGCGGGAGGCCGAACTGGAAATGCGCTCGGGCAGCCAGTGGCTGGACATGGGCTCGCTGGCGATTTTCCGCAACGCGATGCTGCCACCGTTTCCGCCCGCCACGTTGCAGAACGAGGCGACGCTGCACCTGACGCTGAATTTCATCCTGATCCGGGCGCATGGCCGGTGACGATGCTGCCTGGACGTGCGTGCGTATTGCGGCACCAAAGAAAAGCAGAGGGCCTGCGCGTTCCCTTAAATAAGGGGTTCCAAGGGCCTCTCGGCCCTTGGCGGGTCCAGGGCAGAGCCCTGGCCTTGCTTAAACGACCGGAGATTCCGAACAGACGAGACGCAGTTTACTTAACGGGCTCTGGCATTTTCGACGAGTGATGACTGACGATTTTCCATTCGTCATCGTCCCTGTGATACACGAAGGTGTACCTGGCCTGGACCTTTGCTGGCTTGCCGTCTTGGATGATGTCGAAGGTATAAATGCCCTCGTTAATAGCGATGTCACCGAAGCATGCAAGGTGGATTTCGTTCAAGGTTCCCTTCGGGTGCAACTCAAGAAAGTGCTGAAAGTAATCGGCAATGGCGGCGTGGTCGGCGCGAACCTTATTTGATACTGTTGGAAGAAGAACTGCATCCTCCGAATAGAGATTGGTTACGGCTTCCGGGTTGCCAGTCTGCAGGGAAGCGTTCCATTTATCGAACAGGCTCGTAATTTCTTTCTTGTCTGAACACTCGTTGGCTTGTGCGACGCCAATAAAACCAACTAATCCAACGCAAGCGCCGACGAGACATTTTACGAAAGCTGTCCGCATGATCCTGTTCCACGATATGGTATATTGCACCAAGTTAATTGTAGCATGGCCGCCTTATAGTCGTCACCGACGAAAAGCCGCTCCCGAACCGCTATCGGCGAATTTCCCGACGGGTGGCCTGCTCGTCCGTCGTTCGGGGCTTTCTCGCAGCGACACCGACCGGCAGCGAGCCGCCGGTCTTGGCGCGAGAAACCCGGCGCGACGGTGCGTGCCCGGCCTGAACCGAGTGCCTTATGCCCGCGCGCCCAGCGCCAGGGCGCGCGCATACACCACCCGCCGCGGCAGGCCCGTCGCGGCGGTCACTGCTGCCACCGCCTCTTTCAGGCTGTGCCCTTCCAGCGCCGTGCGCAGCAACGCCTCCAGGTCGGCCTCGTCCGGCGTTGCTTCCTCGGGCGGCGGGCCGACCACCAGCGTGACCTCGCCGCGCGGCGGCGCGGCGGCGTAGCGGGCGGCGAGGTCGGGCAGGGATCCGCGTACCACCTCCTCGAAGCGCTTGGTCAGCTCCCGCGCCACCGCCGCCGGCCGCGGGCCCAGCACCTCCGCCATGTCCGCCAGCGCCTCGGCCAGCCGATGCGGTGCCTCGTGGACCAGCAGCGTGGCCGCGAGCCCGGCCCGTTCCGCGGCGCGCAGCTTCGCCAGCGCCGCCCGCCGTGCCGCCCCTTTGGGCGGCAGGAAGCCGATGAACAGGAACGGGTGCGGCGGCAGGCCGGACAGCGTCAGCGCCAGCAGCGCCGCATTCGGCCCTGGCACCGCCGACACACGCAGCCCCGCCTCCAGCACCGCCCGCACCAGCCTGTAGCCGGGGTCGGAGACCAGCGGCGTGCCGGCGTCCGATACCAGCGCCACGCGCTGCCCCTCCGCCAGCAGGCGCAGTACCTGCGGAATACGACCGTCCTCGTTGTGGTCGTGCAGCGCCAGCAGCGTGGGGGTGATGCCCAGCACGGCGCACAGCCGCGAGGTGACGCGGGTGTCCTCGCACAACAGCGTGTGGGCCGCCCCCAGCACCGCAATGGCGCGCGCGGACAGGTCCTGGAGGTTGCCGATCGGCGTCGAAACCAGCACAAGACCATCGGGCAGAGCGGCCCCGGCCGCGACGCCGCCGGGTGCGGCCGGATCGGAAGGGATTTCGCATGTTTCGTCGGGCATTCGTGCTCCTTGCTGCTACCGTAGCACTGGCGGCCTGCGCCGGGAGCGCCCCGCCGCCACGGCAGCCGCAGTTCGGCCTCACCCCGCCGGCGCCGTTGCTGGCGCGGCCAACGCCCGCCGCCAACGCTGCCCCCATTCGGGGACTCACGCTGCTCGCCCCGCTGACCGGCCCCAACGCCGAACGCGGCCGGGCGCTGGTGAACGCCGCCCAGCTGGCGCTGGCCGATCCGGGCTCGCCGGTGCTCGACGTGCGCGACACCGCCGGCACCCCGCAAGGGGCGGCCGCCGCCGCCACCGCGGCCCTGGCTGCGGGCGCCAGGCTGTTCATCGGTCCGCTGACCACCGCCGAGACGGCCGCGGTCGCGCCGGTGGCGCGGCCCGCCGGCGTTGCCGTGCTGGCCTTCACCAACGATCCCACCCAGGCGCAGCCCGGCGTCTGGACGCTCGGCCTTACTCCGGTGCAGCAGGTGCGTCGCCTGGTCGGCGCGGCGATGGCGCGAAGCAAGGGTCGTTTCGCGGCCGCCCTGCCCAATTCCGGCTTCGGCCAGTCGATGGCGACCGCCCTGACCCAGGCGATCGGCACCACCGGTGCCCCGGCCCCCGATATCCACTTCTATGAGAGCACCAACGCCGGGATCTCCAGCACCATCCGCGACCTCGCCGGCGATGCCGGCCGGCGCGCGCCGCCGGAGGCGCGGCGAAAGGATGCCGGCAATCTTTCCCACCCGCCGGAGTCACCGGCGTCGTTCGACTTGCTGCTGCTGGCCGAGGCCAACAACGAGCGGCTGGCGTGGCTGACCAGTTTCCTGGCGTATTACGACATCACGCCCGCGGTGCAGGTGATGGGGCCGGCGCTGTGGGCGGTGCCGTCCACGCGCAGCGGCGCCGAACTCAACGGCGCCTGGTATGCCGCCCCCGACCCTGCCGCGCGCGCCAGTTTCGTGGCCGCCTACACGGCCAAATTCAACACCGCGCCGCCCGGCCTGGCCGATTTCGCCTATGATGCGGCGGCGATTGCCCGGGTGCTGGCGGCGGAGGGTCGCTTCTCGGTCGCCGCGCTCTGCCGGCCGGAGGGGTTCGCCGGGGTTGACGGGCTGTTCGCCCTGCAAACCGACGGCACGGTGCGCAGGGGGCTGGCGCTGTTCCAGATCGGCAACGGCGGACCGACCATGATCGAGCCGGCGCCGGACTTGGTCTCCGCGCCCGGCATCTGAAGGCGGGCGGCCATGCGCACCGGGGTGCTGCTCGGCGCCGCCGGGGCGATCGCCGCCGTGCCATCGGCGGCGTTGGTGGCGCTGCTGGCCACCGGTGCCGCCGAGAGCGGGCCGGTATTGTTTGCCCTGGCCGCGACGCTGGCGGCCTCGTTCGGTCTGGGCGCGGTGTTCGCCCGCGACGTTTTTCTCCTCGCCGAGACGCTGCGCCACGCCGCGCAGGAGAACGCGATGGCGCTGTCGCATGCCGCCGCCGCGCCGCGCATCGCCCCGGTGGAGCGAATTGCGCTGGGGATCGAGCGGCTGGCCCGCAGCCTCGCCGCCCGTGCCGCCGAGGTCGGGCGCCTGCTGCGCGCCAATGAGGCGATCGTTGAGAACCTGCCCGACCCGCTGCTGGTGCTGGGCCCCGACCGCAAGCCGCGCCGGACCAACGCCGCGGCCCGCGCCGCTTTCGGTGCCGACATGCCGGCCGTGCTGCGCCATCCCGGCATGCGCGCCGCCATTGACCGCGCCTTCGATACCGGCGCGCGGCAATCCGCCGAACTGAGCGTGCCGGTGCCGGTGCCGCGTGAGGTGCATGCCACCGTCATCCTGATGGACCCGCCGCTGCCCGACGGCGCCCGCGCGATCGTGGTGCTGTCGGACCGCACCCGCGAGCGCGCGCTGGAACGCATGCGGGCGGATTTCATTGCCAATGCCAGCCACGAGCTGCGGACGCCGCTGGCCAGTCTGGTCGGCTTTATCGAAACCTTGCAGGGCCCGGCGGCCGACGACCCGCCGGCGCAGCGCCGCTTCCTGGCGATCATGGCCGAGCAGGCCGCGCGGATGAACCGGCTGATCGACGATCTGCTCAGCCTGTCGCGCATCGAAATGAACGAGCACCAGCCGCCGTCCGCCCGGGTGGATCTGGGAGCGCTGGCGACCCGCGTGGTGGCCGGGTTTGAACCGGCGGCGGCGGCGCGCTCGGTGGCGCTGGAGCTGCAGGTTGCCGCCGGCCTGGGGCCGGCGGTCGCCGATGCCGATCAGGTGGCGCAGGTGCTGCAGAACCTGATCGACAACGCGCTGAAATACGGCCGCGAGCGCGGGCGCGTGCAGGTGGCGGTGGCGCCGGCGCCGCCGGGCGGGCGTTGGCCGAGTTGGGCGGGGGTGCTGCTGACGGTTCGCGATGACGGTCCGGGCATTCCGAAGCAGCACGTGCCGCGGTTGACAGAGCGGTTTTACCGGGTCGATGCCGGACGCTCGCGCAAAGCGGGCGGCACCGGACTCGGACTTGCCATCGTCAAGCACATCGTCAACCGGCACCGCGGGCTGCTGGGCATCGAGAGCGAGGAGGGCAAGGGGGCGCTGTTCTCGGTGTGGCTGCCGGTGGCGGGCACTTAAGTGCCCGTGGGGCTATCGGGCCGCTGCTGCCGGCCCAATATCCGACGACAACCCCGAACACCGGACCCGCCATGACCGAAGCCAAGCCCGTCGAAACCCGCCGCCTCGACTATCGCCCGCCCGCGTTCCTGATCGACACCGTCGACCTGCATTTCGAGCTCGACCCCGACGCCACGGTGGTACGGTCCAAACTGGCGTTGCGGCGCAACGATGCGCATGGCGATCCGGCGGCGCCGCTGCGCCTGGACGGCGAGGCTCTGACCTTGCTCGGACTGCGGCTGGACGGCGAGGCGCTGGGGGACAACCAGTTCACGCTGGCGCCGGACGGCAGCCTGGCCATTCCCGGCCTGCCGGAGTCCTGCACGCTGGAGGTGCAAACCCGCATCGCCCCCGCCGCCAACACCGAGTTGTCCGGGCTGTACACCTCCGGCGGCGCCTATTTCACCCAGTGCGAGGCCGAGGGATTCCGGCGCATCACCTTCTTCCCCGACCGCCCCGACGTGATGGCGCGCTACACCACCACGATCGTCGCCGGCGCCGGCGTGCCGGTGCTGCTGTCGAACGGCAATCCTGGCGAGACCGGCACGATGCCGGACGGGCGGCACTTCGCCCGCTGGACCGATCCGCACCCGAAACCGTGCTACCTGTTCGCCCTCGTCGCCGGCGACCTGGTGGCGGTGCGCGACCGCTTCGTCACAAGGTCCGGCCGCGAGGTTCAGCTTGCCATCTGGGTGCGGCGCGGCGACGAGGAAAGTTGCGCGCACGCCATGCGCTCGCTCAAGCACAGCATGGACTGGGACGAGCGCGTGTTCGGCCTGGAATACGACCTGGATGTGTTCAACATCGCCGCCGTTTCGGACTTCAACATGGGGGCGATGGAAAACAAGGGGCTGAACGTTTTCAATACGAAATACGTTCTCGCCCGGCCGGAGACAGCGACCGATGCCGATTACGAAGGCATCGAACGGGTGATCGCGCACGAGTATTTCCACAACTGGACCGGCAACCGGGTGACCTGCCGCGACTGGTTCCAGTTGTCGCTGAAGGAGGGGCTGACGGTTTTCCGCGACCAGTTGTTCGGCGCCGACATGGGAAGTCCGGCGGTGAAGCGTATCGCCGACGTGCGCCGGCTGCGCGCCGCCCAGTTCCCGGAAGACGACGGGCCGCTCGCCCATCCGGTGCGGCCGGACAGCTACATCGCCATCGACAATTTCTACACGCCGACGGTGTATGAAAAGGGCGCCGAGATCTGCCGCATGCTGTATCGCATTCTGGGTCCGGACGGGTTCAGGCGCGGCATGGACTGTTACATCGCCCGGCACGACAACCAGGCCGTCACCATCGAGGATTTCCTGCGTGCCATCGGTGACGGGGCTGGCGCCGATTTGTCCCCATTCCTGCTCTGGTATGCGCAGGCCGGCACGCCGGAGGTGACGGTTTCCGACCAGTACGACCCCGCCAACCGGCGCTTCGTCCTGACCCTGCGGCAGGCGACGAAGCCGACGCCGGGCCAGGCGATCAAGTCACCGGTGCCGATTCCGGTGGCCATGGGACTGCTGGCGCCGGACGGCAGCGGGTTGTCCACCCGACTGGCTGGCGAGGCAGAGGCAATCCCCGGCACGCGGCTGCTGTTGCTCGATGCCGCCGAACAAAACTTTGTGTTCGAGGACGTGCCTGCCCCGCCGGTGCCCTCGCTGCTGCGCGGGTTTTCCGCGCCCGTGAAGCTCGCCGGACTCGCGCAAGACCGGCTGCGCTTCCTGGCCACCCACGATACCGATCCCTTCGTGCGCTGGGACTCGGGGCAGCGCTACGCCACGTCGCTGCTGCTCGATCTGGTGGCGGCGGTGCGCGCGGAACGTCCGCCTGCCCTGGACGAGGGGCTGGTGGAGGCGAGTGCGGCGCTGCTTGCCGCGGCCGACGCCGACCTGCAATTCACCTCCGAGGCGCTGGCGCTGCCCTCGGAATCCTTCATCGCCGACCAGATGGAGGTGGTCGATCCCGACTCCATCCATGCGGCGCGGCAGTTCCTGCGTGGCGAACTCGGCCGGCACCTGGGGCCGGTGCTGCGCGCCACATACGACCGCCTGGCCGAGCCCGGCGCCAGCCAAATCGATGCCGCGGCGATCGGCCGCCGGGCCTTGCGCAATGCCTGCCTCGGCTATCTGGCCGCTGCCGGAGCCGAGGGGGTGGCGCTGGCGCTGGCGCAGTTCGACGCCGCCACCAACATGACGGACTCCCTGGCGGCGCTGGCGGTGCTGGCGGCGACCGAGGGGCCGGGCCGTCAGGCCGCGCTGGACGCATTCCATGCACGCTGGCGGAGCGACGAGTTGGTGCTGGACAAATGGTTCGCCATCCAGGCCGCCTCGCCGCGGCCGCAGACGGTGGACGACGTGCGGTCGCTGTCGCGCCATCCGGATTTCGACATGCGCAACCCCAACCGGGTGCGTGCCCTGGTCGGCACGTTTTCGGCCGCCAACCAGGTGCGCTTCCACGATGCCTCGGGCGACGGTTACCGGTTCCTGGCCGACACGGTGATCGCGCTCGATCCGCTGAACGGACAGACGGCGTCCCGGCTGGCCGGGCCGCTGGGCGCCTGGCGGCGGCAGGATGCCGGGCGGCAGGCGTTGATGCGGGCCGAGCTGGAACGCATCCTGGCGGCGGGCGGGTTGAGCCGGCTGACGTATGAGAAGGTCTTCAAGGCACTGGGTTGACGCAGGGGGAGGGTGAAGCAAGGCCAGGGCAGAGTGCTGTCCTTAGCTGTGCCCGTCCCCAGACGAAGTTTTTTACTGACGAAGATTTGCCCGACCGGCCCCTCGCAAAGCGCACAAAAAGGGACCATACACCCTCGACGGCGCTTTTCCATCGGGCTGCTCGTGCCTTGCGCGCTGTCGCATTCGACGCTCCCCCAGCGAGAAGTAATCCGGCCCGCATCGTGCGGGCCGCCGGACATCGGAGTGAGACGAATGGCTTCAGGCACTGTGAAGTGGTTTAACGCGCAAAAGGGCTACGGTTTTATCCAGCCCGACGACGGCTCGAAGGATGTGTTCGTGCACATCTCCGCGGTCGAGAAGGCCGGCCTCGGCCGGCTGAATGAGGGCCAGAAGGTGAAGTACGAGCTGCAGCGCGGCCAGCAGGGTAAGTTGTCGGCCGAGAATCTGCAGGCCGGCTAACGCGACAAGATCTGCGCCGGCCGGGTTCCCGGCCGGCGCAGGACGACGGCGCCGCCAGCCGGCGGCGCCGGCTCCGGTCGGAGAGACAAATGCCCCGCCACAAATTCACCGTCGGCCAGGAAGTGAGCTTCCTGCCGAGTGCGATGGATTTCAACGTGCCGCGCGGTACCTACCGTATCGTCCGCCAATTGCCGCTGGAGGCCATCGGGTTCCAGTACCGGGTGAAGAACGTGAGCGACGGCCACGAACGGATAATCCGGGAAAGTCAGCTTGCCGCTGGGGTCAGCCCCTGGTCGCCGCCTCCCGCCGCCGCCGCCAAGGCGCGCCGATAGACCAATATCGGCCTGACGGGCCACCGCTCGCCGATGAGGTTGCTTGATAAAACAAAGAGCGAGAGCGCTCTGACCGGTTATGGTCGGAGCGAATGCCCTCGAGACGCCGGTCCGGACAATTTTTCGCGAGAATTCGCGCCACTGTTCCCTGCCCATGCCGCGTTGCTGCCAGGACCGGTGAGCGTCGATCGAACGGCGGCTATCCAAACCATCGCGCGGTGTTGCATGACGCAGATCCTGTCCCGCTTCCCGGCCTACAGCCATGCCGAACGCCGGCTTGACAATGCCGTGCATCTGATTGGCGTGCCCGCCGGCGTGGTCGCGGCGGCCTGGCTGCTGGCGGAGGTTTGCCGAACCGACAGCGGGCGCCTGATCGCGTCCATGGCGGTCTATTCCGCCGGGCTGATCGGCATGCTGGTGGCGTCCGCCGCCTATCATCTTTCCCACCCGGGCCGGACGAAGGAACTGCTGCGCCGCGCCGACCACGCGATGATTTTCGTCATGATCGCCGGCAGCTACACCCCGTACGCGCTGAACGTGCTGGAACCGGCCGCCGGGATGGGGCTGTGCGTCTTTATCTGGGCGCTGGCGGCGGTGGGAATCATGTTGAGCCTGGTCTTTCCGCGCCGCTTCGAGCGGCTGTCGCTGGCGCTGTATCTCGGCATGGGCTGGGCGATCCTGACCATGATCCGGCCGCTGATCGAGCGTTTGCCGGCCGAGTCGTTCGGCCTGCTGGTGGGCGGCGGGGTGGTCTATTCGCTGGGCGCGCTGATTTATACGCGGCACGGATGGAAGTACCACACGGCTATTTGGCATGCCATGGTACTAGTCGCCGCCGGTCTGCACGCGACCGCGTTGCACGCTGCCTTTCTGGCAATTGATCCGGCGGCCTGATCGGCACAGTCGCGGGGCGATTCCGCGCCGAATTTACCTTCTCTGCGACCGCCGCGGGGGTTGTGGCAATGACATGTCGGTGCCATGTGTCGGATAACGTTGCGTGACCGATGCAGCCACGCTCTGCCTCAGAAGGATGCTCCGCCGTGTCGGACCGGAGTTTGCCCGTCGTCGCGGGCGATTTGCCTTCCCGTCCCGTCCACGCCATCCGGCCGGACGGGAAGGAGGCGTTCATTGCGGCGTTGCCGGACTTTCAGGCCGCTTGGCTGCGCACGGCCGGGTTCGCCGCCAGTGCGCAGGAACTGTTGTTGCTTCCGGGCGAGGCGGGCGTGGCCGGGGCGGTGCTCGGGCTGGGGGCCGACCGCTCGCCCTTCGCCTTTGGTGATCTGGCGAACAAGCTGCCGGCGGGCACGGCATGGCGGATCGAGCCGGGCGATTTCGACCCGGCCGACTCGACCCTCGGTTTTCTGCTCGGCGCTTATCGTTATGACCGGCTGAAGCCGTCCCGGGCCGAACCGGTGCGCCTCGCGGTTGCCGGCCAGCGGCGCACGCTGTCCGAGGCGGGTGCCGCTTGGATGGTGCGCGACCTCGTGAACGCGCCCGCGAACCTGCTCGGCCCGGCCGAACTGGCCGACGCCGCGCTGCTGCTCGGCGCCAGCCATGGCGCCTCGCCCTTGCGCATCGAGGGCGAGGCGCTGGACTCGGCTTACCCTTGCATCGCCGCGGTCGGCCGCGGCTCGGAGCGCGCGCCGGTGGTGGCCGGGTTCACCTGGCGTGGCAGCACCGCAACCGATGCTTCGCCGCTGGTGTCGTTGTGCGGCAAGGGGGTTTGCTTCGATTCCGGCGGCTACGACCTCAAGCCCTCCGCCGCCATGTTGCGGATGAAAAAGGACATGGGAGGTGCCGCGAACGTGCTCGGCATCGCCCGGATCCTGATGGAGGCCGACGCGCCGGTCCGCCTGTCGGTGCGCCTGGGCTGCGTCGAGAACAGCGTGTCGGGCCGGGCGATGCGGCCGCTCGATGTGGTGCGGACGCGGCGCGGCCTGACGGTGGAGGTCGGCAACACCGACGCCGAGGGACGGCTGGTGCTGTGCGACCTGCTGGCCGAAGCCTCCGACGAACAGCCCGACCTGCTGCTGGATTGCGCCACCCTCACCGGGGCGGCGCGGGTGGCCGTGGGTCCGGACCTGCCGGCCCTGTTCACCACCGATGACGACTGGGCCGAGCGTCTGCTGCGCGAAGGGCTGGCGCGGCACGACCCGATGTGGCGGCTGCCGTTGTGGGATGGGTATGACCGCTGGCTGGACAGCCCGGTCGCCGATCTCAGTAACATCTCATCGCGTCCGTTCGCCGGCGCGGTCGTTGCTGCATTGTTTATGCGCCGGTTTCTTGCACCGGGCACACCGTGGGTCCATATCGACATGTATGCCTGGAATGATACAGCGCGACCGGGTCGCCCCGAAGGCGGGGAGGCGCAAACCATCCGATCGGTGTGTTCAGCGATCATTGATAAAATGATCGTAATAAGAGCTCACCGAAACATGCCGGTAACGTGATCGCGACTACCATACAATGATCCGTGGGCGTATCCTCATGGATACTGGGCACGGTGCCCGTTCCGAATCGGGCGGTTGGTTCTCTGGACGGCGATTGAAGGGCCGGCAAGACGTTAACAACAAGGCGGCGTACTCCGCCGGGGAAAGTGAAAGGACGAATACAATGGCAACTTCGCCATCGACCGACCATCTGGTCGGGATTCTACGGGACACTGTTGTGGCGCTGGTGCGGCGTGACGGGCCGGATCTGTCGGCGCGTCAGCTCGGCGTTTTCCTGACCTGCTATCTGCAGGACGGGGCGCACACCGTGCGCGGTCTGGCGGCCGACCTTAACGTGTCCAAGCCGGCGATCACCAGGGCGCTGGACCGTCTGGGGGAGCTCGATCTGGCACGGCGCAAGGTGGACCCGATGGACCGCCGCAGCGTGCTGGTGCAGCGCACCCTGAAGGGCACTGCCTTCCTGCGTGACTTGCGCGGCATCATGAGCGAAGCCGCCAATACCGCCAAGAAATCCGGCGGCAGCGAGACCGGCACGTCGTCGCGCAAGGTTGCCAACGGCTGAGGCAGAAAGCGCGGCTTCCCGGCGCCGACCGTCCGGGGGCCGCGGTTTTCTTGCGGGTTCAGGGATAGGAATGGGGTTAAGGGGTCCGCGGGCCCCTTTCGGGTCCAGGGCAGAGCCCTGGCCTTGCTCTCTTATGCCCCGAACAGATAATCCCCCAGCAGGCGTTTTGCCTCATCGATGATCCGGGCCCGTTCGCCCGCATCGCTTTGTTCGAACGCGAAGGCCAGCAGCCGGTCGCCGATTTCGGTGGCGATGCGCAGCCGCAGCACGAAGCGGTCCGACGTTTCGATGTCGAATGCTTCAGCCACGAATTCCTGGATGGTCGCCGCCACGCGCACCCCGGCGTAGTCGTCGCGGGTGCCGCGGCTGACATAGCGGCCGCTACCGCCGGCTCCGAACGCGAGGATGCGAAAGTCGGGGTTCGCCTCAAGATAGGCGACGAACGCATCGATCACCATGCCGAGAAAGCCCTGCGCGTCCGCCGGCAGGGCAGCCATGACGGTGCCGGTGAGCCGGTCCTGGAACAATTCCATGTGGCGCACGGCGATGGCGTCGACGATGGCCTGCTTGTCCGGAAAGAACCGGTATAGCGCCCCGACCGACAGGCCAGCGGAAGCGGCGATCTGGGCGGTGGTCAGCGCCTCCACCGGCGCGCCGCCGGCCAGCAGCGATGAGGCAGCGGCCAGCACCCGCTGCACGGTGCCCTGGCTGCGTTCCTGGACGGGGCTGCGCCGGCGGGGTGCGTCGCTGTTCATCCCACTGATGTACTGAAATTGTGCGCAGGTCTCAATTGACATGTCCGTCTGGCCTGGGGCAAGACGCGAACGCGACGTCGTGTTCGTATGGTGCAGAGCACAAAGGAGCCCCGCAGTGCCCGTTCCGGTGAACCAGATCGTCCGTGTCGGCGCCTATGTCGTGAAGCAGCACATGCTTGGCCGCCGGCGCTATCCGCTGGTGCTCATGCTGGAGCCCCTGTTTCGCTGCAACCTGGCCTGCGCCGGCTGCGGCAAGATCGATTATCCGGCGGAGATCCTGAACCAGCGCCTGTCGGTGCAGGAATGCCTGGATGCGGTGGACGAGTGCGGCGCGCCGGTGGTGGCCATCGCCGGCGGCGAGCCGCTGCTGCACAAGGAACTGCCGGAAATCGTCCAACGGATCCTGGCACGCGGAAAATTCGTCTATCTGTGCACCAATGCGCTGCTGCTGGAGAAGAAGCTCGATCTTTACCGCCCGCACCGCAACTTCGCCTGGGACGTGCATCTTGATGGCGATCGCGAGATGCACGACCGGGCGGTCTGCCAGGACGGTACTTACGACCGCGCGGTGTCCGCCATTGCGGCGGCGAAAGGGCGCGGTTTCCGGGTCTGCATCAACACCACCCTGTTCGACGGCGCGCGGCCCGAGCGGGTGGCGGCATTCCTCGACGACGTGACCGCGCTCGGCATTGACGGGGTGATGATCTCGCCAGGCTATGCGTATGAACGCGCGCCGGACCGCACGCATTTCCTGAACCGCCAGAAGTCCAAGCAGTTGTTCCGCGACATCTTCCGCGCCGGGCGCGGGCGCGGCTGGAAGTTCAACCAGTCGTCGCTGTTCCTGGATTTCCTCGCCGGCAACCAGCGCTACCAGTGCACGCCCTGGGGCAAGCCGACGCGCAATGTGTTCGGCTGGCAACGGCCCTGCTACCTGCTCGGCGAGGGCTATGCGGCGAGTTATGCCGAGCTGATGCAAACCACCGACTGGGACAAATACGGCACAGGCAACTATGAGAAATGCGCCGACTGCATGGTGCATTCCGGCTATGAGGCGACCGCGGTGGTCGATGCGGTGCGTAAGCCCTGGAAGCCGCTGATTCTGGCGCTGCGTGGGCCGCGCACCCAGGGGCCGATGGCGCCGGAAATCCCGCTGGAGGGCCAGCGCCCGGCCGATGACGTGTTCCGGCGGCACGTGCAGGCGGAAATGGCAAAGTTCGCGCACGCGAAGCCGGTGCCCGAGGTCGCCGAGGTCGCCGACTGATCAGCTGGCGCCGACGCGCCGTGTCAGCGCCGCCCGCGCGGCGGCCGCGTCGCGGCTGAGGGCGAGCAGGGCAGGCACCTGCCCGGGGTGCCGCAGCACCGAGGCCACCACGCGCAGCATGACGATCCTGCCGCGCCCGTTCAGCGCCACCAGAGCGGCCGGCGGCAGGTCGCGGGGGGCCGGGTCGCAGACGGCCCGCAGCACCGCGAACGGCACGTCGTGCCGCCGGGCGACGCGGGCAACGGCACCGCTTTCCAGATCGATGGCGACCGCGCCGGTGCTGGCGAACAGCCGGGTTTTTTCGGCCGCCTCGGTCACCACCGCCGTGCCCGCGAGCAGGGTGCCGCTCGCCGCACCGAACCGGGCCGACAACTGCGGGTCGGTCCGGGTACTCGCACTCGCTCTCTCGCACCCGCGCCGGCACGACCACGTCGCCGGCCCGCAGCGCCGGGTCGAGCCCGCCGGCGAGCCCGAAACTGACCAGGCCATCCACGCGCTGGCCGACCAGCCACTCCGCCGCCGCTTCCGCCCCGTCCGGCCACCCGCCGCCGGCCCGCACCAGCCCGAGCGACCGCGCCAGCCGCGCCTCGGCGGTCAGGCCGGTGATGATGCCGAGGGTCATGCGGTCCTGCACGCGGCTATGCCTTCATTGTAAGAAACTAAAGGCCAGGGCTCTGCCCTGGACCCGCAAGGGACCAGTGGGCTCCTTGACCCCATGACTTAAGTTTTGGTTCCAACAGCGAAGCCCTTGATGGGGATCGGGGCGAGGCCGCGATGCGCCTTATTCAAAATCCCCAGGCGACCCGCCGTTCATTGCTTTTCCGTAGCGTTCGGTAGCGCGCCAGGGCCAGCAGCGGAAAGAACAGTTTGTAGCCGTGGTAGCGGAGATAAAAGACCCGCGGGAACCCCACCGCCGTGTACGGCGCCTCGTCCCACTCCCCATCGGGCTTCTGCTGCGCCGCCAGCCAGGCGATGCCGCGCGCCACCGCCGGATGGTCCGCCTCGCCCGCCGCCATCAGCGCCAGCAGCGCCCAGGCGGTCTGGCTCGGATTGCTGCGGTCGTAGCGGCCGCGCGGGGCGGCGGCATAGGTTTCGTTGTCCTCGCCCCAGCCGCCGTCTTCGCGCTGGGTCTGCAGCAGGAACCCGACGGCGCGCCGCATCGCCGGATCGTCATGCGCCACCCCGGCGGCATTCAACGCCCCCAGCACGCTCCAGGTGCCGTAGATGTAGTTGGTGCCCCAGCGCCCGAACCAGGACCCGTCCGCCTCCTGCTCGGCGCGCAGCCAGGAAACCGCCCTCGCGATCACCGGATCGTCCGTCGCCATCCCGGACTGGGCGAGGAACGCCACGCAGCGCGCGGTGACATCGGCGGTCGAGGGGTCGAGCAGCGCGCCGTGGTCGGCGAAGGGGATATGGTTGAGGTAGTCGTGATTGTTGTCGGCGTCGAAGGCACCCCAGCCGCCGTCGCGCCCTTGCATGCCAACGACCCAGTTGCGCGCCCGGCGCACCGCCTCGGCCAAGGCCTGGTCGTCGCCCTTTTCCGCCAGATGCCGGTGCAGCAGCAAACCCACCGCCGCGGTGTCGTCGACATCGGGATAATGGGCGTTCTCGGTACTGGAAGGCCCAGCCCCCCGGCACCGCCTGCGGGCGGGAAGCCGCCCAGTCGCCCACCACGTCGAGCACCTGCTTGCCCTGCAGCCAGGCGCTGGCGGCGGCGACCGGCCCGCTGGCCCCGCCGTCCGCCTCGGCCATTGCGTGTCCGGCCAGGCTGGTATCCCACACCGGCGACAGGCAGGGCTGGCAATAGGCGCGGTCTTCCTCGATCACCAGCAGCTTGCGGATGGCGGCCCAGGCGGTGGCGGCGTGCGGATGGTCGGGCGCATAGCCCAGCGTGTCGAACATCATCACCGTGTTCGCCATCGCCGGGTAGATGCCGCCCAGCCCGTCCTCGCCGTTCAGCCGCTCGGTGACGAAGTGCACCGACCAGTCGATCGCCCGGCGGCGGACGGCCGCCGGGAAAAACGGCTCGGCGGCGCGCACGATCCCGTCGAGGTGTTTGAAAAACCGCCCCCAGGCCGAGCGGAACGGCCCGCGAATCCAGTCGCGCACCGACGCGGGCGGCGTGCGGAACAGCTCCGGCACATGCACGCCGCGGCGATTGCGGGCGCGCGGGCGCAGCGCCATCAGCACCACCAGCGGCACGATCACCGTGCGCGACCAGTAGGAAACCTTATTCAGGTGGAACGGGAACCAGCGCGGCAGCAGCACCAGTTCCACCGGCATGCAGAGGTACCGCGTGCCACGGCACCTCGCCATACAGCGCCAACTGCGCGCGGGTGAACACATTGGTTCGCTCGGCCCCGCCGGCGGCCAGGATCGCCGCGCGCGCCCGCGCCATGTGCGGCGCGTCCGGGTCGTCGCCGATCATCTTCAGCGCGAAATAGGCTTTCACGCTCGCCGAAAGGTCGAAGGCGCCGTCGTAGAACAGCGGCCAGCCGCCGTGCGCGCCCTGGATGGCGCGCAGATACACCGCGATTTTGTCCTGCAGCCCGGAGTCCACGCGGTCGAGGAAATGCTCCAGCAGCACATATTCGGCCGGGATGGTGGCGTCGGCCTCGAGTTCGAACACCCAATGCCCGTCCGGCTTCTGCCGGCGCAACAATGCCTTCCGCGCACGATCGACCGCCTCCGCCACCTGCGCGGGGTGGGGCGCGAGCAGAATGTTTGTTAGCAAGGCAGCGGACCTCGTTCCCGGTCAGGCGCCGGCCAGGATCGCGGCGGCGGCGGCGTAGCCGGACTTGATCGCACCTTCGATCGTGGCGGGCAAGCCTGTGCTGGTCCAATCGCCGGCCAGCACAAGGTTTTGTATGCCGCACGTCTCCGCCGGCCAGCGCGGCCCGGGCCGTCGCCGCTCCTGCGCGGCCGTTGCGGCGAAGGTGGCGCGCCGTTCCTTCACCACCCGCACCGGCGGCATGTCCTGCCCGAGCCGCAGCGCCGCGCGCACATCCGGCCAGACCCGCGCGGCCAGTTCCTCGGCCGGAAGGTCGACGATGCGGTTGGCGGCGCTGATGGTGACCGAAACGATGCCGCACCGGACGAAAATCCATTCCGCCGTGCCGCCCAGCAGGCCGACGAAGCCGGCGGCGCCGGGATCGGCTTCGGTGCGGAAATGCAGGTTGACGATCGCCTGGAACAAGTCCGGCACTGCCAGCCCCGGAACAAGCGCCTCGGCCACCCAGGGTGGCGCGGCCAGCACCACCGCCTCGTCCGGTTCGACCGGCATCTGTCCGTCGGTGGTGTCCAGCATCGTCATTTTTTGCCCGTTGCGGTGCAACGCCGTCACCCGGCAGAAGGTCAGCAGCTTCCCGCCCCGCGATGCCAGAAATGCCAGTGCCGGGTCGATGAAACTTTCGGAAAGACCCTCACGCGGGATGCATGGAATGCAGGCCTGCCCGCCTTTCAGCAGGGTCTGATCCACCACCCGGCTCAGCAGCCGCGCCAGCGCCAGGTCGGGCGGCGTGTTCAGCGCGGCAATGGCCAGCGGCTCCAGCAGACGTTTGTACAGCATCCCATCGGTACCGAGCGCTTCCGCCACGGTCGCCTCGGCGCTGGCCCGGCGCAGCGCGACCAGGGAGACATAGTCGCGCAGCCTCGTGCCCGGCACGCGACGGTCGCGCCGCAAAATCCACCACGGCACCAGGCCGGCGCCCGGTGCCACCGTCCAGCGCGCGCCACTCGCCAGATCGACGAACGGAAACCGCGCCGCGCCCGGGCCGCCGATCGTGTGGCGCGCCCCGATCGTGTCCAGATAGGTCATGGCGGCGCGGTTGCCGGACAACAGCAAATGGTTGCCGTTGTCGATCCGGCATCCCAGGGCGCGGTCGAAATACGATCGGCAGCGCCCGCCGGCGGCCGGTCCGGCCTCGTACAGCGTCACCGCGATGCCGTGCCCGGCCAGCGCCACCGCGGTGGCCAGCCCGGCCAGCCCGGCGCCGACGATGTGAACCCGCCTCACCGGATGCCGTAGCGCAGGGCGATCCACAGTTTTTCCCATCTTGGCACCCTGACCCGGCGTTCGGGCCGCTCCCAGCCCCGCCGCTCCAGCCGGGCCAGGATGGCGGCATACATGGCGGCCATCAGCCGGGCCGGCTTCATGGCGCGCCGGTCGCAGTGCGCCATGGCGGTGCGCGCGTCCCGGAAATGGGCGTGCGCCATCGCGGCCAGGCGCGCGCAGACGGATGGCAGGCCGGAATGGCACAGCACCGACGCCGGATCGGCCGGCACGCCGGCGGCATCGAGTAGCTCGCGCGGCAGATACAGGCGCCCGCGGGCCGCGTCCTCGGCGATGTCGCGCAGGATGTTGGTCAGTTGCAGCGCCCGTCCCAGATGCCAGGCCACGAGGTCGGCGGCGGCGCTGGCATCGCCGAAGGCGCGCACCGACAGCCGCCCGACCGCGGCGGCCACGCGGTCGCAATACAGATCCAGGTCAGCGAGTGTGGGGGCGACGATGGTGGCGGCGGCGTCCATTTCCATGCCGTCGATCACCGCCTCGAAATCCGCCTGCCGCAGGGCGAATTTCCGCACCGCTCCCAGCAGCACGCGGGTCACCGCGTCGTCCGCCTCGCCGCGATACAGGCAAGCCACGCGGCGGCGCCATTCGTCCAGGCGCGGCCGGCGGGTTTCGAACGGCGCCGCATCGTCGGCGATGTCGTCGACGATGCGGCAGAATGCGTAGATGGCATACATGGCATGCCGCCGGTCCGGCGGCAGCACCGCCATGCCGCGGTAGAAGCTGGTGCCGGCGGCGCGCACCAAGGCCTCGACGGCGGCGAGGTCCGCCGGCGCCGCGTCGAGCGGTGTCGTCACCATGGAAGGCTCACGGCACGAACCGCAGCGCGCCGAGCGCGGACAACGCCACGTCCGGTTTGGTCAGCTTCACCCGTGTGGCCAGCGGGTCGCCGCGGCGCAGCCGGTGCCCCAGCCGGTGCGACAGGCCGACGATCACCGCCGTTTCCAGCCGCAGCCTTCGGTCTCGCGTGCGGCGCGGCAGGCCGCTCGCCCGGCGGTTCAGCGCGTCGCATGCGTCCAGCAGCGCATCGAATACGCCGCGCAGGCCCGGCGACAGGGACGGCGCGCGCACATCCTCCACGCTCGCCCCATGGCGCGCGAGCAGGTCGGCGGGGAGATAGCAGCGGTTCAGGCCGGCGAGGTCTTTTGCGGCGTCCTGCAAATGGTTCAGCACCTGCAAGGCCGCGCACAGCGCGTCCGAGGCTTCCCAGGTGGCGCGGTCCTCCCCGTGCAGGTCCAGCACGTGCCTGCCGACCGGCATGGCGGAGAAGCGGCAGTAATCCATCAACTCGTCCCAGCTTGCATACCGCAGCTTGGTCGCGTCACGACGAAACGCCACCAGCAACTCGGTCGCGTGGTCGGGGCTCACCCCGGTTTCGGCGAGGCTGGATCGCAGGCGCAACGCGCTCGGGCTGCCAGTCGTGCGGCGGCCGAGCAGCACGTCCTGCATGGCATCGAGCCGGGCGATCTTGTCGGCGGCGTCCAGCACCGGGCTGTCGGAAATATCGTCGGCATTGCGGGCGAACGCATAGAAGGCGTGGATATGTGGACGCAGCCTGGCGCTGATCAGCGCCGAGCCGACCGGAAAGTTCTCATCGCCCCGGTCCTTGCCGGACCAGGTTTCGACATCGATGGCGGCGTCATTCATGCCGATTTTCCCGCATAGGTGCGCCGCTTCCACACCACGCCGCGGCCGCGATGATGGTCGATGGCCGAGCCGATCGTTGCGGCAAGATAAAAAAAAGCAATCGCCGGCAGGGCCGGCGCCCACAACGGCGACAGACCGAATCTCTGCAGTGTGGGCAGAAATGTGGCTGCCATGATCATCCACGCCGCCAGTCCGCAGAAGCGCGCCGCGCCATGCCCGAACACCGCGGCCACCGGTGGCAGCAGAAACACCAGCATCAGCCCCAGCGTGGTTAGAAGGAGCCGGAACGGCGAGTAGCGCAACTGCACATAGGCCGAGCGCGCCACCATGCGCCAGATATCGGCAAACCGCGGATAGGGCCGGATCGAGCGGGCCAGACGCGCGTGGCCGAGCCAGATCGGCCCGCCGCGTTTCACCGTCCTGGCCAGCGCCACATCATCGATCAGCGCCCCGCTTATGGCGGCGATGCCCCCGATCCGGTCGAGCGCGCGGCGATGGATGAGCACTGTGCCGCCCGCCGCGGCCGCGGTGGCGCGCCTGGCATCATTCACCCAGGCGAACGGGTAGAGCAGGGCAAACAGATAGACGAAGGCGGGCACCAGGGCCCGTTCGGCCAGGCTTTCGCAGTTGAGCGCCACCATTTCGCTGACCATGTCCGCGCCGCGCCGCTCGGCCTGGGCGACAAGAGCGGACACATGCCCCGGGTCGTGCACGATGTCGGCATCGGTGAGGAGAAGGTAGTCTTCGTCGGTGGTGGCCAGCCCTTGGTGCACTGCCCAGAGTTTTCCCGCCCAGCCCGGCGGGCGCGGCGCGCCCTCCAGCACGGTCAGCCGCGCGGCCCCTGGCAGGGCGCGGGCGATGCCGGCGGTGCCGTCGCCGCTGCCATCGTCCACCAGCACCACGCGGAACGGGCCGGCGTAGTCCTGCGCGAGCAGGCTGCCCAGGCTCGCCGCCACCAGGTCGGCCTCGTCGCGCGCCGGCACCACGGCGGCGACCGGCGGCAGGCGGGCAGGGCGGGAGGCGGACAGGCGCGCGCCGTCGCGCCAGAAGCCTCCGTGCAGGGTGGCGAGATACAGCCAGGCCAGCAGTGTCGCGACCGCCAGCGCCGTCATGCCGGCGGAACCTGGCCATGATCGCGAAACCAGGCGATCGCGTGCGCGACGGCAAGCCATGCGGGGCGGGGGGAGTAGCCCAGCCTCGCCGTGGCCTTGGCGGAGGAGAAGAACATGGTTTTCCGGGCCATGCGCAGATGGTCGCGGGCGACGCGCGGCTCGGCGCCGGTGATCCGTGCCGCCGCCTCGCTGGCCAGCGCCACCGGCCAGAGCGCGGCCACCGGCAGGCGCAGCCGCCGCGGCCGGCGTCCCGCCGCGTCGTCCACCAGTGTCAGCAGCGCCGCCATGGTCAGGTTCTCGCCGCCGAGAATATAGCGCTCGCCGATCACGCCGCGCTCCAGCGCCAGCGCGTGGCCGGCGGCCACGTCGTCCACGTGCACGATGTTCAGCCCGGTCTCGACATAGGCCGGCATGCGCCCGGCGGCGGCATCGGCGATCATGCGGCCGGTGGGGGTGGGCTTGATGTCGCGCGGGCCGACCGGGGCGGCGGGATTGACGATGACAGCTGGTAGTCCGTCGGTTGCGACCAGTTCGAGAACGGCTTGTTCGGCATCGAATTTTGATTGCTTGTAAATGCCGACAATCTTGGCCCGGCTCACCGGCGTGCGTTCATCCGCCGGCGTGGCATCGCCGGTCAGGCCCAGGGCGGCGACGCTGCTGCAATACACCACCCGCTCCACCCCGGCGGCCAGCGCCGCGCGCATCAGCGCCCGCGTGCCCTCGACATTGGCGGCCAGCATGGCGGCGGGATCGGGTACCCAGATGCGATAATCGGCCGCCACATGCACGACGTAGCGGCAGCCGGCGACGGCCCGCGAAAGCGACGCCGGGTCGGTGAGATCGCCCTCCACGGTCTCCGCCTTGAGCCCGTCGAGGTTACGCCGGTCGCTGCCGCGCCGCACCAGCAGCCGCAGCGCGTCGCCGCGCGCGGCGAAGCATCGGGCGACGGCGGAGCCGACGAAGCCGGTGGCGCCGGTGATGAGGGTAGGGCCGGTCACGGACAAAGCAGAAAACTCGGATGGTTACCGACGGCGGCTTATAGCCCGGAGTGTCCCGTGGTGCGACCACTGCCGCGCACGAAGCTGACAACGTCATCGAGCGCCGGCGAGCGGAAGCGCAACAGCGGCGCGAAGCCGGCGACGATGCCGATATGTCCCACGCCCGGATAAAGCCGTGCCTCCGCCACCCCGCCGGCCGCCCGCACCCGGGCCGCCAGCGCCAGCGCGTTGCGCGGATAGCAGGTGGCGTCGGCCGCGCCATGCAGGAGCAGCATCGGCGGGCCGTTGCCGTCCACATGCCCGACCGGCTGAGTCTCGCGCAGGTCGGCGGCCGAGGAGAACACGGCGCGGATGTCCTCGTCCTGGATCGGCAGGAAATCGAACGGTCCCGCGAGCCCCAGCATCCCGGCCAGATCGCCGCGATCCTCGCCGACAGCGGCCAGCCAGCGTGGATCGAGCGCCAGCATGGCGGCGATATACGCACCCGCCGAGTGGCCAACGAGGAACACCCGCTCCGGGTCGCCGCCCCACCCCCGTGCCTCGCGCCGGACAGCGGCGACCGCGCGGGCGGCATCCTCGATGAACACCGGGTACCGCACCTGCGGGAACAACCGGTAGTCCGGCACCGCCACCACCATGCCGCGCCGTGCCAGCGTGGCGGCGACGAATTTGTAATCCTGCCGGCGGCCGCTCTGCCAGGCGCCGCCGTAGAGGAACACCACCACCGGCAGGCCGGGCGTGTTGCCCTCGGGCCGCCAGATGTCCATCGCCTGGCGGGCGGCGGGGCCATAGGGAAGGCCGCGCTGTATGGACAGGCCGGCGGTGGCGATGGTGGCGTTCAGCAGGTCGGCCGCGGTGGTGAAGGCAGGCCAGGGCTCTGCCCTGGACCCGCCAAGGGGCGGTGGCCCCTTGCAACCCTTTACTTTTCCCGTCGTATTTCCAGCGGTCATTCTTGTTTCGCACACCGGCATTCAGACCTCGGCGCTACCACGACGCTCGATCGCTTGCCAGCGCGGCGCAGCCGCGCCAAAGCTGGCGACACGTGCCGTCCCGAAGGAACAAGCCATGCCCGCACCGGCCGAACCTGTGATCGCCGCCGCCCGCGCCTTCCTGGGCGAGCGCCTGACGACCAATGCCGGCCTGCGTGAACACCATAGCCACGGTCAGGACACCCAGACGCCGGTGATGCCCGATGCCGTCGCCTTCGTCGAAACCACCGACGAAGCCGCCCGCCTGCTCGCCCTGTGCAATACCCACGGCGTGCCGGTGGTGCCATACGGCACCGGCACCTCGCTGGAAGGCCATGTCACGCCCGTGCGCGGCGGCATCAGCCTGGACCTCTCGCGCATGACCCGCATCCTGGAGGTTCATCCCGACGACCTCGACTGCCGCATCGAGGCGGGCGTGACCCACCGCAGCCTGAACGTGGCGCTGCGCGACCAGGGGCTGTTCTTCCCCGTCGATCCCGGCGCCGACGCCTCGATCGGCGGCATGTGCGCAACCCGTGCCAGCGGCACCAACGCGGTGCGCTACGGCACCATCCGCGAAAACGTGCTCGGCCTGACCGTGGCGCTGGCCGACGGGCGGGTGATCCGCACCGGCGGGCGGGTGCGCAAATCGGCCACCGGCTACGACCTCACCCGGCTGTTCATCGGCTCGGAAGGTACGCTCGGCGTCATCACCGAAATCCAGCTTCGCCTGCATGGCATTCCGGAGGCAGCCAGTGCGGCGGTCTGCCAGTTCGCCACCCTGGCGGACGCGGTGGCGACGGTGATCGCCGTCATGCAGGCCGGCATTCCGGTGGCGCGCATGGAATTGCTGGACGAGGTGCAGATGCAGGCCAGCATCGCCTATTCCAGACTCCAGGACTTTACCGCCTTGCCCACCCTGTTCTTCGAGTTCCACGGCAGCCCCGCCGGCGTGGCCGAACAGGCGCTGGCGGCCGAGGAACTGGCCGACGGGTTCAACGCCGAAGGGTTCCGCTGGGCGACCAGCCCGGAAGAACGCAGCCGGCTGTGGAAGGCGCGCCACGACGCCTATTGGGCGGGGCTCGCCTCCCGCCCCGGCCATCGCGGCCTCGCCACAGACGCGATCGTGCCGATCTCCCGCCTGGCGGAGGCGATCCTGGGGGCGAAGGAGGATATCGCCGCCTCCGGCCTGTCGGCGCCGATCGTCGGCCATGTCGGCGACGGCAATTTCCACACCGTCATCCTGGTGCCGCCGGAGCCGGACGGGGTGGAGCGCGCCATGGCGCTCGACCGCAAGATCGTCGCTCGCGCCCTCGCCCTCGGCGGCTCGTGCAGCGGCGAGCACGGGGTGGGCCTGGGCAAGCGTGAGTTCCTCGCGCAGGAACACGGGGCGGAGGCGCTGGCGGTGATGCGCAGCGTGAAGCACGCCCTGGACCCGCGCGGCATCCTCAACCCGGGGAAGATTTTCCTCAATTGACAACCTTCGCGAACGGCGTGTCCGCCGGTTCGATGAGTGGGTGCGCTGGAGAAACAGACCAACCTTTCCGCACTCCGATCCGTGCAGGTGGCGTGCTAATGTCCCGCCATCACCGCGGGGGAGGGGTCATGCGTCCGATCGCACTGCTGCTGGGCCTGCTGCTGCTGCCGCTGGGGGGGCTGGCGCAGGAACGCGTGGTGAACGTCTACAACTGGACGGATTACATCGATCCCGCCGCCATCACCCGGTTTCAGCAGGAAACCGGCATCAAGGTCCGCTACGACGTCTATGACAGCCTGGAAACCCTGGAAGGCAAGCTGCTGGCCGGCCGCTCCGGCTATGACGTGGTGGTGCCAAGCAGCGAGCCGACCTTTTCCCGCCTGATCCGCTCCGGGGCGCTGCTGAAGCTGGACCGCGAGCGCCTGCCGCATTTCGCCGGACTCGATCCGGCGCTGATGAAGAAGGTGGAGACGTCCGACCCGGGCAACCAGTTCGGCGCGATCTATCTGTGGGGCTCCATCGGCCTCGGCTTCAACCCGGCGCGGGTGGCCGAACGCGCCCCCGGCGCGCCGCTCAACTCCTGGGATCTGCTGTTCAGGCCGGAGAACGCGCGGCTTCTCGCGCCCTGCGGCATCACGCTGCTGGATTCCGCCATCGATGTCGTGCCGGGAGTGTTGCGCTATCTCGGCCGCAGCCCCGACAGCACGGATGCGGCCGACCTCGCCGCGGTCGAGAAGGCGCTGCTCGCCATCCGCCCCTTCGTGCGCGCCTTCGTCGGCGGCGGCACGGTGGAGCAACTGGCGAGCGGGGAGACCTGCCTGGCGTTGAGCTATTCCGGCGACATCATCCAGGCCGGTGCCCGCGCCAAGGAAGCCGGACGAGGTGTGCAGGTGCGCTACGCGCCGCCGCGCGAGGGCGCGCAGCTTGCCTTCGACATGCTGGCGATCCCCAAGGACGCGCCGCATCCCGCCGAGGCGCTGGCATTCATCGATTTTGTGCTGCGCCCAGAGGTGATGGCCGGCATCAGCAACCAGGTGCGCTATCCGAACGCGGTGACGGCCAGCCTGCCGATGATCGCGCCCGAGATCCGCGACGATCCGGGTATCTTCCCGCCGGCGTCGGTGCGCGCGCGGTTCTTCACCATCGGTCCGCTGCCGCCCGAAGCCGCGCGGGCGCGCAGCCGGATGTGGGCGCGGGTCAAGGCGGGTTCCTGATTGGCGCGCGTGACGATCCGCGGTCTTCGGGTCCGCTACGGCGCCACCCTGGCGCTGGACGGGCTCGATCTCGACCTCGCCAGTGGCGAGATCCTGGTCCTCCTCGGCGCCAGCGGCAGCGGCAAGACCACGCTGCTGCGGGTCGCCGGCGGGTTCCTGACGCCTGAGGCGGGAACGATCGCGCTCGACGGCCGCGACATCACGGCGCTGCCGCCGCACCGCCGGCCGGTCAGCACCATGTTCCAAAGCTACGCGCTGTTCCCGCACCTGAACGTGGCGGACAATGTCGGCTACGGGCTGCGGCGGCAGGGCTTGCGCGGCGCCGATCTGCGCGCGCGGGTGGAGGACTTGCTGGAACTGGTGCGCCTGGACGGATTTGGCGAGCGGCGAATTCATGCCCTGTCCGGCGGACAGCAGCAGCGCGTCGCGCTGGTGCGGGCGCTGGCGCCGGGGCCGCAATTGCTGTTGCTGGACGAGCCGTTGTCGGCGCTCGATCGCGGCCTTCGGGAGGAGACGCGGGCCGAACTGGTGTCATTGCTGCGGCGTACCGGCACGACGGCGGTGATGGTCACGCATGACCAGGAAGAGGCGCTGGCGATCGGCGACCGTATCGGACTGCTGAACCACGGAAGGCTGGAGCAGATCGGGCCGCCCGCCGAGCTGTACGAGCGGCCGGCGACGCGCTTCGTGGCCGGGTTTCTGGGGGCTGCCAATCTGCTGACGGCGGTGGTGCGATCAGCGGATGCCGACCGGACCACCCTGACCCTGGCCTGCGGCACCGAAGTGACCGGTCCGGGGTCCGCGCTGTCACCTGGGGCCACAGTGACGCTGGGGGTGCGCCCGGAGCGTCTGCGGATCGGCACCGGCACGAACCGTCTGGGTGGGGTGGTCGAGGGCGTTGCCTATCGCGGCGCGGCGCTGGACCTGGCGTTGCGGCTTGGGGGCGGCGGCGTTCTGCGGCTGTCGAAGCCGCTGGCGGATGGTCTCGGGCCGATGCCTGTCTCTGGCGATGCCGTGACGGTGACGTGGGAGTCCGGCGCATCCATGTTGCTGACTGGGTGATGGGGGACCTGCAAGGAAGCCCCGGGCTCCGCCCTGGACCCCGCCCCGCGCGCAGCGCCCCTGCCATGCTCATGGTTGTTCCTGTCTGGGCCTGGCTGCTCGCCTTCGTCGCCGCACCAGCGGCAATCCTGGCAGCGATTGCGCTTGCGAACAGTGCCGAAGGGATTCCGCCCTTCAGGCTCGGGTTCAACCCAGAGAACTTCGTGACTCTGGTGACCGACCCCTATTACCGCGACGCCTTCTTCGCCAGCCTGCTTGTCGCCGCGGTTTCGGCGGTCGCGTGTCTGCTGATCGGCTATCCGATGGCGCTCGCCATCGCCCGCAGCCCGCCGGCCAGGCGGCCGATCCTGTTGTTGCTGGTGATGTTGCCGTTCTGGACCGGATTCCTGCTGCGGATTGCCGCCTGGATCGGACTGTTGCGCGATGACGGCTGGATCAACGCGGTGCTGCTGGCACTGGGCCTGGTGCAGGCGCCGCTGCGGATGCTGCACACCGATTTCGCCATGTATGTGGGCATCATCTATGCCTATCTGCCGTTCATGGTGTTGCCGCTGGAGGCCCGGCTGGCACGCGCCGACCCGATGCTGGAGCGCGCCGCGGCCGACCTCGGGGCGGGACCGGTCCGGACCTTCCTCAGCGTGACCTTGCCGCTGTCACTGCCCGGCGTGGCCGCGGGGCTGGTGCTGGTGTTCGTGCCGGTGGCCGGGGAATATGTCATTCCCGAGATGCTCGGCGGTCCCGGCTCGCGGACCATGGGGCGGGTGATCTGGCAGGAATTCTTCGACAACCACGACTGGCCGCTGGCGGCGGCGCTGTCGCTGGCGTTGCTGGCGGTGCTGCTGGTGCCGGCGGTGGCATTGCGGCGGACGCGATGAGCCGGTTCTTGCTGGCCTGGCTGCTCGGTGCGTACGGGTTCCTGTACGTGCCGATCGGCCTCCTGGTTGTGACCAGCTTTAACGACTCGCGGCTGACCACGGTATGGACCGGATTTTCCACCCGATGGTATGCGGCCCTGCTGGCTGACAATGCGTTGATCGAGGCGGCGCTGTTATCCCTGCGCATCGCTGCGGTCTCCGCCACGATGGCCACGCTGCTGGGCGCCCTCGCGGGAATAGCGCTGGCGCGGCTGCAGCGGTTCCGCGGGCGCGCGGTGTTCGCCGGGCTGCTGGCGGCGCCGCTGGTGCTGCCGGATTTGCTGATCGGCATGGCGTTGTTGCTGTTGTTCGTCGCCGTGCAGATGCTGCTGGACTGGCCGGCGCGCGGGGCCGGAACGGTGACGCTCGCGCACGCGACCGCCGCGATGGCCTTCGTCGCCGTGGTCGTGGAGGCGCGGCTGCACGACGCGGGTACGGCGCTGGAGGACGCGGCGATGGACCTGGGCGCCTCGCCGCTGCTGGCGTTCGTGCATGTCACGCTGCGTCTGGCCGCGCCGGCGCTGGTGTCGGGCTGGCTGCTGGCGTTCACGCTGTCGCTGGACGACGTGGTGATCGCGAGTTTCGTTTCCGGACCGGGATCATCCACGCTGCCGATGGTGGTGTTCTCGATGCTGCGGCTGGGGGCGACGCCGGTGCTGAATGCGCTGGCGACGGTGGTGCTGGGGGTCGTCGCGCTGGCGTTGTTGCTGGCATGGGCGGTGTCGGGCCGGGTACGGCAGGCGGCGGAGAAAACGCGTGCCGCACCGGCGGTGGATGCGCCGTCACGCTGACAGGCGCGGCACCGCCGGCGCGGACGCCGCCGGTGTCAGCACCGTCGCGCCCGGACAGCAGGGGGGCGCTCGTCCAGCCCGGATCGTATCCGCCACTTTGCACGGCCTGATACACGCCGGCCCGGTAGGACCCGCACGGGACGCCGACTTGCAGCACGAGGGCGATGCAGCAATCGTGACAGGCTTCGGCGCGAGGCTCGGCGACAGCAGGTTGAGCCGCCATTCCAGATGCCGGGAGGCCGGCGCTTTCCGGTGATTGCACTCGTGTCAGCGCACCGGCAGCGGATGCATCAATCCGCCATTGGTCCACAGCGCATTGAGGCCGCGCGGCAGGCGCAGCGGCGACTCCTGTCCAACGGTGCGCGCGTAGATCTCGCCGTAGTTGCCGACGGCGGCGATCACCCGCGCGGCCCAGTCGTGGTCGAGGCCGAGTGCGCGGCCAGCAGAGAAGTCGGTTCCCAGCAAGCGCTGGACGGCCGGATCTTTGCTTTCGCGCAGCGCCGCCACGTTGGCCTGGGTCACGCCGCTCGCCTCAGCCTGCACCAAAGCGTGCACCGTCCAGTCGACGATGGCGCCCCATTGCGCGTCGCCCTGGCGATAGGCGGGCGCGACCGGATCGAGCGTGAAGGTCTCCGCCAGCAGCACGAAATCCGCCGCCCTGGCATGGAAGTTGGATCGCTTCTCAGCCAGGCGCGAGAGATTGGCGCTCATCGAGCTGCAGCGGCCGACCACCAGGGCCGCGTCCATCTCCCCTTCCTCCTGGAAGGGGTAGGGCGAATAGGCGATTCCGCGGCCGCGCAGCGCCGCATCCAGCACCGCGTCGGTGTCGGTGCCGTCGATGTAACAGACATCCCTGCCGGCCAGGTCGGCCAGCGTGTGGATGCCGGACTCGCGGTGCACCATGATGCCCTGGGCGTCGTAGAACACCGGCGGGCCGAACTGCACGCCATAGATCCAAGCTCCGCTCGCGGTCGGCGTGACGCCCACGACCACGTCGATGTCGCCCTTCTGCAACGCGAGCAGTGCTTCGCGCTCGACCGGGTAGGGTTTCGGCTGCATATGCGCGGCATCGCCCAGCGTGGCGACGGCGATCGCCTTGCAGATCTCCAGGCCCAGCGCGTCCAGCCCGCCGTGCAAATCATCCTTGTTGTATTCTTGGATTTCGGTGACCACGCCGCAGGCGATCGTGTCCGCAAGGCGGATATTGTCGAGTGCGGCGCCGGCCTGCGCATCCGGGGTCATGCCGGCCAGCCCCGCCGACACCAGCAAGGCGCTTCGCCAGTCTAGTCTCATTCCGTGCACCTCAAAACTTCGACGAAAAAAGTTCGGGGACGGAGCCGGCGGCTCCGTCCCCTTTCCGGATTATCCGGTCGCGCTTATGGCTGCCAGGAACCCGACGTAGGAATGCCCGGAGCCGTGCTGGGGCGCGGGTTGAAGTCGCTCGGCGCCGGATCGGACGGCGCGGCGTTCAGCCCGTTCGGGAAGTCGGTCGGCGTGATGTTCAGCGCGGAACAGCCGGCCCGGTTGTAGTGCGGCAGGGTCGTGACGGTGGATGATGGAATGATGGCGTAGCTGGGCGGCAGGGACGGCGCGATGCCGCGCAGACGGTCGGCGTCGAAAGCCTCCAGCAAGTCGCCCATCGGGTTCACCTGGTCGTCCGCCGGTCCGAGGTTGCTCTGGCCAAGCTCCGTCGTGCCAAGCGTGCGACCGCGCTGTTCGTCCGGCAGGTCGGCCAGCGGCACCAAGCCGAACAGCTCGTTGATGAACTTGATCACCGAGCTGTGCTCGCTGTACTGCGTTGAGATGGTGTGTGCGACGCTGAATGGCGAGATCACGATCGCGGGGATGCGCGGACCACCGGCGAGCGGATAGCCGACCGGATCCCAGGAGCGGACATTGAGCGGCGCATGGTCATACAACCCGTCCGTCTCGTCGTAGGTGATGATGATCGCGCTCTGCAGCCAGGTACTTGCTTTTGGCGATGGCGTTCACCGCGTCGGCCACCTGCGCCTCGGAGATCATCGCGTCCGAGTAGGCCGGATGATCGTCGTTGCCGACGAAATACGACTGCTGGTGCGGCGTGGTGCTGTTGTCCGGCACCTGTGGCACGAGGTTGTCGTTGTTGGCGTAGCCGCCGCGGATGTAGAACACGCCACCCTGCGCCGGCAGCTTCTGGCCGGCAACATCGGTGAAGAACTGCGATAGCCCATGCATGTTCCCCAGCTCGGTCGTGTTGTCACCGAGATAGCCGAAATACTGCGGACCGTTGTGGTGGACGACGTAGGAGGCGTGTGGTGCCCAAGTGCAGTTGTTCGGTGGGGTATTGCCGTTACCAGGGATATTGCCACTGTACGGAGGGTTTTTGGTGCAGCCCGAGTAATAATTACCGCCGCCCATGTTGGTGGTGTTATCGAACGTCTCCGGGCCGAAACCTTGCTGGTACCAACCCCAGTTCACGTTCGCGTTGAGGTTGGCGATGGTCGCGATGTCCTGCTGCACGTCTAGCAGATCAGCGGCCGGATTTTGGTCGTTCTCGATGATTTGTTGGATCTTGTTGCCCATGAAGGAAAGCGGCAAGGTCGCGAAGGTCAGGTTGATGATCGGGTTGCTGGTGGCGTTCGGAACCGGGCTCTCATCCGGACCCCAGGACGGCTTTGGCGCCGAAGTGTCGCCGTTGGAACCCGGAAACGGCGCATTGTCGGTTGTCATGGGCAGATTGCTGAACGCACCCTGCGTGGGGTGCAGCGCCCACTGGGTCTCGCCCGTCTGGCCGGCGATCATGGCGATCGCGTTCGGCGTCGAAGGTCCGATCGTGGTCTGGTGGAAATTATCGAACAGGGTGAAACGGTCGGCGTAGTTCCACAGGAACGGAATGGTGTTGCAGTCCAGATGACCCAGCGCCAGTTCGGCCTTTTGCTTCGCCGCAAGGCTCGGTTTCGCGGTCGGCGCCAGGCCGGTGGACTGGCTTACAACCGCCGCCGCCACTGCGCTGGAGTTGGTCGGATCGACGAAGCTGCCGTTCTTGAAGGTCAGCCCTTCCTCATCGAGCGCGTAGCCGTCGTTCTGCGCTGTAACTGGTTGGCCGGACTCCGCAGGCGGGGTCGAGGCGCTGGAGCACGACGGCGAGGACCATTCCTTGAAATGGGCACTGCAGACCATGCCGCTGTGCGAGTGATCGACCGAGGCCGTCGCCTCGGGATAAATCTGCACCGAGCTGTTGTTCGCGGTTACGGTGGTCGGGATCAGGAACGGTGAAATCGTGATGTACTTGCCATTTGTATCGCGGATTGCCTGGACCGCGCCGGGGTTGCTCGTGATCAGGTTGCCGCTTGCGTCGAACAGCCCGTTGGCGCCGGGATAGGTGCCGAAATAATGGTCGAAGGACCGGTTTTCCTGGAAAATAACGAAGACGTATTTCACTCGTGTTTGCAGTAGCGCCAGCTTGGAGGCGTTCGAAATGCTGCTGATGGCGTTGACGTTACGATATTGCGCGGCACCGGCGCTACCGGTCGCCCCGGCGGGAACCAGCACCGGCTGCGCCGAGAGCGCCGCGTTCTGCAACATGGCGACGATCGCCATCGCCGCACAGGATGACCTGTAGGCTTGCTTCCAACTCATATCGATTAGACCCCTATCCATTTCGATGGCCCGTCGGTCGGCGGAGAATCCCGCACCGGCCTTCAGGTCCGGCTCATTCTCGGCCAGTTACGGCGCAAGCCGTCAGGGTTTCACGCACGTTAACGTTACGGTCCGAAGTATTTACGTGGGCGAGCCGGTGACATTTCGGCGTCGCAGTCGTCCGGCCGGCGCGGCAGTTTATTCTCTTGGCGGCTTGTCCCGGCCGGGCCCCGGCGCCGGTTTCCGGGGTTCTCCCTTGTCAGTCCGCAGCATGGTCCGTATGAACCGGCGCGCCCGCCAGAGCCCAGGAGCAACGCCGCCATGCGCCTCGCCAAGAGTGTCCGCGCCCGCAATGAAGGCGGCTTCACGCTGCTCGAAATCCTGGTCGTCATTGCCATCCTTGGACTGCTGATCGGCCTGGTTGCGCCCGCCGCGCTCCGCCAGCTGGGTGGGGCGCGTCTGTCGGTGGCGAAGCAGTCGATCGAACGGATCGGCGCCGTGCTCGACCTGTACAAGCTGGACGTGGGCGCCTATCCCAGCACCGAGCAGGGGCTGAAGGCGCTGGTGGCGGCGCCGACCGGAGTCGGAACCTGGAACGGCCCTTACCTCAAGGGTGACGTGCCGATCGATCCGTGGAACCATCCCTATATGTATCGCAGTCCGTCGAGCCGAACTGGCCACGACTACGACCTGTGCTCGAACGGGCCGGGTGGCACGCCGGCAGCGAACGACACGATCTGCAATCGCTGACATGCCGATCCCGCTGCTGGCCTGCATGGTGGCCACCGCGTCGTACTACCATCTGCCGCCGCGCGTGCTGCCGTCGATCCAGCGCGTCGAGGGCGGCGCCATCGGCAGCGTCAGCAGCAACACCGACGGCTCGGAAGATCTCGGCGTGATGCAGATCAACACCCGCTGGGTTCAACCGCTCGCGGCATTCACCGGGCTCACGCCTGCCACGGTGCGGGCGCGGCTGATCGACGACGGATGTTTCAACATCGCCGCGGCCGGGGCGATCCTGCGCACCTACCTCGATGAAGCGCATGGCGACCTGATGACCGCGGTCGGCGACTACCATTCCCACACGCCGGCGCTGCATCAGGCGTACCGGCTGCGGGTGCTGCAGGCCGCCACGGCGCTCTTCGTCGCCGGTCGGTAAGCGGTGAAGGCTCAGCCGGGCCCATCGCCGTAGAGCCATACCAGCCAGATCGCCAGCGCGAGCCAGGGCCCGAAGGCCAGCTTCGCGCCGCGGCGCGCACCGCCATGCAGCAGTTGCCACGCGCCGGCAACGGCGAGGGCCGCGAGCGCGGCCAGCAGCATCACCTCCGGCAACGCCTGCCAGCCCAGCCAGGCTCCGCCCGCCGCCAGCAACTTGGCGTCGCCCCCGCCAAGGCCCTCGCGTCCCCGCAGCACGCGGTAGCCGGCGGCAACCGCGGCGAACACGAGCCAGCCCAGCGCCGCGCCGATGGCCGCGTCACCCAGGGAGGCCGGATCGGTGAGCCAGGTGGCCGCCAGACCGCCCAGCAGCAGCGGCAGGGTCAGCGCATCGGGCAGGATCAGGCAGTCCAGGTCGATCCAGGCGAGTGCCAGCAGTGTCCAGCCGAGGCCGCTTCCCAGCCAAGCCTGCAGCGGGTCGTCGCCGGCGGTCGCGACCGCCCAGGCGGCGACGCCGGTGGCTGCCAGTTCGATGAAAACATGGAACCGCGCGATCGGTGCGTGACAGTAACGGCAGCCTCCGCGCAGCGACAGCCAGGACAGCAGCGGCACCAGGTCGAGCGGCCGCAGAGCGGTGCCGCACGCTTCGCAGCGTGAGCGCGCCAGTGCCACCGGCGCCCCGCGCGGCAGGCGCCGGATCAGCACGCCGAGCCAGCTTCCCACGGCGGGCGCGGCCAGCAGCGGCGCCAGCCCTGTCAGATCCACGGCGGCATCAGTTCCATGCCAGGATGTGCCAAGGTTGCGACGCCTCGAGTTCGCCGGCAGCAAAGAACACCACCGCCCGCCGTACCGCCTGCGCCTCGTGCAAGCTTACCCGCGCGATGATTTCCGCGACCAGCGGAACGACCTCTCCGGCCGGCAGCTGCTGCGGTTGCCCGGCGGTTTCGCCGGCAGTCTCCTGCACCGCTTGCGCCACCACCGGGTCGGCCTGCGCGAGGTTGATGCGTCCGCGCGTCCAGACCGACAGATGCGGCAGCAGCCGCGCCAGCACCTCGGGCGTCATGCCCAGAACCAGTCCGACTTCCTCGGGGCTGCGGAAAGCTTCGTTCGGCGGCGCATAGGGCAGGCCGGCAGAACGGTAAGCGGCGGTTTTCGCCTCGCTCGCCGCGGTGTCGCTCAGCGTGCGCCACGCCACGATGTTTGCGGCCAGGCCAGCGGCGCGCCGCTCTTCCATGCCGTCGCCGCGCAACAGGGCGGCCAGCAGTTGCGGGGTCGCCAGCGACGGATTGACCCGCCCGGCATGGTCCAGCACCACCACCTCGGCAACGCCGCCGCCGAGCCTGACCGACCGCGGCACGCCGTCGGCCTTCCAGCCACGCGACGACGGGTCGAGCAGGCGGAAGATCGCCTCATTCACCAGCCCGTCGGCCAGGGCTTCGGCCTGCGCGGCGCCGTGCAGCAGGAGACTGAGCGACACCGCTTGGCGGGACGCGGCGGTGATGTGGGCGATGAGCAGGGCCAGCAGCGCGACCGTCCATAAAACGACCAGCAGGGCGAAGCCGCGCGGGTGAAGCAACGCAAGGGTTCGCCCGTGGAACGGCGTCGCGCGCAGCGCGCTGCCGGCGCGGCGGCCGAAACGCCCTTGCAACAACTTGCCCAGGAAATCGGGTCCAGGGCTCATTGGCCCGGCGCGACCCAGCCACGGACGCGGTCGCGCACGCCGGCACCCGGGTCGTTCGACCCGGAAGCCGGCAACGCATGCAGCGCCGCCGGCATGGCGGCGGCGTCGCGCAGCGCTTCGCGCATGTCCTCGGTGAGCGCCCGCGCGTCGCGCTGGTCATGGATGACGTGCGGCGTGATCAGCACCAGCAACTCGGTGCGCGAGCGGGTGTTGTTCTGTTGCCCGCCCAGGAAGCCGAGCAGCGGGATGTCCTTGAGCCACGGGATACCCTGGTTGCCGCGGGTGACCGAATCCTGGATCAGCCCGGCCAGGCCGACGGTCTGCCCGTCCTGCACCACCACCCGTGAGGTGACGCTGCGCTCCTCGAACTGCGGGCTGGTGATGCCCGAGGTGGTGGGCGCGCTGGTGTCGACGTTGCTGACTTCCTGGTCGATGTCGAGAGTCACCAGACCGCCCCCGTTGATCCGCGGCGTGACTTCCAGGATCACCCCGGTCGGCTGGTAGCTCACCGAGTTCAGCACCGTCGCGTTGGCGACCAGGGTGCTTTCCGATTGCGATGTCAGATACAGCACCAGGGAGCCGACCTGCAGCCGGGCCGGCTGGTTGTCGACCACCATGATCTGCGGCGAGGACAGCACGTTCACCGTGGTGACCGCCTGCAGCGCGGAGATTGCCAGCGGCCCGCCGCCGAGCTGGTTGCCGCCGAGCACGAAGCCCGGAAAGCTGGTGCTGAGGGCGGTGGAGGAGAGGTTGCCGGTGACCGGGGTGGTGCTGGCGGGCAGGTTGAGGATGCCGTTGATGCCGCCGGCCTTGAAGAAAAACTCGGTACTATTGCAACTGGTCGTTCAGCGTCACCTCGGCGATGGTGGCGTCGATGCGCACCTGCAGGGGGGCGATGTCGATCTTGCGCAGCATCGCCAGCACGGTCTCCTCCTCCTGCGAGGTCGCATAGATCAGCACCGCATTGTTCTGCGGATTGGCCAGGATGCGCAGCGCGTCGGGGTTGTCCGCGCCGGCGGATTGATCGAGCCCGCCCAGCAGCGGGTTGCCGGAGGCCGCCGGGGTGGTCGCGGTCGCGCCGGCGCGCGGATCGGACCCGGTGACCCCCCCCGCGTCCCGCCTTGGGCGGTCAGTCCGCCGCCGCGGGTCAGGCCCCCGGTGCCGCCGATGCCACCGGTGCCGCCGATGCCCCCCGCGCCGCTCATGCCGCCCGCGGCCCCGATGCCGCCGGAACCGGCCAGCCCGCCCCGACCGCTGCCCGACTTAGTCGAGGAGCCGCCCATGCGGCGCTGCCCCGCGCCGGTCTGGGCGGCCGGCTGCGCGGTCACGTTGTTCGGGGTGAAGGCCATCTGCAGCGTGTAGGCGATGTCGTCGGCATTGCTGTGCTGCAAGTAATGGACGTGCCAGCTTCGCACCGTGCGGCGGCGTTCGCGTTCGAGCAGTGTGTAGACGCGGGTTGCCGCCTCGATAAATCGGGGCTGGGACGCGGCCACCAGCACCGCATCGAAGCGCGGCAGCGGCACCACCTGGACCGGCGCCGCGGCGGCCCGGCCGCGCAACGCCTCGCGCAGCGCCTCGGCGAAGTCGCGCGCATTGCCCGGAACGTCACCGGCAGCACCACGTAGGACCGGCCGGCCAGCTCGTCCACGTCGAAGCTGCGCACCAGCTCGGCGAGGGGCTCGACCTGGCCGGGGGAAGCGGCGATCACCACCGCGTTGCGCCCCGGATCGGCGGCGATGCGGGCGTTCGGGCCGGCCAGCGGCTGCAGCACCTTCACCGAATCCTCGGCCGAGGCGTAACGCAGCGGCAGCACCGCATCGTCACGGCCATGCCGGCCGCCGCCGCCGGCACGATGCGGGTAATCCCATCGCCCTGCACCACCGCCGCTCCCACGTCGGCGAGCAGTGCCTGCAGGGTCGGCAACAACTGCGCGCGCGACAGCGGCCGCGCTGTGTGCAGGGTGATGGTGCCGTGCACCGACGGGTCGATCGTATAGGTCAGGTTCAGCATGCCGCCCAGCACCTGGGCGACCGCCTCGCGCACATCGGTATCGGCAAAGTCGAGCGAGTAGGCGCCGCCGCCCGCCGCGCCGCCCGCCGCGCCATGCTCGGAGCCGGGCGGGACCGGTGCCGACGCGCCGGCACTGGTCAAGACCGGGGGCGGTACCGCAGGGGCACCGATGCTGCCGGTGGCGGGCGGTGGCGGGGTGATGTTCTCCGCCGTGGCCGGCAAAGCCGGCAGCGGCGGGGGTTTCAGGCAGGCTGCAGCCGCTCATCAGCGCCAGCAGGCACAGCAGCGACACCGACGCACGACAATGACGCCTCACGGCGGGGTTCCCTTGGCATGGCTGGGACGGACCACGAGCTGTTGCTCGGCGTCCGTCAAAGTCACCTGTCCCGGCACGATCGCGCGCACCAGATAGCGGCCGATGCGGCCGCCTTCCCGCCACCACCAGCGGGTGGCCACCCCCCGCCACCGCGAAGATCGCCCGCCGGCCACCGGG
>CAWDQN010000015.1:0-181372 GCA_963804495.1 uncultured Alphaproteobacteria bacterium | reverse complement strand
CGCGTGCAGCACCGCCGGGATCTCGTAGTCGGTCGCCAGCAGCGCATCCACCGCGGCGCGGCGCTGCGGCTCGGTCACGCCCGCGGCGTCCAGCATCTCGGCGCGCTGCGACGGAGTCGGCGGCTCGCCGATCACGTGCAGACCGTGCGGAATGAGCGTGTACTCCAGCTCCAGCACCGCCCGCCCGACCCGCTCGGCCTCCGCGTCCGGGTCGTCCCACACCGGCTCGGCCTTGGCCAGCTCCACCGCCGCCGCCTGCGCCTGCACCAGCCCCGCCAGCGCCGCCCGCTGCCCCGGATCGGTGTCCGGCTCCAGCGCGCGCCAGCGATCGAGCGAGGACTTGAGGTCGAGCAGGCCCCGGTACAGGCCGGCATGCGCGATTGGCGGCGTCAGGTAGCTGATCAGCGCCGCGCCGGCCCGCCGCTTCGCCAGCATGCCCTCGGACGGGTTGTTGGAGGCGTACAAATAGAAATTCGGCAGATCGCCGATCAGCCGGTCCGGCCAGCAGGCGCCGGAGAGCCCGGCCTGCTTGCCCGGCATGAACTCCAGCGCCCCGTGGGTGCCGAAGTGCAGCACCGCGTGGGCGCCGAAATCCTCGCGCAGCCAGCGATAAAACGCATTGAACGCATGCGTCGGCGCGAAGCCGCGCTCGAACAGCAGGCGCATCGGATCGCCCTCGTAGCCGAACCCCGGCTGCACGCCGACGAACACGTTGCCGAATTGCGCACCAAGGACGAAAATCGAGCTGCCATCGGTGTTCTGCCGCCCCGGCGCCGGTCCCCAGGTGCGCTCGATCTCGGCCAGATGCGGCTCGCGGCTCACATGGTCGTCCGCGGGGATGCGCACCGCCACATTGGCGGGGGTGCCGTAGCGCTGGGCGTTGCCGTGCAGGATGGCGTCGCGCAGGGCGTCCACGGTCTCCGGCAATTCGACCTGATAGCCGGCATCCTTCATCGCATGCAGGGTGTTGTGCAGCGAGGCGAACACCGACAGATACGCCGCCGTACCGGTGGTGCCGGCATTGGGCGGGAAGTTGAAGATCACCATCGCGATCTTGCGGTCGTCGCGCGAGGCCCGGCGCAGCGCCACCATCTTGGCCACCCTCCCGGCCAGCGTGGCAGCCCGCTCCGGATGCACCACCATTTCATGCCGCTTGTCCGACGACTCCGAAGAACGGCCGCCGAACGTCATGGGCAGGATCGCGCCGTCGAGTTCAGGGATCGCCACCATCATGGTGGCTTCCACCGGCAGCAGGCCGCGCGGATCGTCGGCCCATTGCTCCAGCGTCTGGAACTCGACCGGATGCGCCGCGATGTAGGGCACGTCCAGCATGGCGAGCAGCGCCTCGGCGGCGTGCGCGTCGTTGTAGGCGGGGCCACCGACCAGCGAGAACCCGGTGAGCGAGACCATGGCGTCCACCGTCGGCACGCCGTTGCGCACGAAGAAGCGCTCCACCGCCGGCCGCGCATCCAGCCCGCTGGCGAAGGCCGGGATCACCCGCAGCCCCTTCGCCTCCAGCGCGGCGATGACGCCGTCGTAGTGGTCGGCATTGCCGGCCAGCACATAGGAGCGCAGCACCAGCACGCCCACCGTGCCGCGCTTGCCGTCGCCGGGCACCAACGCCGCGTCCTCGACGATGCGGCCGGGGGCGCGCGGATGGTAGATGCCGACGTCCGGGTATTCGACCGGCGCCGCCGCCCGCAGCTTGCCGCGCAGCGCCTGGCGCGGGCCGGCGGCATAACGGTCCACCAGCAGCCGCACCATGTTGGCGATGTTCTCTTCCGAGCCCGCCAGCCAGTATTGCAGGGCCAGGAAATAGGCCCGGACGTCCTGCGCGGTGCCGGGGATAAAGCGCAGCAGCTTTGGCAACTGCCGCAGCAGCCGCATCTGCCCCTGCCCGCTCGAGCCTTCGCCGGACTTGCCGCGCAGCCGCTTGAGGAACCCGAGCGCCCCGCCCGCCTCGCCGGACATGGTGAACCGGCCGAGCCGGGTCAGCTTCACCACCTCGCCCGCCGACAGGCAGCACACCATGGCGTCGCAATGATCGCGCCGCGCCGTCAGCGCCGGCAGCACGGCGCGGATATGGTCGTCGAGAAACAGCATGCAGGCGATGACGATGTCGCCGCGGGCGATGTCGGCCCGGCATGCCTCCAGGGCACGCTCGTCGTTGGCCCATTCGTCGGCGGCGTGCACCACCAGTTCGAGCCCGGGCAGGTCTCGGCGCAAGGCCAGGCGGGCACGATCGGCCGCGCTGGACAGATGGCTGTCCATCGTCACGATAACGACGCGGATTTGCGTCGTCTCAGCGGGCGAAGTGCGCTTTGGCTTCATACAACGTCTCAACGGTAATGACCGCCAGGCCGCGGTCGTGCGCGTATCGCTCGGTGTTGCGGCGGGCCTTGCCGCGGACGAAGAACGGGATTTTGCCCAGTTCCTTCTCGGCTTCGGGCGCCCAGACGGCAGGGCCGCCCGCAGCCGCTGCAGGCGCGACCAGGGCGGGCGTGGCGGCTTCAGACATATCCGGTGCAGGCGGCGGGGACACCTGCTCCTCGCGGCGGTCCAGCCCGCCGCCGAGATGCGACGGCGCGGCGGCGTCGTGGAACTCGAAATCCTCGCGGAACATCGTCAGCAGATGCTCCTCCAACCCCATCATCAGCGGATGCACCCAGGTGTCGAACAGCACGTTCGCACCCTCGAAGCCCATCTGCGGGGCGTAGCGCGCCGGGAAATCCTGCACATGCACCGGCGCCGAGATCACCGCGCAGGGCACGCCGAGCTTCTTGGCGATGTGCCGTTCCATCTGCGTGCCCAACACCAGTTCGGGATGCGCGGCGGCGATGGTCTCCTCGACTTCCAGATAGTCGTCGGTGATCAGCGGCTCGACCTCGTAGCGCTTCGCCGCCTCGCGCACGTCGCGGGCGAATTCGCGGCTGTAGGAGCCCAGGCCGACCACCTGGAACCCGAGCTCCTCGCTGGCCACCCGGGCCGCCGCGATGGCGTGCAGCGCGTCCGCGAAGATGAACACCCGCTTGCCGGTCAGGTAGGTGCTGTCCACCGAGCGCGAGTACCAGGGCAGCCGCGACGGTACCTCGGCCAGGATCGGTGCCGGGTCCACCCCGGCCAGCGCCGCCACCTCGGTGACGAAATCGCAGGTGCCGCCGATGCCGATCGGCACCGCCTTCACGCTGGGCTGGCCGAAGATACGGGCAAGCCAGGTGGCGGCGATGCCGGCGGTTTCGGGGTACAGCACCACGTTGAAATCGGCATTGCCGAGCCGCGCCAGATCGGCGGGCGTGGCGCCCAGCGGGGCGGCCACGTTCACATCCACCCCCAGCCGGCCCAGCAGGTGCGTGATTTCCTGCACGTCATCGCGATGACGGAAGCCCAGCGCCGTCGCGCCCAGCAGGTTGCAGCGCGCCCGCACCCCCGGCGCCCGGGGCGGCCGCTTGCTGCCCGGCGGCGGCGCATGCGGGCCGGCAAAAGCGCGGACCAGCTGATAGAACGTCTCCGCCGCGGCCCAGTTCTCCTTGCGCTGATAGGCCGGCAGATCCAGCGGCACCACCGGCACCGGCAGGCCGAGCGTCCTGGCCAGCCCGCCCGGATCGTCCTGGATCAGCTCGGCGGTGCAGGAGGAGCCGACGATCATCGCCTGCGGCCGGAAGCGTTCATAGGCATCACGCGCGGCGGTCTTGAAAAGCTCCGCGGTGTCGCCGCCGAGGTCGCGCGCCTGGAATGTCGTGTAGGTCACCGGCGGGCGCTTGTTGCGCCGTTCGATCATGGTGAACAGCAGGTCGGCATAGGTGTCGCCCTGCGGCGCGTGCAGCACGTAGTGCAGCCCTTCCATCGCCGTCGCGACCCGCATCGCGCCGACATGGGTGGGTCCCTCATAGGTCCAGAGCGTGAGCTGCATGGCGCTAGACCCGCAACCGGGCGCGCCGCACCAGCGGCCGGGCGAACAGCTCGGCCAGATCGGCGGCCTGCTCGTAGCCTTGGATCGGGGTGAACAGCAGCTCGATCGACCATTTCGTGGTGATGCCTTCCGCCTCCAGCGGGTTGGCGAGGCCGAGGCCGCACACCACCAGATCGGGCCGCGCGGCGCGGCAGCGGTCGAGCTGGTTGTCGACGTGCTGACCCTCGCTGAGCACCGTGCCGGCGGGCAGCAGCGCCAGTTCCTCGGCCAGCAGCTGGCGGTGCAGATAGGGAGTGCCGACCTCGACCAGCTGCATGTCCAGCTCGCGGCTCAGGAACCGGGCGAACGGGATTTCCAATTGCGAGTCGGGGAAGAAGAAAACCCGCTTGCCGGCCAGCTTCTCGCGCGACCGCGCCAGCGCCTGGCGGGCCCGCTGCTCGCCCACCGCGGTGACGCTGCGCAGCGTCGCGGCATCGACGCCCCAGGCATCGGCGACCGCGCGCAGCCACAGCGTGGTGCCCTCCGCCCCGAGCGGGAACGGCGCGGCGATGCGCCGCGCGCCGCGGCCTTCGAGCAGGCGGGTGGTTTCGGCCAGAAACGGCTGGGCGAGAATGAACCGGGTCTGCTTGCCCACCGACGGCAGTTCGGTCGCCCGCCGGGGCGGCAGGAAGCGCACCGAGCCGATGCCCAGCGCCGCCAGCAGACGGCCGAGCTGGTCTTCCACCACTTCCGCCAGCGCGCCCACCACCAGCAGCGAGGGTTCCGCGTCGGCCGGCGGCGCCGGCAGGGTAGGCACCAGGGAGGCGAGGCAGGCATCCTCGCCCTCGGTGAAGGTGGTCTCGATGCCGCTGCCGGAATAACTGAGCACCCGCACGGACGGCGCGAAGCGCTGCGACAGGCGCGACGCCGCGCGCGAGAGGTCGAGCTTGATGACCTCGGACGGGCACGAGCCCACCAGGAACAGCAGCTTGATGTCCGGCCGGCGCTCGATCAGCCGGGTTACCACCCGGTCGAGCTCGTCATTGGCGTCGGCCAGCCCCGCGAGGTCGCGGTCGTCCATGATGGCGGTGGCGAAGCGCGGCTCGGCGAAGATCATCACCCCGGCGGCGGACTGGATCAGATGCGCGCAGGTGCGCGAGCCGACCACAAGAAAAAACGCGTCCTGGATTTTCCGGTGCAGCCAGACGATGCCGGTCAGGCCGCAAAACACTTCGCGCTGGCCGCGCTCTCGCAGCACCGGCGCATCACCGCAACCCTGGGCAGTACCGTCCGGCGGAATGGCGGCAAGTCCGCTCACAGAGACGATCCAGTCCGGTACGATCCCAGGGCTACACTGGCGGTACCTGGCACAGGCCGTTCGCGCCGGGCGGCACGTAGTTTCAGGTACAAACTGGGTCGCGTTTACGACATAGGTGGCATACGCAGCGAGCGCTATGAGGATCTGCTGACGCACCGGCGCACCCGAAAACATGGCCGCCAGATAGGCCGTGTGCAGCGCCAGCACCAGCATGCTGAACACGTCCTCCCAGAAGAACGCCGGGGCAAACAGGTAGCGGCCGAAGACGACCTTCTCCCAGATCGCGCCGGTGATCATGATGGTGTAGAGGACGAAGGTCTTGATAACAATTGAAATTGTTGCCGCGGCCAGTCCTTCTCCGGTGCCCATGAAGCGCAGTACCAGGCCGAGACTGACCAGGAAAACCAGGAACTGCACCGGCGCGAGCACGCCTTGCACGAGCGTCCAGACGGTTGCGTCGCGCCGCTTGCGCTCTTCCTCAGAATAGAGTGGTTCGCCCTTGGCTTTCCACAAAGGCTGCTGGCCGTGGCCGCAGCGCCCGGCCACCGAAGCGAACGGGCAGAAGTCGACCGTACCGATCAGCCGGTCGAAAACACTAGAGGTAAACATCGCTTGACAAGGTCCCGGCCTGAGGGTCCGCTACGGCCGCGTTCGGATCACGCATCGAACGCCCGCCCGCGGGTCGACAACACGCTTATCTCCAGCAAGCCGAGTGCGACGGTGATCCATTCCGCCCTGTTCCTCGTGCGTGGTGGCCACAACGGTCAGGCTAGATCGCCACCCCCCTGAGTGTCAAGGACACGGAACGTCAACCTAGCTTGACATTTTCGTCCCAGCCGGATTGAACTGTGGAGACCAAGGGATGGTTGCCTTGACACACCGGGACACCGCCAGCGATGGCCGTGCAGCGAAGGGCTGGGCGGGAAGAGGCTGGGCGCCGCCGCAATGCGGCAGCTCCAGCGTCAAATGCCGCAACGTTGCCCGCTGCGATTGGCCCCGGCAGCGTCTCAGCCTGCTCACCCAGACGATCGAGCAGGAAATCGTGCCGCGGCTGGTGCTGGCACGCAGCGCCGCACCCGCGCATCCGGTGCAGCCGCCGCCCGGTAGCGTGCCGGTCGCACCCGAGGAAGTCGGCGAGCTGGCGCGTCTGGCGATCGCCAACGATCCCGCCGCCGCCCTCGCCTTCGTCGCTGCGGTGCTGGCGCGTGGCACCGCGCTGGAAACCCTTTACCTCGATTTGCTTGCCCCCGCCGCCCGCCGCCTGGGGGAGATGTGGAATGAAGACCTGTGCGACTTCACGCAGGTCACCATGGGGGTGTGGTGCCTGCACCAGCTGCTGCGTGAAACCGGCAACGACTTGCCCGATCCGCTGGTCCGGCGGGAAAACGACCGCCGCATCCTGCTGGTGCCGGTGCCGGGCGAGCAGCACACCTTCGGTTTGGCCATGGTCGCGTCCATGTTCCGCCGCGCCGGCTGGACGGTGTGGAGCGAACCGCTGGCATCGAGCAACGATCTGGTCGGCATCGTCCGCAACGAGTGGTTCTCGGTGGTCGGCTTTTCGCTGAGCAGCCCGAGCCGGCTGGAAGCGCTCGCAACCAATATACGGAGGGTCCGTCGCGCCTCGCGCAATCCCGCGGTCGGCATCCTGGTCGGCGGCCAGGTTTTCCTTGAGCGGCCGGAGCTTGTGGTCATGGTGGGGGCGGACGCCACCGCGGTCGACGCCCGCCAGGCCACCCTTCAGGCCCAGAGCCTGGTCGCCCTGCGCGCGACCAGCGATTAGCAGAAAAGAGACCGCACACTGGGAGGGTTCGTTCGGGGGAAATACGCCACCAACTGTCAAAGACCGGGTCATTCGTAATGGTGTTCAAAGCTCCAAGACGAACGCTCGGAAACCTGGATGCCGACTCGGCCGCGGCATTGATCACCGCGGCCGCGGATGTGGCCTTGATCCTGGACGCCGAGGGCGTGATCCGTGACATCTCGTTCCAGAGCGACGACCTTGCCCGCGAACTCGAAGGCAGCAGAAGCTGGTCCGGCAAGCGCTGGGCCGACACGGTGACACCGGAGAGCCGGCCCAAGGTGGACAGTCTGCTGCATGATGCCGCCGCCGGTGCCGCGCCGCGCTGGCGCCACATCAACCAGGCCTTGCCGGGCGGTGAAGGCGTGCCGGTGCTGTATTCCGCCATGCGGGCGGGCACCGGCCGGCCGGTGGTGGTCTTTGGCCGCGACCTGCGCGCGATCTCCGCCTTGCAACAGCGCTTGGTGGACGCGCAGCAATCGGTCGAGCGCGACTACGCGCGGCTGCGCCATGTCGAAATGCGCTACCGGCTGCTGTTCGAAATGTCGGCCGAGCCGGTGCTGGTGCTCGACGCCTTCACCCACAAGATCACCGAGGCCAATCCGGCCGCCCGACAGTTGTTCGGCGAGACCGGGCGGCGCCTGGTCGGTCGGATCTTCCCTGAGGTATTCGACCCCGCGGACGGACAGATCCTGCGCGACCTGCTGGCCGGCGTGCGCACCTCCGGCCGGGTCGACGATGTGCGCGCCCGCGTCGGCGAACCGCCCCGCGAGGTGCGGGTCTTTGCCTCGCTGTTCCGCCAGGAAAGCACCGCCCTGTTGCTGGTCCGCCTGGCCGGCACCCAGCCGGGCGCGATCGGGGCCGAGCCGGCCGAGCTGCCGCGCCTCAAATCGAAGCTTCTCAAGCTGGTCGAGAACGGCCCCGACGGGTTCGTGGTGACCGGCGCCGACGGACGCATCCTTGCCGCTAACGCCGCTTTCCTTGACATGGCCCAGCTCGCCACCGAGGAACAGGCCTGCGGCGAAGCGCTGGAGCGTTGGGTCGGCCGGCCGGGCGTCGAGATGGACGTGTTGATCGCCAATCTGCGTCAGCGCGGGTCGGTGCGCCTGTTCGCCACCACGTTGCGCAGCGAGTACGGCGCCACCACCGACGTTGAGATCTCGGCGGTCGTGGTGATGAACGGCGAGGCGCCGTGTTTCGGCTTCGCTATCCGCAATGTCGGCCGGCGCCTGTCCGATGTCCGTGCCGGCCGCGACCTGCCCCGCTCGGTCGAGCAGCTGACCGAGCTGGTCGGCCGCGTCGCGCTGAAGGACCTGGTGCGCGAGACCACCGATGTTATCGAGCGGTTGTGCATCGAAGCGGCGCTGGAACTGACCAACGACAACCGCGCCTCGGCCGCCGAAATGCTCGGCCTCAGCCGGCAGAGCCTGTATTCGAAGTTGCGCCGCTACGGCCTGGGCGAACTCGATCCCGAGCCCGGACACGAAGGATGAACGTGCAATCCGCCGCCGAACGCCCGGCCATGCCGGCAGCCCTCGAAGTCCTGCACCCGATCACCTGGTTCGCGCCCATGTGGGCGTTCGGGTGCGGCATCGCCTCGTCCGGCCAGTCGGCCGGCGGCAAATGGCCGGTGATCGCCGCCGGCGTGGTGCTGGCAGGCCCCCTGCTGACCGCCACCAGCCAGGTGGTGAACGACTGGTACGACCGCCATGTCGATGCCATCAATGAGCCCGACCGGCCGATCCCGTCCGGCCGCATCCCCGGCCGCATGGGGCTGTATCTGGCGCTGGGCTGGTCGGCCGCCTCGCTCACGCTGGCGGCCGCCATCGGCAATTTCGTGCTGTTCGCCGCCTCGGTCGGACTCGCGCTGGCCTGGCTGTACAGCGCGCCGCCGGTGCGGTTGAAGCAGAACGGGTGGTGGGGCAATGCCGCTGTCGGCGGCTGCTACGAGGGCCTGCCCTGGATCACCGGCGCGGCGGTGATGGCGGGCGGCGTGCCGGACTGGCGGGTGTTCCTGCTGGCGTTCCTGTACAGCGCCGGCGCGCACGGCATCATGACGCTGAACGACTTTAAGTCGGTCGAAGGCGATCGCGAAATGGGCCTCGCCTCGCTGCCGGTGCAGCTCGGCGTAGAGCGCGCGGCGAAACTGGCCTGCCTGGTCATGGCGGCGCCGCAGCTGGTCGTCATCGGGCTGCTGTTTGCCTGGGGCCGTCCGGTGCATGCCGGCATCATCGTGGCCTTGCTGCTGGCCCAGTTCGTCCTGATGGGCCGCTGGCTGCAGCAGCCGCGCGCCCGCGCGCCCTGGTACAACGCGACCGGCACGACCCTGTATGTCATCGGCATGCTGGTCAGCGCCTTCGCAATTGGCCCGTTGGTGGCCGCCGCGTCATGACCGCGGCGACCGGCGCGGGACGCATCGGCTGGCCGGGCATCGTCCGGCTCGGCCTGGTGCAGGCCTCGCTTGGCGCCATCGTGGTGCTGTGCACCTCCACCATGAACCGGGTGATGCAGATCGAGCTGATGCTGCCGGCCATCCTGCCCGGCACGCTGGTGGCGTGGCACTACGTGCTGCAGGTGCTGCGGCCCCGGCTGGGCTATGGCTCCGACGTGGGCGGGCGGCGCACCCCGTGGATCATCGGCGGCATGGCGCTGCTGGCCGGCGGTGGGGTGCTGGCGGCTCTGGCCACCGCCTGGATGGGCAGCTCCCTGCTCGGCGGCATCGCGCTGGCGGTGATCGCCTACACGCTGATCGGCGTCGGCGTGGGGGCCGCCGGCACCTCGCTGCTGGTGCTGCTGGCCAAGCGGGTGGACGAAGCACGCCGCCCGGCGGCGGCCTCGGTCGTCTGGCTGATGATGATTCTGGGCATTGCGCTGACCGCCGGCATCGGCGGCAAGCTGCTCATGCCGTTCTCCGGCCTGCGCCTGATCGAGGTCACCGCCGCGGTCGGCGCGCTGGCGCTGGCGCTGACTACCCTGGCCGTGTGGGGCATGGAAGGTCCTGCCGCACCGGCCGCGCCGGCGGCAGCACAGCCGCCCTTCGCGGTGGCCTTCGGCCAGGTCTGGGGCGAGCCCCAGGTCCGCCAATTCGCCATTCTGGTGTTCGTGTCCATGCTTGCCTACAGCGCCCAGGAGCTGATCATCGAGCCCTTCGCCGGCGCGGTGTTCCATTTGCAGCCGGGCCAATCCACCCAGCTGATCGGCGTGCAGCACGGCGGCGTGCTGACGGGCATGGTCCTGCTCGCCCTGGCCGGCACGGCCTCGGCGCGGTGGCGGTTCGGCTCGCTGCGCGGCTGGATGGCGCTGGGCTGTTTTGCCTCCACCATCGGATTGCTGGCGATGGCGACCGCCGGCTCGGTCGGACCGGACTGGCCGCTGGGCAGTTCGTTCTTCCTGCTCGGCGTGGCGAACGGATTTTTCTGCGCCGCCGCCATCGGCTCAATGATGCACCTGGCCGGCCGCGGCCGCGCGGCGCGCGAAGGCGTGCGCATGGGCTTGTGGGGGGCGGCGCAGGCGCTGGCCTTTGGCCTGGGCAGCATGGCGGGCAGCAGCGCGGTTGATCTGGCAAAGGCTTTGCTTGGCTCGCCGGTGGCGGCCTATGCCGCCGTGTTCGCCGGACAGGCGGTGCTGTTCCTGGTCGCCGGTGCGCTGTCGCTGCGCGTGGGCGTGCCCGTGAGCGGCCTGCCGGAAGCGGAATTGGTGGTCGCCGGCGATGCCGGCATAAGGGGGTGATGAAAGCGATGTCTGAACTTGAAACGTTCGATGTGGTGATCGTCGGCGGCGGTCCAGCCGGCGCGACGGCGGCGGCCGATCTGGCCCGACGCGGCCGTTCCGTGCTGCTGCTCGACAAAGCTGGTAGGATCAAGCCATGCGGTGGCGCGATTCCGCCACGCTGCATCCAGGAATTCGACATCCCCGACCATTTGCTGGTGGCCAAGGTCACCTCCGCCCGCATGGTCTCGCCTTCGGCCCGGCACGTCGACATGCCGATCGACGGCGGCTTCGTCGGCATGGTGGACCGCGAGGTCTTCGATGAATGGCTGCGCGAGCGCGCCGCCAGCGCCGGCGCCGTGCGCCGCACCGGCACCTTCGAGCGGATCGAGCGCGGCGATGACGACGTGTCGCAGGTGCTCTACCAGCCCAAGACGTCCCCTCGCGACGCCGCCCCCGAGCGGGTGCGCGCCCGCGCCATCATCGGCGCCGACGGGGCGCTCTCGCAGGTGGCGCGGCAGAGCAACATTCCGGGCGCGGACCGCGTGCCGTACGTGTTCGCGTACCATGAGATCATCCGCTCGCCGCGCGCCGCCGATTTCGATCCGGCACGCTGCGACGTTTACTACAACGGCTCCATGTCGCCCGATTTCTACAGCTGGATCTTCCCGCACGGCGATATCACCAGCGTCGGCACCGGCAGCGCCCATAAGGGGTTCTCGCTGCGCGGCGCGGTCGGCCAGTTGCGCGAAGTGGCCGGTCTGGAGGGGCAGGAAACCATCCGCCGGGAAGGCGCGCCCATTCCGCTGCGTCCGCTGAAGAAATGGGACAACAACCGCGACCTGGTCCTGGCCGGCGACGCCGCCGGCGTGGTCGCTCCCGCCTCCGGCGAGGGAATCTTCTACGCCATGACCGGCGGCAGGCTCGCCGCCGACGCGACCCACGAGTTCCTCGCCACCGGCGATGCCCGCGCGCTCGCCTCGGCGCGCAAGCGATTCATGCGCACGCACGGCTCGGTGTTCTGGATCCTCGGCATCATGCAGGATTATTGGTACACCACCGACAAGCGGCGGGAGCGCTTCGTGACCATATGCCGCGACCCCGACGTGCAGCAATTGACCTGGGACGCCTACATGAACAAGGAACTGGTGCGAGCCAAGCCCTTGGCGCATGCGCGTATCTTCTGGAAGAATATTGCGCATCTCACCGGGCTTGTGCCCGCATGAAGGCAGCAAGGCCAGGGGCTCTGCCCCTGGACCCCGCCAAGGGCCGGGAGGCCCTTGGAACCCATTACGTCAGAGGCTCTTAACGCCAGAGGGGGTAAGCAGGTGCCAAGGCACCTGCTTACCCCCTCACGCTCACAAAACGGGGGCCAGGGAAAAGCCCTGGCCCGATTGCCTTAGGGCAGCGGCTGCGGGTCCGGCGACAAGCTGCGCAGCCAGGCGATCACGTTCGCCCGCAACTGTGCATTGGGGATCCCTGGAAACGCCATCTTGGTGCCCGGCGCGTAGGCCGCTGGCTTGAACAGCCAGCGGTTCAGTTCCTCGTACGTCCAAGGTCCGGACTTGCCCTTCATCGCATCCGAGTAAGCGTAGCCGGCCATATGCGCATGCGGCCCACCGACCACGTTATAGAGGTTGGGGCCAATGATCGCCGGCCCGCCCTCGTTCACCGTGTGGCAGATCAGGCAGATGGTCTTGGCAAACGCCTCGCCAGCCTTGGCATCGGCGTTGGCCAGCAGCGGCCCCACCGGCGGCAGTCCGCCGGGCGCGGCGGGAGCAGCCTCGGTGACCTCGGGCAGCGGCACGGGGTCATGCGACAGCGTGCGCAGCCAGGCAATCACGTTGGCCCTGGTCTGCGGGTCGGGAATGCCCGGGAACGTCATCTTGGTGCCGGGCACGTAGGCGGCCGGCTTGGTGAGCCAGGCGTCCAGATCCTCGTAGGTCCAGTTTCCCGCCTTGTTCTTCATCCCGTCCGAATAGGCGAACCCGGCCATGTGCGCGTGCGGTCCGCCGACCACGTTATACAGGTTCGGGCCGATCTTGGCCTTGCCGCCCTCGTCGAACGAGTGGCACACGGCACAGATCCCCTTGGCGGCATAGGTCTCGCCGGCGGCCACGTCCGCCTTGGCGAGCCGGGCCGCGATCGATGGCACGGGCTCGGCCGGACCGGGGGCCGGCGGGGGCGGCGGCACCTCGATGCGGATGGCAAGCTGCTTCGGCACCGACACCCGCACGACCAGGTCACTGACCAGCCCGGCGACGAAAAATACTATCCCTGAAACCAGGACCGCTGCGGGGATCTTGGAGAGGTCGCGAATGTCCATGCTATGCTCTGCCGGCCGGAGGACGAACCAGAAATGCCGGCCCGCTCTCGGGCCGGGAAACATGAGCGGCTTCGTTGCATGTCGCATGCGCGGTGGCAACCCCCCGGATTGCCAACGCCGCGGCTTCGTGGTCGGGTGGCGGCAGGTGGCGCCGGCCAAAGCGCCGTTGCAATCCCGGGGGTCCGTCCGTCCCATGTTTGAATTGCGGGCCTCGCGCGCAGCTGGCTGGATGCTTGCGATACTCATCACCGTGCTGGCGTTGCCGGCCGCGCCGCAAGCGGCAGCCACCGGCGCCACCGAGGCCTCGATTGCCGCCCTGCTCGCCCAGGCCCGCGCCGATGCGGCGCAGGGTTGCCGCGCCCCCGCCGACCGGCTGGTCGCCATTCTGTGCGCCGGACGCATCGTGGTGGGCGTGCGCGGCGACTATCCGGTGTTCGGCACCGGCCCCATCGACGCCCCGAGCGGCTTCGAGCCGGACATCGCCCGCGCGATCGCCGCCCGGCTCGGGGTCGCGGTGGTGTTCCGGCGGGTCACCTCGGCCAACCGTATCGCCGCCCTGGGCGATGGCGAGGTGGACCTGGTCATCGCCACCATGGGCCACACCAGCCAGCGCGACGGTGAAATCCGCTTTATCCGGCCGCATTACTATGAATCCCGCACCGTGCTGGTCGGCCCGCAGGTGCGGCCCATCGCCGGCTGGAGCGATCTCGCCGGCGCCACGGTCTGCGTCAGCGTGGGCAACAGCACCAACGCGGCGCTGACCAGGCACGGGGTGCGGTTGCTGCTGTTCGACTCGCCACCCGACCTGGTCAACGCGCTGCGCCTCGGCACCTGCAGCCTGGCGGCACAGGACGACAGTTTTTTCGCCGCCGCTTTCGCCGACCCGGCTTTCGCCGCCCGCTTCGCGGTCAAGTTCAGCTTTTCGCCGCTGCCCTGGGGCATGGCGGTGCCGCGCAGCCGCACCGAGCGGCTGGCCGCTCTGCTGGACCTGCTGAGCCTGGAATTTCATCGCGACGGCATGTTCATCGCGCTGGCTGCCCGCAACGGCGCACCGCTGGCCTTCCTGCAGGCACAGCAAGCCGCGTGGGGCACTGCCGCCTGTGTCCGTGCCGACGGCGGCCCGGCGCCGTCCTGTCTGGCCGAGCCGATCGACAGTTCATTGTTGCCGACGCGCATCGCCCCGGCTGTCGAGGCCGCGGAGCGCTGGCTGCAGACAACGCTTGGCCTGCACATCGATCTGCCGATGCTCAAGACCAAAGCGGCGCTGCGGCTGTTCCTCGACGGATTGGTGAACGCGCTGATCCTGGTGAGCGGCGCCCTGGCAGCCACCTTCGGCCTGACGCTGGCGATCGCGGCGGCACTGACCGCGCACAGCCGCGCGGTGCGCCTGCCGGTGCGCCTGCTGACCCTGGTGGGGCAGTCCTCGCCGATCGTGCTGATGATGTTCCTGGGCTATGTCATGGCCAGCGCGCTGTTCGTCTATTCCGTCAAGGTGGCCATGCTGGTCGCGGTGCTGGTGATCGGCCTGTACAACGCGTCCTATGCGGGGCCGGCGGTGGCCGAGGCATCGCGGGCGCGCCAGGTGCGGACCCGCGGCCCGGTGCCGCTGCGGCTTGCCGTGCGCGACGCCGGTTCGCAGGTGCTGGCCTTCATGGTCAACGCTGCCAGGGGCAGTTCCATCGCCAGCCTGATCGGGGTGCCGGAACTGCTGGATTCGCTGACCGACATCGCCTCGTTCTCCAGTGACCGGGTGACCATTTTCACCGTGTTGTTGCTGTTCTATTCCGCCGTGGTGGGCGTGGTCGTCTGGGCCGGCGAGGCGGTGCGCCGCCGGTTCGACGCGGCGGGAACTGCAGAATGAACCTGGTGGGGTTGATGGCAGGCTTCGTGCCGGAATTCCTGGATGGACTGCTGCTTAACATCGCCATCGCCGGCGCGGCGCTGCTGCTCGGGCTGGCGGTGGGCGGCCCGCTGGCCCTGCTACGGCTGGGCGGCCGCATGCCGGGTGGGTTGGCCGGCGCGCTGACCGGGCTGCTGCGCCTGGCGCCCAGCTTCGTGGTGATGTTCTTCCTGCTGAACCTGCTTCCCTCGGCCGCCATGCTCGGCCCATGGCGTGTGCCGCTGCATGGTCCGGTCGTCGTTGTGCTTTCTCTTGTTGTGTATGCCGCCGCCTATGTCTCCGACACCGGGCTGGAGGCGATGCGGCATTGGCGGGCCGGCGCGCATGAGCTGGCGCTGCTGTTCCTGCCGGCGCTCGCACGGGCTTTTTTCGTGCTGGTCATGTCCTCCTCGACCGGGGCGGCGATCGGCGTCAGCGAGGCGGTGGCGGTGACGCTGCGCCACGCACAGGCGCTGAGCGATGTCCGTGAGCGGCTGTTGCTGTTCGGTGTGGTGATCGTTTTTTTCACCTGCCTGTTGCAAGGCGCGTTTCTGCTTGTCGACCGGCTTCGCCACTGGCTGGTGGCGCGTCGTTCGCGCGTGCCGGAAGCGTCCGCTGGGCAGCCCCGGCGCGGGTCGGATACAGGTCCGTGCCGCGGATAATTGCTCCGTGCTATCCTGAACAGGCGGTGGCGCCTTGAAACCCGTTACTTTCGTGCGCTCACGGGCTTTGGTCCGGCTTTCGCTGCAACCGGAATGCCGTCGGTGCAGGGCAGGTTGTTCTGGCAGTGGCCGCATGAATGATAGCCCCACGCGGCATAGGCCGGCCTGATGTGGTCGCGCCCGTTGGTAAGGCAGATCTGGTGATCCTTGCCGGTGTCGTGCACGGCTCCCACCGGGCAGCGGGCGATGCAGGCGCCGCAGGTGCCGTCGCTGACCCACGGGCAGTACCTCATAAACCCCGGTGTAGGGGCGCGGCGTCGGTAACAGGTCGAGGTCGGTGACGACGCTGCCGATCCGCCCGGCGGCGCCCTTTTCCGTCAGCAGCCCACCGTGCAACCCGAAGGTGCCAAGGCCAGCGATGAAGGCAACATGCCGTTCCGACCACATCGGAATCAAATCCACCGCCTGATAGTGCAGTTGCAAGGTCGGCACCACGGCGCGGCCCCCCTGGCTCTGCAGATAGCGCGCCAGCGCCCGGCGCGCGACGTTGACGAACACCTCGCCGTTCTGCCGCCCGGAGACCCATTCGAGCGAGGGCAGGCGGCCGTGTTTGTCGTAGCTTTTCTTGATCTGGCGGGAAAACGGCAGGAAGAAACTGACCACCGATTTCGCGCCGGGCAGCCAATGATCGGCATCGACATGGATCGGGCCGACCACGCCCGGCTGTTTCAGGGTCGCGAACAGCGGGTCGGAGGCGGCGGCGATGCCGACCACCGGGGCTTCCCAGATCGGCGGGTTGTCGCCCTCGGGCAGGACGTTGCGCGGGTCGGTGGCGACGAGTTCAGCCAGGAAGGCCGACAGCGTCGCGATATCGGTGCCGCTGGCGGCGAAGTGATGGGTGACGTAGCCGGGTTTTACGTTCATGGCTGCGCGCCCGCGGCGGCGGCTTTCACTTCTTCAAGGCCGCCGCTGGTTGGGGTGAAATCATAGGCGTTCCAGACCCACAGCTCGTCCCAGATTTGCGCCACAAGGCGTGCGGCGAGAGTGGCCGGTGTATCGCCCTCGGCCAGGCGGGTGGCGCCGGGGAGCGGGAACAACTCGCCTTCGATATAATAATACGCTTCCCGCCGCGCTGGCGTGGCGGCGTCGCGCAACGACGCGGTGCGATCCGTCTGCCGCACAGCCAGCACTTTGCGCCGGTCCGGCCGGTAGCCACGGATGTTCACCTGGAGAACATAGTCGGTGATCGCATCGGTGACCGAAGCGCGGTCAAGTCTTATTACGATGCCGCTCATGGTAATGATGGCCCCTGAATTAATGGGGTGCAGTGGGCCACCGCCCGTCGCACCAAAGGCGCGCTCCGCGCTGGGCCGGGTCCAGGGCAGAGCCCTGGCCTCGCTTACTTACGCAACAAACCCGCCCTCGAAAGCAAACTCCGTCACCGGCTTTCGCCCGCTCGGCTGTTCGCGCGCCTGCAGGGCCTCCGGCAGGATCGCCTTATCCCCGAGCCGCCCGATCGCGATGGCGATCTCGACGCGGTACCCCGCCGGCACGTTCAGTTCGACCGCGGCGCGTTCGGCGTCGAAGCCGGCCATGCCGTGCGCGTACCAGCCGGAGCGGGCGGCTTGCAGGGCCAGTTGTGCCCAGGCCGCGCCGGCATCCAGCGAATGGCTGCGCAATGGCGCCGGCTGGTCCGCGCCCGGCGGCTGGAATTCGCTGTTCGAGACCAGGATTGCCAGTGCGGCCGCGCGGATTGCCCAACTCTGGTTGAACGGCACCAGCAGCCCGATGAATTTTTCCCAATGCGGCGTGTCGCGGCGCGCATACAGGAAGCGCCATGGCTGCGCGTTGTAGGCGGACGGCGCCCAGCGCGCCGCCTCGAACAGGGTTGACAGTTCGGCTTGCGATATCGCCTCGCCGGTGAAGGCACGCGGCGACCAGCGTTGCAGGAACAGCGGGTCGATCTCGTGGTCGGCAACGCGCTGGTTTAGTTCGGTCATGATGATGTCTCCAGGATTACGAGGCCGCCCGCCAGGCGTAGTCGCGCACCTTCACCGCCGTCGGAATCAACCGCAGCGCATAGAAACGGTCGGCCACAACTTGCTGCTGCGCCAACACGGCGTCGTCGATCGGCACCGAGCGGAACGACCCGCGGTCGGAAGCGCGCTTCCAGGCATCGAAGCTGATGCCCGTCCCGTTCGAGAGCAGCCGCGCCACCTCATCGTGATGCGCGTCGCACCAGGCGCCAACGCTGGCGAGGTTCTGCACCGCCAGCTTCAGCACCTCGCCATAGCGGATCGCGTAGTCGCGGCTGGCCAGATAGAACGAATTCTGCGGCCCGATATCGGCGGTGCGTGCCAGCACCCGCACGCCGGGTTTTGTTTCGGTGATCGCGACATACGGGTCCCAGACCGTCCACGCATCGAGGTCGCCATGCGCGAACGCCGCTGCCGCGTCGGCTGGCCCGAGGGTGATCGGCTTGATATCGCTGTAGGCAATGCCGGCCTTCTCCAGGGCCGCGAGGGTCAGGCTGTGGGCGCTGGAGCCGCGTCCGAAGGCGATGCGCTTGCCGCGCAGATCGGCCAGCGTGTGCAACTCCGAGCCGGGCGGCAGCAGGATCGCCGAGCTGTTGCCGCTGTCGGGACGGGCGGCGAAATACACCAGGTCGGCCTGGGCCGCCTGGGCGAACACCGGCGGGGCATCGCCGACGCCGCCGATGTCGATGGCGCCGACCCGGATGGCCTCCAGCAGCGGCGGCCCGAACTCGAACTCCAGCCACAGCACCTCGATGCCCAGCGGCTGCAACAGTGCCTCGAAACTGTGGTTCTGTTTGGCGGCCACCAGCACGGGCTCGCCTTTTTGGTAGCCGATGCGCAGGTGTTTGGGCGTGGCGGCCCGCGCGGCCGCGGTGCAGGCGGCCGCGGCGGGAAGGGCGGTAAGCAGGGAACGTCGCGTCAGCATCGGGGCCTCGTTCGATCCAGCCGGAACTTCATATTTAACTATTGCGTGGCGTGTGTAAACATAATGTACAGTCATGAGTTGAGGAAGCCCGTCAGCTCCGGTCGTCCCAGGCCAGCACGGCCCGGGCGATCTCTTCCACCAGCGTGACCGCCCCGCGCACACCAGAAAAACCCTTGTCCAGCACCAGCCGGTCGGTCACCGGAAAGGCGACCTGCACCAGCGGCACGTCCAATGCGGCGGCGGCGGCGCGCTCGAAGGCACGGCCGAGCACGATCTCCGCGCGGTGCTGGAGGATCGCCGCTTCGATCTCACCGGCGTCCTCACTGAACATCACAGGGGCGGCGAAGCCCCCGGTTGCCGCCGCCAGACGTTGCTGCAGGTCCGGGCGTGCCGCCTCGGGCGGGAAGTCGGCAACGACGATCATGCTGGGACTCCAGCCAAGCGTGCCGATCAGAAACCGCGCAAGCCCGGCGGCTTGCAGGGTGCCGGCCACCAGGACGAATGCGCGTTGCAGGTCGAGGCGGTAATACAGCTCCGCCAGGCGGTGAAGGTGGTGGTCTTCGCGGCGCGTTTCCGCCGCGAGGAAGTGTTCCACCTGAGCCGCGTCCAGACTCAGCCGATCGGCCAGCGCGCGCAAGACCTCCGCGCTCGCCGCCGCGCCCACTGGCAGGCCGCCGGTGTCTAGCCAGGGCACGCCGGCGCAGCGCTCCAGCAGTCCGGCCACCTCGGCGCCCCAGGGCGAGAACGCCAGGCTCATGCCGGCGCGAGCGAGGTCGCGCAACCCGTCCACGCCGCCATCCGGTCCAAACACCGGGTTGGCGCGCAGCCCGATGCCGGCGAGCAGGCGCGACCATTCGGCGAGCTCGCCCTCCCAGAACGCATCCTGCCGCGGCACGATGCCCAGCAGGTTCACCAGCCCCGGGTCGCGTTCGCCCCCTGCCCCCAGCAGCTCCGGACCGGTCAGAACGCCCTTGAGGAACAGGACATACCCATCATGCGCCGAACCGCGGAACCCGGCGCTGGCGATCGACAGGACCGGCATTCCCTGGTCGCGGGCTTCCTTGGCCATCGCCGCCACATCGTCGCCGATCATCTCGGTGGCGCAGCCGCTCAGCACCACGTGCAGGCGTCCGTCCATCACCTTGGTGGTGTTCTTGATCTGCTCGCGTAGCCGGGAGGTGGCGCCGAACACGACCTGCTTCTCGAAGACGTTCGAGGCAGGCGCAGCCAGGCCGCCGAACTTGTTGGCTCCCGCCCAGCCCGCGGCGGCACCGTTGCGATACGCCTGCATGGCGCAGCCGGCGGTCGCGTGCAGGATGGGCACCACGCCGGGCACGGCGGCGGCGCTGTGCAGCGCGCCATGCAGGGCGCAGCCGGTGGCGGGGCGCTCCAGCGGGCGAGCCATCTATCGGACTTCCCGCTTGATGTGCCAATCCGCGCTGCGCCGCAGCCAGCCGGGCGCGTAGGGCGTCGGCACGGCGGCAAGCCGGCGCACGAAACCGCGATTGGCCAGCGCCTTGCCCGCGCGCCGCGCCAGGCGCTCGGCGCCGCGCCAGCCGGTAAGCGCACCCGGCGTCAGCCCGACGGACGGCACCCCTGTTGCCGCCGCCAGCGCCGCCAGTTCCGGCGTGCCGACGAAAAGGTCCGGCCGCTCGGAGGCCAGCAGGTTAATGGTCTCGAACGGCTGCCCGGCAGCCACGTGCAGTACCGGCGGAGGGACAGGCGCGGCCAAACGCCGCCAGCGCCTCGGCATAGCTGCGGTCGATCTGATCGACGGTCAATCCCGCCACCGTGCCGCCCAGTTCGCCTACCAGAACAGCGGCATGAAAAGCAGCACCCGGCGGGAGTGCCAGATGCACCCGCACGCCGGCCAGCGTCTGGCCAAGGTCCGGCGCGCCAGTGTCCAGGGGCTCAGGACGACCGCTCGCCGCGGCAACGGCGGCCAGCCAGCGGCGCGTCGCCGCCAGCCCGATCGGCACTCCGCCGCGCAGCAGCGCCACCCCATGCGCCGCTTCCAGCCCCGCCCCGAGCGCCCCCGTCACGTCGGGATCGAGGCAGACGCTCAGCCGCGCCCGCCCCGCCCTTGCAAACGCTGCCGCATCGGCACCGGCAGGCAGCACGTTCACGGCAACGCCCAACCCTGCCAGCAACACCGACGCCTCCGCCGCAGTCTCGGCATCACCTGCCAGGAGGTTCACCACATCCTCGCGCTCGTCCGCCGGCGGCACCAGGGACAGCAGCGTCTGGCACGCGGCGTCGTACCCGGTCGCGGCAACCCGCGAGCGGAACCCGTCGGTGCGCACCACCAGCACCGGACTCCCAACCTCAAAAGCGAGTTCATCGGCGGCCGACCGGGGGTCGTCGCTGTTGATCGCCACCACCGGCGTGGCCACCACGAAAATGGCCCAAGGGCGGTGACGGCGATGGAGGAGCCGCACCGCGCGCGAGACCGCGCCCTCCGAGCCCATGATTGTGTCGCGCTGATCCAGCCCGGTCACCGCCCAAGCGCCGGCGGGGGCGGACGCCACCAGAGCGGCAGCGCAACCGCGCGGCCCATGCACTACGACACCTGCACCCGCGATGCCCACCAGCAGGTCCAGCGCTGCCAGCAAATCATCCGGTGTTGCCTGCGAGAAGGTACGGATGCGCTGCACGGTCTCACCGGCCGCGACCTCCGCTTCCAGCGCCGCTGGTGCACCCAGCCAGGCGCTGATCGCCTGCAGTCGCCGCTCGCGCGTGATTGGGCCTGGACGGCGGGCCATCAGGGAACCACCAACCGGGACGCTGCCCCGGACCCCGGCAGGAGGCTCTGCCTCCTGCACCTCCGCCAGGGGCACGGCCCCTGGACCCGGTCAGACACCTGCACCGGCATCGACCAGCGCATGATCATCGATGAAGATCCGGTCGCCCCAGGTCTTGGCCCAGGACTTCAGGGCGGAACCCTTCAGCGGGCGCGGTATCGTGGTGGTCTCGTCATCCGCCACGGCACGCGCCAGACCACGGTAAATCTCCGCCTGCTCCGACCGGGGCGCGGCTTCGATCACTGTCCGGCCATACAGTTCACCCTGCGCCACGACCAGCGAACGCGGCACATACCCCACCACGCGGGTGCCGGTGCGCCCGGCGAAATCATCGATCAGCGCACGCGCATAGGGCGCCTGCAAATTGTTGGCGATGATGCCACCGAGCCTGGCGCCGCCACTGGGGGCATACTTGCTGACCGCCTTGAACAGATTGTTGGCCGCAAATACCGCCATGAAATCCGATGAGGTCACCACGAACGCGCGGTCGGCAATGCCATCGCGGATCGGCACCGCAAAGCCGCCGCACACCACGTCGCCGAGCACGTCATACAGCACCACATCCGGCTGGAACTGCTCGAACACCTCCAGCTCATGCAGCAGGTCCACGGCGGCGCTGATCCCCCGCCCGGCGCAGCCGACCCCGGGCACGGGACCGCCGGCCTCGATGCACAGCACCCCGCCGAAGCCGATGGCGGAAATGTCGGCGAGCGTCACGCGGCTTTGTTCGCGCAGCGTGTCCAGCACGGTGGGCAGGTCCTCGCCGCCCCGCAGGATGGTGGTGGAATCGGCCTTCGGATCGCAGCCGACCTGGATCACGCGCCGCCCCTCAGCGGCCAGCGCCGCACTGATGTTCGACGTGGTGGTCGACTTGCCGATGCCGCCCTTGCCGTAAATGGCGATGTGCTTTGCAATCCGTTCGCTCACGTGATCCCCGCCAGGGTTTGTTTTGGTGTCATCCGATCAGGCTGCCGGACCGGGTACCGGCGCCGGCCGGCGCGACGACAGCGGCGCCGAGCAGCGCGAACAGCGGCATGAGCGACAGAAACGCCGCCTGCGTGCCGCCCCAGGACGCGACCCCACCTGCCAGGGCCGGGCCGAACGCACCACCCAGGCTGCTGGACAACATGAACATACTGGCGACCCCGCCCTTGTGGTCCGCACCCGCGGTTATGCTCAGGGCCGCCGCGCGCGCCGTGGCAACCAGGTTCAGCAGCCCCAGGCCCACGCCCAACGTCACCGAGGCGAGCAGCAGCAGCGCGGGCGATGGTGTGGCGGACAGCATCGCCAGACTTGGCGCTGCCAGCGCGGTGCCGGCGAGCGCGGCGGTGGCTGGCGCCAAGTGCAGCTCGGTGACGGCGAGCACGACGATGAAGGTGGAAAACGTGCAGAACGTGGCGGACACCAGCGCCTCGGTTGCCAGACATGTCGCCACGTCGGGGGCGCGAAGCAATGCGGGCAGCCGCGTCATATGCGCGCGCCATGGGTGATGTCCGGCGCGACCGGTCGGTTCCTGTGTGGGAATTGCGATCCATCGCAGCAACAGATTGGCCAAAACGGCCAGGGCGATGACGCCGGCGAACGACGCGCCGAACCCGAAGCCACCCACCAGAGCGCCGCCGAGCAGCGGTCCGGCGAAGCTCAGACCGAGCGAGAGCGCTCCACGGTGCCAGCCAATCCGCTGTACCCCGAAACGCGGCAGCGCCTGGGAGAAGATCGTGGTCAGCGCGCTCAGCTGCAGCGCCCGCGCGGCGCCATCGCAGAACACCAGCAGCGCCAGCGCGGCCGGCAGAGCCGCCACCAGCAGCCCCGCGCCGGAGGCGGCCCGGATCAGGCCCAGCTGGGCCGGGCTCGCCTGCAGGGAAAGCGCATAGAGCGGCACAGTAACCACCAGCACACCGACAGCAATGCCGGTGCAGCCGCTCAGCAGCAGAAAAACAGCCAATGCGCCGGGGCGGGCTGCCATGCCTGCCCGGGCGCCGGTGCAAGCCGCCGGGCCGGTCAGGCGGCGTGCTCCACGAGGGCGGCCTCGGTCGCTGCGAATACCGGCAACAACTCGTCCTGGATGCGCCAGATGTCGTGCTGCAGCGTGTCGGACGAGGCGTTGCAGTCGCATACCTGCTCGAAGGTGAACCCGGCGCGCTTCCAGGCGGCGGTGATCGTCTCGGCGAGATCGAGATACCAGCCTGGTTCCGGCGCGCGATGGCCGGCCAGTTCGGAGCCGGGATTGGGGCACCAGATGCCGGCGGTGGCGACCACGCCCTCGCTGGTCAGCACGTGAATGCCCTCGACCGTTTTCTTCTTCGGCTCGATGCCGGCGACCATGTTGGAGCGCACACGGCCATGGCCGAACACGCCGACGGCGTATGTCAGCGCCTTCACCCAATGGTCCCAGCCGCCGCCGCCACGCGCCTTGCCCGGGCAGATGGTGTCGTAATAGCTGCGGTCCCAGATTTCGATGTTCATCGCCGTGGTGCGGTAGCCAGCCTCGCGGAAGCGGTCGATCTGGCGCAGGTCGAGCGGGGCGGCCACCACCGCGGTGCCGTTGAAATCCTCACGTCCAGTGTGTCGCTGGATCGCCTCGGCAACGTCGAGATAATATTCCAGTTCGCGTCGTTCCGGGATGACGCCGCCGCTGATCGTGACGTGGTCGATCAGCCCTTCGCGGAACGCCTCGGCCGCCGTCTCGCCGATCTGCCGCGCGGTCTTCCAGAAGATGCCGCGCCTCTCGCCGTAGGTGTCCTTGGTGTAGTTGATATTGCAGAACAGGCAGTCCTCGCCCTTGTCCTTGTAGGAGCATTCGTTGCTGTAGGCGACGAACAGGGCGCGGTGCTGGTACAACGCGCCGACGGTGGACATGTCCTGGCCGTCGGAGGTCGTTTTCCCGTAATAAAGGGGTCGTTTATGGAACAGCACCTCGCCATGCGCGTGGCCGCGGTGCAGCAGGACGGCGCGGCCGCCCTCGGCGGTGATGACGTTGTCCGACCGCTGGTTCCAGCGGAACGGCACCGACAGCCCGTACGGCAGGTCGAAGCCGGAGGGCAGTTCGAAATCATGGGTGTCGAAATCCATTTCGAACAGGCAGTGCACCTGTTCCTGCACGCCCTCCGGTCCAGGGCGGATCAGGTCGAGCGCCTCCTGGGTGATGCCGACGCCGTCAGTAACCAGTTCGGCCTTCAGCGCCAGTTCCTGCCAAAGCTTGTTTTTCACCTCGGGGAGGGCGCGCGCCGTGGGCATGTGTGGTCTCCTGGCTGGAGCGTCGGGTCGACTGGCAGCAGGCCGGCCCGCTGGGTGACTGCGGATTATACGTGTTTTGGATGTTAGTCAAACTGTTCAGCGGCAGCGGACAGCAAAAGCGTTTTTATCACAACCCGTCATGTCGCCATGGCAGTTGCCGTCGCGCCGGAGCCATCCGGCTGATGGGACTTCCGGCGAGGCCGGTGCCGCGGCCAATATGCAGCGCTGACAGTCATTTAGCACGCTGTCCTTGCGTTGATAACGTAAATAGGCATCGACCAATTGTCGATTTGGGGTTTTCCGTGCAGCATGGCGCCTGCTGCCGCCGCACTGCCCAGGAGAACCAGCCATGACCAGCCAGAAGCTTCGCACTTTGCCGCTCTCGCCGCCTCCCGGACGTGTGGCGCGGGTCGGGCTGAGGCTGCTCGTCGAGGGGTCCAGGGGCCAGGGGCCCTTGGTGGGTGCAGGGCAAAGCCCTGCCGGGGTCCGGGGCAGCGCCCCGGCGCGCGCCATTTAAAACGGCCTAGTTATCTTCATGGAAAAACGTCTCTGGTCCAATATGGCCGCGGTCGCCGCCATCATCGTGGCCGCCGCACTGATCTCGGTGAAAAATCTCGACGCCGGCGCAGCGACCCGGTTGCTCAACGTCTCCTATGACCCGACCCGCGAGCTCTATCAGAGCCTGAACGAGCGGTTCGCGGCGACATACGAGCAGGCGACCGGGGTGCCGCTGCGCATCACGCAGTCGCATGGCGGCTCATCGCGGCAGGCGCGATCGGTGATCAGCGGGGAACAGCCGGCCGACGTGGTCACGCTCGGCCTTTATTCCGATATCGACGCCCTGCGCAAACGCGGCCTGATCGCCGAGGGCTGGTCAACGCGGCTGCCGCACAACTCGCAGCCCTACGTGTCGACCATCGTCTTCGTGGTCCGCAAGGGCAATCCCAGGCGGATCCACGACTGGCCTGATCTCATCGCCCCCAACGTGAGCATTATCACGCCTGACCCGAAGACCTCGGGCAACGGCAAATTAAGCGCGCTCGCCGCCTGGGGGGCGGCGTTGCGCCGTGGCGCCAGCGACGCCGAGGCCCGCGCCTATTTGCAGCAGTTCTACGAGCATGTTCCGGTGCTCGATGCCGGGGCGCGCGGGGCGGCCACGACCTTCGCGGTGGAGAATATCGGCGATGTGCATCTGACCTGGGAGAACGAGGCGTTGCGTGAGGTGGCGGCATCGAAGGGAGGCCTCGAGATCGTCTACCCGCCTGTCAGCATTCTTGCCGAGCCCTTCGTCGCCTGGGTCGACGCCAATGTGGTGCGCGACCGGACTCAGGCGGCGGCCAAGGCCTATCTCAAATTCCTGTTCACCGACGAGGCGCAGGAAATCATGGCGACGCTTGGCTATCGCCCCGTCAATGCCGACATCCTGAAGAAATATGCCGACCGGCTGCCGCCGCTCGACCTGTTTCCGGTCACCCTGCTGGCCCGCGACTGGGAGGACGCCCAGCAGAAATTTTTTGCCGAGAACGGCATTATCGACACCGTCACCCGGCCCGCGCCGCCGCACCGGGTCGCGACCGAATAGCAGCGCATCGACGGCAACAAGGACGCAGCCCATGCGGGAGTTGACGGCGGCGGAGCAAAGCGGCCGCAAGTGGACCCTGAGCTATCGCTGGGACGAATTCCGCCGCGATCTGGTCGCCGGGCTGACGGTCGCCGCGATCTCGCTGCCGCAAGCCATGGCTTATGCCCTGCTGGCCGGCGTCGATCCTCAGTTCGGATCTGTACTCGGCGATCGTGGTCACCGCCATCGCCTCGATCTTCGGTTCCTCCTCGCATCTGATCAACGGACCGACCAGCGCCATTTCCCTGGTTGTCTTTAGTTCGCTCGCGTTTTTCGACCCGGACGCGCGCATCGAGGCCGCGGAAGCGATGTTCCTGCTCGGGGTGATGGTGGGCAGCATTCAGATTCTGATTGCGGTGTTCAGGCTCGGCGACCTGACGCGCTATATTTCCGAATCCGTCATTCTCGGCTTCATGGTCGGCGCCGCGTTTCTGCTGGCCGTCGGCCAGTGCGGCAATCTTCTCGGTGTGCACGACCGCGGCACCGGCGATCAGAACATCCTGCTGCGGGTGTGGCTGACCCTGACCGAGGGCGATCCATTCAACCTGCGCGCGATCGCCGTCAGCACGGCAACCATCGTGCTCGCCCTTATGCTGCGCGGCGCCGTGCGTGCCTGGCGATTGCCGCAAATGGATATGCTGCTGGGTCTTGTGCTTGTCGCCGTGGCCGCGTTCCTGTTTGGGTGGTCGCTTCCGGGCGCCGGTGGCGCGACGTTGATCGCGGTGATCGGCTCGGTGCCGGCCAGCCTGCCGTCGCCGCACATCCCGCAAATCAAGTTCGCCTGGGTTTCCCAGCTCTCCACCAGCGCGGTCGCCATCGCCTTCCTGGGACTGATCGAGGCGCTGGCCATTGCCAAGACCATCGCCAGCCAGACACGCCAGAAACTCGATTACAATCGCCAGTGCCTCGCCGAAGGGATCGCCAATCTTGTCGGCGGGTTCTTCCGCTGCCTGCCGGGTTCCGGGTCGCTGTCGCGGTCGGCGATCAATTTCCAGGCGGGGGCGGCGACGCGGGCGTCGGGGATCGTCGCCGCCTTGGCCGTCGCGGGGGCACTGCTGCTCCTGGCTCCCCTGACCCGCTTCATTCCGAAGCCGGCGCTGGCCGGACTGCTGGTGCTGACGGCCGCGCGGCTGATCGATGTGCCGCGCCTGCGCTATGCGTTCCGGGCATCGCGCTATGATGCGGGGCTGGTCGTGGTCACCGCGCTGACCGGAATTGTCGTTGGCCTCGACGCGTCCATCCTGGTGGGATTCGGCCTTTCGGTGCTGCTGTATGTGCCGCGGGCGGCGAAGCTGAAGGGCGCGGAACTGGTCGTCAGTGCCGAACGGGTCGTGCGCGGCCGCCTACCGACGGACCCTCCCTGCTCGGCGACCATCCTGTTCGATCTGGAAGGCGAATTCTTCTTTGGTGCCGCGCCGGAGCTCGACCGTTATCTCGATGAGCTGCGGCAACGGGCGGTTGCCGAGGGGGTGCGCGTCATCGTGCTGCGCCTCAAGCGCGTCCGCAACCCCGACGCCGTCTGCCTCGAACGGATCGAACATTTCCTGCATGAAACCGACCGGCTCGGCGTCACGGTGTTGCTCGCCGGCGTTCGGCCCGACCTGCTGGCGGCAATCACGGGCCTGGGTTTTCTGCACTGGTATCCGGGCGAGCATATTTTCCCGCAAACCGCCGACGATGTCGATTCCGCCACCCTGCAGGCGGTGCGCCATGCCTATGACATCGTCGGTGCCGGCAACACCTGCCCGCATTGCGCAAGTTCCCCGCGGACGAACCGACCGGACCGGGAGGCAAGCCTCTATTACCTCGTATAGCCAGGACAGTGCGGAGCGCGAGGCGTGGTCTCACTGTCCTCACCGGTCACGGCGCGGTCGGGAAGCCACTCAGTTCCATCTGAAAGGTTGCCTTCCGCCCGGCTGGTGCCAAGATGTCGGCTGGCGCGGCAGTGCATGAGGGCCCGACGATGCGGGATGTGGATCTCTACATGGCGTTCAGGGAAGCCGCCGAGAGCGCGATGGAACGGGCAGTTGAGGCGGCGGCGCAGGCAAGCGGTGGAGAACTGCGGCAGGGGCTGGAGGACGTGCTGCAGGCTCTGGCGGACGCGACCCCGCTGGCGCCGGACCGCAGAACAGCGGCGCGCCTGCAACGGGCGGCTGAGACCACGCGCCGGGCCTTGGCCGATCTGGACAGTGGCAAGCTGGCAGAGTTGGGGGCGCTGGTCGAACAGGCGCACGTGGATATCGGCACCTACGACCTGCCAGAGACCTGACACCCGCCCGGTGGCCAAGGCTCCGCACCAGTGACAGCGGTCATCCTGCAAATTCTTTTTTCCAGCGTCGTCACCGCCGGTTTGTGGCTGTACGTACCCGACGGCGCGCGCGCCGAGCTTGAGGCCCGGTATGCCGGACCGCCGTCCAGCTTTGTAGTGGCCGAGGGTGTCCGCGTGCATGCGCGCGATACCGGCAAGCGGGATGGGCCGGCGATCATAATGCTGCACGGCTTCGGCGCCAGCCTGCATACCTGGGAGGCCTGGGCGCAGGCGCTGTCGGGCGAGTTCCGGGTGATCCGCTTCGACCTGCCGGGCTTCGGATTGACCGGCGCCGATCCGACCGGCGACTACTCGGACACCCGCGCCGTGCAGGTGCTCGCGGCGCTGATGGACAGGTTGCGAGTCCAGCGCGCCATCCTGGTCGGCAATTCGCTGGGCGGCCGGATCGCGTGGAGCTTCGCGGCCCGCCACCCGGCCCGCGTGACCAGGCTGGTGCTGATCTCGCCGGACGGATTTGCCGGCCCGGGCATGGCCTATGGCCAGGCCGCCGAAGTGCCGATGGCGGCCGGGATGCTGCCCTATATGCTGCCGATGCCTCTGCTGCGCATGAATCTTGCGCTGGCCTATGGCGATCCCCAGCGCCTGACCGATGAGGTGGTGGCGCGCTACCGCGACATGATTCTGGCACCGGGCGTCCGCGAGGCGGCGCTCGTCCGGATGGCGCACATGGTTCCGGAGGACCCCGCGCCTGTCCTGCGGACCCTGCACTTGCCGGTTTTGCTTGTGTGGGGCGAGAAGGACGGCATCATCCCCATCAGCAACGCGGCCGACTACCTGGCGGCGCTGCCCGACGCCAGGCTGGTCGCGCTGCCTGGCCTGGGGCACGTGCCGCAGGAGGAATCGCCCGCCGAGGCGCTGGACCAGGTGAAACCGTTCCTGGCGAGGTGAAAGGCCGAACAACCTTGCCAACGCCGCATTTCGTGTGGCGCGCAGGGTTGCCGGCGGGCGTGCCGTACATATTTCAGAACGTGACGCGATTTCTGCCGGCTCTATCTTCCCACGTCGGCCGGTTTCTCGCAGACTACTCCAACGGCCGGAGGATGCCCGGCGCCGCGCATGAACCAGCCGCGCATGCGGACCATGCTGCCGGAGCCCTGACCATTCCGTCCCAAAGATCCTTCAGGGGGCATTAGAGCATGATGACCATTGCCGCGATCCTCAAGAGCAAGGGTTCGTCGGTCGTCAGCGTCAATCCCAGCGCCACGCTGGGCGAGGTTGCCACTGTGCTGGCCAGGCAAAGCGTCGGCCTCGTGGTGGTTCTCGGCGCCGAAGGCGCACTGGAGGGAGTTGTCAGCGAACGCGACGTGATCCGCAGGCTCGCCACGGATGGCCCCTGGGCGCTGAACATGAGCGTGGAGCAGGCCATGACACGCAATGTCATAACCATCACCCCGCGCGCGAGCGTGGACGAGGCGATGGCGATCATGACCGCGGGCAATTTCCGCCACCTGCCGGTGGTGGACAAGGGTGACCTCGTCGGCCTTATCAGCATCCGCGACGTGGTCCGGGCCAAGGTCGTGATCCAGGAAACCGAAGTGCAGAGCCTGCGTGCCTACGTCGCCGGCGAATACGTCGTCGCGGGGCCTACCTGACGGCGTGAAGCAAGGCCAGGGCTCTGCCTGGCCTTGCTTGCGCGCCGTTACCGGCCGGAGAGGATGCGCTCGACCAACTGGCGCACGGTGGGAATGAAGCCGTTGCTGTAGAACGGATCCGACTGGAACCGGAAGGCATTGTGGCCGCTGAACATCAGGTTGTTCTCGACCGCTTCTTCCTTGTCGCTTTCATGGGCAATGGCCTGCAGCGTCTTCTGGATGCAGAAGCTGCGCGGATCGGCCTTCTTGCCGTTGGTGAAGTCCGGCTCGTGCTGTGCCCAGTTGGAAAAGCGACACTGGCTCAGGCAGCCCATGCAGGCCACCTGGTCGGCGATGATCTCGCGCGCACGCTGGGGGGTGACGAACACCAGGGTGGAATCCGGCGTCCGCATGGCCTCGGTAAAGCCTTCCGCCTCCCAGCCGCGCACCCGCTCCAGGTCAATGGTGGTCAGGAAGGTCGGGCGTTTGCGGGGGCCCACGCCGTATTCGGCCACGTGCTCGCCGACCGGCTCGGGCGAATAGGCCACCTGCCGCTCGTTTCGCTCGCGCAGTTCCTGGATGAAGCGGTTGTTCACCGCCGAGGAATAGAAGCCGGTCGGGCTGAAGCGGTTGAGGAACACATCCCCCGTCTTCAGGGTCAGCAGTCGCTGTTTCCAGGCGTCGCCGATGGGGCTTTCCCGGGTCAACAGCGGACGGGTGCCGAACTGGAAGGCGATGGGACCGAGCTCTGGGTTGTCGATCCAGTCCTCCCATTCCTCCAGCCACCAAATGCCGCCGGCCATGATGATCGGCGTGTCGCCCAGGCCAAACTCGCGCATCAGCTTGCGCAGCGCCAGCACGCGCGAGAACGGGCCTTCCGGCTTCTGCGGATCTTCGCTGTTGGAAAGCCCATTATGGCCGCCGGCCAGCCAGGGGTCCTCGTAGACAACGCCGCCCAGCATGGACGCGGCCTTATGGTAGGCGCGTTTCCACAACGCGCCGAATGCACGCGCGGACGAGACGATGGGGTAGTAGTGCACATTGAAACGGGCGGCGATTTCGGCCAGACGATAGGGCATACCGGCACCGCAGGTGATGCCATGGATCAGGCCCCTGGCACCTTCCAGCATGCCGGTCATGATCCGCTCGGCGCCGCCGCCTTCCCACAGCACGTTGGCATGGATGCGGCCGTGCCCGCCGGCGATGTCGAACGCCCGGCGAGCCTGGGCGATGCCGCCCTGGATGGCGTAGGCGACCATCTCCTCATGCCGCTCGCGCCGGGTGCGGCCATGATAGACTTGCGGGATGATCCGCCCGTCATCATCGTAGCTGTCGGCGTTCACCGCGCTGAGTGTGCCGGCGCCGCCGCCTGCCGCCCAGTGCCCGGCCGTGACGCCGTTCGAAATCGCCACGCCCTTGCCGCCCTCGACGAGCGGTAACACGTCGACGCCGCCCATCCGGATCGCGTTGATCGCCTTCATGCCCTGCTCCTGCCCCGTCCGACGCAATCCCCCTTGCGCCGTCACAATTCGTTCATCGAAGCCGTCTTCGCCCGCGGGATCAAGTCCCGCGGGCGAAGAAACCCTCGTCAGCCAGCCACGACGTCCTGCGCCGCCGGCTGGTCGCCCTGGCCGTCGAAACCGCCGTCGCGCCCGCCACGGCCGCCGCGATCGCCACGCTCCCGGCCGCCGCCGGCGCCGCCCTTGGGCCCAACCTTGTCGCTGATGTCTTCGCCGGTGGTCTGGTCAACCACCCGCATGGACAGCTTCACCTTGCCGCGCTCGTCGAAGCCCAGCACCTTCACCCGCACGGCATCGCCCACGTTGACCACATCTGTGGTCTTGTTGACCCTTCCCTGCGCCAGTTCGCTGACATGCACCAACCCGTCGCGCGAGCCGAGGAAGTTGACGAAGGCGCCGAACTCGGCGGTCTTCACCACCTTGCCGATATAGATCACCCCGATTTCCGGCTCGGCCACGATGCCGCGGATCCAGTCGATCGCCGCCTGCGCCTTGGTAATCTCGTTGGCGGCGATCTTGATGGTGCCGTCGTCCTCGATGTCGATCTTCGCCCCGGTCTGCTCGACAATTTCGCGGATCACCTTACCGCCGGTGCCGATCACGTCGCGGATCTTCTCCTTGGGGATATTGATCACGGTGATGCGCGGTGCCGTCGCCGCCACATCGGTGCGCGCCCCGGTCAGCGCCTTCGCCATTTCGCCGAGAATATGCAGCCGTCCCTCGCGCGCTTGTTCGAGCGCGACCTGCATGATCTCCGGCGTGATGGAGGTGATCTTGATGTCCATCTGCAGGCTGGTGACGCCCCGCTCGGTGCCGGCCACCTTGAAGTCCATGTCGCCGAGATGGTCTTCATCGCCAAGGATGTCGGACAGCACGGCGTAGCCGCGATCTTCCTTGATCAGGCCCATGGCGATGCCGGCCACCGGGTTCTTCAGCGGCACCCCGGCGTCCATCAGCGCGAGCGAGGACCCGCACACGGTCGCCATCGAGGACGAGCCGTTGCTTTCGGTGATTTCGCTAACCACGCGCAGCGTGTAGGGGAATTTTTCCTTCTCCGGCAGCAGCGGATGCACCGCGCGCCATGCCAGCTTGCCGTGGCCGATCTCGCGCCGGCCCGGGCTGCCCATGCGGCCGGTTTCGCCCACCGAATAGGGCGGGAAATTGTAATGCAGCATGAAGTGCTCGCGGTATTCGCCCTCGAGCGCGTCGATGATCTGCTCGTCCTGCGCGGTGCCCAGGGTTGCCACCACGAAGGCCTGGGTCTCGCCGCGGGTGAACACCGCACTGCCGTGGGCGCGCGGCAGCACCCCAACCTCGGCCACGATCGGCCGCACCGTGCGCGTGTCGCGACCATCAATGCGCAGGCCGGTGTCGAGGATGGCGTTGCGGACGATGTCCGCCTCCAGATCCTTGAACAGGGCTTTCGCCTGCTCGACCGCCAGGCCCTCGGCGGCCAGCGACTCGGCGGCGGCTTTCTTCGCCGCCGCCACCTTGTCCTGGCGGGTCTGCTTGAGCGGCTCGCGATACGCTTCGGTCAGCGCCGGGCGGGCAATGGCATCGACGCGGTCGCGCAGGGTTTTTTCCTCGGCGCTCTCTTCCGGCAACGGCCAGGGGTCCTTGGCGGCAACCTCGGCCAGTTCGATGATCGCCTGGATCACCGGCTGGAAGGCGGCATGGCCGAAGCTCACGGCGCCCAGCATCACCTCCTCGGTGAGTTCCTGCGCCTCGGATTCGACCATCAGCACGCCGTCGAGGGTGCCGGCGACGACCAACTCAAGCTGCGAGGCCCTGATCTGATCGGCGGTCGGGTTCAGCACATAGGCACCGTCGATATAACCAACCCGCGCGGCCCCGACCGGGCCGAAGAAGGGAATGCCGGACAATGTCAGCGCCGCCGATGCGCCGATCAGGGAGAGGATGTCGGGGTCGTTCTCCAGATCGTGGCTCAGCACGGTGGCGATGATCTGCACTTCGTTCTTGAACCCGTCCGGAAACAGCGGGCGGATCGGACGGTCGATCAGACGCGACTTCAAGGTTTCAGCCTCGGACGGCCGTCCCTCGCGCTTGAAGAATCCGCCCGGGATCTTGCCGGCGGCGAAGGCTTTTTCCTGATAGTGTACCGTCAGCGGAAAGAAATCCTGGCCCGGCTTGGCACTGCGAAGGCCGACCACCGTGCACAGCACGATCGTGTCGCCATAGCTGCACATCACCGCGCCGTCGGCCTGGCGCGCGATCTTGCCGGTCTCCAGGACCAGCTTGCGACCGCCCCAGTCCAGTTCCTTGCGGTAGTAGTTGAACATCGTGTCGTCGTTCCCTTGCGGAATACCGGCCGGACGGGCGTCAGCGGGAGCGATCCGTGGTCTTTCCGGTGCGGGAGACGGCGTTTCGGGCGGCATGGAGGCGGTCTGCGCACTGCGCGGCAGCCGCGATGTGAACGCCAGCGCGTCCCATTCCATGTGGCCGGAAACGCCGTCGCGGCTCCCAAGCGGGCGGAGGTGCCGGATCGGCCGTCTGTCGTTCCGCCGCGGTCGCGGCGGCCGGGGGCCATTCCCCCGGCAAGCGTTTCCCCGCGCCACCATGGCGCGGGGCTTGGCCGAAACCCTTATATAGGCGCGGGTACTGGCGAAACCATGGCCTTCTGCGCGGATCAGCGGCGCAGGTTGAGGCGGCCGATCAGGGCCGTGTAGCGGGCCTGGTCCTTCCTCTTGAGGTAGTCGAGCAGGCGGCGACGGCGGCCGACCAGCATCAGCAGACCGCGCCGGCTATGGAAATCCTTGGCGTGGATTTTGAGGTGCTCGGTCAGGCTGCCGATCCGCTCGGACAGCAGCGCCACCTGGACCTCGGGGCTGCCGGTGTCGTCCTTGCCGGTGGCGTACTCGGAAACGAGCGCCGAACGGCGCTCCGCGGTGATCGACATCGGGGATACTCCTGGATCGGGTTGCGGGACGCGTGCAACGGTTCTGCAGGCAAACGAACCGCGCGGCGGGAAAGCCGAGCTGCGATCGGGTCGCTACAGCAACCGTTCGGGCTTCAGCCAGCCATCCTCCAGCCGGCACAGCCCGATCACGCGGCTCCCCGCCATGGCGCGGGCCAAACCCCCTTCGGGATCGGCCGCCCGTGGAATGCGGCCCATAAGCACCACCAGGCTGATCGCCTGGCCGTGTGACAGGCCTGAGGCCTCCGCCTCGGTCAAGGCCAGCGCCGGGATGTCGGCCAGCGCGGTCGCGACCGGGAGCAGGAGGTCCGGGGAAGCGCGCGGGGTATCCTCCGTGGGCTGCAATTTGTCCAGCGGAATCGCCTGCGCCGCCGAGAAGGGTCCCACGCGCAGACGTTGCAGCGCGGCGATGTGGCCGAGCGCGCCGCAGGCGCGGGCGAGGTCGCGGGCCAGGCTGCGCATATAGACACCCTTACCGGACTGCACTTCGAACAAGGCAAGGTCGGCATCGGGGCGGCCGATCAGCGCGAACCGGTCGACGCGCGCCGGCCGCGCCTCCAGCACCGGCGGGGCGCCGGCCCGGGCGAGGTCATAGGCGCGCTCGCCGGCCACTTTCACGGCCGAAAACACTGGCGGCACTTGCATGATGTCGCCGATGAATGCGGGCAAAGCGGCGCGGATCTGCTCGTCGGTCGGTCGCAGGTCGGATGCTGCGGTCACCTGCCCGTCGGCGTCGTCGGTGTCGCGCGCCTCGCCGAACCGCAGGGTGAAATGGTACAGCTTGGTGCCGTCCATCACATAGGGCACGGTCTTCGTCGCAGCGCCGAAGGCAATCGGCAGCACACCGGTGGCCAGCGGATCAAGGGTGCCGCCGTGGCCGCATTTCTGGGCGTCGAACCAGCGTTTCAGGCGGTTCACGACATCGGTGCTGGTCAGCCCCTCAGGCTTGTCGATGACGAGCCAGCCGTCCAGCGGACGGCCGCGTTGTTTGCGTTGGCGCATGCGGCCCTTGTTCGGGAAATGGGGGGGCGCATAGATCATGCCGGCGTCATGAGGGGAAGGTAAAAAAGGGACTGGGCTCCGCCCCAAACCCACCAGGGACCATAAGTCTTTGAAATCAAGAATTTTTCTTGCGTATTGGGGTCAAGGGGGCCACCGTCCCCTTGCGGGTCCGGGGCAGAGCCCCGGCCTTCTGTCTCAAAGCGGCGAGAGGTCGCGATCCCTGATCGACACCACCCGCCCGTCGTCAGCGGCCAGGGAAAGGACTTTGTAAATGCGCCCGCCACCCTGTCCGCTCACCGGCAGGAATCCGATGGTCACCTCCCACGGCCGGGAAAACCCGATGGTGACGCGCCAGAGCCGCTGCTCGGGCTCGAAGGCAACTTCCTCCAGCCCGATATCTCCCAGTTTTTCGTCGGCGAACAGATCGCGCACACAGAGCTTCGCGGCCGAGACGGCTTCCTTCATGTTCATTCAACGGGTCTCCGCATCCACGCCGTGTCCGGTTCAGCCGGCCAGGTCGCGCCGTACCTCCGGCGCGTGCAGCAGCGCATCGATATGCATGGCGTTGTCGATACTGGTGTCGGCCTGGAAATGCACCTCCGGCGCGCAGCGCAACCGCAGCGAGCGTGCCAGTTGCGACCGCAGAAAGGGCGACGCCCGGCGCAGCGCCGGCAGCTTCTCGCCGATGTCGGACCGGCCGAGCCGGGTCACGAACGCGGTGGCGTGCTTGAGGTCCGGGCTGATCCGCACCTCGGTCACGGTGATCAGCACGTCCGCGAGGGCAGGGTCGCGGATTTCCCCGCGTGCGAACACACCCGCCAGCACGTGCCGGATTTCTTCCGCCACGCGCAGCTGCCGCTGGCTGGGAGGTTTCGGCGCATAGCCGGCAGCCGCCTGCCTCAACCCGGCACCATCTCGGTGTCGTAGCACTCGACCACGTCACCTTCGTGAAGATCGTTGAAGTTGGCGAAGGACAGGCCGCACTCGTAACCGCGCGCGACTTCCTTCACGTCGTCCTTGAAGCGCTTGAGCTGGGTCAGCTCGCCGGTATGGATCACAACACCCTCGCGCAGCAGCCGCACGCCGGCGCCGCGCTTGACCAAACCGTCGGTGACCATGCAGCCGGCCACCTTGCCGACCTTGGTGATGTCGAAGACCTTGCGGATTTCGGCATAGCCGAGGAACCGCTCGCGTGCTTTCGGCGCCACCTTGCCGCGGACCATCTTCTCGATGTCGTCGGCGACATCGTAGATGATGGAATAGTAGCGGATGTCCACGCCCTCGCGCTGGGCGAGGTCGCGCGCCTGGGCGGTGGCGCGCACGTTGAACGCTACGATGGCCGCATCAGACGCGCGGGCGAGCTGCACGTCGCTCTCGGTGATCTGGCCGACGCTGGCCAGCAGCACCCGCACCTTCACTTCTTCGTGCGCCTGCTTCAGCACCGTCGCCTGGATCGCCTCGGCGCTGCCCTGCACATCCGCCTTGATGAGAATGGCGACCTGTTTCTGGTCGCCGGCGGCGATGCGGGCCAGCATCTGGTCCAGGGTGCCGCGCGCCGCGGTGGCCACGCCGGCCGCCTTGTCGCGCAGCTTGCGCTGGCGGAATTCGCTGATCTCCCGCGCCCGGCTTTCGCCGTCCACGACCACGAAGGGCTCGCCCGCGCTCGGCACGCCGGCCAGGCCGAGCACCTCGACCGGGGTCGCGGGGCCGGCTTCCTTCACCGGCTGACCCTTGTCGTCCAGCAGGGCGCGCACGCGGCCCCACTCGGCGCCGGCGACGATGATATCGCCCTGCCGCAGCGTGCCTTTCTGCACCAGGATGGTCGCGACCGGACCGCGACCGCGGTCGAGCCGGCTTTCGATCACCGATCCCTCCGCCGGGCGGTCAGGATTGACCTTCAGGTCGAGAATTTCGGCCTGCAGCAGGATGGCTTCCTGCAGCTTGTCGAGCCCGGTTTTCTTCAGCGCCGAGACTTCCACGTCCTGGGTTTCGCCACCCATCTCCTCGACCACGATCTCATGGCTGAGCAGCTCCTGGCGCACCCGGTTGGGGTTGGCGTCCGGCTTGTCCATCTTGTTGATGGCGACGATGATCGGCGCGTGCGCCGCCTTGGCGTGACGGATCGCCTCGATTGTCTGCGGCATGACGCCGTCATCGGCGGCCACCACCAGAACCACGATGTCGGTCACGCTGGCGCCGCGCGAGCGCATGGCGGTGAACGCCTCGTGGCCGGGCGTGTCGATGAAGGTGATACGCTCGCCGTCGGGCAGTTTCACCTGATAGGCACCGATATGCTGGGTGATGCCGCCGGCCTCGCCGGCCGCCACGTCGGCGGCCCGCAGCGCATCCAGCAGCGAGGTCTTGCCGTGGTCGACATGGCCCATGACGGTCACCACCGGCGGACGCGTCTGCAGCTCGGTGTCGGCGTCGACCGCGCCCACCAGCCCCAGTTCGACGTCGTCCTCGGAGACCCGCTTAACCCGGTGACCGAACTCCGCCACCACCAGCTCGGCAGTGTCGGCGTCCAGCGTCTGCGTGATGGTGGCCATCACGCCCATCTTCATGAGCGCCTTGATCACGTCGCCGGCGCGGGTGGCCATGCGGTTGGCCAGCTCCTGCACCGTAATATTATCGGGGAGGACGACTTCTCGCACCACCTTCACCTGGTCAGAGCGCAGCCGCTCGAGCTCGGCCTGGCGCCGCTCGCGCTCGCGCTGGCGCCGCATCGAGGCGAGCGAGCGGACGCGGTCGTCCTCGCCCTCGATGGCGGCCTGCACGTCGATTTTGCCGGCGCGGCGGCGATCGTCGGCACCCTTTTTGGGCGCCGCCACCTGCGGCTTGCGCGGCGGCACGCCGGGCGCGGTGCCGGGGCGGCGGACCGGGCGGGCCTCCTCCTCGTCCTCGCCGGCACGCGCCGTCTTGAGCCGCAATGTCTCCGACGGCGCCGCGGGGGCCGGTGCGGGAGCCGGCGGACGGGCGGGGCGACGCGCCTCGGGGGCGGTCGTGCGCGCCACGGCGACCTGCGCCGACGCAGCTGCCTCGGCGGCCTTGCGTGCCTCCTCCTCAGCCCGCTTGCGCGCCTCCTCCTCGGCGGTGCGCCGCGCCTCCTCCTCGGCAGCCTTCCGGGCCTCCTCCTCGCGGCGGCGCGCTTCCTCGGCGGCGGAGAGGATCGAGATCTTCTCCTGCTCGCGGCGCTCCGCCTCGCGGCGGGCGGCCTCGCGCTGCTGTTCGAGCAGAGCACGCTGTCGGGCGGCCAGTTCGGTCGCCGTCAGCGCCCGGCCGGCGCCGGCCGGCTGGCGACCACCGCCGCCACCGCCGCTGCGCTGCGGCTGCCCGCCTGCGGGCGCCGGCTGCCCGGGGGCCGCGCCGCCGGGACGCGCCCCGGGGCCGGCGGGCGCGCGGGTTTTGCGCACCTCGACCTGCACGACTTTCGACCGGCCGTGGCTGAAGCTCTGTCGGACTGATCCGGCATCCACGGTACGGCCCACCTCCAGGCGCCCCGAGGGGCGCAGCGAAAGTCGGCCCTTGCCCTGGTCCTGATCGTTGCCTTCGCTCATCTACCCGCCTGTACCCTGCACATCGTTCCGCCCGGCGGCGCCGGGCGGTGAATTGGTTTTCTGACGCCTCGCGCCGTCGCGCCCCGTTGCCAGCGCGCTTTCGCCCGATGCGCTTTTGCCCGGCGCGCTTTTGCCCGGCGCGCTTTCATCCGGCGCGGTCTCATTCGGCGCGATCCGCGGCCCCGGTGCCGATTTCTCTCCAGCCAACCGGCCCTCGGCCAGCCCAGCCAGTCGCCCCGCCTCGTGCCGCAGCGTCTCCGCCAGACGGCCCGCCGCGATCGCCACGTGCACCGCACGTTCCCGGCCGAACACCGCGCCCAGCCGCTCACTGTCCAGCGGCGCGACGACCGGTCCGTCCCAGCCACCCAGGAAGCGCTGCCGTTCCTCCGCGCTGCCGTCGTCGGCCTGCACCACCAGCGCCGCCCGCCCGGAAGAGAGCCACTCCCGCGCCTTGGCGAAGCCAGCCACCGCCTGTCCCGCCCGACGCGCCAAGCCCAGGTGATCGACAAACCGCCGGGACAGCGCCGCCTGCAGACCAGACCTCAGATCAGGGGGGACCGACACCGGCCCGCGAGCCGCCCTTGCGAAGGCGCCCCGGGTGCAGGCGGTTTCTATCACATCCCCCCGCGCGCTCAACCAAATTCCCCGCCCGGGCAGCCTTGCGGCCAGATCGGGAACCACCGCCCGGTCGGGGCCGATGACAAAGCGGATCATCCGCTCTTTGGGCAGGCGCTCGCGGGTCACCGCACAGCGGCGCAGCGGGCCGCGGTCCGGCTCGTTGTCGTCCGCTTCTCCGGTCGGTCCGGTGTCGCCCGCGCCGTCGCCGATGCGCGAAAGCGCAGACGCTTTCGAAACTCCGGATTCTTGCAAGGGCTCGGACGCGTGCAATGACTCAGCCGTGGCCAGCCTCCCCTATTGCGTCGCCGCCGTCCGCGGGGCCCTCTTCATCGCCGAACCAATGCGCCCGGGCGGCCATGATGACATCGTTGGCCACCGCCTCGTCCATGTTGGCCTCGCCGACGATTTCCACCAGCTCGTCGGAAGCGAGATCGGCCAGGTCGTCCAGGGTCTTCACCCCTTTTTCCCCCAACGCCACCAGCATCGCCGGCGTCAGTGATTCGATCGCCGCCACTTCTTCGCTGACGCCGAGCGCGATGCGCTGCTCGGTCAGCTCGTTGTCGCGCTTGATCAGGAACTGCTCGGCGCGGCGGATCAGCTCGGCGGCGACATTTTCGTCGAACCCCTCGATTTCGGACAATTCATCCGGCGGCACGAAAGCCAGTTCCTCGACGGTGTTGAAGCCTTCGGTCACCAGCAGGCCGGCGATCACATCGTCGACATCAAGCGCCTCGACGAACAGGCCGGTGCGGCGGCGGAATTCTTCCTGGCGGCGTTCGCTTTCCTCCGCCTCGGTCAGGATATCGATATCCCAGCGGGTGAGCTGACTGGCCAGGCGGACATTCTGCCCACGCCGGCCGATGGCAAGGCTGAGCTGGTCATCCGGCACCACAACCTCGCAGCGCCCGGCCTCCTCGTCCATCACCACCTTGCTCACTTCGGCGGGGGCGAGCGCGTTGACCACGAAAGTGGCGGTGTTGGGCGACCAGGGAATGATGTCGATCTTCTCGCCCTGCAGCTCCTGCACCACGGCCTGCACACGCGAGCCGCGCATACCCACGCAGGCGCCGACCGGATCGATCGACGCGTCGCGACTGATCACCGCCATTTTCGCGCGGCTGCCCGGATCGCGGGCCACCGCCTTGATTTCGATGATGCCGTCATAGATTTCCGGCACCTCCTGGGCGAACAGCTTGGCCAGGAACCCGGGGTGGGTGCGGGAGAGAAAAATCTGCGGCCCGCGCGGTTCTTCGCGCACATCGTAGATATAGGCCCGCACCCGGTCGCCGTTGCGGAAGCTTTCGCGCGGGATCAGCTCGTCGCGGCGCAGCAGCGCCTCGGCGCGGCCGATTTCGACCATGAGATTGCCGTATTCGGTGCGCTTGACGGTGCCGTTGACGATCTCGCCGACGCGGTCCTTGAACTCGTCGTATTGCCGGCGGCGCTCGTACTCGCGCACGCGCTGGACGATCACCTGCTTGGCGGTCTGGGCGGCGATGCGGCCGAAATCGATCGGCGGCAACGGGTCGACGATGTATTCGCCGACATTGATCTCCGGTTTGAACTTGCGGGCGATGTGGACCGGGATCTGGGTTTCCTCGTTCTCCACCGCCTCCACCGCCTCGGTCCAACGCGACAGCCGGACATCGCCGGTCTTGCGGTCGATGGTGGCGCGGATATCCTTCTCGTGCCCGTATTTGGCGCGTCCGGCCTTCTGGATGGCCTGCTCCATCGCCTCCAACACTTCTTCGCGATCGATCGATTTTTCCCGGGCCACGGCGTCTGCCACCAGGAGCAGTTCGGGGCGGGCGATGGCGGTGTCCATGAAGCGGGTCCTCTTTTGGCCTGGTTGGGGGCCTGGCTCGCGGCCTGGTTGGGGCTTAGTTGGCCGGGCGCGGGGTCGCGGTGGCGGCGATCAGTTCGTCGGTGAGCACCAACCTGGCGCGGCGGATGTCGGCGAGCGGCAGGGCGACCTCGGCCTCGTCCACGCGCAGCCTTGCATGGGTGGCATCGGCACCCAGCACGACGCCGGAGAAGCGGCGGCGGCCGTCCGGCAGCGGCACCGCCATTTCGGCGCGCGCCAGATGACCGGCAAAGCGGTTCCAATCCCTGCGGCGGGTCAGCGGCCGGTCGATCCCGGCGGAGCTGACTTCCAGCGTCCAGGCGCCGGGGACAGGGTCCTCCACGTCCAGCACGGCGCCGAGGGCACGGCTGATGGCCTCGCAGTCGTCCACCGTGATCTGGCCACCGTCGGCCCGGTCCGCCATGATCTGCACGGTCGGCTGTTCCCGGCCCAGAATGGCAACGCGCACCAGCTCGTAGCCCATGTCGGCCAGCGTGGGCGCAACGATGCCAGCCACGCGGGCTTCCAGGCCGGTATGATGGGGCAGGTCGGACAGGTCGGGGTGTCGCTCCAAAACAAAAAAGGCGGCCCGTTAGGGCCACCCTCCATAACGATCGGAAGATGATTGAGCCGGCAATCTAGGCGTCACTATCGGAGCTTGCAAGAGCCGCCTTGTGGCCTGGCGGGGCGGTTTGCTGTATCGGCAGGGGATGAACGATGCCGCTCCGCACCGGACCGCCAGCGAGCCCGCCCAGGCAGGGGCTGAGGCACACGCCGCTGCCCCCTGCCCGTCCGGCCTGTGCCCGCCCGCCCTGTGCCCGCCCGCCCTGTGCCCGCCCGCCCTGTGCCCGCCCGTCCTGTGTATCGTCATTCCCGTGCTGAACGAGGAAGGCAACATCGCCCGCCTCGTCGAGCGGCTGGATGCGGTGCTGGATGACATCGCATGGGAAGCCATCTTCGTCGATGACAACTCCACCGACGGCACCCGCGCAGCCGTTGCCGCAATCGGCGCCGCCGATCCGCGGGTGCGGCTGCTGCACCGGATCGGCCGGCGCGGCCTGGCGTCGGCGTTCATCGAAGGCGCGCAGGCCAGCCTTGCCCCTTATGTCGCCGCCATGGACGGCGACCTGCAGCACGATGAGGCGTTGCTGCCGCGCATGCTGTCGTCCCTGCGCGACCAAGGCTTCGAACTGGCGATCGGCAGCCGCTACGTGGGCGGCGGCGGGCTCGGTGATTGGGACCGCCGGCGCGCCGGCATGTCCAGTTTCGCCACAAGCTTGAGCCACATCGTGCTGCGCGCCCCGGTCACCGACCCGATGAGCGGCTTTTTCATGATCCGCCGCGACACGTTCGAGCGGGCGGTACGCAATCTCTCAGCCATGGGGTTCAAAATCCTGCTGGACATTCTGGCCTCGCTGCCGGCGCCGCCGCGCCTGGTCGAGCTGCCTTATGAATTCCGCAGCCGCACCGCCGGCGAGAGCAAGCTCGATGCCGGGGTTCTGCGCGACTTCGCCATGCTAATCGCCGACAAACTGGTCGGCCATATCGTGCCGGTGCGCTTCCTGCTGTTCGCCGCGGTCGGCGCGCTGGGCATTGCCGGTCACCTGATCGTTCTGCGGCTGTGCCTGACGCTGGTCGCGCTCGAGTTTTCCACCGCCCAGGCGATCGCCACCGGCTGCGCCATCGCCGGCAATTTTGTGCTCAACAACATTTTTACCTTCCGCGAGAACCGGCTGCATGGCTGGGGGTTCCTGCGCGGGCTGGCCACCTTCGCGGCGATCTGCAGCGTGGGCGCGGTGGGCAACGTGGGGGTGGCGGCGTTTCTTTTCGGACCTTCGGTGCAGTCGGCCTGGTGGCTGGCCGGACTGGCCGGCGCGGTGATGAGCCTGGTATGGAACTATGCGGTGAGTTCGGTCATCACTTGGCGGCGACGTTAGGCGCCCGCCGCAACGACCAGTAGAGCGGCGTCCGCCCGGCGGCGAGTGCCTTCGCCTCGTAGCGGGTCGACGGCCAACCCGCGGGCCGCGTGGTCGCCGGCGGCGGCGCGTCGAACAGAAGCTGCGCCGCCAGCACCTCGGCCACCCAGTGCTGATAGGTCGGATCATCGCTGGCAATGCGCCATTCCGCCCCCGGCTTCAGCACCCGTGCAACGTCGGCCAGCATGGCCGGATGCACGAAGCGGCGCTTGGCGTGGCGTGCCTTCGGCCAGGGATCGGGAAACAGCAGGAACATCCGGTCCAGGCAGACATCCGGCAGGGCCCGGATCAGCGGGCGCGCATCCTCGTCCCAGATGCGCAGGTTGCCCGGCAGGGGCGCCTCGGCCTCGCCGCCCTCCGGTACCAGCCGCGACAGCAGCGAGCACACCCCGTTGACGAAGACCTCGCAGGCGATCAGCCCGGCCTGGGGATACGCCGCCGCCAATGCCCGCGCGTGCTCGCCGCCGCCGAAACCGACCTCCAGCCACAGCTCGGCCGGGCGTTGTGCAAATGCGGACAAGGGGTCCGCCGCCCGGGCCAGGTTGAAGCGGAGGCGCGGCAGGGCGGCGTCCAGCAACAGTTGCTGCCGGGGTCGCAGGGAGTGGCCGCGGGCGCGGCCATACAGACGATCCGGCGGCGGCTTCAGCCGCCGCCCGCTGTCGTCGGTCAGCGCCCGAAGGCGGACTTGAGCGCCGGTACCAGGTCGGTCTTTTCCCAGGTGAAGGTGCCCCGTTCGGCGTCCGGCTCGCGACCGAAATGGCCGTACGCCGAGGTCGGCACATAGATCGGCCGGTTCAGGTGCAGGTGTTCGCGGATGCCGCGCGGGGTCAGGTTGACCAGTTCGCGCAGCACCCTTTCCAGCTTCGCCTCGCTGACCTCGTACGGGTTGCCGTGCAACTCGACATACACCGAAAGCGGGTGGGACACGCCGATCGCATAGCTGAGCTGCAAGGTAGCCCGCTCTGCCAGGCCGGCGGCGACCACGTTCTTGGCCAAATAACGCGCCACATAGGCGGCGCTGCGGTCCACCTTGGTCGGATCCTTGCCGCTGAAGGCGCCGCCGCCATGCGGGGCCGCGCCGCCATAGGTGTCGACAATGATCTTGCGCCCGGTCAGGCCGCAATCGCCGTCCGGTCCGCCGATGACGAACTTTCCGGTCGGGTTGATGTAGATCTCTTTTTCCGCCGGCAGCCAGCCGGGCGGCAGCGTGCTCTCGATCAGCGGCAGCAGCAGCGCCTTGATCTGCGACTGCTCCAGATGCTCCTCATGCTGGGTGGAGATCACCACGCTGGTCGCACCCACCGGTCTGCCGTCGACGTACCGCAGGGTCACCTGGCTTTTCGCATCGGGCAGCAACCCGGCCACGCTGGCGTCGCCGGCGTGGCGGCGGTCGCGGATGGTCCGCAGCAGCTCATGGGCATAATAGAGCGGCGCCGGCATGAGCGTCGGCGTTTCGCTCGTGGCGTAGCCGAACATGATGCCCTGGTCGCCGGCGCCCTCGTCCTTGTTGCCGGCCGAGTCCACGCCTTGGGCGATATCCGCCGACTGCGCGTGCAGATGCACGGTCACATCGGCGGTGCGCCAGTGGAACCCCTCCTGCTCGTAGCCGATGTCCTTAATCGCCAGGCGGGCGAGATGTGCCAGGTAGTCGTGCGTCACGGTGCCAGGGCCGCGGGTTTCGCCCGCCAGCACAACCCGGTTGGTGGTGACCAGCGTTTCGCAGGCAACGCGCGCATACGGGTCGGCGGCCAGGAATGCATCCAACACGGTGTCGCTGAGCCGGTCGGCGACCTTATCGGGATGGCCTTCCGAGACCGACTCGGAAGTGAACAGGAATTCGCCCTTGTCGCGCATGGATCTACCCGTAAGGCGGAGAGGTGGCGGGACGGCCGTGACCGGCCGCTTGGCTGGGCGGGGTGTGTGAACGAAAGGGGACAGGGGGTCAAGTCCGCGTGAGGCGGATATTACAAAATATCTCCGTGATGCCGTGAAATACCGCAGTCAGTCTGTGGATGTCGCGGCCGACCTGACGGGACGTTGCTCCGTGCCTCACCCGGGCGCGCAGCGCCTTCGGCGCGACGCTGTTTGCCTCTGGGTCCCAACCAGGGCCAAGGTCCCTGGAACCCCTACTTCGTGTCGGCGCCCATCCCCAGCACATCCATCATGGAGTACAACCCGGCGGCACGGCCGCGCGTCCAAAGTGCCGCGCGCACCGCGCCGGTCGCAAAGGCGCGCCGGTCGAAGGCGCGATGGGTGATCGCGATGTGCTCGGTGCCGGCGGCGAACAGCAGGGTATGCTCACCCACCACCTGTCCGCCGCGCAAGGCTGCAAAGCCGATCGCGCCGGTGCGGCGCACGCCTGTATGGCCGTCGCGCCCGCTTTCTTTCACCTCCTCCAGCACCACGCCACGCCCCTTCGCCACTGCCCGGCCGAGGCCAATGGCAGTGCCGGAGGGCGCATCGACCTTCTGGCGATGGTGCATCTCGACAATTTCGGCGTCGTATTGCTCGGCCGGCAGGGCGGCAGCCATGCGTTCGGCCAGCGCCAGCACCAGGTTCACGCCGGTGGAAAAATTGGGCGCATACACCACCGGCACGCGCTGCGCCGCTGCCGCCACCGCCGCTTCCTCGGCGGCCGACAGCCCGGTGGTGCCGAGCACCCAGGCACATCCCGCCGCCGCGAGCGCCTGTGCGTGCGCGGCGGTGGCCGAGGCATGGGAAAAATCCAGCACGACGTCGGACGCCGCGGCCAGCGCCGCGATGTCGGCAAACAGCTTGGCGTTCGTGGTCGCCTCGGGACGATCGATGCCGCCGACGAGAGTGGCTCCGGCAGCCACGACCTCTTCGGCCAGCAGACACCCCATGCGGCCGGCGATGCCGGCGATGCCGATACCTTTGTTCATTGTCCGATCCTGCGTCGGGACGCCGGGCGCGTCCAGACCGAGGCTGCGGGGCTTGGCGTGAGTCCGCCACCGGCAGCCGGCGCGGCGCGAGGCAATCGGGCTTCGGGATAGCATTACCGCTTTGCCCGTCCAGCATGGGCGTTCCGACTGGAGTCCGCGGCGTGGTCAGGCCGGTCGCTCGGTGGCACCAGGTTTGCCTATGGTTCCCGTTGAAACGAGCGGCGCCTGCTCCGGGCGCTGCCGACCCAACAGGTTTGGACTCCACCCATGTCCAGGATGCCGAAGATCAGCGTCATCATTCCGGTGCGCAACACGCTGCAGTACTAGCCCACGCCGATCGCCTCGGTCGGCCCGGATCCGGAGCTGGAGATCATCGTCATCAATGACGGCTGCACCGACGGCACCGGGGCCTGGCTTGCCGGCTTGGCCGCCTCCGATCCGCGACTGGCCGCGCTGACCGGGCCGGGCGGCAGTTCGTCCCGGGCACGCAATTTCAGCATCGCTGCTGCCCGTGCACCGCTGATCGCCTTCCTCGATTCCGATGACTGGTGGGCTCCAGGTAAGCTGGAGTGCCAGATTGTGCTCCATCATGCCCATCCGCAGATCGGCTTCTCGTTCACCGATTGCCGCCATGTCACCCCGGCGGGGGAGGATCGCGGCGGCGGCTTCGCGTTCCGGCCACGCTTTCACGCCCGCCACGGACGGCGCAAGGCGCCGTTTCTGCTGGGGAAGGACGGGTTGGCCCAGCTTTACGCCGAGAACGTGGTGGGGACGTTGACCGTGATCGCCCGCACGGACATGCTGTGCGCGAGCGGTGGATTCGACGAGACGCTGCCCTCGACAGAGGACTGGGAACTCTGGTTGCGGCTGGCGGCGCGCGCCGGTGGGATGCCATCCCGGCCAGCTGGTCACCTGTCTGATGCACCGGCCCGGCAACCGCACCGGCCCGGAAACGCACCGGCGCAATGGATCGCCGCATCACCGCCATGCGCGTGATCGGCATGCGGTACTATGCCGAGGCATACGCGCAGGATCGCTCGATCGGCTCGCTCCTGCATGCGCGCATTCTGGTCGCCTCGGCCGAACGGTCTTCCCTGAGTGTCCGCCCGTTGGGAGCCGCCGCACGTCGCTGGTGGTCGCGCAAACATCTGCGGACTTGCCGCTCCGCCTGGTTCCGTTCACCCCGTGCGCAGTTGGCGCGGGCCTGCCGGTCCGTCCCGCCGCCTGATCTGATCATCGGCCGAAAGACGCCCTGGTGAACTGGCATCATTGGGAGTCCCCGCTGCGGCCATGACCGCGGCCTTGCCCGAGGCCCGGGATGGGGAGACAATCCGCCGGCTCGGGCGGGCGTCGCGCGGGCCGTCCGGAATGGACGTGTTATCAAAACCTGGCCTCGGACGTTCCGCGTCGCTGTCTCACGCACCCGGCACCACACGCCCCGGATGGACCCGCCATGACCGCCTTGCCTGAGGATGACGAGGACGACGCGCCGCGCCTGCCGCCGGGGACGAAGAATTATATGACTCCCTCCGGACATGCCCGGCTGCTCGCCGAGTTGCACCAGTTGCTGCGGGTGGAACGGCCGAAGGTGGTGGAAACCGTTTCCTGGGCCGCCGGCAATGGCGACCGGTCGGAGAATGGCGACTACCTGTATGGCAAGAAGCGTCTGCGCGAAATCGACCGTCGCGCCCGTTGGCTGGGCCGGCGCCTCGACATCGCCGAGGTGGTCGACCCTTCCCGGCAGACCAACCGCGACCGGGTGTATTTCGGTGCGACCGTCACCTTCCTGACCGACGACGATGCCCCACGCACGGTGACCCTGCTGGGCGCCGATGAGGCCGACATCGCGCGCGGTGAGGTCAGTCTGTTCTCGCCGATTGCCCGCGCCCTGCTGGGGGCCCGGGTGGGCGACGTGGCGAAAATGCACACGCCGCGTGGCGTCGAGGTGGTCGAGGTGCAGGCGATCACCTACCCCGAGGCGTAAATATCCGTTCGGACGCTGCAGCGGTCGCGACCGCAGCGACCCACCCCCTTGGCGGACGCCATGGGATTGAACGGATAATTCACGGCCGTCGACTATCCCGGGTCGTGACGCGGTGGTGTTTTCGGGTACTATGTCATTCCGATGAGGCCCGTGAAACGCGGATTGTCAGCGATGCAGCGGGGGCCGGAGTGACGGTTCTGGGGGTGCGGATGGCGGCGCGCGATGTAACAGCTTGGCATGGCACCGCGCAGGCCCTGCGTCGGGGTATGCCGACCCTCACGATGCTGGCGGTGCTGGCCGGGGTGGCGGTTTTGCCTGCGCCGCCGGCCGCGGCGCAGGCGCCGGCCGAGCAGCCGGCCGCGGCCCCTCCGGTGCTGCGGATCGTCGAGTACGGCGCCGGCAGGAGGATCTTCGATCGCTTCGCCGCTGACTTGGTCGCCACCGCCGGGCCGGACGTCATGACCGAGGTAACCCATGCCACCTCACTCGGCGAGTTTCAGGCGTTCTGCCAGCTCGTGCCCGGGCGGGGCCCCGACATCCTGCTGACCACGAGGCGTATTTTCCCCGACGTTGCCTACGACTGCGCCAAGAACGATGCCCAGAGCCTGGCTGAGGTCCAACTCGGCCGGGGCGCCATCGTTCTTGCCGTGCGCAAGGGCAGCGAGCTGACGGGGCTGACCTCCAAGCAAGTTTACCTCGCGCTGGCCCGTGACGTTCCATACGAGAATGAATTCCGTCGCAACACCTCGGTCCGGTGGTCCGATATCGACCGGTCGCTGCCGGCGCAGGATATCCGCTTCCAGTTGCCAGCACGCGACACCGGCGGTCGCGTGATGTTCAACGCGTTGGTGCTGGAGGTCGGTTGCCGGAAAGAGCAGATGGTGAAGCTGATCTTCAACGCCCAGCACCGGACCGCCCGCTGCGTCACCACGCGCGTCGATCGGGTCAGGGAGATCGCACGCGGCCATTCCGTCGAGGAACTGCTGGGGGCGCCAGTCGGTACGGTGGGCCTGGTGGGATACGCCGACGTGGCGCAGTCCGGCGGCGAACTCGTGGCCCTTGCCCTGGACGGCGTGGAACCGACGCCGGAGACGATCGTGAACGACACCTATGACGTCGCCGGTTCCTTCTGGCTGTATGCACGGCGTGGCCAGCCGGTCTCGTCTCCGGCGGTGGATGCGGCGGTGAAGCGTATCATCGACATGGCTGATAGCGAGGACACGATCGGGCCGGACGGCTTGCTGGCGAGCCTTGGGATGCTGCCACTGCCGGCTGACGAGCGGGCGGCCCAGCGGGCCGCGCTGGACGGCACGACGGGGTATTATTATGGCCTGGGTCCGGTCGTTGGCTGGGTGGCTTCGGCCGCCAGCAGCGCATGGAATCTCGCCGGACTGAGCTATGGCGAGCTCAATCCCCCCAGCTCTGCGCAGTCGATCGACCTGACGAAGCTGATGGATATCGCCGGATACAAGATCAAGGAGTTCGACACGAAAGTCGGCATCATCCCTGGCGCCGACATGACGTTCGGCATCGCCCGCGAAATGTCTGCCGGCGACCTCGAATACCTCGAACGGACCCTCTACCGCGACTGGCGCAGGCGGCCCGGTCTGCTGTCGGCGATCCAGCGGCGCATCGTCCGCACCATCATCGATGTGAGTTCAACGGAAGGCTACCAGGTCAGCAAGGTGGAGATCAGCCTGTTCCCGCTGCCATCGGTGACCCTGATCGTGACCCCGACGGCCGACGTGATGGGACCGGAAACGACCGCGATCATGCAGGCAATTGAGCGGGTGCAGGATCGGATTACCGAGGGCGTGCGCTAGGCAGGGTTGCGCAGGGTGCCACACGGAACCGGAGCCGACATATCGTGCCAGCGCGAACCGGTTTGGCTTTCAGGAAGTGCGCAAACCTCCCATGGTTTGCTTAGGAGGATGGGCAGCATGAGCACGTGCTCTCTGGTCTCAACCGCACCCAGGTCCGGGTTTCGCCGGTGATGCGTCCGGGATCGGCTTGGCCGTTGCCGGGCCTGCGGCTGGCGGTGTTCGTCCTCGCCGCCGTCATCATCGCGGCCGGCGTCTGGCACGCAAGGCCACCGCATGACCTGACGATCGAGGCCGGGGCGGTCGGCGGCAGCTATTACGAAAATGCCGTGCACTACCGCGACTACCTGGCCGCCCGTGGCATCGATCTGCATATCGTTTCGAAAAATAGCACCCTCGATATCGTCAAGGACGTTGCCAACCCTGACGTGCCGGTCGATGTGGGCTTCGTTGCCGAGGACCTCTCCGCGGTCAGGGACTCGGAGGTGTCGATCATCAGCCTCGTCCAGTTGCAGCCGCTGTTCGTTTTCGCCAGCGCCGATCTGGGCCGGCGCAGCGTATTGGACGACCTGCGCGGCCGCCGGATCGTCACGCTGCCGCGCAACAGCGCCACCGCGAGTGCGGCGCTGCGTGTCTTTGGACTGTTGGACATCACGGAGGAGAACACCGCGTTCACGTTCCTGCCGCTCGAAGATGCCGTGCGGGACCTGCGGGCGGGGAAATTCGACGGCGGCGCTTTCATGCTGTCGCCGGAGAACAAACTGATCCGCGCGATGGCCGCCGATTCCGGGCTACACATGGTGCCGTTCAGCGAAGTGCGTGCCATCGCCAATCAGCTGCCGTTCCTGCGCCCGGTGGTTCTGCCGCGCGGCATCTACAACATTGCCGACGCCATTCCGCCCAACGACATCCCGATGCTGGCCGCCTCGGTGGGGGTGGTGGCGCACAAGGACCTGCATCCGTGGCTGGTCTATTCGCTGCTCGATGCGATCGCGAAGACGCATCGCGGCGACACGCTGATCAGCGACGCCGGCGATTTTCCCACCATTGTCGGCAGTCAGCTGGAGGTCGATCCTGTTGCGGCGATGTGGTACAAAACCGGCGTTCCCTGGGTTTGGCGCGAATTACCGCCCCTGTGGGCGAGCTTCGTCGACCGTTACGAGCCGCAAATTCTCGGCATGGGCGTGCTCGGTGCGCTCGCGGTCTGCGGTGCCTTTATCGCCGACACATTCAGCCTGATGCTCGGTGCCATCGCCTGGATATGGGGCCGGCGTCGCCGCGGCTGACTGGGTATCGCAGCCGATCGGGCGCGGGGCGTCACGTCAGAGCGGGGCGATGCGCAGCACATGCGCCTCGATGAACCGGTACGGTCCGACAGCGGCCAGGCCGAGGTCGTCCGCCCGTGCCCAGGTTTCCGGCGGCAGCAGGGCGGCCTTGGGGGGCGCCATCAGCACCTGGGTGGTGATCAGCGAGGTGCAGCCCAGGCCCTGCTCCGTCAGCATGGCCCGGGTGCGCGCCAGCCCGGCGATGGTCGAATGAGTGATCAATGCGATCCCACCGGGGCGCAGATGATCCCCCAGCCCGGCCAGGAACGGGTCCAGAACCCGCCGTCCGTCCGGCCCGCCGGTTGCCCAGGAGGCGACGCGGTCGGCGTCGACCGGCCGGTCAGTCGGAAATTGCGGCAGATTCGCCACCACCAGGTCGAAACGTTCGCCCTCCAGCGGTTCCCAGACGCTGCCCAGGCTCAGCTCAATGCGGCCGGCCAGATGCATCCCGTCCAGCAGGGTTTCGGCCGCGCGGATTGCGGCGGGATGGGTGTCAGTGCCGCGCAGACGCCCTATCCCGCGCAGCGCGAGGCTAGCCAGCAGCACGCCGCTGCCGACGCCGATTTCGGCTGCTTCGCAGTCCGCCGGCGGGTCCGGCAGACAACGAATGGCCTGCAGCAGCATCCCAGTGTATTCGCTCGGCATAAACGGATCGGCCGACTGCCCGGTCCTGATTGGCTGATCCCAACCGTCCATGAATGTTCCCTTTCTCCGCCCCTGGGGTGAATCCGGCGTGCTGCACCCCACTGTTAACGCCAGGGAATCATTGCTATTGGGTTAGTTTGGTGGGGTACGACAACAACATCCCGCCAGCGCGGCCCCGCCCGCTCCGCTCGCCTCGTTGCAGGCATTGCATTCCCCTCGAACTGCGTTTCGCAGTTGTCCTTAGGTAGGGGAACGCCGCCCCGGCGACAATCGGAACTCTGGCGGACTGCGAAAAAACCGACACCAGGTGGCGCTATGCGCCAGCAACCAGCAGCTTGGGCATGCGGATCAGGTTGCCGGCAGCCGCCACGGGGACTCCGATCGATCCCGGTTCGACAATCCGGTTTTTCCGCAGCCTGTTAATCCGACGTTTATTCACGATTTGGCGAGGTTTTTCGCTTACAGTGCGTTACAGTGCGTTTCGCGTTCGCATTGCACTCAGGCGAGGACAGCCATGGCCCGCAGCCATCACGACGACGACTATGAGGAAATGCTGGTTGAGTACTTCCTGGAGGTTCGGCGAACCAAAACCGACAATGCCGATAGATGCGACCCGGAACACGACGCTCCTCCGCGCATGGATGGTCGTTCCGGGGGGACTGAGCAGCTGGCGAGTCGAGCTTAAGGAAGGCCAGGGCTCTGCCCTGGACCCGGCAGGGGGCGGTGGCCCCCTGCACCCGATTTCATGAGAAGACTATGCTAGAGCGTTTTCTACCCATTGCTTCAGCACGCTCTTGGGGGCGGCGCCGACCTTCTGGCTGACCGGATGACCGTCCTTGAACAGGATTAAGGTTGGAATGCCGCGGACAGCATAATTGTTCGGCGTCGATGGGTTGTCGTCGATGTTCACCTTCGCAACGGTCAGGCGGCCGGCGAACTCGGTGGCGATTTCCTCCAGCGCCGGCGCGATCGCTTTGCAGGGCCCGCACCATTCGGCCCAAAAATCCACCAGCACCGCACCCTTGGCGCCCAGCACATCGGTCTGGAAACTGTCGTCGGTCACGGCCTTGGTATTCTCGCTCATGAACTCCGCCCCTTATGGCTTTCCTGCAACGTAAGAACCCCGCACACCGGGTCAACCTGCGCCCGGAGCATGCCCGTCCAGCAGCGAGTCGGAAAGAGGCATCACCTGTGCCGCGGCCGTCCAGACCAGGGCGCATATCACCGCCCGGCCGGGCAGGGCGCCGCGCAACACGTCGCGATAAGCCGCCATCTGGCGCAAATACAGCACCGGAACGTCCTCGGCGCGGGCGGGCGGGGTCCGGTTGGTCTTGTAGTCCGCCACCAGCACCCGGTCGGGCAGCACCGCCAGCCGGTCCACCAGCCCCCCCACCACGGCACCGCCAACCACGCCGGTCAGCGGCACCTCGGCGCGCCCCTCAGGGCCGAACAGCGGCGCCAGCTCGGGATGGTCCAACACCGACATGACCTGATCGGCCAGCGTCTGCGGGTCGGCAATGGCGACACCGGGCCGCCTCAGCCAGTGCAGCGCCGCCGCCCGGCGCTCCGCCCTGGGCAGGGTGGGCAAATGCTGCAACAGGGCATGCGCCATCTGGCCGCGCTGGAACCTGGCGCCGCTGAGGTCGCGCGCGGCCAGCGGACTGGCTGCCTGCGGCACCGGGCCGAGTTCCGCCCCCTCCGGCCGGCTGGGCGCCAGCGGAGAGGGCGGCACCGTCTCGCGCGGCGGCGGTGCCGGGGTCCAGTCGGGCGCCCGCCCGGCCCAGGCAGGCAGCATTGCCCCGCCCCCGTCCCCTGTCCCGCCAGCGTCCGCTTCGGGCGGTCGTATCTGGCCACAGGCATGCCGCAGCACTGCGCCTTCCCACGGCAACGGCGAGGTCGCCGGGGATGCGCCCAGACAGGAGAACCCGCGTGCGACCAACTCGTACCAGCACCCCTCCGGCAACGCCCGGCGCGGCTGCCAGCCGCACACGAGCAGACGATCCTCCGCCCGGGTGAGCGCCACATACAATAGCCGGTTGTGCTCCTCCCGCTGCCGCGCCGCCGCCGCCTCGCGCAGCGCTCCGGATGCGGCGCAGCGCAGTTCTTTGCGCGGCGACCAGACCGGCACATCCGCGCCGCCATCCGGATCCTGCGCCCACATCAGCGGCCCGTCATCAGGCGGCAGGGCGGTGGTATCGGGCAGAATCACCAGCGGCGCCTGCAACCCCTTGGCGCCGTGTACCGTCATGATGCGCACCGACCCGCCGGCCCCCTCGGCCTCGCGTTTCACCTCGGCACCGGACTGGCGCAGCCAGTGCAGGAAGGACTGCAGCCCCGGCGGGTGGGTGCGCGCATGGGTCAGCGCGGCGCCCAGCAATTCATCGATCGGCTCCGCCGCGTCCGGCCCCAGCCTTGCCAGCAGCCGCGCCCGCCCGCCCAGCCGGCCGAGCGCCTCCACCAGCAGCGCATGCGGCGAAGCGTAGTCCACCCGCGCCAGCAACGTGGTGATGAACCCATCCGCCGCAAGCCAGTCCGCCCTCTCGCCGGCCCGCCCCCGCAGGGCGGCCCATAGCGAGGCCTTCCGACCGATCGCCAGCTCCATCAGGCTGTCGTCCGACAACCCGCCGAGCGGGCTGGTCAGAACGCAGGCGAGTTGCAGATCGTCCTCCGGCAGCAGCAGCACGTCGCACAGCGCCAACAAGTCGGCGACCGCCGGCTGATCGGTCAGCACCAGCCGGTCCAGCCCCGCCACCGGTACTGTGCGGGCTTTCAGGGCGCGTACCAGCGAGCGCGCAAACGCATTGCGGCGGCGCACGAGCACCAGCACGTCGCCCGGCCGCAGGGGCCTGCCGCGGCTTTCCAGCATGCTGGCGCCGGCGGTCTCGTTCGCAATCCAGCCGGCCAGCGCCTCGGCCAGGCGCTGCGGCGCGCTGACCGAGCCGAGGTTGCGGTCGGGAACGGTCCACGGCTCGGCCAGGGCATCTTCCGGCTGCGGCGCCAACGGCCAGAGTTCCACCGACCCGGCATGCCCCGCGCGGTCGGCGATGTGCGAAAGCGAGCCCGGCGCGGTCACCCCCTGCGCCGCCGCCGCATCGGCGAATACGGCGTCCACCAGCGCCAGCACCGGTGCCACGGACCGGAACGACACGTTCAGGCCCACATCGCGCCATGCCGCCCCGGCACCGGCGACCCGCCGGCTGATAATGCCGCGCCAGCTTTCGAATCCATCCGGGTCGGCGCCCTGGAACGAGTAGATGGACTGTTTGCGATCACCCACTGCGAATACGGTACGGCGATCCCCCGCGCCTGCGAAGAACTCCTCGGTCAGCCGCCCGGCGATGGCCCATTGCGCGGGCGCGGTGTCCTGCACCTCGTCCAGCAGCAGGTGGTCGAGCCCGCCATCGAGCTTGTACAGCACCCAGGCGGCGCCGGGATCGACCAGCAGCCGCCCGGTGCGGCCGATCAAATCGTCGTAGTCGAGCTTGTCCGCCGCCTGCTTGCTGCCGGCATAAAACCGGGCCACCGGCCCGGCGAGGCGCACCAGCGCCGCCGAAGCCGCCGCCACCCGCGCCGCCCGGCAGAAATCCTCCACCGCCAGCACCCGCTGCTGCTCCGCCAACAGGGACGCCGCCACCTCGGGGCGTTGCTCGGCCAGTTTCTTGTTCACCAGCGCGGCCGGGCCGCGCGGCGAGCCGTCATCGAGCAAAAACGCGCAGCGCCAGGCGCTCCACTGCGATGCGCGCTCGTCGGCGGGACCGGACAACCACTCAAGCAGGAACCGCGCCTTCTCGGCGCTGGTGGGCGCCCCCTTGTCGGCAACCACAAGCAGCGCCGCGATCAGCGGCGCCGCGTTCCACCGGCACGCCGCTGCGATCACCGCTGCCTCATCGCCTGCCACCCCCAGCACCCGCCGCTGAGCGGCCGCGACCTGGTCCGGATCGAGCGCCAGCAGCGCCTCGAGCCGCTCGCGGTCCTGCAGCAACCCCCGCACCAGCCGCCCGAACTGCTCGGCGGAGGCGAGCCCGGCCAGCGCCGTCAGGGCGGCGCGGCTCGCCTCGGTATGCGCCCCTTCCAGCATCGCTTCCCGCGACTCGCGCCACGCCACCTCGGCATCGATGTCGTCCAGCAGGCGGAAATGCGGCGACAGCGCAGCTTCGACCGGGAAGCGGCGCAACAGCGACTGGCAGAAAGCGTGGATGGTGCCGATGCGCATGCCGCCGGGAAGATCGAGGACCTCGGCGAACAGGGCGCGGGCTTTGCCCAGCGTCTCCGGCGTGGGCGTCACCGATAAAGCCTGCAACTCCCCGGCCAGCGCCGCATCCGGCAGCGTCACCCAGGCACCCAGCCGGCGTTGCAGCCGCACCGCCATTTCGGCGGCGGCGGCCTTGGTGAAGGTCAGGCACTGGATGCGCGCCGGATTCTCGCCGCTGAGCATGAGCCGCAGCAGCCGGTCGGTCAGCAGCTTGGTCTTGCCCGATCCGGCGGAGGCGGAAACAAAGGCCGACACCGCCGGGTCGGAGGCCAGGCGCTGCTGCTCTAGCGCAAGCTGTCGCGCCGCCGCGGTCATGCCCCGTCCCCGGACAGGTCCCACTCGGCGACTCGGGCGAGCTGGGAAAAATCGGAAAACCGTGGCGCGCGGCCGGGATGCGGCTGGGACAGGTACGGACGGTTGGGATCGTCGAACACCGTCACGAGCTCTGCCAGCTTCTCCCGTGCGGTCGCGACCGAGGCGGCGATGCGGGCGGCGTCGGCGCCCAGGATGCTGCGCGCCTCGCCGGCGACAAAACCGCCGGTGAGGTGCCAGTAGACCAGTTCCGCCGTCTCGCCGCGGAGATCGGGACCGAAGGCACCCGCCGCGGCCATCGCCGCTTCCAACGGCAGCTGCGGGCGAAACCCTGCCTCCACCTCCCGATCGGACGGCGGCAGGCCGGTCTTGTAGTCCAGGATGGCGAGCCTGCCGTCGGCGCGGCGCTCGATCCGGTCGGCGCGGCCGACCAGCAGAAAACCGAGCGGCACCGGCAGCGGCCACTCGCCCTTCACCTCGCCGCGGATCAGGCTGGGCATGGCGCGCCTGCGGTCGCCCTCGCGCAACGCCACCCAGGCGGCGATGCGCAGCAGACGCGGGCGCCACCATTCCTGCAGGGCCTGCCGCAACCCGGCCTCGGCCAGCGCCCGCTCCATGGCGCGGCACAGCCGCTCGGGCCCGTCCGCGGGCCAGGTGGCGCCGACATCCTCCAGGAAGTGCTGCATGCCCTTGTGCACCAGGGCACCGTAATCGGCCGCATCGGTCGCCTCCTCCAGGGGTTTCAGGGCCTTCAGGCGGAGGATGTAACTTGCGTGGATGGCGTAGGGATCGGCCAGCCAGGTTTCGATCGCGGTCACGCTCAGCCGGCGCGGGCGCAGCGCCACCGGCGGGCGCGGCGCGGGCGGCGACACCGGCGCCGGTGGGCCGGCGGGCTGGTCGAGCAGCCCCGCCCAGGCGGCGGCCGGATGGCGGGTCAGCGCCCGGCCGCACCCGCGCAGATACGCCTCGATCCGGGTCAGCCAGCGCGCCGGCACCGCCGGAGCGCCGTCACGCCGGCGCGGGCAGGACAGCACCACGGCGGGCGCGGCGCAGGCGGACAAAAAGAAATCATGGGCGGACTGGCCGACAATCTCTTCCGTGCCGGGCAGCCCGGCACGCGTGCGCATCGGCCGGCTCATCCAGGGGCCGGGATCGGTGGCCGGCGGCCAGACACCTTCCGCCAACCCGCCCAGCACCATCACCTCGGCAGACTGCAGCCGCGCCTCCAGCAGGCCCCAGATAAACACCCGCGGGTGCTCGCTGCCTTCGCGGCCGCGCAGGGCCCGGCGGCTGCGCACCACTGCCCCTTCCAGCAGCGCGTCCAGCAGGCCGGGAAGCACCGACGAATTCTGGTCCGGCAGGTGCCGCAGCGCCGGGCGCGCGCCCGAGAGCAGCAGCGCCAGCGCCTCGCCCTCCTCTTGCGCCCACAGCAGCGCCGGGCCTGGGGTGGAGTCGGTGGTGGCCAGCGCCTCGGCGGCCTCGATCAGGGCGGCAACCAGCGCGGCCGGCGCGATGCTCACCGCGGACTGCACCCGCAAAAGCGGCTCCAGGCAGGATTCCAACGCCTCGAGCAGATCGCGCGCGGCCGGCGCCGCCGTTTCAGCACGGGCCCGCAGTCCGGCCAGGCCCGGTGCCGGCTTGGGTCCCCGCAACGCTTTTTTTTCCAGATCCCGCGCCGCTGCCCGGCACAAGGCCGGCGACCGCCCCGCCGCCGCCAGCGGATGCTTCAGCAGCGCCAGCAGCGGCACCGGCGCCAGCCGCGCGGCCACCGCCGCGGCCAGCAGGCGCAGGAACACCGCGGGTGGCGAGTCACCGAGCTTCTCACCGGCGCTGTCATCGGCCACGACCCCCCACCGCAGTAGCTCGGCCGACACCCGCCCGGCCAGCACCCGGTCGGGCGTCACCAGCGCCGCCCGCGTGCCCGGTTTTTCCAACGCCTCGCGCAGGATGAGCGCGATCGCCACCGCCTCCTCCTGCTCATCCGCCGCCTCCAGGCGCGACATTCCGTCGATCTCCACCGGGCCGGGATCGCGCCAGGCGGAAAGCGCGCTGGCCGGCAGCAGCGCCTGTGCCAGCGTGGCCACTCGTCCGGCCGGCGCGACGGACGGCCCATGCCAACGCACCACATCGCCGCGCGTGGCGCCCAGCACGGCGAGCAGATGCTTCAGCCCGGCCTGCGGATGGGACTTCTCCGCCGCCTCCCAGGCCGCGTCGGCGAGATCGAGGTCGAGCCCGGGCAGCACGATCTGACCGCGCGGCAGAAGCGCCACGACCCGCAGCAAGCCAGCCACGGCCGGAATGCCGGAGGTGGTGCCGGCGACCCAGACCGGCTCGTCCGGCGGGTTTTCCCGCCACGCCCGCGCCTGGGCGCGCAGCAGGGCCACCTGCCGCGCCGCCGGGTTCATCAAACCGTTCTCGGCCAGCAACGCCGGCCAGGCGCGGGTGACGATGTCCAGAAACCGCAACGTCGCCTGCCAGTGCTCGGCGTAGGCGGCGTCGACAGCCTGCTCCAGGGCGCACGGCAAATCGATTTCGGCGCGTTCGGCCTCGTCCATCAGAGCGGCCAGTTCGCGCGCCAGCAGCAGTGCCCGGTCGGCGGCGCCGGCGCCGCCCAAATCGGCCGGCAGTTTCATCACCAGGGCGGCCAGCGCCCCCAGCCGCTCCTGCGCATCGACCGCCGGCGGCAGGTCGAGCGCGCCGGACAGCGCCAGCGGCGCCTCGTCCGGCGCGCCCAGTGAGGCGATGCGGGGCAGCAGCATCGGCCGCCCGCCGCCGGCGCGCAGAAAAGCCTCGGCCAGCGCGCGGGCGGCGCGGCGCGTCGGCAGCAGAATCAGCCCCCGCGCCAGCGCATCGGCCCCGTGTTCCGCCAGCCATCGCGACGCCAGCGTGTCGAGGAACGGCACCTCGGCCGGGATGGTCGCCAGCCTCATCGGCTGTCGCCGGTGGCCTGCGCGCACAGGGTCGATTTCGGCGGCGGCGAGGTCGGCCGGGGTGGACAGATGGAACCACAGCCCGTCATGCACCACCCCGCGCAGGCGGCCGGCGGCGATGGCGCGGTCCCAGACAAGGTTGAGGGAAAACACCCCCTCCGGCATGTCCGCCAGCAGCGCGGGCGCCACCATCTGGATGCCGGCGTAAATGTAGGGCACGATTTCGCGGTCGCCGCGCCGGCGGACAAACCCCCATTTGTCCAGGGCGAAATCGCCGGGACCGGTTTCCGCCTGGGTTTGAAACGTCCGGTGCACCAGCAACACCGCGTCGGCGCTGGTGTCATCCCAGGCGTCGGCGATCCGCTCGAGCGCCGGAGTTCGGACCGTCCAACCAGAAGGAATTGCCGTTCACCACGAAGAACGGATCGCTCCCCAGCAGGTCCAGCGCCGCCCGCACGCTGCCGCCGGTGTCCAGCAGCGCGGGCTCACGGCGCAGCGCGGTACGCGGCGCGGCGGACCGGGCGGCCAGATGCGCGTCCAACTGGTCGGCATGCCAATGGGCGTTCACCACCACCGTCGCCACGCCAGCGGCAGCCAGCCGGTCGAGCGCGTGGTCCAGCAATGGCCGGCCGCCGAGCGGCAGCAGCGGCTTGGCAGTGGCTTCGGTGAGCGGTCGCATGCGGGTGCCGAGTTCGGCGGCCAGCAACATGGCGGCGTGCGGGCGGGTCACGACACGTCCCCCTCGCGCAGCGAGTCGATCCGCTCGGGCCAGCCGGTCAGCACCGCTCGCCGCGCGTCGCCCGCCAGCAACTCCATCCGCAGCTCCAGCGCCTCGGGCGGCCGCAGCGGGCCCAGGCGCTGGGGCCATTCCGCCAGCACGATGCCGGCACGCGCATCGTCCCAACCCAGTTCGGTCAGCGCCGCCGGCCCGTCGAGCCGCCAAAAGTCGAAATGATGCACAAGCCCTCGCGTCGTTTCGTAGGTCTGGACCAGGGTGAAGCTCGGGCTGGGCACGTCCAGCGACGGATCGGCGCTGGCGGCGCGCAAAAAGGCACGCGCGAACGCGGTCTTGCCGGCACCGAAATTCCCGTCGAGGAGAATGACATCGCCCGGCCGCGCCAGCGCCGCCACCTCGGCGGCCAGCGCCTCGGTAGCGTGCAGGTCGGGCAGGTCGCGTTGCAAGCCGGGCGCGGGACCGGGAGCGATCGGATCGTGCATGCCGACAATCTGCGCCGCGCCACCATGCCGCCTCAACCTCCCGCTTGCCTCGGCCGCGCGCCAGGGTAGGGTGCCGCCCATGACACAAACTCCGTTGCCGCAACAAATTGCCACCGACGTCGCCATCGTGGGGGCCGGGCCCGTGGGCCTGTTCGCCGCCTTCGAGCTGGGGATGCTCAAGCTGGGCAGCGTGCTGATCGACGCGCTGTCGGAAGTGGGGGGGCAATGCACCGCGCTCTACCCCGAAAAGCCGATCTACGACATCCCCGCCCACCCCGCCATCGAGGCGGGCGAACTGATCTCCCGGCTCGAGCAGCAGATCGCCCCGTTCAGCCCCGGCCGGCTGCTCGGGCGGCGGGTGGAGCGGCTGGAGGGCGAAGCCGGCGGATTCATCCTGGCCACCGACCACGGCGACGTGATCCGCTGCAAGGCGGTGGTGCTGGCCGCCGGCGCCGGTGCCTTCGGCCCCAACCGCCCGCCGCTGGACGGGCTGGCGGCCTATGAAGCCTCCGGCGCGGTGCAATATTATGTGCGCCGGCGGGAGGATTTGCGCGGCAAGCGGGTGGTCATCGCCGGCGGCGGTGACTCGGCGGTGGATTGGGCGCTGGCGTTGCGCGGCATCGCCGGTTCGATCCAGGTGGTGCATCGCCGCGCCAAATTCCGCGCCGCCCCCGAGAGCGGCGCCCAGCTCGACCATGCCGCCGCGCGCGGCGAGGTCGAATTGGTCATTCCGTACCAGGTGCACGCGTTACATGGCGCCGGCGGGGCGCTGGAGGCGGTGGAAGTGGCGGACCTCGATGGCGGCACGCGGCGGCTGACGGCGGATGTACTGCTGCCCTTCTTCGGCCTGTCGATGGATCTCGGCCCGATCGCCGCTTGGGGCCTCGCGCTTGAGCGCCATCATGTCAAGGTCGAACCGGCCACGTGTGCCACCTCGGTGCCGGGGGTATTCGCCATTGGCGACGTGGCAAGCTATCCGGGCAAGCTGAAGCTGATTCTGCAGGGTTTCTCCGAGGCAGCGATGGCGGCGCACGCCATATACCCGATCGTATTCCCTGACACGGCGCTGCATTTCGAGTATTCGACCAGCAAGGGCATTCCGGGATGACGGGCATGAGTGAGAATGCGCCTGCAAGCGTGACGACGGCGCCAACCCCGGCTGCCGACCCAGCAGAGGCGAGCGCCGATATCAGCAGCAACCTCTATGATACGGATTTCCACGCCTGGGCGAACGAGCAGGCTGCCCTGCTGCGGGCCGGAAGGCTGGACGCGGCCGACATCACCCATATCGCCGAGGAAATCGAAAACCTTGGCCGCGGCGAACAGCGCGAGCTGATCAGCCGCCTCAACGTTCTGCTGCTGCGTCTGCTGCGATGGCAGCAGCAGGTTATGCTGCGGGGTCATACCTGGCAGATCAACATCGCCGAAGCCCGCGCGCAGTTGCAGAACCACCTGGCCGACAATCCGAGCCTGGGCGTGCGGCTGCCGGAAGCCACCGCCTCTGCCTATCGCTATGCCCGCCGCGGCGCCGCGGCGCAGACCGAGTTGCCCGACGACGTATTTCCGGCCGAATGCCCATGGAGCTTCGCGCAGATCATGGACGGGACGTTCTGGCCGGACTGATCCCGGGTGATCCGCCTCACCGAACTCCGTCTGCCGCTCGACCACCCACCCGACGCGCTCGCACAAGCCGCAGCGGTGCGGCTCGGCGTGGCGGTCGCAGCCATTCGCACCCTCAGCGTGTTCCGCCGCGGCTACGACGCACGGAAAAAACACGCCATCGTGCTGGTCTACACGCTCGACCTCGGGCTCGACGACGAGGCGGCAGTGCTGCGTCGCTGTGCCGCCGATCCGCATGTCGGGCCCACGCCCGATCTGGAATACCGGCTGGTGGCCCGCGCCCCGGTGGAGCTCAAACTGCGGCCCGTTGTGGTGGGCGCCGGCCCCTGCGGCCTGTTCGCTGCCCTCACGCTGGCGCAGATGGGGTTTCGGCCCATCATCCTGGAGCGGGGCAGGAAGGTACGCGAACGCACCAAGGACACTTGGGACCTGTGGCGTCGCGGCGTGCTCGACCCGGAGTCCAACGTCCAGTTCGGCGAAGGCGGCGCCGGCACATTCTCCGACGGCAAGCTGTACAGCGGGGTGAAGGAAGCCAACCGGCTCGGCCGCAGGGTGCTGACCGAGTTCGTCGCCGCCGGCGCGCCGGCGGAAATCCTGTATGCCAGCAAGCCGCATATCGGCACCTTCCGGCTGGTGTCGATGGTGGAGGCGATGCGTGAAACGATCGAGCGCCTCGGCGGCGAATACCGCTTCGCCACCCGCGTGGACGACGTCAACGTTGACACCCGGCCGGACGGCCTCCGCCATCTGCGCGGCCTGCACCTCGCCGGGGGCGACTACCTGCGCTGCGAGCAGGTGGTGCTCGCGCTCGGCCATTCCGCCCGCGACACGTTCGCCGCGCTGCAGGCGCGCGGCGTGTTCATGGAAGCGAAACCGTTCTCCCTCGGCGTGCGCATCGAGCATCCGCAGGCGGTCATCGACCGCGCCCGCTTCGGCGCCTTCGCCGGCCACCGGCTGCTCGGCGCGGCCGACTACAAGCTGGTGCACCATGCCGGCGATGGACGCTCGGTCTACAGTTTCTGCATGTGCCCCGGTGGGCGCGTGGTGGCCGCCACCTCCGAGCCCGGCCGCGTCGTGACCAATGGCATGAGCCAGTATTCGCGCGCTGAGTTCAACGCCAATGCCGGCATCGTGGTGGGCGTCACACCGGAGCGCGACTACCCGGGCGGGCCGCTCGCTGGCATCGATTTACAGCGGCACTGGGAATCCCGCGCGTTTGCCGCGGGAGGCGGCTTGTATGCGGCGCCAGCGCAGCGCGTCGGGGATTTTCTCGCGGCGCGAGCATCGACGGCGCTCGGCGCGGTCGTGCCCTCCTACAAGCCGGCCACCCAGCCCGCCGATCTCGCCGCCTGCCTGCCGGCGTTTGTCGTCACCGCCATCCGCGCCGCCCTGCCCCGTTTCGACCAGCAGATTCCAGGCTTCGCCATGGCGGATGCGGTGATGACGGGGGTGGAGACGCGCACCTCCGCGCCATTGCGCATGCGCCGTGATGCCGCGCTGCAGAGCGTCAACACGCGCGGCCTCTATCCGGCCGGCGAGGGGGCGGGATATGCCGGCGGCATTCTCTCCGCCGCCATCGACGGCATCCGGGTCGCCGAGGCGGTGGCATTGCAGTTGACGGGGACGTAGCCGGGACAAGGTCCGCGATGCGACCAGAAGACGCGACGCCAGAAGATGCGACGCCCGAAGATGCGACAATCGAGGCGCTGCTCGCGGGGCTGAGCGCCGGGCGCACCACCGCCGCTGCCCTGGTGGCGTACTATCGCGCCCGCATCGATGCCTTCGACCGGGCCGGCCCGCGGCTGAACGCCCTGCGCCTCGTCAATCCCACGGCGGCCGCCATCGCCACGGCTAGCGATGGCCGCACCGGCCGGCGGCGGCTGCTCGAAGGCATTCCCGTCGTGGTGAAGGACAACGTCGCCACCGGCGACGAACTTCCCACCACCGCCGGCGCGCTGGCGCTGGCGGGCGCCACCGCGGCGCGAGACGCAACCGTGGTGGCGAAACTGCGCGCCGCCGGCGCGGTGCTGCTGGGCAAGACCAACCTGACCGAGTTCGCCAACATCATCGCCATCGGTATGCCGTCGGGGTACTCCTCGCTCGGCGGCCAGGTGCTGAACCCGTATGCCACCGGGCTGGACGCGCTCGGCACCCCCTTGGTGCTGCCGGGCGGATCGAGTTCCGGCTCGGCGGTTGCGGTGGCGGCGGGGCTGGCGGCCGCCTCGGTCGGTACCCGAGACATCGGGCTCGTTGCTGTCGCCTGCGAGCATGAACGGGGTGGTGGCGGTGAAACCCACCGTGGGCCTGATCAGCCGCGCCGGCATCATTCCGATCGCCCACAGCCAGGACACCGCCGGTCCGATGACCCGCACGGTGCGAGATGCGGCCCTGCTGCTCGGTGTGTTGGCAGGACCCGATCCGCTGGACCCGGCCACGCTGACGGCGCCGCCGGTGCCCGACTATCTCGCCGCGCTGGATCGCGACGGGCTGCGCGGCGCACGCATCGGCGTGCCGGGTGATCCCGCCGACCCCGGCAACGATGTGTTTTACGGCACGCTGCCGCCGCCGGTGCGGGCGGTGATGGAGCAGGCCATCCTCGCCCTGCAGGATGGCGGCGCCAGCCTGGTGCGCGCCAACATCCCCGCCGAGGGGTGGATGCCGGGACCCGCCTGCGAATTCCCCGTCATCAACCGCAACCCCGAGAGTGCGCAGATGCACCAGGTGGTGCGCATCTCCAGCGTCTTCGTGCATGAACTCAAGTACGACATGAACCGGTATCTGCGCGACTGGGCTCGCGGCACCGACATGCGCAGCCTGGATGATCTGGTGGCATTCAACGCCGGAAACGCGGCGCGGGCATTGCGCTTCGGACAGGATATTTTTCTCGCCGCCGCCGGCACGCGCGGCGACCTGTCCGAACCGGACTATCTCGCCGCCCGCCGGCTCGACCTGCTGCAATCCCGCACCCGCGGGCTCGACGCCTACATGGATCGCCACCGGCTCGACGCGGTGCTGTTCCCGGGCAGCGCGGGGGCGGCCATCGCCGCCCGCGCCGGCTATCCCAGCGTGCTGGTGCCGGCGGGGTTCGTGCGCGGCGTGCAGGGGCGCGAAACGCCGGACTATCCGGTGGGCGCGACCTTTACCGGCCGGGCCTGGAGTGAGGCGCTGCTGCTGCGGCTGGGGTTTGCGTTTGAGCAGGCAACCCAGGCGCGGCGGAAGCCGCGGCTATGAAGTCAAGCAACGCCAGGTCTCTGCCCTGGACCCGCTGTCGCGCCGAAGGCGCGCGCTGCGCGCGACAGCCGAGAGGCCGGTGGAACCCTTTCCTTTAGGATACGGGTCCAGGTGAGAGACAACGCCGCCTCAGAAATTCGCCTTGGCGGCCAGTTCGGACGCCTTGCTGACGGCGGACTCCCACGCGGCCCCGCCCTTCGACAGCATCGACTTCCACAGCTTGGCAAACGCCGGCTCGGGGGGGGTGAAGTCGGCTTCGGTCACCGAGGCAAAGACACGCTTGAGATCGCCGTTGTCATTGGAGGCCCCGGTGGCGATCAGGATCGGCGAGCAGGCGGTGTTGATCCTGGTATCAGGCGTCACCTGCGCATTCTCGCATAGCGTGAATGCCGGCCCGACGCCCGGGATCTCCAGCGATTTCATGGAGGCGGACAGGACCGGCGCGATCTTCAGGCCCTTCTCGGCGATCAGCTTGAAGCGCGGATTTTGCGGGTTGGCGAACTGCACCATGAGAGCGACATCGGCCTGTCCGTCGGCGACGGCGTTGATCGCGGCGTCCATGCTGCTCATGAACTTCGGCTCCGCCTTGCCCAGCCCGTTCGGGTCCAGTTGCATGAGCTGATGCAAGGTCTGGCCGGGCCCGCTCGCCTCGCTCGCGGTGACGAAGCGAACCTGCTTGGCATGGGCGGCAACCGCCGCCCAGCTGCCCTGGCTGCGGTTGTAAATTTTGTCGCTCATAACCGCCAGCACCGTCTCGTTGCCGATACCGCTGCCGCGCAGGATTTTGATCTTGCCTGCATATTTATCGGACTTGCTGAGGTCCGCGTAGACGTTGCCCTGCAGCAACGCATAGCTGAGCGGGTGATCCACCAGCCAGTCCATGTTGTCCGGCGTGCCCTGTGACTCCCGCAGCGGTGCGTCGACCCAGGCCTTTTCCAGCAGCTTGACGATCGGGGGACCGAAATACAGGTAGTAGTCGCCGGTCTTGCCCCCGGTCATGAGCACGTCCGGATCGCCCGCCGAGGCCGGCGAAACGGTTCCGAGCAGGGTGCTGACGCTGGCAGCCGCGACCAACAACAGAAGATTACGCCATTTCATCCCTTTTACCCCTTCCTGTGACGTTTGGTAATCGCCAAAAACTTTGGGTTATCCGGCAATTATTAGAGTGTTTTCTTTAGCATATATTTGATTTGTCGTCAATGGGTTGGAAGGCCCGGCAAAGTTGTACTGGGTTAACATTCCGGCGTCCGGCATGTGACATAGAATACGAAACTCCCCGGGTGGCGGCGTCGCATCACCATCATCGCTGAATGGCGGGCGCCGCTTGACGGCGCGGACCGGGCGGCGAACCCTGCGCGGGTGGACAGAAGGGCGCCCGCATGACCATCCCTGCCAGCATGAGATTTGTCGAAGCCGCCGGCGCCGGCGGGCCCGAGGTGCTGCGCGAGGCCTTCGGGCCTGTGCCGCACCCCCGCTCCGACGAGGTACTGATCCGCGTGCTCGCCGCCGGGGTGAACCGGCCGGACGTGCAGCAGCGCCTGGGCCTGTATCCGCCGCCGCCCGGTGCGAGCCCGGTGCTGGGGCTGGAAGTGGCCGGCGAGGTGGTGGCCACCGGGGCGGAGGTGGCACAACACCGCGTCGGCGACCGCGTGTGTGCGCTGACCAACGGCGGCGGCTATGCCGAATACTGCGTCGCACCGGCGGCGCAGGCGCTGCCCTGGCCGCGTGGCACCGACGCGCTGCGGGCCGCCGCCCTGCCGGAGACGTATTTCACCGTCTGGGCCAACGTGTTCATGCTCGGCCGGCTCGCCGCGGGAGAGTTGCTGCTGGTGCATGGCGGCACCTCCGGCATCGGCGTCACCGCGGTGCAGTTGGCGAAAGCCTTTGGCGCCACCGTCTACGCAACCGCCGGCTCGGACGAGAAAGTGGCGGCCTGCCTTCGCCTGGGCGCCGACGCGGCGTTCAATTACCGCACCCAGGATTTTCTCGCCGAGGTCCAGCGCCTGACCAACAAGCGTGGGGTGGACGTGGTGCTGGACATGGTGGGCGCGTGTTATTTTACCCGCAACCTGCGTTGCCTGGCATTGGACGGGCGGCTGGTGATTATTGCCTTCCTGGGCGGCTCGAAAGTGGAAGCGTTCGATCTGATGCCGATCATGACCAAGCGCCTGACCGTCACCGGCTCGACCATGCGGCCCCGCAGCACGGCGATGAAGGGGGAAATCGCCGCGGCGCTGCAAGCGCGGGTGTGGCCGCTGCTGGACGAGGGGCGCTGCAGTCCGGTGATCCACCAGGTGTTCCCGCTGGCACAAGCGGCGGCGGCGCATGCGCTGATGGAGAGCAGCGCGCATATCGGCAAAATCATGCTGTCGGTCGCGTAACCCAAGACCGTTGATAGAAAAAGAGCGGGGTCCAGGGGGCCACTGACCCCTGGCGGATCCAGGGCAGAGCCCTGGCCTTGTTTCCTTGCGCGCCGGCGCTACCGCCAAGCGGCCAAGCGGTCGGCCGCTGCCGCCATGTCTGCCTCCGGGCCGCAGTAGGAAAACCGCACGAAGTGGTGGCCGCGGCTGCGGTCGAAATCCACTCCGGGGCTCGCCGCCACCCCCGCCTCAGCGAGCATGCGGGCGCAGAGGTCGCGGCTGTCGTTGGTCCGATCGGCCACGTCGGCGTACAGGTAGAATGCGCCCTCGGCGGGGGACACATGCAGGAATCCGGCTTGTGGCAACGCGCGCAGCAGCAGATCGCGCGAGCGTCGGTAGCGCGCCACATTGGCCTGCAGTTCCGCGGTGCAGTCCATCGCCGCCTCGGCCGCGACCTGGGCGATGTGCGGGGCGCTGATGAACAGGTTCTGCGCCAGGCACTCCACCGGCCGCACCAGGTCAGTGGGCAGCACCATCCAGCCGACCCGCCAGCCGGTCATGGAGAAATATTTCGAGAAACTGTTCACCACGATGGCACTGGGGCTAAGCGCCGCCGCGGTGGCGATGGGGGCGTCGTAGTGCAGCCCGTGATAGATCTCGTCGGAAATCAGCCGCACCCCGCTTGCGTGGCACCAGCCGGCGATGGCGGCCAGTTCGTCCGGGTGCAGCATCGTGCCGGCCGGGTTGCAGGGGCTGGCGACGATCAGCCCGTCGGGGCGGGGCGACAGACGCTCCAACATCGCCACCGTCGGCTGGAACCGCGTCTCGGGCCCCGCCTCCAGCATCACCGGCCGGATGTCGAGGGCGGTCAGAATATTGACGTACGGCGGATAGAACGGCGAGGCCATGGCCACACGGTCGCCCGGATCGAAGGCGGCGAGGAACGCCAGCGGAAACGCGCCCGAGGCCCCCACCGTCACCGCCACACGCCCGTCCGGCACCTCGGCATCGTACCAATGTGCGTAATGAAGCGCGATCCGCCTCCGCAGCGAAGCAAGCCCGAGCGCTTCGGTGTAGCCCATCGGCGCGCCGTTCTGCAGTGCCGCGGACGCTGCAGCCACCGCCCCGGCGGGCGCGCCGGTGCCGGGCTGGCCGACTTCCATGCGGATGACATGCGGCGCCCCCAGCGGCAGCGTGGCCTGGCGCGCGTTGGCAGCGGTGATCACGTCCATGACGATGAAGGGGGGCGCCGCCGCGCCGCGGCCGACCTTGAGAGTCATGCGGTGCCGCCGGGTCAGTTGCTGCCGACCGCCAGCCCGGCGCCGCGCGGATCGGTGTACCAGCCGCAACTGGAGTTGTCACCGGGCACGTAGCCGGGGCAGCCGATCACGTTGGCGCGTCCGGGCTCGGGCACCGGCCGCAGCGGCGCACCGGTGCTCAGCACCACCGGCTCTTTGCTATACGGTATCGCGTTCTGGTCGAATGGCCCATTGCGGAGCACCCGCATGGTGACGTGCAGCGACTGGTTCAGTACATCGGCGACGGCCAGCGGTGCGCCGTCCTGGCCGGACGCCGCGGCGACGGCGTGGAATTCGTGAATATTCGGGTTCCACAGCAGCCCCGCCGCCAGCAGCGGCGGCGGCATCCAGGCGGGCGAGGCGGCCAGCAGCACCCCGGTGCCCGGGGCGATGCGGCCGGTGCCGAACAGGTTGTTCATGGTGAAGGCGCAGGCAACCGCGCGGCCGTCGCGGTCGAGCGTGACCAGGCTGGCGGAGGCCGGCAGCGGCGGCAGCAACTCCGGCGGCACCGAGGCCGCCAACAGGGCAACCGGATCGACCGGCTGGCCCCCGGTCTGCGCAGTTTGGGCACGCCAGGCGGCGGCCACCGCCAGGCCACGGTCCTGTGCGGCCTGCAGCGACCCGGACGCGCCCATCAGCACCCGGAACGCGGCGGCGGCGGCCAGACCGCCATCGGCGGGTGGCGGCAGGAAGGAGGCCTTGTCGCCCCTCGGCGCGTCGACCGACAACGCCGGGACATAACTCGGCAGGGCATCACGCAATGACGCCAGCGTCAGCCCGCCGCCGGCTGACCCGGCCGCCTCAACGATCCTGCGCGCCAGTACGCCGACATGCAGGTCGCCCACCCCGGCCACCCGCAACTGCGCCAGGGTAGCGCCGAGATCGGGCTGCAGTAGTTGCATGCCTTCGGCGAGCGGCTGGCCGTCGGGCTGGAAAAACACCTGCCGCGCCAGCGGGTCGCCGGCCAGCGGTCCGGCGACCACCGTGAGGTCGCGTGCGAAGGCGCGGCTGACCGGCAGGCCGAAGCGGGCGGCCTGCTCGGCATAGATGGTGAGCGATTCGAAGGGCCGCCGCCCACCATAGCGGGCGAACAGAGCGTACAGGCCCCGGGCCAGCATCGGCACCGCCGCTGGCCGCGCGCCGCTGCCGCCGCCGGGCGGCGACACGAACAGCACCGCCTCGGGCACGCCGCCGTTGACGCTCGACTTGGCCGGGTCATAGGCCAGACAGGCGCCGCCGCCGCCGAGCCCGGCGCGGGAAGGCAGGGTCACCGACAGCATGAAACCGGCCGCCACCGCCGCATCGGCCGCGGAGCCGCCGGCCGACAGCACCTCGCGCGCCACCAGGGCCGCGCGCGGCTCATCGACGGCAACCCCGCCCAGGAAGCCGCTCACATAGCCCGGGGTACCGGGGGCAGGGCCGCCGCCGCCGGTGATCGCGTTGCTGACCGATGACGCGGCGGAGTTCAGCGTTGAGCATCCGGACAGGGCCAGGCCAAGCGCCAGCAGGACAGCGGGGGCCGCTTGGGCTAGTCTGGCGTGCATGCCGATGACCCGATGTTCGCACACGCAAACAGGATGCCCACTAGAGGGGCCCGGCGCTCCCCCGGTCTGCGATCTTGCGTCCGCGGCCCGGGCAGGTGGTGCCGCCGAAAACCCGGCCGTCATTCTGGTCGCGGAAACCGAGACGCTGCTGCGCACCTGTGCCAACCCCTTGTTCCGCGCGGCGGCCCCCGGTGTGAACCTGGTCCGCCTCATCCATACGAGGGACGCTGCCATAAACGCGTTCGTGGACACCGGCAACCCGATGTTCCGCCGCAGCGAACCGCCGGCGCAGGCGTGGTCGGCCGCGGTGATGAGCGGCCGGCATGCCAGTGACACCGGCTGCCGCGCATGGATGGTATCAGCAACACAACGTAGAACCGAAAACCGGGAGAATTCCTGATGCGCAGAGTATTGGCCCTGCTGGCGGCATTGTTGCTGGCATCGGGTCTGACCGCCCCGCCGGCCGCGGCGGATGGTTTCACCACCCAGCAACGGGCGGAGATCATCGAGGTGGTGCGGGCGGCGCTGAAGACCGATCCGTCCATCCTGCGCGAGGCGATCGCCGCCCTGCAGGAAGACGAAACGCGCCAGCAGCAGGCGGCGGCGGGAAGCCTCATCGCCAGCCTGGGGACGACGCTGACCCATGCGCCCACCGACCCGGTGGCGGGCAATCCGCAAGGCAGCGTCACCGTGGTCGAATTCTTCGACGTGCGCTGCCCGTACTGCCGGCGCATGCTGCCGGTCATGGCGGACCTGCTGCACAGCGACCGCGACCTGCGGGTGGTTTACAAGGATATCCCCATCCTCGGCCCGGCCAGCCTGTTGGGGGCGAAGGCGCTGCTGGCGGCGCAGGCGCAAGGCGGCTACCTGAAGCTGAAGGACGCGGTGATGACGGGACCCGCCGACGTCACCATGGAAACGCTGCACGCCGCGGCGACGAAGACCGGGCTGGACTGGGACCGGTTGCAGAAAGACATGACCGATCCGGCGGTGCAGCAGCATATCGACGCCAATCTGGAGCTGGCGCACAGGCTCGATATCCAGGGCACGCCGGCCTATGTGGTCGGCGGGCGGCTGCTGCCGGGCGCGCTCAGCCTGGCGGATCTGCAGGGCGCGATCGCAGCGGCGCGCAAACAATAGCGAGAAAATTCCCCAGGCGGGCGGCGGCGAAAGACAGGAATGACATGAGCACGACAAGGCGTCTGGCCGGCGCATGCGCAGCGATCGCCGCGGTCATCGCGTCCCAACCCGGGTGGGCGATGGGGAGCTGCAGCGGCAGTTATGCGGCCACACTCCTCCGCCCGCTTCCCGCACCGCTTGCCGTCGGGCTGGTGATCAGGGACGACTCGCCGCGAAACGTCGATCTCGCGGCCCGGTTCACGGCCGGCTTGCAAAAGGCCGGAATTGACGTGACCGGTGCCGCGACCATGCAGCTGACATTGGTGGCGACGCTGAGCAACAATGCCGGGTTCGCCGATGCCCCGGTGCCGCCATCCGACTCCTCCTTCAGCTGGTGGAACGGCGGGGTGGACCGGCAACTGCCTGGACAAAGCCAGTTTGGCGGCAACCGTCAAGACCCCGGCCCGGTGACTCTGCGGCTGCGCGCCGAGTTGCGGGCCTCACCGTCCGATCCGGTCGCCTGGGTCGCCACGCTGCAATGCGCCATGCAGGGCAGCGACGAGCGGCAACTCGCTTACGACATCGGCACGGTCATCGGCGGCGCGATCGGCAAGCGGACGGAACGCACACCGTTTTAGCGCGCTTTCACCCTGACCGCAGCCGGCCAAAGCGCTCTAGCTCTTTGCTTTAGCGAGCAACTTCATCGGCCGGCTATCGCCAGTCTGGCCGATGTTGCTCTCCCCGCGCCGCACGGCATCAGCCCAGCAGCCGGTCGATCTCCTGCTGGGCGAGGTCGGGACCAGCCTCCGGCGACGGCAGGGGTGTGGCTGCGGGAACCGCGGCCGGCGCGGCTTGCATCAGGTCGGCGAGTAATCCCTCGACACGCCGCAAATGATCGATGGCACGGCGGATGCGCTGGCCGGTGAGGTCCTGGAAGGAACACGCCTCGAAAATCGCGTTGACCTTCTCGGTCAGCAGATCAAAGCCGGCCGGGTCGCGCCGGCCTTCGGCCACCCACGCGCCGATCGCCTCGGCGGCTTCCAGGATGCGGTCCGCCGCCGTCTCGGTAGCCTGCACCACCGCTTCCAGCTCCATCCCGCTGTTGCGTGTGGCCATGGCCGGCACCGCCACCAGGGTGGCGATCTGGGTATGGATCCGGCCAAGCTGTTCGGACAGATTGGTCTCGCTGAAATCGACCATCTGCACCGCGCCATGCACCTCGACGCTCAGCTCGGTGATGCGCCGGTCAACGAAACGGCGCAGCTCCTCGAACAGAGTGCCCACCTCCTCGCGAACCATGACGCGCAGGTCGGCGGCGCGCAGATGGACGTTGTCGGTCTGAGGCTTCAGGGTGGTTGCGGCGCTGGCACTCATGGCGTGTCTCCGCCCTTCGGCATAATCGCGGCCTGACGACGCGCGAACCGCTATGCTGCCCGTCAGGGCTTGCCCAGCGGTTAATGCCGGCGTCATCCCGCCCAGATCAGGGTGTGCGCCAGGACATCCCCTCCCATACCACCACACGCCGGCGTGAACGCAGCAGCCAGTGCAGCCCGAGCCACGCCAGCGGCAGGCCGCCGGCGAGCGCCAGCACCAGGCTGAACGGCAGCAGCAACGCCTCGCTGGCCGCCGCCGCCCCCAGGCCGCACAGCAGGCCGAGCGCCCAGAGCCCCAACTCCCTCCCGCCGCACGCCTCGGCTGCGGCACGACGCGAACCCCGTTTCGGCCAAGCCTGATGAAGATTTTGCACGAGTTTTTCCTCCGGTAGACGAGAACATAACAAGAACATACCGCCGCCGTCTGAGCGGCGCAAGGGGAAAACCTGCCCTGGCGCTCCCAGGCCTCGCGTTGCGTGGCCAAACCGAGCCTTGCCGGCGTGCCAGAAACTTGTATGCGTGCAAGAAAATGGAGGAACGCCAACGTGAAGCTCGACTCTGGAAAAACCCGACTGCCGGGGCTGCTCGACCGCGAACGCATCATCGCCAGGCCGGGCTTCAACCGATGGCTGGTGCCGCCGGCGGCGCTGGCGATCCATCTGTGCATCGGCATGGCCTACGGGTTCAGCGTGTTCTGGCTGCCGCTGTCGCGCGCCATCGGCATCAGCGCGCCGCGCGCCTGCCCGCAGCAATCATTGTGGGACGCCTTGGTCAGCACCGGCTGCGACTGGAGGGTGGCCGATCTGGGCTGGATGTACACGCTGTTCTTCGTGCTGCTGGGCTGCTCGGCGGCACTGTGGGGCTTCTGGCTGGAGCGGGCCGGGCCGCGCCGCGCCGGCGTGGTCGCCGCCCTGTGCTGGTGCGGCGGGCTGCTGTTCTCCGCCGCCGGGGTCTATGTGCACCAGCTCTGGATGCTGTGGCTGGGCTCGGGGGTGATCGGCGGCATCGGGCTCGGGCTCGGGTATATCTCGCCGGTTTCGACGCTGATCCGCTGGTTTCCGGACCGGCGCGGCATGGCCACCGGCATGGCGATCATGGGGTTCGGCGGCGGCGCCATGATCGGCGCGCCGCTGGCCGCCCTGCTGATGGAGCGCTTCGCCTCGGCCAGCGGCGTCGGCGTCTGGCAAACCTTCGTGGTGCTGGCGCTCGGTTATCTGGTGTTCATGCTGGGTGGCGCGTTCGCCTATCGGGTGCCGCCGCCCGGCTGGACGCCGGACGGCTGGACCGCGCCCCCGCCGGGGGGGCGAGCGATGGTGACGCAGGGCAACGTGCATCTGCGCAACGCGCATCGCACGCCGCAATTCTGGCTGGTCTGGGCGGTGCTGTGCCTGAACGTCAGTGCCGGCATTGGCGTGATCGGCATGGCCTCACCGATGCTGCAGGAGATGTTCGGCGGCGCGCTGATCGGCCGGCCCGAGCTGGGTTTCCTGTCGCTCGACCAAGGACAACGGGGGGCGGTGGCGGCGATCGCCGCGGGTTTCACCGGGCTGTTGTCGCTGTTCAATATTTTCGGGCGGTTTTTCTGGGCATCGCTGTCGGACGTGATCGGGCGGCGCATCACCTACACACTGTTTTTCCTGCTCGGCATCGCGATGTATGCCGGCGCCCCCTGGGCCGCGCATGCAGGCGACCGGGCGCTGTTCGTGGCGATGATCTGCGTCATTTTGTCGATGTACGGGGGCGGCTTCGCCACGGTGCCGGCCTATCTGGCCGATTTGTTCGGCACCCGCTTCGTCGGCGCCATTCATGGGCGGTTGCTGACCGCCTGGGCCACCGCCGGCATCATCGGCCCGACGGTGGTGAACTATATCCGCGAGGCCGAGATCGCCGCCGGCGTGCCGCGCGATCGCATTTACGACGGCACATTGTATATCCTGTCGGCCATGCTGGCGGCCGGGCTAGTGGCCAATCTCCTGATCCGCCCGGTCGCCGCGCGGTGGTTCATGCCGGAGTCGGAGGTGGCCGAGATCGACCGGCGCGGCACGGAGGCATTCGGGCCGCAGGCGTCGTTCGGCATCGACCGAGGTCGGCTGGATGTGCGAGCGCTGCTGGCCTGGGCGCCCGTGGTCCTGCCGCTGGCATGGGGCGTATGGGTCACGGTGGAAAAAGCGACGGTACTGCTGCGCTAAAAGTCGCGGGGTGCGGGGGGCCACCGCCCCCTGCCGGGTCCAGGGCAGAGCCCTGGCCTTATCTTGCTGACGTCAGGCAGCGCTGGCCCGCGCCCCTTCGATGAGAGAAAGCGCCGCTTCCGCCCCCAGCCGGTGACAGAAATCTCCGAACCCCTCGCCCCGCCGCCGCTGCAAAGCAAAAGCGGCCAGCAGCGGCTCCAGCGCGGCGGCCACGCGGTCCTGTGGCACCCGTTCCAGCAGCTTGTATGACAGCCGCGTGCCCTCGAAGTCGCCGCCGACGAACACCGCGTAGGCGCCCGGCACCCGGCCGACCAGGCCGATATCGCCGCCGTAGCTGCGGGCGCAGCCGTTCGGGCAGCCGGTGATGCGCAGGCTGATGCGCTCGCGGGCGAGGCCGTGGCGGCGCAGCACCGCCTCCAAATCGGCCACCAGCGGGGCGCGCACCCGTTCGGCCTCGGTCAGCGCCAGCCCGCAGGTCGGCAGTGCCACGCAGGCCAGCGCCCAACGCGCCAGTGGCGTGATGTCGCCGGCCAGGGTCACGCCGTGCGCGCGCAGCAGGCGGGTAACGGCGCCGCGATACCGTGCGGCGATATTGGTCAGCAGCACGTCCTGCTGCGGCGTCAGCACCGGGTCGATGCCGTAGCGTCGCACCAGCTCGCGCAGCGCTGTACGCAGGCGCACCGTGCCTACATCGGCGATCCGCCCCGATGGCAGCGGCACGCCGAGCCACCAGGCGCCGTCGCCCTGCTCATGCCAGCCGAGCAGCTCGGGCAGTTCGAATGCGGGCATGGGCAGCGGCTCGGCGAGCGGGTGGCCGAGTTCGCGGCCGATGGCCTCGCGTATCCAGGGCAGGCCCTTGTCGTCGACCAGGTATTTCAGCCGCGCCCGCTTGCGGTCGGCGCGTCCGCCATGGTCGCGCTGCACCCGGACCACCGCTTCGGCCAGGGCGCGCAGCTCGTCGGGGCCGACCGAGCCGACAAGGCTGGCCACGCGCGGATAGGTATCGGGACGATTATGCGTCATACCCATTCCGCCGCCGACGGCGACATTGGTGCCGCGCAGCGTCTCGCCCTCCCAAATGGCGATGAGCGCCAGATCGTTGCTCAACACGTCGATCGTGTTGTCCTGCGGCAGCGCCAGCCCGATCTTGAATTTTCGCGGCAGGTAGGTGGGACCGTACAGCGGCTCCTCCTCCTGACCGGCAGCCTCGCCGGGCGCTTCGTCAAGGAAGATTTCGTGATAGGCGCGGGTGCGCGGCAGCAGATCGGCCGAGAGCAACTGGGCGTCGGCCAGCAGGCGCGCGTGCGGCGCATCGCGGCGCGGGGCGGGGCTGGTAGTGACATTGCGCACCACGTCGCCGCAGGCGCCCTGGGTGGTGAGCAGGGTTTCGTTGATGGCGGCGACAATCGGCTTCAGATTGCCCTTCAGAATGCCGTGGAACTGAATGGTCTGCCGCGTGGTGACCCGCAGCGTGGCGTTGCCGTAGCTATCTGCCAGGGCATCGAGCGCCAGGTATTGCGCCGCGGTCAGCCGCCCGCCCGGCATGCGGACGCGCAGCATGAAGCCATATTCCTTGTCCAGCCCTTGCTGTTTGAGGGCGGTTGCGGTATCGCGGTCATACTGCTCGTAACTGCCGTGGAATTTCAGCAGGCTGTTCGCGCCGTCCGTCACCTCCGCGCCGCCGGCGGCGAGTTCGTCGCCGATGGTGCCGCGCAGGCGCCGGCTCGAACTCTTTCAGGACCTCGACGGCAGAGCGTTTTGTCGCGATCGTCATCGTGCTTTCTCCTCGCATGCTCCGCCCAATAGCGTCTTGCCTGCGAGAGATACGCCTCATATACGGTGTGTCAAATGTGATTCGGGTTTCCACAATGACCATCGATAGCATGGCCAGTGTTCCGCGACCTTGCAGTGCATGGCTGGCCGGCGACGGCTTGGACGTTCATGGCGTGGCCGACCCCGGTCGCGGCCGGTCCGCTGCGGCACGGCCGCAACCTTCTGATCAAGGCGTTGAGCCCATGGAAGCCGATCGCGAAGTTTTCGACGAGCACCTTCGCCCGGCCTGGCATGTGGTGGTGGCCACGCTGGTGGTGCTGGGGGCGGCGGTGCTGACCTCCTGGCTCGGTCACTGAACTATCGTAAACCGCCGGCTACACCCGGGCTCTGATCCCTGCGATGGTTGGGGTTTAACGCCCTTGGAGTCGCGCATGTTCAAGGATCCCGCCACCGCCGGAAAGACACTCGGTCATGCGCCCGCCATCGATCCCACCGCGGAGGTGCGTGATTCGAGCTTCGGTGCCTGGTGCGAGGTGGGCGCGCGCAGCAAGGTGGCCGAAAGCAGCTTCGGCGATTATTCATACGTGGCCAGCGATTCCGACATCACCTACACCACGCTCGGGCGGTTCTGCTCGATCGCCGCGCAGGTGCGCATCAATCCGGGCAACCATCCGCTCGACCGGGTAGCACTGAACCATTTCACCTACCGGTCGTCAGCCTACGGCCTGGGCGAGGACGATGCCGCGTTTTTCGACTGGCGGCGCAGCTATCGGGTGGTGCTGGGCCACGATGTGTGGATCGGCCACGGGGCGGTGGTGCTGCCGGGCATCACCATCGGCAACGGGGCGGCGATCGGCGCCGGCGCGGTGGTAAGCCGCGACGTGCCGGCATTCGCCGTGGCGGTGGGGGTGCCGGCGCGGGTGGCGCGGTTCCGCTTCGCGCCCGAGATCGTCGACTCGCTGGAACGGATCGCCTGGTGGGACTGGCCGCACGAAAAGCTCGGCGCCGCGCTGGCGGACTTCCGCTCCATGAGTGCGGAGGACTTCTGCCGGAAATACGATCCCCCCTGAGGTCAGGCGGACCCGAATCACGGTAGAGCGGGCAGGCGCCGGCGGATCGTGATCCGGAACAGCCACAGCGCCAGCCCGGCGATCGCCAGCGGGAAAATGATCGTCTGCAGAACGAACACGGCCATCCAGGTCAGGCTCGCCTCCACCGCCCGTTCCACGCTCTCCGTGATCCGGTTCAATGAATCTGAGAGACGTTCCGGCGCGAGCGCCGCCATCCGGTCGGTCACCCGCCGCGGATTGTACCAGGACCGGCCAGGTTCCTCTTCGAAACTCGGCAGCGCGGCGGCGAGGTCGCTCCTCGTCTCGGTAAGCACCACCGCGGCCTTGGCAGCGCGGTCCTGCAGGAAGCGCTCCGACAGCGATTCGGTCCCCTGCACACCGACCGGCAGCAAGAGCTTGGCCAGCACCGCCCCCGCCACCAGAGCATGCGAAAGACGCCGCAGCCGCCCGCCAGGCGCCGCCCCGATGACCAGGGCGATGGCCAGCAGCCCCAGGCCGACCGGCAGGACCCATTGCAGGGCAAAGGCGTCCAGCACATCCACCAGCACCAGCTGAATCGTCACGCTGATCAGGCTGACCATCAGCACATCGCCGAAGACATCGAGCAACTGCTCGAACGGCTGCATCACATTGCCGACTTCCAGGCTGGCGCCACCGTTGACCAATGCGCCGACATTGGCGTTGACGGTGGTGGACGAGGCAACGGCGACGACGCGGCCGAGCGCACGGACGGATACATACGCAATGCCCGCGCCGACCTGGGCGCGGTGCAGCGCCTCGCGGGTCTGCTCGGGCGACAGCGGGGTGACGAAGGCGTTGACCGCGGTGTCGAGCAGGCCGCTTACGGCGACGATCATAAGCAGGAGAACCGGAACCACGATGTGGAGCCGGCGGGGAATCCAGGGCAAATGCGGTAGGCGGATCGTAACCATGAAGCCGCGGCTCCCCCGGTCGTTAGGTTGTCACGGCCTGGAAATACCTGACCCGGCACGCGATCGCAAATGCGCGATGCGGTTGGCGGAAGCAAGGCCAGGGCTCTGCCCTGGACCCGCCAAGGGCCGAGAGGCCCTTGGAACCCATTATTTTTAGACAGTTGTTATGAGAGGGGGGGGGAGGAGATGTCACAAACACCTCCTCCCCCACCCTCTCATTACGAACTGTCTAAGGAGTGGGGTCCAGGGCGGAGCCCTGACCTTCCTTCCCCAACACCCCGCAACTCCAAAGCCCCGCCACCTCGGTATCGCTGTAACCCAGTTCCCCTGCTACCTCCGCCCCGTGCTGTCCAGCCGACGGCAGGTCGCGCCGCAGTCCCAGTCGCGCCCCGTCGAACGCCAGCGGCAGCGCCGGCAGCCTGGTCCGACGCCCGTCCGGCAGGGTCACCGGCACCAGCCCGCCGGAGGCGTTCAGATGCGGGTCGTCAAACAGTTCCACCGGCCGGGCGATCGGTGCATAAGGCAGGCCCAGCGCCTCGCATTTCTCCATCAGCGCCGCGCGGGTGAAGCCCCGGAACACGCCGGCGACACGCGGAATGGTGCGCGCGCGCTGGTCCACGCGCTGGGCCTGGGTGGCCAGCGCCGGATCGCCTGCCAGGTCAGCGAGACAAAACGCGTCGCAGAACACCCGCCATTGCGTGTCGGTGACCACGCCCACGAACACCTGCCCGTCGGAGGCGTCGAAAATATCGTAGATCGGCCAGGCCGGATGCCGTGCCGTCATCGGCGGTGCCTCCTGCCCGGTCACCGCGAACTGCGCCATGTGCTGGCCGACCAGGAGAACATTGTTCTCGAACAGGCCGGACTGCACATGCCTTCCCCGTCCGCTCGCCTGCCTCTCGAGCAAGGCCGCGAGGATGCCGATGGCGCCGAACATGCCGCCCATGATGTCATTGACGGAGCTACCCGCCCGCAGCGGCCGGCCGGGATCGCCGGTCATGTAGGCCAGCCCGCCCATCATCTGCACCACCTCGTCCAGCGCCACCCGGTGCTCGTAGGGGCCGGGCAGGAACCCCTTGCAGGAGCAATAGACCAGGCGCGGATTGAGCGCGTGCAGCGCGGGCCAGCCCAGGCCGAACCTGTCCATCGCGCCCGGGCGGAAGTTCTCCACCAGCACATCGGCGGTGGCCAGCAGGCGGCGCACCAGGGCGATGCCGTCGGGCGCCTTCAGGTCCACCGCCACACTGCGCTTGTTGCGGTTCGCCAGGCCGAAGAATCCCGCCCCCGCCCCGCCCAGCCGGCGGGTGTTATCGCCGTCCGGCGCCGGTTCCACCTTGATCACGTCGGCGCCGAGATCGCCCAGCACCAGGCCGCAGGTCGGCCCCATGACCATGTGGGTGAATTCAACCACGCGAATACCGGCCAGCGGCAGGGCGGCCATGGCGTTGGCGGGTCAGGCCGCGGCGCGGAACGTCGGCGGGATGCCGGCGCGCGGCACCTGGCCGTGCAGCGTCTCGCCGGGCAGTGCCGCGTGCAGCAGGTCGCGGGCAGCGATCAGCCGGCGCAGGTCGATGCCGGTGGAAAACCCCATGCTCTCCAGCATGAAAACAAGGTCTTCGGTGACGATGTTGCCCGAGGCACCGGGGGCGAAGGGGCAGCCGCCCAGGCCGGCAAGGGCAGAATCGAAGGCGCGGATGCCCTCCTCCAGCCCGGCGAGCGCGTTGGCCAGGCCGAGCCCCATGGTGTCGTGCAAATGCAGCTTGTCCAGCCGCGGCCCGACCGCCGCCCGCACCGCGCGCACCACCTCACGGATCTGGGCCGGGTTTGCGTAGCCGACCGTGTCGGCCAACGAGACGCTGTCGGCGCCGGCCCGCGCCAGGGCATCGGCCAGCTTCACAACCGCGGCGGTCGGAATGACCCCGTCGATCGAGCAGCCGAAAGCAGTGGAGCAGGCTGCGTCCAGCGCGACGTGGCGCGCCTGGGCACGCAGCCAACCAGCGATGCGGCCCACCTCGGCCACTTGCTCGAACGGGCTGCGGCGCGTGTTGGCGCGGCTGTGGGCCTCGCTGACCGACACCGGCACGACGATCCGGTGTGCGCCGGCCGCATAGGCGTTCTGCGCGCCCTTCAGGTTCGGCGCCAGGGCCACCACGGTCAGATCGGGCAGCAGCACGGCGCGGCAGACAACCTCGGCGGCGTCCGCCATCTGCGGAATCAGCGCCGGCGGCACGAAGCTGCCGACCTCGATCTGGCGCAGGCCGGCGGCCGCGATGGCGGCGATCCAGCGCATCTTGGCTTGGGTCGGCATGATGGTTTTCGCCATCTGCAACCCGTCGCGCGGGCCGACTTCGCAAACCGTCACCGCCTCGCCCATCGCCGCCTCCCCCAACGCCCGTGCTCCGCGCACGCAAGAGGTTCGCAAGATTGGCGAAATGGTGCAAGAACGCCCGCCCGCTTGTGGCACAGGTCCACGCCCCCAACATGCGCGGGGCAGTTTGCCGGGGATAGAGAATGCGTTTTCGCCTGATCGCCGCCGCCGCGGCGTTCGTGCTGTGCGGTCATACCTTGCCCGCCGCCGCCCAGTTCGGCCCGCCCGGACCACCGGCCGTGGGCACGGTGACCGTGCAGCGCCGACCGATCACCGAAACCAGCGACTTCGTCGGCCGGGTGCAGGCAACCGATCGGGTGGACATCGTTGCCCGCGTCACCGCCTTCATCGAGGAACGGCTGTTCACCGAAGGCAGCAAAGTGAAGCAGGGCGACCTTCTGTACCGGCTGGAGCGCCCGCCATTCGAAGCCGACCTGCACGCCAAGCAGGCGGCGGTCGCGCAGTACCAGGCACTGCTGCGCAACGCCACCATCACCCTGAACCGCGCCCAGTCGCTGCTTAACACGCCAGCCGGGCAGCGCAGCGTGGTCGACGACGCGCAGGCGCAGCAGGCCAGCTATGCCGCCCAGTTGCAGGCGGCGATGGCACAGGCGCAGTCCTCGCAGATCAACCTGGACTACACCGAAATCCACGCGCCGATCGGCGGCAAGATCGCCCGCACCACCCTGACCACCGGCAACGTGGTCACCCCCGCCAGCGGCCCGCTGACCACCATCGTCAGCCAGGACCCGATGTATGTAACCTTCGCGGTTTCGGTGCGGGCCGCGCTCGATCTGCGCAACCGATTCGCCGGCAAGGGCGGCCTCGCCGCGGCCGCGGTGCGGCTGAAACTGCCGGACGGCACGCTGTATGGCCAGCAGGGCAGGCTGGACTATGCCGATCCGTCGGTGGCGCAGAACACCGACACCATCCTGCTGCGCGCGCGCATCCCCAACCCGCTGCGCCCGCTCGCGATCCGCGGCGAACTCGGCAACCGCGACCTCACCGACGGTGAGTTCGTGACCGTGCTGGTGGAAGGCGTCGAGCCGGTGCTCGCACTTGCCATTCCGCGCTCCTCGGTGCTGTCGGACCTGCAGGGCACCTACGTCTATGTGGTCGATGCGGAGAACAAGGCGCAGCAGCGGCGCATCCAGCTCGGCCAGTCCACCCCCGCCATGGCAGTGGTGACGGCGGGGCTGTCCGAGGGCGAGCAGGTGATCGCCGACGGCATCCAGCGGGTGCGGCCGGGCCTGGTGGTGAACCCAGCGCCCGCCGCCGCGCCGCCCGGCGGGTCACCGGCTGGACCGCCCGCCGGCACAGGCACGGCGCAGCCGGCGGGAAAATAGCGCATGATTTCGGACGTCTTCGTCGAGCGGCCGCGGCTTGCGGTCGTCATCGCCATCGTCATTACGCTGGCCGGGCTGATTTCGCTCACCCGCATCCCTGTGGCGCAGTTCCCCGACATCGTGCCGCCGCAAGTGACCGTCACGACCCGCTTTCCCGGCGCCTCGGCCTCCGTGGTGGAAACCACGGTGGGGCAGCCGCTGGAGGCGCAGATCAACGGCGTCGACAAGATGCTGTACATGCGCTCGAACAGCGCCAATGACGGCAGCTACACGCTGAGCGTCACCTTCGCCCTCGGCACCGACCCCGATATCGACACGGTGAACGTCAACAACCGGGTGCAGGCGACGCTGGCCAAGCTGCCGGCCGAGGTGCAGCGCAACGGCGTGACGGTGCTCAAGAAATCCGCCGCGATCCTGCAGTTCATGCAGTTCTATAGCGAGGGCGGCAAGCAGACCCCGCTGTTCCTGTCCAACTACGTCACCATCAACGTGCTCGATGCCATCGCCCGCGTGCCCGGGGTGGGCCAGGCGTTCGTGTTCGGCGCTCTCGACTACTCGATGCGCATCTGGTTCGAGACCGACCGGCTGGTCCAGCTCGGCCTGTCGCCGTCGGACATCATCGCCGCCTTGCAGTCGCAGAACGTGCAGGGCGCGGTGGGGCGCGTCGGCGCCCGGCCGATGCCCGACGACTCGCAGTTTCAGATCAACCTGCAGACCAAGGGACGGCTGACCACACCCGAGGAATTCGGCGCCATCGTGCTGCGCGCCAACCCCGACGGGTCGGTGCTGCGGGTGCGCGACGTGGCGCGGGTGGAACTCGGCGCCGCCAATGAAGACACCATCAGCCGGCTGAACAGCAACCCCGCCATCACCATCGGCATCTATCTCGCTCCCGGCTCGAACGCGGTCGCCACCTCCAAGCGGGTTGCCGCCGTGCTCGACAATCTGGCGAAACGTTTTCCTGAGGGGATGAAGCAGATCATCCTTTACGACAGCTCAGGTTTCGTTTCCGACACCATCCACGAGGTGATCAAAACCCTTGCCGAAGCCTTCGTGCTGGTGGTGCTGGTGGTATACTTGTTTCTCGGCAACATGCGCGCCACCATCATTCCCACCGTCGCCGTGCCGGTCAGCCTGATCGGCGCCTTCGCGGTGCTGCTGGCGCTCGGCTCCTCGGCCAACACGGTGTCGCTGCTGGCCATGGTGATGGCCATCGGCATCGTGGTGGATGACGCCATCGTGGTGGTGGAGAACGTCGAGCGGGTGATGGAGGAGGAGCCGCACCTCACTCCCAAGGAAGCCACCAAGAAGGCGATGGCGCAGATCACCGGGCCGATCATCGCCATCACCCTGGTGCTGCTCAGCGTGTTCGTGCCGGTGGCCTTCATCCCCGGCGTATCGGGGCAGTTGTTCCGCCAGTTCGCGGTGACCGTCAGCGCGGCGATGCTGATCTCGGCGCTGAACGCGCTGACGCTGTCGCCGGCGCTGTGCGCGGTGTTCCTGCGGCCGATGGACAAGCGCCGCGGCCTGATGGGCCGGGTGCTGCGCGGCATCGATTACGCGCGCGACGGCTATGCCGCGGTGGTGCGCCGGCTGGTGCGGGTGGCGGTGCTGGGGGTGCTGCTGATCGCGCTGTGCGCCGGCGGCATCTGGGGGATTTCGCGCATCACCCCCACCAGCTTCCTGCCCGAAGAGGACCAGGGCGCGTTCTTCGTGGTCACACAGTTGCCCGACGGCGCGTCGGTCGCGCGCACACGCGAGGTGGTGGGGCAGATCGAGGCCATGCTGCGGCCGCTGCCGCAGGTGCGCGCGGTGCTGTCCATCGTCGGGTTTTCCATCCTCGACCAGGGGGCGCAGAGCAACACCGGCTTCATGGTGGTGATCCTCAAGCCGTTCGCCGACCGCACGGCGGCGATGGACCGCGCGCAGGCGGTGATCGGGCGGGTGTTCGGCATGACGCAGACCATCCGCTCGGCCATGGTGTTCGCCTTCAACCTGCCGCCCATCATCGGCCTGTCCACCAGCGGCGGGTTCGAATACCAGTTGCTCAACCTGGAAGGCCGCGACCCGGTGGAAGCCGGCGGCGCCCTGCTGGGCATGCTGTCGGCGGCCAATCAGGACAAGCGTCTCGGCCGGGTTTTCTCCACCTTCACGCCGACCACGCCGAGCTATTACCTGGATATCGACCGCGACAAGGCGCAGGCGCTCGGGGTCAACATCAACGACGTGTTCACCGCGCTGCAGGCCACGCTCGGTGGCATTTATGTCAACGACTTCAACCTGTATGGGCGCACCTGGCAGGTGAACATCGAGGGCGAGGCGATCGACCGCGACGACCTGCCGGCGGTCTGGCGCATCTTCGTGCGCAACAAAACCGGCACCATGGTGCCGCTGCACGCGATCGCGGAGGCGCGGATCGTGCTGGGGCCGCAGACCATCAGCCGCTACAACAACTACCGTGCCATCAGCATCCTCGGCGCCCCGGCTCCCGGCGTGTCATCGGGCGACGCGCTGGATGCGATGGAGCAGATCTCGGCGCGCACGCTGCCACCGGGCTATGATTTCGACTGGAGCGGCACCGCCTATCAGGAAAAACAGTCGAGCGGGCAGACCGGGGCGATTCTGGGGCTGGCGGTGCTGTTCGCCTATCTGTTCCTGGTCGGGCTGTATGAAAGCTGGCTGATCCCGGTGCCGGTGCTGCTGAGCGTGGCAGTGGCCGGGCTCGGCGCCTTCACCGGCCTGCTGCTGGCGGGCATGCCGCTCGATCTGTACGGGCAGATCGGCCTGGTGGTGCTGATCGCGCTGGCGGCCAAGAACGGGATTCTGATCGTGGAGTTCGCCAAGGAACGCCGCGAGGAGGGCATGCCGATCCGCGAGGCGGCCGCAGTGGGTGCGCGCACCCGGTTCCGGGCGGTGATGATGACCTCGATCGCGTTCGTGCTCGGGTTGCTGCCGCTGGTGACCGCGCATGGGGCGGCCATGCTGAGCCGGCGCTCGGTAGGCATGCCGGTGTTCGCCGGCATGATCGCGGCGAGCGCGATCGGCATCTTTATCATTCCGATGCTCTATGTGACGTTCCAGTCGCTGCGCGAGGGGGGGAAGGAGTGGTTCGGGCGCAAGCGGGTTAACGGCAAGTAGAGACGGGGCTCCGGGTGCCGGGTTGCCCAGGATCCGCCGGGGGCGATTGACCGCGGCCATCTTCTGCCTGAGGCCCGACGCGTTAAAATCGACGCAGGCGACTGCCGACTTGGACCACCCGGGGTGTCGGCAGTCTCGCCGCGTTGGCGAAGCGTTCGAGCACATGCTCCATCGTCAATGAGACAAAAAACGAACTTAGAACAAGCGCGGCGTAATAATAGAGACCCGGCTGAATATCGACCGAGCCAATGCCGACCCCCCTGATGGCCACCACGAAAATTGCGATCAGCATGATGTCCAGCATCGATAATTTACCCAGGAGGAGGATCAATCCTTGAAATTTCATGGCAATTTTCACATCAAGAACGTACCAGGCGCAGGCCGAAGCGAGCATTTTCACAGCGGGCGCAACAATTCCGAAAAAGAAAACGACCAGAAATAGCAACATATCGGTCTGATAGAGATCGTAGACGGCCTGTACCAGCACAATTTCCTGACGCCGTATGAAGGATATCCTGGTAACGAGCAGCGGCTCGAACAGAACATAGAAAAACAGCGCCAGGTTCACCACGATCGCGGGCCCGATCAGGCGCTGCCAGCCACGCGCCAGACTTGCCGCGGTTTCACGCCGCATTGTGTGGAATCCTGCTCATCACTGTTGCCCGATTCGGATTATGCGCCAGGGCTCGCCAGCATGGTAGCCGCGGCGAGGTCCGGTGCTTTGCCGCCGCAGGTCGCCCGCACGGTCCGGACCGTTTTCTCGCGCGCGCACGATCCGGACGCGGTCGTAGGTCTCGGCGGGTATGGTGGCGCCATCGCACGTCATTCGCCACGACCCTTGGCACCGGGGAGGCCGCGCGCAAGCGCGTCACCATGAAACCGAAAATGTCCGTGCAAGGTCGCAGCGACCGGGCGGATCCGGCTGCGGCGCGCCGCCTCGCTGTTTCCGCATGACAGACTGCTGCAACGCGCACCGCTGCGGCGCAACATTCTGGTTACAAATTTTCGTGCGGTAACGGCGTTCCGCCTTTCCTCCGCCCCCGATCTCGCCCGGGACCAGGGACGGGGGTGTTGGTGTCGTCCGCCGGCCTTGCGGTTTCCCGGTCCCTTTCGGCCCGGGCCAGAATGCGCTCCGCGACGGCGACCGTCACGGGACGTGCGAGGAGCGATCAGGAATTCGTGGCGTTTTTTGCCGACCGCAAACGCTTGCGGCGGCTCGCTCCCTGACGCGCCGGCGTTTCGTCAGGCGCGTCGGCAAGGGACAGATAAGGAGAGAATCGAATGCTGAATGACAGCACTGTTGTCATTGAACTGCCCATGACCCTGCGTGTCTGCGTCGCGTTCCCCGATGGCGCGCCGCGCGATCCGCAGGCGGAGGCGACCGCGCTCGCTGGCTGGGTTGCCGGCAAGCTGAGCCATGTCAGCCATGCGCAGATCAATGCCTGCAACGAGCTGAACCGGCTGTTTCCGCATGGGGCTGGCGTGGTCACCGATGTTGACGCACGGGTCAGCACGGAGGCGGTGGCGGCCTAGGATTGGCCTGGAGGGCCTGGCGGGCAGCAACAGGCTGCCCGCCAGGCCCGCTGCACGTCGTCCAGGCAAAAAGAATGTGTTCCAAGGGGCCACTGCCCCTTGGTGGGGGGTCAGGGGGCAAAGCCCCTTGGCCTTTTTTTCGTGCTTCGTACATCCTCCCCCAGCCGCAAGAACCCGGGGAGAAACCGTCATGGCAAAATTCGGCGTCGCCCAGCCGGTCCGCCGTGTGGAGGACCCGCGCCTGCTGAAAGGCCAAGGCGCCTACACCGACGACATCACGCTTCCCGGCACGATCTTCGGTGTGGTGCTGCGCAGCCCGCATGCCGCAGCGATGATCCGCTCGATCGACACCAGCGCCGCCGTTTCCGCCGAGGGCGTGCTCGCGGTCATTACCGCCGCCGACCTGAATGCCGACGGCATCGGCACCCTGCCTTGCGCGATTAACCTCACCAACCGTGACGGCACGAAACAGGTCTCGCCGCCTTATCCGGCGCTCGCCGATGGCGCGGTGCGGCATGTCGGCGCTCCGGTGGCTTTCGTGGTGGCCCGGACCGTGCAGCAGGCGCGCGACGGCGCCGAGGCGATCGCCGTCGATTACAACGTCCTTCCTTCGGTGACCGATCTCGCGACCGCCCTGGACCCTGGCGTGGCGCAAGTGTGGGAGGCGGCACCAGGCAATGTGTGTTTCGACTGGGAGACCGGGCAGAAGGAAAAGACCGACGCCCTGTTCGCCCGGGCCGCGCACGTGACGCGGCTGACGGTGGTGAACAACCGCATCGTGGTCGCTTCGATGGAAGCGCGTGCGGCACTGGCGGAGTACGATGCGAAAACCAAACGCTGGACTTTGCGCACCAACACCCAGGGCGGCTGGAGCCTCAAGGACATGCTGGGCGGCGCCATCTTCAACACCGGCGCCGACGCCTTCCGTGTGATCACGCCCGATGTGGGCGGCGGTTTCGGCATGAAACTGTTTCTCTACCCCGAGCACGTGCTGACCTGTTACGCGGCGCGCAAGCTCGGCCGTCCGGTGAAATGGACCAGCGAGCGCAGCGAGGCGTTCCTGGCCGACACGCACGGGCGCGACAACATCACCCTCGGCGAGTTGGCGATCGATGCAGCGGGGAAATTCCTGGCCTTGCGCACGCGCAACCTGGCCAACATGGGCGCCAACCTGTCCAACTACGCGCCCTTCATTCCCACCATGGCAGGCACCGGCGTGCTGGCCAGCATCTATGGGTTTCAGGCCGTTTACGCGAACGTGATCGGCGTGTTCACCAACACCCCGCCGGTCGATGCCTATCGCGGCGCCGGGCGGCCGGAGGCCAATTACCTGGTCGAGCGGCTGATCGACGCCGCCGCGCGCGAGCTGAACATCGACCGCATCGAGTTGCGCCGGCGCAACATCGTCGGTCCGGAGGCGATGCCGCACACCACGCCGGTGGGCAAGACTTACGATTCCGGCGATTTCCGCGTTGTGCTCGATGCCGCGCTGCGCACCACCGACTGGACGGGATTCGAAGTCTCGCCGCGCCGAAGCGGCGGCGCGCGGGAAACTTCGTGGCATCGGCCTGGCCTATTATCTCGAAGCCACCGGCGGTGGGCCGACCGAGCGGGCGGAAATCCGCTTCGCCGATGACGGATTTGTCGACGTGTTCGTCGGCACCCAGTCCACCGGCCAGGGCCACGAAACGGCCTATGTGCAACTCACCGTCGACCGGCTCGGGGTGCCGGGCGAGAAGGTGCGGGTGCGCCAGGGCGACACCGACACGATCCCCGAGGGCGGCGGCACCGGCGGGGCGCGCAGCCTGTATTCCGAGGGGCAGGCGATCCTGGCCACCGCCGCGACCGTCATCGAGAGGGGACGCCGCGCCGCGTCCGAGGAGCTGGAGGCGGCGTCGGCCGACATCGTGTTCGAGGATGGCCGGTTCTCGATCACCGGCACCGACCGGGGCATCGGCATTCTGGAACTGGCCGCGGTCCAGCATGCCCGTGCCGCCCGGGGCGACGATGCCATCACCCTCGATGCCGCCGAGGTGGCGCAGATCCAGGCGCACACCTTCCCCAACGGGTGCCACATCGCCGAGGTGGAGGTGGACCCCGAGACCGGGCGGGTGGTGGTGCTGCGCTATTCGGTCACCGACGATGTGGGAAAGGCGGTCAATCCGCTGATCGTGCGCGGACAAGTGCATGGCGGCGTGGCACAGGGAATAGGCCAGGCGTTGCTGGAGAACACGGTTTTTGATCCGCACTCCGGCCAGCTGCTGTCCGGCAGCTTCATGGATTATTCACTGCCCCGCGCCGACGACTTGCCGAATATCCAGGTGGATCTGATCGAGGTGCCGTGCCGCACCAATCCACTGGGCGTGAAGGGCGCGGGCGAGGCTGGCGCGGTCGGCAGCCCTCCGGCTGTGATCAACGCGGTCATCGACGCCCTGGCACCGCGCGGGGTGCGGCATATCGACATGCCGGCGACGCCCGAGCGCGTCTGGCGGACCCTAGCGACCGCGGCCTGATGCCGTCATGCCACCTGGCCGGCGCGCTCACCGGAAACCGCCGATGACCCCACCGTGATCCAGTTTGCTACCCATATCGGCTACAGGACCGGCATCCGGCGATGTCCGCCGAAGCGACACTAAGGAGAAAGACGATGACCAACCTTCAAACCCTCGCCGCCATTCCAGCCCTGGCGCTGTCCCTGGCGCTGGCGGGGCCAGCCCTGGCGCAGGAGGCGGCAGCCACCCCGGCGCCGCAGGCAGCCCCGGCGCCGGCATCGCCGGAAGCGGCCGCCAATGACGAGGAAGCGGCCGAGGCGCATGGGCAGCGCAGCGTCAGCGGCCGCGACCTGATGACAGCGGAGGAACGCCGCAGCTTCCGCCGCCAGATGCAACAGGCGACGCCGGAACAGCGGCAGCAGCTGTGGGCACAGAAGCACGCTGAACTGGCGCAGCGGGCGGCCGCCCGTGGGTTGGTCCTGGCCGAACCGGGATCGCGCCACGGCGGCAACGGCGGCGAAAGCCAGCGCGGCGGCCGGGAGGGCAGTCGTGGCGAGGCCCGCGGGGTGATTTTCATCCTCGCGCCCCGCGCCCCGTGACGCCGCTGTCGGTCTGACCGGAGGTGCTCTGACTCGAGTTACTCTGACCGGCCGGGCAACGGGGCCTCCAGGCCCCGGAACCGGCCGGGCTCACCGAACGGGCGCGGCCGGCGTCAGCATGTCAGCCACCGTCGACCAGCCCAGCATCACCGCCGGCGCCAGCGCCTGGCCGACATAACAGGCGCTGGACACCAGGAACGCCAGCGCCGCGCCGCCTTCCAGCACCCGCACCGGCGGCAGTGGCCCTTGTAGCGCCGCGGCCACCTGCCCCGCCCCCCCGGCCAGCGCCACCACCGCACTGCCCGCGACCACGGTCCCGACCAGGCAGCCAATCCCGGCCAGTTCGCCATCCGACAGCGGCGACGTCAGCGCGTCGATCACCGGTGGCAGGCGGCTGGATTGCGCCTGTGCCGTCCATGGAAAGAAACACAGCGCCAGGGCAATCACAGCGCCCCGGCAAGGGCCGGCGAGGCGGTGAACGGCAGTTTCCAGCCTCGCGCCAGATCGGCTCAGGTGCGGGCTGCTATGTGGAAACACGTCGGCTCGCCTGCATTGTCGCCTCGCTGGCTGGCGTTTATTTCCGGGGCTCACCTTTACGATCACAGCGCGGCACGGTCAAAGCCGCCGGTGCTCAGCTTTGCCTTGCCCTGTTGACTAACCCACGCGCCCCCGGCGCAGAAAAGGCCCCCGCATGCATGCCCCCAGCGCCGGACCGGACCACGCGGTCCGCTTCTTCAGCCAGCCCAGAGCCGTCTGGGCCACCGCCTTCGCCGCCGCCATCGGCTTCACCAGCATCGGCCTGGTCGACCCGATCCTGGTCTCGATCGCGGCCGGGCTGAATGCACGACCGAGCCAGGTTTCGCTACTGTTCACCAGCTATTTCGCCGTCACCGCCGCGATGATGCTGGTCACCGGCTTTGTTTCGAGCCGGCTCGGAGGGCGCGGCACGTTGCTGCTGGGCGCGGCCCTGATCGCCGTTTTCGCCGGACTGTCCGGCACCGCCACCTCGGTCGGCGGGCTGGTTGCCTACCGGGCCGGCTGGGGGCTCGGCAACGCGCTGTTCGTGGCGACGGCATTGTCGGTGATCGTGCGCGCGGCGCACGGCGGCACCATGACCGCCATCCTGCTGTACGAGGCGGCCCTGGGCCTCGGCATTTCCATCGGCCCACTGATCGGCGCAGCGCTGGGGGGCCTATCCTGGCGCTATCCGTTTTACGGCACCTCGGCGCTGATGGTCATCGGCTTCATCGCCGTCGCGGCGTTCCTGCCGGCGCAGCCGAAGGCGCCGGTGAAATCGCGCCTGATCGACCCGCTGAAGGCGCTCGCGCATCGCGGCCTCGCCGCCACCGCGGTCAGCGCGTTTTTCTACAATTACGCCTTCTTCACCGTGCTCGCCTTCGTGCCCTTCGCCCTGAACCTGTCGGCGCATGCGGTCGGGCTGATCTTTTTCGGCTGGGGCGTGCTGCTGGCGCTGTTCTCGGTGCTGGTGGCGCCGCGGCTGCAGGCCCGGTTCAGCTCGATCGCATTGGCCTCCGTCACGCTGGCGCTGCTGGCGCTGCTGCTGGTGGCGATGGCGTTCGGCGGCAAGCCGGCGGTGGTGGTGGGGGTGGTGCTGGCCGGCGCGGTCATGGGCATCGCCAACACCATTTACACCGAAATGGCGCTGGAGGTGTCACGGGCACAGCGGTCCGTCGCCTCCGCCGCGTATAATTTCGTCCGCTGGTTCGCCGGCGTGATCGCCCCTTACGCGGCGCCGCTGATCGCCGAGCAGTTCGATACGCGGGCGACGTTTCTGGTCGCCGCCGCCTCCACGCTGGTGGCGCCGCTGGTGCTGTGGCGGATGCGTCGCCATCTCGGGCGCTTCGGCGCGGCGCCGGCGGCCCTGCCTTCGTCCGCCCAGGCGGTGATCGCCGCCATCGACGGCTCGGCGGCCGATGCCGCGGTGCTGCTGCGCGCCCAAGCCCTGGCCACCGAGGTGGGCGGCCGGGTGGAGGTGGTGCATGTCCGCAGCATCGAGGTGTTCGCCGACCAGGCGGCGGCCGAGGAAAGCCGCGCCGACGGCGAGGCGCTGGTGCGGAACGCCATTGCTTTCCTGCTGGCGCGCGGCGGCAGCGCGACCGGCATCTGCCTGGAGGAGATCGCCGCGCGCGCCCCGCTCGCCCTGCTGCGGCATGCCGGCACCTCCGGCGCCCGCGCCATCGTGCTGGGCACCCGCCACCAGGGCGACATCAGCGACCTGCTGCACGGCAGCTTCGCCGACACGGTGGCGCGCCGGACCGTCGTCCCGGTGGTGCTGGTTCCCCCGCCGCCGGCGGCGGCAGCCTGACACTTGGTGCCGGGCCCGCGGCCCGGCACCAAGTATGGACAAGGCGCCGCGGGCGTTCGATACGGCGGCGGAGAAAACCGGCAAGCTTGCCGCGCATGCCATGCCACCAGCCGCGCCCCACAGGCTGGCGACGCCGTGCCCAGACATCGACGCGGCCGCGTCAGCCCCGGCCGGCCGAACCAAGGAGCTGAACATGAGCCCAGACACGCCCGTCAAGCACGCCCCGCCCGGGTTCCTGACCGATGCCTTCCACCACGTCGAAAACGCCGTCTACGCCGCCCTCGGCGGGTTGCTCTGCGTCGCCGCGGTGCTGGCGCTCGGCAGCGCCGGATCGGAGCTGTGGGACGCGCTGCGCGACTGGAGCACTTCGGACGCGATGTTCGCCGTGATCGAGCGGCTGCTGCTGGTGTTCATGCTGATCGAAATCCTGCACACGATCCGCACCTCGATGCAGGAGCGCACCCTGACCTGCGAACCCTTCCTGATCGTCGCCCTGATCGCCACGGTACGCCGCGTGCTGGTGATCACGCTGCAATCCGCGGAGGTCACACGCGATACGGCCTGGACGCCCGAGCACGAGGCGGTGTTCCGCTCGACGATGGTGGAACTGGTGGTGCTTGGCGTGTTGATCCTGGTGATGGTGGCGTCGATTTACATGCTGCGGCGCAGCCGACGGGCATAGCGGCAAGAAAGGCCTGGCTCTGAACTGGCCTTTCCTCGCAGCTATTCCCTTGCGGAACGCGCGCGGCTTCCATAGCTTCCGGCCCGGTCGCGGGGCGTAGCTCAGCCTGGTAGAGCATAGCGTTTGGGACGCTAGGGCCGGAGGTTCGAATCCTCTCGCCCCGACCATCCAGGCCAAATCGCTCAGAAATCGCTGACCCGGCCCTTGTGCTGCCAGTCGCCGTACCGGGTCGGCTCCGGCCCGGGCGCGCCGCCGATTTCCTTCGGCAAGGCCGGTGGTGGCGGCGGCGGCGGAAGTTCGGGTTTGGGGACAGCGGTCTCGTTGGTGTCGGTCATGGACCTCATGTTTCGCATATCCGGCGGTTGCGGCAAAGCCGCGGCCCGGCTTGAATGCTCCAACGCAACCATGGAGCGCCCGATGCGAACCTGGAGACGGCTCCTGCCGCTGGTCCTGCTGCTGCTGCTGGCAACTGCGAACGCCGCCTTCGCGCAGGACTCAAGGCTCGACGCCATCCTCGCCCGCGGCACCGTGCGGGTGGGGCTGACGGGGGACTACCGGCCGTTTTCGGTGCTCGACAAGGCAACCGGACGCTACACGGGGCTGGACGTTGATATGGCCGACAGCCTGGGCCATGCGCTCGGCACCAAGGTCGAGTTGGTGCCGACCACCTGGGGCACCCTGCTGGCCGACCTCGCGGCCGACAAGTTCGACCTGGCCATGGGTGGCATTACGGTGACGCTCGAGCGACAGAAAACGGCGTTCTTCTCGCTGCCGCTGTTGCGCACCGGCAAGACGGCAATCGCCCGCTGCACCGATCGCTCCCGCTTCGGTTCGCTGCCCGAAATCGACCGGCCAGGGGTGAAGGTGCTGACCAATCCGGGCGGCACCAACGAACGCTTCGACCGCGCCAACCTCAAGACGGCGGAGATCGTCGTGGTCCCGGACAACACCATCATTTTCGACCAACTGGCAGACGGGCACGGCGACGTTGTGATCACCGACGCGGTGGAGGCGCGGCTGCAGCAGACACTGCACCACGAATTGTGCGCCATCCACCCGGATCACCCGTTCAATTTCGCCGAGTTGGCCTATCTGCTGCCGCGCGACCCGGTGCTGAAAGCCTGGATTGACCAATGGCTGCACATCGCCTTGGAGTCCGGCGAGTACGGAAGGCTGACCGCGAAGTGGCTGGAATAGAGCCGGCTGCCGCTTTTGTAGAGTTTTTGCAACAGCGCTTGGCTAAACGGCCACACCCGGCAACCACCACCTTGCCGGTGCCGCGCCCCCGGTTCAAAGCCTGACCCGGTCGGCAATCGGGAGCGCGCATGCGCGAGGCTGGTATCCGGGCGTGGATGGGATGGTCGCTGGCCTGCTGCGGGTTGGCGGCGGCGTTGCTGGCTGCTCCCGCCCGGGCCGACATTCCGCGCCCGGCGCAGGGACCGCTTGGCGAGCGCGAGGTGACAGTGCTCAACGGCAGCCCGCGGCCGATCAACGAGATTTACGTCTCGCCCGAATCCGCCGAGCAATGGGGGGAAGATCGCCTGGGCGACCAGACTCTGGACCCCGGCGACTTGCTTCGGCTGCGGCTGGGCCGCACGCGCGAGTGCATCTTCGACGCCAAGGTGGTGTACGACGATGCGAGCCGCGAAGAGACTCGCGGCCTGAACCTGTGCCGCATCCACCAGATCAACTTCGACGGCAGCACCGCCACCGCGCCGCCCGAAACCGGCGTCGAGCACAGCGTGACTTCTGGTCAACCATGCACGGCGGCCGATTCAGCAGGTGTTCATCTCACCGGCCTCGGCCGCCCAATGGGGCGACGATCGTCTTGCCGCCGGCGGCATATCGGTGGGCGACCGGCGGGCGGTGACCTGGCACGGCGCCTGCAGCGTGGATCTGCGCGTGGTGTTCGAAAACCGCGCCGCCGAGGAACGGCGGGGTGTCGACCTGTGCGCGACGCCGGTGCTCAGCATCGAGCCGGGCTGGACCACCGTTGATGTGCTGCCGGGTCTGAAGCCCGACGCGCCGACTGCGGTCGTGGCGCCGCCGCCCTGATCTTTTCGGGGTAAGACGGGAAGAAAGTTGACGCCAGGGATATTCAGGGTTCTTGAAGGAGTTTTGGGTTCCGCGCGGTCACGGCCTATCGCACGAAGGCGCGCTGCGCGCGACGGCGGGTCCAGGGCAGAACTATAGCCTTACTTCCCGACCGCGCCGCAGCCGATCACCCGCCGTTGCCGCTCTTGGGCGCCAGCGTGTTCCAGGTCGAGGCGGGCGGCGGCGCGCCGGCCTTGGGGTCCCAGTGGCCCGACCGTTTCAGCGCGTCGGCCACTTCCTTGGGCATATAGGTTTCGTCGTGCTTGGCCAGCACCTCGGAGGCGCGGAACGTGCCGTCCGGCTGCAAGGCGCCCAGCGTCACCACGCCCTGCCCCTCGCGGAACAGGTCGGGCAGGATGCCGGAATAGCTGACCGTGACGGCGGCGGCGCCATCGGTGATGCGGAAGCGCACCACTGGACGTGTCCCCTCGCGGACGTGCTCGACGCTGCCGGCCTCGACCAGACCACCGAGCCGGAAGGTGCGGCCGTTATGCGGCGCCTTGCTGGCCAGATCGGCCGGGGCGAGGAAGAATACCATGTTGTCGCTGAACGCCGTCAGCACCAGCGCCGCGGCGGTGCCGAGGCCGAGGCCGCATATAAGGAGCAGGATCAGACGGCGGTGTTTGCGGGTCATCAACGGTTCGCCCTGGGATCAATCGCGGCCAGACGCCGGCGCGCCCGGTCCATGCGCGTCCAGGCATCGACGGAAAACACAGTGCCAACCAGCACCGCCAGGGCGTAGGCCGCTATGATGTAAGTCAAATGCGTCATGCTGCGTCAGCCTCCTGGGCACGCGCCATCAGCAGGCCGCGGATGCGCCGCTCCATCACCGCGGCCCGCGTGCGCGCCAGCACGATCGCCACGAAGCCGAAGGAGAAGCCCAGCGCGCACAGCAGCAGCGGCCACAGCATGCCCACATACATGGTCGGCGCGCCGGTGAACTTGATGGTGGCGGGCTGGTGCAGCGTGTTCCACCAGTCGACCGAGAACTTGATGATCGGCAGGTTCACCACCCCAATCAGCGCCAGGATGGCGCCGGCGCGATAGCCGCGCTGCGGATCGTCGAAGGCGCGCACCAGCGCCACATGCCCGAGGTAGAGAAAAAACAGCACCAGCACTGAGGTCAGCCGCGCGTCCCACACCCACCAGGCGCCCCACATCGGCTTGCCCCAGATGCTGCCGGTGGCGAGGCAGAGGGCGGTGAAAGCCGCCCCCACCGGACCGATCTCGGCCGCCGCCAGGTCGGCCAACGGGTGGCGCCAGACAAGGGAAAACACCGAGCAGATGGCGAGCGACAGATAGCCGAACGAGGCCAGCCAGGCCGAGGGCACGTGCACATACATGATCCGCACCGCGTCGCCCTGTTGCCAGTCGGCCGGGGCGAAGAACAGGCCCCAGACAAACCCGGTCAGCGTCAGGCCAAGGCCGAGCACGGCGACGACGGGCAGAACCCGGCCGGAGATGCGCAGAAACCGTCCCGGATTGGCGAAGCGATGCAGGGTACGGCCGGCTGGCGGCGCGCTGGCGGTGGTGGCGTCCACGTCTGGTGTCCTTTCGGCGGACAATACCGGTCCGGGAGGGCGGTTAGAAGGGATGGTAGCTTGAACGGCGAGGGTCTTACCGTAATCTCACGCCGACCCGACAAAGGAAAGCCGATGCTGTTCGCCCTGATCTGCACCGATCGCCCCGGCAGCCTGGACCTCCGCCTGGCTAGCCGCCCGGCCCATCTGGCCTTTCTGGAAACCTACCGCTCCAAGCTGGTGCATGCCGGCGCGCTGCTGGACATCGACGGGCGGCCCTGCGGCAGTCTGCTGGTGATCGACGTGGGCGACCGCGCCGAAGCCGAAGGCTTCGCCGCCAGCGACCCTTATGGCAAGGCCGGACTGTTCGAGAGCACCGTCATCCGGCCGTTCCGCCCCGCGTTCAAGGATGGCGAGAAACTGGGCTGATGGCGGCGGAGCAACCGCAGTTCTGGCTGGTCAAATCCGAGCCCGACGCATTCGGCTGGCAGCAGCAGGTGGCGAACGGGGTCGAGCCCTGGACCGGGGTGCGCAACCACATGGCGAAGAACAATCTGAAATCCATGCGGCTGGGTGATCAGGCGTTCTTCTACCATTCGAATGTGGGCAAGGAGATCGTCGGCGTGGTGCAGGTGGCGCGGGAAGCCTATCCCGACCCGACGGCCGAAAGCGGCGACTGGGTGTGCGTGGACATGCGCGCGGTGGGACCGATGCCGACGCCGGTCACGCTGGCCGCCATGAAGGCCGACCCGGCGCTGGAGGGTCTGGCGCTGATCCGCCAGTCGCGGCTGTCGGTCTCGCCCGTGTCGGCGGCGCACTGGACACATATATGCAGGCTGGGAGGCTGGAGGGGGTGAGCGTGGACGCGGACCTGTACGAAACTGATTTTGTCGGCTGGACGGAACAGCAGGCCCGCCTGCTGCGCGCCGCGGCGGCGCAGCGGACGAACCTGGCCCTCGACTGGGACCATCTGGCCGAGGAGGTCGAGGATTTGGGCAAGTCCTACCGCCGGGCGCTGGCGAGCCATGTCGCCACCGTCATCGAGCACCTGTTGAAGCTGGAGTGCTACCCGGCGCAGGAACCGCGCCGTGGATGGATCGGCTCGATTGCGCGGGCACGTGCCCAGATCGAGAGTTGGCTGACGAGCGAGCCGGGCCTGCGCAACCGCCTGCCGGATGTCGTGGCCGAGGAAATGACAAGGACCGCGCGTCTGGTGACGACGTTGATGCGCACGTATGATGAACCTACGCAAGGCATCGCGGCGCGGTTGGCGGCCGGCGGCTACACAGTGGAACAGATCACCGGCGACTGGCTGCCGCCCGCCCCATGAACCAGGCTCCCATGAACCAGGCCCAAAACCCGAGGCAGCGCGCGCTCTGCCGGGTGGACGACATCCGCGAGGGCGGCTCGCGCGGCTTCGGCCCGGCGCCGGGCGGCTTCACCGGCCTGTTCGCCGTGCGCAGCGGCGGGCGGGTGTTCGTCTATGTCAATTCCTGCCCGCATCTCGGCGCCCCGCTGGACTGGGCGCCCAACCGGTTCCTCTCCAGCGACCGCACCCGCATCGTCTGCGCCACCCATGGCGCGGAGTTCACCATCGAGGACGGGATGTGCGTGCGCGGCCCCTGCCTTGGCGCCGGGCTGGAACCGGTTATGATCCAGATCAAGGACGGGATGGTCCTCGTGCCAGAGGATGCCGGCCTTTAGACTTGGACGCCACCGGCTCACACCGGTGGCGTCGCTTTCAACATGCGTCCACGATACATGCGTCCACGACGGGGAAACGTCAGAATGACCGACAGCCTGTTTCCGGTGAAAGCCGAGATTGCTGCGACCGCGCACGTCACCGCCGACCAATATAAGGCCCTTTACGCAGCAGCTTCCGCCGACCCCACCGCCTTCTGGGGCAAGGAACGCCGCCGCATCGCCTGGATCAAGGAACCGACGAAGGTTCTGTCCGGCGGCTTCACCGGCGACGTGCGCGTCACCTGGTTCGAAGATGGCACGCTGAACGCCTCGGCCTCCTGCCTCGATCGCCACCTCGCCACCCGTGGCGACCAGGTGGCCATCATCTGGGAGAGCGACGACCCGACAAAGCAGGCGCAGGTCACCTACCGACAGTTACACGAGCAGGTCAGCCGCCTGGGCAATGTGTTGAAAGGCCTCGGCGTCGAGAAGGGCGACCGGGTGTGCATCTATCTGCCCATGGTCGTGGAAGCGGCGGTCGCCATGCTGGCCTGCGCCCGCATCGGCGCCGTCCACACCGTCGTGTTCGGCGGCTTTTCGCCCGACAGCCTCGCCCAGCGCATCCAGGACGCCTCGGCCAAGGTGCTGATCACCGCCGACGAGGGCCGCAGGGGCGGGCGCCGGGTGCCGCTCAAGCTCAACGCCGACGCCGCGGTGGTGCAATGCCCGAGCATCGAGCACGTGCTGGTCGTCAAGGTTACCGGCGGTGACGTGCCGTGGAACCCGGCCCTCGATAAATCCTACGAGGAACTGACCGCCGCCGCCTCGCCCGACTGCCCGCCCACCGAGATGAACGCCGAGGATCCGCTGTTCATCCTGTACACCTCCGGCAGCACCGGCAAGCCGAAGGGCGTGCTGCACACCACCGGTGGCTACATGGTCTGGGCCAGCTTCACCCATGAACTGGTGTTCGACTACAAGCCGGGCGACATTTACTGGTGCACCGCCGACGTAGGCTGGGTGACTGGCCACACCTATATCGTCTATGGACCGCTGGCCAACGGTGCCACCACGCTGATGTTCGAGGGCGTGCCGACCTACCCCGACGCCGGTCGCTTCTGGCAGGTGGTGGACAAGCACCAGGTCAACACCTTCTACACCGCGCCAACCGCCATCCGCGCCCTGATGCGCGAGGGCGAGGGGCCGGTGAAGAAAACCTCGCGCACCAGCCTGCGCCTGCTCGGCAGCGTCGGCGAACCGATCAATCCCGAGGCCTGGCTGTGGTACCACCGCGTGGTAGGCGACCACCGCTGCCCGATCGTCGATACCTGGTGGCAGACCGAAACCGGCGGCATCCTGATCAGCCCGCTGCCTGGCGCGACCGCGCTGAAACCCGGCTCGGCCACCCTGCCGCTGCCCTCCGTGGTGCCGGTGATCGTCGACGGTGAGGGCCATGAACTGACCGGCGCCGCCGAGGGCAATCTCTGCCTGAAGCAGCCCTGGCCAGGCATGATGCGCACCCTGTTCGGCGACCACGAGCGCTTCGTGCAGACCTATTTTTCGACCTTCAAGGGCTACTACTTCACCGGCGACGGCGCCCGCCGTGACGAGGACGGCTATTACTGGATCACCGGCCGCGTCGATGACGTGATCAACGTCTCCGGCCACCGGATGGGCACCGCGGAAGTGGAAAGCGCCCTGGTGGCCCACCCCAAGGTGGCCGAGGCGGCCGTGGTCGGCTTCCCGCACGACATCAAGGGCCAGGGCATCTACGCCTACGTGACGCTGAAGACCGGCGAGGAACCGACCGAGGCGCTGCGCAAGGAACTGGTGGCCTGGGTGCGCAAGGAAATCGGCGCCATCGCCGCGCCAGACGCCATCCAATGGGCGCCCGGCCTGCCGAAAACCCGCAGCGGTAAGATCATGCGGCGAATTCTCCGCAAGATCGCGGCCAATGAGACGGACGCGCTCGGGGATACGTCGACGCTGGCCGATCCGGCGGTGGTGACCGATCTGGTGGAGAACCGGGTCGGTTAAGGGAAGGGAAGCAAGGCCAGGGCTCTGCCCTGGACCCGGCAGGGGGCGGAGGCCCCCTGCACCCCATTCTTTTAGCGCAGTGTTGCCACCACGTCGGCCACGCCGTTGACGCCGATCTGCACCCCGATGCAGAGCAACAGAAACGCCGACATCCGGGAAATGGTGCGCCGCCCGGTTTCGCCCACCAGCGCGCTCAGCCGGTCGGCCGAACGGTAAGCGACCCAGACGCACAGCGCGATCGCCAGCGCCGCGGCGGAAACGCCGAGGAAGAAATCCAGTAGCCCCTGCCCGCTCGCCGGCCGCTCCGCGCCCAGGGCGATGGCCACCGCAATGGTGCCGGGTCCGGCGGTGAACGGAATGGTGAGGGGGAAAAACGCCACTTCATCCACCCGGCCGAAGCGCGATTCGGCCTGCTCGGTCTTGCGCGCCTCCTGCCGCTCCGGCGTGTTCAGCAGGTCCCAGGCCCGCAACGCCACCACCGCGCCGCCGGCGATGCGCAACGCGCCCAGCGAAATGCCGAAGAAATTCAGCACATAGGCGCCACCCCACAGCGCCACCAGCATCACCAGCAGCGAATACAGCGCCACCCGGTTCGCCAGCCGCGCCCGCTCGGTCGCCGTGAAGCCGGGAGTCACCTCGTTGAAGATGAAGGCCGCGCCGGGGGGATTGACGATGGAAAAGAATGCCGGAAACGCAAGGAGGAAGGCGGCGGTGGCGGTCATGGGTCGTGTCGGGCGGCTTTGACGGGGCCGGGCGCTCAGAAAATCCCCAGGAAGTCCCGCTTGCCCACGTCCACGCCATTGTGCCGCAGGATGTTGTAGGCGGTGGCACAGTGAAACGCGACGTTGGGAATGACGAAGCCGATCAGGTAGCGCTGGCCAGTGAACCGCACCTCGCCCGCGCGCATCACCAACACGATCTCGCGCCCTTCGCTGCCGTCGATCTGCTCCGGCGTGAACCCGTCGACGAATGTCAGCGTCTTGACGATCCGCGCCTTCAGCTCGTCGAATGTTTGTTCATTGTCTTCCCAGCTCGGCACCTCGGCCCCGGCCAGCCTCGCCACCCCGCCCTTCGCCATGTCGGCGGCGATCTGCACCTGCCGGCTCAGCGGAAACATGTCAGGCGCCAGCCGGTCGTTGAGCAGCACCGAGGGATCGACGCCTTTCGCCGTGCAGAACGCCGCCCCCTTGTCCAGCACCCCCGACAACGCGCCGAGGAGCGAGCGGAACAGTGGCACAGATGCCTGATACATCGATATGGTCATGACCTATAAGCTCCCCCCCTGCGCCCGGCGATCGCCCCCAGCCGCAGCCGCAACGCGTTCAGCTTGATGAAGCCCTTGGCATCGACCTGGTCGTAGGCGCCCTGATCGTCCTCGAAGGTCACGTGCTGCAGGGAATACAGGCTGTTCGGGCTCTCGCGTCCGATGCAGGTCACGTTCCCTTTATACAGCTTCAGGCGCACCCGGCCCGACACGGATTTCTGGCTCTCGTCGATCAGCGCCTGCAGCATCCGCCGCTCCGGGCTGAACCAGAACCCGTTGTAGAGCAGCTCGGCGTAACGCGGCATCAGGCTGTCCTTCAGATGCGCCGCCTCGCGGTCGAGGGTGATGCTCTCGATGCTGCGGTGCGCCGCCAGCAGAATGGTGCCGCCCGGCGTTTCATACACGCCGCGGCTTTTCATCCCCACGAAACGGTTCTCCACCAGGTCCAGCCGGCCGATGCCATTCGCCTTTCCCAGCGCGTTGAGCTTCGTCAGCAGCGAGGCCGGCGACAGTTTCTCGCCGTCGATCGCCACCGGGTCGCCGTGGGCGAAATCGAGGGCGATCACGGTGGCCCGGTCGGGCGCGTCCTCCGGCCGGATAGTGCGCTGGTAGACAATCTCGTCGGCCTCCACCGCGGGGTCCTCGAGAATTTTCCCCTCGGAGGAAGAATGCAGCAGGTTGGCATCAACCGAGAACGGCGCCTCTCCGCGCTTGTCCTTGGCGATCGGGATCTGGTGCTGCTCGGCGAACGCGATCAGCCTGGTGCGGCTGGTCAGGTCCCATTCCCGCCACGGCGCGATGATCTTGATGTCGGGCTTGAGCGCGTAATAGCTGAGTTCGAAGCGCACCTGGTCGTTGCCCTTGCCGGTGGCGCCGTGCGCAACCGCATCCGCGCCGACCAGCTCGGCGATTTCGATCTGCCGCTGGGCAATCAACGGGCGGGCGATCGAGGTGCCCAGCAGATACTGACCCTCGTACAATGCATTGGCGCGGAACATCGGGAAGACGAAATCGCGGACGAAAATCTCGCGCAAATCGTCGACGAAAATCTCCTTCACCCCGAACATCTCAGCCTTGCGGCGCGCTGGCTCCAGCTCCTCACCCTGGCCGAGATCGGCGGTGAAGGTAACCACCTCGCAGCGGTAGGCGGTCTGCAGCCATTTGAGGATCACGCTGGTGTCCAGCCCGCCCGAATAGGCGAGCACCACCTTCTTCACGTCCTTGACTTGCATGGGCGAGGCACTCCGGGCCAGTTCGAAACCTGGAGGTAACGCCGGGCGCGGCGGTTGCGCAAGCCGTCGGGCCCGGTGCGGCTGGGCAATCGGGTGAAGAACGAAGGAATGCCAAGCCTCTGCCCTGGCCCCACCGGGGGTCGGTGGACCCCTGGACCCCGCTACTTTTGTCCTCGGCCGAACGGGTTGATGCGCTGGAGCTCAGGCTCGCCATCTAGCCACTGGTGCTTCAGCGCGCCGGCAACGTGGAGCGCGAACAAACCGTAGAGCAGATACCCGAACCAGAAATGCACGCTGCCGAGCAGCGTGTGCAGCGGTTCCTTGACGGCCGGATCGAGACCCTCGATGAGGCCAATGCGAAACCACGGCACCACGCCGAACAGCACCAACGGATGCGCCGCCGCCTCCCTCCAGGCTGAATCGTGCAGCCAGCCGGTGATCGGCAGAGCGAAAATCCACACGTAGAGAAGAAAATGCACGCCATGCGCCGCCAGCCGCTCGCCGCGCGCATAGGTCTCCGGCAGCTTCGGCGCCGGATGCGAAAACCGCCACAGCAGACGCATGAGCGCCAGCCCCAGGACGGTGATACCGATGGATTTATGGGTGTCGATCATCGGCCGCACCCAGGCATCCGGCGCATGGTTCGCCCAGACGCCCAGCACGACATTGGCCAAGATCAGCAACGCCATCAGCCAGTGCAAAATGGCGGCAACGCGGGTGTAGCGGGCGGGAATGGTCATGCGGCGGACCCGTGCGTGGTTGCTGGCATGCCGGGACGCATCACATGTGGATGGACACGGGCAGCTCCGGAAGGACAGACCGCGACTATGCTGACGCTGGAAGACAAGCGCAACGCCGTCTCGCCGCGCTTCGCGCCACCACCGACCCCGCTGCGCAGCATGCTGATCCACGGCGGCGTCACCGCCTTGTGGCTGGCGCTGCTGGCCCGCGCCGCCATCGCCGACGGGCCGTTCGCCTGGTCCACCGGAATGGTCTATGTCGGTTACGATACATGTCTGCTGTTGTTCGTGATGTGGCAGACCTTTCCGCTGGCCCGGCCCCGGCCCGCCGCCGCGCCGCCGCCGGACGCCACCCCGACCACCCTCGGGGTGATTGTCGCGACCCATAACGAGGCAGCGGTCCTGCCGCAGACCCTGGCCGCCTTGCTGGCGCAGAGCGATCCGCCGGAGGAAATCCTGATCGCCGACGACGGCTCGACCGACGCGACCGGCCGTCTGCTGGCGGAGCGCTACGGCCTGGCGCCGCCGCCGCCCGGCGGTGTCAGCGATGCAAGTGCCACGTATCCGACGCTCCGCTGGCTGCGGCTGGCGCATGGCGGCAAGGCGCGGGCGCTGAACGCCGCCATCGCCGTCATCGGCACCGAGGTGGCGATGACGGTCGACGCCGATACGCTGCTCGACCGCGACGCGGTGGCGGCCATGCGCGCGGCCTTCGCCGCTGATCCCGCCCTGGTGGCCGCAACCGGGCTGCTGGCGCCGGAGTGCGGGCCACGCCTGGACGGACGGGTGCTGCAATGGTTCCAGACCTATGAATACATCCGCAACTTCCTCTCGCGCTACGCCTGGATGCGCGCCGACGGGCTGCTGTTGATTTCGGGCGCCTTTGCCGGATACCGCCGTGCGGCGGTGCTGTCGGTCGGCGGCTTCGATCCCGGTTGTCTGGTGGAGGACTATGAACTGATCCACCGGCTGCGACGCAGCGGCGTGCAGCGAGGGCTGACCTGGCGCACCGCCGTGCTGGGCGAGGCGCGGGCCCGCACCGACGCGCCGGCCACCATCCCGGCGTTTCTGCGCCAGCGCCGCCGCTGGTTCGGCGGTTTTTTGCAAACGCAGTGGTGGTATCGCGACATGGTCGGCGATCCCGGCTACGGGCGGCTGGGCACGCGGATGCTGCCCGTGAAGGCGATGGACACGTTGCAACCGATCTACGGCCTGTCCGCGTTTGCGCTGCTGCTGGCGTATCTGGCCACCGGCCATCTGGCGGTGGCGTTGCCAGTGGGCGGCGTGATCGGCGCCAAGATTCTGCTCGATTTCACCCTGAATCTCTGGTTCGTACATCTCTATCGCCGCTGGTCTGGCGGGCGCACGCGGGCGCGTTTCGGCGCGGCTTTTCTGGCGGCGCTGGTCGAGCCGTTCAGTTTCCAATTGTTGCGCCACGTCGCCGCGGCCTGGGGCTGGGTGACGTTCCTGACCGGCCAGGGCAGTTGGGGCCACCAACGCCGCCAATGGATGCTGGCCCGCGCAAGCTCATAGATGTTCTTCGGAGTGGGTTCCAAGGCGCCAATGCCAGTCGCGCCGGAGGCGCGCTTCGGGCGACGGCGGGTCCCAGGGCGGAGCCCCGGCCTTCCTTGCTTTAGCCCCGATCCGCCTTACGATATAACCATGGTTGCACCCGCCCCAGCCGCGAATGAGGAAGAACCCACGGTCGCCGCTCTGATCGCCGCGCGGCCGCATTTGTCCCTGCACGCCATGGACGGGCTGGTGCTTGAACAGGTGCCGCTGGCGAGAATTGCCGATGTGCTCGGCACCCCAAGCTGGGTGTATTCCGCCGGCACCATCCGGGCCCGGCTGGCCGAGTTGCAGGCGGCGCTGGCGGGTCTGGCGCGGGTGCATTACGCGGTGAAAGCCAACGACCACCTCGCGGTGCTGCGGCTGATGGCGCAGGGCGGCGCCGGCGCCGACGTGGTTAGCGAGGGCGAGTTGCGGCGTGCCCGCGAAGCCGGGATTGCCGCCGGCGACATCGTGTTTTCCGGCGTCGGCAAGACCGCGGGCGAAATCCGGCTGGCGATCGCCGAGGACATTTATCAGCTCAACATCGAAAGCGCCGAGGAACTGGACATCGTTGCCGCGCTCGCCACCTCGCTGGGGCGCAGTGTGCGGGTGGCGTTGCGCATCAATCCCGATGTGGACGCCGGCACGCATGCCAAGATCACCACCGGGACGGCGAAGGACAAGTTCGGCATTTCGTTTCGTGATGCTGCGGCAGTGTACGCCCGTGCGGCCGGCCTGCCCGGCGTCGAGCCGGTCGGGCTGGCGCTGCACATCGGCAGCCAGATCATGTCGATGGCCCCGTATTGCGCCGCCTTTGCCCGGGCGGCCGAGTTGGTGCGGATTTTGCGGGCGCAGGGACTGACGGTGCGGCGGATGGATTGCGGCGGCGGTCTGGGCATCGGCTACCGTGACGAGCCGGGCGCCTCGCCGGCGGCACTGGCCGGCGCCATCCGCGCCGCGTTCGGCGGGCTCGGGCTGGAGCTGATGGTCGAGCCTGGCCGCTGGCTGGTTGGCCCGGCCGGGGTGTTGCTGGCACAGGTGCTGCTGGTGAAGGGTGGACGGTTCGTGGTGCTGGATGCCGCCATGACCGATCTGGTTCGTCCGGCCATGTACGACGCCTGGCATGGGGTGGTGCCGCTCGCCGGTCGCGACGCCGTGGCGGCGACTGCGCCGGTCGATGTGGTCGGGCCGGTCTGTGAGAGCTCGGACACTTTCGCGCGCGGCCGGGTGCTGCCGCTGCTTGCGCCGGGGGCGCGCGTGGCCTTGCTGGACGCCGGCGCCTACGGGGCGGTGATGAGTTCCACCTACAATGGGCGGCCGCTGGCGCCGGTCGCCATGGTGGACGGCGATCGCTGGGCGGTGATCCGCGAGCGCCAGAAGCTCGCCGATCTGTGGGCCGGAGAGCGCGTTCCGGTGTTCATCCCGTGAGCCTGGCCGCATGACCGCCGGGCCGGCGACGACCGAGCGGCCGCTCCATCCGCCGGTTCCTGGTCTGCGCCGGCGGCGCGCCCTGGCCCGCGCGGTGCTGCTGTTCGAGCGGGTCTGGCCGGTGCTGTGGCCGCCCGCGGGGGTGCTGGGGGCGTTCCTGTGCGCGGCTTTGCTGGAGCTGCCCGGCGCCATGCCGCCGTTGGCGCATCTGCTGCTGCTGCTGACGACCGGGCTGGCGATGTCCTGGCTGCTGGTGCGGGGTCTGCGGCAGGTGAAGCCACCGGGAGAGGCCGAGGTGGACCGGCGGCTGGAGCAGGATTCGGGGTTGCGCCACCGGCCGCTGGCGGTGCTGCAAGACTGGCCGGCGCTGCAAGGGGCAGAGACGCTGTGGGCGGCGCATCTGGCGCGGACAAGGGCGCAGCTCGGCCGGTTGCGGGTTGGTCTGCCACGGCCCGGGCTGGCGGCACATGACCAGCGCGCCCTGCGTGGCCTGCTGGCAGTGACGCTGGCCGCATGCCTGGTGATTTCCGGCAGCGAGGCGCCGTCGCGCCTGCTGCGCGCCGTGCAGCCGGCATTTGTGCCGCCGCCGGCGCCGCCCGCCTTGCAGTTGCAGGCCTGGATCACGCCACCGGCCTATACCGGGCTCGCGCCGGTGTTTCTGAACAACGCCGGCGGGGCGGTGAGCGTGCCAGCGGGCTCGCACCTGACGGTGAACGTGACCGGTGGCAGCGGCGAGCCGACCCTGGCCCTGGCCGGCGCGACCCGCGCATTCCAGGCGCTGGACCGCGAGAGTTTCCAGGCAGATCTTGATCTGGCGTCCGGCGGGCGGCTTTCGGTGGGGCGCGGCGGGCGGGAGATCGCCGGCTGGAACCTCAGCGTGGTCGCCGACGCGGCGCCAGTTGTGTTCTGGCCGCTGCCGCCGGGACCTTCACGTGGCGGCGGGCGCACGCCGCAGACACGGCTGCCCTGGCAGGTCAGCCACGCCTATGGCGTGACCAGCCTGAACGCCGAGCTGCATCTGCGCGACCGGCCGGGGGCGCCGGCCCTGGTGGTGCCGATTCCGCTGCCCGGCGGCAGCCCGAAATCGGCCCGGGGGACGCGCGTGCAGGACCTGACCGCGCATCCCTGGGCCGGACTGACCGTCATCGGCCAGCTGGTGGCGCGCGACGCGCCGGGGCTGACCGGCACCAGCGCGGAAGAAAGCTTCGTGCTGCCGGAGCGTGAGTTCCAGAACCCGGTGGCACTGGCGCTGCTGGACATCCGCAAGCAACTGACACTGAAACCCGACGACCGCCTGACGCCGATCCAGGATCTCGACCGGCTCTCGGCGCTGTCCGAGGTATGGGACAACGACAGCGGCGGGTTCCTCAACCTGCGCGGCATCGCGGCGCTGCTGGCGCGCGGCTATGGCGCCGCCGCGATCGACGAGGCGCAGGCGCGGCTATGGGAACTGGCGATTTATCTGGAGGAAGGTGTGACCGAACGCACCGCGCTGGCGCTGCAGCAGGCGCGCCAGGCGCTGCACGAGGCGCTGGAGGCGGAGCAACGCGGCCAGAAGACCGATCCGGCCGAGATCGACCGCCGCATGAAGGATGTGCAGGACGCCTTGCGCGACCACCTGCTGGCCCTGGCGGAGCAGGCGCAACGGAACCCCGAGTCGCCAGTGTTCAATCCTGACGTCCACCGGCGGGACACCAGCGACATGCAGCGCCTGGCCGAGCAGATGCGCGAGGCGGCGCGCGAGGGGCAGATGGACGCGGCACGCGATACATTCGCCGAATTGGAGCGGATGCTGGACGAGATGAAGAACATGCCGGCGGACCACGGCCGGATGACCGAGCGCGAGCGCCAGCGCGCCGAGCGGCGGCAGCGCGGGCAACAGCAAATGAACGCGCTGCAGGACATTGTGCAGCGCCTGGGCACGCTGCTCGATCATGCCGAAAGCCGCGGCAACACCGGTGCAAACCCCTTCGGACCCGGGCTGCGGCGGCCATGAGCCCGGTAATGTGGCTCGGCCTGCTGGGCGTGCTCGCGGCGCCGGCGGCGTTGCATGCGCAGGCACCGCAGAACCTGCCCCCCGCGCCCGCCGAACAGCAGCGCCAGGGCGACACTCGTACCCAGCAGGCACTGCGCCGGGTTCTGGGCGTGCTGATGCAGCAATATGGCGACCTGACCGGCAAAGTGCCGGAGGCGCTGAACGATGCCGACATCGCCATGCGCGAGGCGGTCAGGGCGCTGGACAGCGGCGATGATACCGCCGCCTCGGCGGCGATCCAGAAGGCCATCGAGGCGCTGCAACAGGGCGGCCGCTCAATGAGCCAGCAACTCGCCCAGCAGTTCGGCCGCCAGCAGGACCAGGGCGGCGACGAGGATGACGACGAGGACGGCGACGGCCAGGCCGCCGGCGACGCGGATGGCAGCGGGCAAGGCGACGGCCAGGACGGTCAGGGCCAGCAAAACGGCCGGGCCTGGAGCCGGGACGGCCGCCACCCGGGCGAAAGGCGGGCCGACGAGCGCCGCGACCCGCTCGGCCGCCGGCTGCGCGACGGGGGCGCCGGGCAGAACCCGGATGAGGGCGGCGTGCGTGTGCCCGACGAAATGGAGCAGGCGCGCGCCCACGCCATTCAGGAAGAACTGCGCCGCCGCGAGGCCGAGAAGAGCCGGCCGCAGCCCGAACTCGACTACATTGAGCGATTGTTGCGGCAGTTTTGACTGGTCGGCGATGCGGTTGGTTCGGGCAAGGCCGCCGAGCGCGTCCGTTGCGATATGCGCTGAGCTTGCAGATAGGTCGCCCACCCGGTCGCGCACCACAGGCCAGTCTGCATGTCGCTGTTGCGGTCGCGCCCGCGGGCCATCGCCTCGATGGCGATCTCGCCAAGTTCGATCTCCCCGCCATTCACAACTGCGAAGCCGTTTGCCTCCAGCATGCCGGCAATAAGCGCGGGTTCCAGCGGCATGCGATGGGTGCTGTCGTCGTAGAAGTTGAGGGTGGACAATGAACATCCGGTCGCCGCGTGAAATTCATCGCGAGAGGGAAAATCGACGGTCTTGGGCGCCGGCCATTCGAAATAGACCCGCGCCCCCTCGGCAGCCACGCCGGCCATGTAGGCGATGAGAGTCTCGGGCGCGGCTAGATGCTCGATGACATGGGACGCCATGAATGCGTCGAACTGCACGCCAGGGAACGCCGGCATCCGCTCGTCGAGATTCGTCGCCTCCCACGCCACGTAATTATTGTGATGCTCGCCCACAGCGAAGTCGGTCCCGTAAAACTGGATGTCCCACCGTTCCGGCTTGCCACCACGCCAGAAAGAAAGTCCGCCGCTGCCGGCTCCGATGTCCAATAATTTGGCGTTCACGGGAAGCGCCTTGAGAAATTGCCGCCGCGGATGACGCTGCCAAAGCGCTTCAGCAACATCTGAATCCGACATCGACAGATGGGCCGGAGCCTTGGAAAGCCAATAAACGAATTCGCGCCACCCAGCCTTGTTCATCATACGCTCCAGGACTTGGTTCACGGAGGCATGCATAGAGCGGCGCGGGCATTTGCGTCCAGGCCGGCAACCCGATCCCCTGCCCCGCAAACCGACGGTACCCAAATGAACGCGACCGGCGGCCATGAGCGGCCCGCATTGCCTTCTGGGTATGTAATAATAAGCTCTGTAATAATCAAAACCTGATTTCCGCCGTGGTGAATTTGATCGCTTCGCCCGTGATCAGTATCCGTGCTTGCCGCAGCCGCGCGGTCCACGCTAATGATGCCGCACTGACGGAGCCTCGCGGGGCGAACCACAGCAGGTGCGGCATGGCAACTGAAGCAGATCATACATCTTTTGAAACTTTAGACTCCGCCCTGACGCGGGCGGCCGAGGCGGAGGCAAGCGGCGACCGCCGCGGGGCGGTCCGCATCCTGCACACCGAGGTCGTCAGGCAGTTTGGGGGGACCGCGCAGGCGTTCATCCGCAGTGGCGAGCAACTGGCGCAATGGAAGCACTTCGACGAGGCCGATGACGTGCTGCTGCGCGGAGTCGAGGCCTTCCCGCAGGAACCTTGGATTGCCCGCGGGTATGCCTGGGTGGCGCGCTGGCGTGGCGAGCACGAGGTCGCGCTCGCGCGGTTCGCCGACGTGCGCGACAGGTTCCCGGATTTCGGCGATGCCCACGCAGATTTTGTGCAGGCACTCCTGACCCTAGGTCAGGTCGACGAGGCCGAGGCCGCGGCAACCGCGGCCGTCGAGGCAGTTCCAGGCAACTTCTGGGTCGCCAATATGTTTGCCCGCGCGGCAGAAGCGCGGGGCGACACGGCGGCGGCCCTGACGCGCTGGCAGGTAGTCCGCACGACCTGGCCCGATCACCCGTACGGGCCGGCCGGCGAGTTGCGCGCGCTTTGGAGCCTCGGCCATTTCGCCGAAGCGGGCGACCTGCTGGCCTCCGTCGGCAAACCCCATCCGTCACTGTGGGGCGATGCGGCCGACCTGGCAGCCCAGGCCGGCGAGTGGGGGTATGCCGCGTCATGGTGGGAGCGGTTCCGGACCGCACGACCGGACGACGAGAAGGGCTACGTCAACGGCGCGCTCGCCCTGCTGCGCAGCGGAGACGCCGAAGCCGCATTGCGCCTTGTCGAACTGGCGCGTGACCGGTGGCCGGACTCGCATGCGCTCGCCGGGATTCAGGCCGAACTGCGCACGCAGCAACCGACCGCCGCGGCGCCCGCCGGGCCCGAGCCGCACGCAGAGGCGGAGCCGGCCGCACCTGCTCAGCCGGCGGCGGCGGAACAAGCCCCGGTATCAGAAGCGGCAAAGAAACCCGCACCGGAACGCTCGCGTGGCGCTTTTGGCTGGCTCGGTTGGTAGCTGGCCGGCCCCGCGCTCGGCTGGGCGCTTTCGCCGGCCGGCTCGCAGACCGGGCTGCCGACAAATCGCTGCGTCCCTACGACCACGCATGGCCAATGGAACAGGACATATTAAGCCAGATATGATCTTCACTTACTGGCACGGGCCGCTGCCGGATGCGCTGCCGAACATTGCCGACTGGCGAACCGTTTGCCGGGACGTCCGCATCTTCACCGACCGGGACGTGCTGCCGATCGCCGCGCAGTATGGCGCCGAACTGGTTGACCTCTACCGACGTATCCGGCTCCCCGCGGCCCGCGCGGACGTGGCGCGTTTGCTGCTTCTTGAGGCGCATGGCGGAATGTACGTCGACTTCCACGTCGGCACGGCAAACCCGATCGCGCTGGCCCATCTGATCTCGCAACTGTGTGTGTATGAAATGGTGGTGATCGACCAACCGGCTCTGCACTCGTTCGATGGGGATCTTGCGTTGCCTAGTTCCGTCCTGCTTGCGCGCAAAGGCGCCAAGCCAGCATGCGACATCATCTGGGCAGTGTCTCGGAACCTGGCACGCCAGTTTGAGAACGAACGAAACTCGACCGAGCATGTTCCCTACAACACCGTCGTCGTCACCGGTCCCTGGGCGATCTCGGTTGTGCTGTTTGACCGCTCGCGGTTGCCGATCCTGCTCCGCCAGCAATATCATGACACGGTGCTAGCCTATGCGATACCGCGCGACCCCGCGCGGGCGCCGTTCCTGAATCATAGGCATTATGGCTACCGCAAACCGGGGCTGCACTGGAGTGAACGCCAGAAACACGAGCGCCTGTTTCTGACCGATGCGGAGATGACTGCTACTATTTTGACCTCGTGATATTCACATTCCTAAACTCGCCCGGGTCACAGCGCATCGCGCCACGGCACCTGTTTGCGAAATCAAGCCGGCTACCGCATAACCCGAACGTTGTAGGCCGATGCAATCGGCACTTCTGCCACCGCAGCGCACACTTTCACCGTGACCTCGCCGGCGCCCGACACGAAGCCATGCCAGTATATCCCGTCACCAGGATAGGCAACCGGTGACACGTCAACGACCATTGCGGTCGTGGGCGCTGGATGGACAACGTTTTCATCGAGCGGCTGTGGCGGTCACTGAAGTATGAGTGCGTCTACATGAATGCCTTCGAGACCCGCAGCCAGCGCGTGCTGGTCTTGGACGGTGGATCGAATACTACAACGCCGGGCGGCCACATTCGGCACTTGGCGGACGGACCCCGGCGGAAGCCCAGGCAGGGCTGCCAGTCGGGCACAGGTTGGCGGCGTAGGGGTAACCCGGGCCAAGCTTATCGAGGCTGCCAAACTGTCCAGTGAATGGGGTCCACCTCAATCGTACCCTTCAGCGAGAGCATCGAAAGTAGCTTCGGCACCGCCGTGATCTCGTTCGATTTGGCGTCGGTGGCGACCTGCGCGAGTACCACGCGTTGCTCGCACCCCCGGGCACTGACCATGTGCAGCGCCGATTTACCGCTGGCGCGATCGAAGGAACGGCGGAGCACCTTGCCATCGATCGCCACCACACCTCGAACCGCTCCAGCGAATTTCACCATGAACTGCTGAAATGCCGCAGCAAACTGCTGCGGATCAATCAACCGACACAGCCGGCTGAACGTGTCATGACTAGGAAGGCCATTCTCAAGATTGAGAAAGCCGCGCAGGAATGCCTCCTTCGACCGCGCGAACCGGGCCATGTCCATCGCGCACTGGCCACCACACAAGACGGTGCACAGCGCGATTATCAGGAGTTCGTGGAAGTCGTGCAGACCGGCATTGCCAGTCCGCGGGTCCTCCAGACCCTCCCAACAAGCGACAAACTGATCCAAGGTGCCCTCCCGCCATGGTGGTGATCACACCCTCGCGTAGAGAGTCGATCACGCTCGCGTCGGGCAAGCACGAATCCATCGTCAAGCGAATTCGAAATGCGACTCCCCTGCCCAACAACCGATGGCCCTGGACAAAACGTTTCAAGACATTGACAAGCGGGCGATTTCAGCCGCAATGATTACGCCGGCGTTGCGGGCTGGCCCGCGTCCCCGAATGGTTTACCCAGGGATTCCGAACCCATGAACACGGACCCTCTGTCGCTGCATGTCGGCAAAGCCGAGGCGGTTGAGCAACTCGGTGAACGCGCCGGGCTTGGACGTGTTAGCGGCCATGATGCGAGTGTGGGCGCAACCCTCACGCAGGTCCGCGCCATTCTGCCGCCGCTGCGCAACGCCCAGGTCGGCATCAGGACGGTGGAGGAACTTGGCGGACAATGGCGACCGATCCAGCATGCCAATCCGCGCCCGCTCACGCCACCGATGCACACCAACGGCCAACCGGACTGCTTCGGCTCCGCCGGCAACCATGTCGCCTTTAGCCCCGATTACAAAATTCTTGCGATCTCGAACGGCTATATTGGCCACTTCTTCGGTGCCTCCCTGGTCTTCGCGGCGGATGGCGGCTCGATCGTGCAGGATGTCAGCTCCCGCTACGGTGAATTGTTCCAATACTATGATTTCGACGTGCCGAGCGTGCTCGCCGAGGCGCCATTCATCGACGGACTCGTCATTCCGATTTCCGATGATATCCGGCCGCTGAATTTCTGCCATTGGCTGATCGACTGGCTGCCACGCCTTGCCTTCCTCGGCTTCTGGGCCCACCGACCTACAGCCTATGTCGTCACCACCCCGCTGGTCGCCTCCTTTCAGCGCGATTCGCTCAGGATGTGCGGCTTTGACGACTCCCGTATCATCGCGCTGGGCGATTTCCGGGCGGTGCGCGGCCGCGAACTGCTGGTGCCGAGCGACCTGCGCGTGGTACCGCATCCGATCCAAAAAGCGGCGCCATGGGCGCTGTCTTATCTTCGCTCCACTGTCGGCTTGGCGTCGATCATGGAAGCCGGAGCGGCGGGACGAAAGCGCGAAAAGATCTATGTGTCGCGCGCCGACGCCGCGCGCCGCAAAGTGACCAACGATGCCGAACTGGCCGCCGCGCTGACCCCGTTGGGCTATCGCATGGTCACGCTGTCCGATCTATCCCTGGCCGAACAGGTAACCACTTTCTCCTATGCGTCGCATATCGTCGGCCTGCACGGTGCCGGCCTCAGCAATCTGGCGTTTGCCATGCCCGGAACCAAGGTGATCGAGATTTTCCCGCAACGCTACGGCACCCCCGCGTTTTACGTTGTCGCGGCCGGGGTGGAATGCCCGTATGCGACCTACATCGCCGACCGGACGCTGCCGGCCGGGCACGCGCAGTTCGACGATGTGATGGTCGATGTGCCGCACTTCATGGATATCTGCAGCGGGCTGCTCTGACGCCCGGCCGCGGCCGGCGCCCGCGAACGTTATCGGGACCTGGCCGCCAGAACCGCTCCACCGAGGCCGACAATCCCGGCCCGACGCCCAACAACAAGGAGTCCCCAATGGACGCCACAGCCGCCCGGCAGGGCCGCATCGACGTGATTTCCGACGCCATCTGCCCGTGGTGCTGGATCGGCAAGCGCCAACTGGACCTGGCGTTGCCGGTGCTGGCCGCCCAAGGCCTGCGCTTCGCGGTCGGCTGGACCCCGTTCCAGCTCAACCCCGACATGCCGACCGGCGGCGCCGACCGAAACGACTACCGGGTGCAGAAATTCGGCTCCCGGACGCGCGCGACGGAAGTGGACACGAAGGTGACCGAGGCCGGAGCGGCCGTCGGGCTGGCGTTCCGTCACGACCTGATCCGTCGCATTCCCAACACGGTGGATGCCCACAGGGTGATCCGCCTGGCGGGGCGCCATGAAGTGCAGCATACGGTGGTGGAAGCGCTGTTCCGCGGCTACTTCACCGAGGGCGCCGATATCGGTGACCACGCCACGCTGGCAAGGCTCGCCGGCGGCGCCGGGCTCGACCCGCTCGTGGTTGCCGCCATGCTCGCCGGCGAGGACGAGCGCCAGGAGGTGCTGGCCGAGGATCAGGCCGCCCGGCGCGGCGGGCTGGATAGCGTGCCGACCTTCGTCATGGGTCGGTATGTGCTGTTTTCTGGCGCGGTGCCGGCAGAGACGATGGCGGAGGCGTTTGCCAAAGCCTGGCGCGTGATTGGGGCGGAGACGACGTAAGGAATTGGGTTCCAAGGGCCTTACGGCCCTTGGCGGGGTCCAGGGGCAGAGCCCTGGCCTTGTTTCCTTATGTCTTCGCCTCGACGTGCCCACCAAATCCAAGCCGCATGGCCGAAAGCATCTTCTCGGCAAAACCATGCTCCTGGCGCGAGCGAAAACGCACGAACAACGCCGCCGACAGCGCAGCCGCCGGCACTCCCTCCTCGATCGCCGCCTCGATCGTCCAGCGTCCTTCGCCGGAATCCGCGACCTGGCCGGAGAAACTCGCAAGCTCTCCGTCCTTCGCCAGCGCCTCCGCGCTCAGGTCCAGCAGCCAGGACGACACCACACTGCCGCGGCGCCAGAGCTCCGCGATGTCCGCCAGGTTGAAGTCGTAGCGTTCGTCCTCCGGCAGGCTGTCGGCGGCGCGGTTGCGCAGGATGTCGAAGCCTTCGGCCAAGGCCTGCATCATGCCGTATTCGATGCCGTTATAAATCATCTTGACGAAGTGCCCGGCGCCGGAGGGGCCGGCGTGCAGATAGCCCTGCTCGGCACGCCCGTCGTGGCCCGCGCGCGCGGGCGACGGCAGGATGTCGCCGGTGCCCGGGGCGAGAGTGGCAAAGACCGGCTCCAGCCGGTCGAATGCGGCTGCGGGGCCGCCCACCATCAGGCAGTAGCCGCGGTCGAGGCCCCACACGCCGCCCGAGGTGCCGGCGTCCAGATACTGCACCCCTCGCCCGGCCAGGGTGCGGGCGCGGCGCACGTCGTCCTTGAAATGGCTGTTACCGCCGTCGATGACGGCATCGCCGGCATCCATTAGCGCGCCGAGCGCTTGCACGGTTTGTTCGGTCACCGCGCCCGCGGGCAGCATGACCCAGGCCGCGCGGGGCGGCCGCAGCTTCGCCACCAGGTCGGCGAGCGACACGGCCGGGGTGGCACCCTCCCCCGCCAGCGCCCGCACGATGGCGTCGTTGGTGTCGAACACCACGCAGTGGTGACCGCCGCGCATCAGCCGCCGCACGATGTTGCCGCCCATTCGGCCGAGCCCGATCACGCCGATCTGCATCGCATTCCCCCTGTCTTGCGCCGGGCGGGCGGTCAGCCCGACAGGCAGCTCAACCCGCCATCCACCGGCAGGCACACGCCGGTAATGTAGGCCGCATCGTCGGAGGCGAGGAACACGGATGCGCGCGCCACGTCCCAGGCGGTGCCCTGGCGGCCCATCGGGCTCATGGCGTCGCGGGCGCGTTTCATCGCGTCATCGTCGTCGTACTGGCCGGCGATCTGCGCGCGGACCAGCGGCGTGTCCATCACCCCGGGCATCACCACGTTGGCACGGATGCCCTGCTTTGCGTACTGCACGGCGAGTCCCGCGCGTGAAATGGTTCAATCCCGCCTTCGAGGCATAATAGGAGAAATAGGGATAGCGGTTGATCACCGCCCCGGCGATGGACGAGATATTGACAATGGCGCCGCCACCTTGGCGCAGCATCACCGGCACCACCGCCTTGCAGGTCAGGAATACGCCGGTAAGGTTGATGTCGAGCACCCGCTTCCAGCGTTCCTCGCTGACCTCGTCCAGGCCGCCCATGTCGGTGATGCCGACATTGTTGTGCAGCACGTCGATGCGGCCGAATTCGGCGAGCGTGCGCGCAAGGACGGCATCGATGTCGCCGGCGCGCGTCACGTCGCCGGCGAGCGCGATCGCGGTGCCGCCTTCATCGGCAATGATCGCGCTTGTCGCTTCGGCGGCCGCCGCGTTCAGGTCCACCGCCACCACGCGCCCCCCCTCGCGGGCATACAGCACGGCGGCTGCCTTGCCGTTGCCCCAGCCGGGGCCGGCGCTGCCGGCGCCGAACACCAGGACGGTGCGACCCGCCAGTTTCACGACGGTTGCTTCCCAGCGGCCCGCCGCGGCGCCCGGCCCGGCTGGAAGCGTCGTTTACGCATGGTCGTTGCTTCTCCACATCAGGCGAGCCGGTCGCCTTTCGTCACCTGCACCGCGCGGTTGTCGACCGCCGGCAGCATTTTGCCCGGATCGCGGGTCACCACCACGTCGATCACCGTCGGCCCTGTGTTGGTCAGCCCGGCGCGCAGCGCGGGTTCGAGGGCGGCGGGCTGCTCCACCCGAATCCCTGTGCAGCCGAACGCCCGCGCCACGCGCGCATAATCCGTCTCAGCCAGGTCAGAGGCGTGATAGGCGCCGGCGCCGTACATCAGGTGCTGCAGCGCCTTCACGTAGCCAGAGGCGGCGTTGTTGACCACGACCAGGGTGATATCGAGCGTCATGCGCCGCGCCGTCTCCAGTTCGCCCAGCATCATGTTCAAGCCGCCGTCGCCGGTCAGGCCGACCACGCGGCGGCCGGGAGCGGCGAGGGCGGCGCCGATCGCGCCGGGCAGGCCGTAGCCGATGGAAGCGAAGCCGCGGTCGGGCACGAAGCCGCGCCCGGCACGTTTGGTGTCGTAGAGCAGCCCGCCCCAGTGGGCGGCGAACCCGCCATCGGCGACGAGGATGGCATCGTCGGGCATGATGCGGTTCAGCTCGTGCATCAGCCGCGCCATGTTCACCGGGGTTTCGTCGCTGGTCAGGCGCGACATGACATCGTCGCGCCAGGTCTGCATCTTCGCCGCGACCAAGTCCGCGTGGGCTTGCTGGCGCGCGTGGATGCGCGGGGCGTCGCTGGCCAGGTCAGCGTGCAGGTCGCGGATGGTTTCACGCACGTCGCCCCAGAGGCACACCTCCGGCTCGACGGTGCGGCCGAATTCCTCGGCGACGATGTCGATGTGGACGATAGGTTTTCCTGCCAGCGGCACGGTGAAGCGCTTCGTCGCGATTTCGCCAAGCTTGCAGCCGACGACGAGCACAAAATCCGAGTCGGCAATGAACCCGTTGGCGATGCGGTCATAGCGACCGAACAGGCCGGCGCTCAGCCCATCGGTGCAGGGAATGGCGCCCTTGCCGGTCATGGTGTGCGCCACCGGAAGATTGAGGGCGCGGGCGAAAGCGGTCAGCGCTTCGGCGGCACCGGAGATATGCACGCCGCCGCCGGCCAGCAGAATTGGGCGCCTGGCCCCGGCGAGCACGCGCGCGGCGCGGGCCACGCTGTCGGCGTCGGGTCGGCAACGAACCGAGGGTGCGGCCTCGCAGGCAGCATCCCCGCTGAACGCGCCGTCGGGAAAACCGTGGGTGGCGTGCGCGATGTCTTCCGGCACCACCACCACCACCGGGCCGGGCCGGCCGGAGGTGGCAATGCGGAAGGCGCGGCGCATCAACTCCGGAATGCGCGACACCGATTCGATACGGATCAGGTCCTTGCAGGCGGGCCGCAGGATGTCGGCCTGACGGGTTTCCTGCGTCATGTTCTTGCCGGCGTGGTCGCGATGCGCGTCGCCGACGATGGCGACCACCGGCGAGCCGGCGTTCAGCGCCTCCACCAGACCGGTGACCAGGTTGGTGGCACCGGGGCCGAGGGTGGCGTCACACAGGCCGACACGGTCGGAGAGTTTGGCATAGGCATCGGCTATGAAGGCGGCGGCGCGTTCGTCGTTGATCAGGTGGTGGTTCAGGCCGAGGCGGCGGGCCGCGTCGTAGAAGGGCAGCAACTGGAAGCCGCCCATGCCGAACATGGCACCGCCATGATGCGCCTGGATCATGCGGGCGAGCGCCTCGCCGCCGGTCATTTCATTCGTGGGCATGGACCCGGGCTCCGATGCGTCGCGTCAGCAAAGCGAAGTTTCACCGGGAGACGGAGAGACGGAGAGACGGAGAGGATTCGTTCAAGGCGTCTCTCTGTCTCTTTGTCTCCCGGTGAATATTTTGCACGGACTTGTCAGCGCGCGATCAGCGCGCGCACCGCCGCCGCCACCATCGGTGCCGTCACCCGCACCGCGTCTTCCACCGGTGGGGAATAGGCGATGTGCGCCCGCGGCGCGCCAAGACGCCGTACAGGCACCTGCAACGCTTCCGCCACCGTCGCCGCGATTTCAGCGCCAAAGCCGCCAACGGTGACGGCTTCGTGCACCACCAGCAGCCGGCCGGTCTTGGCAACCGAGGCAAACACCGTGTCGCGGTCCCAGGGCCATAGCGTGCGCAGATCGATCAGCTCGGCATCGAGACCGTGCACCGCCTCGACGCACACATGCAGCTGCGCCGACCACGACACCACGGTCACGCCGCACCCCTCCTGCACGACGTGCGCCTGGCCGAGCGGCACCAGATGCTCTCCCTCCGGCACGTCGCCCTCAAAGCCCCACAGGTTCTTATGCTCCATATAGACCACCGGGTCGTCGCAGCGGATGGCGGTCTTCAGCAGGCCCTTGTTGTCGGCGGGCGTGGACGGGCAGCACACCACCAGACCGGGGACATGCGCATACCATGCCTCCAACGACTGCGAGTGCTGGGCCGCGCTGCTGCGCCACATGCCGACCGGCTCGCGCACGACAATGGGAACCCGCGTCTGGCCGCCGAACATGAAGCGCGCCTTGCCCGCCTGGTTCACCAGCTCGTCGATGGCGCACAACGCGAAATCGGAGAACCGCATTTCCACCACCGGCCGGGTGCCCATCATCGCCGCCCCCACCGAGACGCCCATGATGGCGGCCTCGCTGATCGGCGCATCGGAAATGCGCTCGGGGCCGAATTCGTCCACCAGGCCGCGATACTGGCCGAACACGCCGCCGCGGCCGAGGTCTTCGCCGACCGCCCAGACCAGCGGATCGCGCCGCATCTCCTCGGCCAGCGCCTGGCGGGATGCCTCCAGATAGGTCATGCGCGCCATCACGCGGCCTCCGGCACGGGGGCGCCGATATCCTGCACATCGCGAAACGCGTCTGTTCCCGGCGGGAAGGGCGCGGACTTCGCGGCTTGGTAAGCCGCCGCCATTTCGCGCTCTGCCGCCGCTTCGTCGGCATCCAGCTCGGCTTCTGCAACACCGGCATCGAGGAGAGTGTCGCGAGCGCGCAGCAGCGGTTCCTCCAAATGCTTCTCCGCAACTTCGTCCTGCGGGCGGTACCCGGCCGGGTCCACGCCGGTATGGCCGGTCAACCGATAGGTACAGGCATGCAGGAAGCGCGGCCCGCCGCCGCCGCGCACGGACGCGATCATCGCCCGCGCCGCATCCTCCACCGCCAGCACGTCGTTGCCGTCCACCTGCTCGGCCGGGATGCCAAAGGCGCTGGCACGCGCCGAGGCTCCGGGGCCGGCGGTCATGCTGGCCGCACGGGTGGTGGCGGCGAAGCCATTGTCCTCGCAGACGAACAGCACCGGCAGGCCGAACACCGCGGCCCAGTTCAGCCCCTCCAGGAACGGCCCGCGGTTGATCGCGCCATCGCCGAAAATGCAGCACACCACGCGGTCATCGCCTTTCAGCTTGATGGCATGCGCGGCGCCAGCGGCGATGACGATATTGGCCGCCACCACGCCGTTGGCGCCCAGCATGCCGACGCCGAAATCGGCGATGTGCATCGACCCGCCCTTGCCGCCGCAGCACCCGCCCTGCCGTCCCAGCAACTCGCGCAGCATCGCCTCGGCGGACGCGCCCTTCGCCAGGGTGTGGCCATGGCCGCGATGGGTGGAGAGCAGAATATCGTCGCCCCGCAGGCTGCCCGCCACGCCGGACGCCACCGCCTCCTGCCCGATCGAGGGATGGATGGCGCCAAGTACCAGCTTCTCCTCCAGCCCGCGCAGCGCCGCCTGTTCCAGCGCGCGGATGCGTCCCATCATGCGGAAATGGGCGCGCAGGCGGGGGATGTCGGAGTTGCGACGGTCGTCGGCCATGGCGTTTCCTGGCGCTTTGTGCCTCAGGTTGCTAGCACGCGGGCGGAAGACGCGTCCACGCGAGGGAGCGCGATGAACCTGCCACCGGTCGCGGTCGCGGCCAGCGTGACGAAACTGCCGGATGACGTGGCGGGTGCGGTGCTGGTCACCGGCTCGCATGGCGGATTTTATGCGGCCTGGCTGGCGGCCGAGTCAGGCGCCCGCGCGGTGATCTTCCACGACGCCGGGGTAGGGCGCGATCGCGCCGGAATTGCGGCACTGGACCTGTTCGGCGCGCAGGGCGTGCCGACCGCCGCCGTGAGCCATGATACGGCCCGCGTTGGCGACGCCGACGACATGATGGCGCGCGGCCGCATCAGCCATGCCAACACCCAGGCGCAGGCGCTCGGCGTGCGGCCGGACATGACATGCGCCGAGGCGGCCGAGCGCCTGCGCCGTGCCCCCCTATGCCGCACCAGGCTGACGGCGCTGGCGGAAGCCCGGATCGTGCAGTGGCCAGATGGCGCGCGGCGTCATCTCGTGCTGATCGACTCCGCCTCGCTGGCCGAGCCGCTGGCCGATCGCGGCGCGGTCGTGGTGACCGGCTCGCATGGCGGACTGGTCGGCGGGCGGGCGGAGATGGCGCTGCGCACCGAAGCCTTCGCCGCCTGCTTTCACGACGCCGGCATCGGCATCGACAACGCCGGCACCGGCCGCCTGCCGGCGCTTCAGGCCCGCGGCATCGCCGCCATCGCCGTCGCCGCCGGCACCGCCCGCATCGGCGACGCGCGCTCGGTGTTTGAGGACGGCATCGTCTCCGCCGTCAACGCAGCCGCCGCTGCCCTTGGCGCCCGCACGGGCGAGCCTGCCCGCGACCGGCTGCTGGCCTGGACACACCGGTAACCGGCGTCACGCCCCCCGCGCGGCACGCTCGGCGGCATCGGCGGCATCGGCGAAACGCGATCGCAGCCAGGGGTTCTCCACCCGCAGCCCGGCCGCCACGTTGCGTGCCCATTGCACATAGGCCAGCCGGCGCGCCGCGTTCCAGTTGGCCGGCGGGCTGAGTGCCAGCGCGGTCAGGTTGCTGGTTTTGTCCGCCAGCTTGAGAATGGCGGCGCGCGGCGTTTTCTCCGGCGCGTGCTCCACCTGCAGGCGCTTGCGCTGCTCCTTGGGCAGGGTTTTGTCGTCGGTGACCTCCATCACCAGCGCGGCCACGTCCTCGCCGAATTCCTGGGCAATGGCGGCACGGCTGACCGGCTGGTCTTCCACCGCATCGTGCAACAGGGCGGCGACCACCAAGTCAGGGTCGGCGCCGCCGGTCGCCTCCGCGACCAGACGCGCCACTTCCAGCAGGTGGTTGACATAGGGTTCCTGCGCAGCGCCTTTGCGCCGCTGCTCGCTGTGCCAGTGGGCCGCCCGCTCGGCAGCCCGCAGAACCCTGCTCAATGTGTCCAGAAAATCCTCCCCGGCCGCGCGGGGATCAGCCCACGCGCAGCAGGCGCGGCCCTTGCGTGCGCAGCCATTCAACCGCCGCCGCGGTGTGCGGTGTGAGGTCTGCCACCAGGGCCCAGAAACGCGGGCCGTGGTTCATGTGCCGCAAATGCGCCACCTCGTGCGCGGCCACATAGTCCTGCACGAAGCGCGGCGCCATGATCAGACGCCAGGAAAACGCCAAGTTGCGGTTGGCGGCACAACTGCCCCAACGGCTGCGGGTGTCCTTCACCCCCACGCGACGGGGCCGCACCTGCGCCGCGTGCGCCTTGGCCGCGACCAGGGCGGAAAAATGCCGGCGCGCTTCGGCACGAAAGAAATCGGTCACGCGGCGCGAAAGAAACGCGGCATCGCCGGTGACCACGATCTCCCCGCGCTCCACCCAGACGCCGCCCTGCGCATCCGGCGCGTGGCGGATGCGATGGTTGGTGCCGTGCAACGGCACCAGGGCGCCGTCGGCGAAGGGGATGGCGCTGGGGAGCGCCGCCAGCCGCTCGGCGACCCAGGTGGCGTGGTCCATCAACAGCGCCATGCCGGCCATTCGGCCGGCCCGCGGCGGCAAAGTCACCACCACGGCACCACCACGCGGGTCGATCCGCAGGCTCACCCGCCGCGCCCGCCGGCTGCGCCGCCATTGCACCCGCGCGGGGCCGCCCGGGAGTGAGAGGATTTCGGAATTTGCTGATTCCATCACCCCTAGATTGGCGATTCTTGACGGCGGAGGCAATGACTTCCGTGCGATCTTGTAGCGCAACGAAACCGCAGCCCCGCTGGACCCCGAACCTTAACGAATGGGTTCGAAGGCGCCCCTACCCGTCGTGCCGAAGCCGCGCTGCGCGCAAGGCGGGTCTAGGGAAGAGCCCTGGCATTGATTGCTAAACCGCATCAAATGCGGCCAACAGCGCCGCCTCCTGCGCCGCCGAAAGCCGCACATGCGGCGGGCGGATATTGCGCCATGCGGGAACGCCCGTCCGTCGCGCCACCAACGCCTTCAGCCCCGGGATCAGCGCCGCCGAGGTCACCGCCTTGCGGATCGCCGCCAGCCTCACCTGCGCCTCCGCCCCGGCCTGGCGGTCCCAGTCCCGGTAGACCAGGGCCGAGACCGCGCTGCCCACATTGGCGGTCGCGGTGATGCAGCCCGCGCCGCCCTCCTGCAGCAGGGCGTGCAGAGCGCCGTCATCGCCGCAATACACCTCAAACCCATCGCGCGCGAAATGCGCGGCATAGGCGCGGGTGTTGGCGAAATCGCCGCTGGAATCCTTGATGCCCTTCACCTTGCCCGGATAGGCACGCAGCAGACGCCCAACCAGATCGAGGCCGAGCGGCACCGCAGACTGGGCGGGAAAATGATACAAATAAAGGCGGATGCCGCCGCCGACGCGCTGGATCACTTCGCTAAAATAGGTGAACAGCCCGTCGCTGGAGGGGTCCTTGTAGAAAAACGGCGGCAGCAGCAACGCCCCCCGGCAGCCCAGTTCCTCCGCCCGCCTAGTCAATAGCACGGTATCTGTCAGCGCCGTGGTGCCGGTGCCGGGCAGCAGAACCTTGGCCGGGATGTCACGCTCCACCAGCCCCTCCAGCACCGACAGCCGTTCGGCAATGCCCAGACTGTTGGCCTCGCCGGTGGTGCCGAGCACGGCAAGCCCGTGGCAGCCATTGGCCAGCAGCCAGGCGCAGTGGCACGCCATGCGGTCGAGGTCGACCGACAAATCGTCGTTCATGGCGGTCAGCACGGCCGCATTCACGCCGCCGAACATGGCGTCTTTCATCATGGCAGTTTCTTCCGAGCGATGGGGTCCGGCGGCCCCTCACGCCGCGGCCGGGGCGTGCGGCCTGGCCATTCCACGATGTGGTGCTCCAGCGGGCCAGCCTGGCGCTCGCTGACCGCGCGGCCCTGCACCGAAATGCCGGCGCGGTGCACCGTATCACGGTCTCCCGAGACCAGCGGATGCCACCAGGCCAGGTCGCGGCCCTCGGCGAGCCGCCGATAGGCGCAGGAGGGCGGCAGCCAGTCGATCTCGGCCACCACCGCCGCGGTCAGGTTGACGCAGTCCGGCACAAGCCGGCGGCGGCGTGAGTAGTTGCCGCAGCGGCAGGACTCGAGGTCGAGCAGGCGGCAGGCGACGTTGGTGAAGCTGAGCAGGCCAGTGTCTTCGTAGCGCAGCTTGTGCAGGCAGCAGCGGCCGCAGCCGTCGCACAGGCTCTCCCATTCCTCGTGCGTCATCTCGTCGAGGCGCCTGGTCTTCCAGAACGGGGCGGGCTGCCGCATCGCCGGACAGGCTACGCCAGCGCCGCGCTCTCGGCTACTCGCCGGAGAAGCGACCCAGCACCTCGCGCAGCGGTTCGGCGCCCGGATTGCTGCCCTCACCTTGCAACACGATCTGGTGGGCGCCGATCGGGTGGCCGTAATAGGCCTCGTTCCAGTCGCTGCGGGCGCTGATCAGGCCGCCGTCGAGGGCAATGCCGGCGAACAGGCCACGGGCCTGCGAAAAAGCGACGATATCGGCGTGGAAGGCGGCGGTGGTGGAGCCCTGCACGCCGGCCCCGATGGTGGCGATGGCAACCCCAGCATCGGCGCCGATCTTGAACTGGCTGTCCAGCAGGGCGTGCAAGCCCTTCTCGGTCAGCACGATGAAAAGGACCTGGGAATCCTGGATGCCGATCTGCAGGCCGAAGCTGCCGCTGCCCATGCCGTAAAAGGCGGGCGCGGTCCAGCCGGTCTGCAACCGCCCGACCATGACGCAGCCGCCGCCCTCGCCGCCGACGAAGAAACCGGCTTTGAAGACACGCGGGCAGATCATCGCCCCGCGGGCTTTCCGGATCAGGTTTTGGGCATCGTTGCCGTTGGCGTTGGGGCCGAGCATTTCCTGCACCGCCAGGGTGGCACGATCCACCAGAGTTTGCTGTTCGGTCTGCGCTCGCGCGGTCACCGGCGTCAGGGCCAGCAGGACGGCAAGGACGGCGATGAGCGGGCGGGTCATGTTCTGCATTTCCCTGGCTGGGGATCGCGAGGGCGTGAAGGGCGCGTGACGTGCTGCGCAATGTGCGGCGACAGCGGGTTGGCGAGCAAGCTTGATGTCGGGTGATAAGCGATCACGCGACCGAGAGGACCCATGCGGCTCACACCCTGCCCCCGCGCGCCCTTCAGGACGCTGGAGAGGAGTCCGTTTCGTCGCCACCCCGCCCCGGCCCGAGGGTACGGATCGAGGTCCCGCCCCGCGGCGGGAGGACCAGGGTGCGCACCGGCGCCTCTTCGGCGGGCGGCGCCGGCGGAGTCAAGCCGAAGGCGCGCAGCAATTCGGTTTCGGTCAGCGCCCGCGTGGCGCGGCGCGGATCGGGGGCGGCCAGCACTTTCATCTGCACGTACAGCCTGCCGAAACCAAGCGAATGGCGCTTCTCCAGCGCCGCGTTGGCAGCGATGAACAGCAGCCGCGCCAGCAAGGTGAACACATAGACCAGCCCGAAGCTGAGCGCCGCCAGAATGGCCGAGCGCAACGTCCAAAGCACCACCCCGGCCCAGGCGGCCGCCCCCTGGGCAGTATGGTCGGCGCTGTCGCCGGTCAACCAGACCAGCGCCACCACGGCTACCATCACGTCCATCAGCACGCAGCCGGCGGCGGCGATGCCGCACCATAGGGCGCGCTGACGAAGCTGGATCTGAGTTTTCTCGACATAGACGTTCAGCGCGGCGATCTCCGCGGCCGCGGTGGGATCGACCTGGGCGCCGGGCTTGGTGGTCTGGGCCGCTTTGTCGAAGCTCTTGCGGGCGAAGCGGTAAAGTTCGTCGTTGTCCTCGATCCCGGCGCGGACCTGATCCAGGCTGGTGGTCTGCAACAGACGGTCGCGCACGCGGCCGAACCATACCGGCGGACCGGCAACCGCCACCCAGGCAGGCACGCCCACAACGACCAGCAGCAGCAGTAGCGTCGCCGTCATCGCTTTTTCCCATCAGGACCGAGGGCGCGCGATTCGTTCATGACGATTGATACCGGATGGTGACGGAGGCCACAACCGTTCGGCATCACACCGCCTCGGCGCGCAGATGCGTCACCCGCGCGCCGGTGCCGGCGCCGATCAGGCCCGCCAGAATGTCGCGGTGGCACATTGTGTGGTCGCGCTCGAAGCAGAGCAGGCAGACGGGCGCCTCGCGGCTGATCGCCACCGCGCGGGCCAGCTCGGCCTGCGGCTCGGGCGCCTTCAGATGAGCGCCGAAAAACCGATGCATGGTCGCCGCATCGCCGCGCCTCGCGGCGTCGCGTCCCGGCTTGGGAGTGCCGAGGGCGCGCAGATGCGTGTACAGGAGCCCCGCCTCCACCGCCGCCGCTTCGAGCTGGCGGCGCGAAAACCCGGGCTTGCGGGAGCTCGGCACCGCGCGCACGTCCACGAGATGGACCACCCCGGCCTGGCGCAATGCCGCCAAGACGCGGTCCACCGTGGTGCCCTCGTAGCCGATGGTGAACAGGTCGGGGGTGAACAGCCGGGAGGGGCTCATTGGCGTGGCAGTTCGACGCCTCCGCCCTCCCCCGGACCGCCACGCGTCAGCATGCAGCGTTGTATGGCCCGGCGCTTGGCGTCGGCCAGGCGCTGCATCCAGGCGTCCGAGGCGTAGTTCACCGATCCGGCCGCCTTGGCCAGCTCGTCCTTGACCGCCGGATCGTCGAATGCGGCGCGCTCGCATTCGCCTTTCAAGGTGTCGGCCGATGTCCCGCCATAGACGGCGTAGGGGCGGCTGAACAGGTCGACTTTTGTGCACCCCGCCAAAAGCAAAGGCAGGAGCAGCAGCGCCAGGACCGGAGGCCCGGCGGGCATGGTAGCGCGCCTCATGCCGCCACCCAGTCCTCGATCAGCCGCCGGGCGATGCTGTCCGGGCGCGGCAGGGAGAAGCCGTGCGCCTGGGGGTCGCGGATCTGCGCCCGGGTGAACCAGCGCGCGTCCTGCAATTCCTGCGGGTCGATGGTGATCTCCTCCGACTGCGCCTCGGCGTAAAATCCCAGCATGACACTGGACGGGAACGGCCAGGGCTGGCTGCTATGGTACTGCACCCGGCCGACACGCACGCCCGCCTCCTCCATTACCTCGCGCGCCACCGCCTCCTCCAGGCTTTCGCCCGGCTCCACGAAGCCAGCCAGGGTCGAATACATCGTGCTGGTGGGAAAGCGGCTCGAATGACCGAGCAGCGCGCGGTCGCCGGCGTGCACCAGCATAATCACGGCGGGGTCGGTGCGCGGGAAATGGCTGGTGCCGCAGGCGGCGCACTGCATAACATGCCCGGCGCTGCGGACCTCGCAGGCGCCGCCGCAGACACCGCAGAAGCGATGGCGGCTGCGCCAGTGCAGCAGGCCGCGCGCATGCGCGAGCACCGACGCATCGGCGCCGATGAGCGCGCCGGCCACCGCGCGCAGATCGGTGAAGACGCCGACGCCGGGCGGCAACAGGGGCAGCGGGTCGTCGAACGCACTGATGTCCAGCGTGAACACCGGCGGCGCGGCTCCGGATTCCCGGCCCGCAGCCCCAGGAACGCCCAGACGGGAGCGGTGGATCGAAGCAGCGAAGCCCCCGCCTCGCCGGTGAGAAACACTGCCTCGGGCTTTCCGGAATCGACGCCGCGCAGCAGGTTGCGACTGCGCCAGACCGGCACGAACCGCGTGTCCGCCCGCTCCAGCGCGGCGGCGATCCAGGCCGCGTCCTCACGCCGCGCGCCCGCCCGGTCGAGCGGACTGCCGGTATAGATATTGGGGCGGCTGGCGAGAATCGGGGTCACGCGAATCCATCGGGCGGAGGGCGGCGCGACCCTGCCACGCGCCACGCGCACCGGCAACCTTGCGCCCGCGGCCGGGATGGATGATATGTGGGCTCGGGAGGTCGGCGGCGGACGGGCGCCTCGCCAACCCGGTCAGGTCCGGAAGGAAGCAGCCGCAACGAGTTTCCGCTCGGGTCGTTTGTTCGGCCTCCCACCCGCCACCCGATTTCCACCAGGGCCGCCGCGGCGGCCGGAGCCCGGCGCCGCGCATGTCCGGCCTGTTCGACGACGACCCGCCGCCGGCCGACGACCTCCCGCCAACGCCCAGCGGTCCGGGGCTGTTCGGTGAGTCCGGGCCGAACGAACCGGTGAACGCGCCGGCTCCCGTTCGGATTCTAAACTTTGCGGCGGGCTATCGCGAACCAGCGCCAGCGCTCCCCTATAGGGTTCTCGCGCGCAAATACCGCCCCACCAGTTTCAACGACATGATCGGCCAGGAGGCGATGGTGCGCACGCTGCGCAACGCCTTCGCCGCCGGCCGCGTCGCGCATGCCTTCATGCTCACCGGCGTGCGCGGGGTCGGCAAGACCACCACCGCCCGCATCATCGCCCGCGCGCTGAACTGCACCGGCCCGGACGGCGGCGGCGGGCCCACGGTGGACCCCTGCGGCGTGTGCGCCAACTGCACCGCCATACTGGCCGACCGGCATCCCGACGTGACCGAGCTCGACGCGGCGTCGAACAACGGCATCGATGAGGTGCGCGCCATCATCGAGGCGGTGCGCTTCCGCCCCATGCAGGCCCGCACCCGCGTGTTCATCCTCGACGAAGTGCACATGCTGTCCAAGCCGGCGTTCAACGCCCTGTTGAAGACGCTGGAGGAGCCGCCGCCACACGTGAAATTCGTGTTCGCCACCACCGAAATCCGCAAGGTGCCGGTGACCGTGCTGTCCCGCTGCCAGCGCTTCGATCTGCGGCGCATTTCGGTGGCCGAGCTGTCCGCCCATTTCGCCGCCATCGCGGCGAAGGAAGGGGTGGCGGTGGCGCCCGACGCGCTGACGCTGATTGCCCGCGCGGCCGACGGGTCGGCGCGCGACGGTCTGTCGCTGCTCGACCAGGCGATCGCGCAGACGGAACCGGGCGGCGCCATCGCCGCCGAGGCGGTGACCGATATGCTGGGCCTGGCCGACCGGGCGACGGTGTTCGACCTGTTCGAAGCACTGATGGGCGGCCGCCTGGCCGAGGTGCTGGAAATCACCGACCGCGCCCACGCGCTGGGCGCGGATCTCGGTGTGCTGCTGCAGGATTTGCTGGACCTGGTGCACACGCTGTCGCGGCTGCGCTCGGTGCCGGCCCTGCGCGAATTGGCCGAACTGCCGGAAGCCGAACGCACCCGCGGTGCTGCACTCGCCGAGCATCTGTCCATGGCCACGCTGGGGCGGGCCTGGCAGATGCTGCTGAAAGGCATCGGCGAGGTGGAAGCGGCGCCGGACCGGCGGGCGGCGGCGGAAATGGTATTGATTCGGCTGTGCCACGTGGCCGAGCTGCCGCCGCCGGCCGAGTTGGTGCGCCGGCTCGCCGAGCAGCCGCCGGGCTCGGCTGGGGCCATGACCCCGGCCCCCACGGCGAGCGGACCGGCCACCGGCGCCTCCCCGGCTGGAAGCGGCAGGGGGGCGCGGGCGGTAGCGAACGGCGGCGGCCAGACCGCGCCGCTGCCCGAAGCCAGCGCCGCGCCGGCCTTGCGCCCCGCCGGCTTCCGCGACGCCGTCGCCCTGGTGGCGGAGCATCGCGACCCGATCCTACACGGCCATCTCGTGCACTCCGTCCACCTGGTGCGCTACGCCCCGCCGGTCATCGAACTGCGCCCCGAACCCGAGGCCCCGCGCGACCTCGCCGCCAGGCTGGCCGCCGTGCTGGCGGCGGCCACCGGCACCCGCTGGACCATCGCCCTGTCGGCCGCCGCCGGCCAGCCCACGCTGGCCGAACAGGGCAGCGCCGCCGATACTGCCCGCCGCACCGCCGCGGCTGGGCATCCGCTGGTGCGCGCCATCCTCGAGGCTTTCCCCGGCGCGCGGATCGAGGCGGTACATGACTCGCGCGCCGATGCGTATGGCTTGACCGCCGCGCCGGTGCTGGGTGGCGTGGCCGAATTCGCGGGCCCCGAGTTTGCTCCCCCGGATGCTGAGTTTGCCACTGCTGAGTTTGCCGATACCGGGTTCGCGGACAACGGGTTCGCGGACGCCCCCCCCGATCACTGGGAGAACTGACGGATGAAGAACATCGCCGGCCTGATGAAGCAGGCCGCCCAGATGCAGAAGAAGATGGAGGAGATGCAGGCCACGCTGGAGGCCACCGCGCATGAGGGGGCGGCCGGCGCCGGCATGGTCGCGGTCACGCTCAGCGGCAAGGGCGAGCTGAAAGCGGTGCGCATAGATCCCAAGTTGGCCGACCCGGCCGAGATGGAGTTGCTGCAGGACCTGCTGGTAGCCGCCCACGCCGACGCAAGGCGCAAGCTTGAGGCAGCGGCGACGGAGGAGATGCAGAAGGTCACCGGCGGCCTGAGCCTGCCAGGCGGTATGAAGCTGCCATTCTGATCGCCCGGGGGCTGGACCGCGCACGCTACGGTACCGGTCAGGCATGGGCGGCCCCGAAGTCGAGCGGTTGATCGGCTTGCTGGCCAAGCTGCCGGGCCTCGGCCCGCGCAGTGCCCGCCGTGCAGCCCTGCGCCTGCTGCAGCAGCCCGAGGCCCGCATGTTGCCGCTGGCGGCGGCGCTGACCGAGGCGGCGCGGGCGGTTCAGACTTGCGGACAATGCGGCAACCTGGACAGCCGCGACCCCTGCGCGATCTGCGCCGACCAGCACCGCGACCGGTCGCTGGTCTGCGTGGTGGAGGGGGTGGGCGATCTTTGGGCGCTGGAACGCGCCCATGTGCATCAAGGGCTGTACCACGTGCTCGGCGGCACGCTGTCGGCGCTGGCTGGCACAAGGCCGGAAGACCTGAATGTCGCGCCGCTGCTCGCCCGCGTGGCGCAGGGTGGAGTCGCGGAGGTGATCCTGGCACTTGGCGCCACGGTGGATGGGGCGACCACGGCGCATTGGCTGACCGAGCGGCTGAAGCCGCTGGGCGTCGTGGTGAGCCGGGTGGCGCAGGGAGTGCCGATCGGCGGCGCGCTGGATGTGCTGGACGACGGCACCCTGGCCGCCGCCCTGCGGGCACGGCGGCCATTCTAAGCGGAACGAGCGGCGGCAACCGGATGGCACGGGCGTGCCGCATGGCAATGGAGCACAGGAATGACTGAGCAGGCGCTTTTCAAAGTGTCAGGCACCATCATGGGGCTTGGAGAGGACGAGAGTTCCCCGCAGCGCGTCCATTACAAAGAGATTTGGATCCGTGAGTCCAACGACCGTGACACGACCATCCGCCAGGTAAGCGCGGCACGGAAGTTGAGCGGCTTTCTTGCAACCGACAAAGTGGTGAAGCTCTTTTTTGTTCGGAGCCCTTCCGGCCAGCACTGCCTGTTTGCGCTCGACGACGGCACGAACCAGGTCGATGACATCGACGCGATCGGACAGGACCAGGCAAAGGCGCGCAAGGCGGCGATTAAATTGTTGATTCTGTCGATTCCGCTCTGTCTTGTTCTGGTCGGGTTGCTGCTGCTCCCGCTGACGATCAGGGGGCTGATCCTCCTGTCCAAAGCGCCGAAGCCGCAGGACATGCGGGCATTCGTGGCGGTTGGGTAATGGGGTGAAGGAAGGCGAGGGCAAACCCTGGCCTTCCTTCACCCAGTCACCGAGCTCCGACACGCGCATGCGCCCGATCATTATCCTCGCCCTCCTGTTCCTTGCAGGCTGTGCCGATGTCCCGCCGCCAGCGCCCGTGGCCTGCGGTTTTGCCGGCAGCAGCACGCTGCCGCTCGCCCAGGTAGGCCCGTTCGCCGCGGTCGACGCGACGGTCGATGGCATGCCGTCCCGGCTGGTGGTCGATACCGGCGCCGGAAACACCGTGCTCTCCGCCGCGGCGGCCCGTCGCGCCGGCGTGTCGCCCGACTTGCAGCGGTTGGTGCGCACCACGGGCATCGGCGGTGCCGCCACCTATCCTACCGGCCGCATCGGGCGTCTGAAGCTCGGCGACTTCCCGGTCGAGCCGGCAGTGGTGCTGATCATGCCGGCGGTGCCGGTGGCGGACGGCAATCTGGGCATGGACATTCTGGGCGACGCCGATCTCGACATCGACATGCCGGACGGGCGGGTCACGTTGCACTACGGACGGTTGTGCCCGCGCGCCTCCCCGCCGTGGAACGTGCCTGCGACCGAATTGCGGACCGCCGCGCGCCTGACGCCGCTGCCCCAGCCGGCAGGCGCGCGGCCGCGCCAGTTGCTGCTGCTGATGGAACTGGACGGCGTGCCGGCGCTGGCATTGCTCGACACCGGGTCGGGGCGCAGCGTGGTGGCGCACACCTTCGCCGCCCGGCTCGGCGTGACCGACGCCGCGCTGGCGTCCCGTCCGTCTCTGCGCCTGGCCGGACTGTCGCCGCAGGCCGGCAAGGGGCGGCCCTGGCAGTTCCATGAGGCGCGGATCGGCACGGAGCGGATCGAACAGCCCACCATGGTGGTGACCGAGCTGCCCGATCCGGGCTACGATGTGCTGCTGGGGATGGACTATCTGGCAACCCACCGGGTTTGGCTGTCCTACGGCGCGCGGCGTATTTTTGTCGCTGCCAGGTGACGCGCCGCCGGGTGAAGCCGGGCGCCGGTGACATGCCCGCGGCCGGGCAGGGTGGGCGGGTCCCCGGGGTACTGCTAGATCGCGCCCGCAGCCGCTGAGGGGACCGCCGGGTGAGACAGACAGAACGGATCGCAGCCGGCAGTATCGGGGTGGGCCTGGCCGTGCTGGGCCTGAAGCTGGCGGCGTGGCAGTTGACCGGCAGCGCCGCCCTGTTCTCCGATGCCGCCGAAACGGTGGTGAATGTCGCCGCCGCCCTGCTGGCCTTCTTCGCCCTGCGGCTTTCCGCCAAGCCGGCCGACGCCAACCACCCGTACGGCCACCACAAGGTCGAATTTCTCTCGGCAGTAACCGAGGGCGTGCTGATCGTGCTCGCGGCCCTCGAAATCATGCGCGAGGCCTGGCAGGCCTATACCCATCCGGCACCGATCGAAACACCGCTGCTCGGCATGGCCTTGAACGGCGTAGCGACGCTGCTGAACCTGAGCTGGGCACTGGTGCTTATTCGCAACGGGCGGCAGCTGCGCTCGCCGGCCCTGCAGGGTGATGGCAGGCACCTGATGGCCGACGTGATCACCTCCGGCGGCATTCTGATCGGCGTCGGCATGGTGGTGCTGACCGGCATCGGCTGGCTCGACCCGCTGCTGGCGGCGCTGACGGCGCTGTATATCCTGGGCTCCGGTACCTTTCTGATCCGCGAATCGGTGGGCGGGCTGATGGACGCGGCCCCCGCCACGGACGTGGTGGAACGCATTCGCCTGCTGGTCGCCGAGCATGCCGCGGGCGCCATCGAAGCGCATGACCTGCGCACCCGCCATGCCGGCCCGACCACCTTCCTGGAGTTTCATTTGGTGGTGCCCGGCGCGATGACGGTGGCCGAAGCGGACGTGATCTGTGACCGGGTGGAAACGGCGCTGAAAGCCGAGATGGAGGGAATGCTGATCACCATCCATGTCGAGCCGGAGAGCAAGGCCAAGCACCATGGTGTGCTGGTGATTTGACGGGGCGAATGAAAGCATCGGGACCGCGCCCTGGACTCCACGCCCTTACGCCGCGTCTGCCGCGGCGTCCGTGACCCGTCGCCCAGGCAACCGCAGGCTGTCCTGGGCGCTGGGCGTCTCGGCGGCGTTGCATGTCCTGGCGGCGGTCGGCGTGCTGGCCTGGCTGTGGCTGCTGCAGCCCAGGCGGCCCACGCCGCCCGACCAGCAGGCGACGGTGGATGTGGTGATGGGCGACAGCGCCGAGACGAATGGGGCGCAATCGCCGCCCCCGGACCCGCCCACCGTGCAGGTTCCGCGCGACGCGCCGCCTTCGCCCGCGCCGAGCCCGCCGGCAGACCCGGAACCGCCGGGCGACACGCCTTCCCTGCCGCCGGTCCCCGCGAGCCCGCCGCCGCCGCCGGCCCGGCCGGCCCCACCCTCCTGGCAGGCGGCATCGCTGCTCGGCGACGGCATGGTGGGGGCCGCGAAGATCATCGGCGATGCATTGCGGCCGGCAGTGGGGAACCAGGGCAACATACCGCCCGGCTATCCGCCGCTGTCGGCTGAACTCGGCGAACAAGGCATGGTGGTGCTGCGGATGCATATCGGCGCCGACGGTCAGGTCGAAACGGTCGAGGTGCTGCAGACCTCCGGCTATCCGCGGCTCGACTGGGCGGCGCGGAACGCGGTCGCGAAATGGCGGTTCACGCCGGCGGTCCAGAACGGGGAGCCGGTGGAGTCGGCACAGGATCTGCCGGTACGCTTCGAGCTGAACTGAAACGGGGGACAAACCGATGGTGCGGATCGACCGTGTGATGACCCGCGGCGGCGACGGTGGCGAGACGTCGCTCGGCGACGGCTCGCGGGTGGCGAAGGACGAGCTGCGCATCGAGGCGCTCGGCGCGGTGGACGAGGCAAATGCGTCGCTGGGCGTGCTGCGGCTGCACCTGGGCGCGGACATCGAGGCGGATTCCATGCTGGGGCGCATGCAGAACGATCTGTTCGACGTCGGCGCCGATCTGTGCGTGCCTGGGGTGGTGGGCGAGCGGCTGCGGCTGACCGAGGCGCCGGTGCTGCGGCTGGAGCAGGAAATCACCGACATCATCGCCCGGCTGCCGGCGCTGACCAGCTTCGTGCTGCCGGGTGGCTCGCCCGGCGCGGCGCAGGCGCATGTGGCGCGAACGGTGGTGCGGCGGGCGGAACGGCGGGTGGTTTCGCTGGGCCGGGCGGAGGCGCTCAACCCGCTGCTTGTACGTTACCTCAACCGGGCATCGGACCTTCTGTTCGCCCTGGCACGCCGGTTGAATGCGGCGGCGGATGGGGATGTGTTATGGGTGCCGGGGGCGGGACGGTAGAAGCACTCAGCCAGTGGGACGGGCGGAGGCGAAACCTCCGCCCCCGTCAACCGGTACTATGGCGCAGCGGGGACTAGCATCAGCGCGCGCGGTCAGGCTTTCGTTGCGGCCTTGCGAGCCGGTTTGTCCGTTTTGCGATCAGCGGGCGCCGGCTCCGCGGCCGGTGGCGGGCCAGCCGGTTCGCTCGCGACGGCGACGTCCGGCGCGTCCTCCGGCGCGGCGGCATCGGTTGCCTCCTGCTCCGGCGGACGCGTCTCGGAGGTCAGGATTTCCACCGCGGTGTACCAGAATTCGTCGGATCGCCCATGCGGGTAGCCGGCCTCCTCCCACAAACGGTAGGCAAGCTCGCGCAGGCGCTGTTCGTGATCGACCATTGTCGTTCATCTCCTCCTTCAGCGATTCAGGGCGCCACCAATTCAAACATGCACCTGAAACGCCGACGGCTCCAGTGCCCAGAGGCGCCTGCGCCATCGGACGAATGCTCCGGCCGATGCGGCAGTACACGGAACGGAAAAGTTGCGCAGGGAGACAGAGAGGCGCGGACAAATTTCCTCGCTCCGCGCCCCTGTGCCCCTCGCTTCCTCGGTCAGGCCGCCGCGCACAAACTCACTCGATGGCCCGGCCGGACGCGCGGGCTCAGTATGTCACGACGGACCGGATGCTTTCGCCGCGGCGCATCAGGTCGAACCCCTCGTTGATCTGCTCGAACGGAAGCACATGGGTGATCAGGTCGTCGATGTTGATGCGCCCGTCCATGTACCGGTCGACGATGCGCGGCAAATCGGTGCGCCCGCGTGCGCCGCCGAAGGCGGTGCCCATCCAAACCCGGCCGGTGACGAGCTGGAACGGCCTGGTGGCAATCTCCTGCCCGGCGCCGGCGACGCCGATGATGATGCTTTTTCCCCAGCCGCGATGGGCGCATTCCAGCGCCTGGCGCATCAGCGTGGTGTTGCCGACACATTCGAGCGTGTCGTCGGCGCCGCCGCGGGTAAGGTTCACCAGGTAAGGCACCAAGTCGCCCGCCACCTCCGCCGGGTTGACGAAGTCGGTCATGCCGAATTGTTCCGCGATCGCGCGGCGGGCGGGGTTGATGTCCACGCCGACGATTTGCTCGACACCAACCAGGCGCAGCCCCTGGATGACCGTTCAGCCCGATGCCGCCGAGGCCGAAGACCACCGCCCGCGCCCGGGCCTCCACCTTCCCCGTGTTGATGACCGCGCCGATGCCGGTGGTAACACCGCAACCGATGTAGCAGACCTTCTCGAACGGCGCGTCGGGACGGATTTTCGCCAGCGCGATTTCGGGCAGCACGGTGAAGTTGGCGAACGTCGAGGTACCCATGTAGTGGTAGACCGGCGCGCCGTCGCACGAGAAACGGCTGGAACCGTCGGGCATGACGCCTTTGCCCTGGGTCGCCCGCAAGGTGATGCAAAGATTGGTCTTACGGCTGAGACAATATTCGTACTGCCGGCATTCCGGTCTATACAATGGAATAACGTGGTCGCCCTGTTTTAGGCTGGTCACGTTCTTGCCGACATCCACCACCACGCCGGCGCCTTCGTGGCCAAGCACGGCGGGAAAAATCCCCTCCGGGTCGGCACCCTACAGGGTGAATTCATCGGTGTGGCAGATGCCGGTGGCTTTGATCTCCACCAGCACCTCGCCCTCACGCGGGCCTTCGAGGTCGATGGTTTCCAGGCTGAGCGGGGCGCCGGCGGCGCGCGCGACAGCGGCACGGGTTTTCAAGCGTTGGTCTCCTCCAGGCGGTCCGCGCGCATGGTGCGGGCGATCCGCGCGCGGATCAATGGCGGCGGTTGAATGGGGTGAAGGAATGGGTTCCAAGGGGCCACTGCCCCTTGGCGGGGTCCAGGGGCAGAGCCGCTGGCCTTGCTTCCCTCACCCCAATCAACCGCTGCCGTCCCCGCTCAGGTCACGATCGTCCGGAAATACGCGATTGTCCTGATCAGGCCATCACGCAGTTCGATCTTCGGCGACCAGTCGAGAAGTTGTTGTGCAAACGTTATGTCTGGCCGGCGCTGCTTCGGGTCATCGGGCGGCAGTGGCTTGAACTCGATGACGGACGCGGAGCCGGTCAGCTCCAACACGAGGTTCGCCAGTTGCAGCATGGAGAACTCGCCGGGATTGCCGATGTTGACCGGCCCGGTGATGTCGGGCGGCGTTGCCATCAGCCGCAACGCGCCCTCGATCAGATCATCGGCGAAGCAGAAGCTGCGGGTTTGTTCGCCGGTGCCGTAAATGGTCAGCGGTTGGTTGCGCAGCGCCTGGACGATGAAATTCGATACCACGCGCCCGTCGTTCGGGTGCATGCGTGGGCCGTAGGTGTTGAAGATGCGCATGACCTTGACCGAGACGCCATGCTGGCGGCGGTAGTCGAAGAACAGTGTTTCGGCGCACCGCTTCCCCTCGTCGTAGCAGGCGCGCGGACCGATCGGGTTCACATTGCCCCAATAGGCTTCGGGCTGCGGGTGGATGGTCGGGTCGCCATACACTTCGCTGGTCGATGCCTGCAGAATGGGAACCCGCAGCCGCTTGGCGAGCCCCAGCATGTTGATGGCACCGTGGACCGAAACCTTCGTGGTCGCGACCGGGTCGAACTGATAATGCACGGGCGATGCCGGGCAGGCAAAATTGAAGATCCCATCGACCTCGACATAGAGCGGAATCGTCACGTCGTGGCGCAGGGCCTCGAACAGCGGGTTGGGGAGCAGATGGGCGATATTCGCCCGCCGGCCGGTAAAGTAGTTGTCGACGCACAGCACTTCGGCACCGCGATCCAGAAGGGCTTCGCACAGGTGCGACCCGAGAAATCCGGCGCCGCCGGTAACAAGAAAGCGCTTCGATCGGAACATGGCCGGACCTCGTTACGCATATATGAGGTCAGAGCATATCCTCTGTCTCGCAGCAATACAAAATTCAATCGCGTGCCGTCGTTGCGACGAGCGAGCGTAATAATCGCGGCAATTGCGCATCATCCTGGCGGTACGGCCGCGTATTGTTGCGCCTTGAACCGAGTCGTCCGGTCCGATTGCCGGGTCCATCCATGCACAATCCGATCCCGTCGCTGAGCAGCCGGACCGGAACACTGTCCGAGGACGTTACTATCGGCATCCTGGCAAGGAAAAGGCTCGACCGGAGGCGCGACGGCAGCCGCGCTGCTTGCATTGCCGACAGCGGTTCGATCCGGGGCCGCCCAGGGCTCGATCATCCGGAACGCTCCCGGCAGCAGCGCAACGCTGACGGATTTGCCGGTCGTACTGGACAGCCCGGGGCGGGAATCTTTCAGGGCGCCGCCACAACCCGGTAATAAACCCCGTTCGCGCCGTAGGCGGGCGCGAGCCAGGCGCCGCCGCAGTAATAGGCGCCGGCTGCCGGTTGATAGGCACAGCCGGCCGGCAGCACCGCATAGGCCGCAGGGCGAGCGGCGGTAGCATAGGCCGAACCGGCGGCGGCACCCACCGCGACCCCCGCGGCCGCGCCGACCGCGACCCCGGCCGCCACCGCCCCGGCGCCGTACCCCGGGGCACCGCAGTTCACGCAAGTGGCCCCGTAATGGTTCACCACCGCCGGCTGATGGTAATAGCCGCCGCCATAGGCCGTCGTGGTGCCATAGGCGCCGGTATGTGCGGCACCCTCCGGTCCGACCGCCGTGCCGTGATAATACCCGCCGGATGTACTGGCATGCGCCGCCCCCTCGGGGCCGACAGCCGTGCCGTGGGCGTAGCCGCCGGCGGTGCTGCCATGCACCGCGCCCTCCGAACCGACAGCCGTGCCATGCTCATAGCCACCGGCATTGCTGGAATGCGACACGCCTTCCGGACCCACCGTCGTGGAGTGCTGGAACCCTCCGGCGCTGCCGGAATGTGTGTATCCGCCGCCGCTGTTGGCGTGCATCCAGGCCCGCGCCGGCTGCAACGGCAAAGCGATTGCCAGCGCGGCAGCAGCGGCCAGCAGGATTGTTCGCATCATCCGATCTCCCGTGTTGCCGGACGCTGGGTCATTACGGACGCCCGGTCGTTACTGACGCTCGTTCGGCTGGCCCGGCCTGCGCGGTGGCTCGCCGGTATCGGGAGGGGAGAACGGCATCGGTTTCGCCTTGGCTGCCTTCTCGGACGCGAACGCATGCGGCGGCAGCTCCACGCCGAGCTGCCAGTCGGAATATTCCGTCTGGTACAGCGCATGCGCAGGCTCGCTCGGATAGACCACGCGGATCAGCCGCGGCAGGTGATCGCTGGCGCCGATCCAAAGCTCAGCCTGCACGTCCTCGCCCGCCACCGCGATCATGTCGGTCGTGGTGCCGCCCACCACCTTCGACTGACCGACATAGAAGGCCGAGCCCATCCTTTTGCGGAACACCGCGCACGGGTCAGACACGATCACGTCGCTGAACGGGAAGTAAATCGCCGCCTTATCCCACGCCACATCGATCAGGTCATCGATGCTGGGTGGCGCCTCGGCCACCGCCGCCAGATCCTCGGACGGCACATAGGCGGTCATGGTGTGGCCATCGTAATAGAACTCGTCGGCCGTGCCGTCGCCCGGCGTGATCACGCGCAGCCTGTCCGGCCGCTGCATCGTCACGCGGTTAAGCGTCGTGTAGTACAGCGGCTGGCCGTTCACCGCCGCCCGTTCATAAGTGTTCAGGGCGGTGAACGACATGGTCTTCGCCCCGCTGAGCACCGCGCAGGTTTCCCGCAGGATATCGCGCACTTTCGGCTCGATCTGTTGCGCCGCGGCGGCGGACCCCGCCGGGACCTCCGGTGCCGGCTGCGGCTGCTGAGCCTGCGCCGGGCCGCCGGCCAGCGCGGCACTCATCGCTAGAACCGCCAAGCTTGCCCTGTCAAGCACGTTCATACCGGCCCTCCTCACTCTCGTGCTGTGCCGCCTGGACTGCCGTCCAGCCCAGTACGCCGCATTCAGGTACCCAGGCAATTGAAATCCATCGTCCCCTGGCCCGGCAGGCGTCACGATCGGGCGACGACCAGCGCGGCCGCCGCCGGGCCGGCGGCGCGCTCACAGAAAATGCGCAACCGATTCGAACACGTGCGACACCTCTTCCCCGCGCCCGGTCCAGATGGCGAGGCTGTACAGCCCTGCCACGGCGCCGATCAGGGCAGCGCCGTAGGCCAGCGCCATCACCCGCGTGACTACCGACACCGATGCCAGCACGATGGCGATCTGCAGCGCGCCGACGGCGACCTCGAACTCGTGATAGCGATGGAAGGCGACCTCCCGGGCGGCCTCCTCGCCGCGAGCCTTTTCGGCGATCTGCTTGCTGCCGTCGCCGGCCGCCGGGTCGTCGCGGAGCCGGGCGGCGTCGGCGCGGGCGGCGTCGATGCGTTTGCGCACCTCCGCGTCGGCGCTGGTGGGCAGGCTCTCCATCACCTCGGCGGCGGCGCGCTGCACCGTCGAGCGGATGTTTTTCGCCTGGAAGAACGCCCAGTTGTCCGAGGCCTGGATGTGATGAGTCAGGTAGTCGTTCTGCGCCGACTTCTCGCCCATTTCGGACACCGCCAGCGCCGCCGCCAGAACCGCGATGAGCACGGCGACGCGGCGCGCGTGGCGATCGCTGTGGCGCTGTCCGCTGGCATGGTGCTGGGCGTGCTGCGCCTCCTCCACCTGCTCCAGTTGATCCTTGGCCAGTTCCGAGGGGTCCATGCGGTCTCCTGTCCGATGCGCAAGCGGAGGCGCGATGTAGCGCATCGGCGGCGCGGCGTAAGGGGTTGCCGCGGCGAAATTTCCAAGACGGGCGGCATCGGGGTTTCCCGCCACCGGGGGGACGCCGCCAATCGCCGATTGACGCGGTCACGGCCGACAGGATTGAAGTTGCGCATGCCGGCCGCGCCCCTCACCATGCCCGGCGCAGCAGCGGAGATGCCTCTGCCCGTGGAGATTATCCGCGAACTGCCGTTGGACCAGATCATCCTCGGCGATGCCGTACGCATCATGCGCATGCTGCCGCCTGCCTCGGTGCATTGCGTGTTCGCCGACCCACCTTACAACTTGCAGTTGCGGGGTGAACTGCGCCGCCCGGACGACAGCCTGGTCGACGGGGTGGACGACGACTGGGACCGGTTCACCGATTTCGCCGCCTACGACCATTTCACCCGCGAATGGCTCGGCGAGTGCCGGCGGCTGCTGCGCAAGGACGGCACCCTATGGGTGATCGGCACCTATCATAATATTTTCCGCATCGGCGCCATCCTGCAGGAGCTGGGTTTCTGGATTCTGAACGACGTGGTGTGGCGCAAGGCCAACCCGATGCCCAACTTCCGCGGCCGCCGCTTCACCAACGCGCACGAAACGATGATCTGGGCGGCGCCGGGGCGGGACGCGCGCTACCGCTTCAACTACCAGGCCATGAAGGCGCTGAACGATGACGTGCAGATGCGCAGCGACTGGTATTTCCCGCTGTGCACCGGCCCCGAGCGGCTGCGCAACGAGCACGGGCTGAAGCTGCACCCCACGCAGAAGCCCGAGGCCCTGCTGCACCGCGTGCTGCTGTCCTGCACCGGGCCGAGCGACATCGTGCTGGACCCGTTTCTGGGCACCGGCACCACCGCCGCGGTCGCCCGCCGGCTGTCGCGCCACTACATCGGCATTGAGCGCCACCCCGCCTATGTCGAGGCAGCACTGGGCCGGGTGCGCCGGGTGCGCCCCGCCCCCGACGAGGCGCTGGCGGCCACGCCCACCAAGCGCGACGCGGTGCGGGTGCCGTTCGGCTCGCTGGTGGAGCGCGGGCTGCTGCCCGCCGGCACGAAGCTGACCGACCGGCTGCGCCGGGTGCAGGCGGTGGTGGTGGCCGACGGTACGTTGCGCTGCGGCGAGATCCAGGGCTCGATCCACCAGGTCGGCGCGGCGGTGCAGAACGCGCCGTCGTGCAACGGCTGGACCTTTTGGCACGTCGAACGGGATGGCGCGCTGGTGGCCATCGACGGACTGCGCGCGGCGCCGGCCTGACCGCCGCGCCGCAGCGTGAGCAAACCGTTAACCAGGGCGGCCGAGACTGGCGGCATCCCGAACGGGCGCCAGCATGACGGGTACGGCTATGAAATTGCTTGAAACTGAGAATGCGTTTGACACTGACAGGGACGCCGCGCGCCAGCGCGAACGCTGGGTGGCGTTCGCCTTCACCGCCTCCGATCTCCTGGTGGAAGCCACCGCCGACGGGGTGATCCACTTCGCCGCCGGCCCGTTCCGAATTCGCTTCGGCGCTGGCCGCGTCCGCGCCGGGGGTGCTGGCGGGCGACCTGGGTGATGGCCGGTTCGGCATGCTCAGCGCCGGCCCGGTCGACATGGCCGCAATGGCCGCGCAAGTAACGTCAATGCTGCACGACAGTCCGGCCCGAGTGACGGGCGACGTCGCCGGGCTGGACATGGCACTCGCCGGGCATGGGCTTACGCCGCCGCAAGCCGTCCGCGCCCTGCGCCACGCGCTTGGGCGGTTTGTCCAGGAGGGATTCTCGGCGGTGCTGGCGGACGGGGGCGACAAGGGCCTCGCCGGCGTGATCGCTGATGCAAAGACCCGGGCAGCCGGCTTGCGTACGGCCATCCGCGAGCGGCAGTTCGGCCTTGCCTTCCAGCCGGTGGTCAGCCTCGCCGGCCGTGCCGTGGATCATCATGAGGCGCTGCTGCGCCTTGGCCGCGGCGGCGCCGCGCCGGCGCACACGCCGCAGGAATTCGTCGTCCTGGCCGAGGCGGTAGGGTTCGCGGAGGACCTCGATTTCGCCGTTCTGGACCAGTCGTTGCTCGCGCTGCGCCGGGCGCCAGGCGCGGCGGCGGTCAATGTGTCGGGGTTGTCGATGCAAAGCGCGGCGTTCCGCGCCCGCATGCTGGAGCGGATCGCTGACGAGCCCGGACTGGTCGGAAAATCCCTCCGGCCGCGCCTTATTGTCGAGCTGACCGAGACGGCGGAGATCGAGGATGTCGTCGGCGCGGCGACCACCATCAGCCAGCTGCGCGCGACCGGCGTGCCGGTATGCATCGATGATTTCGGTGCCGGCAATGCGGCCTTCCGCTACCTGCGCGATTTCGCTGTGGACTTCGTAAAGATCGACGGCAGTCACGTGCAAGGGGCCGTGCGCAATGCCCAGGAGCGATGTTTCGTCGCCGTGATGCTGCAACTGGCACGATCGGTGGGGACACGGGTGGTGGCGGAGATGATCGAGACCGAGGCGCAGGCGGCGCTAATGGGCGAGTTGTGCGTGGAGTTCGGTCAAGGCTGGCTGTTCGGGCGGCCGGGAAAGCTGGAGGCGACGGGGCAGCACGAGGCGGTGCGACGCTCGCGAAACCGGCGAGCTTGAGTAATGGTGTCAAGGGAGCCACTGCCCCGTCGCGCCGAGGCGCGCTGCGCGCTGGGGTGGGTCCAGGGCAGAGCCCTGGACTTCCACGTGACTGGCTTCTCCCCCGATTGATCCAAATCAACGACAAATCGATCGTCCCGCCAGAACGTGCCGCCCGCTAGCGTGGCCGATCGGGCCTATTCCGAAATCCAATTCCATCGTGCACACGGCCGGACCTGGTCCGGCCGCAGGGAGGTATCTCGTCATGAAACTCGCCAATCCGGCGCCACTCGGGCTTACCGGCTTCGCCTTGACCACGTGGCTGCTGAGCATGGTGAATGCCGGCTGGTACGACGGCGCCAGCGTGCCGATGGTGCTGGCCAGCGCCTTCGCCTTTGGCGGCACCGCCCAGTTCTTTGCCGGGCTGATGGAAATGCCGCGCGGCAATACCTTCGGCTTTGTTGCCTTCTGTGCGTATGGCGCGTTCTGGTGGAGCTTCGCCCTGTTCGTGGAGTTCTTCAAAGCCGGCGTGCCGGCCGGTTTCGTCGGCTGGTGGCTGGTGTGCTGGGGGGTATTCTCGACCGCGATGCTGATCGGGACCCTGGCGCTCAACCGCACGCTGCAGCTGATTTTCCTGGCGCTCGTGATCACGTTTTTCTTGCTTGCCGCTGCGGACCTGTACGCACTTCCGGTCCTGAGAACGACCGGAGGTTATTTCGGGTTGCTCACCGCGCTGCTCGCTTTCTATCTGGCCGCCGCGGAAATCATCAACGAGACACATGGCCGCGAGGTGCTGCCGATCGGCGCTCCGGCGCCTCGCCCGACCGCCTGATCCGTCCACGCGTAAGCTCCGGTGGGGTCCGCCCCGCCGGAGCCGATGCTGGTGCTGGCATAGCCCGCGTACTGGCGTAGCGCGCACCGCCTGGCCTACCGCGCTGCGAAAGCCAGTCGCTTCAACTCGGCCAGGAACCGCTCTGCCGCCACCTCCGGAGTCCAGGGCCGCCAGGGCTCGTCGCCATAGCGCGCCACCAGAGGATCTTTCGGCTTCACCCGTGCCTGGATACCCAGCGTCTCGCGAACCTCCGACCGCGTCCAGCCGGCCACGAACACTGCCTCCGCCGCCGCCGCCGCCACGTCCGCCGTTTTGTGGGCACGCTTGTCCGCCGCCGTCCAGGGCGGCACCGCATAGCGCAGCGCAATCGCTTCCGACAGCCGTCGCGCCAGTTCGGCGAACGCAGGGCCAAGAAACGGCTTCAGCGGCGATATGCAGTCGAAATTGATCAGCCCCTCGTCGGCATCATGCAGCAGTTCGCGCAACTGCTGCCCCGGCGTCAGCCGCCCCCGCGTCCGCCGCATTTCCAGCACCGCCAGCGAATGCTGCGCCACCGACAGCGGCGTCCCAGGCCAAATCGAGTGACCGCCCCAGCGATAGGTGCGCGCCAGCCCGACCGCGAGGTCCTCGTCGGTCCAGTCGAACGGCGTCGGCGCGATCAGATCCAGCCGCCGGCCACTGGGCAGGCGCACCCAGGCCCGTTCGGGCGGTTCGGGGGATCGCGTCATGCCGCCGATACTGGACCGAAGCGCCGCCGGGATGCACCTGCCTCAGTGTGCCGGCGCGCCGGCGGCCGCTTTCCTGGCCGAGAACAGCAGCGCGCATGGTGCCGCGCAGGCTGCCATGACGGCGCAGAACAGGAACACGTCGGAATAGGCCAGCACCGCGGCCTGCTCGCGCAACGCCTGATACATCATGCCTGTGGCCACGCGCGTAGCCTCCACCGGCGCATGCCCGAAGGCGATCAGCGTGTCGGCGCGACGCTGAACCGCGTCGACGAAATTCTGGTCGATCGGGGTAAGGTTCGGCACCAGATGCGCCATCTGCACCTGCGTCCGCTGGGTCACCAGCGCGGTGGACACCGAAATGCCGATCGAGCCGGAGATGTTGCGGAACATCGTGTACAGCGCCGCCGCATCGCCGTTCTGCTCGCGCGGCAGGGTGGCATAGGCGATCGTGCTGATGGGGACGAACAGGAAGGCCAGCCCGAAGGTCTGCGCCATGCGCATCAACACAAGCGTGTTGAAATCGACCTGCGGCGACAGCCGGCTGGAATAGAACAGCGCCCCGGCCAGGCAGGTGAAGCCGAACAGCACGACGAAGCGCGTCTGCACCCGCGGCAGCAGCACCCGGCTGACCACCGGAATGCACAGCGCCACCAGGATTGCCCCGGGCGAGAGAATGAAGCCCGCCAGCGTCGCGGTATAGCCCAGCACCGTCTCGGCAAACTGCGGGATCACCACCGCGCTGGAGTACAGCACCGCCCCCATGGCGAAGATCATCAGCGAGCCCACGGCGAAATTGCGGTCTTTCAGCACCCGCAAATTCACCACCGGCCGGCGCGCCCACAGCAGCCAGACGACGGCGCTGATCAGCCCCACCACGGTCAGTACCGTGAACAGCCGGATGAAGGGCGAGCCCAGCCAGTCCTCGTCCTCGCCGCGGTCGAGGGTAATCTGCAGGCAGCCCAGGCCGAGGGCAATCAGCCCCATCCCCACGGCGTCGATATGCGTCTCGCCCCGCCTGAGCCAGGGCGGGTCCTCGACCAGCGCGGTCACCGCCAGGAAGGTCACCACGCCGACCGGCACGTTGATGAAGAAAATCCAGCGCCAGGAGGCGTTGTCAGTGATCAGCCCGCCCAGCGTTGGCCCCAGCACCGGCGCCACGATCGTCGCCATCGCGGTAATGCCGAAGGCGCGAGCGCGCTGCGCGGGGGGAAAGTGTCCAGGATGATGGATTGCTGATTCGGTTGCAGCCCGCCGCCGAAGAACCCCTGCAGCAGGCGGAACAGGATCAGCTGCCACAGGCTGTCGGCGATGCCGCACAGAAAGCTGCAGGCGGTGAAGGCGGCGATGCACAGCAGGAAATACCGCTTGCGGCCGAACATGCGCGCCAGCCAGCCCGAGATTGGCAGCACGATGCCATTGGCCACCAGATAGGACGTAAGGGTCCAGCTGGCTTCATCGTTGGAAACCGACATCGAGCCGGCGATGTGCGGCAGAGCGACGTTGACGATGGTGGTGTCCAGAATCTCCATGAACGCCACCAGCGTCACCGACAGCGCGATCCCCCAGCGGTTGTGGTGCGGAGTTCCAGGCCTGGGCGTCGCCTGTCACCGCAGGTCCACCGTCGGCCCCACCGACAGCCCGAGCGGCAGAGGCAGGTTCGGGTCCAGCCCTGCGTCGATGACGATCTTCACGGGCACCCGCTGCACGATTTTCACGAAGTTGCCGGTCGCGTTCTCCGGCGGGAAGGTTGAGAATCGGCCGCCGCTGCCCATCTGAATACTGTCCACATGGCCGCGCAGGCGGAGACCCGGATAGGCATCGACCGAAATGCGCACCTTCTGGCCCGGCCGCATGCGGGCGAGCTGGCTTTCCTTGAAGTTCGCACTTACCCAGACCTCGGGCGCGACCAGGGACATCAGCGCGCCGCCGGCATTGACGAAGGTGCCGCGCTCGACATTCCGCTTGGTCACCCAGCCGTCCTGCGGCGCGATCAAGGTGCAATAGGACAGGTTCACCTCGGCCTGCTCGAGCTGGGCGCGCGCCTGCGCCAGCTCGCCCTCCAGCTCGTGCACCTGCGCCTCCGCTTGGGCGATGTTCTGCGCCACCGGCTCCGCCTGGCGCACCCCGGCCTCGGCCTGCGCCAGCTGCGCTTTCGCCTGCGCGGCCCCGGCTGTCGCCTCGTCGACGCTGGTTTGGGCGGTGGCGGCCCGGGGCAGCGATTGCTGACGGCGCGAATCGGCCTCGGCACGGATCAGCACCGCCAAAGCCGCGTCGCGCTGTGCCCGCGCCGCCGCCAGCTTGGCCGGATAGACGATGCGGGCCAGTTCAAGCGCCAGCCGCGCAATGTCCAACTGCGCCTCGGCCGACGCGACCCGCCCGGCCGCCTGGTCGCGGGCAGCAAGATAGTCGCGCGGATCGATGCGCAGAAGCACGTCGCCGGAATGCACGCGCTGGTTGTCGGTCACCAGGAGGTCGGTGACGGTGCCGGCCACTTTCGGCGCGATCGTGATGGCACGCCCGTCGGTATAGGCGTCGTCGGTACTGGCCTGGTCACGCGTGGCGAACCAATAGCTCGCTCCGCCGCCTATGGCGGCCAGCGCCAGCGCGCCCAGCACGAACCATATGCCTCGGGATCGGGGGGCCGGAGCGGCCACGTCCGCGGCTCGATCCTGCGCCGGCTCGGCGGGCGTCAGCTCGGGTGCGGCGCGCGTCGAGTCGACATCCTGCGCGGCACGGGCGTCGTCAAGGGACATCGGGACCTTTTCCGGGGCAGAAGCCGGCGCCTGCTGCACCGCGGTGTCGCGGCCGGCGCAGATAAGGCCGCGAACTCACGGACCGCAAGCCCACTGCCGGCGCCGCAAGCCTCCGCTCCAGGCCCGCGAGGCCGCCGGACGCGGGCAAGCCGGACTGATGGCATATCCCTACCGTGCGGCGGCGCTTTCGCCGGCAGCGGCGAGGCCTCAGTGCGCCGCCGGGCGCATCTCATGCCGAATTCGGCATCGGCCGGGCACACATCCCGAGGGGCCGGTGGGCGGCGGCCTCGGCCGCCGGACCGACAGCATAGAGAAACCCGACCTCCAGGGCGAACTGGAGCGCCGTGTCCGCCTCGCCGGTTTCGGCAATGACCTGGGCTGGCGCCAGCGCCGTCAGCATCGCCTCCGTCCGGAGCGGGTCGAGGGCTGCCGTCACCTTGCCGCGCAACCAGTCCACGCCGGCGGGCAGGCGGGCGAACGGCAGGGCGGCGAAATCAATCCCGGAAAGGCACACGCTGATGCCCATTTCCGCTAGCAACCCGATCACCGCAGCCAGGTCCTGCTGGTGCGCCAGGCTCATCGCCATGGTCAGAACCAGAGTCGAGCGCGAACTGACCGGCAGCGCGTCCAGCAGCGCCCAGGTCTCGGGCAGGGTCAGCATCACTGCAGGCACGTGCACGAAATGCCGGTAGCGCTGCCCTTCCTGCGGGTGCTGGAAGGATTTCAGCAGGCCCTGCGCCAGCGCCGCCCCCACCCGCGAGGCATTGCCGGGCGCCAGCAATTCGGGTTGCCCGAGCCGTCCGGCCAGGGCGCGCAGGTTGATGCACACATCGCAGCCCACCACCGCCGGGCGGCCGGGGCCGAAATGCCAGACCGCCGCCTCCCGGCAGAACGCGTCGAGATCAAGCCCGCGCAGACCCGCCTCGATGCCGGTCGTATGTGAGTTACTGATGGCGGCTGCGGTGCTGGTCATGGCGCGCTCCGCAAAGAGGGGGGAGTTTGTCGATGCTCGCCTTATGATCCCCGAGGCGGGTTAACAGCCGGCAAATTTCGGCGGGTGAGGTCCCTGCTAGGAAGCAAGGCCAGGGGCTCTGCCCCTGGACCCAGCTACCCTAGAACTCTAGACATAACTTGTCAGCCTGAAGTTTTCCGCTTGCCACAGAACCTCGCCAAAGCGGGATCTCCAGAAACCCAGTAAATACCTTTTGTTTCAAATAATTTAATAACACTATCAGACGGAACTGAAGAAAAAACGAAGCAAGGAATCGTATCTACATGTTTAGCAAGATAATTTTGTAGGGTCTCTATCTTAGTGTTTATATCCGCGATTCTTGCAGGCATCGCATAATTTTTACTTTCAATCGCAATGCGTTGCCCGTCTCTTTTCAAAATAATATCAATATCGGACGTCCCTTTAAGATTTTCCGATTGGAAACTACAACGAATGCACTCTACTGTAAAATTATGCTCTACCGCGCGGTCTGCGATCCGCAATTCCTGCAACGCGCCTTTTTCATTCCTGTAATCTGTCAGCAACAGCCTTGAAGTTTCCGAAAATCCACGGACATCGTGTAATTTTTCAATGATTCCAATCGCTTCATCCGTTTCGAGATCAAATTTGTGCTCTACAGCAAGTCTGATATATAAAATTCCTCGCGCAGAATCGTCTCGTATCAGCGTATTCTGTTGTAAAATTTCTCTTAACCCATCGAAACCACGGGCTCTATAGGCGTCGCTTATATCATTATAAGTTTTTTCAGTTATTCCTGTAAGTGGATAGAACTTTCTCACCCACTGTTCAATGCTCTTGGGTGAGAGGGAATGGGCGGGAGCTGCGAGAACTAATGCGATGGCGAATATAATATATTTCATATCATCTACTCCTTTTTCGCTGCCTCGATGAATTCGTCAATCCAATCTTGCGTTTTAGGCGCCATTTCATAATGCTTGATTAGAGATTCTCGTAATGTCGCTATCATCTTCTCGTCGTCGGAGATGTCAGTCTTATGAAGAAGGTGACGTGTTCCGTAATTATAGTTGTATTTTGGATTCAAGATCGCGACCATACTATCCACAGCGGGCGCAAGAGCCGCCAAATCTTGATAGGTTTTTCCAATTTTTAAGAGATAATCTGAGGCATCTGGATTGCCATAAACAGTTTTGTTGGCACGATTAATGTACATAAACTCAATAATCGATGCATATTCGTTAAGCTTTAGGTTAAATCTAAATGAAATAAACATTACATACTGATATTGAACTTTGGCGTCCTGGATATCAGTCGCGTATGGTAGCATCTTTCTGAAAAGCCTATCGTCAAGTAAGTCATTTCTATTTATGTATCTGTCGAGGAAAGCAGCAAGCCATAAGAGAAGATATTGCTCCTTGCCTTTGTTGATTTCATTTCGAAGAACTATATACAAATCATTCGAAATATATTCGATCGCCTCGGAATTTGTTTCTTTTATGCCGAGTCTGCAGATAATGTTAATGGCAATTGGAAAAGTCATTTGTTCAGGCGGGACGCCCTCTTTTTTCAAGGCATTAATAACAGATTTGGATGTACTAGTACATTCATCATACTCTCTCATATTAAGCGATATCAATGAACTAAGCGACATCGTCGGCAGGTCGGATGAATCAGCGGAAACGTCCTGTTTTGCAAGATTCAAAACATTGGTGTTGAAGGTAGACCAAATTGGTTCATCCGGTTTAATGTTTCCGATCGCTTCCATTGCATTAGTATAAGACGGCTTACCATCTTTGTTTGTAGGAAACGGCACGTTCACGAAGTTCTTCGACTTCTCGTCAAAGGATGCCTCATTAAACTTGTTAGATAAATAGTCCAGCGCAGAGGCTGAGACGACGAGTGATGTAAAGGTGGATAGGGACGCCAGAATGGCGGCTCCACCAATGACGCCAAATCCACCAGCCGCAAGAGAGCCTCCACCCAAAAGAGCCAGTCCGGCGCCTTGAGCAGCCGCCCCTGACAGTCCCCAGAGAGCACCGATCTTCATTCCGACGGCTCCCACCGTGGCCGGGATAGCGCCTCCTGAAAGAACGCCTATGCCTGCAAACGCGGCAAATAATAGCGCAAAGCCGACAGCCCACAAAAGTTGGGTTGTCGTCAATCCACTATAATATACATCGGAAAAAGTCAAGCTTTCAGCCGAAAATGATATTGTGGGATAAAAAACACCGAAGCAAATTAATAATAATATTTTTGCTGGCAAATGCACTGGTTGTTTACCATTATTATTGAATGGAAAACTTATTGTTCGTGCGGTAGGAACAATAACTGTAGCTATTCTAATGTTTATCATTGTGTTTCGTTCAGCGAGCGCTGCTCCGTATTGGAAATTTAACAGCGCACCTTTTACCATACGAAGGTGCCATCGGACAAGCGCATATCTCTCCTTCCGTTTTGGTGCGCCTACTCAAACAAACGTGCCCGGTGATGTAATCCCGGATCAGCGGATGGGACGCCGGCTTGCATGTAAAAAGGAAGTGGCCGCCCACGGCGCGGATCGCTTTGGACATCGGCTGGTTGTAAAATAAACCTTTACCCAGGTAACCCGGCCTCAGCGCCCGTTTCGATACGGCCAATTGGGGGTCAGGCGCCTGTTTGCCGACCATGTGACAATTCAGACTATCCTCAATTGCACGTGGGGGCGGAAACCGCCGCCATACGCATACGCAACTCAGCCGCATTTCGAACCGCTGTTTCCCCCCCTCCTATGACAATTGTCTAAAAAGTAATGGGTTCCAAGGGCCTCTCGGCCCTTGGCGGGTCCAGGGCAGAGCCCTGGCCTTCCTTCCTCTACTGCGCCAGCGCCTGCGTCCGCACCAGGCGCGCATACAGCCCGTCACGTTCCAGCAACTCGGCATGCGTGCCCTGCTCGACCGCCCGTCCGTCCGCCATCGCCACCACCAGATCGGCGTCGCGCACGGTGGACAGGCGATGGGCCACCACGATGGTGGTCCGCCCCTGCCGCAGCCGCGCCAGCGCCTCCTGCACCGCCGCCTCGCTTTCGGCGTCCAGGGCGCTGGTGGCTTCGTCGAGCAGCAGCACCCGCGGGTCGCGCAGCAGGGCGCGGGCCAGCGCCACGCGCTGCCGCTGCCCGCCGGAAAGCCGCCCGCCGGACGGACCCACCACGGTGGCATACCCCTGCGGCAAGGCGGCGATGAAATCATGCGCCGCCGCCGCTTGCGCCGCCGCCACCGCCTGCTCGCGGCTCGCGCCCGGCCGGCCCATGCGGATATTGGCCTCCACCGTGGTGTCGAACAGCAGCGCGTCCTGTCCGACATAGGCCAGGGCGTCGCGCAACGAATCGAGCGTGACCTCGCGGACATCCACCCCGTCCAGCCGCACCGAGCCGGCGGCCACGTCGTGCAGCCGGGGAATCAACGCCAGCGCCGTCGACTTGCCCGCTCCGGACGGACCGACCAGCGCCACCGTTAGCCCGGGCTCGGCGACGAACGAGAACCCGTGCAGCGCGTGCCTGCCATCCGGATAGGCGAAATGCACGTCCTCGAACACGATACGCCCCCGCCCGGCCGGCAGTGGCGCCGCCCCCGGACGCTCCGCAACCCCCGGCGCCTCGTCGATCACGGCGAACACGCGCGCCAGCCCGGCCAGCCCTTCCTGCAGCGCCGCGTTAAGGCTGCCCAGCGCCCGCAAAGGCCGCGAGGCGATCAGCAGGGCGGCCACGAAACCGGCGAAATCGCCGATCGAGTTGGTGCCCAGCGCTGCCCGCCAACCGGCAAACCCCAGCACCGCCGCCACCGCCAGCCCGCCCAGCATCTCCAGCAGCGGGTCGATGCGCGCGCGTGAGCGGCTCATGCTCATCAACGAGCGATACAAACGCTCGAACGCCACCCCGGCCCGCTTCGTCTCCTGCGCCTCCAGGCGGTAGGCGCGAACCGTGCGGGCCTGGGCGAAGCTCTCGTTCAGAAGCGCCGCGGTCTCGCCCACCCGCTCCTGCATGCCACCCGAGGCACGGCGGATGCGGCGGCCAATGCGCTGGATCGGCACCGCAGCGACCGGCAGCAGCAGGAAGGCGATCAGGCTGAGCACCCAGTCGGCATAGATCATCCAGCCGACCAGCCCGACGATGGTCACCGCATCGGCCAGACCGTTCACCGCCCGGGTCAGCGCCTCGCGGATGGTGGCGGCGTCGGTGGTGAAGCGGCTGGCCAGGGTGGCCGGTGCCTCACGCTCGAACTCGGGCGAGGTCGGCGCGGGTGAGGTGGCTGAACATCCGCGCCTGCAGTTCGCGGATGATCAGCAACACCACTTTCTGCATCAGCACGGTCTGGAAATACCACGACACCGAGCGCACGAGGGTGATGCAGGCCACCAGCGCCGGCACTTGGTAAAGGATGCGCTTGTCGCGACGGGTGAACATCTCGACGGCGTTCTTGATCACCTCGGGATAGGCCGCCTGGGTGGCGGCCATGATCACCGTGAGCAACAGCACCACCAGCAGCTTGCCGCGATGGTGGCGGATGTGCTCGCGCCACAACCTGCGCAGCAGCGGCGCGGTGCCGTCGTTGTCCGGCGCAGCGACGGGCGGGGCTTCTATCGGGGTGGCGTCCATGGGCAGCGTGTATCAGCCGGCCAGCAGCCTCGCCAGTTCCGCCCGGCAGGCGGCGGCATCGGCGGTACAGCCACCGCGCTTCCACCAGGCCCGCACCTGACCGAGCAATTCCCCCACACGTGGCCCGGCCGCTACGCCCATGGCCTGCAGGTCGCGGCCGCGCAGCGGAAACACCGGCCGGGGCAGCGCCGCCAGGCGGTTCCGCAAAGCCGCACCGCGGCCTGCCAGCCAGGCGCGGCCGATCAGGATGTCGGCCGGCGCGTCGGCCAGCGCCCGCCGCAGGGTGGCATCGTCGGCGACATCCAATGGTACCGCGTCGCTCCGCAAGGCCAGGAGTCGGTCACGCTCGGCAACGGACAAGCGTAAACGCGCCGCCAGCGCCGCTGTGTCGCCCTCCAGCAGCGCCGCCAGCCGGAGCAGCGGGTCCGGCGGCGCACCCGCGGCGAGCAGTTCTGCCAGGCGCGCCGGCGACGCGCCCTCTGGCAGCACCGACTCCAGCACCCCGGTTGCCCGCATGAGCGCCACCGACCCCGCCGGCTCCGGCGCCGCGAGAATACGTTTCAGCTCGCTCCACACCCGCTCGGCCGACAGACGCGCCATCCCCGGTACGCCGGCGCGGATCGCCGCCAGCGCCGCCGGGTCGGGAGGGCCGCTGCCATAGCGCGCATGGAAGCGAAAGAAGCGCAGAATGCGCAGATAATCCTCCGCGATGCGCGTCGTCGCGTCGCCGACGAAGCGCACCACCCCGGCACGCAGGTCATTTATACCACCGAAATAGTCATACAGCAGACCGTCAGGCGCCAGCGACATGGCGTTGATGGTGAAGTCGCGCCGCGCGGCGTCCTCGCGCCAGTCGTCGGTGTAGTCGACCACGGCGTGCCGCCCGTCGGTTTCGACATCGCGGCGCAGGGTAGTGACCTCGAAGCCGCCATGGTCGGCAACCGCAGTGACGGTGCCGTGGTCGAGCCCTGTCGGCACCGCTTTCAGCCCGGCCTCGCGCAGCCGGCGGATCACCTCGTCGGGGTGCATCCTGGTGGCGAGGTCGATATCGGCGACCGCCCGCCCCGCCAGCGCATCGCGCACCGCGCCGCCGACCACGCGGGCACCGGGCAGGGCGGCCAGCACAGCCCGCAAACCGGGCTCGGAAAGAAAATCGGGGGGTGCGATTTGAAAAGCCGGCGCGTCGCCGGGTGCACCGCGCTCAGCTTCCATGCCCCGGCACGATCTGGCCGCCGCGCACCTGCGCCGGCACGTAGCGCGTGCCGGCCGGCATGCTGTTATCCATGCCGTACCAGATCACCGTCGCCCCCAGCAACAGCACCAGCGCCGCGGCCGCCCCCAGCAACGCCGGCGTGGCACGCGTCCCCAGCACCCGCCAGGCCGCATAAAGCGCGAAGGGCAGAAGAAAAAAACCGATTTCGGCGTAGCGAAGCATCATTCCCCGCGCAAAAGGGCCGCCAGGTGAACCAGTATAGCCGCAGTCGCGCCCCAGATGTCATGCTCCGGGTGCGGCCACACCCAGAATGTCCGCCAGCGCCCGCGGTATTCCATTCGCCGCAGTTGCGGCGCCGCAGGGTCGAGCAGCACGTCCAGCGGCAGCACGAACACCGTGTCGACCTCCTCGGGTGAGAGCGCCAGGTCCAGCCCCTCCAGCCCCACCCCCAACGGCAGCAGCCCGAGCACCGGTGTGACCGAATAGCCGGTGCCGGTGACGTAATCGCCCAGCCGCCCGATCAGATCCACGAGCGCGGGGTCGAGCCCGATCTCCTCGCGCGCCTCGCGCAGCGCCGCCGCCTCGGGGCTGGCGTCGGCGGCGTCGATCCGCCCGCCCGGAAAGCTCACCTGGCCGGCATGGCTGTTCAGGTGGGCGGTGCGCTTGGTCAGCAGCACGCCCGGCACCGGCCCCAGAACGAACGGCACCAGCACCGCGGCCGGCACCAGCTTCCCGTCCGAAAGGTCGCGCATGTTGTCCTCGCCGGCCGGCGTAACCGGGTGGCGGGAGATGCCGGCCTTCAGGCGATCCCGCAGCGCCTCGGCGTCCACTGGCAGCTATGGTCCCCCGCGCCGCCAGGCGCCCCGGGCATCTCGTGCACGCGGCCGTGACAAGCGGCGCAACCGGCTCAGCACGCCTCGCACTGCTGCAGGTCGCCGAGCGAAAAGAAGCAGCGGGAACTCCAGACGCCGAGCACGCGCCGCCCGTTCAGCTCGCCGGGCTCGGCCAGCGCCACCAGCTCGTAATAGACAGCACGGGAAATCCGCGCCTCGATGTTCAGCCGTCCGGCGCCGCGGCGGACCAGCAGATAAGGGGTCGGCTCGCAGGTCAGCAGGTCGTGGACAATGCGGATCGGGTGCGCCGGACCGGCGGTGATCAACTCGTCCACATTGGTGCGGAACGTGAGCACCTGGTCGCGCCCGCAGCCCCGCCAGTCCAACTCCACAGCCAGAAACGGCGCGTCCTCGACCTGGATGCGGCCGCGCTCGGCTGGTGTTTCCAGCCAGAAATCGCCGTCCTCGTCGCGCTGCAGCACCGAGGAGAACAGGCAGACCAGCTCTTTCCGCCCGATCGGGCTGCCGCGGTACAACCATGTGGCGTCGCGCCGGATCAGGAACGGCAGGTCGCCGCACTCCGCCGGCCGGCAGGACGAACGCGAAAGCAGTGTTCCGTCAGCCACAGCAGACCCCGACACCACAGAGCCCGACATCACAGGACTGGGAGCAATGGCAGCGCGGTGCCGGTCACGTGCGATGAGGGGATCTCCTGCGATGCTGCGCGTGGCGTTGTTCACAGTTGCATCTCCGCCGCATCCTTCAACCATGGCCAAATCGTTCACCGATATAGGGAGCATCCCCCCTCTGCTGAAAGTGGCACACTGCGCGCGAACACCGATCTAGGATGGATTGGACACACGAGGACCCTTCCCATGCACCCCGCCGACACCGCCGGTGCCCCCACGCCGGCCACCGATATCCTCGCCGAGGTCGAGGCGCTGGGCAGTCGCATCGCCGCCGTGCGCGCCCAGGTGGGCCGCGCCATCTATGGCCAGCCTGAGGTGGTGGACCAGACGCTGATCACCCTGCTCTCGGGCGGACATGTGCTGCTGGTCGGCGTGCCCGGGCTCGGCAAGAGCCGTCTGGTGGAGACACTCGCCACCGTGCTGGGCCTGGCGGCGAAGCGGGTGCAATTCACCCCCGACCTGATGCCGCCGCATATTCTCGGCGTTCAGGTGGTCGACACCGACGAGGCCGGACGGCGGAGCGTGCGCTTCGTCCCCGGCCCAATTTTCTGCCAGTTGCTGATGGCCGACGAGATCAACCGCGCCAGCCCGCGCACCCAGTCGGCGCTGCTGCAGGCGATGCAGGAGCATCGTGTCGCGGTGGGCGGCATCGAACATGCGCTGCCGCGGCCGTTCCATGTGCTCGCCACCCAGAACCCGATCGAGCAGGAAGGCACCTACCCGCTGCCGGAGGCCCAGCTCGACCGGTTTCTCGTGGAGGTGCAGGTCACCTACCCCACCCTGGCGGATGAGCGGACCATGCTGGTCGCCACCACCGGGGCCAGGGAGACCCGGCCGGTACAGGCGCTGACGCCGGAGGAGCTGATCGCCGCCCAGGCGCTGATCCGCCGGGTGCCGGTCGGAGAGAGTGTGGTGGACGCCATCCTGCGCCTGGTGCGCGGCGGCCGCCCCGAAACCACCGAGGACCCGGCGGTCCGTCGGCATGTCGCCTGGGGGCCCGGGCCCCGCGCTGCCCAGGCGCTCATGCTCGCCTGCCGGGCCCGCGCCCTGCTGGACGGACGGCTGGTGCCGAGTGTGGAAGACGTGGCCGCGCTGGCCCAGCCGGTGCTGCGCCACCGAATGGCGCTGAACTTCTCCGCCCGCGCCGACGGTATCGCGCTCGCCGACATCATCGCCAGACTGGCGGAGGGAATCGGGTGAACCAGCCCGCGGCGGCACCTGCGCTTTCCAGAGAGCGGGCGGCGGCACGGCGGGCGGAGGCGCTGGGCGCCCGCCTGCCGCCGCTGCTGGTGAAGGCCGACCGGGTGGCCTCCACCGTGGCCCAGGGCATGCATGGCCGCCGCCGGGTCGGGCCGGGCGACAGTTTCTGGCAGTATCGTCCGTTCTTCGCCGAGGACGATGACGCCTCGGTGATCGATTGGCTGCAGTCCGCCAGCTCCGAGGAGCTGTTTGTCCGCCAGAACGAGTGGGAGGCGGCGCAGACCGTGCTGCTGTGGCGCAACGGCGCGGCCAGTATGCAATGGCGGTCGCGCCACGCCGCCGCCAGCAAGATCGAGCGGGCCGGGCTGCTGGCGTTGGCGCTGGCCGCCCTGCTGCTGCGCGGCGGCGAGCGGGTGGGCCTGCTGGGCGCAGGGGCCCGCAGCGTCGCCTGCCGCGCCGGGCTGGAACGTCTGGCCGAGGAAATGGCTCTGCTGCCCGCCGGTGAGGGGCTGCCGCCCGATGAGCGCCTGCCACGCCATGCCCACGTGGTCCTGATCGGCGACCTGCTCGGGCGGCTGGAGGATATCCAGGCTGCGGTCGGGCGGCTGGCCGCGGTGCCGGTGACCGGGCATGTGCTGCAGGTGCTCGACCCGGCCGAGGCGCTGCTGCCGTACAGCGGACGGGTGCGGTTCGAGGGGCTGGAGCAAGGGCTGCAGACCCTGATCCCGCGCGTCGAGGGGGTGCGCCCGGCCTATGTCGCGCGGCTCGCCGAGCAGCAGGCGGGGCTTGCCGCCATCTGTGCCGCCGCCGGGTTCGGTTTCGCCACCCATCGCACCGACCACCCGCCGGAGCCCGCGCTGCTGGGGCTATACACCGCCCTGGCGCCGCAGGCCGGTTTGCGCAGCGCGGCGGGACGATGATTTTCGCGACCCCCTGGGTGCTGCTGGCGCTGGTTGTGCTGCCTGCACTGTGGTGGCTGCTGCGCGTCACCCCGCCCTCGCCGCGGCGCGAGACCTTTCCAGCCGTGCGCCTGCTGATGGGGCTCAGCCCCACCGCCGAAACGCCGTCCCGCACGCCATGGTGGCTGCTGCTGCTGCGTCTGACCGCGGCCGGGCTGGTTATCGTCGGGCTGGCCCGCCCGGTGCTGGACACCGGTGGCAGCCTGCCTGGCAGCGGTCCGCTGCTGCTGGTGGTGGATGATGGCTGGGCGTCGGCGGTGGACTGGCCGCGGCTTCTCACCGCCGCCGGTGCGGTGCTCGACCGTGCCGAACACGACGGCCGCACGATCGGTCTGCTCGCCACCGCGCCCACCGAGGCGGCTGCCCCCCCCGCCGCCAGCCCGGCCCTGCCGGTGCCCGAGGCCCGCACGCGGCTCGCCGCCCTGCGCCCGAAACCCTGGTCGGTCGACCGCGCCGCGGCCGCCGCCGTGCTGCGCGACTGGGCGGGCAAAGCTTCGGCCGTGTACCTCGCCGACGGCACCACCGGCGGCGCCGGCTGGGACGGCTTCGCCGCGGCGCTCGCCGCAGTCGGTCCGGTGGAGGTGCTGCGCGACCCGGTACCGCAAGCGCGGCTGCTGCTGGCGCCGCGCTCCGGGGCCGACCGGTTGGTGGCCCGAATCGCCCAGGTGCCGCGCGACCTGCCGGAGGAGGCCGCGGTGCTAGCGCAGTCGGGCGACGGCCGCACCCTGGCGCGCGCGCCGGCCATCTTCCCCCCGCGTGCCGCCGAGGCCGAGGCGACCATCAACCTGCCGCCCGAGTTGCGTAACCGTCTCGGCCGGCTGGTGCTGGAGGGCCCGTCCTCGGCCGGCGCGGTGCTGCTGCTGGACGAGCGCTGGCGCCGCCGCCCGGTCGGGCTGCTTGCCGGGGACGCCATGGCCGCGGCGACCCCGCTGACCGGGCAGCTGTATTATCTGCGCCGGGCCCTCGAGCCGACCACCGAGATCCGCCAGGGCGATCTGGCGCACTTGCTGTCGCGCGAGCTTTCGGTGCTGGTGCTGGCCGACGACGTGATCGCCGACGGGCCGGACAGCGACGCGCTGGCGAAATTTGTCGAACAGGGCGGGCTGCTCCTGCGGTTCGCCGGCCCCCGCCTCGCCGAACACCCGGACGCATTGCTGCCGGTGAAGCTGCTGGCCGGCGACCGCCAGCTCGGCGGGGCGATGTCGTGGAGCCAGCCTGCCGGGCTGGCCGCCTTCCCCGCCGCCTCGCCCTTCGCCGGGCTGGCCGTGCCGGCGGAGGTGGCGGTGACCCGGCAGGTGCTGGCCGAGCCCGACGCGCATCTGACGGACGCGACCTGGGCTCGGCTGGCCGACGGTACCCCGTTGGTGACCCAGGCGCCGCGCGGGGCCGGACGGATTGTGCTGTTCCACGTCACCGCCAATGCCGACTGGTCGAACCTGCCGCTCTCCGGCCTGTTCGTCGACATGCTGCGCCGGTTGGTTGCGGTGTCGGCGGGGGTGGCCGCGGCGGACGACGGGGCCGGCGGCGAGGCGGACGGGCCGCTGCTCGCCCCGGCCGAGACGCTGGACGGGTTCGGCCAACTGGCGCCGCCGCCGCCGGCCGCGACCGCGCTCACCGCCCGCGACCTGACCGGCGCGCTGGTCTCGCCCCGCCATCCGCCCGGGCTATACGGCCCGGAGAACCTGCGGCGGGCGCTCAACCTGTCCAATCGTATGGCCGCACCCGAGGCGTCGCCGCCGGTGCCGGGGGCACGGGAGGCGCCACTCGCGGGCGCCCTGCCGGAACGGCCGCTGGCACCCCGGTTGATGTCCCTGGCCCTGGCTCTGCTGGCGATCGACCTGCTGCTGTCGCTGCGGCTGCGCGGCCTGCTGCGGGCCACCGCCGCGGCGCTGATACTGCTGGTGCCGGCGCTGCCGGCGCCGGCGCAGGAGCCCAACCCGGCGCTGTCCACCCGGCTGGCCTATGTTGTTACCGGCGACGCCCAGGTTGACCTTGTGTCGCGCGCCGGGCTGACCGGGCTCTCGGACTACGTCAACCGGCGCACAGCCGCCAATCTGGCCGCGCCGGCCGCAGTGGTGCCGGAGCGGGACGACCTGTCCTTCTACCCGTTGCTGTATTGGCCGGTCACAGCGGATGCGATCCCGCTGCCGGCAGCGGCAGTGGCAACCTTGAATGCCTATATGGCCAACGGCGGCATCATCGTGATCGACACCAGCGGCGGCGGCAGCGGCGAGGGCTTTAACCCCGGCGCCGGCGCAGCGCTGAAAGTGGTCACCCGGGGGCTGGCGGTTCCGCCGCTGGCGCCCTTGACCAGTGCCCATGTGCTGGCACGCGCCTTCTACCTGCTGCAGGATTTCCCGGGAAGGTTCGACGGTGACACGGTGTGGGTGCAGCGCGACCAGGACCGCAGCAACGACAGCGTCAGCCCGGTCATTATCGGCAGCCATGGTTGGGCAGCGGCCTGGGCGGTCGATGAGTCCGGGCATCTGCCGTTTGCGATCATCCCCGGCGGCGCCCGCCAGCGCACGCTGGCCTATCGGTTCGGGGTCAATCTGGTGATGTATGCGCTGACCGGAAACTATAAGGGCGATCAGGTGCACGTGCCGGCGCTGCTGGAGCGGCTGGGGCAATGATCACAAGGGGAGGGGGAGAAGGAAGGGATTCCCTCACTATGGGAGCCGCCTGACCGATGCGCATGGAACAGGCGGTCGCGGCCCTGCGTTTCGATCCTTCGATCCCGGACTGGCTGCTCGCCGCCCTCGCGGTGCTATGCGCCGTCGCGCTCGGGGTGGCCCTATGGCGGCGGGCGGGCGGCACGGTGTGGCGGTTCTTCGCCTTCGCCGCGTTGCTGCTCTGGCTCGCCGGCCCCAGGCTGGTGGAGGAAACACGGGAAACCCTGCCCGATATCGGCCTGCTGGTGGTCGATCAGAGCGACAGCATGCAGGTGGGTGAGCGGACCCGGCTGGCACAGGCCGCGCGCGCGAGCATCGAGGCCCAGGCCGGCGCCCTGCCTGAGTTGGAACTGCGCACCGTCACCGTGCCGGAATCGGGCGCGGAGGGCACCCGCCTGTTCGCCGCCGTCGACCGCGCGCTGGCCGACATCCCGCGCGCCCGGCTGGCCGGGGTGGTGGCGGTCACCGACGGGCAGGTGCACGACATCCCCGCCGGCAATCCGCCCGGAGGCACGCCGCTGCACGTGCTGATCCCGGCCCACGGGGAAGAAACCGACCGCCGCATCCGCATCGTCGAGGCGCCAGGCTACGGCATCGTCGGCAAATCGGTGAGCATCCGCATGGTGGTGGAGGACCTGGGGCTGCCGCGCGCGGGCCTGGACACAGGCCGCGCCGCCCGCCTGACCATCCGCCGCGACGGCGAGCCGCCGCGGGTGGAAAGCCTGCCGGTCGGGCTGGAGCAAAGCATCGAAATCCCGATCACCCGCGCCGGCCCGACGGTGGTGGAAATGACCGCCGATGCGCTTCCCGGCGAGGTTTCCGCCCTGAACAACCGCGTCGTAGTGTCGATCAATGGCGTGCGCGAGCGGTTGCGGGTGCTGCTGGTGTCCGGCGAGCCGCATGCCGGCGAACGCACCTGGCGGCGGCTGCTGAAGGCCGACCCGGCAGTCGACCTGGTGCATTTCACCATCCTGCGGCCGCCGGAAAAAGATGACCTCACGCCGCTCAACGAGCTGGCACTGATCGCCTTTCCGGTGCGCGAGCTGTTCCAGGTGAAGATCCGCGAGTTCGATCTCATCATCCTGGACCGGTTCCAGAACCGCGGCATCCTGCTGCCGCAGTATCTGCGCAACATCGCCGACTACGTGCGCACCGGCGGGGCGCTGCTGCTGAGCGTCGGGCCGGAGTTCAGCGGTCCCGCCAGCCTGGCGCTGAGCCCGCTGGGAAGCGTGCTGCCGGCCTGGCCGGCCTCGCCCGATGCGGTGGTGGAGGGGGCGTTCCGCCCGCTGGTGACGCCGCTTGGCAGCCGTCACCCGGTCACGGCCGGTCTGGCCGGGTGGCGGGCGCAAGGCGAACCAGGCTGGGGGCCATGGTACCGGCGCATCGAACCCGGCCAGCCGCGCGGCGATGCGCTGCTCAGCGGCCCCGGGGGCGAGCCGCTGCTGCTGCTCGACCATGTCGAAGAGGGGCGGGTTGCGCTTCTGTTGTCCGACCAAATCTGGCTATGGTCTCGCGGCCACATGGGCGGCGGCCCGCAGGCCGAACTGCTGCGCCGGGTGGCCCACTGGCTGATGAAGGAGCCCGAACTGGAAGAGAACGCCCTGACCGCGCGCGCCGAGCACGGCAGGCTGACGATCGAGCGCCGCGGCACCGACGACGCACCGCCGGGCGAGGTTTCGGTCATCGACCCCGACGGCAGGCAGCAGAAACTGACGCTGGCCCCGACCCGGCCCGGCAGCGGCCTGGGGCAGGTGCCGGTGACCTCACCCGGGGTATGGCAGGTGAGCGATGGCACGCGCACCGCCTACGCCGCCGCGGCGGCGGCTGATCCCGTGGAACTCGCCGACCTACGCGCCACTGCCACCCATCTGGCCTCGCTGGTGCGGGCGAGCGGCGGCAGCGTGCATTGGCTCGACCCGGCCGGCGCGCCAGAGCTGCGGCGGACCGATCCGGCCCGCGAGGCCGCGGGCGGATCGTGGATCGGTTTGCAACGCCGCCACGATCATCTGGTGACTGGAATCGCCGCCGCCCCGCTGCTGCCGGCATGGCTCGCCCTGCCGCTGATTCTCGGTCTGGCGGTGCTGGCGTGGCGACGTGAAGGCGCGTAAGATGATTTCATTCGACAGGAGTGTGGTGTCTTTCATACCGTGAGCGACCCCAACCGGAGCCCATCGACCGACCCGACCCCGCGATGGGCATCGGCGCTGGTGCTGGCCGGTTTCATCGGCATCTGTTTCGTCGCCGGCGGCATCGCCGGCGCGGTAACCGACCCAAACATCAGCGTCTGGTACGACGCCCTGGCCCGCCCGCCGCTGACACCGCCGAACTGGGTGTTCCCGGTGGTGTGGTCGTGCCAGTACGTGCTGATCGGCATCGCCGCCTGGCTGGTGTGGCGGCGGCCGGGTGGCCGGCTGGCGCTGCGCCCGTGGTTCGCCCAGCTGGTGTTCAATTTCCTCTGGTCGCCGGCCTTTTTCGCCCTGCACAACCCCGGCCTGGGGCTGGTGGTGATCGTGCCGCTGCTGGCGAGTGTCGTCTGGACCATCGTCGCCTTCGCCCGGGTGCGCCCGCTCGCCGCCTGGCTGATGGTACCGTACCTGATCTGGGGCTGCTACGCGACCTACCTGAATCTCGGGATCTTTTATCTGAACCGCTCCTGAGTCAGGATGGGGGCATGAAACAGTCTCTCCCCCGCCCCGGCACGGCGCCGCCCAGCGCCCTGCTGACCGCCATCCTGCTGAGCGCGTCCGGGCTGAGTCTTGCCCTGGTGAGTGTAACCGGCGCGCACGCCCAGATGGCAAATCCCGCCATTTCGAACGGGATCGCCACCGGCCCGGTCGTGGGCACGGCCACGCCACAGGGACGGAAGGAAGCGCCGCCCCCTGCCCTACCCGGCGCCCGCACGCCCGACACCGAACCGGCCCCGATCGAACGGCCGGCGGCCGAGATGCGCCCGAACGAGGCATTGTTCGAACTCGGTGAACCGGGGCGACATCCTCGCCGCGCGCGATGCCATCGGGCGCGGCGCCGACCTGAACGCGACCAATGAACTCGGACTAACGCCGGTGGAACTGTCGGTCGATCTCGGCCGTAACGACATTACCTTCCTGCTGCTGTCGATGCGCGGCGCCTCCGGCTCTGTCTCCTCGGCGCCAACGGAAACCGGCAAACCCTCGGCACCTGTGCGGGCCGCGTCCCGGCCGGAGCCGTCGCGGCCGGCGCCCCGCCCCGCCACGGTTGCGGCCAGCCCGGTCCGGCCGGCACCGGCACCGCGGCAGTACGCCGATACGCCGGGAACGCCGGTGCCACAGGCCGGCTTCCTGGGTTTCGGCCACTGATCGTGTCGGGGCGTTGCCCCGGACCCCACCAAGGGCATTGCCCTTCGGACCCAGACTTAACATTGCGGATTGTTGTGGCGCGCGGCACGGAAGCAGGCGCAAGGGGAGGATGTTAACCGCTGCGACACGTGAGTGTCCGTCCGCCAGATTGTTTCGGCGGATCAGACACGTGGGTCCCGGCGTCCGACGCGCGACAGGCGGCCGCCGGATCGGTCAATCTTGATCGCGCGATCGCTGCCATTCGAGGGAACATTTGCTCCATCATGCCATACCGCTGCCCCCTCTGCCGGGCCCTGGCCGAGCCTTCTTGGAGTTGTCATATATCACAAAGGAAACAATTTGTATTGTTTGATTGCACCGGCTGGAGCCGTAATGGCAGTCTGTGATCTGACGTGGCCCGGCTTGCCTCTTTTTGAACCCCCGGCTAATTTTACAATGCAGTAGGGCCAATTCTCGACCGCCTGCGCAGCCACCTGCCTGACCGCCAAAATCGTGAAGGACCTGATCTGATGTGGAGATTGACGATTGTCCTCGTGGTCGCTCTGACACTGCCCCTGTCCGCGTTTGCCCAGAACCTGCCGGCAGAGGCGAGCGCTGCGGAATCAGACCACGACAGTTTCATCAAAAATCTCGCCATCACCACCGGTTTCGTTGGCGGCCTGGTGGTCGCCGACCTTTTGACTGGTGGCACCCTGACGGCTCCGGTGCTCGGCCTCTTTGGCTTGCGTACTGCCGCTCCGGTGGCTGTCGCCGCCGCGCGCGCCCCGCTCTCCCCCGCTGTTGCCGAAGCCCGCGCGGCCGGCGCGGTGCTGGGCGAACAGATCACCGGCGCAACGTCGGCCCGCGACATCGCCGCACGCCGTGACCTCGTTCGTGTCGGTATCCTCGGCACCGGGGCGCTGGTCGGCCGCTGGTTGGTTCTACGCCTGTTTAATTAAAGTGCAATCGAACCGGTCGCCGGGTTTTCAACGCGTCGGCACGCCATCGGCAAGCTGGCGCTCCGCCGGATGCTCCGGCCGAAAGGCCACGATCACGTTCCTGCCCAGCCTCTGGGTAACCTGGATCAACCGGTCGGCCATATTCCCGGACTGATCGTAAGCCCAAAGCAGCGTCGGCGTCACGACCATACCGATCGCGCAGGCCGAAGCACCGATCTGCCCGAGCAGAACCATCGCCAGCATGACGCTGCCGGAGGGCAACAGCATACCGCCGCCCCACAGCAAGGCGATTTCGGTCGGCCCTGCGATATAAGTCGCGGCCATGCCCCCCGCCGCCGCGATGCCACATCCGGCGGCGGCCTTTTCGTCGTCGTTGAGATTGTTTGGATCAGCCGCCGCAGCCGTCGTCACGTCGCTGCTCCCCGTGGCGTCGGCCAACGCCACCCGGGGGGCGCCGAAACCGAGCACGAAAGCCAACAGGATCGCCCCGGCAAGTCTAGGCTTCGCCATGTTTGAACTCTCCTCGCGGGTTGGGTGCCGGCCCGTATCTCATGACGCCTCCGCAAGCCGCCGCGGTGTTCGCGGCTTGGCTGCCTGCGGGTCGCCCTTCAGCACCGCCAGCGTTCGGCTCGTCCCCTCGCTGACGGCAGTGCCGATCTGGTGCAAAGCAGCATAAAAGCTTTCGCCGATGGCGGTAAAATTATCTAGGAAAGCCTGCACCGGCAGAATTGCGTAGGTGCCGAGGACACAACCGGAGGCGACGATGCTGCCGAGCAGGCCCAGCATCAGGATCGGCGTCGACGATACGATGGTATTCGCGCCCGACGACAGCATAGTCACTTCGGTCGGCGACGAGGACATCGCCGCCGCGAAGCCCGCCAGTCCTCCGCCGATGCAGCCGGCCGACTGGGTCTCGTCTTCATTGAGCGGCCGCACCGCCGGCACCGCGCTGGTCCTGCTGGCGCCATCGGTGCCGGCCGAAGCATCCACCAAGGTTTCGGCACCGGACGCGAAGATGAACTCGCCGGCCGCGGCAATCTGGGCGGCGATATTGTCCGACTGCTCGATCGCCCACCCCATCGCCGGTTGCGCCGCCGCGGCCAGGCCACAGGCGCTGCCGCCGAGGATCGACATCAGCGGAATGAACAGCACGGCCGTGCTCGAGGGAATGTGCATCGCCCCCGACAGCAGCAACAGGCCTTCCGTCGGCCCGACGGCGAACACCGCGATCATCGCCGCCGCGGTTCCCGCCAGGCAGTAAGCGCCGGGCAGTGCCTCATCAGGCATCGGCGCGATGACCACCTCCTGCGCGCCGCTCTGGAATGTCGTCTCGGATGTCGCCTCGGCTGCCGGCGGCGTCGCGGAGTCGGTTGCCGCCCGCGCCGCCCCGGCGCCGGCCAGCATGACCAGCGCCAACGCCAGCGCGGGAAGTTTCCAACTCGGCAGGTCGTGCAACGTGCCCCCCAAATCCCGGGCTTTCCGGCGATGACGGCAGAAAAGCATCATGGGGCGCGCACGGCCAGCGGGCCGGGTCCGGATGCTGCCGAAGGGGTGAACAGCCCTACCAATCTGCTTTCGGCCTGCCGCAGTTGCCATTCAATGTTGGCGGCAATGTTGTCCTTCTGCTCGACCGTCCACAGCACGAACGGCGTCGCCGTGGCGCCAAGGGCGCAGGTCGCAGCAATCACGGTCGAAACGAGGCCGAGCCAAAGTGTCGGCCCCATCGACGGCAGCAGCATGCCGCCGGACGCGACCATCAGCGTCTCGGTGGCCCCGGCCCAGAAGGTCGCATAGGCCACCGTCCCGCCCGCGGTGGCAAGGCAGCCAATGCCCTGCTTGGTGGCATCGGACAGCCCGGCCGGAACATTGGCTGACGGCGCGGCCGGCGGCAGGCCGAGCGCCGGGGTTTCCTGGCTAACCACCGCATGGCCGCTGCCGGCGGCGACACCCGGGTCGGACGCCACCGCCCACACCCGCGCCGGCGCGCCGAGCGTCAGCGCCATCGTCAGGATCAGCACCGGCATGGCGCGGCGTGTCGTCATCCGTTTCTCGCTCCAAACCACATGCAGCCGGCCGCGGCCGGCATCGTCATTGCGCAGCCTTACTGCACCGCCAGGCTGGTTTCGCTCATCACCATCTCATCGCCGCCGGCCGAGGCCACGGCGCGGACCGGTGTGCGATCATGCCGGGGCGCTCCACGCCGGGCCGGATCGCTGGCTGTCGCCCCAATCTGCCCGTCCTGCAAGCCCAATTGCCGCCAGCCCCAAAGCACGACCGGCGTCAACGTGGCGCCCAGACCACAGGTCATGCTGGCAATGGTACTGACCAGGCCGACCAGCAGCACCGGGGTCGACGACGGCACAAGCATGCCGCCGACCACGGTCATGATAAATTCCGTCGGTCCGATCGCGCCGACAATCGCCATCCCGGCGATGGCGCTGATGACGCAGCCGGCACCCGCCTGTTCGTCGTCGTCCATCGGGCGGATCGGCGGCGGCAGGTCGACGGGAGCCATGCTCCTGACGGCCATCCCCGGCGCCTCCGTTGCCGCGGCCGCGATCTCCGCCGGGACGCTCAGGGCCAGCAGCGCCACCAAAGCGCCGATCGCCACCAAGCCGAGCGTGCTCCTCATGTCAGTCTGCTCCACCAGCGGCCGCACCCGGCCGACCACCACGCCAAACCCTACCGTTGCCGATCTTCACTCAGTTCAGGCGGTTGGTCTGGCGAGCCGTTGCAGAATAGCTCATATCAACCGGTACGAATGTTTCATTAGTTTGCATCGATGTTTCCGTTAGGCTGCAAGCGGCGCGGCCTTCATTTGCGGCCGAACCACCATCCAGGAAGCACCGCAGCATCCGTATCGGATGGAACAATGCAACCGCGAACCGGTGGTTGAGAGTGGCCGTTCAATTGCGCGCTCGGCAGAACCCTGCCTGGCGAGTGACCGCGTCGGCGTGTCTCGCCAGTCAACAAGTTATATAGTCACGGCGATTTGATGGTCAAGGCAATCGACCCGCCGCCGTATTGCGTACACGCGTTACGTCGGCATCCCGGACCACAAACCTCAAGCGTAAATCTGGACACGGCACACGACAGCAAAGAGCGGTCTCGTTGACGCGGCGTGAACGGAATTATGGATCTTTTTGTGCCGCGCTTTTTCCGGCTGTCGCTCCGCCCTGCCATCGACGGGCCGGCCCCCTGCTCCGCTACAGCCTCGGCCCCGATCGCGACTCCAGCGAGTCGAACACCGCGTCCGCCGCCATGCGCGGCAGGCGGGCCAGCAGGCTGCGGCGGCGCGGGCGGAACACCTGCGCCTCGGCCCGCTCGCCGCCAATTTCGCGCACCACGCCGTCAAGATCGCCGAAACGGTCGATCAGGCCGAGCGCCAGGGCGCGCTCACCCAGGACAAAACCGCCGTCGAACACCTCCTGCTCCGTCGCTTTCAGGCGCGCCCCGCGCCGCGTGCGCACCCAGTCCTTGAACCTTGTGTGAAGGTCGGCCATCAGCGCCCGCGCAAAGGCCACGTCGTCCTCGCGCTCGGGACTGAACGGGTCGAACCGCGCCTTGTTCGCGCCGGCGATGTACAAGCGGCGCTGCACGCCCAGCCGGTCGAGCACCCGGTCGAAGCCGAACCCGCCACCGCGCACGCCGATCGAGCCCACCACGCTCGCGGGATGCGCCAGTATCTCGTCGCCCGCGCAGGCCAGCCAGTAGCCGCCGGAGGCACCGGTTTCAGCAATCACGGCGAGCACTTTGGCACTGTTCTCCTCCGCGCCGCGGCGGATGCACGCCGCGATCAGGTCGGACTGCACCGGCGAGCCGCCAGGGCTGTCGATGTCCAGCACCACCGTGCCGCCCTTGCCCGCCGCCCGGAAAGCCGCATCGATCAGCTTTCCATAGGCCTCGATGTTGAGCGGCCCCAGGCTGGCGGCGAGCATTCCGTGCAACCGCAGCACCGGCACCCGCCGGCGCCGCCAGAACAACAACCTCATGCAACCTCACTCGGACAAACGCGCGCCCCAGGGCGCGGAAACAGGCGACGACGGCAGCGGGCATCACAGCACGTGCTTGATGTCTACCATCAGCTCGTTCCCCAGATGCTCCAGCGCGTTGCGGATCTGCCCGGCCGCCTCGGCCGAGGGTGCACGCAGCCGCACCTCGGCACGGAACAACAACTCGCCCGAAAACGAGCCACTGAGCACATCGGTGGTCAGTTCCTCGATGTTCACCCCGCAATTCCACAGCGCCTGGGTGAAATCGCGCACAATGCCTGGCCGGTCGTGGCCGACCACCTCGACCTGCAAAATCGTGTGCGGCGGCAGCGGCGGCTCATCCGCGCCGGTGCGCACCGTCACCCGCAGCCCCTGATCCTGCAACTGCTCCAGTGCATTGGTCAGCGCGTCGATTTCCGCGGGCGGAACGCTCACCAACGCGATGCCGGCGAATTGTCCGGACAGCCGCGCCATCCGGCTTTCCAGCCAGCTGCCGCCGCGCTCGGCCACCAGTTCGGCCAGGATGCGCACTAGGCCGGGACGGTCGGGGCCGATCAGGGTCAGGATGAGGGAACACTGCATCATCACGCTATTCCTTCCGATGCGACCCCGATGTGGGCGGGGCAGGTGAATGAAGGAAGGCCAGGGCTCTGCCCTGGACCCGCCCGCGCGGAGCGCGCCTTCGGCACGACGGGCCGGGAGGCCCTTGCAACCCAATACTTTTCGACAGGTGCTATACGAAGGGGTGAGGCGGTGAACTGGTTCACCGCCTCACCCCTTCGTATAGCACCTGTCTATAGTGGCGGGGTCCAGGGGGCCACCGCCCCCTGGCGGGTCCAGGGCAGAGCCTGGCCTTCTTTCACCCCGCCAGCGGCCGCCGCCGGTACATCACCATGCTGCGCAACGTCATCACCGCCTCGCCGTCCTGATTGAGCACCTCGGTGAACGACCGCACGAGCCCGCGGTCCGGCTTGCTGCGCGACGCCACCACCGCCTCCACGGTGTTGCGCACCCGCAGCCGGTCACCCGGGCGCACCGGCTTCGGCCAGCGCAGCTCGTCCACCCCGGGCGAGCCCAGGCTGGCGTTGGCCGGAATGAAATGCTCCACAAGCAGGCGCATCATCACCCCGGCCGTCTGCCAGCCGCTGGCGATCAGACCGCCGTAGGGGGTTTGTTTTGCCGCGTCCGGATCGGTGTGGAAGCACTGCGGGTCGTACTGCCGGGCGAAAGAAATGATCTCCGCCTCGGTGATCGGATAGTCGCCGAACTCGGCCACGGCGCCCGGGTGGAAATCCTCGAACCAGCGCTCCGGAACCTGCATGCGTTAGACCTCCCTGCTGGGGGCGAATGGTCACATACCCCGGCCGCCGGCGGCAACCTCCCGCCGGATTGACGCCGAATTGATACAGGTCAAAGCGGCCGGCGCCGGGCTGGCGGAAATGTGACCTGTTCGCCGGCCCCGCGACGGACAAGCAACGGAGGAACAATGTCCGCATCCGCAGTGCCGAAAGTTGGGGCCGTGTTGGGGCTGGACGGGTTGCAGGCGCTGATCGCCGCCTTGGCTGCCCGCGGCTATCAGGTGATCGGACCCGTTGAGCGCGACGGCGCCATCGTCATCGACCACATCGCCGCCATCGCCGATTTGCCGGCCAGCCGCACCGACCGGCAGGAGCCTGGACTTTATCGCCTGGCAGACCGCGACGATGGCGCCCTGTTCGGCTACGCGGTGGGACCCACGTCTTGGAAGCGCCAGTTGCACCGGCCGGTCGAAACGCTGTTCCGCGTCCGCCGGATCGGCGAGGAACTCGCCTTCGAACCGCCCCGCGAAGAGCCTCCGCGTACCGCCTTTCTGGGCGTCCGAGCCTGCGAACTCGCCGCCATCGCCGTTCAGGACCAGGTGCTCAAGGGCGGCCGCTACGTGAATACGGAATACGCGGCACGGCGGGCGAACATATTTCTGGTCGCGGTGAACTGCGGCGATCCGGCGTCCACCTGCTTCTGCACCTCGCTCGACACCGGCCCGCGCGCCAGCCGGGGCTACGACCTCGCGCTGACCGAACTGCTGGACGGGCGGCACGAATTTCTCGCCGAGCCGGGCAGCGATTCCGGCGCCGCCCTGCTTGCCTACCTGCCGACCCGACCGCCGACCGCGGCCGACTGGCAGGCGGCCGATGACGTGGCCGCGCGGGCCACGGCGCATATCCAGCGCAAGCTGCCCACCCATGGGCTGAAAGCCGCGCTGCAGCAGCATCCCGAGCATGCGCGGTGGGACGATGTGGGCGGGCGTTGCCTGGCCTGCGCCAACTGCACCATGGTCTGCCCGACGTGTTTCTGTACCACCATCGAGGACCACAGCGACCTCGACGGCCAGGGAGCCGAGCGCGTGCGCCGCTGGGATTCCTGCTTCAACGGCGATTTCTCCTATGTGCACGGCGGCGCGGTGCGTACCCAGACGCGGTCGCGCTACCGTCAGTGGCTGACCCACAAGCTGGCGCATTGGTGGGACCAGTTCGGCCGGTCGGGCTGTGTCGGCTGCGGTCGCTGCATCGCCTGGTGCCCCGCCGGCATCGATATCACCGCCGAAGCCGCCGCTTTTGTGCAGGGGGACGCACATGGAGACGCTTGAGAGCATCGTTCTGGCGCAGCCTTTCTTCGCCGGGCTCGATGCCGATATAGGGGCGGCGATCGCCAGCTGTGCCCGCACCGTCCATTTTGAGCCCGACACTTATCTTTTTCATGAGGGCGAAGCGGTGGGCGAGTTCTTCCTGCTGCGCGAGGGCGATGTGGCGCTGGAGATCCACGCCGCCGGCCGCCCCACCCTGGTGCTCGGTACCGTGCATGCCGACGATATCGTCGGCGCCTCCTGGCTGATCCCGCCCTATCGCTGGAACAGCGACGCGCGGGCCCGCACGCCGGTGCGCGCGCTCGGCATCGACGCCGCCTGCCTGCGCGGCAAATGCGAGGCCGACCCGCGGATCGGCTACGCGATGATGAAACGCTTCGCGCCGCTGCTGGTGCGCCGCCTGCAGGCCGCGCATCTGCACCTGCTCGATGTCTACGGCCGGCCGGATCCGGCGTGAGGAGCCTGGCATGCAAGTGAGCCCTTACCTGCCGCTGCCCTATCGCGTCATCGCGGTACGGCAGGACACGCCGGACACCGCGACGGTCGATCTGGTTCCGGTCGGTGCCGCCATCCCCGAGCCGGCGCCCGGCCAGTTCACCATGCTGTATATGCTCGGCGTCGGCGAGGCGCCGATCAGCGTCAGCGGCGCCCCGATCGAGGGCGCCCCGCTGGCACAGACGCTGCGTGGCGTCGGCGCGGTCAGCAAGGCGATCATCCAGCTGGAGCCGGGCCAGGAAATCGGCGTGCGCGGCCCGTACGGCACCGTCTGGCCGGTCGCCGAGGCGGTGGGCCACGACGTGCTGATCATCGCCGGCGGGCTCGGGATGGCGCCGCTGCGCCCGGCGGTACGCCATGTGCTGGCCAACCGCGAACGCTACGGCCGCGTTTCCTTGCTGTACGGCACCCGCAGCCCGCAAGACATCCTGTACCGTGAGGAATTGGCGCTGTGGCGGCGCATGCTGGATGTGCAGATCGAGATCACCGTGGACCGTGCCCACCGCTCCTGGCATGGCGCGGTGGGCGTGGTGACCGAGCTGATCCCGCGCGCCGGCGTCGATCCCGCACGCACCATCGCCATGGTGTGCGGGCCGGAGGTGATGATGCGGTTTTCCGTCCAGGCGCTGCAGGGCGCCGGCATGCCGTTCGAGCAGATTTACGTGTCGATGGAGCGCAGCATGAAATGCGGCACCGGCCTGTGCGGCCGGTGCCAGTTCGGCCCTGACTTCGTGTGCAAGCAGGGCGCGGTGATGCGCTACGACCGCATTGCCTCCATTTTCACCGTGCGGGAGATCTGACGATGGCCCGGCCACGCCTGGCGGTGGTGAAATTCGCCTCCTGCGACGGCTGCCAGCTTTCGCTTCTGGATTGCGAGGACGAGTTGCTGGCGGTGGCCGGCGCGGTGGAGATCGCCAATTTCCCCGAGGCCTCGCGGGCGATGCAGCCCGGCCCCTATGATGTCACCCTGGTCGAGGGCAGCATCACCACCGAGCACGACATCGCGCGCCTGCGCGCGCTGCGCGACGAAACCCTGATCCTGGTGAGCATCGGCGCCTGCGCCACCTCCGGCGGCATCCAGGCGCTGCGCAACTTCGCGAACGTGGGCGACATGGTGCGCGCTGTCTATGCCAGGCCTGATTTCATCAACACGCTCGCCACCTCCACTCCGATTTCGGCGCATGTGAAGGTGGATTACGAGCTGCACGGCTGCCCGATCGACAAAGGGCAGCTACTCGAACTGGTTTCGGCGCTGCTGGCCGGGCGGCGGCCGGTGCTGCCGGCGCACAGTGTTTGCGTCGACTGCAAGCTGTCCGGCCGGGTCTGCGTCATGGTGGCGCACGGCACCCCCTGCCTGGGGCCGGTGACCCATGCCGGCTGCGGCGGGCTGTGTCCGAGCTACCATCGCGGCTGCTACGGTTGCTTCGGCCCGGCGGAGACCACCAACACCAGCTCGCTCGCCGCCCAGTGGCAAGCGCTAGGGGCCTCGGGCCGCGACATCCATCGTGCCTTCCGCACGTTCAACGCGGCCGCGGAGCCGTTCCGCAAGGAGGCCGATGCCCATGCCTGACATCAAGCGCATCCGCGTCGAGATGCTCGCCCGGGTCGAGGGCGAGGGCGCGCTGGAAGTGGATATCGCCGGCGGCACGGTGCAGTCCGTGCGCCTATCCATCTTCGAGCCGCCGCGACTGTTCGAGGCGTTCCTGGCCGGCCGCGCCGCCACCGAGGCGCCCGACATTGCCGCGCGCATCTGCGGCATCTGCCCGGTTGCGTATCAAATGAGCGCCAGCCACGCCATCGAGTCCGCCTTCGGCATGCAACCGGAACCCGAGATCCGCGCTCTGCGCCGGCTGCTGTATTGCGGCGAGTATATCGAGAGCCATGCGCTGCACATGGTCATGCTGCACGCGCCGGACTTCCTGGGCTACGAGGACGGCATCGCCATGGCCGCCGCGCATGGCGACCTGGTGAAGCGGGCGCTGGCGGCCAAGAAGGCCGGCAATCGGCTGATGACGGTGGTGGGTGGGCGGGAAATTCATCCCATCAACGTGCGCATCGGCGGCTTCTGGCGGCTGCCCTCGCGCGCCGAGCTGACGGCGCTGCAGCCCGATCTCGCCCGCGCCCGCGACGACGCGGTGGCGATCCTGCGCTGGGCGGAAGGTTTCGAGTTTCCCGATATCGAGCGCGACTGGGAACTGGTAGCGTTGCGCCACCCGACCGAATACCCGCTGAACGAAGGGCGCATCGCCTCCACCAGCGGCATCGACATCGCATTCGACGCATTCGAGACGGTGTTCGAAGAACGCCACATCGCCCATTCCAACGCGCTGCATGCGGTGGTGCGAGAGCGCGGCGGCTACCTCACCGGACCGCTCGCCCGCTACGCGCTGAATTTCGATCGCCTGCCCGCGCATATACAGGCGCTGGCGCGCGAGGTCGGGCTGCGTCCGGTGTGCCGCAACCCGTATCGCAGCATCCTGGTGCGCGCCATCGAGACGATCTACGTCTGCGAGGAGGCGATGCGCCTGATTGCCGAGTACCGGCCGCCGCAGGCCGCCGCGGTGCCACTGACCACGCGCGCGGGCACCGGCGCCTGGGCCACAGAGGCGCCGCGTGGTCTGCTGTGGCATCGCTATGAACTCGACGACGACGGCACCATCCGAACCGCCCGCATCGTGCCGCCAACCGCGCAGAACCAGCCCGCCATCGAGGCGGACCTGCTGGACGTTGCCAGCCGCCACGTCGATTATCCCGATTTCGGCGCTGCAACTTGCCTGCGAGGCAGCGGTACGCAACCACGATCCGTGCATTTCCTGCGCCACCCATTTTCTCAAGCTTACCGTGACGCGAGAGTGACCGGGAACTGGGATTGACCTTCCGGTTTTGAACCCCCTGGTCATCGGTTTCGGCAATCCCGACCGCGGCGATGATGCGGCAGGGCCTCTGGTGGCACGCCTGCTGGCCGGGCACATCGGCGCCGTGGTGCTAGAACGTCATGGCGATGCGCTGGCATTGCTGGAGGCATGGGAGGGTGCGCCGTCCTTGGTGCTGGTCGATGCCGCGGCGCAGATGGGTGCACCCGGCCGCATCCATCGTCTCGACCTCGCCGCCAACGATCTTCCGCGCGACCTGGCGTTCGGCTCTACCCACGCGTTCGGCCTGCCGGAGGCGGTGGCGCTGTCGCGCCGGCTCGGCAGCCTGCCGCCGCGCGCCGTGGTGCACGCCATCGAGGGCGTGTGCTTCGACCCCGGCGCGCCGGTCTCGCCCAAAGTCGCCGCCGCGGTCGAGACCGTCGCCGCCATGATTGCCGCCGAGCTTTCGGCATGACCCGCACCAACTTGCCGCCGGCGCCGGGCGTCGCCATGTCGGTGGTGGCAATCTGACAGCATGGTGTTGGGGTGCTGCGCGACTGGATCCTGGGCTTCCTGGCGATCGCGATCTGGACGACCAACCATCTCGTCTATTTCGCCCTGGAGATCCGCGCCGCGGGCGCGCAAGCGGATCGAAGAGGTGTTCGGCTGGATGAAGACGGTGGGCGGGCAGCGCAAGACGCGATACCGCGGCACGCCACGGGTCAACTGGATGTTCACCCTCTCGGCGGCGGCCTACAACCTGATCCGGATGCCAAAGCTGCTGGGTGCCGCGGCGTAGCGACACCTGGAGTCCGTCCAAAACCCGCCCGGGACCGCAATTTTGGCCCGGCAGCGCAGCGGAAAACCCCAAATTCGCCTCTTCCAAGGCCATGCCAGGAATCAAAAGCCAGGAAACTGGCCAGTCTCTCCCGGTTTTTCCGCAGCCTGTTAAGCGCGGTGTCTAGGCCATCCTCCACCGACAGCTGGCGCGTGCGATAGACCGTCGACAGGCTGGTCTCCAGAGCTTCGACGATGCGTTCGTCGCTCCAACCATCGCCCGCATCCGAAATATCGGCCTTGAGCAGAATCGGCGCCTTGAGAAGCTGCCCGGCGGGCCCCTTGCCCTTGCTGATCATCGCCTCCAGCGCCTCGCGCTCTTCGGCGCTCAGCCGCACCACGTGCTTCTTGACCCCAGTCTCCGACATGACCGCCCCCTGGCAAACCGAACCGACAGCCCCAGGGAATCACGACGGCCTTCCAAATTCAATGACGCGAGGCAATAGTCTCCGAAAGGCACACGATTCCCCCCTCAGGACCATGTGACGGATTGCTCCGCGAAGAATATCCCCTTCCCGTTGGTTATCGACCCCCGCGGATCCCCCGATGAGACCTGAACGTCACGTGCCCAACTCGATTACCTCCGTCCGGGTCGCCATCGCACGCTCCATCCCTCGCCGCCTTCCGCGCTGTCCGTGCTGCCAGCTCCTCTCCCGTCCCACCAAGTTTATGACACAGTAAGATTAGCAGCCTGTCCAGTTTCCGTTGCCCACCTCAAACTGATGCCGTGGCAGATGAACGCTCCTTCGTCGGCGCCGTCGACGTAGCCGAACCGCCCATGAGCATTCTCGCGCTCGCCGCCCCCGGCTGCACACACGACAACGAGGTTAGCCCGGCGCTCGTTCACCCCACATCGCCCCTGACCGCAATACACGCATCTGCCCTGGCGCATACGAAAGAAGGATCGGTCCCCAGGTGAGCAATTACGGCCAGGCGCAGCGAAACCAATCGAGAGGGTTTAGCAGAGGTGCCGTGGCAACGCCCCACACAAGACAGCGTAACGTTACAGAATATGGTGAATGAACGCACGAATCATAAAATTCAGCGACCTGTTATATCTGCTAGAGATGAAACTGAACCCCGCGCCGATGCGTGACCAATATCCTGTCCGCCGCCTAACCACGATGGAATTATGGAATTTACTGTATAGTCTGTACCAGAGACGTAGGCGCGCAACGTATCAACTTCGATCTCATGCTGCATTATCCGATTCTTCACAACGTCCCCAATGCTTATAAGCCCAACTAATGTGCCATGGTCTATCACAGCCAGATGGCGAATATGGCCAGCCGCCATCATCGCCAAGGCTTCCCCGGTGGTGGTCTGCGGCGTGGCAACCTTGAGAACACGGCTCATCAACTGTGCCGCCGACATCTCCAGAACCCACGCACCGTTGGAGGCGAGAGCATTCACGATGTCACGTTCATTGAGGATGCCCAGCAATTGCCCTACGGAGTTGATCACTACTACCGCTCCGATACGACGCTCGGAAAGATTTCGAGCGACCTCGGCAATCGTGTCGGTTGGTCGGACAGAAAATACTTCACAACCTTTATGCTTGAGAATTGCGGCAACCGTCATGGCCTTTGTCCTTCTAGGGCGGCGGAGCGATCAACCGGATCCAAAGCGCCTTGCCGCTCCACGATCGAGCTTCGCGGAACCTCAAAGCGTCCAATTGGACGATCAACGCAATCATACAATGGGCGTAGCGAGTTACAATATGCAATCTTGCAGCACACAAATGCGCCGAGCGATTATCAATCCGCCGCACGTGGCGCGCCCAATGGCGCAGGCGATTTGGGCACAGCTCTTTGGCAAAATCGCCTTCCAACCTAGCCCGCATAATTCACTCCGGTTTTGGGTCTTGTACAACATTTTGATTCCACCTATGATTTTGATATCTGCCCATTTCCGCTGGATGTCAGAACGCCATGCTCGCCCAGTTTGTATGTCCCGCCCCATTGGCCGGCCTGTCACCGGTCGCTGGCAAACCGATCGTTGCCCGCTTTGACGGCGGGCGGTTGTCGTCCGACGGCGGGCTGCTGGTGCTGCGTGAGATCGAGCAGCGGCTTGGCATCGCCAATCGCGTGGCAGGCTGCATCGCTGATCCCCGTGTGCCGGCACAGGTTACCCACCAGATCGACGAGATCGTCCGTTTCCGCATGCTGATGATCGCCGCGGGCTACGAAGACGGCAACGACGCCGGCACCCTGCGCCATGATCCGATGGTCAAGCTGGCGATGGGGCGCCTGCCCGACGGCGCTGCGCTGTGCTCGCAGCCGACCATCTCGCGGCTGGAGAACCTGCCGGACAAGCGCACCCTGCTGCGCATGGGATACGCCATGGTCGATTTCTACCGCGACAGCTTCCGCCACGTGCCGCGCCGGATCGTGCTTGATGTCGATGACACCTTTGATGCCGCCCATGGCGGTCAGCAGTTGCGGCTGTTCAACGCCTATTATGATGAGTACGGGTTCCAACCGATCGTCGTGTTCGACGGCGACGGCCGCCTCGTTGGTGCGGTGCCGCGCCCGGCGCGGCGTCCCGACGGGCGCGAGATCGTGACGCTGCTGCGGCGGCTGATTGCCCGCATCCGCAGCCACTGGCCGCGAGTTGAAATCCTGCTGCGCGGCGACAGCCACTACTGCACCCCCGAGGTGCTGCGCTTCTGCCGTGCCAACCGGGTCGACTACGCCCTCGGCGTCGCGCCGACGACAACATTGCGCCGCCATATCGGCAGCCTGGAGCAAAGCACGACGGCGCGGTTCGCCGCCACCGGGGCAGCCGACAAGCTCCGACGTTTCAAGAAGTTCTACGACGGCGCCGCAAGTTGGGATCGCGTCGAACGCAGCATCGCCCGCGTCGATGCCGGACCTGACGGCGCGGACACGCGCTTCATCGTCACCAACCTCGCCGGCGGATCGCCACGCACCACCTACCAGAAGGTCTACTGCCAGCGAGGCCAGGCCGAGAGCCACATCAAGTCTTTCAAGACCCACCTGGCGGCAGATCGCACCTCCTGCCACACGGCCACCGCCAAACAATTGCGGCTGTTCCTCCACGCCGGCGCATATTGGATGATGTGGAACCTGCGCGCGCTGATGCCGCGGCGGTCATCCTGGCGGGTCATGCAGTTCGACACTTTGCGCCTGCGGTTGATGAAAATCGCTGCCCGCGTGGTGGACCTGAAAAGCCAGATCAAGCTGCACCTCCCAACCAGCGCACCGGATCAGGTGATCTTCGCCCTGCTGCTCGGACGCTTGCCGCGCCTGGCCATCTGAGCCGCGGGGCTCTTCGCCCCGACCCCGCCCTCTCCCGTCAACCCTCAGCCGCGAACCGATTTCCTCCCACCGACCACTGCTCACAGTGGCCGAGGCACGTCATGTCCGCACAACCACCGGTGGAAGAACTCTCGTTACAGGAGGCGGGCAAACAGCCACGATGAATTTTGCGGGTTAGCTCGTCTTGCCAGGGCGCAGTGGCGTCACGGAGCACGGCGTGGCCGGCAGCGGCGTCCACCCGGCGATGGTCCGGGCGCACGCCCGTGCCTTCGCGTTATCGGTGATCTCTGGAAACCGCCGGCGCAATTCGATGGCGGCCGACAGCTCGCCCTCCTGATCGAAGACAGCGCGGATCGCAGCGGCATCAGCTTCGGTGACGACGAACATCCGTGAAGCATGGGGATGCGGATCAAGGCAGGCTAGCACGACGAGTGGGAACCTCGCGGCGGCACATCCGCTGCGGTCGCCACGGCAGCGCCGTGAAAGTGCGGGGGAGGAGACTTGTCTTTGGCCGTGTGGGATGACAGTGAGCATCACTAATACACACGACAGGCGTTCGAATGGGAGAGAAAGCCCGCACCAACGTATCCGTTGACGCCGAGCTGCTGGCAGAGAGGCTGAAAAAGAATTGTCATTTGGCACGAGGGTGACGAGTTCGCGGCTTGGGCGAGGTGGTGGTGGCAGTGCCGATCGGTGGGTTGGGGAAGTGCTGGTGGGTTGCGAGGACGGCACCTGGTGCGGTGGTCGTGATCATTGACCGGA
>CAWDQN010000014.1:0-137826 GCA_963804495.1 uncultured Alphaproteobacteria bacterium | reverse complement strand
ACCGGCTTACCCGGCTCCGGCGCGTCCTCCGAGACGGCAGCGCGGGCTGCCGCGGCGTGACCGGAACCGACGTCGTGACCAGTCCCACGCAGCATCCGCAGTTCCCGCGCTTTGTCCTGGTCGGTGCCGCGATCGTGGTCCTGGTGACGATCGTGACCGCCGCGGTGATCCACAGCATGGGTGTGGACACCTTCCCGCCGACCGCCGCTACGGTGGCCTCGCGCGACCTGCAATTCGAGGACCAGGCGGACGGTTCGGTCGCCGTGGTCAATGCCGCTGACGACGCGGTGCTGCAGGTGCTGGCACCCGGCACCAACGGGTTTCTACGGGCCACCCTGCGCGGCCTCGCCCGCGAGCGCAAACTTCAGGACGCCGGCAAGTCGGCGCCGTTCCGCCTGACCGCCTACGCCGACGGGCGGCTGACGCTGGAGGACCCCGCCACCGGCCGCCGCGTCGACCTGCAGGCGTTCGGCCAATCCAATGTGCAGGTTTTCCTGCGTCTGCTGCCGCTCCGGAGTACCACGCCATGATCCTCGGCCAGCGCCGCATCGAAATCACCTGCGCGGTGGACATCGAACAGACGCCCGAAAGCCTGCATGCGCATGCCATCCCGGAGGGCATCGATATCCGCCCCGGTGACACGGTGGTGGTGCACGGCGCGCCCACCGAGGTGCGCTTCGGCGATCGGGTGACCTTGCAGTGCCGCGCGACCGTCATCCGCGCGGGCTGGCTTGAACGGCTTTGGACAAAAAAAACCGGCCTCTTCGCACTCACTGAGCTGTACGAAGTGGGCTTCCAACGGGGGACTTAAATGGACGCTCTGACCGACTCGCGGCCCGACCATCTGATCAACGACACCACCCGGCTCGCGCAGGCCAACACGATCCTGGCGCCGCGTTTCTACACCACCGATTTCGCCGCCATGGACCGGCTCGATGTATCGGGTGTGCAGGCCGAATGGGACGATCTGATGGCCGAGTTCGCCCGCGACAGCAACCGCGGCCACTTCATTCGCAATGACGAGTTCAACCTCGACCTCTCCACCCTGCCGCCCGAACTGCGGCAGGAGTTCATCGACTTCCTGGTCAGCTCGGTGACGGCGGAATTCTCCGGCTGCGTGCTGTACGCCGAAATCAAAAAGCGCATCAGCAACCCGGTGATCCGCGACTGGTTCGGCTACATGAGCCGCGACGAGGCCCGCCATGCCGGATTCATCAACGACACGCTGAAGGATTTCGGTGTCGGCGTGGACCTCGGCTTCCTCACGAAAGCCAAGAAATATACCTACTTCCAGCCGAAGTTCATTTTCTACGCAGTCTATCTGTCGGAAAAAATCGGCTACGCCCGCTACATCACCATCTTCCGCCAGCTCGAACGCCATCCCGAGCTGCGCTTCCACCCGATCTTCAAGTGGTTCGAGAACTGGTGCCAGGACGAGTTCCGCCACGGCGAGGCGTTCGCCATGGCGATGCGCGCCAACCCGCAGCTGCTGAGCGGGTTCAACAAGCTGTGGATCAAGTTCTTCCTGCTGTCGGTCTACGCCACAATGTATGTGCGCGACCACGCGCGGCCGGTGTTCCACAAGGCGCTGGGGGTCGATCCGACCGACTACGACTACAAAGTGTTCGGCATCACCAATGAAATCTCCAAGCAGGTGTTCCCGCTGACGCTCGACATCGATGCCCCCGCCTTCCGCGCCGGGCTGGAACGGCTGTGGCATGTCACGCGGGCGCTCGGGGCGGCGAAGGCGAAGGGTGGGGTGGTCGCGCGGCTGCAGCAGGCCGGCCTGACGGTGGCCGCCGCGGCGGTCATCCTGCGGCTCTATCTTGTGCCCGCCAAGCCGAACGAACTGCCCGCCCGCGTGCGGCTGGCCGCAGCCTGGTAAAGCGAACGACCGCACCATGTCCCACTACGTCTATCCCGCGCTGCACGCCCTGTTCATCTGGTGGTTCGCCACCGGCCTGGTGATCTACCTGGACGGGCTGCCGCGCTGGACGTTCCGCTGGACGATGCTGGGATCGACGGTGTTGCTGGGGCTGTCGCTGGTGGGGCTTGCCGCCGGTGCCGATGACATGAGCGTCGGCGGCGCCTACCAGGCTTTCACCTACGGTCTGCTCGCCTGGGGCTGGTTGGAGGTAAGCTTTTATCTTGGCTACGTCACTGGCGTGCGCAAGCAGGCCTGTCCGGAAGGCTGCCGCGGCTGGCGGCATTTCGGCCACGCCGTGCTCGCCTGCCTGTGGCATGAGCTGGCGATCCTCGCGGTGGCGGCAGCCGTGGTCAGCCTCACCTGGGGCGGGGCGAACCAGATCGGCACCTGGACCTTCATGGTGTTGTGGTGGATGCACCAGAGCGCCCGGCTGAACGTGTTCCTCGGTGTGCGCAACCTCAACGAGGAGTTCATCCCCGAGCACCTTGCGTTCTTGAAAAGCTTCTTCCGCAAGGCGCCGATGAACCTGCTGTTCCCGGTGTCGGTGACGGTCTCGACGGTGGTGGCCGCACTGCTGTTCCGCCATGCCATCGCGGCAGACGCCGATGCCGCCACCGCGGCCGGATACACTTTCGTTGCGACCATGATGACGCTGGCGATCCTGGAGCACTGGTTTCTGGTGCTGCCGCTGCCAGCGGCGGCGTTGTGGCGCTGGAGCCTGCAGTCGCACCGCCAGCCTCATGGCTTTGATATCGAAATAATCGCCGGCTTCCTCGGTGTCGGCAAAACCAGCTTCCTGCGCCGCCGTCTCGATCGGATCGACCCGGAGGTGCGCACCCTGGTGCTGGTCAACGACCCGGACGCGATGCACCTGGATGGGTCCCTGTTGCGAAACCGCGGGACCGGTCCGGCAGCTGGCGCCTTCACGTTTCTGCCGCTGGCACGCAATGCCTCGCGGCAAATCCGCGAGGCGGTGGCCCGTTGGTCGCCGCAACGCATCATCATCGAGCCAGCCGGCAGCTCCGATCTGGGCGCCCTGCTTGGCGTGCTCGCGCGTCCCGATCTCAAGCCGCTGGTGAGCAGCGTGCAGGTGACCGCGGTGGTCGACGCCGGCGCGTTCCTGCGCGACTACGCCAGGCTGCAGCGCTATTTCGAGCAGCAGGCGGCGTTTGCGCACAGCATCGTGGTGAACAAGACGGACCTGGTCGCGCCGGCCGAGCTGCGCATGGTGGAAGCGACGTTGCACGCGCTGAACCCCGAGGCGCGGGTTGTGCTGGCCAGTCATGGCGCGCTGCGCGCCGGCGGGGCCGACCATGCCGCCCGCGCGGTAGCAAACGATGCCGAGCTGTCCAGCGCAATCGATCAGGCCACCGGCATTGCGGCGTCAGAGCAATTCGATTCCCAAGCGGATTGCCTCGGCTTCGCCACTTGGCGTGCCGCGCTGCCGGGAAGCTGTGATGCGCAACTGCTTCACGAGCTGCTCGAAGCGGTCACCGATGGTGCCTTCGGCCAGGTCGAACGGGTGAAGGGCGTTGTGCGGGCAGGTGCAGGCTGGGTGCGGTTCGACTGTTCAGGTGGCCGCACAAACCTCACGGCATTCGCCGCCGCCGAGGACGAGACGCCACGTGTGGTGGCAGTGGGACGCGAGATCGACCGGGGCCGGCTGCAGGCGGCATTCGCGGCTTGCACCACGGCACCGGCAAGAATGAACAGAACTTAACTTCGGTGTATGCTTCGCGCGCGAAAGTATCGTGTAGTATCAAACTGTGACGCGCAAGACGACACCCATTCGGAGGCCACAATAGATGAACTACGAAGCCTTCTTTAGCAAGCAGCTCGATGGCCTCCGTCGTGAGGGTCGCTACCGGGTGTTCGCTGATCTGGAACGACATGTCGGGGAGTTCCCGCGCGCCACGCATCATCGCGAGCGCGGCCCGTCGCAGGTGACGGTGTGGTGCTCGAACGACTACCTCGGCATGGGGCAGAACCCCGAGGTGCTCGCGGCCATGCACGAAGCGCTCGACCGTTGCGGTGCCGGCGCCGGCGGCACCCGCAACATATCCGGCACCAACCACTACCACGTGCTGCTTGAGCGCGAGTTGGCCGACCTGCATGGCACCGAGGCGGCGCTGCTGTTCAACTCGGGCTATATGTCGAACTGGGCGACCCTGACCACGCTCGGCGCCGGCATCCCCGGCTGCGTGATCGTGTCGGATGAGCTGAACCACGCCTCCATGATCGAGGGCGTGCGACACAGCCGGGCCGAGAAGCGCATCTTCAAGCACAACGACGTGGAGGATCTGGACCGCATCCTGACCGATCTCGGGCCGGAGCGGCCGAAGCTTGTGGCGTTTGAGTCCGTCTACTCGATGGACGGAGACATCGCACCGATCGCCGAAATCTGCGACGTGGCCGACAAGCACAACGCCATGACCTACATCGACGAGGTGCATGCGGTCGGCATGTACGGCAATCGCGGCGGCGGCGTCACCGATCGTGAAAACCTGTCGCACCGGCTGACGGTGATCGAGGGCACCCTCGGCAAGGCGTTCGGCGTGGCCGGCGGTTACATTGCTGGCTCGCATGCGATGTGTGACTTCGTGCGCAGCTTCGCCTCGGGCTTTATTTTCACCACCTCGATTCCGCCGTCGGTGGCGGCCGGCGCGATCGCCAGCATCCGCCATCTGAAGAACAGCAACGCCGAGCGTCTCGCGCAGCGTGACCGGGTCGCCCGGGTGCGTCGCCGGCTCGACGAGGTTGGGGTGCCGCATATGGACAACCCGAGCCACATCGTGCCGGTGATGGTTGGCGACGCCGTTGTGTGCAAGCAGATCAGCGATCTGCTGCTCGACCACCACGGCATCTACGTCCAGGCCATCAACTATCCGACCGTGCCGCGCGGCACTGAGCGGCTACGGTTCACCCCGGGCCCGCTGCACACCGATGCCGACATTGAGCACTTGGTGTCGTCGCTGTCGTCCATCTGGTCGCAGTTCAGCCTGCAACGCGCCGCGTGACAGCCGGGGTGCGCACGACCAGGACGACGCGGATGCGGCCTATGGCGGCAATGTCCAAAACGTTCCGGCCGGCGCGGCGCAGTTGCCACGTTGCCAAAAGTCTGCGTCATCCCTAATACGTTTCCGCCGTCAGATGAGGGACCTCTCCGCTATGACAAAAGAAAACAAGACGTTGCGCCGCAGCATTTTATGTGCCGGCGCGGCCGCGGTTGCCGCTGTTGGCGTCGCCAGCCGCGCAGGCGCGCAGCAGAAGATCGAAAAGTCCATGGTACTCTATCAGGACAAGCCGCACGAAGGCCAGGAATGCGACAAGTGTCTGCAATTCCAGCCGCCCAACGCCTGCACCCTGGTGGCCGGGGAAATCAGCCCGACCGGCTGGTGCGGCGCCTTCGCGCCGAAGCCGTAACGGCAGGTTTGCCGGCCCGCTGCCTCCGCGCGCAGCCACATGGGGCTGCGCCGGGGGCGCTGTCGCGACCGCGTCGTGCCGTTTCGTCGCGATGACACCAGGGCCTGATGCAGTTCACGTCGCTCGCCTCCGAGTGGTCTAGGTTGTGCAGGACGAGCGCTGCGCCGCCGAAGCCGGGGCCGGAGTTGCGGCGCACGCGAACCATGGCGCGATCGGTTTCGGCCCCGTGGTTAGCGCGGGGACCCGGGTCGTGTGTATTCCTGGCGCCACCTCTGCCCCGGACTTTCTTCCGATACCGAAGCGACCGCTCGCCGGGATGACCGGGCTTCGCGAAATGGCCTGATCGTGTCACTGTGTTTTCCGTTCTCCGCGATCGTCGGCCAGGAGGAGATGAAGCTCGCGCTCCTGGTTGCGGCGGTCGATCCCAGCGTCGGCGGCGTGCTCGCCTTCGGCGACCGTGGCACCGGTAAGTCCACGACGGTGCGCGCGCTGGCCGCCCTGCTGCCGAAGATGAAATCGGTCATCGGCTGCCGCTACGGCTGCGACCCGGCGGCCGAGCGCGGCCTGTGCGACGATTGCAACGAGCGCAAGTCGCATGGCCCGCTCAAGGGGCATGTGGTGCCGGTGCCGGTGGTTGACTTGCCGCTTGGTGCCACCGAGGACCGGGTGGTCGGGGCGCTCGACCTCGAGCGGGCCTTGGCCGACGGGGTGAAGGCGTTCGAGCCCGGTCTGCTGGCCCGTGCGCATCGCGGCTTCCTGTACATCGACGAGGTGAACCTGCTGGAGGACCATCTGGTCGATCTGCTGCTCGACGTTGCCGCGTCGGGCGAGAACGTGGTCGAGCGCGAAGGGCTGAGCGTGCGCCACCCGGCGAAGTTCGTGCTGATCGGCAGCGGCAACCCGGAGGAGGGCGAGCTCCGGCCGCAATTGCTCGATCGCTTCGGCCTGTCGGTGGAGGTACGCACGCCGGGCGAACTGAAAACCCGCATCGAGGTGGTCAAGCGCCGCGACGCGTACGAGCGCGACCCGGAAGGGTTTACGGCGCACTGGAAAAAAGAGGACGAGCGCCTGCGCCGCCGCATTGTTGCCGCGCGCGGGCGGATTGCTGCCGTCGAGGTCGCGGACGCGGCGCTGGAGCGGGCGGCCAAGCTGTGCATGGCGCTGGGCACGGACGGGCTGCGCGGCGAACTGACGCTGGTGCGCGCGGCCCGGGCGGTGGCGGCGCTGGAAGGCGATAAATCGGTCGAGGATGTGCATCTGAAGCGCGTCGCGGCACCGGCACTGCGGCATCGGCTGCGTCGCAATCCGCTGGATGAGGCGGTGGCGACGACGCGGGTGGAGCGGGCGGTGCAGGAGCAGTTTGCGGCATGACCTTCGGCTTGGCCGGGGCGCTGCCCCGGACCCCGCCAGGGGCTCCGCCCTTGGACCCCGCCAAGGGCAACCCCCTTGGATCCCGCTTGAGTACTGGGTTCCAAGGGCCTGTCGGCCCTTGGCGGGTCCAGGGCGGAGCCCTGGCCTTCCTGTGACCCCCCCCGAAGAACCCAGCCGCTGGGACGACGCCGCCCTTGCCGCGGCCCTGTTCGCCGTAGACCCATTCGGCACTGGCGGCGTCGCCGTCCGCTCGCTCAGCGGCCCCGTACGCGACCGCTGGATGACGCTGCTGCGCGAATATCTCCCCGCGGGTGCCCCCTTCCGTAAGCTTCCCATCCACATCACCGACGGCCGCCTGCTCGGCGGACTCGACCTCGCCGCCACCCTGCGTGCCGGACGCCCGGTGGCCGAGCGCGGCATCCTCGCCGAGGCGGACGGCGGCGTGGTGGTGATCGCCACCGCCGAGCGCACCGGCATCGGCATGGCCGCGCGCATCGGCGGCGCGCTCGATGCCGGCGAGGTGTTCGTCGAACGCGACGGCATCGCCCTGCGCATGCCGACGCGTATCGGCGTGGTGGCGCTGGATGAGGCCATGGCCGACGACGAGGCTCCGCCCGCGGCGTTGCTCGACCGTCTGGCCTTCCATCTCGATCTTGCTTCCATCCGTCTGGAGCAGGCGACCCGCCCGCCGGTCACCGCGACCCTCGTCGCCGGGGCGCGGGCGCGGTTGCCGCATGTCACCGCCGATGAGAACATCGTCAAGGCGCTCTGCGGCGCGGCGCTGATGCTGGGCGTCTATTCGCTCCGCGCCCCCATCCTGGCGTTGCGGGTCGCCCGCGCGGCGGCGGCGCTGGCGGCGCGCGATACCGTTGCTGACGGCGATGCGCGGGTGGCCGCGCGCTTGGTGCTCGGTCCGCGCGCCACCGTCCTGCCGGCCCCGCCGCCCCCGGAGCCGCCTCCCCCCGAGGAGGAGGAAAAGGAGGAAGAGAAGCCGCAGGAGCCGAACGAGCAGGAATTGCAGGAAATCCTGCTGGAAGCCGCGCAGGCGAGCATTCCCGCCGGGCTGCTGGCGCAGTTGCAGCTCGCCGGCGGCAAGCCGCGCACGCAATCCTCCGGCAAGGCCGGCATGCTGAAACAGTCGGTGCTGCGTGGCCGGCCGATCGGCACCCGCGCCGGCGATCCGCGCAGCGGCGCGCGGCTGAACCTGGTGGAAACGCTGCGCGTTGCCGCGCCCTGGCAGCGTCTGCGCCAGCGCGAAGTGGCGGCGCGGCCGGCGCGTGGCCCAGGCCTGCCCGCCAACGGCAAGCGCGTCGAAGTGCGGCGCGACGATTTCCGGGTCAATCGCTACAAGCAGCGCACCGAAACCACCACGATTTTCGTCGTCGATGCCTCCGGCTCGGCGGCGCTGCATCGGCTGGGCGAGGCCAAGGGGGCGGTGAACCTGTTGCTCGCCGACTGCTATGTCCGCCGCGACCGGGTGGCGCTGCTGGCCTTCCGCGGCACGGAAGCCGACCTGATGCTGCCGCCCACCAACTCGCTGGTGCGGGCGAAGCGCAGCCTGGCCGGCCTGCCCGGTGGCGGCGGCACGCCGGTGGCGGCGGCGATCGATGCCGCCATGGCGCTGGCCGATGCGGTGAAGCGCAAAGGCCAGACCCCGATCGTCATCATGCTCACCGACGGACGGGCCAATATTACCCGCGACGGCAAGCCCGAGCGTGCGCGCGCGGAAGAAGACGCGCTCGCCGCCGCCCGGCTGATGCGGGCGGCCCACATCACCGCACTGCTGGTCGATACCTCACCGCGCCCGCAGGCGCAGGCGCAACGTCTCGCCGCCGAGATGGGCGCGCGCTACCTGCCGCTGCCCTTCGCCGATGCCGCCACCCTGTCGCGCGCGGTGAAGTCGGCCGCCGCCGAGCCGGACCGGGGTCTTGCGCCGGCGCGATGAACACCAAGCTGAACGGCGGCGCGGCGGAGCCGCGGACGGGCGTTCAACCGGTGCGGAGTTGGCGGCGACATGAGCGAAAGGCCGGTTTGGGAGCGTGAGGGACGGGACTGGCCGAACCGCGAGGCGAGCCGCTTCGTCAAGGCGGGGGGCATCCGCTGGCATGTGCAGCAGGCCGGCACCGGGCCAGTTCTGTTTCTGGTGCACGGCACCGGCGCCGCCACGCATTCCTGGCGCGACCTGTTGCCGCTGCTGGCGCGCGACTTCACCGTGATCGCGCCCGATCTTCCGGGTCATGGGTTCACCGACATGCCGGCCGCCGCGCAACTATCGCTGCCAGGCATGGCCTGGTCGCTGGGCGAATTGCTGCGCAGCCTCGGCGCCCGTCCCGACGTGGCGGTCGGGCACTCCGCCGGCGCCGCCATTTTGGCGCGCATGTGCCTTGACGGCGCCATCGCGCCGCGCGCGCTGGTCAGCCTGAACGGGGCGCTGCTGCCGCTGCGCGGGCTGCCCGGCCACATCTTCTCGCCGATCGCGCGGGTGGTGGTGTCGCTGCCGCTGACCCGGCGCATGTTCGCCTGGCAGGCGGCGGACCGGCGGGTGGTTGCCCGCATGCTGCGCAGCACCGGCTCCAGTATCGACGCGGCCGGAACGGAACAGTATCTGCGCCTGGCCCGTTGCCCGTCGCATGCGGGGGCGGCGCTGACCATGATGGCCAACTGGGATCTGCATCCGCTCCAACGCGATCTGCCGCGGCTGCGCACCCATCTGCTGCTGATCACCGGCAGCAACGACCACACCATCCCGCCGTCGGATTCCGCGCGGGTGCACGCTTTGGTCCCGGGATCGGAACTGATGTCACTGCCCGCTCTCGGCCATCTGGCGCATGAGGAACAACCAGCCCGCATTGGCGCCCTGATCCAAGGCTTCGCCAGCGCGCAACTGGCTGCGTGATGCCGAACGGGGGCCGGTCGTGGATGGCGTGATCCACCGCCGCTTTGTCATCCGCGCGGCGCGCTGAGCTTATCCCAAATTTCAGACGTGCCGCTTTCACCCCTGGCAGAAAGTGTCAAGTTGTGCTTACAGTTATGCTGCAATGCTCGATGTAACACAGGCCACGCTCCCCGCCAGCGACGGGGCTCCCGTGCAGGATTCCCCCCACGCCGTGGTCATCGGCAGCGGGTTTGGCGGGCTTGCCGCCGCCGTGCGGTTGGGCGCGCGCGGCTACCGCGTGACCGTGCTGGAACGGCTCGATGCACCGGGCGGGCGGGCTTACGTGCACCGGCAGGACGGTTTCACCTTCGATGCCGGTCCGACCATCATCACCGTGCCGCATCTGCTGGAGGACCTCTGGCAACTCGCCGGACGGCGGCTGGCCGATGACATCGACTTGCGGCGGATGGACCCATATTACCGGCTGCGTTTCGACGATGGCAGCCTGCTCGACATCTCGGGCGATCCGGCGCGCGTGCGCGAGGGGGTGGCGCGGCTGTCGCCCGGCGATGTCGAGGGCTACGAGCGCTTCATGGCGCTGAGCATGAAGCTTTGCCGCCTCGGCTTCGAGGAACTGGGCCATGTTCCGTTCGGTTCGTTCATGGACATGGTACGGGTGGCGCCCGACCTGCTGAAGGTGCAAGCTTGGCGTAGCGTCTACTCGATCGTGTCGGCGCATTTCCGCGATCCGCGGCTACGCATCGCCTTCAGCTTCCATCCGCTGTTGATCGGCGGCAACCCGCTGCGGGTCGCTTCGATCTACGGCATGATCGAGGCGATCCAGCAACGTTGGGGCGTGCATTTCCCCATGGGCGGCACCGGTGCGCTCGTGGCCGGGCTGGTAAAGCTGATCGAAGGGCAGGGCAACGTCGTACGCTGCAACGCCGAGGTTGCCGAGATCACCCTGCAAGGGCGGCGAGCGACCGGCGTGCGGCTGGCGAATGGCGAGCAGATCGCAGCCGACATTGTGGTCTCCAACGCCGATTCCGCGGCCACCTATCTGCGCCTGCTGCCGCCCTCGGCGCGGCGGCGCTGGACCGACCGCAGGCTGAAGCGGGCGCGCTACTCCAGCGGTCTGTTCGTCTGGTATTTCGGCACACGCCGCCAGTATCCCGACGTGGTCCAGCACACCATCCTGTTCGGCCCGCGCTACAAGGAGCTTCTTCGCGACATCTTCGATCGCAAGAAACTGGCCGAGGATTTCAGCGTCTACCTCCATCGCCCCACGGCAACCGATCCGTCGCTGGCGCCGCCTGGCTGCGATACTTTCTACGCGCTGTCGCCGGTGCCGCACATGGATGCCGGCGTCGACTGGGCGCGGCAGGCCGAGCCGTACCGGCAGGCGATCGCGCGCTTCCTCGAGCGGACCGTGCTGCCCGACCTGCAGGCGCAGGTGGTCACCTCGCGCGTCACCACGCCGCGCGACTTCCAGGACCGGCTGCTGTCCTACAAGGGTGCCGGGTTCGGGCTGGAGCCGGTGCTACTGCAAAGTGCCTGGTTTCGGCCGCACAACCGCAGCGAGGACATCGAGCGGCTGTTCCTGGTCGGCGCCGGCACCCACCCGGGGGCGGGCGTGCCCGGCGTGATCTCCTCTGCCCGCGTTCTCGACATGGTGGTGCCGGATGCTGCTGCTCTCCGCTGAACGATCGCCTGGGTTGCAGGCGGATATCGAGGCATGCCGCGAATTGTTGCGTGGCGGCTCGCGGTCATTCTTCGTCGCCTCGTTCCTGCTGCCGCAGTCGGTGCGCGATCCGGCGGTGTCGTTGTATGCATTCTGCCGGGTGGCCGACGACGCCGTCGACCTCGCCGGCGCCAACGACAACGCGGTCGAGCGGCTGCGCGAACGCCTGGCGCGCGTCTACGACGGGCGGCCGGCCGCCATTCCCGCAGACCGGGCGCTGGCCGACGTGGTGGCGCGCTTCGCCGTGCCCCGCGCCGTGCCGGAGGCGCTGCTGGAAGGCTTCGCCTGGGATGCCGAGGGGCGGCGGTACGACGACCTTGCCGGCGTGCATGCCTATTCGGCGCGCGTTGCCGGCACGGTCGGGGTGATGATGACGCTGCTGATGGGCGAGCGGAATCCCGCGGTGGTGTCACGCGCCTGCGATCTCGGCATCGCCATGCAGCTTTCCAACATCGCCCGCGACGTGGGTGAGGATGCGCGCAACGGCAGACTGTATCTGCCGCGCGACTGGATGCGCGAGGCCGGCCTCGATCCGGATGCCTGGCTGGCCAATCCGGTATTCAACGGGGCGCTGGCCGAAGTCGTCAAGCGCCTGCTGCGCGAGGCCGACGCGCTGTATGCGCGCGCCGGTGCCGGCATCGCCCGGCTGCCGCTCGCCTGTCAGCCGGGCATCTGGGCGGCACGTTACCTCTATGCTGAAATTGGCCGTGAGGTCGCGCGCGCGGGATATGATTCGGTGTCGCGGCGCGCCGTGGTGTCGGCGCAGCGCAAGGCGCGCCTGCTGGCGCGCGCGCTTGCGGCGCCGGTCATTCCGGTGCGCCAGGACGCCACGCCGACGCTGCCGGAGGCGCGCTTCCTGATCGATGCCGTGGTTGCGCATCCGGCGCGCCATCGCGTGAAGCTGGCCGCTGCACCTTCGGTCACCGACCTGACCTTTACGCAGCAGGTGGGTTGGGTGGTACAACTGTTCGCCAAGCTGGAGCAGCTTGAGCGCATGGAAAGCATGCAGCGCCGCCAGCCGGCCGTGGCCGTCGTGCCGTCCGCCGAATGGTCCGATCCTGACATGCGCGCCCGCGCGGCCGGGTGAATTGGGGCATCAAACGACAAGCGATCCGGGTCGTCGATCCAAGAGGGGGTGGCAATGCCGATCAGGAACTGGCTAGGTCTGCTCTTGTTCGCCATCGGCGCGTGGATGTTCGCCACTGCGTTGCAACGCCGCAACCGGGCGCGGGCGGCCCGCCGCGAAGCGCGCGCCCAGGGCTTGCAACTCGACATCGGCACCAGCCAGAAATTCGCCTTGACCTGGGCGATCGCCCGCCCGGTCATCTACTCCGGGCTGGTGTTCGCCGCGCTCTGGGCCGTCAGCTTCAGTGTGGGCCTGGGCGAGAACTCGTTGCTGTCACCGCTCGACGTGGGCGGGTTCCTGTTCCTGCTGCTGGCCTATGGCGTGTGGTTCAGCATCACCACGCGCTACCGCGACGTGGTGCCGGCGGCGCTGCCGGCCAGGCAGGACTGATGTTCCCCTGGCCAGTGTCCGGCGTTCAGAGCGGCACCGTCGCCAACAATCCTCAGCCTGTCTGGATTGTTCCGCAGGCACCAACGCGCGGGCTCGGCAGACTTGACTTACATCAAGGCGACTGAGTTGCGCAGTCGATATTTTTCCAAGAACCAGCAGGATCTGGTGGGAGGTCGCCCATGCGCGTGATGATGATCCAGCCCAACTACCATTCCGGCGGCGCCGAGATTGCCGGGAACTGGCCGCCGGGCTGGGTGGCTTATGTCGGTGGCGCGCTGAAGACGGCGGGCATCACCAACATCCGCTTCGTCGATGCGATGACCAACTACATCCCGGACGACAAGCTCGCCGAGATGATCCGGGCGCTGAACCCCGATGTGGTGATGGCCACCGCCATCACGCCGATGATCTATCAGGCGCAGACCACCCTGAAGATTGCTCGGGAAGCGGCGCCGAACGCCATTACCATCCTCGGCGGCATCCATCCCACCTTCATGTATGCGCAGGTGCTCAGCGAGGCGCCCTGGATCGACTACATCGTGCGCGGCGAGGGCGAGGAGATCACCGTCAACCTGATGCGCGCCATCCAGGATGGCACCCATCTGGAAAAGCGGCGCGAGATCAAGGGGCTGGCCTTCCTGGACGATGGCCAATTGGTCGCCACGCCCGCGCATCCTGTCATCAAGGACCTCGACAGCCTGACGCCGGACTGGTCGTTGCTGGAGTGGGACAAATATATCTATACCCCGCTGAACTGCCGGGTGGCGGTGCCGAACTTCGCCCGCGGCTGCCCGTTCACCTGCCGGTTTTGCTCGCAGTGGAAGTTCTGGCGCCAGGTACCGTACCCGCGATCCAAAGAAATTCGTCGACGAAGTCGAGATGCTGGTGCGCGACCACAAGGTCGGTTTCTTCATCCTCGCCGACGAGGAACCGACGATCAACCGCAAGAAATTCATCCGGCTCTGCGAGGAGCTGATCGCCCGTAACCTGCCGGTGCACTGGGGCATCAACACCCGCGTCACCGACATCCTGCGCGACCGCGAATTGCTGCCGATGTTCCGCAAGGCCGGCCTGGTGCATGTGTCGCTCGGTACCGAGGCGGCGGCGCAGATGAAGCTCGACCTGTTCCGCAAGGAAACCACCATCGAGCAGAATAAGCTGGCGGTGAAGCTGTTGCGCGACGCCGGCATGGTCGCCGAAGTGCAATTCATTATGGGGCTGGAGAACGAGACCCCGGAGACCATCGAGGAAACCTACCGGCTCGGCCTCGACTGGAAAGCCGACATGGTCAACTGGAACTGCTACACGCCGTGGCCGTTTGCCGAGCTGTTCGAGGATTTGGGCGACAAGGTCGAGGTCCGCGACTACTCGAAATACAATTTCGTCACGCCCATCATGAAGCCGGACGCCATGACCCGCGAGCAGGTGCTCAAGGGGGTGATGAAGAACTATGCACGCTTCTACCTGCGCAAGACCTTGTTTGGCTACCCGTGGATCCGCGACAAGTGGAAGCGGAAATACATGCTCGGCTGCCTGAAGGCGTTCGCGAAGACGACGTGGGAGAAGAAATTCTACGATCTCGAGCGCCTGAAGTTCAACGGCATGTCGTCGGAGTGGGAACTCGGCTTCGATCAGAGCAAGGTGCTGACCGCCGAGCAGATCCAGGCGGTCAAGCGCAACCGGCCCGATCTGAATGCCGACATCAACTTCACCGGCACACCGGCGGTCATCGGCAAGTGCTCGCCGACGAACGACAGCCAGTACCTGCAGTTGCCGGAGGGACGCGGCAAGTCCGAAACCATCTCGGCCTGCGGCGCACCGAACGATTTGCACTACGACGAAGACGCCGTGGTGACTGCCTGCGGCGCGCCGAACCACCTGCAGTACGACGAAGACGCGGGAGTGGCCGTGCCAGTGGCATCGGCGCCTACCCATCCGAAAGTGCCTGACAAAGCCGTCGCGGCGCCGCCGCGCTGAGGCGGAAAGCAACGACGTGACCACCGCCCACGCGCCGGCCCAGGATGCGGGGCCGGCGCGGATCGGTCCCAACGCCATCATCCGCGTCGCCGAGGCGCTGCGTGCGCAACTCGGCGAGGCGACGACGCGGGAAATCTTCGGCAGCGCCGGGGTGGCGCACTACCTGCAGACGTTGCCCGGCCAGATGGTGGACGAGCGGGAGGTCATTGCCTTGCACCAGCGCTTGCGACCGGCGCTGGGGGCGGCGCAGGCGCGGTCGGTGGCGCGCGAGGCGGGGGTACGCACCGCCGACTATTTGCTGGCCAACCGCATTCCCCGTGCCGCCCAGTTCGTGCTGCGGCTGTTGCCGCCGGGGCTCGCGAGCTTGGTGCTGCTGCGCTCCATCGGCGGCCACGCCTGGACCTTCGCCGGCAGCAGCCATTTTCATGCCGACGCCGGCATCCCGGTGCGTCTGACCTTCACCGGCTGCCCGCTTTGCCGCGGCCTGGCCGCGCAGGGACCAGTCTGCGACTACTACGCCGCCACTTTCGAGCACCTTTACCGCACCCTGGTCAGCCGCCGTGCGACGGTGGTCGAGACACAATGCCAGGCCACCGGCGCGCCTGCCTGCGTGTTCGAGATACGCTGGCAGCGGTAACCCGGCCACCGCGGCGTTGATCTGGATCAACGCGCGCGATCCTCATCCACACGAAATAGTTCCGATACGGACAAAACGGCCGGCTGCCCGTGGGCACGGGCCTTTTTGGGTGCATAGCGCACCACACCAGCACCAGGAGAGCAGGCATGCCCATCGTTGCGTTTTCGTCGCCCACCCTGCATCGCGACGTGCGCGCCTACGCCACCGCCGGCGACACCCACACCATCCTGGTGGTTGCCGAGAAGAACGGTGTGAAAATCCCGCACGATTGCCGCAACGGTGAATGCGGCTCGTGCCTGATCCGGGTCGAATATGTCGAAGGCAAGCCGAAGATGGGCGTGTCGCTGACCGAGAAGGAGAAGGCGACGCTGAAGTCGCTGGGCAAGATCACCGAGGCGGAAATCGAGGACGCCGAGGTGCGCGATGTGCCGCCGCCGTTCCGCCTGGCCTGCCAGTTCGTGGCCAGGGATGAGGAGGTGGTGATCCACTTTACCGGGGAGCCTGGTGGGGCGTGACGGAAGGCCAGGGCTCTGCCCTGGACCCCGCTACTTTAAGCAGTTGTTAGGGGAAGGGGTGAGGAGAGGTTTGTGACATCTCCTCACCCCTTCTCCTAACAACTGCTAAAAAGCAATGGGTTCCAAGGGCCTCTCGGCCCTTGGCGGGGTCCAGGGGCGGAGCCCCTGGCCTCCCTTCACGCCCCGGCTCACCCCCAAGCCCGCGGCATCCGAAACGGCAGCAGCGCCTGCACCCACGGTGTGCGAAACCGGTCCAGCGACAGGCTTTCATGCACGGCGGTGGCGCCCTCGCCCAACAGGTGTGTCCGCAGCAGCGAGCGGGCGTAGAAAGGCGTGTCCTCCAGCGTTTCCACCACGGCCGCGCCGTGGCCCGTGTCGGCGCGGGTGCCGCGGGCGACCCGCCATGTTGTTGCCGGCAGCCTGACCGGGGGCGGCGGCTCGAAGGTCTGCACGCCTCCGTCGGGGTCGAAGCGCAGGGCCAGCAGCCGCGTGCTGCCATCCTGGCGCACCGCGTCGTACAGTACCGCCGTGCCGTGGCGCAGCGCGGCGCGCGACCAGTCCCAACTGCGGAATCCGGCCTCCAGCGGCTCGCTGCCCGCGTTGGCGTCGAAATACCCCGCGCCGCTCCACCGCAGCACCGGGCGTTCAAGTACCACCTCGACGCGTGCGCAGGGAGAAATCGGCGTCCAGATATGCCGCCCGGCGGCATCCAGCGCGAAGCTGCGACCCGGCAGGGAAGTTGGCTGCACGCGCACCGTGCCGCGCAGGCGCGACGGGAAGGGGGCTGTGAACTCATCGATGTGCACGGTCAGCGCCGTGCCGTCCCAGGTCATCGCGCTTGGTCCGATGCCGAGGCGGGTGCGGCTGCGCTGCAGCGCGCGGCCATTGCGCTCGGTCAGCGTCCAGCGCTTGCCGCCCGCGCCGTACAGCGCAACGTTCAAGGCACAATGCTGCAACGGATCGCCGGCGCCGCGTCGCCGCGCCCAGGCGTAGTAAGGCGAGAACACATTGCCGATGAACGCGATCAGGGTCAGCCCGTGCTGCCCATCGTCACTGAGCGCGTCGACATACCACCAGGCGTAGCCGCCTGGCGGGACAGGCTGGTCGAAGGCAGGTCCGCGAGCAGGCTGGATGCCGCCATCCGGCCCGACAAGGCCGCCATCGGCAGCCCCGGCCCCGGATGGGTACCGCCCCCGGCCAGATACAGGCCCGGAAGGTGGCTCCTCGCTCCCGGGCGCCGGAATGACGCGAACGGGTGATGCAGCGTCCGGCCGTACAGCGCTCCCCCCGTCCCCGGGAACAGACGCTCGAACGCCGCTGGCGTCGTTGTCACCATGCTGTCCGGGCGCGGCCGCACGTGCAGGCCGCACCGTTCCAGGCGGCTGAAGGTCCGCTCCTCGCATTGCCTGATCTCCGCGGCGCCGAAGGGGTTTGTATCGCCGTTGGACGGCGCATTGACGAGACAGAACAACCGCTCCGCGCCGGCAGGGGCCATGGCCTCGCTGCCGGCGCGATCCTGGGCACAAACATAGACGGTGGGCGAGGCGGGCAGAACCCGGCGGCGGAACACGTCATCGAACTCGGCGGCGTAGCCGTCGCCAAAGAACACATTGTGGTGCAGCAGCGGAAAGCCTTCGGTCTCGGCCAGCATCGACCACGTCAGCGCCGACATCGACCGCGGCGCCCGATGTGCGCCCGGCGCCGCCCGCGCCGCGGCTGCTCCCAGCAGGCCGCTGCCGAGCGCGGTCACGCCGGCATTCACCACCACCGCGTCGACGCCGACCCGCTCGCCGTCGGCCAGCCGCACGCCGGAGGCGCGACCACCCTCGACCAGCACTTCCTCGACCGCGCAGCCATAGCGGAACCGCGCGCCGCGCGCCGCCGCCAGCCCCGCCAACGCGGTGGCGATGCGTTGCATGCCGCCCTCGACCGCCCAGACGCCTTGTTGCTCGACATGCGCGATCAGCATCAGCGTGGCCGGCGCGAGGAAGGGCGAGCAGCCCGAATAGGTGGCGTAACGGCCGAACAACTGGCGCAGCCGCAGGTCGCGGAAATGCTGCCCGAGCGCCCGCCACAGGCGCGTGTAAGGCGACAGGCGCATCACGTCGAGCAGGCCGCGCGGCCCATGGTCGATGCACAGCGACAGCAGGCTGGGCCGCGCGGCGCGGATGAACCGATGCTCCAACGTGCCATAGATGCGCCGCGCGCGGGCACAGAACGTGCGGTAGCCGGCGGCGTCCGCCGCGCCGGCCAAGGCCCCGATGGCGTCGGCAGACCGCTCGGCATCGGCGAACAGGTCCAGCCGGTCGCGCGGGCCCCAGGCGTGGCGCGCCAGCCGGTCGAGCGGCCGCAGGATAAGGTGTGCGTCCAGAGATTCGCCGCAGGCGGCGAAAATTTCCTCGAACACCGGCCGCAGGGTGAACACCGTGGGCCCGGAATCGATCCGCGCGCCGCCCGCTTCCACCACGCGCAGCTTGCCGCCCGGGGCGCCGGCACGCTCCAGCACCAGCACATCCAGGCCGCGCGCGGCGAGTTCGAGCGCCGCCACGAGTTCACCGATCCCGGCGCCGATCACGGCGACGCGGCGACTGCTCATCACTGGTTTGCCCACGGGAAGAATGCCATTGACTTCACCGTCCATACGGCATGACAGTGCTATGTGACAACCTAAGTTGACAGTTTTTCAGGCTCACGCAGGGGACGAATCTCCATGGATGCCACGACGCGCATCGAACGGGCACTGGCGGATGCCGTGGCACGGGCGCAGGGTCTGGGCGGCGGGCATGCCGGGCCACCGAAGCTGGCGGAGGCGCTGCACTACGCGGTGTTCCCGCGTGGCGCGCGTATCCGTCCGCGGCTGTGCCTGGCGGTGGCAATGGCCTGCGGCGAAGACCAGCCCGGCCTGACCGATGCAGCCGCGGCCTCGATCGAACTGCTGCACTGCGCCTCGCTGGTCCATGATGACCTGCCTTGTTTCGATGACGCCGATACACGGCGGGGCAAACCGTCGGTTCACAAGGCGTTCGGCGAGCAGATTGCCGTGCTCGCGGGCGATGCGCTGATCGTGCTGGCGTTCCAGACGCTGGCCTGGGCTGCGGGGGCCGCGCCGCAGCGCCTTGGCGTGCTGATCGACACGGTCGGCCGCTCGGTCGGCATGCCGCGCGGCATCACCGCCGGGCAGGCCTGGGAATGCGAGGCCGAGATCGATCTGGCGGAATACCAGCAGGAAAAGACCGGCGCCTTGTTCGCCGCCGCGGCGGTGGCCGGTGCGGCGGCGGCGGGCGCGGAGGCGGAACCCTGGCGCCTGCTCGGCGAGCGTCTCGGCGCGGCCTACCAGGTGGCCGACGACATCCGCGATGTGGCCTGCAATGCCGAGGAACTGGGCAAGCCGATCGGCCAGGACGAGGCGCATGCGCGGCCGAGCGCGGTTGCTTTGCATGGCATGGACGGCGCGCTGCGGCTGCTCAAGGAGTTGGCGGCGGGTGCGGTGGCCTCCATTCCTGACTGCCCGGGGGCGGCCGAACTGCGCGCGCATATCCTGTCTGAATCGCACCGGTTGGTTCCCAAGCAGTTGTCGCAACGCGCGGCCTGAAAGCGTAACAGGCCCGGCTCCGGCCGGGCAGGATGCCGGCAACGATGCACGGAATGAAACCGCACCTCACGTGGTGGGACCGTTGTGTCGGCCAGGTTGACCGGCTGTTTGCCAGTCCACGCTTTCAGCGCTGGGCAACCGGCTTCCCGCTCACCCGCCCGATCGCGCGCAGCCGCGCGCGTGGCCTGTTCGACCTGGTCGCCGGGTTCGTCTACTCGCAGGTTCTCTTCGCCGCGGTATGGTTGCGCCTGTTCGACATCCTGCATGACGGCCCGCAGACGCTGGCGGAACTCGCCCCGCGCCTTGGGCTGCCGGAAGCTGGTGCCGCCCGTCTGCTGGACGCCGCGGTGGCATTGCGCCTCGCCGAGCACCGGCGCCGTGGCCGCTATGGGCTGGGAAAGCTCGGCCATGCGATGGTCGGCAATCCCGGTATTGCAGCCATGATCGAACATCATGCGTTGCTCTATGCCGATCTGGCCGACCCGGTCGCGCTGCTGCGCGGCGTAAGGGGGCCAACGGCGCTGGGCGGCTACTGGCCTTATGCCGGCGCCGACGGGCCGGCCGCGCTCACGCCGGCGCAGGTGGCCGGCTACACCGAGCTGATGTCGGCCTCGCAGCCCTTTATCGCCGCCGAGGTGCTCGACGCCTATGATGTGGGGGCACATCATTGCCTGCTCGACGTGGGCGGCGGCGACGGGCGCTTTCTGGCCGAGGCGGCTGCCCGAACGCCCGCCCTGCGGCTCGTACTGTTCGACCTGCCCGCCGTGGCGGCGCGCGCCGCCGCGCGCTTTCAGGCCGCGGGCCTGTCGCCGCGCACGCGCACCGTCGGTGGCGATTTCCGTACCGATGCGTTGCCGCAAGGAGCCGACCTGGTTTCGCTGGTGCGCATCCTGCACGATCACGACGATGTGACGGTGCGCGCCCTGCTGCGCGCCGTGCGGGACTGTCTGCCGGCGGGCGGTACGCTGCTGATTGCCGAGCCGCTGGCAGCCACCCCAGGGGCCGAGCCGGTCGGGGATGCGTATTTCGGGTTCTACCTGATGGCGATGGGGCGGGGCCGCCCGCGGCGCGCGGCGGAACTGTCAACGATGTTGGTGGAGGCTGGTTTCGATCGGATCCGCGCGCTGCGCACGCGCAGCCCGATGCTCACCGGGTTGCTGGTGGCGCGCGTGCCGGGGTCGTCACAGTTGCTGTAAATCTGCCTTGACATTACCGATCGTCAATGTAGGCTGACACCGCGCCCAAATCACAGACGCAAGCGGAGTTCGAAGTCCTCGTATGGACACCATCGCCGTGGTGCTGCAGGCGCCTGAGCGCCTATCGCTGAACCGGGTCCAGCTGACGCCCGCGGGCGAAGCCGATGTCGTCATCGACATCGAATGGAGCGGTATCAGCACCGGCACCGAAAGGTTGTTATACTCCGGCCGCATGCCGCCATTTCCCGGGTTGGGCTACCCGCTGGTGCCAGGGTACGAGTCGGTGGGGCTGGTGACGGCGGCGGGTCCGGCGGCGGGTGTCGCGGTGGGCACAAGGGTGTTCGTGCCCGGGGCGCGCTGTTACGGCGATATCCGCGGCTTGTTCGGCGGTGCCGCGGCGCGGGTGGTCGTGCCCGGCGCGCGGGTGACGCCAATCGGAGACCAGTTGGGCGAACAGGGCGTGCTGCTGGCGCTGGCCGCCACCGCCTATCATGCCGTTGCGGCACCAGGTGCGGTGCTGCCCGAGTTGATCATCGGTCATGGCGTGCTGGGCCGGTTGCTGGCGCGCCTGGTGGTGGCGCAGGGCGGCGCGCCGCTGGTGTGGGAGCGCAATCCCGAGCGGGGCATCGGTGCCGTTGGCTACACGGTGCTCGACCCGGACGCCGACGAGCGCCGCGACTATCGTTGCATCTGCGACGTGAGCGGTGATTCCGGCATTCTCGACACGCTGATCGCGCGACTCGCGCCGGGCGGCGAAATCGTGCTGGCGGGTTTTTATTCCGACCGGGTGTCGTTTGCCTTCCCGCCGGCGTTCATGCGTGAGGCGCGCATCCGCATCGCCGCCGAATGGCGCGAGCCGGATCTGCTGGCGACCAGACAATTGGTGCAGGCCGGGCAGCTTTCGCTCGACGGCCTGATCACCCATCGCCGGGACGCAACCCAGGCGGAGGCCGCTTATCGGACGGCCTTCGGCGATCCCGGTTGTCTCAAAATGGTCCTGGATTGGCGGGGGATTGAAAAACAATGAACGCACCTTTCGGCATTCCTGGAGCAGGCAACCCGGCGGCCACGCCGCTCGAGACGATGCAACAACAGCTCAAGGCAGAGGCCGCGATCGAACCGGATGAGCCGGTGTCGACCGCGCCGACACGGCAGACGCAGATCATTGCCATTTATGGCAAGGGCGGCATCGGCAAGAGTTTCACCCTCGCCAACCTCTCGTACATGATGGCGCAGCAGGGCAAGCGGGTGCTGCTGATCGGCTGCGATCCGAAAAGCGACACCACCTCGCTGCTGTTCGGCGGGCGCAGCACGCCGACCATTATCGAAACCTCATCGAAGAAGAAGGCTGCCGGCGAGAAGGTTACCATCGGCGACGTTCGCTTCAAGCGCGACGGCGTCTTCGCCATGGAGCTCGGTGGGCCGGAGGTCGGGCGCGGCTGCGGCGGGCGGGGCATCATTCACGGCTTCGAACTGCTGGAGAAGCTGGGCTTCCATCAGTGGGACTTCGACTACGTGCTGCTCGACTTCCTCGGCGACGTGGTGTGCGGCGGCTTCGGACTGCCGATCGCGCGCGACATGTGCCAGAAGGTGATCGTGGTCGGCTCGAACGACCTGCAGTCCTTGTATGTGGCCAACAACGTCTGCTCGGCGGTGGATTATTTCCGCAAGCTCGGCGGCAATGTCGGCGTTGCCGGCATGGTCATCAACAAGGACGATCATACCGGCGAGGCGCAGGCTTTCGCGGCCGCGGCCGGCATCCCGGTGCTGGCGGCAATTCCCGCCGACGAGGATATCCGGCGCAAGAGCGCCAATTACGAAATCGTCGGCCGGCCGGGCACCCGCTGGGCGCCGCTGTTCGAGGCGCTGGCCGCGCAGGTGGCCGAGGCGCCGCCGAAACGGCCGACACCGCTGAGCCAGGACGCGCTGCTGGGCCTGTTCAAGGGCGAGACGGTGGGCCGCAACGTGGTGCTCGATCCGGCGACGGCCGAGGATATGTGCGGCGACCTGGCGGTGGTGAAACCGTCGCTCGAAGTCATCTACGAGGGGTCGTAGCGGCGATGGACGCGCACGACACCACGCTTGACCGCGCCGCCGTGCCGGTTGTCCCCGCAGCGGGGGCAACCGAGGCCGGCGGCTGCCATGGCGGGCGCGAAACCATGCTGGAGGCGGCCCGCACCGCCGGCAAAACGGACTCGATCGCGAAAATGCTGGCCGATTATCCGCGCGGCCCGCATGACCAGCCGCAATCGATGTGCCCGGCCTTTGGCGCGCTGCGCGTGGGGCTGCGCATGCGGCGCACCGCCACCATTCTCTCGGGCTCGGCCTGCTGCGTGTACGGCCTGACCTTTACCTCGCATTTCTATGGCGCCCGCCGTTCGGTGGGCTACGTGCCATTCAACTCGGAGACGCTGGTCACAGGCCAGTTGTTCGAAGATATCCGGAAAGCTGTCCATGACGTTGCTAAACCGGATCAGCTAGACGCTGTCGTAATCATCAACCTTTGCGTACCGACCGCATCCGGCGTGCCGCTCGACCTGCTGCCCAAGCAGATCGACGGGGTGCGCATCATCGGCATCGACGTGCCGGGCTTCGGCGTGCCGACGCATGCCGAGGCCAAGGACGTTCTGTCCGGCGCCATGCTGCGCTACGCCAGGCTGGAAGCGGAAGCGGGCCCGGTGGCGCGGCCGCGCAACCTGGTGGTCGGCGAGCCGACAATAACGCTGATCGGCGAATTATTCCCCGGCGATCCGGTGGGCGTCGGCGCCTTGCTGGCGCCGCTGGGGCTTGGCGTCGCGCCGCAATTGCCCTCGCGCGAATGGCGCGACCTGTATGCGGCCTTGGATTGCGTCGCCGTTGCTGCGGTGCATCCGTTCTACACCGCGACGGTGCGCGAGTTCCACGCCGCTGGCCGCCGCGTGGTCGGCTCGGGGCCGGTGGGCGTCGACGGCACCGCCGCCTGGCTGGAGGCGATCGCCACCGCCGCCAACGTGCCGGCCGACAAGCTCGATGCCGCCAAAGCGCGCGCCCTGCCGGCAATCCGCGCGGCGTTGGAGGCCAACCCGATCCGTGCCCGGGTGACCGTGTCGGGCTACGAAGGGTCTGAGCTTCTGGTGGCCCGCTTGCTGATCGAGGCCGGTGCCGAGGTGCCCTATGTCGGCACCGCCGCGCCGAGGACCGAGTGGAGCGATCCCGACCGCGAATGGCTGACGGCGCGCGGGGTGCACGTGCAGTACCGCGCTTCGCTGGAGCAGGACAGCGCGGCCATGCAGGACGTACGGCCCGACCTGGCGCTGGGCACCACGCCGCTCGTGCAAAAAGCCAAGTCGATGGGCATTCCGGCGCTCTATTTCACCAATATGGTCTCTGCCCGCCCGCTGTTCGGCCCTGCTGGCGCGGGCGCGCTCGCCGGCATCGTCGCGGCGCAGACCCGTGGCGTCGAGCGCTTTGCCCGCATGGTCGAATTCTTCGGCCCGGTCGGCAGCGGCGAGGGGGCCGGTTACGGCTGGAACGAGGTGCCGAAGGAGCCGGCCGGCTGGCGCGACCGCACCCGCAAGCTGCGCGAGGCGCGGGCGAAAGCCGCCGCCAACCAGGCGATGGGGAGCTAGGGCCATGCTCGTGCTCGACCATGATCGCGCCGGCGGTTACTGGGGTGCGGTGTATGCCTTCGCCGCGGTGCGCGGCCTGCGGGTGGTGATCGACGGCCCGGTGGGCTGCGAGAACCTGCCGGTGACGGCGGTGCTGCACTACACCGACGCGCTGCCGCCGCATGAATTGCCGGTGGTGGTGACCGGGCTGTCGGAAGACAATTTGTCGATGGACGGCACCGAGGGGGCGATGCGCCGCGCCAGCGCGACGCAGGACCCCGACCTGCCGGCCGTGGTGGTGACCGGCAGCATTGCCGAAATGATCGGCGGCGGCGTGACGCCGGAAGGCTCGAACCTGCTGCGGTTCATTCCTCGTACCATCGACGAGGACCAGTGGCAGGCCGCGGACCGGGCGATCAACTGGCTGTGGACCGAGTTCGGTGCGCGCAAGGGACGCAAGCCGGCTAAGCGCCCGGAGGGTTCCAAGCCGCGGGTGAACATCATCGGCCCCATCTACGGCACCTTCAACATGCCGTCGGACCTGGCCGAGATTCGCCGTCTCGTCGAGGGCGTGGGCTGCGAGATCAATCTGGTGTTCCCGCTCGGCTCGCATGTGGAGGACATCCAGCGCCTGCCCGATGCCGATGTGAACATCTGCATGTATCGCGAGTTCGGCCGCCTGCTTTGCGAGGAACTCGGCCGGCCGTATCTGCAGGCGCCGATCGGCCTGTTCGCCACCACCAACTTCCTGCGCAAGCTCGGCGAACTGACCGGCATCGATCCCGAGCCCTTCATCGAGCGCGAGAAGCACACCACCATCAAGCCGATCTGGGATTTGTGGCGCAGCGTCACCCAGGATTTCTTCGGCAGCGCCGCCTTCGCCATCGTCGCCACCGACACCTATGTGCGCGGCATGCGCCGTTTCCTCGAGGAGGAGATGGGCGTGCCGTGTGCCTTCGCGTTCACCCGCTCGGCCGGCACCAAGCCGGACAACGCGGCGGTGCGCGAGGCGGTGCGCACGAAGCCCGCGCTGGTGTTGTTTGGCTCGTATAACGAACGTATGTATGCCGCCGAGTGCGGCAGCCGCGCCGTCTATATCCCGGCCTCGTTTCCCGGCGCGATCATTCGCCGTGCCACCGGCACGCCGTTCATGGGCTATGCCGGCGCCACCTACATCGTGCAGGAATACTGCAACGCGCTGTTCGATGCGCTGTTTCATATTCTGCCGCTTGGCACCGAGCTCGACCTTGTGGAGGCGACGCCGGCGCGGCTGCAGGACCGGGACACAATTGCGTGGGATGACGGTGCGCAATCGTTGCTTGAGGAGTATACCGACAGCGAGCCGTTCCTGGTCCGGATCTCCGCCACCAAGCGGGCGCGCGAGCGTTCCGAGCGCGACGCGCGCGCCGCGGGCGAGGAGACGGTGACCGCAGCGCGGGTTGCGCAGTCACTGGCAGCGCTCAGACAGGGGCAGGTCGCATGATCGCGCTTCCCGGCGCTGGCCATTCTGTTCCGCTGGCGCAGGCCCCGTGCGGGGGCTGGCGAGGCGACAATTCCGTCCGGCTTTGCCGGGCAAACCAGTCGATCGTGGCGGGCACTGCCCGCACGACGGTCCCGGCCGCGCGGGAGATGCGCGGTAATGGCCGTAAGGCCGTCATCTGAAGGGTACTCAAGATGGCTGAAGAAAGGACTCTCTCGGGCTTGACCGATGAAGAGGCGAAAGAATTCCACAAGGTCTTCTCGTTCACGGCCTCGGTGTTCTTTGTCGTCGTGATCATTGCTCACGTCCTGGCGTACTCGTGGCGTCCGTTCTGGCCCGGGCCGCAGGGCTGGGTGCAGCAGTCGATGCTCGACGCCGTTAGCACCGTGACTTCCTTCCTGGTGTAAGGAGACAGAACAATGGCTGACGAACCCACTGCCGCAGCTCTCTACCAGATCTGGAAGCTGTTCGACCCGCGCCGGGTGCTGGTTGCACTTTTCGCGTTCCTGACGGTTCTCGCGCTGCTGATCCACTTCATCCTCCTCGGCACGGCACGCTTCAACTGGCTGGAAGGCGCCCCGGCCCTCCGTGCTGCCCCCGCCGCAGCCGCCCTGCCGGCTCCGGTGAAGTAGTAGCGCCACTTAACCACGGCCACGGACGAGGTTGGGCGAACGTCCAGTCTTCGTCCGTGGCCAGTAGTGCTGCACGGAAGCAGCGCGCGTAGCCGCTTCCAGAGCGGAGGAGCCGATAATGGCATTGCTCAGCTTCGAGAAAAAATATCGTGTGCGCGGGGGGACTCTGATTGGCGGAGACCTGTTCGACTTCTGGGTGGGGCCCTTCTTTGTCGGCTTCTTCGGAGTCACGACGGTCATCTGCGTCGCCCTCGGCACGGCCCTGATCTTCTACGGTGCCTTCATCGGGCATCAATGGAACATCTGGCGGGTCAACATCGCGCCGCCGGACATCAGCTACGGTCTCAAGCTCGCGCCGATCGCCCAGGGCGGTCTGTGGCAGATCATCACGGTCTGCGCGCTGGGCGCGTTCATCTCGTGGGCGCTGCGGCAGGTCGAAATCTGCCGGAAGCTTGGCATCGGACTGCACGTGCCGTTCGCCTTCAGCTTCGCGATCTTCGCTTACTTCACCTTGGTCGTGATCCGCCCCGTGCTGATGGGCGCCTGGGGCTTCGGGTTCCCGTACGGCATCCTGAGCCACCTCGACTGGGTCTCGAACACCGGCTACCAGTTCCTGCATTTCCACTACAACCCGGCGCACATGCTGGGGATTGCGTTCTTCTTCACGAACGCCTTCGCCCTGGCGCTGCACGGGTCGCTGATCCTGTCCGCCGCCAATCCCGGCAAGGGCGAATTGGTTAAGTACGCCGAGCACGAGAACACGTTCTTCCGTGACATCATCGGCTACTCGATCGGCACGCTCGGCATTCACCGGCTCGGCGTGTTCCTGGCCATCTCGGCGGCGTTCTGGAGCGCCATGTGCATTCTGCTCAGCGGCCCGTTCTGGACGCGTGGTTGGCCGGAGTGGTGGAACTGGTGGCTCAACCTGCCGATCTGGTCCTGAAGGGAGATCGCCATCATGGCCGACTATCAGAGTATCTTCAATCGGGTGCAGGTCCGCGGGCCGGCATACCCTGGCGTACCTTTGCCCGCGGGCAACGAGCCACGATTCGGCAAAGGCATCTTCGTCTATATCGCCGGCTGGCTCGGTGATCCGCAGATCGGGCCGATCTATCTCGGCATGTATGGTCTCGCCTCGCTGCTGTGCTTTTTCATCGGCTTCGAGATCATCGGCTTCAACCTGCTGGCCGAAGTGCACTGGAGCCCGATCCAGCTCGTCCGCCAGCTGTTCTGGCTGGGTCTTGAGCCGCCGGCGCCGTCCTATGGCCTGAGCTTCCCGCCGATGAGCGAGGGCGGCTGGTGGCTGCTGGCCGGATTCTTCCTGACCGCGTCGCAACTGCTGTGGTGGATCCGCGTCTACACACGGGCACGCCAGCTGGGCATGGGCACCCACACCGCGTGGGCCTACGCCTCGGCGATCTTCCTCTTCCTGTCGATCGGCTTCATCCACCCGGTGCTGGTCGGCCACTGGAGCGAAGCCCCGCCGTTCGGCATCTTCCCGCACCTTGACTGGACGTTGGCGTTCTCGATCCGCTACGGTAACTTCTACTACAATCCGTTCCACATGCTCTCGATCGCCTTCCTGTACGGCTCCGCCGTCCTGTTCGCGATGCATGGCGGCACCGTTCTCGCCGTGAGCCGTTTCGGCGGCGAGCGCGAGGTCGAGCAGATCATCGACCGCGGCACGGCCTACGAGCGCGGTGCGCTGCTGTGGCGCTGGTGCATGGGCTTCAACGCGACCGCCGAGTTGATCCATCGCTGGGCGTGGTGGTTCGCGGTGATGGTCACGTTCACCGGCGCCATCGGCATTCTCCTGAGCGGGACGGTCGTGGACAACTGGTACCTCTGGGGCGTCAAGCACGGCTTTGTCCCGGTGTGGCCGAATGTCTTCCCGCCCGTGCCGGATCCGGCGGCACTCTGAGAGGGGAGAGCAAACATGTCCAATCTTCCGTATGTTCCGTACCCGGCCCGCATTGCCATCGTCTTTGCCGCCGGTGTGGCTGCCCTGTTTCTCTTCACGATCGAGCGTCCGCCGGTCGACACCGTGCAGCGCGGCTTCCGCGGCCTCGCGATGGTGGAGAACTACAACCCCCGTACGCTTGAGAAAGTCGTAGCGGCCAACCAGGCGCCGGCGCCGTTCCCGAAGGTGCCTCAGGTCGGTGCCAAGGCTGGCGTTGCCTACCAGAACGTGCAGGTGCTGAAGGACCTGCCGGTGGCCGAATTCACCCGGCTGATGGCCTCTCTGGCCACGTGGGTGGCGCCGCAGCAAGGCTGCGTCTACTGCCACGTGTCCGCCGAAAATCTGGCTTCGGACGACATCTACACCAAGAAGGTGGCGCGCCGGATGCTGCAGATGGTGTTGGACATCAACACCAACTACAAAAGCCACGTGGCCTCCTCCGGTCCGACCGGTGCCACCGGCGTTACCTGCTACACCTGCCACCGCGGCCAGCCGGTGCCGCCGAATATCTGGTTCACCAATCCGACGACGAACACTCCTGTCGCCGGCTTCGGTTATCGCGGCGGCAAGGACCTGCCTTCCAGGGCTGCCGGCCTGACTTCGCTTGAGACCGATCCGTTCACCCCGTATCTGCTCGGGTCGGATGAAATCCGCGTGAAGCCGACGACCATCCTGCCCGATCCGACGGCCGGGAACGCGCAATTCAACCTCAAGCCGACCTACTGGACCTATGGGCTGATGATCAACATGTCCGAGGCCCTGGGCGTGAACTGCACCTACTGCCATAACACGCGGCAGTTCTCCGACTGGTCGCAGAGCACTCCGCAACGCGCGACCGCCTGGTATGGCATCCGGATGGTCCGTCACCTGAACAACGACTACCTGGTGCCGCTGCAACCGGTCTTCCCGGCCAACCGCCTGGGTCCGACCGGCGACTCGCCGAAGATCAACTGCGCAACGTGCCACAACGGCGTTTACAAACCACTGTTCGGCGCCAACCTGCTGCAGTATTATCCGGAACTGACTTCTAAATAGCTTCGGATACTTCTGCCCTGGCCTTCAGCACCGGACGACACCGACTTCGTCGTCCGAGTGCTGGAACCGGAGCGACCTGGCAGCGGGCCGGAATTGACCTCCTTCAGGAGGCCGGTTCCGGCCCGCTCCCGTTTCAGCTGTGCCCGCAGGGGATAAGGCAGCGACCGAGACATTGTTCGCAGGCGCGCCGGGATGGCGCTGCGTGGTCCTGTCGGGGCGTTGCCCTGAACAAGACCTCAGGCAAGCCAGGTGCCGCGCGATTTCACCGTTTGTTTCCTTCTGCCGGCGGTGAGGGCCAGCTATATCGCACCGTCATGACACGATAGCGGAATGGGTCGGCTTCATGTCCACGGGCTTTGAACTCCAAATCGGCCGCGTCGAACGTTTCGGGCTGGGCGGCATCGGCCGGGCCGGCCTGATCAGCGGCTGGTCCGACACCGAAGCCGATCATGTCTGGAACGATGGGGCCACCGCCGTGCTGCTGGTCCGGCACCCCACCAGGCCTCCCGCCTTGACCCTGGCCATCGACGGCCAGCCCTATTTGCCGCATGAGTTCCTACTTTCAGGAGATCACCGTCTACGTAAACGGTTGGTGGGCAGGTTTCCGGCGGTTGAACGACCACACCAGTATCACCCTGGAAGTCCGCATCGACCCGGAATGGTGGTTCAAGCGCGACGACCGCTACGTTGTGCGGATCAGCTTCGTCATGCCCCATTACGCCCGTCCGGTTGAGTTCGGCGGCGTGAGTGACGAGCGTAATCTGGCATTCTGCTTCCGCACGCTGGAGTTTCGCTCCGCCACCTGAACGTCCCCACGATTCTGCCGTTCATGCCGTTCTTGCTGACGACCTGTTTACCAGGCTGCGCCAATCTCAGGGCATGGGGCTTCTCCTGGTTATTCTGCTGGCCTTGCCGGCGCTCGCTCAACCGGCAGATTGCCCGTCGGTCGTGGTCGGGCCACCGATGAATGCGGACATTTATGTCGACCTGACCCGTCGCGCGCAGCCGCCGGGCCCGGGGCCTGTTGTCGGCGCGCTCGGTCTGACGGGGCTTCCGACCTACGGCACCGTCTGCCAGGCGCCGCCACCGCCACCACCTGCCGGTGATGCGCTGCGCGGCCCCGCCGACCCGCAAACTATCCTGCGTGGCGACGGCCCGGCGGATGTGCTGCGCGGGCCGGCGGAGGGCAATATCGTGGTCGGACCGGCGTATCCGGTGCCGTCACGATCCGATGCCACGCGCCCGTAGGTCTCGCCGCCGGTGCGCGACGAAGGCGCTCTAGCGCGGCGCCAGCCCGTGCCGCGCCAGAGTGGCCCGCACCGCCGGGCTGCAAAGCGCCGCCAGCTCGGCCGCATGCTCATACGTGGGCATCAGCGCGTCGAGGGTGGCGTCGCGCCCCGTGGCGGGGTGGACGTAGATCTCGTTCATCCCCCGCGGCAGGTGCGGGATCAGCCGCAGCAGGCGGTCCTCGGTCACGTGTCCGGTCCAGGCGAGACCGAACACCGCGTCCGGTGCCGCCATTCCCGCCCGCCGCACTTGCCGGCGCAGCAGCCTCGACCAGGCGTACAGCGCCCGGGCACCCGGCGTTGCCGGCACCCCGCACGCCGCCATCACCGCCGGCGGCTCGGCCGGCACGCGCACCATCCTGAGCCCGAATTCCTGTCCGATCCGCACCAGCATTCCGCCGACGGTCGGATGCAAATGCATGTGCTTGTGGGCATCGGCGTGGCCGAGCGGCAATCCGGTCGCGGCAAAGGCGGCGAACTGGGCCCGTATCTCCGCCGCCAACTGGCGCCGCACGCGGAGGCGGAAGAAATAATTCACCCCAAGCCGCAACTGGTCGGACGGAAACCACCCGCGTGCATCGACCAGATCGGGAATCACCGAGGGCGGCAGCACCGCCGGCCCCTCGATCACCACCAGATGCAGCCCCACCCGCAGGCCGGGATTGCGGCGTGCCCTTGCCACCGCGTCGGCCGCCGCCGCACCTGCAACCATCAGACTGGCGGCATCGAGCACACCATGCCGGTGGGCGCGCTCGATGCCTTCGTTGACCGCCTCAGACAGGCCGAAATCGTCGGCCGTAAAGCAAGGCCAGCGGCTCTGCGCTGGCCTTGCTTCCTTCACGCCGCCGCCGCGTCCCGCTGGCGCTCGCGGAGAAACTGGAAAAACTCCACCCCCTCCCGCAGCCGCCGCTTCATCATCTGCGGACTGCGCACCATCTCGCCGACGATGGCGGCGATCTTCGGCGCCCGGAAGTAAAAGCGCCGGTAGAACACCTCCACCGACTCGAAAATCTCCGTATGCGACAGATGCGGATAATGCAGCGGCGCGATCTGGATGCCGTGCTCGTCCACCAGTTCGGCGTGATCGGCGTCCAGCCAGCCGTTGTGCAGCGCCTGCCGGTGCAGGAACGTGCCCGGGTAGGGGGCGGCCAGCGACACCTGCATTGTGTGCGGGTTCACTTCAGTGGCGAAGCGGATGGTTTCCTCGATGGTCTCCTTGGTCTCCCCGGGCAAGCCGAGGATGAAGGTGCCGTGGATCTTGATGCCAAGTTCATGGCAGTCGCGGGTGAATTGCTTCGCCACCTCGATCCGCATGCCCTTTTTGATGTTGTGCAGGATCTGCTGGTTGCCACTTTCGTAGCCGACCAGCAGCAGCCGCAGCCCGTTGTCGGCCAGCACCTTCAATGTGTCACGCGGCACATTGGCCTTGGCATTGCACGACCAGGTGACACCGAGGCGGCCCAGTTGGCGCGCGATCGCCTCGGCGCGGGGCAGGTTGTCGGTGAAAGTGTCATCGTCGAAGAACACTTCCCGTACCTGCGGGAAGGCGGATGTCAGCAGCCGGATTTCCTCGGCCACGTGGCCTGGGCTGCGCACCCGGTAGCGGTGCCCGCCGACTGTCTGCGGCCACAGGCAGAAGGTGCAATGGCTCTTGCAGCCCCGCCCCGTGTACAACGACACATAAGGGTGCATCAAATAGCCGATGAAGTAGTCCTCGATCCGCAAATCACGCTTGTAGACCTCGGTGACGAAGGGCAGCTGGTCCATGTCCTCGAGAACGGCGCGGTCCGGATTATGGACGATCGCGTCCGCGGCGGTGCGGTAGCTGATGCCGTCCACCTGCGCCCAGTCCCGCCCCTCGGCGATTTCCTTGATGGTGAAATCGAACTCGTTGCGCGCCACGAAGTCGATCGGCGTGCCTTTCCGCAGGCTTTCCTCCGGCTGCACTGCCACCTTGGCGCCGACGAAGCCGATCTTCAACGCCGGGTTGGCGTCTTTCAGGGCCTGCGCCACTTTCACGTCGGAGGGGAACGAGGGGGTCGAGGTGTGAATGACGCACAGGTCCCGCCCTCGCACCTCGGCCAGCACCGCATCGAGGCCGATGCGGGCAGGCGGCGCATCGATCAGCCGGCTGCCCGGCACCAGCGCGGCCGGCTGGGCCAGCCAGGTTGGGAACCAGAAGCTCTTGATCTCGCGTTTCGCCTGGTACCGCGAGCCGGCGCCCCCGTCGAACCCGTCGAAGCTCGGCGGCTGCAGGAACAAGGTCTTCATCATCGGGTCGATCCTCCGAACACCGCGTAGCCGGGCGCCGGCTCCGCGGCGGCTGCATCGGATATGGTTCTGTGTTCAGGCTTTTCGAGCGCGGTGTGCAGCACCTGGCCGCGCCACTCGACCCGGTCACTGACAAAGCTGGCGGCGAACACGGCCATGCTGAGCATGTCGCGCAACGGCAGCAGCCAGATCGAAACCGGCCTCGCCAGGCCGGATGGCACGATCCCGAGGCGCCTCTCCAGCCCACTGGCTGCCGCCGCCCGCCCGACCCAGACCAGGGCGAACCCCGCCAGCGCCCACGCTGCCCCGCCCGACAGCGCCACCGCGAGCGCCGCCCAAGCCAGCGGGTGCTGGATCGCCGAAGCGGCGAATTCCACCGGCACGATGGACAAAATGGTGCGTGCCCAGCGCAATTCGTGGCGGAACAGCACGCTCAGTCCGGTCTCCGGCACGGTGGTGGCGCACACCGTGGGTGCCACCCGCACCGCCAGCCCTTGCGCCCGAACCAGGCGCCCCAGCAGGTTGTCGTCGGCCAGGCGATGCACCAGTGCCGCCAGGCCGCCAGTCGCCGCCAGCGTCTGGCGCCCCAGCGCCATGGTGGCGCCGAGGCAGTCCTGTCGCCCTAGCAGGCGCGACAGCAGCGCGCCGGGCAGGAAGGAATGGGTGATGGCGATGGCGCCCAGCCGCGCCGCCAGGCTGCGGTTGGCCGGCAATCCGGCGTAGACGGCGGTCACCAGCCCGGTGCCGGGCAGCGCCAGCGTGTCCGCGATGCAGGCCAGATAGTCCGGCAGGACGTGCACGTCGCTGTCGGCGATCACCAGCACATCGTGCTTCGCTGCCGGCAGCATGTTGATCAGGTTGCCGACTTTGCGGTTCTTGCCATGCCAGGTCGGATCGACCACCAGGGCGATGTCGCACCGCGGGAAGCGTGCCTGCAGCCGCCGCACCACGCCGACGGCCGGGTCGGCCGGGTCCTGCACACCGCAAACCAGTTGGAAGCAGGGGTACTCCTGGGTGCAGATGGTGGCGAGCGCCGCTTCCAGCAGCGGCTCATTCCCGCACAGCGGTTTCAGCACGGTGACCGGCGGGCGCGGCCCGGGCAGCGGCCGTGCCATCGCGGCGAAGCGGCGCGCCGCCAGCCACCCGGCGGCGACCTGTGCGAGCCCGGCCACGGCGATCGCCGCGGCAGTGAAGGCGAGCCATCGCATCGTGTTAGTCCGTCTGCCCTGCTTCCAGCCGTGCCACCTTGCCGTGGAGCGAGGCGATCAGCGGCCCGGCCTCACCGCCGCCCAGCAGGGCGCGGAAATCCGACCTCTGCACCGCCACCCGGCTGATCGAACCGTTCAGCAGCACGTCGATGATCTTCCAGCCGCCCTCGCCGCGGTGCATCACGTAGTCCAGCCTCAGAATGTCGCCGTTCGACTGCACCAGCCTGGTCTGCACCACCTCGTCGCCGCCGGCGCGCCGTGTGTCCGGCAGAATATCGAAACGTTCGCCGTTGTAGTCATCGAAATTAGCGACATAGCTGGCCACCGTGAACTGAATGAACACGTCGAGCAGTTCTGCCTGGGCGTCGGGCGGAAATCCGGTGAACCGCGGCCCCACCGTGCTGGCCAGGATGCGCGGCAGGTCGAAGGCCGCTTGCACCACCGGGGTGAGCATCTGCATCCGCTGCGCGAAGCTGGTGCTGCGGCCGGCGTGCATCACGGCCAATATGCCCTGGCTGAGCGCCTCGGCCGGTGCGAACGCGGGTTCCCCGGCAATGGCGCCGGCTGCTTCGGTCGTGGCAACGGATGCGACCAACGCCATCGCGAGCAGCCGACGCCGGCTTGCCCTGCTCTGCCCGCCAGGGCCGGCGCGGTCGTCAGACAAGCGGACGAACAAAGGGGCGCTGCCAAAGCGAGACTAGACTGAGAGCATCTGGCAAATCCAACGTCGTCACGGGCCAACGGTTCCTCTCGGCACGGTCAGGGTTGTGGCGGAACTGCCACGGTCCGGACAAGACGCCGCGTGTGCCCGGGCAAGGAACCGCCACTCCCATTGCATCGGAAGTCCAGGAACCGCCGGCTCGAACAGTGGCGTGTCTGCCCTGGTTACGGCGCAGCTTACTCCGCATCGGCAGGTCATGCCATACGGGGTTGGAATCCTGGGCAAGACCTGAGCCGCAGAGCCACGATGCCTTGCGTCACTGCACGCCCTGTTCCGGGGACTTGCAAAGATCGGCACCCTGTTTCTCGCGCGTCTTGCCGCCTTCGAAGGTGACCCGCAGATCGAACACGCATTGCCCACCGGGGGGCAGCGCGATGCTGCGATCGCCGCCGGGCGGGATCGGACCGGTTGGCAGACGGTTGCTCGCCCATTTATCCCCCCCCTGGGCGCGGGCAGCGATTTCGGTGATCGGCACGCTGCCGCGGTTAAACAGGCGGAAGGATTTCGCCGCGGCAGGCTGGCTCACCTCGCCCACGGCGATGTCTTCGGCCTGGCAGGTGTTGAGCCCGCGCCGGTCCTCGGTGCGGCCATCGGCGAACACCGCACGCAAATCGTAGACGCAGTTGCCATCCGCCGGCAGGCGGACGGCGGCCTTGGCGCCCGGCGCCAGCCCCTTGCCGTCCAGCCGGTCACGCCCCCAGTTGGGCCGGCCGCCCGGGGTCGCGAAAAACTCCTTGATGGCCGCGCTGCCGCGGTTCACCAGGTTGAACGACGGGTTGGGCGCCGCTGACTGGGCAAGCGCTGTCTCCGGCAGGAGCAGGCTGAGAGCCAACAGGCTGGCACGCAGGGTCGACATTCCGGCCTCCGCTTCAGGGTGGCAGACAGTAGGCGGCACACGCTCACCATCGGCCGAGCCCGGCCTTGCGGGCCCGCGCCGCTACGTCGAGAGTCCAAAACAGTTGCGGCAACAACAAGGCGGCCGGCAGCAGCGGCTTGACCGGCGAAGGCGCGGCGATGAAGCCCAGGCAGGCCAGCCCGCCCAGCGCCGCGAACCCCCAATGCGCCAGTGCGATCGCCCGTGCATTCATGCCCGCCCGTTGCGCCACCTGGTACAGGTGGCCGCGATGCGCCTGGGTGAGGCGCTCGCCGGCCATTGCCCGGCGCACCAGGGTGAAAGCCACGTCGTACAGCACGCCGGAGAGCAGCATCGGCACCAGCAGAAAAGACATCTCCACCGCCTGGAACCGGCTGGCGGCCACGCCCAGCACGGCGAGGACAAAGCCGCAGAACTGGCTGCCCACGTCGCCCATGAAGATGCGGGCACGGGGAAAATTGAACGGCAGGAAACCGGCGATGCCGGCCGCCAGCAGCAGGGCGGCGAAATAGACGAACCACCCGCCTTGGGTTCCGGCGATCAGCGCCAGGAAGGCGCAGGCCACCAGCGCGGTGCCGGCAGCCAGGCCGTTCAGCCCGTCGATGAAATTCATCGCGTTGGTGGCGAACAGGATCCAGGCGACGGTGATCGCCGCACCCGCCGGCCAGCCGATATCGACCGCGCCGATGACCGGAAAGCGGAACACCTCGACATACAGCCCGCTGCCGACCGCCGCCATCGCCGCGCCCAGTTGGGCGGCCAGCTTCACGGTGAACGGCCAGTCGCGCAGATCGTCGATGAAGCCGACCACGGCGATGGCGATCGACGCAAGAATGACCCCGCGGAAATACGGATCGGCCAGCCGGGAGAAGGAGGCAAATCCGTACAGCACCGAAATGCCCAGCAGGAACGCCACCACGATTCCCAGCCCGCCGCCGCGCGGGGTTGGCACATCATGCGCGGACCGTGCGTTCGGCAGGTCCATGACGCGCGCATTGATCATGGCGCGCACCACCACCGCCGAAACCAAGGCGATGCCGGCGGCGAAGGCGAGGTGGTGCAGCAGGGCGGCGAAGGTCATCGCGCTGACCCGCTCCGCCCCGAAACTCTGTTGCGCCGGGCGTGCTTAAATCGCAGGGGCCGCGCTCTCCATCTGGCGGATCACCTCCAGCGCCCGCGCGGCGGGGTCCGGACGGGCGATGATCGGCCGGCCCAGCACAAGATAATCGGCGCCGGCGGCGATGGCCTGAGCGGGCGTGGCCGACCGCTTGTGATCGTCCAGCGAATTGCCTTCTGGCCGCACCCCGGGCGTTGCGACCAGCAGACTGCCGGCCCCGGCGGTGCGGCGGATTTCATCCGGGTTGTCATGCGGCGAGGCGATGATCCCGTCGCAGCCGTATTCGACCGCCTTTCTGACCCGCAACTGCACCAGCTCGCGGGCGCCGAGCCGGTAGCCCATGTCGTAAAGATCGGCATCGCTCAGGCTGGTCAGCACGGTCACCGCCAGGATTTTGATGTCGCGCCCGCGCTTTCCCTGCATCGCGGCGCGGATGATGTCGCCATTGCCGTGGACGGTGACGCAACTGACTCCCCGATCAGCCGCGCGGGCGACACCTTCCTCGACCGTCTGGCCGATATCGAACATCTTCGCATCCAGAAACACCCGCTTGTTCTTGGCGATCAACTCGGCGATCAGCCCGTCCACACCCTCGGCGAATGCCAGCCAGAGGCCGATCTTGAAAAACGAGACAATCCCATCGAGGCGTTCGACCAGGGCGCGGGCCTGGTTGATGTCCGGCACGTCCAAGGCGACGATCAACCGGTCCCCCATGCGCGACGGAACGTCGCGGCAGGAAGCTGCCACCGTTGCAGCGGTCATTGGCAGGTCCGCCCCGGATGAATGCTTGCCCACGGGAGAACTCACTCGCGCGTTGATCGGGTTGACGCCATCGAGCGTGCTTTTAGGCGCGGGCGGCGCGGGGCAGCAACCCGCTTCGCTGTTTTCCCGCCGGAGATGACCCGCCCGGGGCAATGCGGTATGAGCCGCCTATGGCCGCGCGACCCGCCCTGATTCGAATTGCCCTGAACGTCGGGGTGGACGCCGTGCTGGCGGGCGCGGCCGTGCCCGTGGCAAGCTGGCTGGCCGACCCGTCCGCCGATCCGCTCGGCCCGCTCTGGACCATCGCCTGGGGCGCCGCGGCGCTGCTGCTGGCCGGGCTGCCCTTCCGCCTGTCCACGCAATACTGGCGCTTTGCCGGGGCGGGCGATCTGCTGGGCGTCGCCGCTGCGTCCATCGGCGCGGCGGCGATTTTTCCGGTGGCCCTGCACGCGGCGGGACTTGCTTTCCCGAGCCCCGCCTTTCCGGCCCTGCACGCCATGGTGCTCATGGTGCTGCTGGCGGTGCCGCGCATCGCCTACCGCCTGACGCAGGAGAGCCATGCGCCGCAGGACGGAATGGCGGCGCAGCCGGTGCTGCTGGTGGGTGCCGGCGAGCCATCCGATCTGTTTATCCGCGCGATCGCCGCCGACCGGCGCAAGCCGTATCGGGTGACCGGGCTGCTCTCATTGGGCAAGGCGCAGACCGGGCGGCGCATCGGCGGGTTGCCGATCCTCGGCAGCATCGACGACGCGGCCACGGTGTTGGCCGGGCTGCGCGCCGCTGGCGGCCTGCCCGGGGTACTGGTGGTCACCGACGCCGATCTCGCCGGCGAGAACCTGTCCGCTCTCATGGAGGCCGCCGACCGCGAAGGGGTCCGGGTCGCCCGGGCACCGCGGCTGACCGCGCTCGACACCACGGCGGCGGCCGGCCAACGGCTGGAACTGCGGCCGGTCGCCATCGAGGACCTGCTGAACCGGCCGCAAGTGCCGCTCGACCGCGAGGGCATGGCGCGCCTGGTGCAGGGACGGCGGGTGCTGGTCACCGGCGCCGGCGGCACCATCGGCAGTGAACTGGCCCGCCAGGTGGCGGCCCTCGGCCCGGAGCGGCTGGTGCTGCTGGACAACGGCGAGTTCGCGCTATGGCAGATCGACATCGAACTGGCCGAACTGCATCCGTCCGTCCCCCGCCGCGCCGTGCTCGCCGATATCCGCGACGCCGCGCGGCTGCGCCTGCTGATGGAGGAGCTTCGCCCCGAGCTGGTGTTCCACGCCGCGGCGCTGAAGCATGTGCCGATGGTGGAGGCCAACCCGCTGGAGGGATTGCTCACCAATGCCGCCGGCACCTGCCACGTCGCCGACGCGGCGCGTGCCGCCGGCGTGCGGGCGATGGTGCTGATCTCCACCGACAAGGCAGTGAACCCGTCGTCATTGATGGGCGCGTCGAAGCGGCTGGCCGAAATGTACTGCCAGGGGCTCGACATTGCCGCGCGCGGCCCGGCCGATGGCATGCGCTGCATCACCGTCCGTTTCGGCAACGTCCTGGGCAGCACCGGCAGCGTGGTGCCGCTGTTTCAGCGTCAGCTCGCCCGCGGCGGGCCGCTGACCGTGACCCATCCCGATATGCGGCGTTATTTCATGACCGTGCGTGAGGCGGTCGGGCTGGTGCTGCAGGCCAGCGTGGTGGGCAGCAGCGATGCGGCGCCGCCCGATGGCGGCATCTTCGTGCTCGACATGGGCGAGCCGGTGAAGATTGTCGATCTCGCCCGCCAGATGATCCGGCTCGCCGGGCTGCGGCCCGATGAGGATGTGGAGATCCGCTTCACCGGCCTGCGCCCCGGCGAGAAACTGTTTGAGGAGCTGTTCCATGGCCGCGAGCCGCCGACGCCCACCGGCCATCCCGGATTGCTGATGGCCAGCCCCCGTACCGCCGACCCGGCCATTGTCGGCCGCGCCATCGATGAAATCGCCAGCGCCTGCCGCGGCGGCAATGTGCGCCTGGCGCTCGCGCTGCTCGGCCGCATCGTGCCGGAGTTACAGCACAATCCGGACGGGCAGGTGGCTGAAGAAAGCCGCGCATGAGGATGTTGCCATGACCGTGCCGGTTCCGTTTCTCGACCTGAAGGCGCAACAGGCGCGCATCGCCGCCGATTTGCGGCCGCGGCTGGAGGGGGTGCTGGCGCATTGCCAGTTCGTGCTCGGCCCGGAAGTGGCGGAGCTGGAGGCGAAGCTGGCCAGTTTCTGCGGGGCGGCACAGTGCGTGACCGTCTCGTCCGGCACCGACGCCTTGCAGATCGCGCTGATGGCCGAGGGCATCGGGCGCGGGGACGCCGTGTTCCTGCCTGCCTTCACCTACACCGCCACCGCCGAGGTGCCGCTGCTGCTGGGGGCGACGCCGGTGTTCGTGGATGTCGATCCCCGCACCTTCCAGATCGACCCGGCGCATCTGACAGCGCGGGTGGCCGAGGTGCGGCGAGCCGGGCGGCTGCGTCCGCGCGCCGTGATCGGCGTCGATCTGTTCGGCCAGCCCGCCGATTGGCCGGCGCTGCGCGCGCGCGCCGCGGCGGCGGATTTGTTCACCCTGGACGATTGCGCCCAGAGCTTCGGCGCCTCGCTGCACGGCACGCGGCTGGGCCGCGCCGCCGACGCCACCGCCACCAGTTTTTTCCCCTCCAAGCCGTTCGGCGCCTATGGCGACGGCGGCGCGCTGTTCACCGAGAGCGCCGAGCGCGCGGCGCTGTACCGGTCGCTGCGCACGCATGGCGAGGGCAGCACGCGCTACGAGGTGCTGCGCACCGGCATGAATGGGCGGTTGGACACGCTGCAGGCGGCGGTGCTGCTCAGCAAGCTGACCGTGTTCGAGGAAGAACTCGCCGCCCGGGCCCGCATCGCCGCGGCCTATGATGCGCGCCTGGCGCACGCGGTGACGGTGCCGGCGCGCGTGCCCGAGAGTGTCAGCGCCTGGGCGATTTATGCGGTCCTGCTCCCGGATCCGGCAGCGCGCGGGCGTATGCAGGCCGGGCTGCGGGCCGTTGGGGTGCCGACGGCTATTTACTATCCCCGGCCATTGCATCTGCAACCCGCGTATCGTGATGCGCATGACGGGGCATCACTGCCGGTGTCGGAGGACATCGCCACCCGCATCCTGGCATTGCCGATCCATCCGGATCTGACGGACGCGGATGTGGAGCGCGTCTGCGCGGCGGTATGCGCAAACATCTAGAGCTGGGTTCCAAGGGCCATTGGCCCTTGATGGGGTCCAGGAGCAAAGCTCCACTGGGATGGCTCGTGTTTCTCGTTCTTCCCCTGGTCGCCGCCGCCCCGCCCCAGGCCTGGGACGTCACGCAGGCCGCGCTTTGCACCACCGCCGTGCAGGAAGCCGAGCGCCATCACACTCTGCCACCCAACCTGCTCGGCGCGATCGCCAAGGTGGAAAGTGGCCGGCCGATCGCCACCACGCGCGACGTGCGCGCCTGGCCATGGACAATCAATGCGGACGGTGCCGGCCTGTTCTTCGATAGCCGCGACGCCGCGGTGGCCTGGGCGAAGCAGGGCCTCGCGGGCGGCGTGCACCTGATGGATGTCGGCTGCCTGCAGGTGAACCTGCAGGCCCATCCGAACGCCTTCCGCTCGCTGGACGAAGCCTTCGATCCGACTGCAAATGCCGCCTACGCGGCCACGTTCCTGCAACAACTCGGCGCCGAGACGAACGGCGACTGGAACCTCGCCACCGGCTACTATCATTCGCACACGCCCGACCTCGCCGCCGCCTATCGCAACCGCGTCGCCGAGGTGGGCGCCGGCATCCTCACCGGCATCGGCGGACCGGAGCCGCTGTATGTGCGCGCGCTCCGGCAGGGCACCTTGCGCCTGGCACTGGCCGGCGGCGGCATGCTGGTGATCAACACCCATCGCCAGCCCACCGCCCGCCCGCAGCGGCAGCGATCGGCCTGCGAGGTGGCGATTTTGCTCGCCCCATTGCTGCACGCGCCGCCACGGGTCAATAGCTGCCGCGTCGCCGCCCGTTAATCGCTGCCGCCGTCCCCGCCACTGCTATCGCCGCCGCCGCCGCCGTCGCTGAAGCCGGAGTCGAACGAGGCGATGGAGGAATCGAGCGCATCGAAAGCGCTGGCGTCGAAACTGCCGAAGTCGAAGCTGCCAAAGTCGAAGGTGGGGGGAAAACCACCGGCATCAAATGAGCCGCTGTGGCCATCGCCAGACGGCGCGGGGCGCATCGCGTCGGCCAGTTGCTTGTAGTGCTTGCTGAGATCGTCCACGAGCAGCAGCGTGCCGCCGAGGGCGAGTGCCAGTGTCGCGGCCTCCGCCGGGTTGGTTTTCAAAAGTCGGGGAAGTTGGCGCGCCTTGTCGATATCGTCCTCGATGCGCCAGCGTTCGGCATCGCCGGCAGGTGTGGCGTGATAGGTGCGAATGAAGGCGATGCGCCGCTCGAAAATCAATCCGCGTTCGATCAACGCCGGCACGATGAACCGGGTGTTGAACTGAGCACAGGCGGCGCCGAATTCCTTGGTGGCGCGTTTGACCACATCGGCGATCGTGCCGCCATCGGCCTGCGCCGCGCGCACGACCTCGATCAGCGCCGCGACATGCGACGGTGCGGCGGGTGTCACGACTGGCACAACCCGCACATGCGGGACCTTCCTGGCCCGGAACAGGCCGGGCTTCTCCTGTTCCTCGATGCGGAGGACGCCTTTGACCAGCAGCGACAACAACGTGACCCTGATGGTCCGCAGACCGCTCGTGCGGTTCGGCTTGAGCAGGAACAATGCTTCGGCGGGACTGAGGGGCACGGTGTCTTGCATCTGTACCTCCGGTCAACAATCAGTCAACGACGTCAGGCCAAGCCAGTCCAAAGGAAGAGCGACATTCCGCCGCTCCGGCGCCGCGCAGTGCCACGCTCTTACGCCGCGGCGCCGTCCGCGTGAGACATGTCCTGCCGCGGAACGGACCCCGCGCCGCCCGGCGTCACTCCGTTTCGGTTTCCGGCGCCGCGGCACGCCGGGCAGGAGACTTCCGTTTGGCCACCTTGGCGCCGGCCGTGCGCTTTGCCGGGGCCTTCTTCGTGGCAGTGGGTTTGCTTGCCGCGGCCGGTGCGCGCTTGGCCGCCGGCGCCTTGGCGGCCCGGGTTGCCGGAGCTTTCTTCCGTGCCACCGTCTTTGCGCGTGCCTTGACCGCGGCTTCCCGGCGCTTCAGGCGCCGCGTCTTCACTTCGTCGCGAATGCCGGCCAATGCCGCGCTGATAACGGCATCCTGCTGGTTCTCCGGAACGCCTTCGAGCGCGTCGAAAAAGGCTTGCGTCACATTTTTCGTCCCGCGCGGAGCCCGTGTGCGGGCGTCTTCTTTCATCGCCATGGCGGTCTGCTTCCTTTCCGACCGGGGGAGGATGAAGGTTTGGGATTCCCGATCTTGGATGACGCTAACGATACCGCCGTGACCGCGGCAATGGGAGATGTTGAGCGGTTGCCGGGCGATCGGAAGAACGTGCGCGCCGCCGCGACGGCGGGAAGCACGCAAGAGTTGCACGCCGCGGACCTCATGTTGGCGATGGAGGTTGTCGTGCCTTGTGTGGCATGCTGTTCGAAACGTGGAAGGAACTCCAGGACATGCACCGTCGACTTGTCGTCGCGCTGGCGTTGATGTTCGGCATGGTCAGCTCCGCAACGGCCGCTGATCTGGTTCTCAAGCGCGCCATGCTCTCCTCCGGCGGAGTGGGATATTTCGAATACGAAGCGGAGGTTGACGGCGCGGCGACGCTCGGGCTCGACCTGCCACTCGACCAGGTCGATGATGTATTGAAATCACTGGTTGTGTACGACAGCGCCGGCAGCGTCGGCGGGATCGAATTGCCCGGCCGCGATTCCGCACATGCGGCGTTTGCCGATGTGCCGATCGGGCCGGAGGCGTTGGAATCGCCGGTGGAGTACCTCAACGGTCTGCGCGGTGTGGTGGTGCAGGTCAGCGGTCCGCGGCCGATGGCCGGACGTATCCTACGCGCCGAGCGAATGCGCGAAGGCGCCCGCGATCCGGCCGACACGGGCTCGCCACGCACCCGCGTCACCCTGCTCGCCGCCGACGGATTGCGGCAGTTCGTGCTGGAAGATGCCGATGCCGTCATGGTCGCCGACCCGGCGCTGCGCGCCCGCATCGACCAGGCGCTGGAGGCGCTGCGCCGCGACGCCAGCAGCGACGCACGCCACCTGACCATCCGCAGCGACGGTACCGGACCGCGCATCCTGCGCGTCGGCTACGTCGCCGCGGTGCCATTGTGGAAGGCATCGTACCGGTTGGTGATGCCGGCGAAGGACGACGACGGGGCGAAAGCGCGCCTGCAGGGCTGGGCGGTGCTGGAGAACGCCACGGGCGCCGACTGGAAGGGCGTGCAGTTGTCGTTGCAGTATGGCAATCCGGTCACGTTCCGCCAGGCGATCTACCGCACCTACTATGTTGAGCGGCCGGAAGTGCCGGTACAGATTCTCGGCCGCCTGCTGCCCGACATCGACACAAGCGCCCGCTCGCCGGAACCGACCGAAGCCGCTCCAAGATCCTTGCCGGCGCCGGCACCCGTCGCCGTCTCGTCTGCTTTCGGCGGTACCCGGAGCGCCGTTCCCGCGCCGCCGCCGATGGAAATGTCGGCCCCGACCGCCGAGGCGCGGACCGACGAAGGTGCGGAGGAGACTCTTTTCACGCTGCCCAAGCCGGTCATCCTGGCCGCCGGCCACACCGCCTCGGTGCCAATCCTCGACCGCGAAGTGCCGGCCACCCGTCTGGCGCTGGCGATCGCGAGCGCGCCGCATCCCACCGCCGCCGTGCGCATCACCAACGATGGCGCCACCAGCCTGCCGGCCGGCGTGCTCACGCTGTACGATCCCGCCGGCGCGACCTCCTATGTCGGCGATGCGCGACTTGGCGGGCTGCCGGTCGGCGAAGACCGGCTGCTGCCCTTCGCTGAAGACCTGCGCACCACGCTCGACTGGCACACCGAGTCCGGCGTGCGCATCGCCTCGGTGTCGGCTGCGGGCGGCGTACTGACAACCGAGCGCCGCACCCGGCAGACCTGGCGCGTGGTGATCGCCGCACCGGCGCGCGAACCCCGCACGGTGCTGCTGCAAATCCCCACACAATCCGGTCAGAAACTGGTGGTGGAAAGCGGTGCCGAACCGGCGGGCGAGATCGCCGGCGCGACGCGGCTGCGCGTCCGGATGGCGGCCAGCGAGACGCATACCGTGACCGCCTACACGGAAACCCTCCTGCAGCAGCGCGTCGCCTTGCTGCAGGACGCGCCGGTCTTCGCGCAGTTGATCGCCGATCAGGGCATCCAAGCCGCGGCGCGCGCCGGACTTCGCCGCCTGGCCGAACTGCGCACCACCGAAGCCGCCCGCATCGCCGACCGCGACCGGCTGAAAGCAGCCCTCGCCGACGTGGAGCACGACGAGGACCGCCTGCGCGCGAACATCGCCGCCGTGCCGCCCAACGACGCCTTGCACACCCGCCTGATCCGCCAGCTCGATGCCAGCGAAACGCGCATCGCCGCTTTAACGAAGGACATCGAAACGGCCGCCGCCGCGGCGGCGGCCGCGCACGCGGCGCTGGAACAGGCGGTGCGGGAGGTGCGGTTCTGATCACCGACGAACCTGTCGATCAGGCTTGCGTGCGCTTGGAAGCTCCCGGGCGGACGGGCAAGTTACTTGTCGTGAAGCCTGTCGACATTCGCCGGCGTCGGCTCGATGCGTGCGGATGGCATGCAGCAGATGGCATGCAGCATTGTTGTGCGGCCGCAAGCACGCAGATCGGCCGCCATCTCTCGGCGTTGCACGCACCAAGGCGGATGAACCGGCAGGCGAGAAAACCGTCGCCGCAATCATCGTGTTGGGCGCAGGAGGGTTGGCGAGCGGTCCGGTAAGGCTTCGTGCAGATCCAGATCACGCAGCCAGATTGGGCGCGGCTTAGGTTCTCTGCGGGAGTCCCGTAAACCCGCTGCGGCGTTGCGACCCCTCTGCCGGACGGTTCGGAGCGCTGGCACCGCCTGTTTTATGCGATCCCCAGCCGCCGGAACAAATCGATCAGCACCAAATTCACATTGAACTTAAAATCGTCACTGTCCCTCACCCGCTCCAGCACCTGCCCCACCGGCCAGAGTTCAAAGCTCTGGACTTCCCCGTCAGCGGCATGCGGCAAGAAATCCTCGGGAAGAAACAGGTCGTAACAAACCAGCCAGTCGCGCCGCAACCCTTCCGGCCGTTCCATGTTGTAGCTGACCAGCCCGGTTTCCACCGCGGTCGCCGCCAGCGCCGCCGGCACGCCGGCTTCCTCGGCGGCTTCCTTGACCACCGTCTCGCGCGGCGTCATCCCGGACGGGATACCGCCGGCCACCAGATGGTCGAGCTTGCCGGGGTCGAGCGCCCGGTCGGCGGCGCGGCGGGCCACCCACAGATGCAGCCCGTCCGCCCGCCGCACCAGCCCGTTCACATGCACCCCGCAGCCCAGCACGCCGAACACCGGCAGGGCGCCGCGGTCCAGGGTCGCCAGCGCCGGCTCGTCGCCGCCCGCGCGCACGTCGAACGCCTCGCCGCGCCAGCGGCAGAAGCCTTGCTCCGCCAACGCGCGCCCGATCGCATGCAACTCGCCGGCGGCATCGGCCGCTAGCGTCACCCTTCGCGGCGCCACCGTTATGGTGGGAAAACCGCCCAGCGCCCGCGCCAGCTCCGGGCGCACCCAGCCAACCTGGGAGGCACCGACGGCGAAGGCGATGCGATCGCCGGGCAGGGTTGCATTGTTGCAGGCGTCGAAATGCCGGGCGAGGCGCGTGTCCATGCGCCGCCGCATAGCCGAAACCCCCGCCCGCCGCCACCGCGGGCTTTCAAACCGGGGGGCCGCGTGCCACATGCCACGATATGAGAAGAAGTCTTTCGGCCCAGCCGGCCATGCCGGATTTCGCCGGCACCCGCGTCCCCGAGCGCTCGACGCTGGAAACCATCCGCTCCCTGCTGCCCTATCTCTGGCCGAAGGACAGCCCCGGCGCGCGGGTGCGGGTGACGGTGGCCTTCGCCTTCCTGCTCGCCGCCAAGGGTGCAACCGTGCTGGTGCCGCTGGTCTACAGCCGCGCCGTCGATGCGCTGGCGCCGCAAATGGGCGGCGTGCTGGCGGTGCCGATGGCGCTGATCGTCGGCTATGGTCTGCTACGCATCGCCGCCTCTGGCTTCGGCGAATTGCGCGACGCCATTTTTGCCGCCGTCCAGCAGCGCACCGTGCGCCGCGTCGCGCTGCAAACCTTCCGCCATCTGCATCGCCTGTCGCTGCGCTTTCACCTCGACCGGCAGACCGGCGGTCTCTCGCGCGCCATCGACCGCGGCACCGGCGGCATCGAGGCGGTGCTGAGGTTGGCGGTGTTCAACGTGGTGCCCACCCTGGTGGAAGTGGCGCTGGTATCCGCCATTCTGTGGAACCTGTTCGACTGGCGATACGCGACCCTCACCCTGGTCGCGGTCGCCGGCTACCTGGCGTTCACCTTCATCGTCACCGGCTGGCGGGTGCGCATCCGCCGCACGATGAACGAGAACGACAGCGACGCGAAATCCAAGGCGATCGACAGTCTGCTGAACTACGAAACGGTGAAGTATTTCGGCAATGAGGGCCACGAGGCCGCCCGCTTCGACTCGGCCCTGGCGCGCTACGAAACCGCCGCCGTGCGCAGCCAGGTGACGCTGAACCTCCTCAACCTCGGCCAGGCCACCATCATCTCCATCGCGCTGGCACTGATCATGCTGATGGCGGCCAACGAGGTGGCCGCCGGCACGCTCACGGTCGGCCGCTTCGTCCTGGTCAACACCTACCTGATGCAGCTTTACGTGCCTCTGAACATGCTGGGGTTCGTCTACCGTGAGATCAAGCAGGGTCTGGTGGACATGGAACAGATGTTCCGCCTGATGCGGGTGAACGCCGAGGTGGACGACCTGCCGGGCGCGCGGCCGCTGATCGCCCCCGCCGGCGAGGTGGTGTTCGAGGACGTGCAGTTCGGCTACCGGCCGGACCGGACCATCTTGCGCGGCGTGTCGTTCCGTGTGCCTCCCGGCGGGTCGGTGGCCATCGTCGGGCCGACCGGTGCGGGTAAATCCACGATCAGCCGGCTGCTGTTCCGCTTCTACGACGTGACCGGCGGGCGTGTGCTGGTCGATGGGCACGACATCCGCGACCTCACCCAGGCCAGCCTGCGGGCCTGCATGGGCGTGGTTCCGCAAGACACCGTGCTGTTCAACGATACCATCCGCTACAACATCGCCTATGGCCGCCCGGGCGCCAGCCAGGCCGACATCGAACAGGCGGCGAAGCTCGCGCAGGTGCATGACTTTGTTCTGCGCCTGCCCGATGGTTACGACACAAGGGTGGGCGAGCGCGGGCTGAAACTCTCGGGCGGCGAAAAGCAGCGGGTGGCGATCGCGCGCACCATCCTGAAAGACCCGCGCATCCTGATCCTCGATGAGGCCACCAGCGCGCTGGATTCCCGCACCGAACAGGACATCCAGGGCGCCCTGCGCACGGTGGCGCGCCACCGCACCACGCTCAGCATCGCCCACCGGCTGTCCACCGTGGTGGACGTCGACCAGATTCTTGTGCTGGTGGACGGGCGGATCGTGGAGCGGGGCACGCACTTGGAGCTGCTGGCGCTGGGCGGGACTTATGCGCGGATGTGGGCCCTGCAGGGCGAGCAGCAGGTAGAGGCGGAGGCGGCAGCGTAAGTAAGAAAGGCCAGGGCTCTGCCCCTGGACCCCGCCAAGGGCCGAGAGGCCCTTGGAACCCATTACTTTTTTAGACAGTCGTTAAACGAGGGGGTTAGACGGTGAACCGGTTCACCGTCTAACCCCCTCGTTTAACGACTGTCTGAAGGTGCGGGGTCCAGGGGGGCACTACCCCCTGGCGGGTCCTGGGCAGATCCCTGGCCTTTCTTACTTACGCTGCCGCCTCCGCCTCCACCCGCCGCTCGAACCGCTTGCGCTCATGCGGATCAAGGTACCGCTTGCGCAGCCGGATCGCCGAGGGCGTCACTTCCACCAGTTCGTCGTCCTCGATATAGGCAATGGCCTGTTCCAGCGACATGCGCCGTGGCGGCACCAGCAGCAGCGCCTCGTCCTTGCCGGCGGCGCGGATGTTGGTGAGCTTCTTTTCTTTGATCGGGTTCACATCCAGGTCGTTGTCCCGGGAGTGCTCGCCGAGGATCATGCCCACGTAGACTTTGTCGCCCGGATTGACGAACAGGGCGCCGCGTTCCTGGATATAGAACAGCGCGTACTGCACTGCCTCGCCGTTTTCCGTGCTGATCAGGCTACCGTTGCGGCGGCCTTCGATCACGCCGCGCCACGGGCCGTAGCCTGCGAACAGCCGGTTCATGACCCCGGTTCCACGGGTGTCGGTGAGGAATTCGCCATGGTAGCCGATCAGGCCACGGCTCGGCATCAGGAAAGTCAGCCGCACCTTGCCGCCGCCGGACGGCCGCATGTCCTGCAACTCGCCTTTCCGCAGGCTCATTTTCTCGACCACGACGCCGGTATAGGGCTCATCCACGTCGGCGAGCACTTCCTCCATCGGCTCTTCGCGTTCGCCGGTCTCCGGGTTCGGGCGGGTCAGCACCCGCGGTCGACCGATGGTGAGCTCGAACCCTTCGCGGCGCATCTGCTCGATCAGCACGCCAAGCTGCAACTCCCCGCGTCCGGCGACCTCGAACGCCTCGCTTTCGCTGCTTTCGGTGATCTTGATGGCCACGTTGCCCTCGGACTCGCGCAGCAGGCGGTCGCGGATCTGGCGCGAGGTCACTTTCTTGCCTTCGCGCCCGCCCAGCGGGCCGTCGTTGATGCGGAAGGTCATGGCAAGCGTGGGGGGATCGACCGGGATGGCATACAGGGGTGCGGCCAACTCAGGGGCGCCGATGGTGTCCGGCACTGTGGCATCGGTCAGCCCGGCGACGGCGATGATGTCGCCTGCCACCGCTTCCTCCACCGTTACCCGATCGAGGCCGCGGAACGACATCAGCTTGGTCAGCCGTCCGGTCTCCACCACGCTGCCGTCGGCGCGCAGCACCCGCACCGGCATGTTCAGCCGCGCCCGCCCCTGCTCGACCCGGCCGGTCAGCACCCGGCCGAGGTAATTGTCGTAGTCGAGGATCGACGCGGTCATGCCAAACGGCGCCTCGCGGTCCAGCTCCGGGGCATGCACGTGGCGCAGCACCAGGTCGAACAGCGGCGCGAGGTCGCGGCGCTCGTCATCAAGCGACACGACGGCCCAGCCCTGCCGGCCGGATGCATAAAGCATCGGGAAGTCGAGCTGTTCGTCGGTGGCGCCGAGGGCGGCGAACAGGTCGAAGATTTCTTCGTGGACCTCGTGCGGCCTTCCGTCCTGGCGGTCGATCTTGTTGACCACCACGATCGGCTTCAGGCCCCGGGCGAGCGCCTTGCCGACCACGAACTTGGTCTGCGGCAGCACGCCCTCGGCGGCGTCCACCAGCACGATGGCGCCGTCCACCATACCGAGAATGCGCTCCACCTCGCCGCCGAAATCGGCGTGGCCAGGGGTATCGACGATGTTGATCCTTGTGTCGTGCCAGACCACGCTGGTGCACTTGGCCAGGATGGTGATGCCGCGCTCGCGCTCCAGGTCATTGCGGTCGAGCGCGCGCTCGGCGACCACTTGGTGGTCACGGAATGTGCCCGATTGCCGCAACAGCTGGTCCACCAGAGTGGTCTTGCCGTGGTCGACATGGGCGATGATCGCGATGTTGCGGATGTCCATGGGACGCCTTCGGGGCCAGTGGGTCGGGAAGCATGTGCCGTAAGCACGAGCGGGGGGCGCAACAAAGGGCCGCTCCAGGGTTGTCCTGGAGCGGCCCGCTCAACTTGAGAGAAGCATATAGTCTATCCGCGTCGCGATTTCGACTCTTCCTGATCGGGCAGGCGGGTCGCGTGGCCGGCATGCCCCTGCTGTCACGATCCCATCCGGGTCCCGCCCGCCGCCAGCGCCTGCGCCACCAGCCGCTCCGCCGTGACCATGTCACCGTTGCCCAGCGCCTGGCGCGCCTGGGTAATCATGGCGATGCGCGGGGCCCCATCGGGCTGGCCAGCGGCGGACGGAACGGTCGCGCGGTCGAGCAGGCGGGTCTCGGCGCGCTCCAGCGCCTCCTGGGCGAGGCCGCTGTGGCGCATATGCAACGCCTCCTGGGCGGCGAGCAGGAATTGCTCGGGGCTGGCGTTTTCGCCCACGGTTGGGGCGGGCAGGCGCGGCGCGATGTCTGACCTTGTGTCGGCCTGGTTGATATTGCTGGCGGTGGGAGAGTACGGCTCGGCGCCGGTCCGCCAGATCCCGCCATGCGGTGCCATGGCGGCGGGATAATGGGCGGCGGCACGTCGGGCAGCCGCATGGGGAACAGAAACGGGCTCCGTGGCCACCGGCGGCGCCGGTATTGTGGCTGCCGCACCCGCAGGCGTGCCGGCGGGTGCGGCGGCCGGCGGCACCTGGGCCGAGGCACCGCCGGCGACCAGTCCCAGCAGGGCGGCCGAGGCAAGAAGTTTCTTTTGCATCTGGCGTTCTCCCTTATTTTTGTTTGAACCACCTGCGGCGGCCGCACCTGCCAGCAGACTGCGCCGCCGCCGCGGAACACCGGCGATATAGGCGGGAAGGGCCGGCGGTCGAGTGCAAGGCTGCGTGAGCCTTGCCGGCGCCGGCCGGGCCGTCGGCCGGCGCGGCCGGCAGGCCGGGTCAATCGCCCAGAGCCGCCAGTTCCCCGCTCAAATCGCGCAGCGGCCGGGCGCCAAGATGGGAAATCACCTCGGCCGCAGCGATGCTGCCCAGCCGGCCGCAGGCGGACAGCGACCGTCCGGCGGTGTAGGCGGCCAGGAACCCGGCGGCATAGGCGTCGCCCGCGCCGGTGGTATCGACCACCTGCGTCGGCACCGCCGGCACCTCCACGGTCTCCGCGCCGCGGAAGATCAGACTGCCCGCCTCGCTGCGGGTCAGCGCTGCCAGCGCCACGTCCTGGCGCGCATGCGCCGCCGCCGCCTCGAAGGTGTTTCGCTCGTACAGCGCGCAAATCTCCGCCTCGTTGGCGAACAGGATGTCCACGTGCCCGGCCACCAGCGCGCGGAACGCCGCGCGGTGGCGGTCGACGCAAAACGCGTCCGACAGGGACAGCGCCACGTCCCGCCCGGCCGCGTGCGCCGCCGCCGCCGCGCGCAGAAACGCCGCCTGCGCCGCCGGCGGGTCGAACAGGTAACCCTCCAGGTAGGTCACCGCCGCCGTGCCGACCAGCGCCTCGTCCACCTCGTCCGGGCCGAATGCCACGCAGGCGCCGAGATAGGTGTTCATGGTGCGCTGCCCGTCCGGCGTCACCGCGATCAGACAGCGCGCCGTGGGAGCGCCACCCACCAGCGGCGGGGTCGGAAAATGCACCCCGGCGGCGGCGATGTCGTGACGGAACACGCCGCCGAGCTGGTCGTCGGCCACCCGGCCGAGGAAAGCCACCCGAGCGCTCAGCGCCGCCGCCACCGCGCAAGTGTTGGCGACCGAGCCGCCGCTGCTCTCCTGCCCGGCCGGCAGATCGGCGTACAGTCGCTCGGCCGTCGCGGCGTCGATCAGCGCCATGCTGCCTTTGCGCATGTCGTGGCGGCTGAGGAATGCCTCGTGTACGGGCGCCACCACGTCAACGATCGCATTGCCAATGCCCAGGACATCGAACGAAGCTATGTCGGCGCGGGGCTTTCCGACGACGGCGGTCATGTGCTGCATCTCCTGCAAATGCCGCCCGCCTATCACCCCGGTCATGCCCAGGCAACCGCGCCGGGCAGCCAGCCGACCAGGAGCCGACATGCTGCTGACCCCCCTGACCCGTGCCCTGTCCCAACTCGACGACCCTGTGTTTCTCGGCGTGGTGCTGCGCAGCGTGGGCTGGACGGTGCTGGTTTTCATCCTGCTGGCCGAGCTGCTGTCCGGCGGGGCCCACGAGGCGGTGCTGGATTTCGGGCCGGACCCTGCCGCCCCGCACTGGATCGACGCCACCTGGCTGGGCTGGTTCGGCTATGCCGCCGGGCCGGTCGGCGCGGCACTGCTGGCGCTGGTGCTGTTCCTGCCGTTGGCCTGCGTCATTGCCACTTTATATATCGACCGGGTGGCGGACGTGGTGGAGCGGCGCTGGTATCCGGCCGTCCCTCCCGCCGCGCCGGCGCCGCTCAGCCAGCAGCTCTGGGACGGGCTGGCGCTCGGCCTGAAGGTGCTTGGCCTGCAACTTCTGGCCTTGCTGCTGTCGTTGCTGCTGCCGGGCATCGGCTTGCTACTGGGATGGCTGGTCGCCGCCTGGGCGGTTGGACGCGGCCTGTTCGTGGCGGTGGCGATGCGGCGTATGGGGCGGCGCGAGGCGCGCCTGCTGTGCCGCCACCGAATGGACTCGGTGCTGGTGCAAGGCGGCTGGATGGCGGCGCTCTCGGTCGTGCCGGTGCTGAACCTGCTGGCGCCGGTGCTGGGCGCGGCGGCGATGGTGCATGTGCTGCACGCGCCCGAGCCGTCCCGTCGCTCCCGGGGCTGGTGATACCGGACGCGTAATCGTTGCCCGATCAATTCTCTTGCGCCCGCCCTGTTGTTCGTTCGTGCATGCGTGTGTTAGGGCTCGCGGCCGCGTTACCAACGAATGAAACGGAGCCTCCGTGTTCAAGCGCCGCAAACCCGAAGAGTTGCCGGCCAGCGAACCGTCCCTGAATGCCCCGTTCGGCGGCGAGGACGAGGCTGTGTCGGCCGGAGTTGCCGCCTACGGCGACGCGGGTACTGCGACCCGCCCGGCCGATTCCGGTCTTGGCGTGCCCCCCTTCCGTCCTGCCCCCCCGAAAGAGGCCCCATCCATGAGCCGTCCGCCCTTTTCCACGCCGCCCGCTTCCGCCCCGGTCGGGCCCGCCCAGTCGGGCCCGCGTCCAGCGGCGGGGCCGGTGCGCCCGCCTGGCCGCGAAGCCGTCGAACGCCGGTACTCTGGTGGTTGGCCGCGGCATTTCCGTTCAGGGCTCGGTGCAGGACGCCGAGCGGCTGGTGGTCGAGGGCACCGTCGAGTCCGACATGATCCATGCCACCGAGCTGTCGGTCTCGCCGGGCGGCACCTTCAAGGGCGGGGTCGAGGTGGAGGACGCTGAGGTTGCCGGCACCATCGACGGCACACTGACGGCGCGTGGCAATCTGATCGTGCGCTCCACCGGCAAGCTGCTCGGTAAAGCCCGCTACCGCCGCCTGCAGGTCGAAGATGGTGGCCAGATCGCGGGCAGCATCGAGATGATCACCGAATCCGCTCGCCCCGCCCCCCCGTCCAGTTCCGGTCCGTCCGGCCCCGGCCCGTCGATCTCCACCCCGGTCTCACTCGACTCACCCTAACCTGCCGCAGGGCGCCCGGATATTTCTGGGCGTTCGTGCCGCTGGCCGACCGGATGCGCAACAGGCCGCCGGATCTATCGCAACACCGCCTCGATTTCCGCCAGTAGGGCGCGCAGTTCCTGCGTGGCGGTGGAGCGTGGCGCGGTTTCAATGACTCCGAGTTCCTGGGCGAAGGCGCCGGCGAAGTCGGTGCGGTTGCCCAGCGTGGCGACCAGCACCGGATAGCCGCGTTGGACGATGTCAGCCTCGACACCGGTGCGCAACTTGCCGCTGGCGGGAACGCGGTTCAACACCAACCGCACCTTGCGTTTCTCGTCGGCGGCCAGCTTCAGCGTGCCCTCGGCCGCCCACAGATCGGGCGGGCTCGGCTGCACCGGCACCAGCACCAGGTCAGCGCCGCGCACCGCCACGCGGGCCTCGGTTTCGATATGCGGCGGGCTGTCGATGATCAGCACGTCATACCGGCGGCGGATGCGGTCCAGCTCGTTGCCCAGCCGCCAGCCCGACACGTCGGAGAAGCCGATTTCCACCGGTTTGCTCGCTCGGCCGATGCGCAGGGCGTGCCAGTGGGTCAGGCTGCGCTGCGGGTCGATGTCCAGCAGGGCCACCTGTTTCGTCTCGGCCAGCGCGACAGCGAGGTTCGCGGCCAGGGTCGTTTTGCCGGCGCCACCCTTTTGCTGGGCGACCGTGATCACCACCGCCATGGGGTGCGACTCCGCTGCATCGTAACAGCATAGACCGGCGGTGGGCGGGGGTGAAGGAAGGCCCGGCGGCAGTGGCCCCGCCGACCCCGCCGCTGAAATAATGGCTCCAAGGGTCTCCCGGCCGTCGCGCCGGAGGCGCGCTGCGACGATGCCGCCCAATTGAGTTCTCCCCGCCGCAATGACCATTCCACCTGCCTATGTCGGCGGACCGGGACCGATCCGTTCCGACCGCTGCGCCGATTTAATTGTTTTCAATCGCCAATATTCCTCGACGGCCAGCACGACGACGGCCTGCCAACCATGAGCGCGACGTTGCCCAGCCGGGAATCTCGGACAAATTGGCATCGGCCAACATGATCCGGACGCTCCACCCGGAATCCCTCCCTGAAGCAGGAATTTTTGGGCGTCGCCTATGCTGCGACGGCTACGGGAGTTCGCCGCAAGACAGCCGGACGGGCTGGGGAACGGACCTGTATTCGCCACCACGCCACGCGCCGCACCAGGTCCGGACACGTGACGGCGCGCCGGTTACTCGTTGCTGCCCTCGCAATCGCGTCCCCCAATTCCATGTCATAAGGTCTCCTCATCTCGCCTCAGGGCCGCCCATCGCAGCACCCTCACCAGGAGTTGATCCATGACCACGCCACCCGAATACACCCCGCCCAGGGTCTGGTCCTGGAACAAGGCCAATGGCGGGCGCTTCGCCAACATCAACCGCCCGATCGCGGGCCCCATTCACGACAAGGACCTCCCGGTCGGCCGCCACCCGCTCCAGCTCTACTCCCTGGCCACGCCGAACGGCGTGAAGGTGACGGTGATGCTCGAAGAGCTTTTGGCCCTCGGCCATCGCGGAGCAGAATACGATGCTTGGCTCATCCGGATCGGGGAGGGGGACCAGTTCGGCGGCGGCTTCGTGGCTATCAACCCAAACTCCAAGATCCCGGCCATGGTCGACCGTAGCGGCCCGACGCCGATCCGGGTCTTCGAATCCGGCGCGATCCTGGTGTACCTGGCCGAGAAATTCGGGGCCTTCCTGCCGACCGAGGTCGCAGCGCGGGCCGAATGCCTCTCCTGGCTGTTCTGGCAGATGGGCAGCGCCCCTTACCTCGGCGGCGGCTTCGGCCACTTCTACGCCTATGCGCCGACCAAGATGGAATACCCCATCGACCGGTTCACCATGGAGGTGAAGCGCCAGCTCGACGTGCTCGACCATCGCCTGGCCGAGACCGAGTATCTTGCGGGTTCCGACTACACGATCGCCGATATAGCGGTCTGGCCCTGGTACGGCGGGCTGGTGAAGGGCTGGCTATACGGCGCCGCCGAGTTCCTGGACGTGCTGTCCTACACGAACGTGCAGCGATGGGCGGCAGTGATCGGTGAACGGCCCGCCGTCAAGCGCGGGCGCATGGTGAACCGCATACAGGGCGAGCCGTCGAGCCAGTTACACGAGCGTCACGACGCCAGCGACTTCGACACGAAAACCCAGGACAAGCTGACCGCCGGGAGCTGAGCGTCTTTCCAATGAGGGCGAGCCGGGCTCGCTTGGGGAAGACAGCGGCCAGATCGGCTCGGTTCATGGACGACCGCACCTACTGCAACAGCAGACCTCGGAGCGGCGGTTTCCGGCAAATTCTGCCGGCGGGCATCGACCGGAAGCGGAATGGCAGGTTCCGGGCGCTCTATGCGGCGAAGCAGACGCTATTGCCAGGCAAGGGCTTCTGCAACTGTCGACCCGGAGGGGGCGAAAACCGGACGCAATGACGAACTTTGGCGCGCCTTACGCAAGGGGTATCACATTCGACCGGAAACCCGCCAGCAACCTGGGGTCGGTGGCAACGGGGTTGGACCAGGACAGTGGAAGTTCGTGTAACATTGTCAATCGGCGTCCAATTTTGACCGGGGGGACCGCGTCGTTGCCGCCTGGTCAGTCCCTGCCGAAGCCACGGGGCGGGATAACGGCTTGGAGGTCGGAGAGGTCGAGGTCGCAGATGGCCTGCAATGCCTCGGCGGTCGCACTGTCCAGCAGGTTGGGCGGCAGGGCTTCGAGCCAGGCGGCGTATCGGGCCCGCAGCGTCGCCAGTTCGGCGACGGCATCACGCCAGCGCTGGGCGCGGCTGCTGAGGTCGGCCGGACGGCGGATGCGGATGATGGGCTTGCCGGCGGCGCGGGCAGCCCGGCAACGGGCCTGGCGTTCGGCGTCGGTCATCGGCTTGTCGCCGATCGGCTTGCGCCGCATGGCCCACTCCGAACCGTGACGTCACGACATAGAAGACATGCTGGACAGCTCAGGCACGGTGCCTGAAGCGCCAGCTGTCGTTGCCGGTCTCGATGAAAAACAGCATCGCGCTGGACGGCGCACGCAACCACGACAAGGCCGCAGTCGCGACGAACGGCGTGTCGTCACCGTTGTCGAACCCGCCGACCAACGCGCCGGCATCGAGCGGCGTCAGCGTCGATCGCTCAGTGTCCGCCTTCAAGATAGGCCGCCCTGATCTCCGGCCGGGCCAGCAGATCGGCTCCTGTCCCCGCCATGGTGATCGAGCCGTTCACCAGCACATATCCCCGATGCGCCAACCGCAGCGCCTGGAATGCGTTCTGCTCGACGAGAAGAACAGTGAGCCCGGTCTGCCGGTTCAAATCCCGGATCGCGCCGAAAATTTGCCGCACCACCAGCGGCGCAAGGCCCAGTGAGGGTTCGTCCAGCAGCAGCAGCCGAGGCCGGCTCATCAGCGCGCGGGCGATCGCCAGCATTTGCTGCTCGCCGCCCGACAGGGTGCCGCCACGCTGGGCCAGCCGCTCCTTCAGGCGGGGAAACAGAGAAAAGACCTGCTCCATCGTTTGTTCGGCCTCTACCGAGTCGCGGCCGTGCGCACCCATCAGCAGGTTTTCATGCACCGTCATGCGCGGGAAAATTCGCCGCCCTTCCGGCGACTGCGCGAGGCCCAGGCGCATGATCTCATGCGTCGGCAGCCGGGTTATGTCCCGGCCGTCGTAGCGGATGAACCCGTCGCGGGCGCGCGGGTTGCCGCAGATGGTCATCATCAGGGTTGATTTGCCGGCCCCGTTGGCGCCGATCAGGGTGACGATCTCGCCTTCCCGCACATCGAGATCGACGCCCTTCAGGGCCTGGATGGCGCCGTAGAACGCAGTGACGCCGGACAGGCGCAGCAGCGCGCTCATGCCGCGGTCTCCGTCGCTTCGTCTTCGTCGCCCTCACCGAGATAGGCGGCGATGACGGCGGGGTCGGCACGCACCTCGGCCGGACTGCCGTCGCTGATTTTGCGGCCGTGGTCCAGTACCACGATGTGGTCGGAAATGCGCATGACCACTCCCATATCGTGCTCGATCAGCAGAATGGAGCAGCCCGGCTCACCGCCGGCGCCATCGCGGATGCGGCGCAACAGCGCTGAGAGCTCATCCAATTCGCGTGGGTTGAGGCCCGCCGCCGGTTCGTCGAGACAGAGCAGCACCGGGGAGGTGCACATGGCGCGCGCGATTTCCAGCCGTCGCTGCGCGCCGTAGGGAAGGGCGCCGGCCGGGTCGTCGGCGCGGGCGGTGAGGTCCACGGCGTCCAACCAGAACCGGGCGCGCTCGATGGCGGTGCGCTCCGCCCGCGCGTGACCGCCAAGGGCGAACACGGCGAGCAGCCCATTCAGCACCGACGGCATCAGCGTGTTGTGCTGGGCCACCAGCAGATTTTCCAGCACCGTCATGCCGGCGAACAGGCGGATGTTCTGGAAGGTGCGGGCGACCCGTGCGCGGCGGGCGATCAGATGGCCCGGCATGCGTTCCAGCGCCAGCCTGCCGCCGCCCACGGCGGACAGGGTAATGCCGCCGGAGGTCGGGCGGTAGAAGCCGGTGATGCAGTTGAACACGGTGGTCTTGCCGGCGCCGTTGGGGCCGATGACGGCGGTGATCTCGCCGGCGCGGGCGGCGAAGGAAAGCCGGTCGACCGCGGTGAGGCCGCCGAAGCGCATGCTGAGCTCGTTGACTTCGAGCAACGGCGGCGGCCCGATATAGGGTGTCATCAGCCGCGCCCCTGGGCGATCAGGTCGGCGGATATTTGTCGTGACGACCCGAGCGACACCGACGGGGTTCGGCCGGACACCAGGCCGCGCGGGCGGAGGATCATCATCAGCACCAGGGCGCCGCCGAATATCAGCATCCGGTATTCGGCGAGGTCACGGAATATCTCCGACCCGCCGATCATGACCAGGGCCGCCAGCGCCACGCCGAGCTGGCTGCCGAGTCCGCCCAGCACGACGATGGCCAGCACCGTGGCACTTTCCATGAAGGTGAAGCTCTCGGGGCTGATGAAGGCCTGGCGGGTGGCGAAAAACGCGCCGGCAAAGCCACCGAAACAGGCGCCCATGGCGAAGGCGGTGAGCTTGGTGGTGGTGACGTTGATGCCGAGCGCCCGGCAGGCCACTTCGTCCTCGCGCAGCGCCTCCCAGGCACGGCCGAGCGGCAGGCGGCGCAGCCGCAGCGACACCCAGTTGGTGAGCAATGCCAGGCCGAGGATGACGTAATACAAGAAAATGACGCGTTGGCTGATGTCCGGTTCCACCCCGAAGAAATCGGAGACCGTTCCCGGCCCACCGGCCATGGAGAATGTCAGGCCGAATAGTGTCGGACGGGGGATACCGGAGATGCCGTTCGGACCGTTGGTGAGCGAGACCCAGTTGAGCAGCACGATGCGGATGATCTCGCCGAAGGCGAGGGTGACGATGGCCAGATAGTCGCCGCGCAGGCGCAACACCGGGAAGCCGAGAATGATCCCCCAGCAGGCCGCGAACACGCCGGCGAGCGGCAGGCAGGTCCAGAAGCCCAGCCCGAAGGTCTGCGCGATCAGCGCGTAGGAATAGGCGCCGACCGCGTAGAAGGCGACGTAGCCGAGGTCGAGCAGTCCGGCCAGGCCGACCACGATGTTGAGCCCCCAGCCCAGCATGACATAGGTCAGCACAAGAATGCCGAGGTCGAGCCAGTAGCGCCCGCCGTAGAAGGGCAGGGACAGCGCGAACAGCAGCAGCAATGGGGCGACGAAGCGCCCGAGATGGCCGCCCGCCGCGACGAGGCGGCGAGGCGAGGGAGTTCCGGCCGGCCGCCAGCCGCGCCATGCCAGCAAGGCTAGGCGGCCGGCGAACACGACGCCGACCACGATCGCCACCGCCCAGGGGCGCGGGACAAGCACCAGGCTGGTGGGGCCCACTTCCGTCTTCAGGCCGATCATCGCCCCGAACAGGCCGAGCGCCACCAGGGCGGAGATGAATGCGTCGCGCAGCCCGGCGGCGACGCCCGTGCGTGCCGGCATGCTCAGACTTTCTCCACGTCGGCGCGGCCGAGCAGGCCGGAGGGCATGAAAATCAACACCACCACCAGGATCGAGAACGCAGCGACATCCTTGTAGGCGACGGTGAAATAGGCCGACCAGAATGTCTCGATCAAGCCGATGGCGAGCCCGCCCAGCACCGCGCCCGGCAGCGAGCCGATGCCGCCCAGCACGGCGGCGGTGAACGCCTTCACCCCGGCGACGAAGCCGATATAAAAATCAATCACGCCATAGTACAGCAGGAACATCAGCCCGGCGACCGCCGCCAGCGCGGCGCCGATGACGAAGGTGAGGCTGATGGTGTGGTCGGTGTCGATGCCGAGCAGCCCGGCCATCTTGAGGTCCTGCTCGCAGGCGCGCATGGCGCGGCCGAACGGGGTGCGGGTGACCAGCCAGGTGAACACGCCGAGCACCAGCAGGGTTGTGATGACGATGGCGATCTGCATGGCCGAGAGCTGAGCGGTGAAGTCGTCGCTGGGGAACAGCGGGATATTGCCCTCGATCAGCGGCGCCATCGGCTTGACGCGCGCGCCTTGGCTGACCTGCACGAAGTTCTGCAGCACGATGGACATGCCGATGGCCGAAATCAGTGGGGCAAGCCGGAACGAGCCCCGCAGCGGGCGGTAGGCGATGCGCTCCACCGTCCAGCCGTATAGCGCCGCGGTGGCGGCGGCGAACAGCAGGGTGATCGCCAGCGCCAGCGGCACCGAGGTGATGCCGAGGGCGGCGAGCCCGGTCAGCGCGATGAGAGACAGAAACGCGCCCACCATGAAGATGTCGCCGTGGGCGAAGTTGATCATGCCGATGATGCCGTAGACCATCGTGTAGCCTACGGCGATCAGGCCGTAGATCATGCCGAGCGTGAGCCCGTTGATGAGTTGCTGTAGCGCGTAGGCCACAGGGGGCTCCCTGACCGTTGTTGCCGCAAGTGGGGCCGTTCCGTGTCGGTCCGATCCCTGCGCGCACCGAAGCACGGGGTTGCGCCGGGCGCAAGCCTGTGGGCGGAGGCAAGGAAGGCCCGGGACCCAGAGGCCCCTGGCCTTCCTTGCCTCGGTTCGAGCGACCCGAACGGCAACGTCGCGAATCTGGACGCCGACTTCCTTTCCGATACGGCTTACTAACGATCCGCATCACGGAGCATCCAACGCCAGCTCCGAGACACCGGCTCTGCGGGAGGAAAAAAATGAGAAAGCAAGCAGAGTTGCCGCGGCTGCGGCCGCCGTCATGGCGCTCGCCGTTCCCTGGGCGGGCCATGCGCAGTCCGCCGACGCCGGGAAGGACGCCGACCCCAGGAAGGACGCCGACCCCAGGAAGGACGCCGACCCCAGGAAGGACGCCGACCCCGGGAAGGACGCCGACCACTTCGACGCCAGGATCTGCGCGAAGTGCCGGTTGTCCGAACTCGGGTTGGTCATGACCCGCCGCGATGTCAAGCCTGACCATTACGTAAGCATAGTCCGGCACCGCCTGCCGTCAAGTCGTTCTCGATTAGAAATGGCAATGCAAGCAATGTCGTTGCCGTGGTCGAGGCGCTGCGACCGCTGCGCATGGCCAATATTACTCCCCACGCGGTGGTGATTTCGCTTGCGTTGCGGGAGGGCGCCGCAATGGCCAAGCGCGCCGATTCCTATACCGGCCCCGGGTTCGATCACCGATGCGGCCGCACTGCGATCAGTCCGCGACCGCGGCATCGGGCTGTGGAACCTTTTTGCAGGACGATGGATCGCCCGAGCAGATCGAAGTGAACTGGTGGATCATCGAGGGAGCGGTGAAGGCGTCGGGCAGGGCGAGATTCTGACCGCCAAGTAACTCGGACGCGATCCGGCGTTCAAACACGAGCGGTTTCAGCCGCTCCAGCAAGTCGCGGTAGTGCGGCTCGTCATCGACGATCGGCAGCCGGCTCGCCCGCCGTCACGCCGCCGGCTCGCGCAGATGCAGCGGCAGCGATACCCGGAACCAGGCGCCGCCGGTCCTTCGGTTGCCGCAGGTGATGCTGCCGTCGAGCGAGCGCACGATGCCGTAGCAGATCGACAATCCCAGTCCGCTGCCCTGATCGGGCGCTTTGGTGGTGAAGAGCGGATCGAAGCATTTCTCCATCGCCGCGGTCGGCAGGCCGGGCCCGGAATCCGCCACCTCGATGCGCAACCGCCCGCGATGCAGCCGGGCGGCGACCTCCAGCCTGCCGCACCCGGCCATGGCATCGGCTGCATTTTTCAGCAGGTTCAGCAGCACCTGGCCAAGCAGAATCGGATTGGTCCGAATGGGCGGCAGAGGCTCGTCGAGATCAAGCCCTACTTCGATACCCTGGACGCTGCTGCGCGCGCAGAAGAAAGCGGCCTTTTCGCGAACCAACGCGCCGACATCGGTGATCTCAAGCGTGACCGTCTGCTCGTGGGCGAAGGAAAGCACGTTCTGAGTGATGTATTTGCAGCGATACGCCTGCTCTTGGATGGTCCGCAGCCCGGTGCGGATCGGCCGCAACGCCGGCTGGTCGGGGATGTGGTCAAGACGTTCGAGCATGTCCTCGGCGTAGCCGGAAATCAGCCCCATCGGGTTGTTGATCTCATGCGCCAGGCCCGAGACGAACTGGCCGAGCCCGGCGAGGCGGGTGGCGGTCGCCAGTTGCGACTTCAGCGTGTCGGCATCTTCGGCCAGCCGCTTCTCGCGGGCCTGACGCGCCGAGATGTCGATGGCGAGGCCGTGGAACCCGGTCAGCGTTTCGCCATCGTAGACCGGGCGGATCTGTATCTGCGCGGCCATCGCCGGCCCGTCGCGCGAGCGCAGCACCACCTCCACCCGGCCTTCGCTGCGGCTGTCGGCGATCTGCCGCAGCACCCTGCTGAGCCGGGGCCGATGTGCCGGCGTTGCCACGTCGGCCAGCGGCACTGCGGATTCTCCGGGATCGAGACCCAGGCGCTCGCGTCCGGCGAGATTGAGGTGCTCGAGCCGTGCTTCCGGGTCCAGGCTGAAGATGATTTCGGGCAGGTTGTCAACCAGATCGCGGTAGCGGGCCTCCGATGCCGACAGGGCCACGGTCCGCGCCGCGACCTTGCGCTCCAGCAGGTCGAGCTGTTCCTGCAAATTCAGGGGCCCGAACAGGCGGCGCTTGTCCTGGTGCTCCGGCCCGCAGGCGGACGACGGCATCAGCCGCCAGGCGCAGACCGGATCGCCACGGCCGACGCAGGCATCTTCGATGCAGATCATCGGCGTCTTGAACGCGACCGAGGAGAACCCCGAGGCATAGCCGGCAAGCGTCCAGCACACCGGCTCGGCCGCGGTGCCGAACAGCCGGACATGCTGTTCGGCCTCGTACGACATCGCCCAATTCCCGGTCATCGTATAGGTGCCGGTCATTGGGTCGAATCCCACTTCGCGGGTGGTGACGCGCGCCACCCCTTCGGCCATGTGCAGACGCGGCCCTTCGCGGACGAAATCGACCGGGTCGGAGTCCGGGTCCTGGCGGCGCAAATGGGTGGCATCCTCCCAGCCGCAGCTGTAGCCGAACCGCGTCAGGATCACCTTGGCGATCTCAGTGCCGAGGGTGTCGATCAGCTCTTTGCGGAGCGCGCCCATGGCCTGCGCCTGCACCAGCAGAACGCGGAGGCCGAGGAAGGCGATTGTGCCGGCCTCGGGGTCAAACGCCACCATGTCGGAAAATCCGACTTTCCGGGCGACCATTCGTTTTCTCCCTGCAGTCCAGTTTCGTGACGGCCGGATCGAATGCCCCGGTGGACCGGGGACAGGCCGGCGCTTGCGCAGAGCATAACCTGCCGTTCATATCACGTGCAATGAACTCTCCTGCTCGATCCCCTTATTCGATCACCGCGTTACTCAACAACCACGGTGACCGGGCGCGACATATCTGCCTGCAGCGGGAGTCTTATCTGGAAACGGTGGCGGCCGGGTGTCAACTTCCAGTAAACTGGCGTATCCGGCGCGGCCACCGCCACCGGCCGGCCATCCACCAGCCAGACGATCTGCGCCACCTTCGGCTCGCTGCTGGCGCGCAGGACCAGCCGGTCGAGCGATGGCGGGGCCTCGGGATTGCGCCACAGATGGGCGTCCGGCGCTGGCGACACGATGGACAGACGCGGCACCACCGGCGGCGGGGGATACCTGCCCAGAGCCTCGCCCGGCCTGACCCATTCGGTCAGCCGTCCAGCGCAGGCCGCCGCCGCGCGCGCGCCGGTGTCGGTGCACAGCTCGGCCGGTTCCCGTCCCGGCGGGGCGGGGAAGTCGCCGGCCAGCAGATCGGTGCGGTTGGCGCCATGCAGATGCAGCAACACCGCCTGCGCCAGCCGTCCAGCGGCGCGGGCGCCGCTGAGTTGCGTCATCGGCCCGGCATCGGCGCGCCCGACCCAGACACCCACCAGATATTCATGCGACCAGGCCAGCGTCCAGGCGTCGCGGTAGCCTTGCGAGGTGCCGGTTTTCAGCGCCACGGCGAAGGGGAATTCGCTGGCGCCGTAGCGCGGGAAGCTGGGCAGGCGGGCCATCGGGTCGCTGAGGAACCTTGTCACCAGCCTCGCGGCATCGGCCGAGATCAGCCGGCGGGGCTCGCCGCGATGCTGACCTTCCAGCCAGACAAGCTGTGCCTCCAGGCCGTCGTTGGCCAGGGTGCCGTAAGCGCCGACCAGACGCTGTAGGCTGGTCGGCAGCGCGCCGATCGCCATCGCCAGGCCGAACCGGTCGGCCGGCCCGTCCAGCGAGTGCAGGCCGAGGTCGCGCAGGGTAGTGAACCCATCCTGCAGGCCGATCCGGCGCAGCAGGTTCGCCGCCGGCACGTTGCGCGAATTGGCCAGCGCCTGGCGCGGCAGCAGCGGTCCGAGGAAGGCGTTGTCGGCATTGTTGATGCCGGGCGCGCCCTCAGGCAGGTCAACAAGCACCTCGGCGGGCTGGATCAATCCGCGATCCAGGGCGCGCGCGTACAGGAACGGCTTCAGCGTGCTGCCCGGCGAGCGCTGGACCGCGCTGAAGTCGATGGCGCCGCCAGGCCGGCTGTCATCGCCGGCCGAGGTGACGCAGGCCAGCACCTCGTTGCCGTCGCGGCGGACCGCCATGACGGCGACCTGCTGCGCGCCGGAGGGTCGCCACGCCGCCAGATGCGCCGCCGCAAGCTGGGCCAGCGCGGTCTGCAGGGTCAGGTCCAGCGTGGCTCGGAGGCGCGGGTCTGCAGGGTCGTTCGGGGTGTCGGCCGCGCGCGCCATGTCCGCCAGCCGCAGCACCACCTGGAGGGCGGCGGGCCGGTGCGGGGCCGCCGCAAACACCGGATGGGTCAGCGCGGCACGCGCGAGGTCCAGTTCCTCGGCCGACAGCAGGTTCTGTCGCGCCAGTGTGGCCAGCGCCCCGGCCGCCCGGCGGGCCGCGCGCGCGGCCCCGGCGGGGTGCCGCAGCGCCATCAGGGCGGGCGCCTGCGGCACGGCGGCGAGCAGCGCGGCCTGGGCCCAGGTGAGGTCGCTGGCCGGACGGTCGAAATACCAGCGCGCGGCATGGCCGATGCCGTGGCTGGAGTCGCCATACGGCGCCAGGCGCAGATACTGGGCCAGCACGGCTTGGTGCCCGTAGCGGGCCACCAGCGCCAGCGCGGTGCCGGCCTCTACCGCCTTGGCCCACAGGGTGCGCGGGCGCGGATGCTGCATCCGCGCCACCTGCATCGCGATGGTGGAGGCGCCGGAGCCTCCCTGGAAAACGGCGCGCACCACGGCGAGCGGATCGACGCCGGGATGCCACCAGAACCGGCGGTCTTCCAGCGCCAGTGTGGCTTGCACCACACGCTCGGGGGGGGCGGTGGTCCAGTAGCCGTAGTCGATCCGGTTCCCGGCTTCGTGGCCGACCTGGGTCAGGTACGTGCCGTTGCGGTCGTAAAGGATCGGGGTGGGGGAGGGAGCTTGCAGGCGCGCGTCCGCCGCCACGTGACAGAGATAGTAAGCAACCAAGGCAAGAAAGGCCAGGGCTCCGCCCTGGACCCGCAAGGGGGCAGTAGCCCCCTTGACCCCATTCGCGAAAAAGGTCCGGGCAGCAGGCCGGCTACCGGTCCACCACAATGCGCGCTCCCTCCGTCGCGCCGGTCACGCCGGGCTGATACAGCGCCTCCACCTGCGCCGGCGGCGCCGTAAAGCTTCCCGCAATGGCGGCCCGCATCCGTTCCCGCAGCGTGATGGTTCCGCGCGGCAGTGTCAGATACACGTCCAGCACCTCGTCATCGCTGTAGGACGACCACGACGGCACCAGGCTGGGCCCGGCCGATGGGGTCGCATAGGCCGGCGCATTGGCGAGCGCCGGGTTCAGCGGCTCCAGCCCGGCCGCCAGAGGCAGGCGCAGCGCCACGTTGGTCCGGTCTTCCCCGGACACCACCTCGTCCACCTCCTCGACCACGTCGCCGACCTTGAGGCGGATGCTGCCGTCGGCGTCGGGATCGAGCCGCTCCATCGGCGGCTGAATCTGGGCCTGCTCCGGCGGCACGCGGAACAGCGTGCGGGTCAGCACGAACCCGTCCTGGGTGGCACGCGCCAGGGCGCCGGACTCGGCGGGCACGTAGTCGGTCCCGACCAGGGCGGCGATTCCCGGCGCCGCCCGCGCAACGGCGCGGCCGGCGGCGGTGGTGCGGGCCTGGGTCAGCGGGTGGTCGCGGTCCAGCACGCCGGCGACAGAGCTGTCGGGCAGGGTGATGCCGGTCGAAACCGGCGACGCCGGCGCCTTCCAGGCGGCGGCCAGGGCGCGCAGGGCGGCGGCGGTGGCGTTGGTGCTGCCCCAGCCCTGGCCGGTCGCCAGACCCACCAACCCGGCCCGCAACACCGGCAGGCGGGTTTCCTGCGGCGCGGCCAGGGCTACCGCCTGGGTCACCGCGGCCAGGCTGCGCGTCTCCGATGGCAGGATGAAAGCGCTGTGGTCGATGTCGGTCAGCCCGGCATAGACCGGCTTGCCGTCGCGGGTCAGCAGGTTCACCCGGCTCCACAGCGTGTCCAGCACCCCGGCCAACAGGCGCGGAGACGCGGTCGGCAGGCGGCTCAACACGCTGGCGATCTCGGCCACGCTGTCGGTGGGCATCTGCCCGGCCCGCGCCGCCAGCTCGGCCGCGTAGTCGGCGGACAATTGCCCAGCATCGGCCAAGGCGGTCAGCGCCGCCACCCGCTCGAACAATTCCTCGCCCGTGATCAGATGCGGATAGTCGGAGCGCAGGGCCGCGGTCAGCACTTTGGCCATCCGGTCCGCCATCGGCTTGTCCACCCCCAGCCCGACCCGGTCGGCGGCGATGGCCACGCGATAGGCGCTGGCAGTCAGCCAGACCGAGCCGCGCGTGTGCGGCCAGAACGCCACCAGCCCGTCATCGTCGGTGGACTGTTTAATGGCTGCGATGCTCGCTGCAATGTCGCCGGCCAGCCGGCTGCCCAGACCGGCTGCGTCCATGATCGGGGTGAACGGCAACAGCGCCAGCTCGCCGGACGCAAGGGCGATGCGCTGCTCGGTCCCGCCGATGGGATAGCGCACCAGATAGCCGATGCCGGCGATCAGCCGCACCAGGTCGGGGTCGGTGGCCAGGGTGATCCGACGCTCGTAGGAGGACGGCCGCAGCTTCTCGGCGATCGCCGGAATGTCGAGGGTGCCGGCGGCGCCGATGGTCAGCAGGTCGCGGCGATGGATCACCGGGCGGTCCGGGCGGATCGGCAGATCGATCTGCACGCCGTCGCTGACCCGGTCGGCGGTGCGTTGCAGCAGGAAGCGCACCCGCGCACTGGTCACGCCTGGCAGCGGCTCCGGCACCGTCACCGAGTAATCGAGACGCGCCGGGCGCTGATCGGCCCAGGTGATGCTTTGTTCGGCGGCGCCCTGCAGAGTCAGGCCGTCCAGCGAAATGGCGGCGCGGCCGGCGCCGCCGGGTCCTTCGACGATGCGCCCGATCAACCCGGCGGAAAAACGATCGCCCGGGCGCACGAAGCGTGGCAGCACCGGCTGTGCCACCACCGGCTGGCGGATGCGCATCTCGCCGGCACCGAAGCCGAATTGGTCCGGACCGCTGACCGCCTTGGCCCGCAGCATGTAGACAGTGAGCGTGTCCGGCAGCTTCACGTGCAGCCGCGCGGTTCCATCCGCCCCGAATTTTACCCGTGGTTCATAGAACGGCACCGGAGTGAAGTTCTTGCGGACCGAGATGTTCTCCATGCCAAAATCGCCGGCCTCGTCGCCACCCGCCGATTCCGCCAGCGGGATCACCCCGAACGCCATCGCGCGGGTGTCGCGCGCCACCATCCTGGTCGGGCGGTCAACGATGAACTGTGGCAGCGGATCCAGCGGCTGTTCGCGGGCCAGCGCCAGCACTGCCTGGTCGACCATCCACACCGTCGCCTCGCCGGACAGCGGGTGGCCGGCGGCATCGGCCAGATGCAGCAGCAGCTCGACCTCCTGCGCCGGACGGGCGGTGGCCGGGGCCTCGAAGCTCACCTTCACCTGATTCTCGACCGGCGTCACGGGAACCCATTTGGTCGCCGCGAGTGTCACCGGCTTGCCTTGGTCGAACGGCGCCCCGGGGGCAGGCGGGCCGGGCAGCCGGCCGCGCATGAGCAGGAAATGCACCGCCAGACGCGGCACCTGCTGCTTGTGCACCGGCACGGCGTACCGGCCGAAGCCGTTGGCGATGTCCACCCAGTCGTAGCCGAAGCGGCCCTCCGGCTGCTCGACGATGGCCAGCGCCCGGGCGGACTGGAACGGGCTCTGGATCACCAGCGTGGCGGTCTCGCCGGGTGCGTAGCGGTCGCGGTCGGCGGTGACCGTCACGGTCTGCGCCGGCGGGCGCGACCAGGTAACGGGGGTATCGCCGGCCATGAACAGATCGACCTTCACCGTTTGCCGGCGGCCGATTTTGTCCGCCGCTTCCAGCTCGACAATGTAAACGCCTGCCTCGCGCACGTTGAAATGCGCAGGAGTGGCCGCGGCACCGCTGGTGACCTGGCGTTCCTCCACGGTTTCGTCCAGCACCTGGGTCTCGTATTTGGCCGACCCTTGGGCGAAGTCGCTCGCCTGCAGCAGCGCGTTCCACTGCCGGTGCACCAGCCGCACGGTCATCGCCAAACCGGCGACCTCGTGGCCTTCCGGGTCCAGGGCCACGATCTCGGGGTCGATGGCGCCGGTGGTCGGCAGATAACGCGGCACCTTCACGCCGAGCACGAAGGGCGGCAGCGCGGTGATGCGCTGGGTGCTGCGCACCTGCAGGTCGTCGTCACCGGTCACGGTGCCTTCCACCAGATACTGGCGCGGCTGGGCGGTCGGCTCGATGGTCGGATCGAGCGTCAGCTGGGCGGCGCCGCCGACATCGGTTTTGGCGTCCCGGTTCAGCACCGGCGTCGAACGGAAATTGCTGTCGCCCGAAAACCGGCTGTCGCTGGAGAAACTGAACCCTTCGCGGCCGGGCGGCGTCCAGACAAAGGGGGATTGCGTCACCCGCCAGGTGATCGGCCGTTCCGACAGCAGGCCGCCGGCGAAGAAACGCGCCATAAGATTGACCTGAAAGGGTGCGTCGAGCGGCACCCTGGCCGGGCCGTTCAGCAACACCTCGAAGGTCGGCAGGCGGTAGGCCTCTTTCTTGACCGTGATGGCGCCGCAGCCGTCGCCTTCCTTCGGATGGTATTCGATGGCGTAGTCGCCGGTGGCCTCGGTCTTCTGGTCGAAGCGCACATGAAACCCGCCGATGTCGTCAAGCGTGACCGGCAGTTTCCATTGCTGCTCGTTCGGCCCGCTCACCACCACTTCGCCGGGGCCGGTCGCAAAGCCCAGCGTGCCGGCCTGGTAGAGGCGCACCATGCCGGCGATCAGGATCGGCTCTTCCGGCCGGTAGATCGGCCGCTCGGTGAACACATGGCACAGCAGCCGGACCTTCTCGCGGCGGCTGGCGAGCGTGCCGCCAACCCAGCCGAGCCAGGCAGAGTCCGGGCGCGACCACGCCTCGGACGCATATTGTTGTGGTCCGCGCCGTGGTTCCAGCACCAGCGTGTCGGTGGCCTTGACCACCACGATGCGCGCCACCGGGGTCTGCGCGCCGTCTTTACCCCGCGGCAAGGGGGCGGCAAAGGTCCAGCTTCCGTCCGCACCGGTCACGCCCTGTGCGAGGGTCACGAAAGCGTCGTCGCGCACCCCGTCCAGGCGCAGTTCGGCCCCCGCGACCGGCTGGGCCGTCGCCAGTGAGGTGACGACGAAGCGCACATGGTCGGCTTCCTCGACCGTGCTCAGCGACAGGTCGGTGACCTGCACCCGCGCCCATTGGCGGAAGCCGCCATCCACCGGCCGCAACCCCAGCAGATAGGCGCCGGGCTGCCCGGCCCCGGCGATGCGGGCCAGCATCGGCGCGATGTCGATGCCGAACTTGGCATCCACGCCGCCGCGCCGGATCGGCAGATCGACCAGTTCGGAGACCGAGGGCGAGCCGAGCGCCAGCAGGCGCAAGGCCAGATCGTCGCCGGTGATCGGCCCGGTTTGGTCGTAAGGGTGCGGCTCGCGGCCGGGCAGGGGCGGCGCGCGGTCGTCGCTGGTGCGCAGGCCGGCGCGCGGGAATGGCCAGAAGTCGCGGCCGAGCGGGTCGACCGGGTAAATGCGCAGGTCCGCCCGGTCGTATCCGTGGCCGCGCAAGGGCACCATTTGTGGCCCGAGCCGTTCCACGATGCCCTGGCTGGCGTCCCAAGCCAGCGCCGGCGTGCCGGGCGTGAAAGTAAAGCGCGCCGCCGCGGCGGCGGCAAGCGGCCGGCCACGCGTGTCGTGGAGCGCGCCGGGCGCGATGGCGACGCGGTAGATCGTGTCGGCTTTGAACTTGCCGTCGATACGCAGGTCGCGGTCCGTGCCGACACTGACGGCAAGCCCGTCCAGATCGGGGGTGATGCGCAGCGCGTCGCGCGCCTGCACGATGTCGAGCCCTTGCGGGGTTGCGGAGAATTGCAGGGTGATGCGCCGCGCATTGGGCCCGCTGTCCTCATCGGGGCTGCAGACCGTCACGCCGTCCTGCATCGCATGGGTGTAGCCGTCGCCGCATAACTGGTCGGTCAGCAGGAACGGCACGGCGCTGCGCAGCCGCAATTGGAAGGTCGGGTCGTCCAGGCCCGGCTCGTCGGACAGGCGCAGCCGCAGGGTGGCGACTTGGCCGTCGGGGAGCGGCTGGTGCAGCACGATCAGGTAGGTCTGCCGGTCGGCGCGCGCGCTGCGCTCCACCGGGCGGATGGCGAAATCCTGCGCGGTCAGAATCTGTGGCAGCGGCGACGTGTCGGCATGCCTGGCGCCCGGCTGCGGTTGCAGCTCGATGGTCAGCAGCGTGGCCAGGGCGCGCTCATCCACCGGCTGGGCAAAGGTCAGCGCGATGGTGTCGAGATCGGTCTGGCCGTTGGGCAGGTCGGCGGGGGCGGTCTGCAGCGGCACCGGCAGCAGCGGGATCAGCGTGGTGGTCGCTCCGGCGAGGGTGACGGACACGCGCTGCAGCGGCTCCCACGGCTCGGCCGGGCGGAATTGCAGGGTGCGCGGCCCGAGCCATTGCCAGGCGCCCGGCTTGGCCGGGGACAGGCTGACAAGATGCTCCGGCGCGTCCTCCGGTCCGCCTTCCGCCGGTCCGGTATCGGTGCGGAACAGCACGGTGATCGGGTCCCAGCGGCGCAGGAACCGATCGGGCACGACCTGGGCGCCGTCGGCCCGCTGCAGCCGGTCGAGCTGCACCGGTACTTGCGCCAGCACCTGTGCCCGCGCCGGCGGGAGGGAAACCAGCACCGGCGCCGTCAGCAGCGCCAGCAAGACAGAAAGCCGCGTCATCGTGCGTCCCCTTGCGGTGCCAGACCGACCAGTTCGAGGTAGTGCCGCGCCACGTCCGGCGGCGGCCCCGCATCGCGCGGCGTGATGCCGATGACGGCCGGGCGCAGCAGCGTCGTCACCCCGCGGGGCGGCACCGCCGCCTCCAGCAGGTAGCGCCCCGGCCTCAGGGTGCGCAGCTGGGCCACCCCTTCGCCGACCACCCGTCCCGCCGCGTCCAGCAGGCGCACGGTCGCGTCGTCCGGCTCGGCCCGCACCCCCACCCCGATCGTGGTTCCCTTCGCAAGCTGGAATCCGAACACTGCGCTGCCGCCGGGGGGGACGGTGACGGTCGGGCCGAGACCCTCGCCAACCGGCGTGACCGGCTGCGCCGACAGGTCCAGGGTGCCAGACAGCGGGCCGTCCTGCGGCGCATACAGGCGCAGCTCGGCCGGCCCGGCGGCCAGCGCGCGGTGGAATTCGGCCCCGGCCGGGAACAGCACCGGTGTGGCCGGCCGGTCACCCTGGGCCAGCGCCAACAACACCGGCGCGGTCGTGCTGGCGTGCAGCAGCACCGGCAGCTCCGGCGACAGGCTCAGCGCCATCGCCGGACCCGACAGGACCAACCGGGTTGGTGGGAGAACCGGCTGGGCGGCGACCTGCGGCCAGGGCGTGATGCCGTCGGCCTCGATCCAGACCGCCAGCGGGCCGGTGCCGTGGGTGATCACGGCGCGGCCGGGCCCGGTCAGCGGAATGGAGCGGCCGCGCCGGATCTGCCCGTCGGCGGATATCACGGTTGCTTCGGCATGCCCGGCGAGCACCAGCCGCGCGTTCGCCTCCGGGGGGTGGTCACCGGGCTCCAGCTTCACGTCGAACGAGCCGGCGGCGCCGAAAAAGCGTTTCTCCGCCTGCCCCGGGCGCAGTGCCGCCGGCGGCGGCGCCGGTACCCACGACAGCCCGACCGGCGCCGGGGTGGCGGCGGTGTTGACCAGCAGCACCTTGGTCCAGGCGCCTTGCAGGCTGCGGCTGATCGCCGAGGCGCCGGCCCAGGCGGTCACCGCCTCGCCATCCTCCCAGTTGACGATCGCCGCCGTGCCGGCGGCGAGGTCTACCTGCAATTGCTTGTCGCCCGCCGGTAGCAGCACCGGCAGGGCGGCGTGGCTGTCCAGCATGGCGGCGAGCGGTTGTTGCGGCGTCAGAGCGGGACGCAGGGTCAGGCCGAGTTCGGTGATTTGCAGCGGCAGCGCCGCATCCGATCCGGCGTTGCGGATCACCGGCGCCGCGCCGCCGAGCGCCAGTGCGGTGCCGGGCGCGGCCCCCATGCCGTGGCCAGCGTCGATGCCGGGCTGGCCCAGGCCGCTTTCGGCGAGCCAGACGTGCAACGAACCGGCGCCCGGCGGCGCTGCCGGCAGCACCGCCTGCGCTCCTTCCTGCAGCGTCAGGGCAACCGGGGTGTCCGCCGCCGGGCGCAGCGGTTCGGCTGCGATCGCAACCGGTGCGCCGCGCGACAGCAGCCATAGATCGCTGCCCTGCGGGATTACTTTGCCGCCTTGCACCGGGCGCAGCGCGTGGCCGGGCCAGCCGCCGGCGAGCAGACCGTCCGGTGTCGGCCGCAGCGTCGCCACGCCCGCTGCGGCCAGGCCGATGTGCGCCACCGACAGCGGCACCGGCAGGTCGTCGACCGCGGTGAAGGCGGTCTGGCCCGGCGGCACGGCGGCGACATCGAGCGCCCGCGCGCCGAAGCGGACCGGCCCGGGGCCGCCGTCGACCGGCCAGACTTCGGCCCGCCACGGTCGATCGCCGGCATCGGCCGGGATCGCCACCACCGGGGCAAGCCCCTGGTCGAGGGCGATCACCTCCCACGCTCCCGCCGCGTCCCGCCGCTCCAGCGTCAGCACCAGGGCCGCGCTGCTGGCAGCCGCGGCCGTCAGAAGTTGCCCGGGCTGCGGGTTCGGCAGGGTAAGGACGTGGACCCCGCCGCCTGACAGCGCGGTTGTCCGGGATGGAGCGGTGGTTTCCGGCATCGGTTCAGGCAGCGCAAGCGTGAGTTCCACCTGCGGCTTTTTCTCGCTGCGGTCATCTTTGTTTTGGGTCTCGTCCGCGGCGGCGCCCCGTGTGGCCGAGCTTTGTGGCTGCTGCGGATCGGCTGCCGCCGTTTCGTCATTGTCCGCCGCCTCGGCGTCCGCACCGGCCGCGAAGTCCAACTCCTCCGAGGCGTCGCTCGCGCGGTCGGGAAGGACCACATCGTCGCCGCCTGCCGGCGGCACCGAGGCAGCCACGTCCAGCGTGTAGGCGCCTTCCGGCAGCAAGCGGGAGACGGCGATGTTCCAGTCATTCTCGCGCGCGCCATAGCGCGCGATGACCTTGCCGCCGGCGCCGCGCAGCACCGCTTTCAGCGGCACTGGGCCGAAACTGGTCAGGCTGACCACCCGCGCCTGCGCGATCGCGAAGGCCACATGGGCGGGCAATTCGATGGGGCGGGGCCGGTCCGGTTGCAGTTCGGTGCTGTCAAGCTCGAGCGTATAGTCCAACCGGTCGTTGCGGCCGAGGCTGGTCGCGTCCAGCCGGTAGCGCCCGGCCGGCAGCTTGCCGGTATAGGTGCGGCTGATCCGCGCCAGCGGAGGGCCCGACGCGGCATCGGCCTGGTTTGCGTCCACTTGCCGCAGCTCGGCCACCATGCCGTCGCCGATGGCGATGGTGACGTTGGCCGGGCCGGCCAGCGCGAACCCCCAGGTGTCGGGCGTGCGCGGGGTGTCGGGACCGGGTGGCTCCCGCCAGGTCGCGTGCGCGGTGGTGCCGAATGGCAGCGCATGCGGCCCGTGGCCGGTGATCTCGGGCGGGGGCTGCACTTCGGTCAGTCGGACGACCACCCGTGCCTCCACCGCTTCCGGGGAGACCAGCAGGCGGTAGGGTCCGGGCTGCAGGTCAACCGCGTCGATGGCGCCTGCGGTGGTGATCGGCCAGCCCTCGGCGTCGTCGAGCCGCGTCGTGAAGGTCCGACCGAGTCCCACCACGTCCATAAGGTAGCGCCCGGCCTGACCAATCGCTACCGGGAACACCACCCCGGTGCCGGCCGGCAGCAGGGCGCGCACGCTGCCGCCCGGCACAAGCTCGGCCCCCGCGAGCAACGGCGCCGGGCTTGCGCTCAGCCCGGCATGTCCGGCGGAGTCCTCGGCGCTTACATCGACGCGATAGGCTCCGGCCCGCAGCCAGCGCTGGATCAGCATGTTCTGGCCGATGCCGTTGGCCGCGGCATGGTCCAGCTCGGGGATGAATTTTGTGGCGATGCCGCCATGGGTGCGCAGCCGGCCCAGCGTTTCCAGCCGGTACAGCCCGCCTTCGGCGACGTTGAGGGTGAAACTTTGCGGATCATCAGCCGCGAGGTCGAAAAAGACCGGCGTGCCGGCGCGTAGCTGCGTCACCGTCCCCGCCGGCGGTGGCGCCGGAATTTCGGTCGGCACGAAGGCGGGACGGCGCCAGGACAGCACCACGCTGCGCGCGCGCAACGGCGCCGGCAAAGTAACGATCCGGCCGCCCTGCGGGACTGGCTCGCCGAGTGTGACGGTCACATCGCCGCCGCCGATTTCGGACGCACCGAGGCTGCCTCCTGGCGCGATCAGCACCGGCACCTGCACGGCGATGCCCGGCAATTGGCTCACCGTCAGCGGCCCCTCGTCCAACGCCACCGGCACCGCGCGCAGCGACAATCCGGTGACCACGCCCGGGGCGCTGCCGGCGAACAGGCGCAGTTGCTGACCGGGACCGAGCGTCTGCACGCCCAGCGGCAGCGCCGGATCGGGCGGATAGGCGACAGCCGGCACCGGCGCCGGGCCCGGCGGTCCGACCACCAGATCGACGCTGCCCTCCGCGCCGGGCGGCGGCGCCAGTTGCAGCCCGAGAAAACCGGGGGGAAGGTTTTCCTGCAGCGCCTGGGGTCGGATCGAACTGAGCGGTCCGCCGGCGCTGCGGGTCTGGATCTCGCCGGTGGTAGTGTTCTCGAACAAAAGCGTGGTCGGGCCGCGCAGGTTGAAGCGCTGCCGCCACGGCGCGCCGGGCGTCAGTTTCGGCACCGCGGTGGCGACGATCCGTGCGGGCGCCTGCACTTCGGTGCGCTCAAGCAGAACGGTCGGCGGCACCTCATCGCCGCCCGCGCCGCTGGCGACGGCCGAGACGAACCAGGTGCCTTGTTGCGTGGCCACGCTGGCGGTGGGCTGGGCCATGGCGCGCAGGGTGAATGGTTGGCCCTCGCTGCCGCGCACTTCAACCAGCGCCCCCAACCCGCGGACGTCGGCGCGCACGATCGCCTGCGGCGCGCGGCTGTTGGCGGCGATCGCCGCGGTCGCGCTGCCCACCTGCAGCACCGCTGCGGCAGGCTGCGGCAGGTCCAGGGCGAACAGATTGGCGGTCGGCGGGGCGATGAACAGCTCGCTGCCGAGCGGCCCAATCCTGCCGCCGGTCCAGCCCTCGGCGAGGGCGTCGCTGGCGCCGCTGCGCAGGTGGAACGGCTGGGCGGCAGCCCCTTCCGTCCACGGCAGGGCGGGGCCGCCATAGGCGATGATCAGGTAAGTGCCGGCCGGGACCCGCCCATCCAGGTGGAGATCGGCGAGCGGATGGCCGGGCGTGGGGGTGATGCTGCGGACCGCGGGTTGCAGCGTGGTCAGGTCTGCGCCGTTGCGCCACAGCCGCAGGTCGGCCAGTGACCGTCCGGCGGCCTCGATATGGATCTCGCCCGTGGTGCTGTCGGCGGCGCCGGACGAGGGTTGCACCGAGAGCCAGAAGGCGCGTTGTTCCAGGTCGCGCAGTTCGGCGCTGAACAGATGCTCCGGCGGCGGCAGCGCCCGCGGCGGTGCGGCGTCGCGAAACGCGCTGGCGGAAACGCCGATCTCGCCGCCGGCGCCCGGTGCGGAGAAGCTCCGCAGCTTGTAGGTGCCCTCGTCGAGCAGCAGATCGAGCCGCCCGTCCTGCGCGCCGGCTTCGCCGCTGACCTCGGACGGGCCGGTCAGCATGTCGACGAGTTGCAGCGCCGTGCCGGTCTTGCTGTGCAGGGCGACGGCGAAACGGCCGGCGCGGGTGACATGCAGCAACGTGTCGGCCTCGGCGGCGGCCTGCAGGGTGGTGGCGTCGAGCGAAGCTGCCGCGGCCGGCGGATTGTCCTGCGACGGAACCTGCACCTCCGGCGGTGGCGGCGGTGCCGGCGGCGCCGGCGGGAGCGCCGGTTGCGCCGCGGCCGGTGTCTCGGGCGCCGGTGGCGCCAGGGCGGCGAGGCGGGCGCTGAGCTGTCCGGTCAGGCAATTTTTCAGCTGCCTGGCCGGGACCGCGCAGGCGGTGTCGCGGTCGCGCAGCCAGCGCAGCAGGTCCGCCCGCATATCGGCCGCGCGCTCCGGGTGCCGGGCAAGGGCGCCGGCGTAGGCGACGGCGATGGCGCGATCGAGCGACAGCAGGGCAGGGGTGGCGCAGATCGTTTTTTCGATGGCGCTATGCGCCTTCTTGCAGTCGATACCCTCGGCGTGGGCGACCATGCTGCCAAGTGCGAGCCAGGTGAGCCCGATCAAGATGTCGCTGCGCACGTTTCCACCCCCGTAACCGCGCGCAGAATACCATGTGGGCCCGCAATGATCGAGACGATTGCGTACCATTTCCCTGATGAGGGGGCCGGGGGCCTGCGGAGGCGCTATCCGTCCACGGCGGACGGATACCAGCGCGGCGTATAGACCCAGGCGCCGCCGTCCGGCCGCGCCAGCGTGCGCGTCCGCGACGAGCCGACGATCACCACGGTGCGCATATCCACCTGCGCCGCACGCACGGACGCGATGGTGGTGACGGCGAGCGACTCGCCGGGCCGGCCGATGTCGCGGCCGAGCACCACCGGCGTGGCGGCATCCCGGTGGCGGCGCAGCACGTCGAGCGCGCGGTCGAACTGCCGGGGCCGCGCCAGCGACACCGGATTGTACAGTGCCAGCACGAAATCCGCCGCCGCTGCCGCCTCCAGCCGGCGCTCGATCACCTCCCACGGCTTGAGGTTGTCCGACAGCGAGAGCACGCAGAAATCATGCCCAAGCGGCGCCCCGGCCAGCGCCGCCGCGCTCTGGGCCGCCGAGATGCCGGGCAGGATGATCAGCTTCACTGCCCGCCAGGCCGGATCGCTTGCCGTGTCCAGGACTTCCAGCACCGCCGCCGCCATGGCGAACACGCCCGGATCACCAGAGGAAACCACCGCCACCCGCCGCCCCTGGGCCGCCCGCGCGAAAGCGTCGCGCGCCCGCTGCAACTCGTGGCGGTTGTCCGACGCGTGCACCTGCTGGTCCGGGCGAAACGGACCGGCAAGATGGACGTAGGTTGCATAGCCCACGATGTCCTGGGCGTGGTCCAGCTCGGCGCGCGCGGCCGGGGCCATCAGCGCGGGATCGCCGGGGCCGAGGCCCACCACCGCCAGACGTCCGACGGTGCCGCCCGGCACTTATTCCTGCTCCATCGCCAGCGCGTTCACCGCCGCGCTCGCCATGGCGCTGCCGCCGCGCCGTCCACGCAGCGCGACGAAATGCACGCCGGCCCTGTCCGCTGCCAGGGCTGCTTTGGATTCCGCGGCACCCACGAAGCCCACGGGCACGCCGATGATCAGCGCCGGCTTCGCCGCCCCCGCGTCGAGCAGTTCCAGCAGCCGGAACAATGCCGTCGGTGCGTTGCCGATCGCCACCACCGCGCCGCCCAGCAATGGTTGCCACAGATCGACCGCCGCCGCCGAACGGGTGGTGCCGAGCCGTCGCGCCAGCTCGGGGACGGAAGCATCGCCGAGGGTGCAGACCACCTGGTTGCCGGCAGGCAGCCGCGCCCGGGTGATGCCCACCTCCACCATGCGGCAGTCGCACAGCACCGGCGCGCCGGCCGCCAGCGCCGCCCGGCCGGCGGCACCGGCACCGGGCGAGAACCGCAAATCGTCGATCACGTCCGGCATGCCGCAGGCATGCGCCAGCCGCACCGCCAGTTTTTCCAGGTCGGGCGGAATGCGCGCCAGATCGGCCTCGGCGCGGATGATGGCGAAGGAACTGGCATAGATGGCGTGCGCGTCGCGCTGGTAGTCGATCATGAGGCGGTCCGGAGCAGTTGCACTGGCCACAGCGGCTAGCACGGTTTCCCCGCCGGCGGCATTCCCCTATCACCGCGTTGCGGCGGACGACCGGAGACGGATGATGACGGCTTGGCTCACCGTGGTGGGCATCGGCGAGGACGGGCTCGACGGGCTTGGCGCGGCGGCGCGCGTGGCGGTCGCCGGGGCGTCGGTGCTGATCGGCGGGCGGCGCCACCTCGACATGGTGTCCTCTGTCACTGGTCAGGAGCGTCTGCTCTGGCCGAGCCCGTTTTCCGCCGCCCCGGTCATGGCGCGGCGCGGCATGCCGGTGTGTGTGCTCGCCAGCGGCGATCCGATGTTTTGGGGCGTCGGCGCGACTCTCGCCCGGCTGCTGCCGGAAGGCGAGATGCTGGTGCTGCCGGCACCATCCGCGGCCTCGCTCGCGGCGGCACGGCTCGGTTGGGCGCTGCATGACGTGATCGTGCTGAGCGCGACCGGCCGGCCGCTGGAACTGGTGCACCGGCACTTGTATCCCGGCGCCAGGCTGCTGGTGCTGGCCGGCGGCGGCGCTGACCCGGCGCGGCTGGCGCGGTTGCTGGTGGGGCGTGGCTTCGGCGCCAGCCGTCTGGTGGTGCTGGAGCACATGGGCGGCGGGCGGGAACGGCGGCTGGAGGCGCTGGCCGCCGACTGGCCGCACCCGCACTGCGCCGACCTTCTGGTGCTGGCGGTCGAATGCCGCGGTGACGCCGGCTCTCGCGCCTGGTCGGGGCTGGCCGGCCTTCCCGACGCCGCCTATCGCCATGACGGCCAGTTGACCAAGCGCGACGTGCGCGCGGTCACGCTTGCGCATCTGGCGCCATGCCCGGGCGAGGTGCTGTGGGATGTCGGCGCGGGAAGCGGCTCGATCGGCATCGAATGGATGCGCAGCCATGCCTCCTGCCGCGCCATCGCCATCGAGTCCGATCCGGGGCGTCAGGCGCTGATTGCCGAAAACCGCGACGCGCTGGGGGTGCCGGGACTGCACTTGGTGGCCGGACGCGCGCCGGACGCCCTGGCCGGGCTGGAGACGCCCGACGCCGTGTTCATCGGCGGCGGCCTGACCGTGGCGGGCGTCATGGAGACATGCTGGCAGGCGCTGCGGCCCGGCGGACGGCTGGTTGCGAATGCTGTGACTTTGCAGGGCGAGGCGCTGCTGACCGCATGGCAGGTCCGCACCGGCGGGGCGCTGACCCGGCTCGCGGTCGCGCAGGCGGGACCGCTTGGGCGGTTCGAGGTTTGGCGGACTTCTATGCCGGTGACGATTCTGACGGCTGTGCAGGGAGAGGGATGCGGGTGAAGCAAGAAAGGCCACGGCTGTGCCCTGGACCCCATTCGCATCGGGCAACCGCGAGAGCGATGAGGGCAACATGATCCTGCGGGTCGTGGCATGAGGTTGTCCCCGGTTTTCGTCACCGGCGGGTCGGGGTTCATTGGCCGCCGGCTGGTCGGCGATCTGGTGGCACAAGGGCGGGAGGTGCGCGCGCTGGCGCGGTCGCCCGCGGCCATGGCGACGGTCGCGCGACTGGGCGCCGTGCCGGTGCCCGGCGATCTGGCCGACCGATTGGCACTGGTGCAGGGCATGCGCGGCTGCGACACCGTGTTCCACGCGGCGGCGCTGGTGGCGCTGTGGGGCGACAGGGCGGCCTTCGCGCGCGACACCGTGCAGGGCTCTGAGAACGTCATATCGGCGTCCCGACAGGCCGGGGTGGCCTGCCTGGTGCACGTCGGTACCGAGGCGGTGCTGGCCGATGGCGGCCCGATCGTCGATGCCGACGAGACGCGTCCCCTGCCGGCGCGTCCGAACGGACCCTATCCCTGGTCCAAGGGGCTGGCCGAGCGCGCGGTGCTGGCGGCCGATGGCGGCGATTTGCGCTGCGTGTCGGTGCGGCCGCGCTTCGTCTGGGGGGAGGGCGACACCGCCCTGCTGCCGCGGCTTGCGGCGGCGATGCGGACCGGGCTGTTCGTGTGGTTCGGCGACCGGTACCATCGCATGTCGACCTGCCACGTGGCCAATGTCGTCCACGGCTTGCTGCTGGCCGAGGCGAGGGGGCGGGGCGGCGAGGCGTATTTCGTCACCGATGGCGAGCCGGTCGATTTCTCTGACTTCCTCACCCGCCTCGTTGCGACCCAGGGGGTGCGTGCCCGCGGCCCGGGGGCGCCGCTTTGGGCAGCCGACCTGCTGGCGGCGGTGGGCGAAGCACTCTGGTGCCTGCCCTTCCTGCCGGCCGCCGGGCCGCCGCTGACGCGTACGACGGTCAACCTGTTCTTTCGTGAGGTCACGGTGACCGACGCCAAGGCACGCCGCGAGCTGGGCTATGCGCCGGTGGTGAGCATCGAGGACGGGTTGCGGGAACTGAAACTGGGCCGGGGAGAACGAAAGCCGGGGCGGCCGGACGGCGCGCAAATGGACCCTCCGCGCCGTACCGAATCTTATGCCGCCAGCGCCTTTCTTATGCCGCCAGCGCCTTGACGCCTTCCGGGTCCAGCCGGTAACCGCCGCCTTCGGTCACCAGCAGGCGAGCGTTCGCGGGGTCGGGTTCGATCTTCTGGCGCAAGCGATAAATATGGGTTTCCAGCGTGTGGGTGGTGACTGCTGAGTTGTAGCCCCATACCTCGTTCAGCAGCACCTGCCGCAGCACCGGCTTGCTCCCGGCGCGGTAGAGGAATTTCAGGATCGCGGCCTCTTTTTCGGTGAGCCGGATGCGGCGGTTCTTCACCGGGTCCTGCAGCAGTTTCGCCGCCGGCCGGAACGTATACGGGCCGATGGTGAACACCGCGTCCTCGCTGTTCTCGAAGCTGCGCAACTGGGCGCGCAGGCGGGCGAGCAACTCTGCCAGCCGGAAGGGTTTGGCAATGTAGTCGTTGGCACCCGAGTCGAGGCCGCGCACCACATCGGCTTCCTCGTCGGAACCGGTCAGCATGATGATCGGCACCTTGACGCCGTTGCGGCGCAGGCGGGCACATAGATCGCGGCCATCGCCGTCCGGCAAGGTCACATCAAGGATGAGCGCGTCGAACCTGGCGTCGAAGGCGGCGATCTTCGCCTCGGCTTCGCCAGCGGTTTCTGCCCCGGTAGCGCTGAACTCTCCATCGACCGACAATTGTTCGGCCAGCATCGAGCGCAGGGCAGCATCGTCATCGACGATCAGAATGGGCCGTTCGCCCGTCATCACTCGGTTTCCTCAATCGCAGGATGCCGCGGGCCAGAACCCCCGCTCTGTCACCCGCCGGTCCAGTGCCGCCGGATCGACAGCCTTCGCAAAACATAATATCACGCCCTGGTAATTTCGACCCAGCCAAACTCGTACCGGACAGATTCAACGCAGCCTTGTCGTTCCGCGCCATGCGCACTTTATCGTGAGGAGCGGCCGGACGCACCGCCCGGCGAGGCCATATGACATCCGGCCGGGAGGGAGGGTGGCGCGTCGCGACGTAATGCCTGGCCCGCCGGCACCAAGGCCGACCAAGATGGCTTACATTATCCGGGAAGTGAATGACCTCCACGCCTTTGCGACACGAGTCCCCAGGTGGCAGTCCGGCGTTGCCTGGCAAGGCCCGCTCCACTGTGATCGCCGATGCGGCTGTGCTGCGGCTGCGCGCGGTGCATCGCGCGGCGGCCGATCTCCGGCGCGGCACGCCGGTGCTTTTGCGCGCGGCCCAGGACCTGGTCCTGCTGGGGGCCGAGACGGCGGGGGTGCGCGGGCTGGCGGAGCTTCGGCACGTGGCCGAGGGGGCGCCGGTGCTGCTGCTGGCCCCGGCGCGTGCCGCCGCTTTGCTGCACCTTCCGGTGGCGCCGCGGCAGAAGGCGCTGGCGCTGCGGCTTCCGGAGGCGCTGTTCGAGCCGGACTTCCTGCGCGGCCTCGCCGATCCGACCGCCGAGCAACTGCTGCCGGCCGAACCGGTGCTGGCGCCCGCGTGTCCTGAGGCGGCGCCGGCGGCTTTGGCGCTGGCCAAGCTGGCGCGGCTGTTGCCGGCAGTTCTGGCGGCCCCACTGCGTGCCGACGCGGCGGCGCGCGCCGCCGATCTGCATTTGCAGGCGGTGGCGGCGGCCGACATCCTGGCCTACCCGCAAGACATCGTGGCGGACCTGACGCTTGTGGCCGAGGCGCAGGTGCCGTTGGAAGGAGCGCCGGACGCCCGCATCGTGGCGTTCCGGGCCCCGGATGCGGGGGTGGAGCATCTGGCCATTCTGATCGGACGGCCGGAAATCGCGGACGCGCCGCTGGTGCGGCTGCATTCCGAGTGCTTCACCGGCGACCTGCTGGGCAGCCTGCGCTGCGACTGCGGGGCGCAGTTGCGCGGCGCCATCCGGCGCATGACCGGCGAGGGCACCGGCGTGCTGCTGTATCTGGCGCAGGAGGGCCGCGGCATCGGCCTGGTGAACAAGCTGCGGGCCTATGCGCTGCAGGACCGCGGGTTGGATACGCTGGAGGCCAACCGGGCGCTGGGCTGGGGGGCGGACGAGCGCAACTTCATGGTGGCCGCCACCATGCTGCAGGCGCTGGGGGTGCGGCGGCTGCGGCTGCTGACCAACAACCCGGACAAAGTAACGGCGCTGGCGGCCTGCGGGGTGGAGGTGCTGCGCCGCGAGCCGCATGCCTTTCCCCCGAACGGGATCAACGACCACTATCTGGCCACGAAGGCGGAGCGCTTTGGCCACCTGCTGGGCTGACGGCACGACGGTTGCTTGGCTCAAGGCCTGTCGCATCCGCAGGACGTCGTGGCATGAGCATCGGGCCGGATTCGGAAATACTGGTCATGGCTGCCGCACCGGCCGCTGCGCCTTCCGCGGTACCGTCCGAAGCCAGCGGGCTGGGCGCGATTTTCGAGACGCGACTGGCCGATCTCAACCCCCTGCAGTATGTGCCGGTCGTGGGCATGATCTACCGGGCTATCACTGGCGAGCACCTTGATCCGGCCTGGCGTGTCGGCGGCGCGGTGGTGACCGGGGTGCTGATGGGCGGGCCGGTGGGGATCGTCACGTCGCTGCTCGGGGTGGGGCTGGAGGAGCTGTTCCACCAGGTCATCGGGGATACCGCGGCACAGCCTGACTCGGCGGCGCACCGGCAGGGCCTGGCGGCGTACGCGGCGGCGACATGCTATGCGACCGGCGCCTGCAATGAGCGGGAAGGGGGCGGATGAGCGAGGCGATCGTGCACCCGCAGGGGGTGCTGGAACTGCGGGGCCTGAGCTGGCGCTGTGCCCTGGGGCGCGGCGGCGTGCGGGTGTTCAAGGAGGAGGGCGACGGCGCCACGCCGGCCGGCGTGCTGCCGTTGCGCCGGGTGCTGTACCGCGCCGACCTGGTGCCGATTCCGCGCGCCGCGGTGCCACGCGAGCCGATCGGCGCGCAGGATGGCTGGTGCGACGATCCCGGCCATGCCGACTATAACCGCCAGGTGCGCCTGCCGCATCCGGCCCGGCATGAGGAACTTTGGCGGCGCGACGGCCTCTACGACATCATCGGCGTGCTGGGCTGGAACGACTCACCGGTGATGCCCGGGCGCGGTTCGGCGATTTTCCTGCATGTCGCGCGGGCGGATTACGCGCCCACCGAAGGTTGCGTGGCGCTTGCCCGCGCCGATCTGGTGGCGGTGCTGGCAGCCGGGATCACGTCATTGCTGGTGCTGGCGCCGTGACCATCACGGATCACGGCTGAGCCCTTTGGCGGTGAGCGCCTCGATATAGTGCTGCCAGATCCCCGCCTGTTCGCGGCCGAGGCGGTGCAGGTAATCCCATGCATAAATGCCGCTGTCGTGCCCGTCGTCGAAGATCAGGCGCACCGCGTAGTTGCCCACCGGTTCGACCGCGGCGATGCCGACATGGCGTTTGCCGGGCACGGTTTTCCTCTCGTCCGGCGCATGGCCCTGCACCTCGGCGCTTGGACTTTCCACCCGCAGAAGCTCGGCGGGGTAGGAAAACCGGCTGCCATCGCCGAAATCCACCTCCAGGCGCTTTTCAGCCCGGTTGAGGCGGATTTCGGTGGGTGTCGGCATCAGAGATCGTCCAGCGGGCGGGCTTCTTCGGGCAGCATGATGGGAATGCCGTCGCGGATCGGATAGGCCAGGCCGGCGGCGCGGCTGACCAGCTCGTTGTGCAACCGGTCATATACCAGCGGCTGTTTGGTGACCGGGCAGACCAGGATTTCCAGCAGACGCGGGTCGACCGGCGCGTTGAGCGCCGGCAGGTCGGCCGGGACGGGCCGGGCGGAATTGGCGGTGGGGGCAGTGGGATCGGCCATGCGTGTTTACTCCGGCGCCGGCGCGTCAGCTTGCCCGGGAGCGGGCCGGCGCGGTCTCCGCTCCGGAGGCGTGGATATCGATCTGCAGCAGGGTGGCCAGCACGGTGGCGCGGTCCGACGCGGAGGTGGCTTCCAGCAGCGCCTGCTTCTCGGCCGGCTCGAAGGGGCAGGCCATGCACAGCGTGGTCACCAGGGCATCATCGGCCATGCTCTCGATCGCCTCCCAGTTGGCCTCGATGCCGCGGCGCGCGAACGAGGCGCGCAGGGCCGCCAGCAATCCGGGCCGGTCGAAACCGGCCAGGGGCGCGGGTGGGTCGAGGTCGGCGGCAAAACCGGCGAAGTCGGCGCGGACCCGGCGGTAGCCGCGCTGCATGGGGCGTTCCTCGGTCACGGCGAAGCGGATGACGCCGGTGAGGGTGATCAGGTAGCGCCCGTCCTCGGTTTCGCTGAACGAGGACAAACGGCCGAGGCAGCCGATCCGGTACAGCGCCGGGCCGCTGGCCACCGGCGCGGTCTGCGGGTCGGGCTGGATCATGCCGAACAGACGTCCGGCCGCCAGTGCGTCCTCGGTCATGGCGAGGTAGCGCGGCTCGAAAATGTTGAGCGGCAGCCGCCCGCGGGGCAGCAGCAAGGCCCCCGTCAGGGGGAAGACCGGAAAGCTGTCGGGCAGGTCTTCCGGCCTCGGGTGCAGATGGCCCATATCAACTGAACAGGATGGCCGAGAGCTTGCGTCGTGCGGCCACGGTGGCGGGGTCGTCGAACCCCCAGGCCTCGAAGAATTTGAGCAGTTGCAGCCGCGCCGCGTCTTCGTTCCAGGCGCGGTTGCGGCGGATGATCTCCAGCAGTGCGTCGGCGGCTTCCTCGCGGCGGTTGCTGGCGTTCAGGGCGGTGGCAAGGTCGTAGCGGGCCTGGTGGTCGGCCGGGTCGGCCGCCAGGCGCTGCTGGAACGTGGCGAGCTGGTCACGTGCCTTGCGGCCTTCGGCGGCCAGGGCGAGGGCGCTGCGCGCGCCGGACACCTCGGCGTGGTCGGCGATCTTGGCCGGCACCTCGGCGAGCGCCTGGCTGGCCTCGTCATCGTGCCCGAGCGCCAGCAGCGCGCGGATCAGCCCGCCCCAGGCCTCGGGGTTCTCGGGCTCATCCTGCAGCACGGCGGAGAACAGCTCGGCAGCCTCCTGGATGCGGCCGTCCTCCACCGCCGCCTTCGCTTCGGCGACCAAGTCGGCGGTGGGCATCGAGCCACCCGCGAGCTTAAGCAGCGCCTCGACGAAGCGCTTGATTTCGGATTCCGGCAGCGCGCCCTGGAAGAGGTCGGCGATCTGGCCCTGCCAGAAGGCGGCGACGGTGGGCACGGATTGCAGCGGCAGGCCAAGCTGGACGAGCTGCTGCACGAGGCCGCGGTTTTTGTCGATGTCGATTTTGACCAGCTTGATCCGGCCGCCGGCGGCGCGGGTGATTTTTTCCAGCGCCGGTGTGAGCTGCTTGCACGGGCCGCACCAGGTGGCCCAGAAATCGACCAGGACCGGCACGCTGCGGGAGGCGTCGACCACGTCCTGCATGAACGTGGCTTGATCGCCGTCGACGATCACGGCACCGGGGCTGCCGTCGCGCGCGGCGCCGGCACCCTGCTTCTGCCCGATGATAAGATCCATGGTGGGGCGTCCTCGCCTTGATCCGGTAACGTTGGGTATAGATGGCACAACCGGTCCCGGGCACAACCCGGTGGGTGGCGCAGGAGTTGCCGAATTCGGCGCCGAGGGCAAGGAGGGGCTGCGGGCCAGCCGGAGGAGCGGAGCCGCGGTGCACCGTGTCCGGGCATGCCCTCCGGTGACGCGAGGTTGCGGATGAACGGGTTCCGGCGCTCTCTCGGCGCGTCATCAGCGGAATGGCGCGGAGTCGCAATGGAACTGCTGCTGTAGGTCAACAGAAATCTTTCTCAAGGTTTTTCGTTGGTGTCTTGAGGAACACTTATAAACGACAGTCGTGTGGAAGGTAGAGTGTGTATGTGGTTGCCTAAAGACTTGGTTCTTTTAACCGAGGCGCGCATTTCATTTCAAAGCGGTGATCGATTTTTTTGGCTGCGGGTGCGGTCAGGGTTGCGCTGAGTCGTTGCCAGAACAGGAGTCTCTCCGGATCATGCCTGATCGTTGCGAAACGCTGTCTCAAGGAACCCGATCTCCCCCCTTCCCACAACCACCGTCCAAAAGTAATGGGATCCAGGGCGCCGCCGCCCCTTGGCGGGTCCAGGGCACCGCCCTGACCTTCCTTCCTCCAATCCGCCCGTAGCCCCCCGGCAGGACGATGTCAGACACAAGCCTTCACGTCCGATTTCCGTCCGCCAGCTTTGTTTCCTTCGCTGAGTTCGAGGAGTACCGGCGCGACATGCAGCCCCGCATGGATGCCCGCTACCTTTACGAACGCAGCCTGGCCGTTGCCGCCGAAACCATCCTGCGCGACGGCACCTGCGCTCCCTGCCTGCGGCCCGCCCGCTTCACCGCATGCACCACCGGCGGCGAGACGCTGGCCGACGGGAGGCTCGTACCCAACTGGCGCGAGGAACTGACCTGCGACTGCGAGGATCGGCTCAGCAACCGCAACCGGGCGATGCTGCATTTTCTCGCGGCGGCGGCCAGGCTGCGCACCTGGTCGCGGGTGCTGCTGTTCGGGCCGTCGGGTCCGGCGGACCGGCGCATCGCCGCCATGGCTGCCAGCATCACCCGAGTGTCGCGCCTCGGGCGCGCAGCCGCAACTGGAGCTGAGTACCGGCTGGCGGCGGACAATGCGACCTTCCACCTTGCCGTGTCTTCGGACTACCTGCATCGCGTGCCGCCGCTGGAGCCCGCTCTGGGCGAACTCCGCCGGGTGCTGGTGCCGGGTGGGCAGCTGGTGATCACCGTGCCGTTCCGCGCCCTTGCCGCCCGCACCGTGACCCGTCTGGAGGGACTGTCGCGCGTCGCCGGCCCGTTGCCGACCGAAGCCGACGGCGAGGTGCACGAACTGGGCTGGGACTGCCTCGACAGGCTGCGCGCCGCCGGCTTCAGCGATGCCTGCGCCCATATGTACCTGGTCGAACGAACTCGGCTATCTCGGACCCTTCAATATGATAGTCTCGGCCGTCGCTTAGCGGCTGCGGGACAAGGCCATGACCAGTGCATCGAAGGTGATCCGCGCGCGGGCACCGCTGCGGCTCGGCCTGGCCGGCGGCGGCACCGACCTCAGCCCGTATTGCGACGACCACGGCGGGGCGGTGCTGAACGCAACGATCGGCCGCTATGCCTATGCTTTCATCGTGCCGTCCGAGGATGCCAGCGTGCAGTTCCTGGCCCCCGATCTGGGCGTCGAGGAGCGCCTGCCCTGCGACCTCGCCACGCTCGCCGGGGCACGGCTGGCGCTTCATGCCGGTGTCTATGGCCGCATCATGCGCGATTTTTGCGCCGGCACTGCGTTGCCATTGAAGATCACTTCCTACGTAGACGCCCCTGCCGGGTCCGGCCTGGGTTCGTCCTCGGCGCTGGTGGTGGCGCTGGTGGAGGCGTTCCGCGCCCTGCTGGAACTGCCGCTCGGCCCTTACGACGTTGCCCACCTTGCCTACGAGATCGAACGCCTCGACCTGCGCCTCGCCGGCGGCAAGCAGGACCAGTATGCGGCGGCGTTCGGCGGCGCCAATTTCATCGAATTCCTCCCCAATGACCGGGTGATCGTCAATCCGCTGCGGGTGCCCCGCGCCTTCGTCAACGAGCTGGAAACCTCGCTGGTCACTTGCTTCACCGGTGTCTCCCGCCGCTCGGACATGATCATCGCCGAGCAGCAGCGGCGGATGGTGTCACCCACCGCTGACTTATTGATCGGCCTGCACCAGCTCAAGAGCGACGCCATCGAAATGAAACAGGCGCTGCTGCGCGGCGAGATCCGCCACGTGGCCGACATCCTCAGCCGCTCCTGGTTGGCTAAGAAGAAAACCGCCGATGGGATCAGCACCGGATCGATCGAGCTGCTGCATGGGGTGGCGCTGGCGAACGGCGCCCTGGCCGGAAAAGTATCCGGCGCTGGTGGTGGCGGGTTTCTGATGTTCATCGTGCCGCCGCAGTACCGGGTGGCGCTGATCAATGCCCTCAATCAGCAAGGCGGTGTCGCCAGCGCCGTCCATTTCACCGGGCGCGGCGCCGAGTTCCTGGACCGTCAGCGGCGACTGAACGGCGCCTGCAAATCCTGCAAATCAGGTGCCGGATACCGGCAGCCCCAGGTCGGCCAGCAGCCGGCGATAGACCGCGGCCGCCGCCTCCGGCGAGTACAGCTCGCGGCAACGCTCCAAGCCGCGCTCGGCCAGCGCGGTCCATACCGCTTCGTCCTCGTGCAACCGCACCACTTCGTCGGCAAACGCCGCCGCGTCATCGGCCAGCGCGATGCCGTCGCCCGGCGCCAGCCCGGTGCCTTCCACCGCGATGGCGGTCCCGACCACCGGCACGCCATAGGCGAGGCTGGTCGCGACCTTGCCCTTGAACCCTGCCCCATAGCGGAGCGGCGCGACCGACAGGCGCACCTGCCCGAACAGCGCATCGAGATCGGCGACCCAGTCCAGCACCTCGACATTGGCGGAGGCCAGGGCGCGAATGGACTCGGGAGGATCGGCGCCGGCGATCGAAAGCCGCAGCCCAGGCAACGCGCGCAGCACCCGCGGCAGCACCTCGACGGTGAACCAGTGCACCGCATCCACATTGGGCGGATGGCTGAAACTGCCGAGAAAGCATAGCCCGCTGCGTGCGGCAAAGTCGCGCGACGCCGGCCGCACATGCGCGATCCAGCGCAGCAGCTTGAGTTTCGCCGGCGGCACCTCGTCGTGCAACAGCGCCAGTTCGTGGTCGCTGGTGATGATGGTGGCGTCGCTGGCGCGGATGCATGCCAGTTCGACCTCTCGCGTCCCTGCCGGACCGAGCGACGGCGCACCGCTCAGCTCCGCCGCGCGCGCTTCGCGCAAATGATGCAAATCCGCCGGCGCGAACAGCAGCTTGGCCTGCGGTGCGCGGGCGCGCACCCGGTCGAAGAACATCGTGGCGTTGGCGTGACGGTAGACATGCACGAGGTCGAGACGGGCGCCGTGTGCCTCGAGATAGGAGCTGATCGAATTGTAGGCCGGCGGACTCGCCAGTTCGATCCCGTTGCGGCGCAACGCCGCTTTCTCCGCCGGCAGGTTCTCGTCGTCGCCGGACGCCGCGAAGGCGACCCGGTAGCCGAGGCGGCGCAGCAGCAGCATCTGTTCGAACGTGGCCACCGAACCGGCATCATGGTCCGGCCGGGGGAAGGCGGTATCGATGACCAGAGCATGGCCGATGAAGCCGGTGGTGCCGGTCGAAGGGGCGGGTCGCGCGTGATCCACCCAGCGCTGGCGCAGGCGCCGCGAGTCCTCGTCCGGCAGGCTCAGGTCGGGGACCGGCGCCGGGTCGGAAGCGCTGTCATCCGACCAGACCGCGACCGCGAGCGGCTGATAGAGCACCTGCCGGGCGTTTGCGCGCAGGCGCATGCACAGGTCAACCGTGGCATGCGCCGGGCTCGCGAAACCGGTGCCGAATCCCCCGGCCTCTTGCATCAGGTCGCGGCGAAGGGCGTAGGCAACGTCACCGAGCGCATGGGCGCGACGCAGGAAATCGTGCTCCGGGTCGTCCGCGGCGGCCAGCCGCCCGGGGTCGCACAGCGTCCCGTCGGGACCAAGCAGGATACCGGTGTGATGCAGCAGGCCGTCGTCGCGCACCACTTTCGACCCGACCGCCGCGGCGTCCGGCTCGCGCGCGAAGGTGCCGGCGATCTCTTCCAACCAGCCGGGCATCACCCGGACCTGCGGGGCGAGGAAGGCGACCAGGCGACCGCGCCCGCTCGCCGCGACGTCATTGCGCGCCGCCAGCATGCTGCCCTGCAGCGGCACGCGCACATAGCCCAGGTTGCGCACCACCGCCGGCAGCAGCGCCGCCTCGCCGCCATGCGCGCCATCATCCAGCAGCACGATGTCTGCCTGCCGGTCGGCCCCGGCGTCCCGCAACGCCGCCAGGCAGCGATAGACCGTGTCGATGCTGGCGCCGGCATGCACGCAGATGGTCGCCACCGGCGCCTCGGGAATGGATAGTACCAGCGGGGCGAAGCGGGTGGTCACGCTCTCCACCGCCGTCCTCAGACCGCCGCCCGTCACCGGGCCGGCGTCGCCGTCTGCCAGGGCCTGGAAAAACCCGGCCACGGTCGCGAACAGGTCGCGCGCCGCACGATCCTCCTGCCGCCCCCGATCCTGCATGGCGATGTCGTCGATCTGCCCGCGCAGCAGGCGGATCTGCCGTACCAGGTCCTGGATGCGCTCCTCGGCCGCCGCCAACCGCCCGGCCCGGATCAGGATCGGGTCGCCGAGCGCGGTCATGGTCGCAGTTTCCTGCACGCTGACGCGCAGCATCCCCTTGTCGGTCATCACCGACCACGGCAGGGCGAACGCAAAGGCATGGGTGCCGTCGCCGATGCCAGCCGCCTGCAGGTCCGGCCTGAAGTTGGCCGCCCGTGTCGTGCCCACCGCTTCGTCGTCCACCAGCACGGTGAGATCGACATGGACCTCGGGATGGTCCGGGTACCAGCACCAGCCGAGCACCCAGCCATCCTTGGTGACCCGGTCAAAATTGCCGCTCAAGACGCGGGAGGGCGGGCCGGGCCTCGCGTCCTGCGGCGCACCCTCCCAGGTCACCGGCGTCGCGGAGCCGATCTGCCGGCCGGTCGCCACATCGCGCAGCGCGACCGTCACCCGGCATCCGGGCCGCATGATGCCGGCGGGCAGCGGCAGGTCCAGAGCGTGGGCGCCATCCCCGACGCCGGCGCCGAGCAGGTCGCGCCGCATCTGGTCGCAGCGGGCGCGCAACACCTCGACCCCGTCGATCCAGACGCCCACCTCGCGGCGCCGATCCGGTTCGGCGGGCGACCAGCACCAGGCGACAATCCTGCCGTCCGGCGCCACATAATCGAGGTTGCCGCTGACCGGCACCGCCGGGGGAGGTGCTGGATCGCGCAGCGACGGTTCGGGCGTCACGATGACTGCATCCCCTGTCCGCGCGACGACTGGCACGATCCCATCCGGGCCAGCGCGGCGGCGCCACCATGGGCGCGCGCGTCTGCCAGCAGGGGATCGGTAAAGGCGGCGAGGTCGCCGCCGGTGAAGCGTACCCCGCGTACCCCGGCGGCTGCTGCCGCCAGCATGTCGCTTTCGCTGTCGCCGATCATGATCGCCTGGGTGGGGTCGAGTTCCCATGCGCGGATCAGGTCCAGCAGCATGCCGGGACCCGGCTTGCGCCAGTCGCTCACGCGACGGTATTCCGTGACGGTGGCCTCCGGGTGCGTCGGGCAGTACCGCCAATCGTCGATCGTGCCGCCGGCGGCACGCACCTGCTCGCCCATCCAGCGCATCAGCGCATGCACCGCCGCCTCGTCGTAATGGCCGCGCGCCACGCCGGACTGGTTGGTGACCACGAACACATGCCAGCCGCGCGTCACTGCCCGGCGCACCGCCTCCCGAGCGCCCGACATCCACTCGAACCGGTCACGTGTGCCCACATAGCCATGATCGACGTTGAGCACGCCGTCGCGGTCGAGGAACAGCGCCGGGCGGTGCAGCCGGGCGGGCAGGTCGCGCCGCGCGCGGGCGAGATCGTCGGGGACTCCGATGTCGACGAAATAGCCCGAGGCCTCGGTGCCGCGCAGCAGCCCGCGCGCCGCCAGCGCCGGCAGAACGTCGCGTTCCAATGAGCAGACCGGCGCCACGTGGTCGAGCAGGCGGCGATCGAACAGATAGACACCGGCGTTGATGGTGCCCGGGGCCGGGCTTTCCGTCGCCGGCCGCTCGCGGAAAGCGCGCACCACCTCGCCGTCGGTTTCCACCACGCCATAGCGCCGCGCATCCTCCAACCGGCGCAGCACGATACGGCCGAGCACCGCGTCCGGGTCGCGTGCGGCGGCGGCCAGCAGGGCGCCGAGATTGCAATCGAACAGCGAGTTGCCGTTGCACAGCAGGAACCGATCGTCCAGCCGCTCGCGCGCGTGAAACAGGGCGCCGCCGGTGCCGGCGCGGACCGGTTCCTCGTGGACCACGATCGATACCGGTCGCGGCAAGGATGCGGCAACCGCGCCGAGACTCTCGCGCAGCCGGTCGGAGAGATGGCCAGTGAGCAACACGAACTCCTCCACCCCGAAGCGGACGAACTCGCGCAACAGCCAGGCCAGAAAGGGCCGGTCGCCACACGGCAACACGGGCTTCGGCGTGTCGGAGGTCAGCGCGCCCAGGCGCGTGCCCAGCCCGCCGACCAGCACGGCGCATTGCCGGATGGTGGCAGGGCGCATGGTCAGGCGGCGCGGGGACACATCGTCCGCTCGACCAGCGAGCAGACGATGTGGGCAGCGATGATGTGGATCTGCTGGATGATGGGCGTGGCCGCCGATGGCGCCCGCAGCAACAGGTGACAATGCTCCGCCAGCGGACTGCCCTGCTTGCCGGCAAAGCCGAGGGTGACCAGGCCCTGTGCGCGCGCCGCCTGCAACGCCAGCACGATGTTCGGCGAGCGGCCCGATGTTGAGATGCCCAGCAGCACATCGCCGGGGCGGCCGAGCGCCTGCACCTGGCGCTCGAAGAGGTGGACAAAACCGTAATCGTTGCCGATGGCGGTCAGCGCCGAACTGTCGGTGGTCAGGGCCAGCGCCGCCAGTCCGGGGCGATCGTAGTTCATGCGCGAGACGAACTCGGCGGCAATGTGCTGGGCGTCTGCGGCACTGCCGCCGTTGCCGGCGATCAGCAGCTTGCCGCCGCCCCGCAGCGCGGCCGTGATGGCGTCGGACATCGCAACCAGGGTCGCCCCAGCGGCGGGATCAGCGGCAAAATCCTGTGTCGCCGCCAGCGACTCGGCAAGCCACTCGGCGACGAACTGCGTGTCGGGATGGGTCACCCCCCTTCTCCGTCCGGTTGCAGCGGGTGCATAGCTTGTCTTGCCGGTGCGTTACAATGCGCGGACCATCAGGGAAGGAAGGCCAGGGTAGCGCGCTGGCCTTCCTTTACCCCAGAAACCCCCGCGTCTCCGCCACCGCCTGCGCCAGCCCCACCCGTTGCACCACAAGCCCCGGCGGAAACGCCGACAGCAGCCGCGTCGGGGTCTGCCGATCGAGCAGAAAAAAAACCCCGCGGTCGGTGGCGCTGCGGATCAGCCGGCCGAACGCCTGCCGCAGCCGGAACCGGACGATGCGGTCGTCGTAGCCCGCCGGATCGCCGCCGGAAAGATGCACCCGCCGCTCCCGGTGCAAAATGTCGGGCCGCGGCCAGGGCACCCGCTCGAACACCACCAGGCGCAACGCGCGGCCGGGAACGTCGACGCCGTCGCGCATCGCGTCGGTGCCGAGCAGGCAGCTTTCCTCCTCGGTGCGGAAAATGTCGACCAGGGTGGCGTTGTCCATCGGATCGACATGCTGCGCCAACAGCGGAATGCCGGCCTGCTCGAGCGCGGGGGCGATGCGGGCGTGCACGGCGCGCAGCCGGGCGATGGCGGTAAACAGGCCCAGCCCGCCGCCGCCGGCGGCCAGAAAGAGGGTGCGATAGGCGGCGGCCAGGGCGGCGATGTCGCGGGTGTTGACGTTGGTGACCACGAAGGCGCGGGTCTGGGCGGCATAGTCGAACGGGCTCGCCACCGCCACCCGGATCGCCGGCGAGGGCAGATGGGTCGCACCCACCCGCGCCTCCGCCGCCGCCCATTCGGCTTCCGGATCGCCCGCCCCGGCGTCGCGCAATGTCGCCGAGGTGATCAGCAGCCCCTGCGCCGGCTGGGCGAGGCTGAGGGCGAAGGGCACCGTGGGGTCCAGCCAATGCCGGTGCAGGCCGACATCGACTTCCCGCCCGTCGCGCCGGTCGAGCCGCAAAAACATCACCTGCTGCGGCCGCGTGTCCGGCTCCGGGGGGGCGGCGGCGACCCCGCGCAGCATCTCCTGCCAGGCGGTCAGGCGGTCCAGCGCGCGGCGGCGGATCGAGCGGCAGGCGGCCTCGATACGATTGCGCATCGCGGCGTCCAGCTCCTCCGCATCGTCGTCCAGCCGCGCCCCCAGCCGCTCGGCGAGGGTGCGCAACGGCACTGCGAGGCGCGCCAGGCCGCGGCGCAAAGTTTCCGCCGCTTCGGCCAGACCAGGCCCGGACGGGAACAGGTCGCATTCGTCGCTGCTGCGCATGCCGGGCTCGGCCTCACCCTGGGTGCGCGCCAGAACCTGGCGGCGGGCGACCCGCAGGAATGCTTCGGAGGGGTTCTGCCGGCCGGGCTCCATGCCGGCAAGATCGGGCGTCTCGTCGCGCAGGCGCGCCGACCAGCCCGGTGGCGGCAGGGCCTGGGCGGCCTGCAATGCCGCTTCCAGCGGCGCCTCCAGCGCCGGCCGGCCGGCGACCAGTTCCTCCAGACGCCGCCGCAGGCCGCGCGCACGCGACCTTCCGCCCTCGGCGCCGAGCAGCCAGCGGCGCAGCTCGGCCGCCTCGATGCCGGAGAATTCGGCGGCGAAGGCGCCGTCGGCGGCATCGAACACATGGTGTCCCTCGTCGAACACGTAGCGGACCGGCACCGTGTTGTCGTCGATGCCCCCCCAGGCCGCCTGCGCCATCACCAGGGCGTGGTTGGCCACCACCAGCTCGGCGCCGCGGGCACGGCGGATGCCGTGTTCGACGAAGCAGCGCCGCCAGTGCGGGCAGGCGGCGTGGATGCACTCGCCGCGCCGGTCGGCGAGCCCGCCGGCCACCCCGGTGCCGAACAGCTCGGAAAACCAGCCCGGCAGATCGCCGCCCTGGATGTCGCCGTCGCCGGTGGCCAGGGCCCAGCGGGCCACCAGGCCGAGCGGAACCGCCGAGGCCGGCGCGGAGATGGCCGAGGCGTTCACCGCGTCCTCGAAATTGAGCAGGCACAGATAGTTCTCGCGTCCCTTGCGCACCACCACGCGGCGACGGCGCTCCGCCGGGTCGCGGTGCAACCGGGCCAGCTCCGCCTCGACCTGGCGCTGTAAGTGGCGGGTGAAGGTGGAAATCCACACCGCGCCCTTGTTGCGCTCGGCCCAGAGGCTGGCCGGGGCGATGTAGCCCAGTGTCTTGCCGGTGCCGGTGCCGGCTTCGGCGAGGACAACATGCGGGTCGCCGCGGGTCTCGCGGGGGGCGAAAGCGGCGGCGGCGGCGGCGGCATAGTCGGACTGGCCCGGCCGCTGCTCGGCCGCCGGCCCCAGCATGGCGGCCAGCCGGGTGCGCGCCTCGGCCGGCGGCACCGGATGGCAGGCGGGCGGCGGAAGCGGCGCCACGTCTTCCCATTCCGGCAGCCGCCGCCAGACCCGCAGTGGCTCACTCGGCGCGGTCCCCGTCTGCCCGGCCAGCGCGGCTTGCACCACCTCCGCCCAGTCCCACCCGGCCCGGCCCATCCGGCTTGCCAACGCCGCCGCCTCGCGATGGAGCGGCAGGTCGCGCCCGGCGGCCAGACGTGCCAGCAGCGCCCGCGCGAGATCGGGCAGCAGCGCCGCCGCGGCCGCCGGCCCCGGGCCGGGCGGCGGCACGTCGAGCGCCAACGCCAGGCCGCGCGCGGTCGGCGCGGCGGCGCGGGCGGGCAGCACGAAGGCGAACAATTCCAGCAGATCGAAACAGGGCAGCGCCCGCAGCCCGAGCCGGCGCAAGGTCGCCGGCGCATGCACCAGCAAGGGCGGCGGCAGCGTGCGCAGCAACGCCGCCGCCGCGCCGGACGCGAGATCGAGCAACTCGCCGTCCAGCGTGAGTATCGCGGCCCGGCCCACCCCGGCCACCACCGACGGCGCCGCCGGCAACAGGATGCGCGAAGCCGTGGCTCCGTCTCGGGCGCGGTCGGTCATGCACGCACTATATGTGCCCGGGCCGATTGACCAAGGCACCCCCCGTCCATAGCTTGCGGCCGATGTCCGCAACGCTGTCCAATCCGGCCGCTGCCGCCCCGAAATCCTGGCCCTTCGAGGAGGCGCAAAAAGTCGCGCAGCGGCTCGTCCGCAGCGGTAAAACCGCGGCGTTGTTCGAGACCGGCTACGGCCCCTCCGGCCTGCCGCATATCGGCACCTTCGGCGAGGTCGCCCGCACCTCATGGGTGCGGCACGCCTTCACCACTCTCACCGGCCTGCCCTCGCGCCTGATTGCCTTCAGCGACGACATGGACGGGCTACGCAAGGTGCCGGACAACGTGCCCAACCGCGATATGCTCGCGCAGCATCTGGGCAAGCCGCTGACCCGCATTCCCGACCCGTTCGGCACCCATCCGAGCTTCGGCGCCCATAACAATGCAAGGCTGCAGGGGTTCCTGGATTCCTTCGGCTTCGAATACGAATTCGCCTCGTCCACGGAATATTACACCACGGGACGGTTCGACGCGGCGCTGCTGCGGGTGCTGGCGCTGCACGATGAAATTCTGGCGGTGATCCTGCCCACCCTGGGGGGAGAACGGCAGGCCAGCTATTCCCCGTTTCTGCCGGTCCATCCCGATACCGGCACGGTGATGCAGGTGAAGGTCGAAAAGCTGGACGTGGCTGCAGGCACGATCGCCTGGCGCGACCCCGGCACCGGAGAATGGTTCGAAACCCCGGTCACCGGCGGCGCCGCAAAATTGCAGTGGAAGGCCGACTGGGCGATGCGCTGGCACGCGCTCGGCGTCGATTACGAAATGTCCGGCAAGGATCTGATCGACAGCGTGCGGCTCTCCGGCAAGATCTGCCGCATCCTGGGCAGCGAGCCGCCGGCCGGTTTCACCTACGAATTGTTCCTCGACGAGCAGGCCCAGAAAATCAGCAAAAGCCGCGGCAACGGGCTGTCGGTAGAGGAATGGCTGCGCTACGCCCCGCCGGAAAGCCTGGCACAGTTCATGTTCAACCAGCCGCAGCGGGCGAAGCGGCTGTATTTCGACGTGATCCCGAGGGCGGTGGACGAGTACCTGGCCAATGCGACCCGCGCCCACGGCCAGGCCGAGGCGGAGCGCCCGGCCAACCCGGCCTGGCACATCCACGCCGGCAGCGTGCCGCAGGAGGCGCACTCGCCGCTCTCGTTCGCCATGCTGCTGAACCTGGCCAGCGTGGTGAACGCCGAGACGCCCGACATCCTGTGGGGCTTCATCCGCCGCTACAATCCGGCCGCCACTCCCGCCGACATGCCCTTTCTGGCCGGGCTGGTGGAATATGCGCTCGCCTACTATCGTGATTTCGTTCGCCCGACCAAGCAGTTCCGCACCCCGGAGCCGTTCGAGCGGAATGCGCTGGCCGAACTGGCCGCGGCGTTGCGGGCGCTGCCGCCGGATGCCGACGGCGAGGCCATCCAGGCCACGATCTACGAGGTGGGCAAGCGCCACCCGTTCCCCGATCTGCGCGCCTGGTTCGGCTGTCTTTATCAGGTGCTGCTCGGCCAGCAGGAAGGGCCGCGCTTCGGCCAGTTCGTTTCCCTCTATGGCATCGCCGAAACCATCCGGCTGATCGAGGACGCGCTGACGCGCGCGCCGTCCTGAAGGAGCCCGGGATGGGCGAGGTATTGAAGCGCCTGCTGCGCAACTTGCCGGCGCTGCTCGGCCTGGCGCTGCTGGGCGGCGCCATCTACGTCGTGCAGAAAGAATTCCGCAGTCTCAAGATCGAAGACATCGAGCGCGCGCTGGAGGCGATCCCCACCCGCACGCTGGTGATCGCCTTCCTGTGGAACCTGCTCTCTTACGGCATCCTGACATTCTACGACCGGCTCGGCACCTATTACGCCGGCCGGTCCGTCAGCTACGCGCGTGTCGCCCTGGCCTCGTTCTGCGCCTATTCGCTCGCCCATAATCTCGGATTCGCCGCGGTCTCGGGCGCGGCCGTGCGCTACCGGCTGTATGCGCACTGGGGGCTGACGCCGCTGCAGATCGCCAAGGTGGTGGGGTTCTGCAGCCTCACCTTCGGGCTGGGCGGCATGGTGCTGGGCGGCACGGTGCTGTTCTTCGAGCCCGAGGCGGTGCCGTTCTTCGGCGCCTGGCTGCCGCTATGGATGATGCATGCGCTCGGCGCTCTGCTGTGGGCGATCGTGGGCGGCTACGTCACCCTCTCCCGCGTGTTGCGCGGCCGCAGGGTCCTCGGCCATGAGCTGGAGCTGCCCGGGTGGCGCATGGCCATTCTGCAGGTCCTGCTGGCCACAGTGGACGTGGCGGTGACCGCGGCCATCGTCTTCACCCTGCTGCCGGAGGCGCACGGGCTGACCTACCTGCGTTTTCTCGGCGTCTATGTCGCCTCCTATACCGCGGGCCTGGTCGCCAACATCCCGGGCGGTATCGGCGTGTTCGACACCGCCATGCTGGTCGGTCTCTCTCCCTACCTGGAGCCGCCTCAGATCGTCGGCGCGATCGTGGTATTCCGCCTTTACTACTACATCATTCCGCTGTTCCTGGCCGGCGGCCTGTTCGCCGGCAACGAGATCATGCTGCGCGGCCGCTCGGTGCTGCAGGCCTCGCCGGCGCAGCGCCCGGCGCCGCAGGGGACGCGCTGGAGCGAACCCGACTTCGTGGTGGCCGCGGTCGCCGGCGCGGTGAGCATGTGCGGCGCCCTGCTGCTTTGCCTGGGGGTGGTGGAACGGCGGCCGGATTTCTCCTGGATCGACCCCGACTTCGCCGAGGTCGCCGCCCAGGCCGGCGAGTTCGTGCCGAGCCTGATCGGCGGCGCCCTGATGGTCTGCGCCATGGCCATGGCGCAGCGCGTCACCCTGGCCTGGGGGATGACCATCGCCCTGCTGCTCCTGGCTGCTGTGTTCACCGTCGTGCAGAGCGAGCCGTTGTGGATTCCGGGCGTGCTGCTGCTCGCCGCGGTGCTGATCGCGCCGTTTCGCAGCGCCTTTTATCGCCACGCCAGGCTGCTGTCGGGCCCGATGGAAGCCGCCGTCGCCGCGCCGCTGCTCACCCTGGCCGGCTGCATCCTCGCCCTCGCCGCCTCCGAGCGGCATGTGCGCTGGTTGTCGGACAATTCCTGGTGGGAGGTGGTGCTTTCCCCGAACGTGCCGAACTCCTTGCGCGCCACCGTGGCCTTCACCGTGGTGCTGGCCCTGCTGGCGCTCTGGGGATTGCTTCGGCCTGGCCGGGTGCGCTTCCTGGTCTGGGGAGACGAGGCACGGTCGCGCTACGCATCGCTCGGCGCCGAGCCGCCGGCCGAGGCGGACGGCATCGTCTGGGGGGAGAACGAACGCGCCGGCATTCCGTTCCGCCGCACCGGCCGGGTGCTGCTGGGCATCGGCGACCCCGCCGGCGCCGAAAGCGACCGGGTGTCGGCCATCTGGCGGCTGCGCGACCTGGCGCGGCAGGAGGGGCTCGACCCGGCGGTCTGGCGGGCCGGGCGCACCCACCTGGAAGTGTATGCCGACCTTGGCCTTGCGGCCCTGCCGCTTGGGTCCGACGGGATGCCGCTGGGGGCGTCCGAGGATGGGTGCGGGCCGAGCGCCATTCTGTATCTGGTCTGCAAGGCCGAACGCGACTTGTCGACCCTGCTGCCGTTGTTGCCGACGCTGGCCAGAACCTGAGGGGCCTTGGGCCGCGGGCCGCCAGGGCTCGGGCAGTCCAAGAGACAGCAGGGCCAGGGCTCTGCCCTGGACCCGCCAAGGGGCAGTGGCCCCTTGGAACCGATTTTTTTCCTTTCGAGAGAGGGGGATGAGGAGTTGAAACCAGCATTTCCTCGTCCCCCTCAATCGAATAGCCTTAAAGCAGCGGGGTTCAGGGCAGAGCCCTGGCCTCGAATGGCTGGCCCCCCATGCCCGTCTGCCAGTCTGTTTGGTTCCGAGCCCGGTATTCGCCCGCGGGAGACGAAGGATGAGGTCAAGCGCCGCCCTGGCCGCCGTTTCGGTGCTGTGCCTGTCCGCGCCGGCCGTCGCCGCGCCACGCGAGCAGCTGGTGATCGGGGTTTCGCAATTTCCCTCCACCTTGCATCCCGCCATCGATCCCGAGGTGATCAAGGCCTACACGCTGGGATTCGTCCTGCGGCCGATCACCGCCTTCGATGCCGGGTGGAAGAACACCTGCCTGCAATGCGCCGTGTTGCCCAGCCTGGCGAACGGGCTGGCGCGGCTGGAAGGGCGCGGCATGGCGGTGACGGTGAAACTGAAGCCCGGGCTGCTCTGGGGCGACGGGGTGAAGCTGACGGCGCGCGACCTGGCGTTCACCTGGAAGCTCGGCCATGACCCGGCCTCGGGTTTCGCCGATTTGAGCTATTGGCTGCGGATCGACAGCGTCGAGGTCATCGACGACCTGACGGCGGTGATGCATCTGAACAAGGTGTGGGCCCAGTACGACCGTTTGCCGACGATGCTGCCCGAGCATCTGGAGGCGAAGGCCGCCGAAGCGGGCGAGTACGCCAGGCACACATTGTATGCGCGGGCACCCACCACGCCGGGGCTCTACAACGGCCCTTATCTGGTCACCCAGATCGAGTCCGGCGCGCAGGTGGTGCTGGAAGTGAACCCCACCTGGGGCGGCGGCGTGCCGGGGTTCCGCCGCATCGTTATCCGCGCCATCGAGAACACCGCGGCGCTGCAGGCCAATCTTCAGTCCGGCGATGTGGAGTACGCGCCGGGTGACGCCCCCTCGCTCACGCTGGACCAGGTGCTGACGCTGCGCCATCGCCAGCCGGATGCCTGGACCTATATATTCAGGCCGGCGCTGAACTATGAGCATATCGACCTGAACCTGGACAATCCGATCCTGGCCGATATCCGGGTGCGTCGCGCCTTGCTGCTGGCGCTGGACCGGCGCACGCTGGTGGACAGGCTGTTCGAAGGCAAGCAGCCGGTGGCGGCAAGCTTCCTCAATCCGCTTGATCCGATGCATGACCCGGCGGTGCCGGAACAGCCCTACGATCCCGTCCGCGCCCGTGCTATGCTGGCTGAGGCGGGCTGGACGCCGGGGCCGGACGGCATCTGCCGCAATGCCGCCGGCGAGCGACTGAGCCTGGAGTTCCGCACCACCGCCGGCAACCGGGTGCGCGAACTGGCGCAGCAGGTCATGAAGGACCAGTGGAAGGCCGTCGGCGTCGAGGCGCTGGTGAAGAACGAACCGGCGCGAACCTTGTTCGGCGACACGCTGAAGCGGCGGCGTTTCACTGGCCTGGCGATGTATGCCTGGTCGAGCGGCATCAGCTATCCGCCGCGACAGACGCTCGCCGCCGACCAGGTCCCGACCGAGGCCAACAACTGGGGCGGCTCGAACTACCTGGACTTTCGCGATGCCGGCATGGACGCGGCGATCCTGACCGCGGAGACCGATCTCGATCCGTCGCATCAGCGGGCCGCCTGGGCGCAAATGCAGCGCATTTACGCCGAGCAGGTGCCGGCGCTGCCGCTGTTCTTCCGCGCCGAAGCCTATGTACTGCCGAAATGGCTGACCGGCGTGCGCCCGACCGGCCACAGCGACACTTCCAGCCTGTGGGCCGAGGAGTGGCATGCGGAATGACCGAACCGCTGCTCGCGGTCGCGGGCCTGCTTGTGGCGTTTCCGCGCGCCGGCGGCAGGCGCCGCGCGGTTTCCGGCATATCGTATGCGCTTGGCGCCGGCCGCACCCTGGGCATGGTGGGTGAAAGCGGCTGCGGCAAGAGCGTCACCGCGCTGGCGCTGATGGGGCTGGTGCCCGCGCCCGGCCGGGTCGAGGGATCGATCCGTTTCGCCGGGCGGGAGCTGGTCGGCCAGTCGCGCGCCGCCTGGCGGGCGCTGCGCGGGGCCGAGATGGCCATGGTGTTCCAGGAGCCGATGACGGCGTTGAACCCGGTGATGACGGTGGGGCGGCAGATCGCCGAAGCGCTGGTGCTGCATCGTCGCGCGATGGGTTGGCGCGCGGCGGAGCGCGCGGCGGTGGGGCTGCTGGCAGCGGCCGGCATCAACGCCCCGCGCGACCGGGCGCGCGCCTATCCGCACGAGTTGTCCGGCGGCATGCGCCAGCGGGCGATGATCGCCATGGCGCTGGCCTGCGAGCCGAAGCTGCTGATCGCCGACGAACCCACCACTGCGCTGGATGTGACCATCCAGGCGCAGATCCTCGACCTGATGCTGGACCTGCAGGACCGCACCGGCATGGCGATCCAGTTCATCAGCCACAACCTGGCGGTGGTGAGCGGCATCGCGCACGACATCGTGGTGATGTATGCCGGCCGCATCGTCGAGCGCGCGCCGGCCGGGGCGCTGTTCGCCCAGCCGCTGCACCCCTACACGCAGGGGCTGATCGCCACCCTGCCGGACCCGGACCATCGGGTGGCACGTCTGCCGGTGATCCGGGGCGGCGTGCCGGACCTCGGTGCCGGCGGCGGCTGCGCCTTCGCCGATCGCTGCAACCGCGCCGGCGCCGCCTGCCGCGCCGCCGAGCCGGAGGCGGTGGAACTCGCCCCAGGCCATTTTGTCGCCTGCTTCAAGGCGGGCGCATGAGCGCGGAGCTGATCGCGCTTGACCGCATCGGCGTGCGCTTCGAGCTTGGCGGCGGCGCGTGGTTCGGCGGCAAGCGGCGCGTGCTGCACGCGGCCGAGGAAGTTTCGTTTTCCATCGCCGAGGGCGAGACGCTGGGCCTGGTGGGCGAGAGCGGTAGCGGCAAGAGCACGCTGGGCAATGTGGTGGCGGGGCTACAAAGTCCGACCTCCGGCAGCATGCGTTTTCGCGGCCGCGCCATGGATGCCGCCACCCGGCACGCCGCGCGCCGGGCCATCCAAATCGTGTTCCAGGACCCGTTCGGCGCGCTGGACCCGCGCATGCCGGTGTCGGATATCATCGCCGAGCCGCTGCGTATCCAGCGCCTCGGCGGCGCCGCGCAGCGGCGCGCGCGGGCGGCGGCGCTTCTGGCGCAGGTGGGGCTGCCGGGCGACGCGCTGAACCGCTATCCGCATGAATTCTCCGGCGGCGAGCGCCAGCGAATCGCGATTGCCCGCGCGCTGGCGCCGGCACCGGCGCTGATCGTAGCCGACGAACCGCTGTCGGCGCTGGACGTGTCGATCCAAAGCCAGATCCTGAACTTGATGCGGGATGTGCAGCAGACGCACCGGCTTGCCTATCTGTTCATCAGCCACGACCTGGCGGTGGTGAACCATCTGGCCGACCGGGTGGCGGTGCTGTACCTGGGCCGGCTGGTCGAGCTGGCGCCGCGCGCGGATTTGTTCGCGCAGCCGTCGCACCCGTACACCCAGGCGCTGCTGGCAAGCGTGCCGCGCATTGGCGTGCGCCGGCGCCGCGACCACACCATCCGCGGCGAAATGCCGAGTCCGCTGGCGCCGCCGCCGGGCTGCGTGTTTCATCCGCGCTGCCCGAAAGCGCAGTTCGTGTGCCGCACCCGGGCGCCGGACCTGGCACCGGCGCCTGGTCGGCCGGCTCAGCGCGCCGCCTGCCATTTCAAGGACTGAACGTCGCGCATGATCCGCATCGTTGTTCAGCGCATCCTGCAGGCGTCGGTGGTGCTGCTGGTCATGTCTTTCGTCATTTACAGCCTGATCGGGCTGATGCCCGGCGATCCGATCGACATCATGATCGCCAGCAATCCGACCGCGACGCCCGAGGCGGCGGCGGCGCTGCGCAAATTGTACGGCCTCGATCAGCCGCTGCTGCACCGCTACTGGCACTGGTTGCTGGCGGCGCTGCGGGGCGATTTCGGCTATTCGCGCGGCCACGCGGCGCCGGTGCTGGAGGTGCTGGCGCCGGCGCTGTGGCAGACCTGCAAGCTCATTTTCGCCAGCTTCGGCATCGCTGTGCTGCTGTCCTTCGCGCTTGGCATCGCCGCGGCGCTGAAGCCGGGCGGCTGGTTGGACGCGCTGGTGAGCCTGTTCGCCTTTGCCGGCATGTCCGTGCCGGTGTTCTGGCTGGCGCTGATGATGATCCTGGTGTTCGCGGTGCAGCTGCACTGGGTCCCGGCCAGCGGCGTCGCCACCGTCGGTGACGGCAGCTTCGTGGATTATGCGCGGCACATGGTGATGCCGGTGATCGCCCTGGCGCTGGCGCAGACCGGCGGCTTCACCCGCTATGTGCGCGCCGGCATGATCGAGACACTGCGGATGGACTATGTGCGCACCGCCCGCGCCAAGGGGGCCGGGGAGGGACGGGTGGTGCTGGCGCATGCCTTCCGCAACGCGCTGATCCCGGTGGTGACCGTGATGGCGCTGAATTTCGGATCATTGTTCGGCGGCGCCCTGCTGACCGAGACGATGTTCGCCCAGCCCGGCATGGGCAAGATGATTTACGATTCCATTCTCGGCAACGACTACAATCTCGCGCTGAGCGGGCTGCTGTTCGCCACCCTGATGACCCTGCTGAGCAATCTGGCGGCCGACATCGCCTGTCTGTGGCTCGATCCGCGGATCGTGCGGGCATGACAGGCGCGGGGTCGCCCGCGGCGGCGGTGGGCGTGTGGCGGCTGCGCTGGCTTCGGTTTCGCCGGCACCGGCCGGGCATGGCGGCGCTGGCGGTGCTGGCGCTGCTGGTGGCGTTTTCGCTCGCGGGGTTGCCGATGCAATGGCTCGGCGGCGTCGATCCCGACGCCACCGACCTGCTGGCGCGCTTCGCGCCGCCTTCTTCCGCCCACTGGCTGGGCACCGACGAGGCCGGGCGCGACGAATTGGCGCGGCTGATGGCGGGCGGGCAGATCTCGTTGCTCGTCGGCCTGTTGGCCACCGTGTCCGGCGGCGCGCTGGGGCTGCTCATCGGCGTCACCGCGGGGTATTTCGGCGGCCGGCTGGATGCGGCGTTGATGCGCTTCACCGACGGGGTGATCGCCCTGCCGCTGCTGCCGTTGCTGATCGTGCTGGGTGCGGTGGACCTGACCAGGCTCGGCGTGCCGCCGGAATTCGCCCGCTCCGGCGCGGCGGGGTTCTGGCGCATCGTCATCATCATTGCGATCATCGACTGGACCGCCATTGCGCGCATCGCCCGGGCGGCGACCTTGTCGGTCAGGCAGCGCGAGTATGTGCGCGCGGCGCGGGCGAGCGGGGCGGGGGCGGCGTATGTGATGCGCGCGCACGTGCTGCCGAACATCGCCACACCGGTCATCGTGGCGTTCACCCTGACCGTGGGGCGGGTGATCCTGTTCGAATCGGTGCTGAGCTTCCTCGGTTTCGGCGTGGTGCCGCCGACCGCCTCCTGGGGCAATATGCTCAACAACGCCCAGGACCTGATGGGCAGCGCGCCGGCGCTGGCGGTGTATCCGGGGCTGCTGATTTTCATCACCGTCATGGCCGCGAATTTTCTCGGCGACGGGCTGCAGCACGCCTTCGATCCGCGCTCGGAGCGATAACAGAAAGGCCAGGGCAGAGCCCTGGCCTTCCGGTGGTTACGCCCGATGCCGAGGGGGCGATACCCCCGGTCCGGCTCAGAAATTCGGCAGCGGCCCGGTCCGCAGCACCCCTTCGCCCATCAAGGTGCCGTAGCTGGCGTTCACGCCGACCAGTTCCGCGACATTGGTGCCGCCGCCCAGGCCAACGGCGATGTAGTCGCTGCCGCCGATGGTGTTGACATGGAGATACTGGCTGAGGGTGTTGGCCTTTCCGCTCCAGCCGGCATCCTCCAGCGACGTCAGCAGATACAGCGCGTCGGCGTTCGCCGTGTTGTGGAAGCCGGTGATCGTGTAAAGCCCGTTCCCGGCTTCGCCGGTGACAAAGCTGTTCTTGCCCCCGCCGGTCTCGGTGATGCTGTCGGTTCCCCATTCGACGAACGTAGGCAGCGCGCCCACGAGGTTGCCGAGGCCGTTGATCTTGATGGTGGCGTCGTTCCCCTGCGTCTCGACAACGTTGCCCCCGGCGCTCGACGCCGACAGGTCAATGGTGCTGGTGCCCAGGGTGCCGGTGATCACGGTGTTGCTGCCGCCGTTCAGCGTCACACTGGTACCATCGCCGTTGCCGAAGAGCACGGTGGACGAGTTGACGCCGCCCGTGCCGCTGCTGACCGAGTTGCCGTCGCCGGTGGCCAGTTCGACTGTGTTCAGGCTGCCGCTGATGGTCACCGTATCTTTGAGCGTTTGGGTGAGGAAGGAGAAGGTTGCCGTCGGATCCGGAATGGTTGCGTCACCCTCCGGCAACGTCATCGTGGCCCCCAGGACCACCGTGTTCAGCCCGCCCAGGGCGGTGACAGTGTTTTCCCCGGTGCCCAGCACCACGGTGTTGATCGCGCCCGTGTAGGTGGTGGGGTAGGTGGTGCTGGTGGCGGGAACCCAGCCGGAGGTGGGAAACGAGAAGTTCAGGATGCCGGAGTAGCCGTTCTGGTTTTGGTTGCCCGAGTCATTTCCCAGCAGGGTGCCGCTGCCGCTGTTGCCGTTGCCGCCGCCGGAGCCACTGCCGAGATTGTCGTTGTCGGTGATGTTGCCGTTGTAGGCGCCGGTGTTGTCGTTGCCGTCGTTACGGGCGTCCCAGGTGCTGGCGTTGAAGTTGCCGTTCAAATTGCCGTTGAAGGCGCCCCAGTTAAAGTTGCCCTCATCGGACCCGTTGTTGTAGTTGCCGTTCCAGGCGCCGATGTTGCCGCTGCCGTTGCCGTAATAATAGGGGGTGTAAACGTCGGGAACGACGTTATCGCCAGGAACTTGGGGGAGGTTGTTATCCCCCTCGGTCCCCGCGCCATCGCTGAGGCCCTCGAAAACGCCGATATTGCCGTTGCCGCTATACGATCCGGTGCTGCCGAGCCCGAGGAAGGCACCGATGTTGTATGTTCCGGCGTCGAACGCCCCGATGTCGCCGGCCCCGGCGTCGAATCCGATGCCGCCGGTGCCGAAGCCGGAGGACACGATGGCCTGAACCCCGTCATAGACAACCTTTGTGGAGGTGCCGACAACCGAGACCGTGGCCGCCGCGCCATTCAGCGTCACGGTGTTGTCACCGTCGCCGGCGACCACCGTGTTCAGCGCCCCGCCGAGGGTTACCGAGTTGTTGCCATCGCCCAGGTCAACCGTGTCCAGCCCGATTCCGCCGGTGACCGTGTCGAGCACGCCAGCCGAACGGTCAAGGGCGCCGGCACCGATCACGGTGTTGCCAATGCCGCCGTTGCCGCCATCCGCCCCGCCGAGCGTGACCGTGGTCGCAGCATCGCCGAAGGTCACGGTGCTTTGCCCGCCGGTGCCGGTCTTAACGGTGTTCGGCCCGGTGTCGGTGGGCGTGTACACGTTATCCCTGTCCGACACGTCCGGATACGGCGGCGTACCGCTTTCACCGAGCACAACCGTATTGTCCGCGCCCGCCACCGACACATTGTTGTTGCCGGTGCCCAGGACCACCGTGTTCTGGCTGCCAGTCAGCTTGCACAGTGTTAGGGCCGTCGCCCAGTTCGACGGTGTTGAGCGGACCGGCCAACGTCACGCTGTCGGTGTTGGTGCCGAAGATGACGGTGCTATACCCGACGACGGCGGTCGAAACGGCGGTGGAGACCGTGACGGGGGCATCGAAATAGGCGCCGCCGTCGAAGGTGCTGCCGTCAACGTCGTTGTAGGTTCCGTTCAGGACGAAATTGTCGACCGATTGCTTCTGCTGGAAAACGCCGGTGTCGGGAACCGCCAGGTCCGCGTTCAGCGTGGCTGTGAGCGCGTGAGAGAGATAATTGGGAGTGATATTCCACACCGTGCTGGTGTTGTAAGGCCACACGATACCCGTATCTGGCAGCGCCATATCAACGACCCTCCTACTCGGCGACGGCCATCAGGCTGACCGATTCGCCAACGTTGCATGTTCCGAGCCAGCGCAGTCCGCAACCACGCCGACCATTCGTCGGGCCGTCCTACACCTATTGCACTGACCCTGTCGCCTCACACTTTCAAATTGATACCGGTTTGACAAGTGACTTTTTTGCATCACCAGTCGAAAGAATGATTTTTTCGGGTCAAAATCGACCATTACACGAAGCTGTGTGGCGCCGTTTGCGGTGTTTTGTGGTGGCCAAAGATGGCTTTTTGCGCTCATCGGGCCAGATTGTGGCAAAATTAACACACATGGGGAAGAACCGATGTCGCTCCAACTCGCGGCGGTTCGGTGGCGAGGCGGCGGTGAACACCGTCCCCCGCGCCGTTTCGCGCCACCCCCGACAACGCCCGCCTCGGCATCGCCTGCGTTCCCGAGCCGACTGCTTTTCCGGCGCGGTGCTGGCGGGGCTGTTGGCGAACCACGTTGGGTTGCTGGCACCCTTTGCTTCACGCAATTTCCCCGCCCACCAAGGCCGGCGGCGTGGACTCATGCCAGGTCAGCGCCCTGAAATCGAAGCTTTCTTCGATCGTCGGTTTGATGATGCGGAAATACGGCGAGACATCGAAGTCGCGCGGCGCGTACAGGGAATGATGGCGGATGCGCAGCACCTCGTCGGTGCAGCCCGGATGCTCCGGCGTGGCGGCGGGCAGGTATTCCACCAGCGGCAGGACGGGATAACGGATCGCCTCGAACGCCTGCGCGATCAGCGTCGAACAGATCGCCCGTGTCGGATCGCCGCTGCCCAGCGCGATCATCTGCCGGCGAAACCGGGTCGGCACCGGCGGCATCGGCAACAGATAGCGGGCGAGATCGAGCAGGTTGCGCAGATCGTACAAATGTCCGATCCGCGCGATGGCGTAGCCGGTGACGGCGCGGCGTTCCGCCTCGGTGAGCCCGATGGGGCGGCATATGCGCGTGTGCATGCCGTCGAACTCTTCAAACCCGACGCTGCGCACGCCGGCGACCAGATCGACCTCGATGAAGCAATGATCGGCTGCGGCCAGGCGCCCGGCGCCGTGCCCGCCGACATAAAGGGCGGCGTGCGACCAGGTGGATTGCGTCAGGTATTTCACCGCGGTGCTGACGCGGGTGTTGCCCTCCACCAGCAGCACATCCGCCGGCTGCAGGCAGGCGAGCAGCCGATCGCGCGGGGTCGGCGCGCTGGCGCCGGGGATGGTTCGTGGTTGGCTGAGAAATCGGGCGAGGCGGCGGCCGATGGCGTTCGACAGCAGGTTCATGCGGCTGATCGGCGTCCTCTGCTGGTGCCTTGCCGGGGGCGTGGCAACTCGCACACGAATCGCCGCGCAAGCGACGACAGCTTCACTCCAGCATACCAACGCCGCCGGTGGCAGCGGAAACCGTTGTCTGGTGCTCCGTTGACCGGCCGGCCGCGGGATCAAGGGAGGTCGCTTGACATATATGCAAAAAGGATATATGTAAAAGCCGACTTACACATAAGGTGGCGGCATGGCCAGCAGCGGAGCGGATGATGTTCGGGCCGACGACCCAAGCGCCTACGACCGGCCCTCGGTCACGGTGGATCTGGTGCTGATGTCGGTGGTCGATGCGGCGCCGGCCGCCCTGCTGATCCGGCGTGCCGCCCCCCCGGCACAGGGGGACTGGGCGCTGCCCGGCGGCTTCATGAATATCACCGAAAGCCTGGAGCAGGCGGCGCGGCGCATCCTGCGCGACAAGGCGCGCATGCACGACGCCTATATCGAGCAGCTTTACACTTTCGGTAAAGTCGACCGCGATCCCAGGACGCGGGTGATCACGGTCGCCTATTTCGCCCTGCTGCCCGCCGAACGGTTTAAGGCGGCGCTGAAGACGGGTGCTGACCTGACGCTCGCGCGCATCGCCACCGACTGGGCCGGCGAGACCGGCGGGCCCGCAAGCGCGCTCGGCGAAGAGGGGGCGCTGAAGCTGGCCTTCGATCACGCCGACATCCTGGGCCTGGCGATCCGCCGGCTGCGCGGCAAGCTCGACTATTCGCCGGTCGGCTTCGCGCTGCTGCCGCCATTGTTCACCCTCCGCCAGTTGCAAGACGTGCACGAGGCGATCCTGGGGGTCGCCCTTAACAAATCGGCGTTCCGCCGCCGCATGCTCGACAAGGGCTGGCTGGAGGCGACCGGCGCGCGGGAGGAAGGCGCTTCGTTCCGGCCGGCTGAAATGTTCCGCTGCAACCGACCCCTGTGACCCCGGGAGGGTAAATGGCCCAAATTCGCAACTTCGGTCTGCTGGCGCAGCTGCGCAGCGATGCCAGCAGCCACGTCATCCGCTACCGCAACGGCCGCATCCGCCGCAGCGGCCGCGGTCTGGTATTCTGGTTCCGGCCGCAGACCGCCAGCATCGCCGAACTGCCGATGGACGACCGCGAGATGGTGATCTTCGTCAAGGGGCGCAGCCAGGATTTCCAGCAGGTCTCGGTGCAGGGGGTGCTGACCTGGCACGTGTTCGATCCGGAGAAGCTGGCGCAACGGGTGGATTTCAGCATCGCGCTGCCAACCGGCAAGCCGCAGCGCGAGCCGCTCGAACGCATCGAGACGCGGCTGTCGGGCCTGGTCAGTCAGGCGACGCTGCAATATCTGGGCGAAGCGCCGATCGGCGGCATTCTCGATGCGGGCATCGAGCCGCTGCGCCAGCGTCTGGAATCCTCCCTGGCGGCGGCAGGCTCGCTGGCCGATATCGGCATCGCGGTGGTTGCGGTGCGGCTGACCAATCTGGCGCCGTCCAGCGAGCTCGAACGCGCCCTGCAGGCACCGACCTTCGAGGCATTGCAGCAGAAGGCCGACGCGGCGACCTTCGAGCGCCGGGCGCTCGCGGTCGAGAAGGAGCGCGCCATCGCCGATGCCGAACTGGCGAACAAGACCGAGCTGGCGCGGCGGGAGAAGCAACTGATCGCCGAAGAGGCGGCGAATGCCCGCAACCGGGCGGAAGGAGTCGCGGCGGCGCGGCTGGTGGAAGCCGAGTTGGACGCGTCCCGTATTCGCACTGTCGAAGCCGCGAAGGCCGAAGCCGAGCTGGCGCATATCGCCATCTATCGCGACCTGCCGCCGGCAGTGCTGCTCGGGCTCGCGGCGCGCGATCTGGCGACCAAGCTGACCAAGATCGAGCATGTCAGCGTCACGCCCGATCTGCTCGCCAGCCTGATGGCCGAATTCCGTAAGGGGTCGGGCCTGTTGCCGGCGACGCGCTGAGACGGGAGATCGGGAGGGGGCGATGCCGGCCAATCCGCCGCGCGCGGTGTTCGTCATCCGCGAGACCGACTACGAGCTGCTGCTGGCGCGTCACGCGACGCGCCAGCAGGCGCGCTTCTTCCTCGAAACGAGAGGACAACGGATCGAGGATGTGCAGTCCCGGCATGAGCATTTCGCCGCAACCCTGCGCACCGCCCGCGCCGCCGTGCCGGACGAGTGGCGCCAGGCGGTGGTGAGGCGGGGCGATCTCGACCGCTTCCTGTTTGCCGCCGAGGATGTGATCGTTGCCGTCGGGCAGGACGGTCTGGTCGCCAACGTGGCGAAATATCTTGCCGGTCAGCCGGTGCTTGGCGTCAACCCGGCGCCGGATCTGTATGACGGGGTGCTGGTGCGGGTGAAGCTGGACCGGCTCGCCGGACTGCTCCGCGCCAGCCGTCACGACGACATTGCCGTCGAGCAGCGCACCATGGTGGAGGCGCGGTTGGACAACGGCGAACGCTTGCTGGCGCTGAATGAAATCTTCGTCGGCCACCGAAGCCACCAATCGGCGCGCTACCGGATCGCCGCCGGCGGCATCGAGGAAAATCAATCTTCCAGCGGACTGATTGTTGCTTCCGGTACCGGAGCGACCGGCTGGGCGCGCTCGATCATGGAGGCGACCCGGCTGCAGGTGGCGCTCGACCCGCAGGAAAAGGCGGTGGCGTATTTTGTCCGCGAGCCGTTTCCCAGCGTTTCCACCGGCACCAACCTGCGCGGCGGCAAACTCGGCCAGACCGGCCTGGCGATCACCTCGCGCATGAACGATGGCGGCGCGATCTTCGCCGACGGCATGGAGCAGGACCGCATCGCCTTCGACTGGGGGCGGCGGCTGACGGTTGGTCCGGCGGAACAGGTGCTGCGTCTGGTACCCGGCTGAAGCGCGGCGTCAGCTGGCCGGCTCGTTCAGCCTGCGCGAAATCCGCTCGAACTCCTGGCGCAGCAGATCATTGTCCAGCGGCAGCGTGCCAGGGGGCATCAGATTGATCACTGCGCCGAAATCCCGATTGGCGGCGTTCATCATATCCAACACCTCGACGGTGTTCTCCATCGTGCTCGCCGTGTTGGCCGCCAGGTCGAGCAGCGTCAGCGTGTGCTTGGCGGCGTCGTCGAGCTGCTCGCCCTGCTGCGCCAGATAATGCCGATAGACCGGAATGATCTGTGCTGTTTCCTGCAGCGCCTTGAGGTTCGCCGCATAGCCCTGCCGCTCGGTCGGCGGCACCTGCTGCATGTTCGCCTCCGCCTTCCGTTGCAGGGCGAGGTTCTCCTTCTCGATCGCCTCCAGCCGCGGCAAATAGCGGTCCCTGATCCGGTCGCGCACGTCGGCCTGCAGCGTCTCCACCATTTCGCACAGCACCACGTTCAGGCCGTAATAGCGCTTGAGCAGGTCCGGGTTGTTGCGGTTCTGTTCGACCGTTTCCCGCAGTTGCGCAACGAAATGGGCGACGTTGGCCTGCATGCCCAGCAGCGCCACCAGATCGTCGCCATTGGGGGCGATGGCGATCAGCTCTGCCTGATCCGGGGTCATCTTCATGCCGAGATCGGTCAGCCGCTTGGCGAAATCCGCGCTGGCACGGGCGAGGTCGGCGGCCGCCTTGGCCTGCTGCTCCTGCAAATCCTTGGCATCCTGTCCGGCCAGCAGGCGATCAGCGACGGCGGCGCCGAGATCGCGCAGATGGGCGCGCGCGTCCTGCATGTCGCGCAGCGCCCCCATCGCCTCGCTGCCGGCCATCATGGTGGCGGCCTTGCGCACCAGGTCGTGCATATGCGCCGCCGTGCTGGCTTCCGGCTGCAGCGCCTGCCGGCTTTCGGCGATCCGGCTGAGCTCGGTGATCATGGCTGCCCGTTCCGGCGGCGCCGGGCGCGCTTCCTCGGCGATCTTCTGGTCGCCGCCCACGGTCAGATGCGAGGCCGTCGCCCGAAAGGCCGATCCGAGCCCGTCGATGATCGCCCCGCCAAATGCGAACACGCTGATCATCGCGACCAGGGACGCCACGCCGATGACGAGGTAACGCATCATAGCTGGGCCCGATCCTGCGCGGTGGATGACACAAACATCATGTCACTTTGGGGCGCAGGAAGGAAGGCCAGGGCTCTGCTGGACCCGCCCCAGCGCGCAGCTCGCCTTCACGCGACGGGCCGCGAGGCCACTTGCCCTCATTCTATTTCCAGCCACGCCAGCACTCCTCGCCCTGCCGCCACGCCGGTGGAAAAACATGCCTGCAATAAATAACCACCGGTGGGGGCTTCCCAGTCCAGCATTTCCCCGGCGGCGAACACCCCCGGCCGCTGGCGCAGCATCCAGTTCGCGTCCAGCTCTTCCAGCGCGATCCCGCCGGCGCTGGAAATCGCCCTGGCGAGCGGCGCCGGCGCCAGCAGGCGCAGCGGCACCGCCTTGATCAGCGCGGGCAGGTCGGGCGGGGCGCCTGCGTGCAGCGCCTCCTGCACCAGGCCGACCCCCACCGGTGCCAGCCCGGCCGCCTTGCGCAGAAACGTCGACAGCGATGCACTGCCATGCGGTCCCGCCAAACGCCGCGCCAGTGCCGGCGGGTCGAGGTCCGGTCGCAGATCGAGCTGCGCCACCACCGGTCCCTCGGCGGCGATGGCGTCACGCAGCGCCGCCGACAGCGCATAGACCGCGCCGCCCTCGATGCCGTCTTGCGTCACCATCGCCTCGCCGCGCACCGTGCGGCCGCGGAACTCGAGCGCGATGCGCTTCAGCGGCGTGCCGGCGAAGCGGCGGAACGGGGCCGACCAGTCGATCCGGAAGCCGCAATTCGACGGACGCAGCGCCCGCACATCAATGCCGGGCAAGAACCCCGTCCAGCCGCCGTCCGATCCCAGGCGCGGCCAGGAGGCGCCGCCCAGCGCCAGCACCGTCGCGCCCGGCCGCACACGGGTGCCACCGGCGAATGCCAGCGTGCCGGCGGCGTCCCAGCCGGTCCAGGTCCGGCGGGGTTCCAGCCGCACCCGCAGGGCATCCAGCCGTCCCAGCCAGGCACGCAGCAGCGGCGAGGCCTTCAGCCCGCGCGGAAATACCCTTCCGCTGGAGCCGACGAAGGTGGGCTGCCCCAGCCCCTCACACCAGGCCACCAGCGCGGCGGGCGGAAAGGCCGAAATCGCCGCTTCCAGCCGTGCCCGTGCCGGCCCGTAGCGGTCGAGAAAGGCGGGAAGCGCTTCGCTGTGCGTCAGGTTGAGGCCGCCCCGTCCGGCCATCAGCAGCTTGCGCCCGGGCGAGGACATGCGGTCGAACACGGTCACGTCCACGCCACCGGCCGCGATCGTCTCGGCCGCCATCAGCCCGGTCGGGCCCGCCCCGATCACGGCCACGGTCGGCGAGGCGGAGTCCTGGCGATCCATACGCTTTCATAGAGGCCCAGCCCGGATCGCGGGAGGGGGCATGCCGAAGGCGTCAGGCAGGTCGTTGCTGCCGCAGGCCCGTCCAGCGCGCTACCAGCGCGACCGCCTCGCGGCGCCTGGCCACAAGAACAAAAGCCGCGCACAGCCAGACTTCGCAGGCCTCGGTGAACAGCACCCCGCCGTCGCCATACGGGTCGATTCCCAACGGGCTGACCAGATGAAAGAAAATCGCCCCCGACATGAGGCCCAGCGCCAGCGCCGCCCCCAGGACGCGGGTGCGTGGCAGCACGATCAGCACCGAGGCGACGATCTCGGCCACGGCCACGCCCAGGCGGAACGGTTTTTCGAACCCGTGCAAACCCACCCAGTCCGACAGCACGGTGAACAGCCAGACCGAGCCGTCGCTGCCGGTGAGCTTGTACTGTTCATACCAGAGCAGAATGAAGGCGACGAACAGCGAAGCCGGCCAGCTCAGCAGCTTGAGGATGCGGTCGATCATGATGGGCTCCATTCGGATTGCCTGGGGGAGACAAGCAGGGGCCACTGGCGTTACAGGGCAAAGCTTGCGCGCCCAGCCCGGCTTCGCCATCAATCGCGGCGACGGAGCACGGGGGAGCGCGCATGGACGGGCAGGGCGAGGCCATTGCGCCGCGCAACGAGACCGAGGCGAGCATCCTCTCCCGCCGTTCCGTTCGCGGCTTCCTGCCAACGCCGGTGCCGGGCGAAATGGTCCTCCACCTGCTCGATGTCGCCGCCCGCGCGCCCTCGGGCACCAACATGCAGCCCTGGCGGCTGGTCGCGCTGGCCGGCGGCGAATTGCGGCGGTTCTGCGCTACGGTCGCCGAAGCCTATGCCACCGGCGCCGAGGATGGCAGCGAGTGGCCCTACTACCCGACCCCGCTGTTCGAGCCCTATCTGGCGCGCCGGCGGCAGATCGGCTGGAGCCTGTACGGGCTGCTCGGCATCGGCCGCGGCGAGCGGGCGCGCGCGCGGGCGCATGTGGCGCACAACCTGCACTTCTTCGGCGCCCCGGTCGGGCTGTTGTGCCTGATCGACCGCGAGCTGAAAATCGGCTCCTGGCTGGACATCGGCATGTTCCTGCAAAGCATTGCCATCGCCGCCCGTGCCAGCGGCCTCGACACCTGCCCGATGGCGGTGTTCGCGGAGTTTCCTTGCACCATCCGCCGCGTGCTCGACCTGCCCGAGCGCGATTTGATCGTCTGCGGCATGGCCCTCGGCCACGCCGACCCCGCCGCGCCGGCCAATGCGCTGCGCACCTCGCGGGTGCCGGCCGCTTCGTTCACCCACTTCCGCGGATTCTGAGCCGCGCCCGCCCTCAGCGTCCAATCCCCGCGTTCACCGTCCACTGAGCGTGCGCAGGACCGAGGGCAGTCCGTTGCGGATCTCGACCATGAATGTCACCCGGTCCATTTCGCCGGTCGCGTCCCAGGACGCATCGAGAATGATCCCCGGCGCTCCGGCCCGCAGCGTCAGTCCGCGCAATTGTTCCGCCAGCGCCGCCCGGTCCGGCCGGCCCAGTGCCGTCGCTCCGCCCACCATCAGGCCGACGGCGGTGTAGCCCATCGCCGCGGCGGCGTCCGGCTCCTCTTTGAACATGTCCGCATAGCGGCCGCGGAACGCCGCCACCTCCGGCGCTTCGGCGAGGAAGCCGAGTTGGCAGCGCACCCCCTCGGCCGCGGCGCCGGCCTGCGCCAGCACGCGCGGCGCGGCCAGGGTGGTGTCGCCCACCAGCGGCGTCCGCAGTGCCTGCCGGTGCGCTTCCTGCAGGAAGCGCACGCACTCCGCCTCGGGCAAATAGACCACGGTGGCATCCGGCGCGGCCTTCGCCACCGCCGCCACCTCGGCGCCGTACCCCGCCGGCCCGGGCACCACGGCGTGATCGGAGGCGAGTTCGATGCCGCGCGTGCGCAGCTCATTGGCCAGGAGGTCGCGCCCGTCGCGGCCGAATTCGGTGTTGCTCCACACCAGCGACACATGCCGCGCCTTCATGTCGTCGCGCAGCCAGGATGCCAGCCGCTGCATGTGCACCGCCAGCCCCGGCGCGGCGCGGAACAACGTGGAGTTCGGGGCCGGTCAGATCTGCCGCGTCGGCGCCGACGATATTCACCACCCGTGCCGCACGTACCAGCGGGGCGGCCATGTGGACATATTCGGAGGTGACCGGACCGAGCAGGGCGAAGATGTCGCCATCCAGCGCCCGCTGCACCGCGCCGCGGCCGTTGTTGCTGTCGTAGGTATACATCTGCAACAACCGCCCCAGCACGCCGCCGGCGGCATTGATCTCCTGCACCGCCATTTCGACCCCGTTCCGCCAGGAGTTGCCAGCGCGGGCCGAGGGGCCGGACAGCTCGATCACCTGCGAGAACACCAGCGGCGGCAACGCCATTGCACGGCGCACCACCAGCGGGGCGGCGAGAAGACCGGCGGCGAGGGATCGGCGGCTGAAGTTCATGCGGCGTGGGTTGCACCGCCGCCAATTTCCGTCAAGGCCAGGGGCTTCCGCCCCTGGCCGGACGGGCTAGCGCACCGAGCGTGCCGGTGCGTCGTCAACCATGGTGGCAATGCCGCCGCGACCGGGCGCTTCGGCCACCTCGTCATAGGCGCGCACGTCCCGCGACGGGGCGGTCATCACCGGGCGCGTGCTGGCCACCATAGTGCCGTTGTCTGGGCGATCGTAGATGAACCCGTAGGTGCTGTAGACGCTGCCGAACTCGTTGCCGTGGCCGAGGGCGACGCGCACGGCGGACCAGTCGTTACGGTCCGACACGTCGATCACCGAAACGCCGCGCGAAATGTTGCCCTTGCCGGACCAGGCCCAGTTGGCGTGATCGATCTCGATTTCGCGGCTGTTGACGACCTGACGGACCACCGCCACGTGCCCCAGGCGCATGCCGCCATTGGCGCGGAAGTTCAGCACGGCGCCGGGCTCGGGTTCGTTGCCGCGGGCGTAGACGCCGGCCGCGGCGTCCCACCAGTTCACCGCGTTGCCCTTCAGTTCGATGCCGGAGGCGGCGCGGGCGAAGGGCACGCATTGCAGCCCGCCCGAGTCGTAACCGCCGGTGTCGTAGCGGGCGACATACACCCGCGCCTTGCCGTTCTTCGTCAGTTTCGAACCGGCGCCAAACCTTGTGTAGCCGCCCGCGAAGGCAAGCTTCTTGTTGAACGTTATCTTACCGAACGTAACGTGGTGCACGCTGCCCGGCGTATAGACGGCGATCGATCGCAGGCTGGCCTGGTGCAGCGAGGCCTTTTCAGGTGCTGCGGCGTGCGCGTCGTGCGATTTTGCGGGGGTGCGGGCGGCGTCGGCAGGACAGGCGAAGACGGCGAGCGACACGGCGAGAGCGGAACCCAGCAGGAGAGCTTTGTTGGCACTGCTGCACGGACGGGTGCCTGTATCGGGCGCATGCCGCATGCTATCAATCCTCCTGCAACTGTTCGATGGAGGAAGGCGGTAACGCGGTGTTACTGACTTTGACAACCCGGGAAATCGATTTAGGGATGCAGGCCGTACGACTTTGCCGAAACGGCCCTGTGGACAAGTCCCCGTTACAGGAAGTGTATCCTAATAACGGATCAGTGAACGGCCTGTTGCCGAAAAGCAAGCTTGCATGTGGCCGAAACAACACAGAGGAGTCCCGGCCACACGCAATGTTGTAAAATTCCTACTTGCAGACCGTCAGCATGATTTCGACCAGGTGGCGCGGATCGGCCATGTTCGCCTGCACGCAGGCCCGCGCCGGGGCTCCATCCTTCGGCAGCCAGGCCGACCAGACCTCGTTCATCGCCTCCCGGTCGCGGATGTCCTTCAGCCAGATCTGCGCCTGCAGCAGCCGGGTTTTGTCGGTGCCGTGGGTTTCCAGAATGGCGTCGATGCTGTCCAGCACTTCCCGTGTCTGGCCGGTGATGTCCTTGTCCAGATTGCTGGCCGTGCAGCCCTGAAGAAAGACGAAACCGTGGTATTCCACGGCTTTGGACAGAATCTTGTTCGGCTCGGTGCGGATGATCTTGCTCATGGCGGTCGGCCCCTCCGTTGCGGTGGCGTGGGTGGTAAGGCGCGGCCGCCGGGCGGGCAAGCGGGCGCGCGGCACCAGCATGTCCGGCATCAGGGGAAGCAGGCGCCGTCCGGGAGTTGGTCGAAAGGGCGTCGGAACCCTGTCGGCGCGTTGTTTTATCGAGCAACTCCATTGGCCGGCTGTCGTCAGCCTGGCCGATGTTGCTCTAGGGGTGAACCGTCGCCGTCGGCGAGGCATCGCCGGGCGGCGCGTCGGCGCTGCCGGAAAGCCCGTTCAGGCACTCGTCCAGCATGGTCTCGCGCGAATACCGGCCCGGCAGGCCCTCACCCGGCTCGCCCGGTTGGCCGGTTCCCGCGAACGGGGTATCGCGCTGTCCGCCCGCCAGCATATCGGCGCGGTAGACCGCGCCCGGATTCTGCAGGCCGTAGACCTCATCGGCCCGTTGGCGGCACGCCGCCATTTCCTTCGGCGTGGCCCCGGCCCGGTCGGAGGTGCTGCCGATGGGATGCCCGCAGCCAGCCAGCCCGGCCAGCGCCAGCAGGGCGAGCGAGGCGGCAGGCAACCGCCGGGTGGGTCGCTTGGGGGCGTTGTGGGGGGGCGGCTGCCGGGTCATGCACAGGCTCCTGAAGCTAGCGGGGCGGCGGCGGGACCCTCCAGCCGGGTGGCCACCAGCGCGTGGAAAATGGTTTCATCGAAGCGCGCCTCGCGGTTGAGCGGGGCGAGGGCGGCTGCACGCACCAGCGCGGGGTCCAGCTCGGCGCCGCCCCGTGTCACGGTCAGCAGCGCGGCCGCCCAACGTTCCCGCGCCAGCAGATCGACAAGGGCCAGCAGCCGCAGGCACAGCGACAGACCGTAGCTTGTGTGCATGCCCGCGGTCTGGTCCACCGCGCCGGCCCAGCAGCAGGCATCCGCGTCGGCCAGCGCCAGGTCGGTCTGGCTGCCGTCGGCGCGGCAGAACCTGAACAGCCGCGCGCTGCCCCAGGCCGCCGCGCGCGCGGCGGCGCGGGCGGCGTCCCACGCGGCCGAGATGTCGCGCGACCGCACCGGCGGCAGCGACTCGGGCGGCGAATTGACCAGGTAGGTTACGGTTCCGTTGTCGGCCACCGCCACCCGAATCAGGGCGTGTGCATCGGTATCCATTGCACAAGCATGGACCTGCCCGCCGGTCCGCGCCACCCCCTCCGCAATGCTTCACGCACTGGACTTTGTAATTGCCGCTCATGCCGGAACACGATGCGGAAAAGACGCCGCTCAAGCCCTTCGACCTGACCAAGGTCGGGGCCGTTGCCTTGAACCGCGAGGCCGCGAATGATGCCGCCGGGATCGGACTGGCCGTTTCAAGACCGCCAACGCCATCCCTTGCACCGGCTTCAGCCCGGACAAGATCCGGCGACGAGATGTGGCGGACAAGGATCTTTTCCTATGCCGAAGCGCAACGCCCAGGCTTAGCGGCGGCGTTGGCATGCCGGCACCCTCGGTCTGCTCGCAGGTGTACCGGCCGAGATTATCGAGCGGCGGTGCGCCTTGTTCGATCCCGTCCATCCGGACTACGATACAGGTCTGGCTCGGCGCTCGCGGCGAAGACCGGTTCCGGCACGCGCCCGGCAACCGAGTTGCGCGTTCATCGCTTCCGGGTGCCTGCGCGCACGCCGCCAACGCCGCGAGACGGCGAGCGCAACAAAGGGGGGATACGGTGACCATGACCAGGCAAGCCGCTGCGGCACTGCGCCGTGAGCTGATCGCCGCCGGCGTCCGCGCTGATGCGGATTCGGTGCTGCTGCTCAATCTGTTGCGGCAATCGGACGAGACGCATTTGCGGGCGAGCGACGTGGAGCTGTTGATCGCGGGGGCCGGGCGCCGCATGGGCTCAGGTGCCATTTTGGCGCTGCTGGAGAGTTTCGTCGCGCACCGGGTGATCGGACGTCTTTTGTTGCCGACTGGCGATGTCGTGTTCGACACGGTTGCGGAATGCCATTCCCATCTGGTGGATGAGGAGCGCGGCGAGATCGTGGATTTGCAGGTATCCCCCGAGACGCTCGCCGCCATCGTCACGCAGATGATCGCCCAGCATGGGAGGCGCGCTGGCGTGTTGTTGCATATCAGCAAAGGAGATGCGCCTGGCGTCGCGCGCCAGCGCGGCCAAGGTGTCGGTTAAATAACGGGTTCAAGGGGCCTCCGGCCCTTGGTGGGGTGCCGGGCGCAGCCATCGCGCGAAAGCGCGCTGCGCGCTTGAGAGCGCGTGTGGCCCAGAGCCCCGCCATCCATCCGATACCGTGCCCGCTTCGGCGCCCCCATATTGAAATTATGAGCACCACACAAGCGCCAGACGCCCTGATCGCCCTTTCCGACGCACTGGAGGCGCATGCAAGCGCCGCATCGCCCGCCGTGGCCGCCCTGGACTGGGGCGGGCGGAGCACCCTGAGTGCGCTGCTCTGGCGCGACGGCGTGGCGGTCACCTCGGACCAGTCCTTGCCCGACGCAGCGTCCTTCACCGTCCTGCTGCCGCAGGGAGAGCGGGTGGAGGCACGCCTCGCCGGGCGCGATCCGGCCACCAACATTGCCGTGCTCCGGCTGCAAGCGGCGGCGCCGCCGCTGGCGGCGTCGGACCCCGCCGGTCCGGGCGCGCTGGCACTGGCGCTCGGCCGGGATGCCGAGGGCGCAGTGACCGCCGCGCTGGGCACGCTGGAGCGGGTCGGACCGGCCTGGCAGTCGCAAAGCGGCGGCCGGGTCGACCGGCTGATCCACCTCGGTCTGCGGCTGGCCGGCCGGGCCGAGGGCGGGCCGGTGATCGACGCGCGCGGCGGCTTGCTGGGGATGTCCACTTTTGGCCCGCGCCGCTCGGTGCTGGTCATTCCGTCGGCCACCATCGCCCGTGTCGCTGCGGCGCTGCTGGAAACCGGCCAGATCGCCCGCGGCTGGCTTGGCGTCGGCTTGCATCCGGTGGCCTTGCCTCGCGACCTGATCGAGCGCGCCGGCGCGGCCATGGGCCTTATGGTGGTCAGCCTGACCGAGAACGCCCCGGCGGCCGGGGTGCTGCTGCCCGGCGATATTCTGTTGCAGGCGGGCGGCCGGCGGCTCGGCGGCGTCCGCGCCCTGGCCGAGGCGCTTGCTGAGGAATCAATCGGCCATCACCTTGAATTAAGTGTATTGCGAGGAGGGGAGTTGATGCAGTGCACGGTCGTTCTGGCGGCGCGGCCGGCATGATCACGTCGGTCGCCCGGTCTGGCGCATCGATCGCCGGCCGAACGATTGCCGGCGAGCACCTGCCGCGCATCGCGTTGCGCGTGGCCGATCCGTTGCGCCGGCGGCAGTTGCTGCGCGCCGTCGCGGCGGGGTCGGAGGAGGGGGCGGAGGTGCTGGTGGTGGCGCTGGCCGCCGGCGAGGCGCTGGCACCGGATGTGCGCGCCACCGAGGCGGCCCTGCTGGTGCTGACAGACGACCCAGCACTCGCTGCCGATCGGCATATCCAGGGTGTGCTGCCGGCGGCGGCCACCCCGTCGCAGGTGGCCGCCGCCGCGGCGGCCCTGGCCGAGGGGTTGGTGGTGCGTGTGCCGGGCGCCCGCGAACGCCCCGGCTTCGCTCCGCCCGAACCGGCGCGGCCGCTGCTGACGCCGCGGGAGGTGGAGATCCTGGCGCTGGTCGGTCAGGGACACAGCAACAAGGCGATCGCCCGTCGCCTGGGCATCAGCGCGCACACGGTCAAGTACCACATGGAATCGATGTTCGCGAAGCTGGCGGTGAACAGCCGCGCCGAGGCGGTCGGCAGCGGCCTGCGCCGGGGGCTTCTGGTGGTGTAGGCTTGCCCTGCCGCCGGCCCGGAGAAGGGACGGCGGACGGCGAGGGGGGCTGGCTGAGTGTGGGCGACCGTGGGTGGGCGGATGATGGCCGGCGTTGTCGCGGCGCTGGTGAGTGCCCGGCATGCGGCCGCTGACGAAGTCTGTCGCTTCACCGGCAGCACGGATTACGCCGGGCACGTTGTGGTCGTCACCGATGTCTCTGCGGCGGGGGCGGTCACGCGGGTCGATGTCGCCCTGACATTCGAGGCGGCGCCGATGCCCTGGCTCGCCATCCGCTACCTGATCCAGGAGATCAGCACCTGGAGGGCCGGCGAGATGGAGAGCGTGGCGGTAAACACCCGCTACCTTTTCGGCGACAGCATCGTCCGCCAGCAATGGGACGAATTTCGGCGTGGGCCGGACGGGCTGCAGGCACGCCGGGTGCTGGCAAAGACACTGGACGATTTCCGTCTTCGCCACCCGGGTTTCGTGGCGCATTGGGATCCCGCGACCTTCGGCCGGCCCTGGCTGGATGATTATCCTGCCGCGGCGCCGGACCGCCGGACCGATCTCGACCTTGGGGGAGCTTCGTTGCCGCCGGGCCTGCGTTCGCCGCTGGCGATGGCGTTCTACTGGGTCCGGTTCCTGCCGCCCGGCGGGCAGGACGTGCCGGTGTTCCTGCCGGGTTTCAAGACCGACCGGCTGGCGGATCTGCCGATCGTCGCAGCACCTTCTGCCGGCGGTACCGTCTGGCAGGCGCCGGTGCGCTACGCGGCCCTGGCCGGGCAGCCCGCCTCCGTGGCCGCCGCGTCCAGGGTCACGGCGGTCACGTCATCCGACGGGCACCTGCTTGAACTCGCGCTTGAGGTGCACTCCTGGCTAGGTTCGGCCGAGGGGCTGGTTCATCAGGAAGGCTGCGAGGGCGTTCCGGTGGTGCCGCAGGACCGGCGGCGCTGAACCCCGTATCGGTGGCCGGGCGTGGCGGTGCGACGCCGCGCCGGGCGAAATCGGGGGACCTGCCGGGCTGGTGACGGCCGGCGCGCGTTGATGCACCGGCGCCACCGGTCGCGGGCCACCGGCGTATAGAATGGCAACGATGCGGCGTATCGTTTCGGCGCCTGTCATGAAAACCTAAAGTATTGCGATAATACAATTATCAATCTGTAGGTTCATGACTGGACTGCGCCTTATTTTGCTATCCCGTAATGACCCCGTCTCGTTTCTCGCATGCGGGTTGTGTTCGCGCGAAGGTGATTGCGATTCAACGTCCGTGATGCGGGGCGCTCGGCTATGGTTTGGCAAGCCCAGAGGGTAATTCCATACGTAATTACAAATTGCGGTTGAGTGCAAAATAATTCTTGCAATCGGTAATGGCATTCGTTTGACTGAATGTGGCGGTGAGGGGAATAGTTGCTAGTCAGAAATCTGTAATACAGTGAGCCTGACGCAATTTTTAGAAATTTCTTTACCAAATAATACTCAACTGCGGGCTGCCTTCACCGCGGGATCTGGCAAGGAGTAAGCGAAATGGGCAGCAATTTCAGCTGGATCGGGTCGTCCGGCAGCTTCGCGGTGGCGAAGAACTGGAAAGATCTGACAACGCCATCCAAGACCGGCCTCCTCATACCCGGCACCGCCGACACCGCCGACTTCAGCACCAGCGTGACCGCCGGCGCCGACATTACCGGCAGCGGCAGCGTCTCTTCCCTGACCATCGAAGGCACGATCGCTTTCGATGCCAGCATCACCGCCGGTTCGATCACCAACGCCGGCACGCTCACGGTCCGGTCGGGAAACCTGACCGCCGCCAACACCCTCGTCAACTCCAAGCGACTGACGATGGCCGGTGGTACCGTGAGTGCCGCCTACGTCACCGACACCGGCCAGATGGAACTGACCGGCGGCACTCTTGCCGTCAGTGGCTTCGTCGGCGACAGCGGCACGCTCACGGTGGCGGGCCCCGCGGTGATGAACGACACCGGCGGCTTCGCGGTGGGCGACGCCGCCGCGGGCGGGTTGACGGTTTCGGCCGGCGGCACGATCAACGCCGGCTACGCCATCATCGGCAATCAGACGGGCGTCACCGGCACTGCCACGGTGGGCGGCACCGGCGCGGCCTGGATCACCAGCGGCTCACTGATCATCGGCAATGGCGGCGACGGCACCCTTGCGGTCAATAACGGCGGGCGCGTCTCGGCACAGTTGCTGGAACTGGCCGCGGTGGCCGGGCTGACCGGCAGCGTGACGGTCAGCGGCAGCGCCGCCTCGGTGGCCGCCACGCAGGTCGTCGATGTCGGCTATGCGGGGACCGCGACGATGTCGGTGCAGAACGGCGCCACGCTGTCCGATGTCGGCCTGGGGGAAGCCGGGGCGCTGGCTGGCAGCAACGGAACCGTCACGGTGACCGGCACGGGATCGACCTGGACGGTCGGCACCTCGCTGCTCGTCGGCAACGCCGGCACCGGCACCGTGTCGGTGACCAGCCACGGCACGGCCACGGCGCAGGATCTGGCCGTTGGCTACCTGGCCGGCAGCAACGGCACGCTGAAAGTCGATGGCGCCGGCTCGCTGGTCAACATTGCTCACACCGTCAACATCGGCAGCTCCGGCACCGGCACGCTGGACGTGACGAACGGGGGCACCCTGGTGGCCGGAACCATCGCCCAGCTCGGCGCCGCTGCCGGCATAACCGGCAGCGCGACGATCGACGGGGCGGGCTCGCTGCTGCATGACCTAGGCACGTTCAACGTCGGCGTGTCAGGCACCGGCGCCCTGACGGTGCGCAACCAGGGCACTTTGACGGCCGCGACCCTCGTGCTTGCGGCAGCGGCCGGCAGTCAGGGCAGTGTGACGGTGACCGACGCCGGCTCGCTTCTGTCGGCGGCGTCGGGCCTGTATGTGGGCGGCAGCGCCACCGCCGCGGGCGGCACCGGCACGCTCGGCGTCGCCGCCGGCGGTGTCGTCAGCACAGCGGCGGCGGAGATCTGGAATTCCGGCGTGGTCACGCTGACGCAAGCCTCGCTGCTGGCGACAACGATGACGGTCCTGGGTACGGTGGGCGGCAGCGGCACGCTGACCGCAACATCACAGATCACCAATAATGGCACGCTCAACGCCGGCGGCGGGACATTGACGGTGACCGGAGGCATCGCCGGCACGGGTCTGCTGGGCATCGCCGCGGGGGCCACCCTGTTGCTCGGCGGCCCGGTGGCGGCAACCCAGACCATCGCCTTCGCCAGTTCGGGGGCGCCCGGTACGCTGGCGCTGGCGAGCCCCTTGCAGGTCCTGGCGCCCATCCAGGGTTTCGCCAACGGCGATACGATCGAGCTGGTGGGCATCACCGCCGCCCAGTTGCAGTACGCCAATGGCGTGCTGACGGCCACCGGACCGGGCGGGACGGTGGCAAGCCTCAGTCTCGCCGGCAGTTACGCGCTCAGCAGCTTCTCGCTGACCCAGGACGGGCAGGGGGATTCCCTGATCTCCGCCACCACCCTGGGCACGACGGCCTCAGTCTATCTGGAGACGCACGCGTTCTTCAGCGCCAGCAGCCCGTGGAACACGCCGATCGCCAAAGGCGCCACTTACACGCCGGTTGCCGGTCTGGCGGCGCTTGACGGCGGCCTGACCTCGTGGACCGGCGGCAACGTGGCGATTTACTACGCGCAGCCGACCGACCCGCTGGTACCGATCCTGTACAACCCCAATACATGGTATGATCTTTACACCGGCGCCTGGAAGCAGTCCGGCAACAGCGCCGCAGTCGAGCAGCAAATTCTGGCCTCATCCTCGGCAACCAATCCCATTCCTGGCAACCCGTATTCGACGCAGACCGCAGGACTTTATTGGAACTCCACCCCGAGCGGCTTGCCTGCGAGCTACGACGCCTGGACCCAGGCACCGGGCCAGACGCTCTATGCCTACGTGCCGGCCGGTGCCTTGCCGCCGGACAATTCCGACGGCCAGACGGTCATCATCCAGCCGGACGGAATGGCGCTCGAAGCTTTACAGCCCCGTCGTTCTTTCAACGGGTCAATGGGTTTCGGAAATGTTCAGCGAAACCAACGCATTGTCTGGCCTCGGCGTGGGCGCCGAAAACGGGCGCCGGGCCTCGATGATCGAAAGCTACGCCGGCGCGGTGCGGGATATCGATGTCACCGCGGGGACGATCGACCACGCCCTCGCAATCACCGTGCCCGGATCGATGCTGACGCAGGCGTTCACCGGCCCGGCACTGGCGTTCGACAGCAATTCATCCGACTATTCCGGAACCCTGCCGATGGGCGCTCACCTCGCATTGCCGTCCTCGCTCAATCTGTCGAGCCTCGATCTGCAAACCGCCTTCGGCCTGGAACTGGCAAAAGCGGCACAGAGCTACGGCATGTACGTGGTCGATCGCGGCGGCGGCGGGGTCAGCGTGTTGACCCAGAACGACCCGACCTCGCCGGCACTGGCGAACTGGAGTTCGGCGGAGCAGCAGGATCTGAACGCCATCGTTCATGCGGCCCAGCTTGTGAATTAACCGAGGAAGCAAGGCCAGGGCTCTGCCCTGGAGCCGCCGTCGCGTGCAGCGCGCCTCCGGCCCGACGGCCGAGCGGCCCTTGGAACCCGTTACCTTGCCCCTGGCCTTGCTCCTTGCCCGATGCCCGCGCCTGGGCGCTTCCGGCACCGCCGTGGGCTCTGTATATGTTCCCAGTGTGACACTTCCCCCGCCCTGTGCGCAGCCGCTACCCTGCGGAGCCCGGCCATCCTGACCGGGTTTGCCCTGCTCGTCGCGGCCCTGCTGGGCCTGGGCGCGGCGAGTGCGGTCGCGCCGCGGCACATCGCCGGACAAGGCAGCCTGGCCCTATGTGGCCTGGGATTTCTGCTTTCCCTGACCTACCTCCTGACGGGCGCGGACGCCTCCACACTTGTCCTGCCACTCGGCCTGCCCGGCAGTTCCACAACCCTGGCGCTGGACGGACTGTCCGGGTTTTTTCTGCTGCTGCTGACGGTGGCCGGCGTGGCCGCCTCGGCGGCGTCGCTGGACGCGCATGGCGGGTCCAACGCCACCGCGCCGTTCTTTCCCGTCTTCCTCGGCGCCATGGCGCTGACACTGCTGGCGGGCGACGCCTTTGCCCTGGTGCTCGGCTTCGAGCTGATGTCGCTCGCCTCCTTCGCGCTGGTCCTCACCCGCCACGAGGACACCGGCGTCCGCGCGGCGGCGCTGCTGTATATCGGCATGGCGGCGCTGGGCGCGGCCTGCCTGATCCCGGCGCTGGCGCTGCTGGCCGGCGGCGCCGGCTGGGACTTGCGTTTCGCCGCCATGCGCGCCCACCCGCCGGAGGGCTGGCAGGCCGCGCTGGTGCTGCTGTTGGCGCTGGTGGGAGCGGGCTCCAAAGCCGGGCTGGCGCCGCTGCATGTGTGGCTGCCGCCCGCCCACGCGGCCGCCCCGAGCCATGTTTCGGCGCTGATGTCAGGGGCGATGACCAAGGTGGCGCTGTATGTGCTGGTGCGGCTGGTGTTCGACCTGGGCGGACCGGCGCAGCCGATCTGGTGGGGCGTGCCGCTGCTGCTGCTGGGGGCCGGCGGCGCCGTGCTGGGCGCACTCCGCGCCAACATGGAAGACGACATCAAATCGGCGCTGGCATGCTCGACGGTTGAAAATATCGGCCTGATCGCGATCGGGCTCGGGCTGGCGCTGGCGGCCCGCGGCGCTGACCTGTCGACCCTGGCGGCGCTGGCGCTGGGCGGGGCGATGCTGCACGCGCTCGCGCACGCGCTGTTCAAGTCGCTGCTGTTCGTCGGCGCCGGCGCCGTGCAGCATGGCGCCGGTTCGCGGTCGTTGGTGCGGCTGGGCGGGCTGATCCACCGTATGCCGGTCACCACCGCCTGCATGCTCGTGGGCGCCGCGTCGCTGGCCGCGCTGCCGCCCAGTGCCGGTTTCGCCGGGGAATGGACTTTGTTGCAGGCGGTGCTGGGCGGACCGCGCATCGGCGGGCTCAGCCTGCAGACGCTGGTCTGCGTGGTGGCGGCACTGATGGCGCTGGCGGCGGCGCTGGCGGCGGCGGCTGCGGTGCGGTTGGTCGGGGTGGCGTTCCTGGGGCGCCCGCGGGTGCCGCGCGCGGCGGTGGCCGAAGAACCCGCGCCGCCGGTGCGCGCGGCGATGATCGGCCTGGCGGTGGCGTCGGGTCTGGTGGGGCTGTTTCCCGGTGCGGTGCTGGCGCTGGCCGAACCGGCGTTGCGGCGTTTGACCACGGCCGGGCTGCCATCGGGTTCGGACCTGCTGACGCTGCAGCCGCAAGCCGACCTGCCCGGCTATTCCGCCCTTGGGATTGCGCTTCTGCTAGCGGCGTCGGGCGGGCTGGTGGTGTGGCTGGCGCGCACGCGCGCGGTGCAGGGCCACCGGACCGGTCCGGCCTGGGATTGCGGCTTCGGCGCCCCGCCGCCCTGGCTGCCCTTCGGCGAGCCGCTGACCCAGTATGGCGGCGCCAGTTTCGCCCAGCCCTTGCGGCGCGCGCTCGGGCCGGCGCTGCTGCGGGCGAGCGAAACCGTGGACATGCCGGCGCCGGGCGAGACGCGGGCGGCGCATATCGCGGTGCAGACCAGCGACCCGGCGGAGGGTGGGCTGTTCCGCCCGGTGGCGGCGCTGCGGGTGCTGCTGTCAGAATTTGCCGACCAGCTGCAGTTCCTGACCATTCGCAGCACGCTGTCGCTGATGTTCGCGGCCCTCGTGTGCTTCCTCGCCGTCATCGCCGTGATCGAGCAGCTGTGACGGATTTGATCGGCATCGCCGCGTTGCTGCCGCACGTGGCGCTGATGCTGGCGCTGGCACCTTTGCTGGTCGGGTTCGTGCGCTGGATCAAGGCGCGGCTGCTGGGCCGGATCGGGCCGCCGGTGGTGCAGCCCTGGCGCGATCTGCTCCGGCTGGCCCGCAAGCAGCCGGTGCTGGCGGAAAACGCCTCCTGGCTGTTCCGCGCCGCCCCCGCCGCCGGCTTCGCCGCCACCCTGGCGGCCGCCGCGCTGGTGCCGGGTTTCGCGCTGGGCATGGCCACCGCCCCGCTGTCCGACCTGCTGGCCATCATCGGCCTGCTGGCCCTGGCGCGCTGCATCCTCGCGCTGGCCGCACTCGACATCGGCACCGCCTTCGGCGGCATCGGTGCAGCCCGCGAAATGACGTTTTCCAGCTTCGCCGAGCCGGCCATGCTGCTGGTCGTGTTCACCCTCGCCTTGCTGGTCGGCAGCACCAACCTCGACCTCATCGCCAGCGTGCTGCGCGAGGCGACGGTGGGGCTGCGGGTGTCGCTCGGGCTCGCGCTGGTCGCCATCCTGGCCGTCGCCATCGCCGAGAACGGCCGCATCCCGGTGGACAACCCGGCCACCCACCTGGAACTCACCATGGTGCACGAGGCCATGGTGCTGGAATATTCCGCCCGCCACCTGGCGCTGATTGAGTGGACGGCGGCGCTGAAGCTGCTGCTGTGGATGACGCTGATCGCCGCCATCTTCGTCCCCTTCGGCGCCGCTACCCCCGACTCCGGCCCGCTGGTCTGGCTGCTGGCGCCGCCGGCCTGGGTGCTGAAAGTCGGCGTGCTGGCGGGGGGGCTCGCGGTGTTCGAAACCGCGCTGGCCAAGATGCGGGTGTTCCGGGTGCCGGAATTCCTCGGCGTGGCGCTGCTGCTCGGCCTGCTCGCCGCGGTGTTCCTGTTCCTGAGCCAGGGGTTCGCGTAATGGGCGGGCCCGCGATGGGCGGCCAGCCGGGCTTCGGGGACCTCTCCTACGACCTGGCGCATCTGCTGGGCGGCGCGGTGCTGGTGCTGACCTTCGGCCTGCTCTACCAGCGCCGTATCACCGCGCTGATCTCCACCTATGCCATGCAGTCCTGGGTGCTGGCGGCCGCGGCGGCATGGCAAGGCTGGGTGCAGGGCTCGCCGGAGCTGTATGTCGCCGCCTGCATTGCGCTGGGCGTCAAGGGGGTGGCGATTCCCATCGGCCTGCACCGGATCGTGCTGCGGCTGCAGATCCACCGCGCCGTGGAAACGGCGATGGGCATTTTTCCCAGCATGGCGGTGGGGGTGGGGCTTGTCGTTCTGGCCATCCTGATGGTGCTGCCGACGACGATGGAAAGCCAGGTGCTGACCCGCGAGGACCTCGCACTTGCCTTGTCGGTCGTGCTGCTCGGCCATCTGATGATGATCACCCGCCGCACCGCCCTGACCCAGGTGATCGGTTTCATGTCCATCGAGAACGGGCTGATCCTCGGCGCCGTCGGCGTGCGCGGCATGCCGCTGGTGGTGGAGCTGTCGGTCGCGGTGCTGGTGCTGGTCGGCGGGGTGGTGTTCGGGGTGTTCTTCTTCCGCCTGCGCGAACGCTTCGAGAGCCTGGACGAGAGCCATCTCGACCGCGTCGGCGAGGCGCACCGGTGAGCGAATTCCTCATCATCACCGGCATGCTGCGCGAGCTGTTCTCCGCCCCCGGGTTGGTGGTGGTGGTGCCGCTGGCGGCCGCCGTGGGGCTTGGCTTCGTCACCGATGCCAGGCTCGGCGCCGGGATCAACATCGGCGCCGCGACCCTCGCCTTCCTGTTGGCCTGCGCCCTGCCCTGGGAGCCGAGGGCGGGGCTGCTGCTGCTGGTGGACCCGCTGGCCGCGCACATGGCCATCCTGACCGGCTTCGTCGGCATGACCAGCGCCTGGTTCAGCCGCTTCTATATCGCGGTGGAAGCGGCGGCCGGGCGGCTTGATGACGTGCGGTTGCGCACCTATCACGCTTTGTTCCAGACCTATCTGGGCTTCATGCTGCTGGCCCTGCTGTCCAACAACGTGCCGGGCACCTGGGGCTCGATCGAGGCCGCCACCATCGCCTCGGTTCTGGTGGTCGGGCTGCCGCACACCGCCGAGGCAGTCGAGGCGTCCTGGAAACAATACCTGGTCTGCGGCCTGGGCATTTCCATGGCGTTCTTCGGCACCACGCTGCTCTATCTGGCCGCGGTGCCGGCGCTCGGCTCCGGCCTGCCGGCGATGAGCTGGGACCGGCTGCCGGCGGCGGCCCCCGAATTCCACGCCGCCATGCTGAACCTCGCCTTCGTGTTCCTGCTGCTCGGCTATGGCACCAAGGCGGCGCTGGCGCCGCTGCACGCCTGGCTGCCGGACGCCCACGCCGAGGGGCCGACACCCGTGTCGGCGGTGCTGTCCGGTTCCATCCTCAACGTCGCCCTGTTCGTCATCCTGCGGCTGCGCGGCCTGCTGGACGCCAACCCGGGGGCGATCGCGCCGGGGCCGCCGATCATGGCGCTGGGCCTCGCCACCGTTCTGATGGCGGCGTTCAGCCTGTGGCCGCGGCGCGACGTGAAGCGGTTCTTCGCCTTTTCCACCATCGAGCAGTCCGGCATCGCCGCTTTTGCCTTCGGGCTGGGCGGGGCCGCTGCCACTTTCGCCGGGCTGCTGCACCTGACGCTGCACACGCTGACCAAGGCGGCGATTTTCCAGTGCGTTGGCCGGGCGGTGCAGCTCAAGGGCGGGCAGCGCTTCACCGACATCGGCGGGCTGCTGGTGCATGACCGGGCGCTGGGGCTGACGCTCGCCGCCGGCATCGTCGCGGTGGCGGGGCTGCCGCCCTTCGGCCTGTTCGCCAGCGAGTTCCTGGTGCTGACGGCGACGGTGCGCGACCAGCCCTGGCTGGTGGCGCCGCTGGCGCTCGGGCTGCTGGTCGGTTTCTGGGCGCTGGCGATGCGGCTGGTGTCCATGTGCCTGGGCCCGCCGACGCAAGATCGCGGCCCGGTGCCCGGGCTGGCGGCGCTGGTGCCGGCCTGGGTGCATCTGGCGGTGGTGCTGGTGCTGGGGCTGGCCATGCCCGGCGCGGTCGCCGCCTGGTTCACCGCCATCGCCGAGGCCGCCGGATGACCGCCTGCGCCGACATCATCCGCGCCGCCCCCGCCGAGCCCTGCCCCCCCTGGCCACGCCACCAGTTGCTGGCCGACGAATGGCGGGTGATGGCGGCCTCGCTGGGCGAGCCGGGTGCGCCGTCGCTGCTGGCCCTATGGGCCGACACGCTGCGGGTGCACGCGCTGCTGCACGATGAAGCCGCCGGGAGCTGGCTGCTCGCCTCCGTCGTCGTCGAGGCCGGGCGCTATCCGGCGCTGTCGCCGCGGCGCCCCTCCGCCGCCTGGTTCGAGCGCATGATCCGCGACCTGTGGGGCCACGAGGCCGCGGACGGGCGCGATTCCCGCCCCTGGCTGGAGCACGGGCACTGGCCGGTCACCACGCCGATGTCGCTGCGCCCGCTGCCCCGCCAGTCGCCGGCCGAGCCGCCGGAGTTCCTGCCGGTGGAGGGCGACGACTACCACCAGATCCCGGTGGGCCCGGTGCATGCCGGCATCATCGAGCCAGGGCATTTCCGCTTCTCCGCCCTCGGCGAGACGGTGGCGCGGCTGGAGATCAGGCTCGGCTGGCTGCACAAGGGCACCCTCGGCCTGATGCGCGGCAAGTCGCCGCGGGCGGCGGCGCGCTTCGCCGCCCGGCTGTCGGGCGACACCACCGTGGCCCATTCGGTCGCCTTCGCCCGCGCCGCCGAGGCGGCCAGCGGCACCGAGGCACCGGCGCGGGCGGCGGCGCTGCGGGCGGTGATGACCGAGCTGGAGCGAGTGGCCAACCACCTCGGCGATTGCGGCGCCATCGCCGGCGATGCCGCGTTTATGTTCGCCCCGGCCCGCTTCGGCCTGCACCGCGAGGCGATGCTGCGGGCGGCCTCGGTGGCGTTCGGCCACCGGCTGATGATGGATGCGGTGGTGCCCGGCGGGGTGGCGGCCGATATCGCGCCCGGCGGTGCCGAGGCCATCCTGCGCGCGCTCGCGGCGCTGGAGGCCGAACTGCCAGACCTGACCCGCATCTATGACACCCATTCATCGCTGGTGGACCGGATGGTCGGCACCGGCATCGTCGCGCCGGCGTTGGTGGCCGGCTTCGCCGCCGGCGGCTTCATCGGCCGCGCCAGCGGTCGCGGCTTCGATGTGCGGCGCACGCCGGGCTACGCCCCCTACGACCGCCTGGAATTCGCGGTGCCGGTGCGGGCGGAGGGCGATGTCGATGCCAGGGTGCGGATCCGCTTCGCCGAAATCGACGAGAGCGTGAAACTCCTGCGCACCCTGCTGGCCGATCTGCCGGAGGGCGGGGTTTCGCAGCCGCTCCCGCAGGCTTCGGGCGAGGGCATCGGCTGGGCGGAGGGGTTTCGCGGCGATATCTGGCACTGGCTGCGGCTGGACGGCGGGCAGATCGCCGCCGCCTTCATGCGCGACCCGAGCTGGCTGCAATGGCCGCTGCTGGAAGCCGCCATGCACGGCAACATCGTCGCCGACTTCCCGCTGTGCAACAAATCCTTCAACTGCTCCTATTCCGGGGTGGATTTGTAATGGTCTGGCGGCGGGTGCTTTCGACGTTGCGCGACGGCCCGGCGACGCTGCCCGCCGCACCGCCCGACGAGGTGGCGACCCGCGCCCTGGCCGAGCGGCTGGCGGCGGCGGCGCACCGCCGGCTGGGGCGCAGCCTGGCGATCCGGCAGGTGGATGCGGGCAGTTGCAACGGCTGCGAGCTGGAAATCCAGATGCTGAACGCCATCGTTTACGATCTGGAACGGTTTGGCCTGCGCTTCGTCGCCAGCCCCCGCCATGCCGACGTGCTGCTGGTGACCGGCCCGGTGACGCGCAACATGCAGGAGGCGTTGCTGCGCACCTTCGATGCCACGCCCGATCCGAAATTCGTCGTCGCGGTGGGCGACTGCGCCATCGACGGCGGTGTGTTCAAGGGCAGCTACGCGATCAGCGGCGCGGTGGGGACGATGCTGCCGGTGGATTTGGTGGTGCGCGGCTGCCCGCCGACGCCGGCGCTGCTGCTGAACGGGTTGCGGACCTTGCTGGAGGTGAATGCGGGGTGAAGGAACGCCAGGGCAAGATGGAAGAAGCCGTACGGCGGTCGCCCCGAAAATATCCGAAGGCATGCGGGAGACGAGCATATTGCCCTGCGGCGCGAGGCGTTGCTGCCACCGGTGGAAACGTTTTCTCGGATGGCAGGGCAGGCGATCGACGGTCTCCGGAGGCAGCGGCAAATTCCAGTGGCCGAAGTTGAGCGGGCAGCGGCGATCGAAATCAGGTTGGTGTCGGCCCCGGCGGAGCAGGGCGGTTGCCGGGCCATCGAGCAGGCGACCGATGTGCTGGGCGCTGCCTGAGCTTGACTTTCCGCCGGTGATTCCACGTGCGCATCAGACCAGCGCCCAGAAGATATCCTCGGTGGCGATGAAGCGGAGGGCGTCTTCGAGCGGCAGGACGGTGCGGCCGAACGGGCCGGTGGGTGACCAGCATTCCTTCTTGAGTGACCAGTAGAGCACCTCGACGCGATCGTTGTCGGCGTTCGGGCGCAGGCGTGCGACCGGCGCCCCGGAGGCGGCGTGGTAGAGCGAGTAGCCGCGGTTGCGGCGCTCGACCAGCACAGCGCCGCGGCTGAAGGTAAAGCGCTCGATGCGCTGGACGATGCCGTCGGTCATGCACACTATATTATAGGTGGCCTGGGGACGGCGCATCGCCACGAATGAGCGAAGCAACGGCGCGGCTTGCGACACGGGCGTCGTTCGATTCTACGGATTCGATGACACCCGATCGCATCCCTGCCGCCCCCATTTCCTCCGGCGGCATCACCGTGCCGTCGCTGCTGGTGACCTGGCTGGTGCCATTCCGCGACTGTTTCACCGCGCCGGTCTGGCAGCGCGTGCTGGTCCTGGTGGCCGGCGCGGTGCTGGCACCAGGCCAGCGGACGGTCAGCGCCGCCTTGCGGGTGATGGGGCTGGCCGACCAACCGGGCTTCGGCCGCTTCCACGAAGTCCTGAGCGAGGCGCGCTGGAATTCGCACGCCATGGCACGCAGACTGCTCGTTCATCTGCTCGACGCCTTGCTGCCGACTGGCGAGGTGGTGATCGGCATCGACGACACCATCGAGCGGCGCTGGGGGCCGAACATCGCGGCCCGCGGCATCTACCGCGATCCGGTGCGCTCCTCGCGCGGCTTCTTCGTCAAGACCAGCGGCCTGCGCTGGCTGTCGCTTATGGTGGTGCTGCCGGTGCCGTGGGCGAAGCGGCGCTGGGCGCTGCCGTTCCTGACCATCCTGGCGCCGTCCCAACGCAGCAACGAGAAACGGGGCCGGCGCCACAAGCCGCTGACCCGCTGGGCAATCCAGGCAATTCTGCAAACGCGGCGCTGGCTGCCAGGCCGCCGCATCACCATCGTCGGCGATAGCAGCTTCGCCACCCTCGAACTGATCGCCGCGGTCCGCCGTCACGTCCGTCTGATCACTCGCCTGCGGCTTGATGCAAACCTGTTCGCGCCGGCCCCGCCTCGCCGGCCCGGCCAGCGCGGTCGTGCGCCGCTGAAAGGCAAGCGTCTGCCGAAGCTCAGCGCCATCCTGGAAAACCCAGCAACCGCCTGGACGAAGCTACAGGTGACCGACTGGTATGGCGGCGAGACAAGGCTGGTCGAGATCGTCTCCGGCACCGCGGTCTGGTACCATGCCGGCCTGCCGCCGGCGCCCATCCGCTGGGTGCTGGTGCGCGACCCGTCCGGCCAGCGCGAGCCGCAGGCCTTCCTCAGCACCAACCTCGACGACACGCCGGCGGACATCCTCAACTGCTTCGTCTCGCGCTGGCGGGTGGAGACGACGTTTCAGGAAGTCCGTCGCCATCTCGGCGTCGAGACCCAGCGGCAATGGTCGGACCTGGCCATCCTGCGCACCACCCCCGCACTGCTTGGGTTGTTCTCGCTGGTGACGCTATGGGCCGACCAATTGATGCGGGCACCGACCACCGCCCTGCGCCCGCGCGGGGCTGCCTGGTACGCCAAGCAGGAGCCCACCTTCAGCGATGCCATCGCCGCGGTCCGCCGGGCACTTTGGTGCCCACCGCATTTTTCAATGTCCCGGCCGGGCAAGGACGTCATCGAAATTCCCACGACTCTCCTGCACAGTCTCGTCGACACCGTGTGCTACGCCGCCTGACGACTCAAAACCTCCGCCACCCGACGCTACGCCGAACCGGTGGGATCAAGAAATGGATGGCGGAAAGCCGAGCTGAGGACTTGCTCGACGCAGACTACATCCCGTCGCTATGGGGCGTGCAGAAGATCGCGCTGCTGGTGCTGGTGGCCATCATTGTCGGTCCGATATCTCTCGCCGGCCTCGCGGCGGCGGGACCGCTGGTTCACCGCAATCTCGCCAACGCACCACGAAACCGAAAGCCGCACGTCAGATATCCCGTCCAGGGCTTATTTTAGCGCCTATGGCGGAAGACCCCCTTTCACGGCACAGACGAGGGCCTCATGTCTCAAGGAGGCGCCAGCCACACATCATGTTGTGCGCCAAGGCGAACCACAGCGCGATCGCGGTGACCTTCTCCAGGCCGCGCACGACGAACTGCGTCAGGCCACGATTGCGGGTCTGGCCGTTGGCGAGTTCGACCGTGGCGGCTCGCTCTTTGTAGATCTCCTTGG
>CAWDQN010000013.1:0-4006 GCA_963804495.1 uncultured Alphaproteobacteria bacterium | reverse complement strand
AGGCGCACCGGATGGTGGAGGAGGCAGCGCAGAAGCTGCTGCCCGCTCTTACGCCGGAGCAGAAGACCAAGGCCGCCACGTCGCTGCCGGGCTTGGTCGGACCGGGGCCGGGCATGGGTCGTGGTCCGGGTGGCGGCATGGGGCCGGGGATGGGCCGCGGTCCGGGTGGCGGTTGGCCGCCGCCGCCTCAGTAAGCCTGCGCTGGCAGGCGGCGCGACGCGCGGTCCGGCCTTGCCGGATCGTGCGCCGATCCGTTCAGTGCTGCGTCGGCCAGGTGATCGAGACGGCGCCGCGCAGCTCGCCCGGCACGAAGCCGGTGGCTTGGTCGTTCGGATAGAGGGCGGCGATCTTCGCGGCGACCTCGGGGGCGACGTTGGTGCCGTGACACTGCGCGCACGGCTCGGCCATCGGGATCGCCTTCATATAGCGGAAGCCGGTCGTGGTTTGCGCGAAGGTTTCGATCGTTGCGGGGTCCTCCCCGGCGGCGCGGCGGGCGGCGAACCGCTGCAGCACCGTGCGCTCCCAGGAATCTGGCGTGCCGCGTGGGTTGCGGGCTTTCAGGCTGGTGCGCCAGATCGTGGCCCCGGCGCGGGCGCCAACCTCCTGCGCGATCGCCGGCGCCGCCTTCTGGCAGACATCGAGCGCCAGCAGCGGCCCGCCGGCCTTCAGCGCCCCCATGAGTTGGGCGCGCAGCTTGTCCTGGAATTCCGTTGCCAGTGCCCGGCTACGGGCCGTCAGGTCGTCCGTCTGTGCCAGGGCGGGCAGGGCGGCCAGCCCGCCTCCCAGCACCATCGCCAGCATCGCTGCTGCCCCGATCCTTGCCAACCGCATGTGTCACCTCGCTTTCGGCGCGGACCCTATTGCCCGTCGCAGCCGGAACTGTCCTCTTTTTTCTAATTCCGGCAAGAAAGAAATTAAACATTCGGACGACGGTGCGTTGCCGAATGACGCAGGTCCGTGATGGCTGACGTTTGCAGCTTCGATGGCATCCGTGATTTCATTGCTGCGTTGCAATGGACAGGCCCAGGCAGCCGGTTCACCGGGCCAATTGGCCTGGCGGCGCAGCGGCGAATTCCATCGCCGCGTTGAACTCGGCACCGAGCAGCGTAACATAGGCGGTAACGTACACCCACAGCATCAGCCCGGCAGCGGCGGCAAGTGGGCCGAAGGTGGCGCCCAGCCCGACGATGCGGACCACGTAAAGACTGAATGCGGTGGACGCCGTCAGCCACAGCCCGGTCGCCAGCACTGTACCGGGCCAAACGACCCGCACCTCGCCGCGGCGAGGCGGCGGGCCAAACCCGTATAGCCCTGCCAGCGATGCCGCGACTGATGCTGCGAGAATGCAGAGCGACGCACCGTGCAACAGCCCGCGCGCCCTATGCGGCACGCCGAGATGGGCCAGTAGCGCCGGCAGAGCCACCAGCAGCGCCAGAGCCACCGCACCCGCCGTCAGCAGCCCCAACGTCATGCCGAGTCCGGTCAGGTGCAGCCGCAACGCGCTGGGCGGCTCCTCGCTTTCGTAAGCGAGGGTCAGCGCCGCCAGCATGGATCGTGTTCCCGCGCCGGCACTCCACAGCGTTACCAACGCGCCAATGGCTGCGCCGAGACCCAGCGTGCCGTGGCGGCGGGTGACCAGCGCATGCACCTCGCGCGTGATCAGCGTATGCGCTTCGGCGGGCACAAAATCGCGCAGCAGACCAAGTTGGGGCTCCACGCTGCTCAGGCTGAAGGCGAGGCCGTAGAGCGACAGCAGCAGCGTGAGCGCGGGGAACAGCGCCAGCGTCGCGTAGAAGGCGCAGCCAGCGGCAACCAACGTGCTCCGGTGGGAGTGCATCCGTGCGAGTGAACGCTTCAGCGCCCGCACCGGGCCCCGCAGCCAACCGATGCCCGCGCCAGGCCAGTCCAGGTTGCTCAGTGCCTCCACCATGACCCGCGCCCTGCCTGTCACCGCCGATCGCCCGCCGCCACGCCATGGCCCCGCTCATTCTTAATCGGTCTCGCCCTGGTCAGCGAGATTCGCGCCGCAGTCACCCATCGGAAGGGTGCCACAGCGGAAGTGTACCCTCCGGCCTTGGGTTTCAGTTCGGTTATCTTCCCGGTGCCGATCACAAGCACCCCAATCTGACGGCCCTTTTTCAGCGCTCTGCTATCGGCCGGAGTTTGCCGCAACAACCGCAACCGGCACGCCGCCTCCCTCCGCGAAGAACCAGGGGCGCAGCCGGATACCCAGCCAGCACCCGGGCAGGGCGGCAAAGAACCACAGGAACCCATGCAGGCTGCCCGACGATATGCCGCCCACCATCGCTCCGATATTGCAGCCGAAGGCAAGCCGCGCGCCGATGCCCATCAGCAATCCCCCGGCCGCCGCGGCAACCAGCCCGCGCACCGGCGGCCATATCTGGCCGCGGAACCGGCCACGCCACGCCGCGGCGAGTGTCGCGCCGAGAATAAAACCGATATCCATCAGCGAGGAGTCCTGGGCGAGCAGCGACCCGGCCAAATCCTGCCGCGGACCGTCCCACGACCAGTAGGCGGTCCCCGTGAGATCGACGCCGAGCGCGCCCACGGCCTTGGCGCCCCACAGCGTCAGCCCTGACGTCACCCCCCAGGGCCGGCCGGAAAGCAGGAAGGCCAGCGCCGCCAGCGCGCCGATCGCCACTGCCGCGCGCAGTTGCGCGGCGCCCGGCCGGGGGCCGCGGCGCAGCAGCAGCGCCGCCAGCGCGCCGGCCAGCGCCAGCGTCGCCGCCAGCCCGCCCCAGGGTCCCAACAGGTCGCCAAGCCCGACCGGCGGCAACGACGGCAGATCGAGAGCGGCCGGCAAGACAAGGCTGCCGAGCACGCCGCCGGCGCAGAAGAACGGCAGCACCACCCACATCCGCCGCGACCCGCCGCCCGCCGCATACAGCGTGCCGGAAGCGCAGCCGTTGCCAAGCTGCATGCCGAGCCCGAACAGCGCCGCCCCGGCCACCGCCGGCGGCCCGAGCGGCTGTACATAGCCGCCATAGCCCGCGCCCAGCTCCGAGACGGGAACGATCACCAGCGCCGCCACCGCCGCCACCAGCACCCCCGCCGCCAGCCCGGACCCGTCGCCGCGCGTCATCCAGGCCCGGAAGGCGGAGGCATAGCCGAAGGAACTCTCCTGAAAGACCCAGCCGAGCGCCGCCGCCACCCCGAGCAGTGCCATCCTCGCCAGCACCGCCGGCGACCATGCGCCGCCTTGCCCGAGCGTCACGCCGACCGCCAGCAACAGGCAGGCGGCGACCGCCGCCACCGCCATGTCAGGACGGTGCGGAAATCGCCCGGGGCGGCGCGGGTTCGGTTCGTTCACTGCTCGACAGGGCGGGACGGGTCGGCGGTCCATTCCGACATCGATCCGTCATACAGCTTCACGTTGGGCCGGTGCAGCACCTCGGACAGCACGAACCAGTCGGTGGCGGACAGATAGCCGACATTGCAATAGACGATCGCCGGCTTGCTGCCGGCCGGCATGAAAAGCAGCGCCAGTTCGTTGCGCGACCTGAGGCGCCCATCCGCCGTCAGCGCCGCGGCCTGATCCAGCGAGACCGCGCCCGGCAGATGCCCACCCTGGCGCACAACCGGCGACCTAGCGGTGCCGTTCCACTGCGACATCGGGCGCGCGTCCACCAGCTTCGTACCACTGCCAGCTACCGCAGCGGCAACTTCGGGCAGTTCGGCGCGCAGCGCATCGGTGTAATGCGCGGTGAAAACTGCCGGCGGGCGTGTCACCGGTGCGCGCTCGATCGGCCCGGTCCAGCCGAGCTGGCCACCGTCGAGGATCGATACGTCGGCGTGGCCGAGCACCTTGAAGGTCCAGTAGACCCGGGCCGCGGCAGGAAATCCGTCGACGACGATAACCGCCTGGTCGTCATTGCCCACACCGAGCGTGCCGATGGTGGCGGCGATCCGGTCCACCGGCGGCAGCGCACCGGCCGCGCCGCCCGGTCCGCGAACCATCCACCCGGTCGTGCTGAAATCGGCTGAG
>CAWDQN010000012.1:0-327059 GCA_963804495.1 uncultured Alphaproteobacteria bacterium | reverse complement strand
TCGGACTATGAACGGGCGTGCGATGAGATCCCGCTGAACTTGACATTGATGAGGATCATCGATGAGCAGTTCTTGCAGACGCCGTGGTATGGCAGCCGCCAGATGTCACGGCATCTGCGACGACTGGGCCACGAGGTTGGCCGCCAGCGGGCGAAGCGGCTGATGAGGAAGATGGGGCTGGAAGCGGTCTACCAGCGACCGAAGACGACGGTTGCGCATCCGCAGCACAAGATCTGGCCCTATCTGCTGCGCAACAAGGTGAATGACCAGCCGAACCAGGTCTGGTGCGCGGACATCACCTACATTCCGATGCAGCGCGGGTTCCAGTATCTGGTGGCGGTGATGGACTGGAGCAGCTGGAAGGTATTGTCATGGCGGCTGTCGAACACGATGGATGTCGAATTCTGTAGGGAGGCATTAGAAGAGGCCTTGACTATACATGGCCGTCTTTGGATATTCGGTACTTTTCGCCTCCGCGGCAGTGCGGATGGCCCGGGCATTCGGGGCCTCTGTGATCGCCAGGCTTTATTGCCAGCCATCCACGACGGCGCGACCGGACGTGCCGCAAGCGGCGCACCTCTGCCGCAGGGGGTCAGCAACTGGGTGTCTCGTCACCCCGGCCACTCCGCCGCGGCCAGGTCAACGTCGGCGGCATCCTGCGGAAGTCATGCTCCGCCAGCTACAGTCTGTCCGCCAGCTACAGTCTGGCGGTGGCCGCGGGGCGGGATCGGGTTTCAATGGGTGTTGTTCGGAACGCCGGAACCTTTGACCGCCATGCTCGGCGTCCCGTGGGTTCCACCTGCCGAGTTCGGCGTGTATGTCCGCTCGGTCGCCTGCCCCTTCGCCGCGCCGTCGCTGATGGTAGGTTGCGCGCAGGGCTGCTGATTTTTCCCCCCACATAGGGGGGCCGCATAAGCGGCTCCGCAAAGCGACAGGAGCACTGATGTTGCGGCAACCAGGACCGTCAATCTGACCATCATTTCCTCACCCTGTGAGTTGTTTTGTCGGCCGGCCGGACAATAACGCCGCCGCCGAAACGCTGTCGCCCAACATTCAGCAACCTATTCCCGCACCGCGCCTTGCGCCACAGATAACGGCTGGCTCCCGAGGTATTGCGCGTACAATCCCGCGCCTTGGCAATTCGCCGGTGCCTGCTGGGGGCGCCAGATTGTATCGATGTCGTCGCGCCCCGTCTTACCCCGCGCCGGGCCTTAACCGCCAACTATCCTGAGCAACATTGGAATGAGCATCGCGGTCAGCACCGCGTTCAACCCCATAGCGAGACCGGATGCCGTGCCGGCGGCCTCGCTTTCCTGAAAGGCGCGGGCGGTAGCGATGCCGTGACTGGCAATACCCATGGCAAAGCCGCGCGCGATCGCGTCACGCACACGCATCGCGTTGAGCAGCGGCGGGCCCAGCAGCGCGCCAATGATGCCAGCCGTCACGGTCACCAGCGCCGTCAGCGCAGCGACGCCACCGATGGACTGCGACACCGCCATGGAGACGGCGGTGGTGGCCGATTTTGGGGCGAGGGAGAGAATCGTGAGCCGCGACGCGCCAAGGCACCAAGCGATGAACGTCACGGAGAGGATCGCGACGAGCGACCCGGTCAGCAGCGCAGCCACCAAAGCGCCGGCGCGCGCCCGCAGCGCCGGGAGATGCCGGTATAGCGGTACGGCCAGCGCGACCACGGCTGGGCCCAGCAGCAGGTGCACTATCCGCGCATCTTCGAAATAGGTTCGGTAGTCAAGATGCATCGCCAGAAGCGCCGCGGCGACGATGGCGATTGCAATGAGCGTCGGGTTCAGGGCTGCGTGCTTGCCGCTGCGACGCCACAGAAAATGTCCGATCGCATAACCGCCGAGGGTAAGCCCAAGGGCGCCCAGGGGCCGGTGCACCGCCAACCACTTGCCGGCCAGCGCGAAGTCGGTGGGCATCAATGCGGCAACTCCGGTGAGAGACCCTGTACGGTCGCCTGCTGCTCAACCAGGGGCTGATCTGCGATCCGCGCCGTTAGGGCGATGGCCAACACAGTGGAGACCAGAACCGCGGCCAGAATCGCCGCTCCCTCGGTCGCCAGAAGATCGTATTGCGTCAGCACGCCAACGCCGGCGGGAACGAAAAGCAGTCCAAAGTTCCAGTGCAGGCCCCGCGCCGTGGCGTCGAGGCCAGGAGGAATGGCGTGCGCCGTGCCGAGCCAGCGGGCACGCAGCACTAGAATACCTAACAGAAGCAGGAGACCGACCACCATTCCCGGCACGGGAACCGCCAGGCTTTCGACAATGAGTTCGCCAGTCAGTTGTAATATCACCAGAAGCAGAAACGCATTGAGCATAGCGAAGCCCCTCCTATAAAACAGAGGACCAACTTCCGCGTGCGTTTCCCCCCGCCTTCGCACGCCGCAGGTTAACTTGGACGGGCTGCGGTCAAGCGGTCAACTGAAAACCCTAGGTTCGCGGTCCCGCGGCACACGCGGCGGGGACCGGCGCGGAACGCTCTTCCGTCACCGCCAGTCACGCCCGGTCGAATGATGCCACCCGCCTTCGCGGGACGTGGGGCCCGTCCCGACCGTCGCGTGGCTCGGGATAATGTGGCGCGAGCGGTGGGACACGGGCACCGGCATCGAGCCGGCAGGCGAGTAAGCCAGGGGCAACCCTCATTGGGTTGGAAGGCCCATGCGCGCAATACCGCCACCGTGCAGATCAAGCGGATGGGCCTTCCGAACCCTATCTGTGACATCCGGGCTGCTCGTTGCGAACGGAATTACCGCTTCGACAGGCGCTCAACAAGCACGAGAAGCATGACGATGGCGATCGGCGCACCCAGCACCATGAGATCTGTCTGCAACTGTATATTATCCATCGTTCCCCCCAATCCGATTTATGACCGGTAGATAATTGCGGTGGTCACAACCGTTCAAGCAGAACACGGGTATTTGCTCACCCTGGGGCGGCTCGCCACAGCGGGTCGTCACCGGCCAGGCCGCAACCGGGTCATCGGCACCGGCACCACGGGCACCGGCTGCCACCCCATGATGGTCCGGGCGCATGCCCGCGCCTGGGCGTTGTCGGGGGTGGTGGTCGCCATCAAAATGGAATGGTGGCCGCGATGCGGGTGGAACAGGTGGCCGCTTTCGTCGGAATCCGCAGCCCTTGCGTTCAGATCAACTTCCCTTTGCCGTTCTAACCAGATGGCGCCGGGAGGTCGGATGCTTGGGCGGCGGCAGAGCGCACGAATTTGTTCAGCTCCAGCGTTTGACCGCGGGCACAGGGAGCGTATCGTTGCACTGGCACCGCTCCGTCAATGGCATCTCAAACAGGGGGAGGACGATGAAATTTTGTTCGACGGTTATTCTGGTCACGGCCGCCGTGCTCGGTTTGCCCGCACACTTTGAGCCAGTTTGGGCTGCAACCTGCATTGAGGGATGTTTCACCTACTCGTGTAGCTCTTCGTTAGATGCGGGCTGTCCTTACCGGAACAGCTGCATTTCTGCGTGCAACAGACAGTCCAGCGAACCGTCAGTCTCGTTCGCTGCCATCGCCTATGGCGCGCGGAGCACCGCGGCAGGCTGGGCCTACGGCAAAGCCACCGCAGCGGCGGCCAACAGCGTTGCGCTCGCCGAGTGCAGGAAACATGGCGGCGACTGCGAACTTGTCGTCAGCCTTTCGAGGGGTTGCGCCGCCGTGGCAGCGATCGAGAGCCAGGGTGTTTTCGCCGTCGGTGAAGGCTCAACACGCCAGCAGGCCGAGTCCAGGGCCATGAATGCTTGCTCCAGCATGCACGGCAGCGGGTGTGAGGTCGAAGCCTGGGCCTGTTCATGACCATAAGACAGCGAACAACAACATTTTTTCATCTAAGAATTATAGATGAGCATGTCAGGAGTCCCACCGACATTACCGGACGAAATTGAAAGATGCGACAGGTCTCCGGTCGTCAATCCGCTGAACGTCATGCTGAGAGATTGTCCCTTGGAGCCGGTTGCCAGCAAGGTCAGTCCGTGGCCCCCGGACACGCCCTGGCTGTCAACCCATTTCACATTGCTGAGCGCACCCCAAATCGTCGCCGCGTCGCCGCCATGGAAATTATCGATGGTGTCCGACGTGGACAGCCCGGACAGTCCGGACAGGTAGAAAGTGTCATCCCCACTTCCCCCGGTCAGCACGTTCGATCCAGCGCCGCCATCGAGAATGTTATTTCCCGACGTGGCGGTGATGTTATCGTCGCCCTGGCCGCCAACGATATAGGTGTCCGGCGGAGCAATGAAATGCATCGAATCCGTTCCTTCATAGATATATTCGGATTTGATGCCGGCGACCGGTCCGGTATAGGCCACCCCATAGGTCGTGCCCGACAGCCCGCTTGTGTTGTCGGTGAACTGAATTTGCGGCGCATCGCCGTAGGAAGCCGATATCAGCGCGTTGCCGCCATTCGGCGCGGTGGACGCGTCATACGTCGTGGTCGGATCAACCTGCAGGTTCAGGTTCGAGACCTGCATATCCAGAGTGGCGCTGCCCTCAAGCGTCGGCGCATTGGTGCCGCCCATCTCCAATCCGACATAGGTGCTGTTGAAATGCCATTGGCTCATGTTGTCCAGTTGTGCCGCGTTTTCGGCCAGCGAGGGGACGCCCTGGATGGCATCCTGGAGCATCGCATTGATGTTCCATTTGATCTGCTCCGGCGTGTCGCCGGTCACATAGGGCAGTTCCGCGCCACTGGCATTCACGTCGTTATAGATCACCGTCGTCGTATAGCCATCGAAACTGGTGTTCTGGTAGGCGATTGGCGTGGTGTTGAACCGTGAATCCGCCAGTTCGGCCTGCAGAAACAGGGTGACGTGGAGATTTGCCGAGTTGAAGGTGAGAACCACCCCCATTCCGGCCGAACCGAGCGGATTGGTGACAGCGAAGGGCTGCTCGGTTGTGCCGGCGGCATAGGCGACATCAGCCTCGCGAATTCTCGCGTCGAGCGACAGCGTGATCGGGTGGTCCAGCGTGATCGCGGCACCGCCCATCAGGCCGGGCATGGTCTGCAAGCCCAGGTCGGGGCTGCCATAGGCGGATGTCGAGGCCGCGGTTGCCGGGTCGACCGATTTGCGCATGTCGTAAACGAACTGGCCGTTGTCGTTGAAGACGCTGAACTGACCGGAGCCATCCGGCGCTGCGACTGTATAGATCGACGACCCGTAAAAAGGGTCATTGTCGGCGCCGGTCGACATATTCGCATTGGCCGGGTCCAGGTATTCCGACTGGCTGGCGCTTTCCTGCCGTTCCCATTGGTAGACATACCAATCCTGGCACAGCGTGCCGGGAATTGCCGCGTTGTCGGCATAATAACCGGCATAGCCGGTGTTGGGGTCGACCGAGCCCGTTGAAAACAAAAAATGCGACGTGGAGAGGCTTGGGTTGCTGGCGATCAGTGACATGGCGGGGTCCTCTTTGCTGCCCCCCGCAGCGCAACCCATGTGCCGTGCCTCGACGTATCCGCCGAGCGAGGCATGACTCCCGCCTAAGCCTCAGAAAATAATATGTTCTGGTCACGAGGCGGCTGTCTCAGACGTGCAAATTCTTTTCCTACCGCTCGCAAATTGGGATAATGGAAAGGCTCCAGTGTCCTAAAAAGCGAAACCTCTCCCGAATTGACAACGCAAAAATGCGCGGCTATCTCCCTTTGAGGTTGAAATTATGCCCGCTTAGGTTGTTGTGGTGGGATGAACGGCGGCTGGCTGAACACGGAGGCCGCCCGACAAAGCGCCGCCGACGCACGCCAGGCAGTTGCCGAGGCGCGGCGCGCCGGCTGCTTGCCGCTGGCCCTGACCGCCATCGCCGGTCCGAGCGTCGCGGCGATCATCGCGGGTCTCGTCTATTTGTCCCTTCAATCTGACCCGTGCATCTGAGAAACGCACTATGACCGAGGCTGCCGACCCGGTGCTGGCGCCGGGGGAGCGAACTCGACCAACAGGAGGAACCACCATGAGAACGACCCAAGCCGTCGTCCTGGCCGTCCTGATCTTCAGCGCCGCCAGCCTGGTCGTGCCCGGCGCTGGCCGCGCAGGCTACTGGACCACGCAATGCGATCGTTGGGGTTGCCAGCGGGTCTACGTCCCAACCTGCCACCGCCGGGTCGTGGGGTACAACCCATGGGGGCGTCCGGTTTTCCGCGAGGTCTGCCACTGACCGGCAGCCGCGCGTTCCCGCGCTCGGGCACGGCATCCAACGCGCTGCCGCAGCGCTCGTGGGGTGCGTTACATACTGCGAAGGCCAGCGATGACGGAACCCCAGTCGCCGCCTGCGGCTGCTGATAGGGGCGCAGCGTCGGATGCCATGGGCTGTCGCGCCGTCTGATCAGCCAGCGCCAGCACGCGTCGAACCGGTTCAGCAGCCACACCGGCTTGCCCAGCTCGGCGACGATCCGGGGCAAAGACACGCGGCCCCGCCGGTCGCACGGGCTGCAGGCTGCCGCGGCCATGTGGACGCGGTCCGGCAGGTCGCGGAGGGTCAGCGCGTCCGGCGCGACGTCCCACCGGCCGAGGCGGCCGACCTGTCGGAGCGGCTCGATCACCGCCCTTGTCTTTGATCGGGCGCCACCTTTAGGGTTGGTCCGATGCAGCACCGCACCGCGCATAGATCTCTTCCCGACAAGCCGTTACGCGCCGTCCGCCGAACATTGCCGGGGTGTTTGGTGCTTTCGCTCGCCGCCGCGTCCGCCTCGGCTGCCGGCCCTTCTCCACCCTGGGATGTGGCGCAAACCGCCCTGTGCACTGCGGCGATCGAGGAGGCGGATCGTCACCACCATTTTCCACCCGGCCTCCTTGCCACCATCGCCAGGGTCGAGAGCGGCCGGCCGGTCACCGGCGACGTTCGGGCCTGGCCGTGGGCCGTCAACGCCGACGGCGCCAGCCTTTTCTTCGACAACCGCGAACAGGCGGTGGCCTGGGCCAGACAAGGCCTCGCCGGCGGCGTGCGTCTGCTGGATGTGGGCTGCATGCAGGTAAACCTGCAGTACCACCCGTCCGCTTTCGCTTCTCTGGAACAGGCGTTCGATCCGGCGACCAACGTCGCCTATGCGGCCCGTTTCCTGGAGCAACTTGGCGCCGAAGCGAACGGTGACTGGAGTGTCGCCACCGGATTCTATCACTCCCGCACGCCCGAGCGTGCCGCCGCCTACCGGGGACGGGTCGCCGAGATGGGCGCCAGCGTTCTATCCGGCACCGGCTTTGTGGCCCCTTTGGATCAGAGCGCGCTGTTTCAGGGCATGCCGCACCGGCCGCCGGGCACCGGTTTACTGGCGGTCTACAGTCGCCGGCGGCAGGGTGGCCATCCGTGGCGACTTCGCTCGCCCTGCGAGATGGCCGACGTCTTCGCCGAGTTGCTGCACTCGTCGCCGCGGGACAAGGGCTGCGATGTCGCTTCCCGGTGAACCCGGCGCGGCGGCGCGGGCGGACCCCGCCGGCGCCGGGTGGGATGTCGCCGGTCAGGTCCAGCCAGGCCGCAACCGGGTCATTGGAACCAGCGCCGTAGATACGGGCCGCCATTCCGCGATGGTCGTGGCGCAGTTGCCCGCCCGGACGTTGTTGAGGTTGCCAGGGAAGCAGCTGAGACAGTGAACGCATGGGCAACATAGACGGGCAAAAGCGCAACGGGCAAGCGCCGCGACCCAGCGTCTTCCGGCTTTAACTGGCCGCCACCATCCCATCGAAAGCGGCCTCGAGCCCCCCCACTGCCGCTTCAAGCGGCGCCTGCGCCTGTCCCAGTTGGTGCAACCGGTTCTCCATCTACTGTTTCCGACCAAGATTTCGGGTTCGAAAGCAGCCACTCCGTCGCCCGCGATGCGTCGACCCCAGGCGCCAGCAACCGATGGATGGCCAACACCATGCCGTCTTGGTCTGGGTGTTTTGCCGCCAACCTGCGTTGGAATCAGATGCCTTCCGCCAATCCTCGCATCGCCAGTTGCGGGAGGAACGCCGCTGATGGGTCGGCGTCCGCCCCCGCGTCCCGAAGCCGGCAGAGCGCCAGTTGGTTCACCGGCCGCGCGTCAGCGTCCGGGTGTTGATCGTGCGGACACAGCATGAGCCATGCCTTCGTGGCTTCCTCCGCCGCGTCACATTGGGGGCCACCACCCACCTTGGATGTACTGTTTTTCTGCTTCACGTCTCTTCTGGTCGAGAACGAACACCGTCTTGGCGGCTATGTCCGGGCCAGCGGCTTGCAGGCGGGCGAATATTGTCGGTCGGACACGGAGCCACGTCGCCAGTATCTCGTTCTCCCGCAGGCTACCGGGCACCCATCCCTGGCGCTCGACCCTCTCCGTCTCCGCGTTCACCCACCGGGCCATCTCGGGATCGATGTCGTCGGTCACGTTCGATCTCCTGCGGCCATCCGGATTCAGCCTCCCGCCGCGCTGCTCATTTCGATAGCATTGCGCCTGATGGAGCCGACTGACTGGCCGCCTGGTGCATTTCCGGATCATGCCCTCTGGCCTCTGGCAGGCTGCGGCAAAAGGGCGCGCGCTGGGGAAACACGGCCCGAAAGCGCCAAGGGAGCGGATAGGTCGCGCCAGGGGCTGGATTGGGGCGAACGGGGCTCCGCCGACGGCCGCCGGTCAGTCGGCCGCTACCCCTGGGGGAGTCGTTGCAGCGGCCCTGCCCGGCGCCGGGGGCCTGGGGGTGCCAACTGCAAAGCGAGACTTTTGTGCCTCTGCAGCCTGGGTGAACGGAACCGGCGGCGCGGCCAGCAGGAACTCGGTCCCGGCCAGCGGTTTTCGCTGAATACAACGCCCAATCGGCGGCGGACAGGCCGGACACGAGCGACGGCTCCGGCTCCAGTCCCGGCTGCAGACAGGCGACTCCGGCGCTCATTGTCACCGTGGCATTGGCATCGGGATGTGCGACCTCCACGCGCACCCGCTGGCGAAGCCGTTCGGCCGTGCCCAGCGCCTCCTCCTCGTCGCTGCCCGGCAGCAGCAGCGCGAATTCCTCGCCGCCGACACGTCCGAACACGTCGCCAGGTCGCAGCTCCAGAGCCACCGCGGCGGCGAAACGGCGCAGCACATCGTCGCCAGCGGCGTGCCCAAACCGGTCGTTGACGGCCTTGAAGAGATCGATATCGAGCATCACAACCGTCACGATCTGCCCTGCCCGCCACGCCTGGCCGATCGCGGCCACCGCGCGCTCGAAAAAGCCGCGCCGGTTCAGCGCGCCGGTGAGTTGGTCGGTGGCCGTCAGCCGGACCAGTTCTTCCTCGGCCTGGTCGCGCTGCTTCCAAGCGCGGACCAACAGATAGGCGTAGAAGGGGACGAGCATGTCGAAGCAGAACAGCCATAACCAGGCGGAGAGCGCTGTCGGGTCGTGAATAAGCAGGAAGACGTTTTCCACCGCGTCAAAGGTAGACAACATCGCCGCCAGGCCCAGCAAGGCCGACCCGACCCGGGCAAGCCGTACATGCCGACCATTCCTGGCGCTCACCAGACTGGAGTAACGCATGGCGTGCACCGCAACGGCGATGCACAACCCGGAGAGGAGAAAACGGCCAAAAAGATAGATAGCATCTAGCGGGTCGCTGTGTCCCATCTCAGCTCGCCGCGGCAGGGCCGCACGTCCGTGCTTGCATACTTCCCCCCCTTCACCCGAAGAGAGTTTGTGGAGCATCAGAGGATGGCGCAAGGGTCGCGACGCGAGCGAACGGTCAGCGCATCTTCGAAATGACATGCCGCGCCCACGCCGGCCGTCAGCGTCACGGTGGCGTTGGTCTCGTCCGTCCTTTGGTCCTGCATGGTCTGCGCGCCCGATCCGGCGGTATCGGCACCGGCGCGCTCGCGACGTCGTGCGCGGCTGGGTTTATTCGGTCACCAACACAACCACTGGTTCGTGGCCGCTGCGCCGGCATTCGATCAGCGCGTGCGCTGTCACTTGATTGCCGCTTGGGCAATGCTGCGTCATTTTCCCACCTTCCGGACCCGAGACGACGACCCCAGCGGTTCGGCGAACATGCTCAATCGAAATGCTGTGGTTGCCGGCCGGCCAAAGCCCGACATGTGACTGGCCATGGCATCGGTCGTGCGATGCGGGCGCGTTCACCCTGACGGTAAACGGTCAGGGCCCGTCAGCTCTTTGTTTTATCGAACAACTTTATGGGCGAGACGTTGCCAGTCTGGCCGACGTTATCCTAGAAACTGGACAACGCCCGGCAAAGATGCAGCCAAGCAGGGCCAACGATCAGGACCAGATTCGGAGCGCTCACGCAAAGGAACGACAGGCGCTTGCCGAGGTCAAACCCGGGCAACGCGACACTGACCCGACCAGGCGGACTACACCACCGGGACCGAACGCTGTCGGGTCTGCCTTATCAGGCGGGTGATCACGTCCGTTGCGGCTCGCCGTATATCAAAGCGTCATAGTGCAAATGGCGGGATCGGCGGGATGTAGGCGTCTCGTATGGAGCAATTGAACTGAGCAAGCCAGGCAAGGACTTCCGCCACGGCCGTCTCGCGGTTTGGTGCAGTTCCGTGTATTACTTTTCCGAGTTTTGGGCAAACGACTTCATAATTCCAACCAGCAACGGGAGATGCCGTTGCTGATATTGTAACGCAAGGCTTGTCTCTCTCGTTCGCTTCAGCGCACGGTTCCACAGAAAATCTCCCTCCACTGGGAAACTTCGGACTGCGTTCACCCAAGATGAAGTTTGTTCACTTTCGGCACGAACGCGCAGCCTGCACCGCGTGAGGATGGCGCCAAGCTGGCCTGGGCTGTCAAGCCTGGCTCACTCATACCCGCTCGCTGCTGCCGCTCACAAGATCGCAGGGGAATACATGCGTGCCGGACGTCGCACCTGGCTCGCATTTGCGCACAGGCTGAAACACGCGTCCCGTAATGTCTCCCGCAGCGGGAGAACGTTCTGCCAACAGACAAAATCGTGTCAAGGGAAAGAGTCAAATCAGCATCTTACGGATAGTTGCCTAGTTTCGCGGCAATTCATCCAACTGCCTGAAGCCCCGGGCGGATGCAGAACAAGATCGGGCTTGCCCCCAGAGTTGTCCACAGCAACGGGGGATATTCGCCGGGTGCTCTGACGCCCTGCATCGGCGACAGTGCGGTGCAGCAGGCTGATCGGCGCGTCGGCCTGACCGCGAGGGCCGGTGCCGCCAACCATCGCGCAGACCGACCGCTGCGGCACATGGCAGGGGGCCCGAGGCCCTGACGGTCCGCGCAGGACACGTTCGTCCGCCCATCATTTACCTGAGAACGATGCCTCTGCGGGCGGGGCTCATTGCCCGCACGGCCAGCGCGCCCGCAATGCCGCCAACGCCACTGCGCCGAAGGGTTGGACCCGCCGCTCGCCCCGCTCATAGATGAAGTTCACCACGATGCGCGCCGCCCCGAGCACGCCGCCATCGCCTGGCATGCAGATCAGATTCTGCGCCTGGCCGATGGCCAGGGCAGCGGCGACGCTGCCCGCGCAGGCACCCATCTGCATCTCGCTCGCGGTCGGTGCGTTCTCGATGAGCGCCTCGCAGCCCTGCAACAGCGCCTGCGGGGTCAGGATATCATCCTGCGCCGCGGCGGGAGCGGCAAACGCGAGGAGGCAGACGGCGGCGCACAGGCCGTGGGCAAAACGCATGGCGGCATCCGCTTCGGGTCCCGTTGACGAGCGGCCGTGACCCGCCGACGCGCGCGCCGGCTCCGCAGGAGCCGGACCGCAACGATCCATCATCCGGTCGCATCATGCAATGGTGGGCCGGTCGGCGGGCGCCGGCTCAGCCAGCGCTTTTCAGCAAGCCGGATATCAAGGTGCCCGGACCCCTCCGGTCTGCCATCGGGCGGGTCCGTTGCCATGAATTTCGTGCGGATAGAACGTGCCGTCCGCCCGCATGGTCGGAACGGCCAGGCCCACCCCGCGAGCCGCCGCCCGTTGCTCCAGGACGACAAGCTCCCGGTGCCACAGCGCGTTGCGCTCCTGCGGGGTCGCCTGTTGCATCTGGGCGCGGAAGCTGGCCCGCTCCTCCCGGGTCATCAGATCGCGCGGCAGCACGGCGCGCGAAGTGGTGTGCGGCACGACTTGCATGGAGGCTTCTTCGCTGGCCGCAGCTCCGTCCGCCGCGATGGCTTGTCTAGCCAGGGTCGCCGCCGCCAGCAAAGCAATGACAATATGCAGCCACCTCATGGAGATGTCCTTCTGGTTGCAGCCGAACCTTCGGATCGTCCGGTCGGGTTCGCAAGACCTCCGACCTGAATTCGACAGCGAAGCCGACATCGCCGGATTGGAACCGCAACCATCATGTCTGTCCGCCCGTGCTTGGCCAGTCACTTCTCCGCGTTGGGGCGATGCCGACGCTCCCCCCCAGACGGCTCCTTCTGCGGTGCGGTCGCGAAGATGTGTTCATGCGGCAGAGTTTCGTGCCTGGACATAAGGCAATGAAGGGCGAGAGTGGCGGCGCTTGGTGCATAATCTTACGTAACCAATGAGCATCGAGATGTTGTGTGAACGACCATCAGAAAAAGCAGCGCGGTACCGCCATACCGCTGAATACATCAACGACGATACACTGGCCCGCTACCTGCTTCAGATGGCGGACGATTTTGAAAGGCAAGCCGACGAGGGGAGCGTCATTGCGGACGCAGCGTCATTGCCTGCCTCCGGTGGGTCCCGGGCCACACCCGCATAGCGCCCGGACCGGCCATTGAAGCCGGAGCGCGCGCAGGTTCACATCGCTCGCGACCCCGCTTCGCCGGGGAAATGGCGTCGGCAAAGGTGCGGTGGAACGACACCGGGCCAACCCGGCGGAGGCTCGCTCGCGCATCCAAGGGCCGCCGGGCGGCATGGTTGGCGGGGTGGCGCCGGCTTATCATGTCGGTGCGATCGTGAAAGCCGGAGCGTTCATCAACTGCCGCGACAGGGGCGAGCGCCATTGCCTGGAACGCAAGGCTGGCGGCATCAGCCCAAGGCGGCGCGGTAGGAAGCCGCCACCGAACGGTCGAACGCCACGAAAATAACCTGTTCGATCTGCGCGCCGGCGGCCAGGACCGCGCCGGTCTCGCGTACCGCAATCGCGGTGGCCGCCTCGACCGGATAGCCATAGATGCCGCAGGAAATCGCCGGGAAGGCGATGCTGCGGATGCCATGCCCCACCGCCAGCGCCAGGCTGTTGCGATAGCAGGCGGCCAGCAGCTCCGGCTCGCCTTGCGCGCCGCCGCGCCAGACCGGGCCGACGGTGTGGATCACCCGGCGCGCCGGCAGGGCGTGGCCGCCGGTGATGCGCGCCTCGCCGGTCGGGCAGTGGCCGATGCTGCGACATTCCGCCAGCAGGCCCGGCCCGGCGGCGCGATGAATGGCGCCGTCCACCCCGCCGCCGCCGAGCAGGCTGGAATTGGCCGCATTCACGATCGCGTCCACCCGCAGGGTAGTGATGTCGGTCTGGATGGCCAGCAGCCGGTCGGCAATCGCCATGGGCTACAGCCGCACCAGCAGCTTGCCGGTGTTCTCGCCGCGATAGAGCATGGCGATGGCGCCGGGAGCCTGCTCGATGCCATCAAGGATATGTTCGCGGCTGCGCAGCTTTCCCGCGCGCACCCAGGCCGCCAGTTGCGCCACCGCCTCCTCGGTCCGGTGGGCATAGTCGAAGGCCAGAAAACCTTCCATCCGGGCGCGCTTGACCAGCAAATGGCGCTCCGGCCGCGGGCCGCTGGGCCAGGGTTCCCACGACGCCACGCTCGCGGTGCCGCAGACGACGACGCGGGCGCGCTCGGCCAGGTGGCGCAGCACCGCGTCGCTGATCGGGCCGGAGGTGTTGTCGAAATAGATATGGACGCCGCCGGGGGCGGCGGCCGCCAACGCGGCATCGAGGCCGCCGGCGCGGTAGTCGATGGCGGCGTCGAAGCCGAACTCCTCCAGGCATTGACGGACCTTCTCCGCGCCGCCGGCGATACCAACCGTCCGGCACCCCTTGATCCGGGCGATCTGGCCGACGCAGGAGCCGACCGCGCCGGCCGCGGTGGAGACCACGACGGTTTCTGCCGCTTGCGGCTGGCCGACCTCCAGAAGCCCGAAATAGGCGGTGACGCCGTTCAGGCCGAGCACCCCGAGGGACGCCGACAGCGGCAAGTCCGGCTCGCGCAGCTTGCGAGTGATCGAGGCCGGCATCACGGGAGCGTAGTCCTGCCAGCCGAACAGGCCGCTGACCAGATCGCCCTTCGCGTAGTCGGGATGGTGGGAGGCGAGGACTTCCCCGGCGGCGAAGGCGCGCATGACCTCGCCGATGCCGACCGGTTTGGCGTAATTGGCGATGGCGCTGACCCAGCCGCGCATGGCGGGCTCGACCGAGAGAAACCGGTTGCGGACCAGCAGGCCGCCCTCGGGCGCTTCGGGAATGGGCGACTCCACGATCTCGAAATGCCGGGCCTGCGGGATGGCCTCCGGGCGGGAGGCCAGGCGGACCTGCCGGTTGCGCAGGGGACGGATTTGGCTGGGCATGTCGGTATCCGCCGTCATTCGCTGTCCGGCAGGATGGACGCCGCGAGCGGCAACACCGCCCCCATCCACAGCGCGTGCTCCAGGTGGTCCTCTTTCGGGCGGCCGGTATCGGGATGCACCAGAATGGTCAGGCCACGCCGGTTCAGCGCGAGGAACGGGATCAGCGACGGCGCGTCGCCGGTGGCGAACGCCACCTGGTACATCGCGCCCGCATGCGGGCCGACCGGCCCGTCGTGCCAGCGACCGAGGCGCGCCTCCGGAAACCGCTCACTGAGGCGCTCGCGCAGCCAGGTGGCGGTCTCGCGGGCAGCGGGGTCGTAGTAGATATGCGCGTGCCAGGCACGGATGGCGGCCGGTTCCTTGGCGTCGGTCATCACTGGCTCCCCGTCCTGGCTGACCACCGTCGTGCCACCACCCTATCCGGAGCTGCGGGTTCGGACCAGCGGCCGGTTGCCGGCTACGGCCGTTGCCCTGTCGGGACGCGAAGCGGCGGTGCCCGGCTGGCGAGCAGGATCGGCATGGCCCGGTAGGCGTCGAGCCCCCGGCCGACCTGACCGCCGGCCATCGGAATAACCCGCGCCAGTTCGGCATGGTTGGACAGGGACTGGCCGCCCCCGACTGGCCGGAACGGGACCGCCGCCAACGGGACGGAAAGTGCCGACTGGCCGGGCAGCGGTCCTTTCAGAGCGGCCTCGACAAGCCCTTCGTAGCCATCGGCGAGCGCCGGCGTCTGCGAGTGATAGAACCCGGCGGCGCGGAGCCACACCCCGCCGGCAGCCCCGTCGTACAGCGAGCGCAGGAAACGGGCGGCATAATCGGCGTTGTGCACCGGGTCGAACGCGTCTTCCACGGTCGCAAAGGCGTCCGGGTGGTGCTTCAGATTGACCTGCATGCAGCCGGTGTCGATCGACGCGAAACCGTTTGCCTGTTGCTGGCGGACCCAGGCCGCCGCCTGCGCCGGTGTCTCGAACCGGTAATCCTGGCCTTCGAGGTTCGCCGTCCAGGGCCAGGGCATCCTGGTTCCGGTGACGGGATCGCGGTGGCCACTCTCGACCAGGCTGATGGCCAGCATCAGGTCCGTGGGGATGTGATAGCGGACCGCCGCCTGCACGATGGCCACGCGGCAGGCTTCGCCGGGCGAGGGAGCCGCTTGCCCGGCGAAACTTGCCGGGCGGACCTGGGGGCTCAGCGGCACGGTGGTACCGGCCGGCGGCTTCGGCGGCGGGACAACCGCCTGCCCCGTGCCCGGCGGGGTGCCGAACAGCGCGGTGACGGGCCGCGGAGCAGCGCCTGACGCCGGTTCCGCCCGGGACGGATCGCCGGGCGCGCAGGCGAACGGCAGGGCCAGCAGGAAAACGAGCAGGGTGGAGTGGGGGTGCGGATTGCTCATGGCCGGCTGCTTTCGCAGGAAGCGGGCCATTAGGCTGAAGGAAGGCCGCGGGTCTGCCCTGGACCCCATACTAAAGGAATGGGTTCCAAGGGCCTTTCGGCCCTTGGCGGGTCCAGGGCAGAGCCCTGGCCTTCCTACGTCCCATGCCCCGCCACGCCACACTTGCCCAGCGCCACCGCAGCGTGCACAGTTTCCGCGTTGACACGGAGGCGAGCATGGACGAGGCAGGGAAAACCCGCGTCGGCGTTCGCGATCTGCGGGGCAATCTGAGTTTCTATCTGCACCAGGCGCGGCAGGGAATGTCTTTCCTGGTCATGTCGCATGGCGAAGCGGTCGCGGAGTTGCGGCCGCCCGAGCCGACCGAGCGGCCGCGGCGGCAGCCGGTCCGGCGCCGCGCCCCGAACCGTCTGGACGCCGATTTCACCAACATGCCACCCGACATCCTCGCCGCCACGTCCGGTGAGGAGATGACCGCCAAGGACCGCTGAGGCTGCCACACGACACCCACCGGGGGCTCTGGCGGCGGTGGAATAACGCCGGTGGATGCCCGCCATGATCGGTCCTCGCGCCGCCCTCGATGCCATCGGGCAACTGCCCGATAGCGAAATCGACCTCGCGGACGCCGCTCTGCAGTTCGCCCGCGTCGACGCGCCGCAGGCCGACTGGCTGGCCGCCCGGGCGCACCTCTCGGACCTGGCGCGCGAGGCGGTTGAGCTCGCGGGCAGCGTGCCGGAAGGCGACAACGCCACCCGCGTGCGGGTGCTGGCGCTGCTGCTGTCGGCGAGGCACGCCTATGCCGGAGACTCCGAGGACTACGACAATCTGCGCAACGCCAACCTTATCCATGTGATCGCGCGCCGCCGAGGCCTGCCGGTGGCGCTCGGCATCCTCTGGCTGCACGCTGCCCGCGCGGTCGGCTGGCCGGCGCATGGCGCCGACTTCCCCGGCCATTTCCTGCTGGCCATGGAGGGCAGTGGCGGCAACATCGTGCTCGACGTGTTCGCCGGCGGCACCCCGCTCGAACTCCGCGGCCTTGCACCGACTGCTCCGGGCGGTCGAGGGAGAGCAGGCCGACCTGCGGCCCGGGCTGCTGGCGCCCATGTCCTCGCGCGCAGTGCTGTTGCGGCTGCAGGGCAACATCAAGACCCGCCGGCTCGGCGCCGGCGACGTGGCCGGGGCGCTGGCCTGCATCGAGGACATGCTGCGCATCGCCACCGATCATGCCCGGCTATGGCGCGAGGCGGGGATACTCAACCAGCGGCTCGAGCATGTGGACGCGGCGCTGCGATGCTATGAGCGGTTCTTGCATCTGGTACCCCAGGGAGAGGCGGCATCGCGCACCCGCGCCGCCATGGAGCAGCTGCGGTCGCGCCAGACCTGACCGGACCCCACATTCGGCCGGCGCTGTCCTGGACCGCGCGACTTATGGCACGGGTTGCAAGGGGCTGCTGCCCGTCGCGCCGAAGGCGCGCACTGCCCCGTCGCGCCGAAGGCGCGCACTGCCCCGTCGCGCCGAAGGCGCGCACTGCCCGGTCACGCCGGAGGCGTGCTTCGCGCGGCGGCAGGTGCACCGCAGAGCCCTGGCCCTGCTTCACCCCATCCCCCGAACCCATCGGTCAGGCGCGGCCGGACAAAACGGGCTTCCGTTGCGGCGCGGGAATCTGCATGGTGCGCGCCATGCAGATACACGCCAGTTGTGCAGCGCGCGAAGCTGTGGGGGTGCTGCTGACAGGCCCAGCGGGGTCCGGCAAGTCGGACCTGCTGCTCCGTCTGCTCGACCGCGGATTCGTGCTGGTGGCCGACGACCGGGTGGAGGTCGAGGACGGCGTGGCCAGCCCGCCCGCCGCCCTGGCCGGATTGCTGGAAGTGCGCGGCCTGGGCCTGTTGCGACTGCCGCACCTGCAGCGGGCCCGGCTGGCCCTGGCCATCGAGCTGGGCCGGCCGGCCGGCCGGCTTCCCTCCCCGGCCCGCCACCCGCAGCTTGGCCTGCCGCTGATCGCGCTCGACGCCTTCGCCGCCAGCGCGGCGCAGCGCGTCGCCCTGGCGCTGGACTGCGCCGAGGGACGGCTGCAGCAGGAAGCCGGGGCGTTTGCACCGGAGCCGGGCGCGCCATGACCGGTTCGGCTGGCGGGCAGGCCGCCATGTGCCCGGGTCGCCAGAGCGTGCTGCTGGTTACCGGCCTGTCCGGCGCCGGCAAGCTCTCGATCCTGCGCATGCTGGAAGACCTCGGCTACGAAGCCATCGACAATCCGCCGCTCGGCATGATCGAAGCCCTGGTGACCGGTGGCGGCGGGTCATCGGGTGCGGGCCGGCGGGTCGCCGTGGGGGTGGACGCCCGCAGCCGCGGCTTTGACGTGAGCGCCGTGCTGGCCACGCTCGCCCGGCTGCGGCAGCATCCGGCGGTGGCGGCGGAACTGATTTATGCCTGGGCGGACGAGGCGGTGTTGCTGCGCCGCTACACCGAGACACGCCGGCGCCATCCGTTGTCGCCGCACGGCCGGGTGGCCGACGGTATCGCCGCCGAGCAGGCGCTGACCGCCCGGCTGCGCGAGGCGGCCGATGTAGTCATCGACACCTCCGACGTGCCGATCCCGGCCTTGCGTCGGCTGATCGAACGGCGCTATGCGGCGGACGCGCAGGCGGACGCGCAAACCGGCCTGGCGGTGGGCCTGATATCATTCGCGTTTCCGGCGGGCCTGCCCCGCGAGTCGGACATGGTTTTCGATGCCCGGTTTCTGCGCAATCCACACTATGTTGATGTGCTGAGGCCCTGCACCGGCATGGATCCGGCAGTCGGTGCCTATGTCGAGGAGGATCCCGATTACCGGGGATTTTTCGACCGGGTGACTGGACTGCTCGGATTGATCTTGCCGCGTTTCGTGCAAGAGGGCAAAAAATATGCAACCATCGCGGTTGGATGTACGGGCGGGCGTCACCGTTCGGTCCATATCGTCGAGCGCTTGGCGTCCCATCTGACCGAGGCAGGCTGGCGAGTGACCACGACGCACCGTGAATTGCTCCGCGAGGCGAGCGCTCTCGCAGATCCCCAGGCAGAGATGCCGACCCAGCCGCGCGGCGTGGCGGCGCCGTGCGACCCGCAGCATGCGTCCGTCCGGGCACAGGAGGCCTGACACCGTCCCATGATCGGTCTCGTACTGGTCACCCATGGCCGTCTCGCCGAGGAGTTGCGGCTGGCCATGGAACATGTGGTTGGGGCTCAACGGAACGTGGCAACGGTCTGTATCGGGCCCGATGACGACATCGAGGAACGCCGCGCCGAGGTTAAGCGCTGTATCAACGTGGTGGACACCGGCGACGGGGTGGTCCTGCTGACCGACATGTTCGGCGGCACGCCCAGCAACCTCGCCATTTCGCAAATGGACCGCCCGGACGTTGAGGTGATCGCCGGCGTCAATTTGCCGATGTTGGTCAAGCTGGCCAAGGTGCGATCGAACCAGCCGCTGGTCGATGCGGTGGAGTGTGCTCAGACCGCCGGGCGCAAATACATCGCCGCCGCCAGCCACGTACTGCCCAATGGTCGGCCGCGCGAGACGCAACCGGCGGCCGCCAACGGCATGAACGGCTGCGCTGTCCCTGCCTCTATCCCGGTGGCCGCCCTTCCCGCCTCGGCCGCCTGCGCGGTGGCCCGGCCGGCCACAATCAGGGCCTCGGGCGAGGACCCGCCGGGATGAGCAGCGACGGGTTCGACGCCAGCGACGTCCCCGTCCTCACCCGCATCCTGACCATTCGCAACCGCCGCGGCCTGCACGCCAGAGCCGCCGCGAAGTTCGTCACCCTCGCCGAGCGCTTCGGCGCCGCCGTGGACGTGGTAAAGGATGGCCAGTCCGTGCCGGCCCGTTCCATCATGGGGCTGATGATGCTCGGCGCGGGGCTGGGTGCCACCATTGAGCTGCGCGCCGAAGGCTGGGACGCCAAGGAGGCCCTGGAAGCGCTCACCGACCTGATCGAGTGCGGTTTCAACGAGGCGGACTGATCTTCGGCGTCGCGGCCGCGGGAAATACGCGTTGATATCCACCCGCATCCGGCCGAAACTTTGATTTCCTGACAAGTTGCAACGCGATGGCCCCTCCCGAGGATGACGCACCGCGTCCGCCGCGCCGGCCTCGCGCCGCCGCGCCGGCCGCCTCCCCCCGGGTCGAGTGCCGGCTGGTCGGCATCCCGGTTTCACCCGGCATTGCCATCGGCCCGGCGTTCGGCGCCGCCGAACCGCGCGCCGAGGTGGTGCGCCAGAAAATCGCCGCCGCCGACATTGCCTCGCAGACCGCGCGCCTGGAAGCCGCGGTGCTGCAGTCGCGCAAGCAGTTGCAAAAGCTGCGCGCCCGGCTGGGGGTGCTGCCCGAGGCCAGCCAGGCCGAAATCGCCCCGCTGATCGATGCCTATTTGCAGATGCTCGGCCCCTCGCGCCTGGTGCGCGGAGCACGCCGGCGCGTCACCGAGTTACTGGTCAGCGCCGAGACCGCCGTGGTGGACGCCAGCGAGGAGATCGCCACCGCCATTCTCGCCACGCCCGCCACCGACGACGACCCGGCCGGTCGCGAGCGGCGGGCCGAGGAGGTACGCGAAATTGCCCGCCGGCTGGTGCGCAACCTCACCCAGACCCCGTTCCGCAACTTCGCCAGCGTGCCGCAGGGGGCGGTGTTGGTCTGCGAGAGCCTGCGCCCGGCTGATGCCGCCCTGCTCGACCCGGCGCGGCTGGCCGGCGTGGCGACCGACGAGGGCAGTTCCGATGGCCACACCGCCATCATGCTGCGCGCACTCGGCATGCCGGCCGTGCTGGGCGTGGCCGGGCTCAGCCAGAACGCCCGGCCGGGTGACACCGTGGTGGTGGATGGCGCCGCCGGTGTGGTCACGGTCAACCCGCTGCCGCCGACGCTGGCCGCCGCACGACGTGGCGTCACCGCCTTCGCCCGCGAGCGGCAGAAGCTCGCCCGGCTGCGTCGCCTGCCGGCGATGACGGAAGACGGCGAGGCGATCGAGTTGCAGGCCAACATGGAGATCCCGGCCGAACTGCCGCTGATCGCCCAGGCCGGCGCGGTCGGCATCGGCCTGCTGCGCAGCGAGTTCCTGTTCATGAACCGCGAGACCCTGCCCGACGAGCAGGCGCAGGCCGAGACCTATCGCAGCGTCATCGAGGCCATGGGCGGCGATCCGGTCACCATCCGGGTGCTGGACTGGGGCGGCGAGAAAGACATCGAGGCGCTGCAAAGCGAGGGCGTGGTGCCCGAGGTCGGCGACCCGAACCCGGCGCTCGGCCTGCGCGGCATCCGCCTGCTGCTGCGCCGCCACGATCTGTTCGAGACCCAGCTCGCGGCCATTCTGCATGCGGCTGTCCTGGGTCCGACGCGGGTGCTGCTGCCCATGGTGACCACTGTCGCCGAGGTGCGCGCCGCGCGCGAGGTATACGACCGGGTGGTGCGTCGCCTGCGCCGCCGCGGCGACCGGCTGCCCGACCCGATTCCGCCGCTCGGTATCATGATCGAGACGCCGGGGGCCGCGCTGTCGGCCGATGCCCTGGCGCTGGAAGCGGATTTCTTCGCCATCGGCACCAACGATCTGGCGATGTACACGCTGGCGGTCGACCGTGGGGACAGCGAGGCGTCCGACCTGTACGACCCGCTGCACCCCGCCGTGTTGCGACTTGTGCAATTCGCCACCGAGGCGGCGCTGCGCATGCGCATGCCGGTGTCGGTATGCGGCGAGATGGCAGCCAATCCCCGGCTGACCCCGCTGCTTCTGGGCCTCGGTCTGCGCAGTTTCAGCATGAACGCCTCCGCGGTGCCGCGGGTGAAGCAGGCGGTACGGGCGGCCAATATCGACGACTGCGTGCGCTTCGCGCGGCGGGTGATGGAGCAATCTGATCCTGAGCGGATCAAGGCCATGGTGATGGGGCTGCCAGGAGACGAGTAGGGAAGGCCAGGGCTCTGCCCTGGACCCGCCAAGGGCCGAGAGGCCCTTGGAACCCATTACTTCAGTGGCGGGGTCCAGGGCAGAGCCCGCCTTTCTTTCTTACTCCCGCAGCCGATGCCCTGTCACATCGGACGCCGCATCCCGCGGCATCAGCAGCGACAGCGGCGCGGCGGCAAGCGAAACCAGCGCCACCACCAGGAAGGCCAAGCTGAAATCCGCCAGCTCTGGCTCGCTATGCCCGTCGAAGCCCATCGCCACGGTCAGCACCGCCGCGGCGGTCGCGATGCCGAGCGTCAGCGATACTTGCTGGAACGTGCTGTACAGGCTGGTGGCGGCGCTCATGCGGGCGCGCGGGATTTCGCCGTACGCCAGTGCGTTGTAGGCGGTGAACTGCAGAGACCGCAAAAACCCGCCGGCCAGCAGCACCAGATAGATCGCCGCCGTCGGCCAGGCCGGCCGGAAGGCGGCGCACAGCCCGAGCAGCAACGCCGAGAGCGCGCCGTTCACCAGCAGCGTGTCACGGAAACCGAGCAGTCGCAGCGCCGACATCGACACCGGCTTCATCACCAGCGCCCCGGCCGAGCTGGCGAAGGTAATGAAACCGCTTTGCAGCGGGCTGCGGCCGAAGCTGAGCTGCAGCATCATCGGCATCAGGAACGGAATGGCGCCGACGCCGATGCGGAACAGCGTGCCGGCGGTGAGCGAAACCAGGAAGGTCCGATAGCGCAGCAGCGTGAAGTCGATCAGCGGCGCCGGGTGGCGCACCGCATGCAGAGCATAGCCCAGCGCGGCCAGCACGCCGCCGCCCAGCACGGCCAATGAGATCCAGGCCGGGACCACGCCCCTGCCTGCGGTTTCAAAGCTGAACATGAGGCAAAACATGGCCGCGGCGGAGAGGGCGAAGCCGGCCCAGTCGAACCGCGCCTCGGTCGGCTCGCGGACATCATCAACGAAGACCGTCACCAGGATGATGCCGGCAATACCCATGGGGATGTTGATGTCGAAGATCAGCCGCCAGGAGAAATAGGTGGTGATGAACCCTCCGAGCGGCGGCCCCACCACCGGGCCGATCAGCGCCGGGGTGGTCAGCCAGGCCATGGCGGCGATCAGCTCCGACTTCGGTATGTTACGTAATAACAACAATCTGCCGACCGGCACCATCATCGCCCCGCCGATCCCCTGCAGCACCCGGAACAGCACCAGCGCGGGCAGCGATTGCGCGGCACCGCACAGCACCGAGCCGAGGGTGAAAACGCCGATGGCAATGCGGAAGACGTTGCGGGCGCCGAAGCGGTCGGCCATCCAGCCGCTCGCCGGGATGAACACCGCGAGGCTGAGCAGGTAGGAGGTGAGCGCCACGTTCATGCGCACAGGCTCGGCGCCGAACGCGGTCGCCATGGTGGGCAGTGCGGTGGCGATGACGGTGCTGTCCACGTTCTGCATGAACAGCGCGCTGGCAACGATCAGGGCAGTGATGCGAATGCGCCGAAGCTCATCCGGCCCCAGGATGGCCCTGACCAAGACCGGCGCCGCCGCCGGCGCTGTCAGGGCAACAGCAAGGTGCTGCCGGTTGTGCGGCGGGCTTCCAGGGCTTCGTGGGCGCGGGCCGCGTCCGCCAGCGCGAAGGTCTGGTTCACCCTGATGCTCACCACCCCACGCCCGACAACGTCGAACAGATCGGCGGCGGCACGCTGGAGATCGGCCCGTTTGGCCGTGTAGGTGGCCAGGCTGGGCCGGGTGAGGAACAGGCTGCCCTTGGCCCCGAGCAGGCCGACATCGATCGCGCCGACCGGACCGGAGGCATTGCCATAGCTCACCATCATGCCGAGCGGCGCGAGGCAATCCAGGCTGATCATGAAGCTGTCCTTGCCGATGCTGTCATAGACCACCGGCACCATGGCTCCGCCGGTGACGCGCTTGACCTCGGCGACGAGGCTGGCGTAGCCGACCACGACATGGTCCGCGCCATGCGCTCGGGCAAGCTCGGCCTTTTCGGGCGTGGAGACCACACCGATGACGGTGGCACCCAGGAATTTCGCCCACTGGCACAGGATCAGCCCGACCCCGCCGGCGGCGGCATGCACCAGGATGGTCTCGCCCGGCTGCACCTTGTAGGTGCGGTGCAGCAGGTACTGGGCGGTGATGCCCTGCAGCATCATCGCCGCCGCGGTGTTGAAATCGATGTTGTCGGGCAGTTTGACCAGGCGGTCGGCGGAGATGACACGGGCGGCGGCGTAGGCGCCGATCGGGGCGGTGGCATAGGCAACACGGTCCCCGACGGCCACGGCAGTGACTCCCGGCCCCACCGACTCGACGGTGCCGGAGGCCTCCATGCCTAGGATCGCTGGCAGGGCGGTTTTGTATAGCCCGGTGCGAAAATAGACATCGATATAGTTCAGCCCGACCGCCGCATGGCGAACCAGCGCCTCGCCGGGCCCGGGCTCGGGGGTCGGCACGTCCTCCCAGCGCATGACCTCGGGGCCGCCATGGGCGTGTATGCGGATGGCCTTCGTCATGGGTGTTCCATCATGTCCAGCGGTTGCAGGCAGGAGAGGGTCATGGTCCGGGCAGCCGGTCGGTGCCGGCCAGCGCGCGGGATTCAAGCTCGAGCAGGTAGCGTTTGGTCGGCAGCCCGTCGCCCCCGGAATAGCCGCCGATCCCGCCTGTCGCCACCACACGGTGGCAGGGGATCAGGATGGGGATCGGGTTGGCACCGTTGGCGCCGCCCACCGAGCGGGCACTGCCGCCCGCGGCGCGGGCGATGTCCCGGTAGGTGCGCGTCTGGCCCGGCGGGATCGCTTGAAGCGCCGCCCAGACGCGGTGCCGGTAGGGCGTGCCCGGCGGCGCGAGCGGCAGGTCGAACGCGAGGCGCTGACCGTCGAAATAGGCGTGCAGTTGTTCGCGCGCGCGCAGCAGCAGCGGTGTTTCGGCCTGATCCCTGCCCCAGCCCCAGTCGAGCGCGACGATCCGTTCATCCTCCTCGGACACGGTGATGTCGCCGACGGGCGTATGCAGCGATAGCTGGGGCACTTGTGTCATCCTGAGCGGCACTCGAGGGAGGATGGCACTGCCGCGCGGGCACGCTGTCAAGCCGCGCAGGGGGCAGAGGCTGCGGCAGAAACTGTTTGTTGCGGCACGATCGCGGGCAAGACTTGCACAGCGAAGCGGAGAAGCGGAGAGAAGCTTCCGCGACGGGGCTGATTTCGCCGGAAGAGATGAGCGTTCCCTTGGCGCACGCAGCACCGATGCTTCGATATCGACCTTCTTCCGCGCCGGCGTTTTCTGGCGCGCCCCCAAGGTGGGACTTCTCATGACCGATCGCAGGCTGCCGGACGACTTTCCTCTGTTCTTCGAGACGCATATCTTCGTATGCGGCAACCGCCGGCCGGATGGACATATCCGCGGTTCCTGCGCGGCGAAGGGCTCGGAAGCCTTGCGGGACTATATGAAGGCGCGGGCGAAGGACCTCGGATTGAAGGGCGTGCGGGTGAACATGGCGGGGTGTCTCGACCGCTGCGAACTGGGGCCCTGCGTGGTGATCTATCCCGAGGGGGTCTGGTACAGTGTGAACAGCCGCGAGGATGTGGACGCGGTGCTGGAGCGGCATGTGCGCGACGGCGGGCGGGTGCCCGAGCTTCTTCTGCCGCCCAGGTAGCAGTTCGCCTGGCCGGCTCATGAGCAGCGGAACCGCGGCGGCCGACGGCGCGACCATCTTTGCGGTGGCATCCGGCGCGGGCCGCGCCGCCATCACGGTGGTGCGGATCAGTGGACCGCAGTGCGGCTTGGTGCTGGACCGGCTCTGCCGGCACCGGCCGGCACCGCGCGTCGCGGCATTGCGAACCCTGCGGGACCGCACCCGGGAAATGCTGGACCGCGCCTTGGTGCTGTGGCTTCCCGCCCCCGGCAGCTACACCGGCGAGGACAGCGCCGAATTGCATCTGCACGGCGGACGCGCCGTGCTGGCTGCGGTGACGAACGCCCTGCTGCAGGAAGGCGCCCGGCCGGCGGAGGCCGGGGAGTTCACCCGCCGCGCCTTCCTTAACGGCCGGCTCGACCTGCTGCAGGCCGAGGCCGTCGCCGACCTGGTGGACGCCGAGACCGACGCCCAGCGGCGGCAAGCCCTGACGCAGATGGAGGGGACACTCGGCGAGCTCTACCGGGGCTGGGCGTCGCGGCTCATTGTCATGCTGGCGGCGCAGGAAGCGCTGATCGATTTTCCGGACGAGGACCTGCCGCCTGAGGGGGCGGACGGATTGGCCCATGGTCTCGTGGCACTGCGCGACGAGATCGCCGCCCATCTCGACGATCGCCGGCGTGGCGAGCGTCTTCGCGAAGGGTTGGTGTTCGCCGTCACCGGACCGCCGAACGCCGGCAAGTCGACCCTGATCAACACGCTGGCCGGGCGGGAGGTTGCCATCGTGTCGCCGTACCCCGGCACCACCCGCGACGTGCTGGAGGTGCGGCTGGACATCGGCGGCGTGCCGGTCACCCTGCTCGACACCGCGGGGCTGCGGGAGAGCGCCGACCCGATCGAGACCGAGGGCGTGCGCCGCGCCCGGGCCAGGGCTGCCGCCGCGGATCTCGTGATCGCGTTGGTGGATGCCGGCGCGCCGGCGAGCCCTGGAACACTGGATCCCACCGGGGCGTTGCGGGTCGCCACCAAACTCGACCTGGCGCCGGCGCCCGCTGGCGTCGAACTCGGCGTGTCCGCACCCACCGGCGCCGGGATGGACAGGCTGGAGCAACGCCTGGCCGAAATCGCCCGTGAGCTGACGGCGCGCGCGGGGCCACCGCCTTTGACCCGCGCCCGGCACCGGGCCGCGCTGGCGGAGGCTGCGGAACGGTTGGGCGCGGCCATCGAGGCGCCGCTGCCCGAGCTTCGGGGCGAGGATCTGCGGCTGGCGCTGCGCGCGATCGGGCGGGTGACGGGGCAGGTGGGGGTTGAGGATGTGCTTGATTTCTGTGTTCCGGCAGTTCTGTATAGGCAAGTGAAGGAAGGCCAGGGCTCTGCCCTGGACCCGCAAGGGGCCGAGAGGCCCCTTGACCCCATAACTTGGGGGTCCAGGGGCAACGCCCTTGGTGGGGTCCAGGGGCAAAGCCCCTGGCAGGGTCCGGGGCAGCGCCCCGGCTGGGGGTCCGCGCCGTGAACAAACACTTCGACGTCGTCGTGATAGGCGCCGGCCATGCCGGCTGCGAAGCCGCCGCCGCCGCCGCCCGCATGGGCGCGCGCACCCTGCTGCTGACCCACAGTTTATCCACCGTCGGCGAGATGTCATGCAATCCCGCCATCGGAGGCATCGGCAAGGGCCATCTGGTTCGGGAAATCGATGCCCTGGACGGGTTGATGGGCCGGGCCGCCGACCTCGCCGGCATCCATTTCAAGCTCCTCAACCGCAGCAAGGGGCCAGCGGTGCGCGGCCCGCGAGCCCAGGCGGACCGCGCCCTCTACCGGCGCGCGATCCGCACGCTGCTGGACCAGCAGCCGGGCCTCATGCTGCGCGAAGCTTCGGTCGAAGACCTCGCCTTCGGCCGCGACGGGCGGCTCGCCTCCGTCATCTGCGCCGACGGCATCAGCATCGCGTGTGGCGCCGTCGTGCTGACCGCCGGCACCTTTCTGCGCGGCGTGATCCATATGGGGCTGGACACCACGCCGGCCGGGCGCGTCGGCGAGGCGCCGTCCCTTGGCCTCGCCGCCGCCCTGGCGCGCCTGCGCCTGCCGCTCGGGCGGCTGAAGACCGGCACGCCGCCACGGCTGGATCGCCGCAGCATCGACTGGGACGGCCTGCCGCCCGACCACGGCGATGCCGAGCCTGAACCCTTCAGCGTGCTCACGAACCGGATCGACAATCCCCAGATCGCCTGCCGGGTCACCGCGACCACTCCGGCCACGCACGACATCATTCGTGCCAACCTCACCGCTTCGGCCGTCTACGGCGGAAATCTGTCCGGGCGCGGCCCCCGCTACTGCCCGTCGATCGAGGACAAGGTGGTGCGGTTCGCCGCCCGCGACCGGCATCAGATTTTTCTTGAGCCGGAAGGGCTGGACGACCCGACGGTCTATCCGAACGGCATTTCCACCAGCCTGCCCGCCGCCATCCAGCGAGCGTTGCTGGCCACGATTCCCGGTCTGGAGCATGCGCGCATGCTGCGCCCCGGCTATGCCGTCGAGTATGACTACGTGGACCCGCGCGCGCTCACCGCCGCGTTGGAACTGAAGCAGGCGCCTGGGCTGTTCCTCGCCGGCCAGGTGAACGGCACAACCGGCTACGAGGAGGCGGCGGCGCAAGGGGTCATGGCCGGGATCAACGCGGCCCGGCTTGCCTCCGGCGCGCTGCCGGTCACGCTGGACCGGGCCGATGCCTATATCGGCGTGCTGATCGACGATCTGACGACGCAGGGCGTCACCGAGCCTTATCGGATGTTCACCTCGCGGGCGGAGTATCGGCTGTCGCTGCGGGCGGACAACGCCGATCTGCGGCTCACCGGGCGTGGTCTGGCGTGGGGGTGTGTGGGCGCCCGGCGGGCCGCGGCCTTCTCCGCTTACCGGCATTCCGTCGACACGGCCCTGGCTCGAGCCCGCTCCGAGACCGTGGGGACCGCGCCGCTGCAACGCTTGGGCGTGCCGGTTCGGGCCGATGGGCAGCCGCGCTGCGCGCTTGACCTTCTCGGCAACCCGAAGATCGCGCCTGAACTGATCGACGCGGTCTTTCCCTGGCTCCGCGGCCTGCCGCCGCGTGTCCGCGCCCATTTGGAGGTCGAAGCTCTCTATGCGGGTTATTTGCCGCGACAAGAGGCGGACATCAGGGCGTTCCGTCGCGAGGAATCCCTGCCGCTCGCCGTCGATGTGGATTACGCCCAGGTCGGGGGGTTGTCCGCCGAAATCCGGGAGAAGCTGCAGTCTGCCCGGCCGGCCAGCCTCGGCGCCGCCGCGCGGCTGCAGGGCATGACTCCCGCCGCTTTGGCGGCGTTGATGGCGCATTTTCGCCAGACCAGAGGCGGGTGTTTCACGTGAAACACCCGCCAGACGCTCTCGACGGTGTTTCACGTGAAACGCGGGACCGCCTCACCGCCTACGTGGGCCTGTTGCTCCGCTGGCAACGCACAATCAACTTGATCTCCGCACGGGACACCGAACACGTCTGGCCCCGCCACATCGCCGACAGCCTGCAACTCCTGCCCCTGATCCCGCCAGACACCGACCGCGCCATCGATCTCGGCGCCGGTGCCGGCCTGCCCGGACTGGTCCTTGCGATCGCGACCGGAATTCCCTTCGATCTCGTCGAATCCGATCACCGCAAGGCCGCCTTCCTGCGCGAGGCCGCACGCCTCACCGGCGCACCCGCGACCATCCACGCAACCAGGATCGAAGCCTGTTCGATCCCCCCTGCCCCTTTGGTCACCGCGCGCGCCCTCGCCCCGCTCCCCATTTTGCTCCGTTGGGCCGCGCCGCTGCTCGCCCCGGGCGGGGTTTGCATGTTTCCGAAGGGCCGCGGTGCGGAAGACGAATTGACCGACGCCGCCAGGGAATGGCAAATGCACATCCAGCGGACGCCCAGCCGTACCGACAAATCCGCCACCATTCTCCGGATCAGCGAGATCGGCCCTGCCAATCCCCCCCCGTGAGGCGCTGCGCCCCGTCCCTGCCCCGGTTGCCGTCGTCCCCCCCGCGGCCGTGCGCGACCGACGCATCCTGGTCATCGCCAACCAAAAAGGCGGCGTTGGCAAAACCACGACCGCAATCAACCTCGCCACGACCCTTACCGCCAGCGGCCAATCCGTCCTGCTGATCGACCTCGACCCGCAAGGCAACGCTTCCACCGGCCTCGGACTCGGCCGCGAGGAGCGCGGCAACGGCACCTACGCGCTGCTGATGGGAGAAAACCCGGCCCGGGACGTAATCCGCGCCACCTCCGTTGTGAACCTCTCGATCATCCCCGCCGAACCCGACCTCGCCGGCGCCGAAATCGAACTGGTCAACGAAGATCGCCGCGAATTCCGCCTCCGCGACGCCCTGCGCACCGGCGACGCCACCACGAGGTTCAACTACGTCCTGATCGACTGCCCGCCCAGCCTCGGCCTGCTCACCCTGAACGGCCTCGTGGCGGCCGACGCCGTCCTTATCCCGCTGCAATGCGAGTTCTTCGCGCTCGAAGGCATCAGCCAGATCATGCGCACCATCGACATCGTCCGCCGCGGCCTGAACCCCGGCCTGCGCCTGCAGGGCATCGTCCTGACCATGTTCGATCGGCGCAATAACCTGTCCGATCTGGTGGCCGCCGATGCGCGCGGATTCTTCGGCGATCAGGTCTACGAAACCGTCATCCCTCGCAACATCCGCATCTCCGAAGCGCCCAGCCACGGCAAACCGGTCACCGTCTACGACGTGCGCTCCCCCGGCGCGCAGGCCTACGTGCAACTGGCCGCCGAACTGCTCCGCCGCGACCAGCGGCCGGGGCGCGCCGCATGAGCCGCAAGGAAATCGGCCCCCGCCTCGGCCGCGGCCTGGCCGCCCTGCTCGGCGAACCGCCGCCCGCCGGCGCAGGAGATTCCGCCGGCTCGCGCCATATCCCGGTGGAGTTCCTCTCCCCCGGCCCCTTCCAGCCGCGCGGACCGATCGACGCCGACTCCCTCACCGAACTCATCGAGTCCATTCGCGCCCGCGGCATCCTCCAGCCCCTCCTCGCCCGCCCTGACCCCGAGGCACCGGAGCGCTTCCAGATCATCGCCGGCGAACGCCGCTGGCGCGCCGCCCAGGCCGCCGGGCTGCACGAAGTGCCCGCTTTGGTGCGCGACCTCACAGACGCCGAAGCCATGGCCGCCGCCCTGGTTGAAAACCTCCAGCGCCAGGACCTGAACGCCATCGAGGAAGCCCAGGGCTACCGCCGCCTGCTCGACGAGTTCGGCCTGACCCAGGATCAACTCGGGGAAGCGGTGGGCAAGTCCCGCAGCCACGTCGCCAACACCCTCCGCCTGCTCAACCTGCCCCCCACCGTGCAGATCGAAGTCCGCAAAGGCGCCCTCACCGCCGGTCACGCCCGCGCCCTGCTCGCCCATCCCGACCCGAAAACCGCCGCCCTGGCGGTCATCGCCCGCGGCCTCAGCGTCCGCCAGACCGAAGCCCTGGCCGCCAAACGCACCGATCCGGTCGGGAACAGGCCCGCCATCAAAGGCAAAGATCCCGAAACGGCCGCGCTGGAAACCGAGCTGTCAGGACGGCTGGGGCTCAAGGTCGAAATCAGCTTCGACGGCAAGGCCGGCAGCGTGCGCATCCATTACCGCTCGCTTGATCAGTTGGATGGGATCGTCAGTCTGCTCAATCGGGGCTGACAACGCGTCGGGGCGCTGCCCCGAACCCCACCAGGGCTTTGCCCTGGACCCACCAAGGGGCATAGCCCCTTGGAACCCATTTTTACCGCCTTCTTGCGGCGGCGGCTCGCTGGGCCACGCCCGCCAGCGCATTCCTGGCGATCGTCAGGTCGGGCGCGCCCGTCCGCTTGCAGCCACGCTCCGCGTCCCAGAAACGCTGCGCGGCCCACTCCAGCGCCGGCATCGCCCATAAATTCAGGGCCTGCGTGAACGCCGGCTGCCGGCGAAAGAACAACGGCGGTCGCACCGCCCGCGTCGCATCGCCTGCCGACATCCCGTCCGCCATCGCCGCCCGCGCCCGCTGCAAACGCTGCACATGGCCAAGCCCCGCCCTCGCCACCTGCACCGCCGCCGCCCCCTCAGCCAGCGCAAGCTCCAGCGCCCGGTCAGCCGCCGCCACCTCGCCCGAGGTCGCGGCGAACAGCGCATCCTCCAGTGACAGCCCCGCCAGATCGCCCACGCATTCCCGCGCCGCCGCCATGTCCGCCCGGCCGCCGGGGCCGACAAACAGCGCCAGTTTCTCAACCTCGCTGACCGTCACCGCCTGGTCCGCGCCGAGTTGCCCGGTCAACCACACCAGCGCATCCTCGTCCACCCCGACCTGCATCGCGCCCAGCACGCCGCGAATGGTCTGCTCCAGCGCCCGTCCCTCGGCCGGATAGCAGCCGATGGAAACGGCGTCGGCCAGTTTGTCGATCAGGGCGCGCAGCTTCGCCTTCGTCGGCAGCCCTGGCGCCTCCAGCACCAGCAGCGCCTGCCCCGGCCCGGCCAGCGCCGACTGCACAGCCGCGGTCGCCGCATCGCCGACATCGCGCACCCGTACCACCCGCCGCCCGCCGGTCAGCGACAGCGCCGCCATCTCTGCCGGAATCGCGCCCGCCCCGTCGCGCTCGAGGTCCACCACCCGGAACGGATCATCCGCCGAGCCGGCAACCGTCCGCACCAGTCGCCCGGCCCGGTCGCGGATCAGCCCCACATCATCGCCATACAGCAGCACCGCCCGCGTGCGGCCGGGATCGCGCAGGAACGCCTCGGTGCGGCGTGGCTCCAGCTTCATCCGCCGCCCGCCGCCGGCCCTGCCTTAAACCGGGTGCTGGTCGAAATACGTCGCCAGCTGCACCGTGATCTGATTCGCCACCTCTTCGGTCACGCGGCGCAGTATCGTCTCGGTCTCGAGGTCCTGGGCAAAATACTGCTGGTCGAACGTGTTCAACCCATCGACCGCCCGCGCCCGCCCGCTGGTAACGGTGCCGCGCGCCGCATCGCGGGTCACCAGCGACCACGTCGCCAGCCCGATGAAGCGCATCCGCGTCACCGTGGTGTCGTGCTGGACCGCCAGTCCTTCGGGGCTGAACGCAAAGGCCACCGACAGGTCGAACCGCTTCGCCGCCGGTGCATCCCCATGGTCGAACCGCGCCTGCAACGCCTGGCGCAGCAATTGACCGGGACGTTCGGGCATGATCGCCACCGCGATCAAACCCAGACCCTGCCGCGCCGGTCCGCTCCCGGCCGCGCCGCTGGCATACAGAGGATGGAACCCGCACCCCGGCAAGGCCAGCAGCGCCGGCCATCCAAGCAGGGTGCGCCGCGACACCATCACGCCGCTCCGGCAACCACGAAGTTGACGATACGGTTCGGCACATAGATGCGCTTTTTCACCTGCTTGCCCTCGAGCGCCCGGACCACATTGGGGTCGGCTTCCGCCGCCGCGAGCACCTCGGCTTCCGCAGCCCCCGGCGCCACCTCCACCGTCCCGCGCAGCTTGCCCATCACCTGCACCGCGATCGTCACCGTCTCCGCCGCCGCCAGCGACGCATCCGCCTCCGGCCACGCCAGATCGGCCACCAGTGCCCCGCCCGGCCGCACCCGCGACAGGATTTCCTCGGCCAGATGCGGCATCATCGGCGCCACCAGCCGCGCCGCCATTTCCACCGCCTCCCGCCGCGCCCAGCGCAGACCGTCGCTATCCGGCGCCTTCTCGGCATCGCCGATCGCGTTGGCCAGTTCATAGATCCGCGCCACCGCCACGTTGAACGCGAAACCCTCGAGCGCCTCGGTCACCGCAATGCCCGCCCGGTGCGTCGCCCGCCGCAGCGTGCGGGACGCCGCGCAGAACAAATCGGGAACTCCATCCGCCGCCGGCAACGCCGCGACCGTCTCCGCCAGCCGGAACAGCCGCTGGGTGAACCGGTAGGCGCCGAGCACCCCCGCTTCCGTCCACTCCATGTCCCGGTCCGGCGGATTGTCCGACAGGATGAACCAGCGCGCCGTATCCGCGCCGTAGCGATCGATGATCGCCCCCGGGTCCACCGTGTTCCGCCGGGACTTCGACATCGCCTCGACCCGCCCGACCGTCACGCTCTCGCCGGTCCCGCGCTGCACCGCCGTCCCGTCCGCCCGCGTCTCGACCTCCTCGGGATAAAGCCAGCGTCCGTCCGCGCTCTTATAGCTTTCGTGCGTCACCATCCCCTGGGTGAACAGCCCGGCGAACGGCTCCGCGATCGAGACATGTCCGGTCACCCGCATCGCCCTGGTAAAAAACCGCGAGTACAACAGGTGAAGGATCGCGTGCTCGATGCCGCCGATATACTGGTCCACCGGCATCCAGTGATCCACCGCCGCCCGAGTCACCGGCTCGGCCGCGTGTGGGCTGCAATACCGGGCAAAATACCAGGAACTGTCGACGAAGGTGTCGAACGTGTCCGTCTCCCGCCGGGCCGCCCGGCCGCACGAAGGGCAGGAAACATGCTTCCAGGTCGGATGGTGATCCAGCGGATTGCCCGGCCGGCCGAACGACACGTCCGCCGGCAGCACCACCGGCAGCTCGGCTTGCGGCACCGCCACCACGCCACAGCTGTCGCAATGGACCACCGGAATCGGGCATCCCCAATAGCGCTGCCGGCTCACCCCCCAATCGCGCAGCCGCCAGTTCACCACCCCCTCGCCCACGCCCAGACGCTCGAGCTCGGCAATCGCCGCCGTCTTCGCCGCCGCGGGCGCGGCCAACCCGTCCAGGAAGCCGGAGTGGATCATCACGCCATCGCCGTCATAGGCTTTGCCGGCAATGGCGAAAGCCTCCGCATCCTCGCCCGGCGGCAGCACCACCGGCACCACCGACAACCCGTATTTGCGGGCGAAATCAAGGTCGCGCTGGTCGTGCCCGGGGCAGCCGAAAATCGCCCCGGTGCCGTATTCCATCAGCACGAAATTGGCGATCCACACCGGATAGGTCGCGTCCGCCAGAAACGGGTGGCGCACCCGCACCCCGGTGTCGTAACCCTTTTTCTCGGTCGCCTCGATCACCGCCTCGCTGGTGCCCATGCGGCGACACTCGGCGACAAAAGCGGCGGCCTCCGCATCGCGCGCGGCGACCGCGGCGGCCAGCGGATGCTCCGGTGCCACGGCGAGAAACGACATGCCGAACAGCGTGTCCGGGCGTGTCGTGTAGACCTCGATCGCCGCGATATCCTGCACCGGCGCCGCAAGCTCAAACCGCAGCCGCGCGCCCTCGCTGCGGCCGATCCAGTTCGCCTGCATCACCCGCACCCGCTCGGGCCAGCGGTCCAGCCCGTCCAGCGCCGCCAGCAGCTCGGGGGCGAAATCCGTGATCTTCAGGAACCACTGCGACAACTGCTTCTTTTCGACCAGCGCGCCCGAGCGCCAGCCGCGCCCGTCGATCACCTGCTCGTTGGCCAGCACCGTGCCGTCCACCGGGTCCCAGTTCACCCAGCTCTCCCGCCGCTCCACCAGCCCCGCCGCCAGCATGTCCAGAAACAGCTTCTGCTGGTGGCCATAATAGGCCGGATCGCAGGTGGCGAACTCGCGCGCCCAGTCCAGCGACAGCCCCATGCGCTTCAGCTCCGCCCGCATGGCGGCGATGTTGTCCCAGGTCCATTGCGCCGGATGGGTGTTGCGCTCGCGCGCCGCGTTCTCGGCGGGCAGGCCGAACGCGTCCCACCCCATCGGATGCAACACGGCATAGCCGCGCGCCCGCTTGTAGCGCGCCACCACGTCGCCCAACGTATAGTTGCGCACATGCCCCATGTGGATCTTCCCGCTCGGATACGGGAACATCTCCAGCACATAGTATTTCGGCCGTCCGTCCGACGGCACATCCTCGACATGGAAGCAGCCCCGCCGCTCCCACTGGTCCTGCCAGGCTGGCTCGGCACGAGCGAAATCATAACGCGGCGCCTCGGCGCCAGAGGTAACGGCTGCAGTGCTCATCAAACAATCTGTCGGTTTGGCGTGGGGACTGTATCGGGCTGAAGGAAGGAAGGCCAGGGCTCTGCCCTGGACCCGCCAGGGGCCGGGAGGCCCCTGGACCCCGCACCTTAAGACAGTTGCTAAACGAGGGGGGCGAGGAGGTGAACCGGCTCACCTCCTCACCTCCCTCGTTTAGCAAAAGTAATGGGTTCCAAGGGCCTCTCGGCCCTTGGCGGGGTCCAGGGGCAGAGCCCCTGGCCTTCCTGACCTCAGTTCGAGGCGGTCGCCTGCGAGCGCAGTTCCCGCGCCCGGGCCAGCACTTTGTTCTCGATTTCGCTGGTGGTCAGTGCGTTCACCGGCGCGTCCACCCATTGGCCGCCCTGTTCCACCTGCCGGAACACGCTCACCCGCAGCCCGTCGGTGCGCAACTGGCGGCCCAGGATATAGGCGGTCGCCTTGAACCGCTCGCCCGGGGCCGCCGGCGGCTGATACCAGTCGGTGATGATCACCCCGCCGAACGGGTCCGCCGAGGCCAGCGGCATGAACGACAGCGTGTCCAGCGCGGCGCGCCACAAATAGGCGTTGACCCCCAGCCCCGGCCCGCCGCCGCCCTCTTCCGGCTTCGACTTGGCGTTGCCGAGAATCACCATCCCCTTGCCGACCGTCGCCCCTTCCGGGCCTCTGTAGCGGGGGTCGTTGTATTCGTCATCGGCCACCGCGGCCGTCTTGCACCCCGCCGCCGTCACGGCAAGCACGAGGAGCAAGGGAAGGATTTTCAGAACTGGGGTCATGCGCGGCCTGACTGACGGGGAAATCGGCGCGACCAATACAGGACCGCCGCCATGGCGCCAAGAGCCGCGCCGATCAGCGGCCGGCGACGCCCAAAAAGAAAGAGGGCGGTGGAAACCACCGCCCTCCCGCCCGGACCTTGCGGCCCGGGAAACGCCGAAGTCGAAGCCGCAGTTACCAGGACACCCGGATGCCGGTGTACAGAACGTTCGCCTGGGTGTAGTTGTGCGACACAACCGGCCCGGTGGCGGTGGTGCCGGCGGTGCCGGTCAGCAGGTCCACGCCGGACTGATGCTTGTTGCCGTACAGGTAGCTCAGGTAAGCGTACAGACCCGGCGCCAGAGTGAGCGTGCCGCCCACGTCCAGGCCGGACTGGTTGAACGTCCGGCCCACACCGGTGGACCCGGTCGCGTTGGTCGAGTTGGACGAGCCGGCGGTCTGGCTCTGGAAATACTGCACGCCGACGATCGCCGGGCCGAACTGATAGGACGTGCCGGCGATCCAGGCGAACCCGTCGCGCGCACCATCCGGCTGCGGCGCCCAGCCGTTGTTGAACTGGCCGTAGTCCACGTGGCCACCGATCGCGAAGCCGCCATAGGTGAGCTGGCCGCCCCAGTCGAACACGGCGAAGTTGTTATACTGCGCAACTTCCGCCGGGCCCTCGGTGCCGTCGTAGGCAACGTGGCCCGCATACATCCCGCCGAAGGTCGTGGCGATGCCGATCGGCCCGCTCGCCGTGCGGAACCGCACCACCGCGTCAAGCATGTTGCGCAGCCGCTTGGTTTCGGCCGCGACGCTGGTCGACGAGGTCAGGTCGCAACCCGTGCCGCCGGCGGCGGTGTTGGCGTAGGAGCAGCTGCCGACGCCGGGGCTCGTGTTGCCGGTGTCGGGCGCGAACGACACGCCGAAATCGACCAGGTTGGCGAACTTCGGCGACAGATACACGATCTTGTTGGGGGTGTACAGCGCGCTGACATCCGGGCCCGGGTAGGACGGCGCCGCGCCGCTGGTCGCCGGGAAGACCTCGTAGATGTTCGAGTTCCAGCCGCCGTCGTCGAAGTTTTCGAAGGTGCCGGTGGCGAACAGCGAGCTCGGCTGGTCGGTCGAACCGATGCGGACAAAGCCGGCCTGGTCGGTGCCGAGATACACCGTCTCGCGCCGGTAGGACATCTCGCCGCGGGTCGCGCTGGTGCTGCTGATCGAGCCGTTCACGCCGCCGCCCGGCGCCGAATTGGTATCCGCGCGGATTTCCAGGAAGGCGCCGTATTTCAGCCCGTTCGCCGCCATGCCGTCGACGGACGGATAGAGGCGCGCGTATTCGCCGATGCCGTAGTTGGTGAGCTTGGTGTTCGGCGCGGTCCCGGCGCTGGTATGGGTCACGTTGAGATAGCCGGGGCTCTGGCCGCTGTCGGCACCGACGCCGATATAGGACACCAGCCGCCCGCCCAGCCGCACCGTGTAGGTTCCAGGCGACAGCGGCGGACCAAAGCTCGGGATATCCGTGCTCGCGGAACCGTAGTTGCCGTTGATCGCCATCGGCGCCGACGCGACGCCCGGCTGACCCGTGTTTGTCGTCATCATCAGCTGGGCGCTGGCGACGGATGCCAGACCCACTGTACCGCTCAGCATGGCCGCACCGGCCAGCAGGAGCTTGCGCATGTTTAACCTCCTCATGACGCCGGCGCGCCGGCGGTATTGGCGGCCCCGCCCCGTTTCCCACGAAATCCGAAGGATCCCGCAACGGGAGGGGCAGCCGGACCTGACCGAGTATTGACGACACCCGCATGGCTTCGCAACAAGCTCAGCAGGTCGGCCATGGCATTTCCGAAACACTGTGCTCGGAAGGACACATCCTGTCCAAGCGTGAGGCGTTGTCTTCCCTATCTCCTCCTCTCTGAACCAGCGCCCCGATCGCCCCCGCGCCGGCGCAGCACGGCAGCCGCCGCACCGAGCGCGCGTCGATCCCGCCCAGCGCCGCCGCCCCGCCGCCGCCGCGCCGCGCCGCCAGCCCCCAGCGGCACGGTCCCAGCCCCGCCGCCCCGGGATGGCTCGCCGAGGCGAACGCCGGCGACAGGAACGCCAGCGCCCCTTGCCGCCGCCCCCGCCGCAGCTCCGCCACCCCATGCGCCGAGCTGGTCAGGGCGCGCAGGTTGCGCGGGGCGCCTGCCGGCCGCCGGCCGCCGCGCAGGTGCAGCCCGGCGCCCAGCGCCGCCGCCAGCCGCCAGTCCCCGGCCACCGACAGCGCCAGCCCGCGCTCCCGGCACAGCGCCGCCAGGTCCCGCCCCAGCGCCGCCCGTCCGGGCGCGCCGTCATGCCGCAGCACCACCCCGGCCAGGCGCCGCGGCAGGCGCGCCGCCGCCGGCAGCGGGTCCGCCAGCCGCCGGGCGTCGGTGAACAGCCACAGCACGGGCAGGGCAGCGACCGCACCATTGCGCCGCTGTCGCGACTTGACCGCGCGCGCCCAGGCGACAAGCTTTTCATCCATGACCGACCTGTCCCCGCCCGAGATCGCCGCCAATCTGGCCCGCATCCGCGACCGCATCGCCGCCGCCGCGCTTCGCGCCGGCCGCCGCCCGGAGGATGTCACCCTGGTCGCGGTTTCCAAGACCCATCCGGCCGAGGCGGTCGCCGCGGCGGTCGCCGCCGGCCAGCGCGTGTTCGGCGAGAACCGGATGCAGGAAGCCGCCGCCAAGTTTCCGCCGCTGCGCGCCGCCCATCCCGGTTTGCGCCTGCATATCATCGGCGGCCTGCAGACCAACAAGGTGCGCGACGCGGTGCGGGTGGCCGATGTGATCGAGACCCTCGACCGGCCCCGCCTGGCGGACGCGCTGCAGGAGGCCATCGGCAAGGAAGGTCGCACCCCTGACCTGCTGGTCCAGGTCAATGTCGGCGACGAGCCGCAGAAATCCGGCATCCCGCGCGCCGAGGCAGATGCTTTCATCGCCCGCTGTAAGGCAGGTTTCGGTGCCGCCCTGGCCGGACTGATGTGCATCCCGCCGCTGCAGGCCGACCCCGCGCCGCATTTCACCTGGCTGGCCGGCTGTGCCGCCCGGCATGGCCTGAAGATCGTGTCGATGGGCATGTCCGCCGACTACGAAACAGCCGTTGCCTGCGGCGCCACGCATGTGCGGATCGGCAGCGCCATCTTCGGCAGCCGGGCTGAGAGCAGTGAGAAAATGTAACGGTGTCGCCGCCCTTTCCCATGCAAAGCATTCTAAAATAATGGGTTCCAAGGGCCTCCCGGCCCTTGGCGGGGTCCCGGGGCAGAGCCCCTGGCCTTCCTTCGCTTGCGCCGCCCCACCCCACGGCGTATCGGACCGCGCCGATCCCCCGGCAGCAGGGCCACGCATGATCCGAGCCGGCACCGCCCGATGACCCCCGCCTCCGCGGCCACCGCCCCCGCGACCACCGCCTCTGCGATCATCCCCCGCCGGCCGCTGCGTTTCGGCATGCTGCTGGGCGTTCTCGGCGTCGTCTACGGCGATATCGGCACCAGCCCGCTGTATGCGTTCAAGGCCAGCCTGGACCATTTCACCCAGGGCGGAGTCAGCAGGCCGGAAGTGCTCGGCATCCTGTCGATGATCTTCTGGTCGCTGGTGCTGGTCGTGACGGTCAAATACGTGCTGCTGATCATGCGCGCCGACAATCGCGGCGAGGGCGGCATCATCGCCCTGATGGCGCTGGCCCAGCGCGTCTCGACCGGCGCGCAGACCCGCAAGGCCCTGGCTCTGGTCGGCATCTCCGGCGCCTGCCTGTTTTTCGGCGACGGCGTGATCACACCGGCGATTTCGGTGCTGTCGGCGGTCGAGGGGCTGGAAGTCGATACCCCGCAGCTGCGCGACATCGTCCTGCCCATTTCCACTGTGGTCATCGTCGTGCTGTTCGCCCTGCAGTTCAAGGGCACCGCCCTGGTCGGGCGGGTGTTCGGCCCGGTGATGGCGTTGTGGTTCGCGGTGATCGGGCTGCTCGGCCTGGTGCAGGTGGTGCGCAACCCCTCGGTGCTGCTGGCGCTGTCGCCCGTCTACGCGGCCGATCTGATGCTGCAGGAAGGCTGGGTGGCGTTTTTTGCCCTCGGCGCCGTGGTGCTCGCCGTCACCGGCGCCGAGGCGCTGTATGCCGACATGGGCCATTTCGGCCGCCTGCCGATCCGGCTGGCCTGGTCGTTCTATGTGCTGCCGACGCTGGTGCTCAATTATTTCGGCCAGGGCGCGCTGGTGCTGGCCGCGCCGGCGGCGGTGGAGAACCCGTTTTATCTGCTGGCGCCGGAAGCGACGCGCCTGCCGCTTGTGGTGCTGTCCACCGCCGCCACCGTGATCGCCAGCCAGGCGGTGATCTCGGGCGCCTATTCGATGACACGCCAGTGCATGCAGCTCGGCTTCCTGCCGCGCATGACGGTGAGCCACACCAGCGCCTCCGAGGAGGGGCAGATCTACGTGCCCCAGATCAACACGGCGCTGGCCGCCGGGGTGCTGCTGCTGGTGTTCGCCTTCCGCACCAGCGATTCGCTCGCCGCCGCCTACGGCATCGCGGTCACCGGCACGTTCCTGTGCACCTGCCTGCTGGCCGCCGTGGTGTTCCGCCGGCAGTTCGGCTGGTCCCGCGCGGCGGTGATTGCGCTGTTCGGCGCGCTGTTCCTGCTCGACACCGTGTTCTTCATCGCCAACGTGGTGAAGGTGCCCGAGGGCGGCTGGGTGCCGCTGGCGCTCGGCCTCGTGCTCATCGCCTTCATGACCTCGTGGAAACGCGGCCGCGACCTTCTGCTGTCGCGCTGGCGGCAGGACAGCCTGCCGCTGGCCAGCTTCCTCGCCCGCCTGCCGCAGTCGCGCACGGTGCGGGTGCCGGGGATGGCGGTGTTCCTCACCGGCAACCCGGACTACGTGCCCGGAGCGCTGCTGCACAATCTCAAGCACAACAAGGTGCTGCACGAACGGGTGCTGTTCGTCACCGTGTTGAACGAGGACGTGCCGGAGGTATCCCAGGCCGAGCGCACCAGCGTCGAGCTGCTGGCGCCCGGCATCCACCGGGTGATCACCCGCTACGGCTTCATGGAAAGTCCCAACATCCCGCGCGACCTGGCCGGGCTGCGCGAGCAGGGCGTCGAGTTCGACCCGATGCAGGCCAGCTACTTCCTTGGCCGCGAAACGCTGGTGCCGGCGACGGTGCCGAAGATGCCGATCTGGCGGCTCTGGCTGTTCCTGGTGATGGCGCGCAACGCCGTGTCCGCCACCGAGTTCTTCCGCATTCCCAGCGACCGGGTGGTGGAGCTGGGCTTGCGGATCGCGATCTGAGGGCCCGGGGACGACGCTGCCTCAGGCCGCCTTGCGCCGCCCCGACGCGTAGGCCCGGCACGCCTCGCCGAAGGCGCGGAAAATCGCCATGCTGTCCTCGTTCTCGGCATAGTGCCATTCCGGGTGCCATTGCACGCCGAACGCCCAGCCCGGCGTTCCCAGCACCCGCACCCCCTCGATCGTGCCGTCCGGCGCGACGGCCTCGACGGACAGCGCCTCGGCCGGGCGGTCCAGCCCCTGCTCGTGCAGCGAGTTCACCTGCGTCTCGGTTTTTCCCAGCATGCGGGCGAGGTGCCCGGACAGCCGCACCGGATGCTTGGGCCGGTAGCAATGCTCCAGCGTGCCCTCGCCGGCGCGATGGTCGAGGCGCCCGGGCAGGTCCTGCACCTGCTGGTGCAGCGTGCCGCCCAGCGCCACGTTGAGTTCCTGGATGCCGCGGCAGATCGCCAGCACCGGCAGACCGCGCGCCAGCGCCGCGCGGATCATCGGCAGGGTGGTGTTGTCGCGGTGCGGGTCGTGCCGGCCGGGCGTCAGCGAGTGCTCCACGCCGTAGCGCTGGGGCTCCACATTGCTCGGACTGCCCGACAGCAACAGCCCGTCCAGCCGCTCCAGCAGCACCAGCATCCCCTCGCCGACCGGCGGCAGCAGGATCGGCATGGCACCGGCGCCGCCGAGCACCGCGGCGCCGTAACGCGACGGGGTCGCATGCAGGATTTTGCCACCCATTTCCACCGAGCAGGCTGGAATTCCGACAACAAGGCCCATGAGAACACTCTTCCTCGATCCTAGGCACTGGATATAGACAGCCTCTCGCCCGCGGCGAGGGGTCCATGCGAGCGCGCCGGCGACGGCCGCATGGCCGAAACCGGCGCAAGTCAAACCTATCGGCTCCCCCCGCGCCGAGGAAGTGTCGTGATCCTGCGAACCGCCGCGCTATCGCTGGTCTGCCTCGCCGCCGCCCCCGCGCCGCCGCCTTCGCTTCCCGGGGGGGTGGAGCTGCGCCTGCCGGTGGCGGACGCCTGCATCTCCTCGCCGTTTGGCTTGCGCGGCGTCGTCGGGCCGCATGCCGCCGTGTTTCACAACGGCGTCGACCTGCCGGCCGCCGCCGGGACTTGGGTGGGCGCCGCCGCCGCGGGCCAGGTGGTCGCGGTGCGCCACCTGGGGTCGTCCGGCCTGGAGGTCGATATCGCGCACGGCCCGCCTGGAGACGGGTTCCTCACCCGGTATGCGCATCTCGGCAGCGTCGCCCCCGCCATAGCCGGCGGCGCCACCCGGGTCGCCGCCGGCGACCGCATCGGCCGCATTGGGCGCAGCGGCATCACGTACGGCACCCACCTGCATTTCGAGCTGCATCTGGGCGGCCAGCCGGTCGATCCGGCCCCGTACCTGCACACGAATAGTTGCTGAGCATTACCTTTACGTCTGGTTCATGCCTGGCATGCATGCTACGCGCCAGCCATGCACAAATTGATCCGGCTTCCCGCACTCGTGATCCCTGTCCTCGCCGCCCTGCTGGCGGCACTCCCGGCGGCGGCGGCGCCGCATTGTTCGGACATGATCATGCCCGTGCCCAACCTGAAGGCGGTGGGGCGCGGCTTTGTCCCGGGCGGGCATTCCGGTATCGACCTGCTGGCCCCGCAAGGATCCCCGGTGCGGGCCGCCGACACCGGCGTGGTCAGCTTTGCCGGCCGTTTCGCGGGCTACGGCAATATGGTGGACCTCGTTCACCAGGACGGCACCGTCACCCGCTACGCCCACCTCTCCGCCTTCGCCCCCGGCCTGCGCCCCGGCAGTCTCCTCGGCCTGGGCGCGCTCCTGGGCGCCGTTGGTGCCACCGGCCACGCCACCACACCGCATCTGCACTTCGAGGTCCGCGTCAACGGCCACCCCGTCGACCCGAAACCCGCCCTGGCTCTGGTTTCGTGCCATCACGAACCCTCGCTGCGTGAGCCAATCGAGGAGGCGCGGGCGCCGGAGGCAAACCGGGGCGGGTGGGCGCGGTAAAAAAAGGCCAGGGCTCTGCCCTGGACCCCCCGTCGTCCGGAGCGCGCCCTGCGTCGCGACGGACGAGAGGCCCTTGGAACCCACTCCTGAAGCTTACCTGGGTGCCGGCAGCGCCAGCCTGGGCGACCCGCCCCAGCGAATGCGGCCCGCCACGAAGCAAGCCGGGCAAGCCGGCTGCCACTCCGACTGCACGGCGCCACAGGATTCGCAACGCCACGCAGGGTCCGGCTCCGCCGCGGCGGCCTGCCTGAGCGCGTCGCGCTGGGCGATGCGGCCGGCCTCGGTGTCGCCGCGCTCCTCCACCTCGATCTCGGCCAACAGCAGCCACAGTCGCTTCTGCGTCAGCCCGCCGCGACGGGCGGATTCGGCGTGGCGGCGCGCCACCCCGGTCAACCCGGCGGCCAGGTTTTCCCGCGCCAACAGGAAATGGCTTTCCGGGCTGTTCGGGTTCCGCTCGGCCACGCGCGCGGCCATCTTCACCCGCGCCGTCCGGTCCATCACCGGCTCCAGCGCGAACGCGGCCAGCTCCGGCTGCGGCGACAGGCTCCAGGCCTGCAACACCACATCCAGCGCCCGCGATTCCTTGCCGCCCCGCCGCAGCAGCCTGGCGTAGGCTAGGGCCGCCGGCGTCAGGCCGGGATTTTCCTTCCAGGCCCGGCGGGCGAGCTTGATCCCCTCCTCCGGGTCGCCCTCGGCGTCTGCCGCCGCGGTGGCGAAGTCGGCGACCGGGGCGTCGGGACCCGCAAGTGCGAGCGCCTGCGACCAGTCGCCGGTGCGGACCGCGAGCTGCGCCCGCTCGGTGCGCAACCAGGCGCCGCCCGGATGCACCTCCTCGGCGCGGCGGGCGACATCGGCGGCGACGTCCCACTCCTCGCGGGCCATTGCCTGGCGGAACAGGCCGCGCAGGCCGAGCAATGCCGCGTCATCGCGGTCGGCCATGGTTTCGTAGATCTGCTCGGCGCCCTCGTCATCGTTGGCCAACCGGTGCGCCTCGGCGGCCAGCAGCAGGGTCTGCGGCGTGTCGCCCAGCAGGCGGCGGGCCCGCTCGGTCTCGCGCCGCGCCGCCTCCGCCTCGCCGGCGGCCAGCGCCACCAGGCTGCGCGACACCGCATCGTCGCCGGTGGTGCGGCGGCGCTGCGCGCTCCAGCCGCCAAGCCGGCGCGGAAGCTGCAGCAACCCGGCCAGCAGGCGCAGCACCAGGTGCGCCACCAGCACGAAGGCCGCCAGCACGGCGATGGCGATCGGTGCCGAGGTATCGAACGACACGCCGGCGACGGTCCCGCTGACACGGCCGGGCAGCCCGGACACAAACCAGGAGGCCGCGACCACGACCGAGGCCACAGCCACGACGATGATGGCGCGCAGCATCAGGAGCGCGCCAGGACAGTGAGCGCCGCCCTGGCGTCCAGCAACGCCTGTGCGTCCGCCCGCCAGCCGGCAATGGCCTTCGCCGCCCCGGGGTCGAGCTGGTCGAGCGCCGCGACCGCGCCGGCCAGATCGCCGACATCGAGCCGCGCCTGCGCCTGCGCCAGCACCCGGGTCACCGGAGCGCCAATCAGAACCTTGTCGCCCTGCTGAACGGTCGCCAGGGTCTGCACCTGCTGCCACATCCGCTGCGCCAGCGGCAACGCGCCGCCGGCGGGATCGCCCGCCTGCGCGGCGGCGCTGGCGGCGGCGGGGAATGCCAGGCGCAGCGCCGCCTCGGTGGGCGGCGCGACGAAAGCGAACTTTGCCAGCGCGGGCGGGGCGCCGGGGATTTCGCCGAGCGGCTTGCCGGCATTCAGCGCCACGCGGACGGTCTGCAACAGCGCGATGCGGGCGGTCGCGGCGCGGATGGCCTTTTCCGCATTGATCAGCCGCTGCTCCAGGATCTCTACCCGGCTCGCCAGCGAGCGGTCGGTACCGGACTCGCCCGCCTGCGGCGGCCCGGACGAACCACCGGCCGCGGCGACCTGTGGCTCCGGCGGCGTCGCCTCCGGCGCGGGCGGCGGGGCAGGGCGCTGCTCCAGCGCCGCCAGCCGCCCCTCCAGCATGGCCAGACGGTCTGGCGCCAGCACAGGACGCTGCTCAAGCTGCGTCAGCCGTTCCTCCAACGCGCCGAGCCGGGTCTGCAGCGCGGCGACAAAAGCCGGTGATGGATGCTGCTCGAGCTGCGTGAGGCGCTGGTCCAGCGCGCCGAGCTGCTCCGCGGTCGCCGCCACCTGCACCGGCGCGGCGGATGGCGAGGACGCGCCGATGCGCGCGGCAATATCCTGCTGCTGCGTCCACAGCCAGGCACCACCGGCGGCAGTGGCCACGAACCCCAGCAGCACCAGCGCGCCGAAAGCGCTGCGCCTGGGCGGACCGGGACGGACGAGCGGCGGCGGGGACCTTGGTGCCGCCGTTCGGGACACCACGCTGGAACCCTTGCGCGGTGGCACCGCGACGGGGGTGAGATCGATCATGTCAGAAGACCTAACAGTTCGTCCTGATTCGGGGCGGCGGCGACGCGGATACTCTGCCACGGCAGCGGTGCCAGCGCGGCGGCGGCGGCGGGCGAAATCGCCAGGGAGTCAACCCGGGCGAAGACCTCGGCCGGCAGCGACCCCGCCGCGGCCACGAAGGCGCGCGCGGTCGCCGGCGAAAAAAACAGGGCGGCGCTGACCTCGCCGCCGCGCAACGCCGCCAGCGCCGGTTCCGGCAAGGCCGCCACCGGCCGGGCAGCATAGGCGCTGCGATGGACCACGGTGAAACCACAAGCGCGCAGCGCCCGCGCCAACGGCCGCCCCTGACCCTGCTGGCTGGCCAGCAGCAACGGCAAGCCGCCGGGATCGCAGACCCGCTCCGCCAGTTCGGCCAGCGCCTTTGCGTCGCGTCCGGCGCTATGGACCACGGCAAATCCGCGCGTCCGTCCCTTCGCCGCGGTGGCATCGCCCACCGCCAGCAACGGCAGCGCGCAATGCCGGCCCAACACGGAAAAAGCATTGCCGCTGGTAACCAGCACCGCCTGCAACTGCGCCGGCGGCGGCAGGCGGGCGGCCACCGGCACGATGTCGATCACCGGCGCCAGCACCGGCGTGCGCCCCATGCCGGCAAGCCGGCGCGCCGTCTCCGCAGCACCTGGCTGCGGACGGGTGACCAGCACCGACACGGTCAGAGTGTCTGCGGCAACCGAAACCGCGGCCGGTCGGAACCGCTCATCCGGCGAACACGTCGCTCGGGCTGTCGCCGCGCAGGCTCTTGCCGAGTTCCCGGCCGATATGCGCGGCCTCCGCCTGCGGTCCGCTCAGCGAGCGCTTGAGCAGGAAGCTGCCGTCGGCGCGTGCCACCAGCCCGGTCAGGTACAGCTCGCCGGTGGCCGGATGCAATTGCGCATGGGCGCCGATCGGGGTGCGGCAGGTGCCGTCCAGTTCCCCCAGCAGGCCGCGCTCGGCGTCGGCCTTCACCCGCGATGCCGGGTCCTCGATCGCCGCCAGAATCTTCGAGCAGTTCGGTGTCGTCCGCGCGCACCGTCACGCCGACGATGCCCTGGCAGGCCGCCGGCACGAAGATCTCGGGGTCCAGGATCACCGTCGCGTGCTGGTCGAGCTTGAGCCGGCGCAGGCCGGCCAGGGCCAGCAGCGTGCCGTCCAGAGCCCCGTTGCGCACCTTGTCGAGCCTGGTATGCACATTGCCGCGCAGCGGGATGACATTCAGGTCCGGCCTCGCGTGCAGCAATTGCGACTGCCGGCGCACCGAACTCGACCCGATGGTCGCGCCCTTCGGCAGGTTGTCGAGCGGACGCTGCGGGTCGACCTTGCCGGCGCCGAGGCCCAGGATCAGTGCGTCGCGCGCGTCCTCGCGCTTCAGGGTGGCGGCCAGCACGATGCCGGGCGGCAGTTCGGTCTCGAGGTCTTTCAGGCTGTGCACCGCGAAGTCGATGCGCCGGTCCAGCAGGGCCTCGTGGATTTCCTTGGCCCAGAGTCCCTTGCCGCCGATGTCGGCCAGCCGTTGTCCGCTCTCCTGGCTGGTGTCGCCGCTGGTGGTGATGATGTGTTCCTCGAACACCTCCATGCCGCGCAGCACCGGGCAGAAATCCCATAGCTGATCGACCAGCGCGCGGGTCTGCACCAAGGCCAGCGGCGATCCCCTTGTGCCCGCCCGCAGCGGCTGAACCAACGCGCGGGCCTTGATCCTGGCCTGGAATTGGTCGCCCGCACCGTGCCGTTGGGCAGGTTCAGGATGCGCAGCGCTCTGCGGCTCAGTGGAGGCGTCTCTCATTGATTTATCCTAGAACCAACCCGTGACCGATGGAAGGTTGTCTAATGGACGGCTGCCTGCGAGTGTCAAGTCCGCTTGTCGGACTGGAGAGTTCCTGCGACGAGACCGCCGCCGCGGTGCTGGCCGCCGATGGAACCATCCTGGCCGACGCGGTGCTGAGCCAGACCGCCCATGCAAGCTACGGCGGCGTGGTGCCGGAAATCGCCGCGCGCGCCCATCTGGCGCATCTGCCGGCGCTGGTGGCGAAGGTGATGGACCAGGCGGGACTGACCTATGCCGAGCTGGGCGGCGTGGCGGCGAGCAGCGGGCCGGGGCTGATCGGTGGGCTGATCGTCGGCAGCTGCTTCGCCAAGGGGCTGGCGCTCGCGCATGATCTGCCTTTCGTGGCGGTGAACCATCTGGAGGCGCACGCGCTGACCCCGAGGTTGCCGGGACTGGTGGAGGGCGGCGCGCCATTTCCTTATCTGCTGTTCCTCCTCTCCGGCGGTCATTGCCAGTGCGTGTCGGTCGAGGCACTGGGCCGCTACGTGCGCCTCGGCACGACGATCGACGACGCGGTCGGCGAGGCGTTCGACAAAGTGGCCAAAATGATCGGCCTGGGCTGGCCCGGCGGGCCGGCGCTGGAGCGTCTGGCGGCCGGCGGCGATGCGCAGCGCTTCGCCTTTCCGCGCCCGTTGCAGGGCCGGCCTGGCTGCGATTTCAGCTTCTCCGGCCTGAAGACCGCGGTGGCGCAGGTGGTCGCCGCCTATCCCCCCGGCCCGCTGCCCGGGCAGGACGCCGCGGACATCGCCGCCGCGTTTCAGCGCAGCGTCGCCGATGTCATGGCCGACCGCGCGGCGCACGCGCTGGATGCCTTCTCCGCCCGCCATCCGGCGGGGCGCCTGCTGGTCGTCGCCGGCGGGGTGGCCGCCAACCAGGCGGTGCGCGCAGCGCTGCACCGCACGGCAGCCGCGCGCGGCTTCGCCTTCGCCGCCCCGCCGCTGCGCCTGTGCGGCGACAACGCGGTCATGGTGGCCTGGGCCGGTCTGGAACGGTTGCGCGCCGGGGCGGCCAGCTCGCTGGATCACGCGCCGCGGCCGCGCTGGCCGCTCGATGCGCCCGACATGGCACTTCCAGGGGCGCCGACATGAAAGACCGCAAATGAACTACCGGCACGCCTTCCACGCCGGCAATGTCGGCGACTGCATGAAACATGCGCTGCTGGTCTGGCTGCTGCGCGCGATGCAGCGCAAGCCGGCCGGCGTGTTCGTGCTCGACACCCATGCCGGGGCCGGACGTTACGATCTGTCCGTCGGTCCCGCCGAACGGACCGGAGAGTTTCGCGCCGGCATCGCCCGTCTGCTCGACGACCCGCCCGAGGTGCTGGCCGATTACGTGTCGCTGGTGCGTGATTGCGGCCTTTATCCGGGCTCGCCGGTGCTGATCGAAGCCTTGCTGCGCCCGCAGGACCGGCTGGCCTGCTGCGAGCTGCACCCGGAGGACCACGCCGCCCTGCGCGCCGTCCTGGCCGGCGGCGGGGCCGCGGTGCACCGGCGCGATGCCTGGGAAGCGCTGGGCGCCCTGCTGCCGCCGCCGGACCCGCTCCGCCGCGCCCTGGTGCTGATCGACCCGCCTTACGAAGCGACCGACGAGTTCTCCCGCCTCGCCGCCGGGCTGAAGCGCGGCCATGCCCGCTTCGCCGTCGGCGTGTTCGCTGCATGGTACCCGGTGAAGCATCGCGCCCCGGTGCGCGCCTTCCACACCGACATCCGCGAAAGCGGTCTGCGCGACGTGGTCGCCGCCGAACTCTGGCTGCGCGAGCCGCTGGACCCGGCGCGGCTGAACGGATGCGGGCTGCTGGTGGTCAACCCGCCCTTCGGCTTCGCGGCGGCAGCGGAGCAAATACTCACGGCACTGCTGGCGCGGCTCGGCACCGGCGAGGCAGGGCAAGGAATGTCAGTGGAGCGACTCGCGCATGAATGAGGTGGCCGTGGTGGGTGCCGGCGCCTGGGGCACCGCATTGGCAATCCAGGCCACCCGCGCCGGACGCTCCGTGGTGCTGTGGGCGCGCGACCCGGCGCGCCTGCAAGCGGGGGAGAACCCGCGCCTGCCGGGGTTCCATCTTCCCGCCGACATCCGGATCACCGGCGACCTGCCCGCCGCTCCGCTGGTTCTGCTGGCGGTGCCGCTGCAGCATATGCGCGGGATCGCGGCCCGGCTGCCGCCCGGCGGGGCGTTGGTGGTTTGCGCCAAAGGCGTGGAGCAGCGCACCAGCCGCATGCCATTGGAGGTGCTCGCCGAGGTGCAGCCGGGGCGTGCCGCCGCGGTGCTCAGCGGCCCCAATTTCGCGCATGAAGTGGCCGCCGGCCTGCCTGCCGCGACGGTGGTGGCGGCAGTGGCGGCGCCGGCGCGCGAAGCGGTGGCCGCCGCCCTCGGCACGCCGTCGTTTCGCATCTACGGCAACGACGACCCGGTGGGCGCGCAGGTGGGCGGGGCGGCCAAGAACGTGGTGGCGATCGCCGCCGGCGCGGTCATCGGCGCCGGCCTGGGCGAGAACGCCCGCGCCGCCCTGGTCACCCGCGGGCTGGCCGAGCTGGCGCGGCTGGCGGTGGCGCTGGGCGGAAGGGCCGACACGGTCGCCGGACTTTCCGGCCTGGGCGATCTGATGCTGACCTGTGCCGGTGCCTCCAGCCGCAATTTCAGCCTCGGCTTCGCGCTCGGCCGCGGCGAGCGCCTGGAACACGTGCTCGGCCGGCGCGACGCGGTCACCGAAGGTGTGGCGACGGCACCGGCGCTGGTGGCACGGGCGGCGGAGGTCGGCGCCGAACTGCCGGTCTGCGCCGCAGTTGCACGTGTGGTCACCGGGCGGCTGACGCCCCTGGAGGCGATGGAGCTTTTGTTATCGCGGCCGAGAAAGGATGAGTAGCGGGGTGAAGGGGCGACCGCCCATCGCGCCGAAGCCACGCTTCGCGCGATGGGCGGGTTAAGGGCAGCGCCCTGGCCTTCCTTTACTTCCGCCGCGCCGCCAGCTCCGCCCGGATTTCCGCCGCCAGCGTCGGGTTGGCTCGCCGCAACTGCCCCACCCGCAGCGCCGCGGCGGCGCCCGGCAGCGGGCTGATCTCCCACCGTTCAAGGAACAGCAGGTCTGCTGTGGACGCTGCATCCCGCACCGTCGACAGGGCGCGCTCGACCGCGAGCGTCAGCGGTCGGTCGGATGCGGTATTCTGCATCCGGGTCGTCTGGTCGGCCATCACAGAAAATCCCCCAGTGGTCAGTACCCGCGGACAACCCTGGCACCAGGCAGGGCTCCCTGGCGTTCCGCGCGGGGGAGCTCTTAGCTCATGAGAAGTAAACAAAGCCGTGCAAACCCGTGATCCCTGCGTGACATCACGGGCAATTGAGAACGGGGCGGACGAAGCCGCCCCGCCATCATCTCAATACCGGTACAGCTCGTGCTTAAACGGACCACGCTGTGCCACGCCAATATACTCGGCCTGTTTGGGCGAGAGTTTGGTCAGCTTGGCGCCCACTTTGGCCAGGTGCAGGGCCGCCACCTTTTCATCGAGGTGCTTGGGCAGGGTGTAAACCTGCCGCTCGTAGCGCCCTGCCGGCGCGGTCCACAGCTCGAGCTGCGCCAGCACCTGGTTGGTGAAGCTGGCGCTCATGACGAAGCTGGGATGGCCGGTGGCGTTGCCGAGGTTCACCAGCCGCCCCTCGGACAGCACGATCAGGCGCTTGCCATCCGGAAACTCGACCTCGTCCACCTGCGGCTTCACGTTGTCCCACTTGTAGTTGCGCAGCGCCGCGATCTGGATCTCGCTGTCGAAATGGCCGATGTTGCACACGATCGCGCGGTGCTTCATGCGCCGCATATGCTCGATGGTGATGACATCGACATTGCCGGTGGCGGTGACGAAAATGTCCGCCTCCGGCGCTGCGTCGTCCATGGTGGTGACTTCGTAGCCTTCCATCGCCGCCTGCAGGGCGCAGATCGGGTCGACCTCGGTCACCTTCACCCGGCAGCCGGCCTGGCGCAGGCTGGCGGCCGAGCCCTTGCCCACGTCGCCGAAACCGTTCACCAGGGCGACCTTGCCGGCCATCATCACGTCGGTGCCGCGGCGGATGGCGTCCACCAGGCTCTCGCGGCAGCCGTACAGATTGTCGAACTTCGATTTGGTCACGCTGTCGTTGACGTTGATGGCGGGCACCAGCAGCGTGCCGGCACGGGCCATGTCCCACAGCCGGTGCACGCCGGTGGTGGTCTCCTCGCTGATGCCGCGCACCTCGGCGAGCATCTCTGGATACTTATTATGCAGCAGCAGTGTCAGGTCGCCGCCGTCATCGAGGATCAGATTCGGGGTCCAGCCGTCCGGCCCGCGCACGGTCTGCTCGATGCACCACCAGAACTCCTCCTCGTTCATGCCTTTCCAGGCGAACACCGGGGTGCCGGCAGCGGCGACGGCGGCGGCGGCATGGTCCTGGGTGGAGAAGATGTTGCACGACGACCAGCGCACGGTGGCGCCGAGGTGCTCGAGGGTCTGGATCAGCACTGCGGTCTGGATGGTCATGTGCAGGCAGCCGGCGATACGCGCGCCGGCGAGCGGCTTGGCCTCGCCGTATTCGCTGCGGATGGCCATCAGGCCCGGCATCTCGTCCTCGGCCATGGAGATCTCCTTGGCGCCCCACTCGGCGAGGGAGATGTCCTTGACTTTGTAGTCGTTGCTGGCGGGCATGGCGGGCTCCTGCGGTTTCGCGGGCCTATATAAGGATATCTTGATGTGCACAACCCACAGGGGGGAGGGCCGCTGCCTTCACCCGATCGCCGTGCCGCCAAGCCAGCCGGGATTGACGCCATGAGCCCAAGTGCGGCCGGGCAGGAGGCACGCCGGGTGATGGAAATCTGCAATGCCTGCCGGTACTGCGAAGGATTTTGCGCCGTGTTTCAGGCCATGGAGTTGCGGCGGCGCTTCGAGGCCGGCGACCTCGCCTATCTCGCCAATCTCTGTCACGGCTGCCGCGCCTGTTACTACGCCTGCCAATACGCCCCGCCGCATCCGTTCTGCGTCAACGTGCCGAAAACCTTCGCCGTCCTGCGGCAGCATTGCTACCAGGCGCATGCCTGGCCGCGCCCGCTGGCATCGCTTTTCCATCGCAACGGCCTGGTGGTGGCCGTCGTCACTGCTGCCAGCATCGCGATGGTCCTGCTGCTGACGGTCTGGTTGCAGCCGCCGGACGTCCTGCAAACCCCGCACACCGGCGCGGGCGCGTTTTACGCCGTCATACCGAGGCGCGCCCTGGTCCTCTCGGCCGGGCTGGCGAGCCTGTTTTCGGCCCTGGCGCTGGTCATGGCCGGGCTGGGGTTCTGGCGCGCCACGGGCGAAAGCCCTGACGGCGCGGGCCGCGGCCTCGCGACGGCGCTGGGGGATGTGTTTACGCTGCGCTATCTCGGCGGCGGCGGGCATGGCTGCAACGACCGCGACGACCGCTTCACCCAGACGCGCCGCCGCCTGCACCACGCCCTATTCTCCGGCTTCCTGCTGTGTTTCGCCGCGACCTGTCTGGCCACACTCTATGCCGATGTCCTCGGGTCCGAGGCGCCCTATCCATGGCTCAGCCTGCCGGTGCTGTCCGGCACCGCCGGCGGGGTGCTGCTGGTGATGGGAAGCGGCGGCATGCTCTGCCTGCGGATGCTGGCCGACCCCGCCCCCACGGCGCCGCCTCTGGCCGGGGCCGACCTCGGGCTGTTGGCACTGCTCCTGCTTGCCGCGCTCAGCGGCCTGCTGCTGCTGGCGGGCCGGGAGAGCGCGGCCATGGCATCGCTGCTGGCGATCCATGTGGGCATCGTGCTGGCCCTGCTGGTACTGCTGCCCTTCAGCAAATTCGTGCACGCCCCTTATCGCGCCCTGGCGCTGCTGCGCTGGGCGCGCGAGCGCACTGCGGTTGCCGCGGCGCCGGCACCGCCGAGCCGCCGGTCGCAGGATGCGGAGGGCTGAGGGCAGCGCCGCGCGCCACCAAGCCGCCGCCGGCTCACGCCGCCGGTACCGTCGCCCGAAAAACCGCACCCTCGCCCGGCACGCTGCTGACCGTCAGTTCGCCCCCATGCCGCTCCATAATGGCCCGGCAAATCGCCAGCCCCAGGCCGGTGCCGGCCGGTTTGTCGGTCAACCCGGTGGCGACCTGGCAAAACCGCGCGAAAATCGCCGTCTGATCGGCGGGCGAAACCCCCGGCCCGTTGTCGATGACCTCGACCGCCTGGCCGCCGTCGGTGCGAAACAGCCGCAGCCGCACCCGCCCGGTTTCCGCCGGCGAGAACTTCACCGCATTGGACAGCAGATTGATCGCCACCTGGGCAATCCGGTCGGCATCGGCCCGCACCGGCGGCAAATTCTCCGCCAGCTGCAGGGTCAACGCCACGCCGCGCTCGCGGAACAACTGGCCGGTTGCCGCCGCCGCATCGCGCAGCACCGATTCCAGGCGCACCGGCTCGAACTGCCAGTGCAGCTCGCCGGCCTGCATCTTGGCCAGATCAAGCATGTCCGTGATCAGCCGGGTCAGCCGCTCGCTCTCGCGCACGATAATGCCGAGAAACTCCTGCCGCTGCGCCAGATCGAGCTCGGGCTCGTCGAACAGGATTTCGGAGAACGAGCGGATCGAGGTCAGCGGAGTACGTAACTCGTGGCTGACATTGCTGACGAACTCGTCCTTCAGCCGGTCGAGCTGCTGCAGGGTAGTATTCGCTTGCCGTAATTCCTCGGTGGTCGCCTGCAGCTCGCGCGATTTCTCTTCCAGCCGGCGGCTGTACTCCCGGATTTCCGAGGATTCGTCGACGATGCGCATCACTTCCTCGACTGCCACCGGCCGCTCTCCTGCCACCGACGCCACCAGCACATGCGCCGAAGCGCTGCCGATCATACCGGCTAGCAGACGCTCCACGCCGCGTACTACCGCAGGGTGGGCCTGCGGTGCGCGCGGGTCGGCGCCCGCGTCCTGCATCAGCTCCTGCAGCCGCGCCTGGGCGCGCGCCGGCCCCATAAAGCGGGCGAGCAGGGCGGCCAGATCCGCCCGCCGGGCGGTACCGCTCCAGACGGCGGCCTCGGCAGGCGGAGCGAACACCTCCACGAAGGCGCGTGCCTGCGACTGCTCATAGGCCGACGGCCGCAACAGCACCGACAGCCCGACCAGCAGGCCGATATTGGCCAGCATCGACCAGAACAGGCTGTGGGTGATCGGGTCGAGTCCGGTCAGGCCAAACAGCGCGTAGGGCCGGGTCCAGGTCCAGCCGAAGGCGCCGGTGTCGAGGTAGCCACGGGTGAGAATGTCGGACAGCGCCAGCGAGGGCAGGAACAGCGTCCAGGCCCAGACCAGGAACCCGGCGGCGATGCCGGCCAGCGCCCCCAGGCGGGTGGCGCCGTGCCAGAACAGTCCCAGGACAATCGCCGGCGCGAACTGCGCGGCCGCGCAGAACGACACCAGCCCGATCGACACCAGGGCAAACGTGTTGCCGACCTGCTGCATGTAGAGCAACCCAAGCAGCACCACGGCCACGATCGTCGCCCGCCGCACCCCCAGCAGGAGTCCGGTTAGGTCGGCCTCGCGCCGTCCGGGCAGGAGCAGCAGCACCGGCACCAGCAAATCATTGCTGACCATGGTGCTGAGGGCGACGCTCTCCACCACCACCATGGCGGTCGCGGCCGACAGCCCGCCGATACAGGCCAGCAGCGACAGCCATGGATCGCCGGCCGCCAGCGGCAGCGTCAGCACCACCATGTCGGGATCGCTCCCGGGCGGCAGCAGCAGCAGCCCGGCGAAAGCGACCGGCAGCACGAACAGGTTGATCGCGAACAGATAGAGCGGAAACCCCCAGAGCGCCGGCGCCAGGTGGCGCTCGTCGCAATTCTCCACCACCAGCATCTGGAACTGGCGCGGCAGGCAGATGGCGGCGGCCATCGACAGCAGCAGCAGGCTGGTCCACTCTACCCCGGGCGTCTGCAGCGTGGTGAGCCACATGGCCTGCGGCAGCGCCGCCGCCTGGGCGAACAGATCGGCGAAACCATCGAACAGCACCAGCCCGGCGAACAGGCCGACCGCGGCGAAGCAGACCAGCTTTACCACCGATTCCAAGGCAATGGCAGCGACCATGCCGCGATGGTGTTCGTCCAGGTCGATCCTGGTGGCGCCGAACAGCACGCCGAATACCGCCAGCAGCAGCGCCGCCCCGAGCGCCACCGCATTTTCGGTGCCAGGCCCCGCCCCGGGCGAGAGCATCACCAGCAGGCTCGCCGACACCGCCTTCAACTGCAATGCGATATAGGGCACCGAGCCCACCACCGCGATCAGGGTGACCAGCCCGGCGAGCAGGCCCGACTTGCCGTAGCGGCTGGCGATGAAATCGGCGATGGAGGTGATGCGGTGCGCCTTGCTGATGCGCAGGATTTTCGCCAGCAGCGGCCAGCCGAGCACGCAGACCAGGGTCGGGCCCAGATAGATCGGCAGGAAATCGATGCCGCGCGCCGAGGCGCGGCCGACCGAACCGTAATATGTCCACGACGTGCAATAGACCCCGAGCGACAGCACGTACACCCAGGAATGGGGCGGCCGGCGCCCGGCGCGCTCGGCCAGCGCGGCCACGCCGAACAGCAGAACGCAATAGGCGGCCAGCGGCACCAGCACGAACAGCGAGGAGGTCATTCTCCGTCCGCCGTCTTGTCCGCCGGGGCGCCGCGCAGCACCAGGGCGAGCAGCAGGATCACCAGCGCCCAGGCCGCATAGACGGCGACGAACAGCGCCGGAACGCCGAGAACCGTGCCCCGTCCGGCCAGCCCGACGAGCGGCGGCAGAAACAGCACCAGGCCAAGCAGGAACAGGGCCACGAGGCGGGCGCGGGTGCGCGCGTCGGGGTTCAGGCGAGGCATCGGGGGCGCAATAAAGGGGCCGGGGGGAGGGGAGGGGCCGGCATTAGAAGGCCAGCCTGGCCTGCCGCAGCCGGGCCGACAAATCGATCGCCACCGCCAGCGCGCCGAAGCGCTCGATCCCGCGCGCCTCCAGGCGCTCGAACTGGCGCACCAGGATCGCCGCCTCGGCCATGGCATCGCCCAGCGCGTTGTGGCGGGTGGTGATCTCGATGCCCATGCGCGCGGCGATGCCGTCCAGCGAATGGTCGCTCTCCTCGGGGTCCAGCCAGGCCGAGATCAGCAGCGTATCCAGCACCGGATGGTCGAAGGTCAGCCCGCAGGCGGCGGCGCCGCGGCCAATCGCGGTCATGTCGAAGGCGGCGTTGTGGGCCACCAGCACCGCGTCGGCGGCGAAGCGGTGGAACTGCGGCAGCACGATCGCGAAGGGTGGCTTGTCGCGCACATCGGCGTCGGTGACGCCGTGAAAGCGAACCGAAGCGGCCGGGATCGGCCGCCCTGGGTTGACCAGGCGCTCGAAGGTTTCCATCGGCAGCACACGTCCGTTCACCACCCGCACCGCGCCGATCGACACCACCTCGTCGCCCTTGGACAGTTCCAGGCCGGTGGTCTCAACGTCGAATACCACGAAAGTCAGCTCGCGCAGTCGCCGTTCGCGCAGCGCATCGGTGACCGAGGGGCGGTTGGCCAGGTCGAAATCGTAGAATTCCGGGCGCATCGGCCGCGGCCGCTGCACTGGCTCCGGCGCGTCGGCGGCGGGCAGCGGAATGCGGATCAGCGCCTCACCATGGCCGGCCGGCTGGCTCCAGCACGCGGCGCCATGGCGTTGCAACACGGTGCGTGCATCCAGGGTGCTGTGCCCCTCGAACGGGATATCGAGCCAGACATCCAGCGTTCCCTCCGGCACCGGAGCACCCTGCCAGACCAGATCCAGGCAGACCCGCCCGTGGTCGCGCGCCACCGCGCCGGTCAGCTGGTCCACCCCACAGTCGCGCCCCAGCAGGGCACAGAAATGGGTCAGCAGATCGAGCAGCGAGAGACTGTCGGCGTACACCCAGTCCGGCAGCCCGGTCGGCACGATCCGCATGGGGGGGGCGAACAGCGCGGCCCGCCGCGCCAGCAAGGCGAGCAGGTCGGCGGTGCCGATCTCGGCCATCGGCCAGGACCGCATCCCCAGTTCATCCAGCGCGTCGGCCAGCGCGGTGTTCTGCTCGCCCAGGGTGATGCTCTCCTCCAGCAACACATGCTCGAAGACAACCCGTTCCTGGGCGGACAGTTCGGGCGCGTCGGCCAGGGTTTCTACCGCGGCGCGCAGGCTGGCCAGCAGACCGCGCTGCCGCTCGATGCCGGTGTGCAGCAGACGGTCGAGCCGGGCGGCGCGGTCGATGTCGCCCCCGGCGTCGGTCAGGGTCAGCACATAGCCGGACGGCAGACCCGCGGCGTCGGTCAGCAGCGTCATGCGCGCGTGCAACAGCCGTCCGCCATCGGCGGTGGCGCAGACGAAGCGCTCGGGCCGCGCCTCGGTGCGCCGTTCCAGCCGCTCCAGGTGGTGCACCAGCGGGTCGCGCGACAGCACCTCGGCGACCGGCCGCCCGAGGCCAAGCGCATGCGGTGCATCGACCTGCTCGGTGGCGGCCTGGTTGAACAACACCACCTGGTGGTCGCGCCCACAGACGATCACGCCCTCGGAGAGATCGAGCAGGATCGCTTCCAACCGGCGCTTCTGCTCCTCGGTGCGGGCGGTCGCGGCAGCCAGCGCGGATGTGCGCTCGGCCTCGGTCTCCGCCAGGCGGGACTGCAGGGCGGCCGCCGCCCGGCCGAGCCGGGCGGCCCAGGCCAGGTTGGGCGCCGGCGCGTGCCGCACGTCATCGCGGGCGGCGACCAGGATATCGTGCGCCAGACGGTCCAATGGACGGGCCAGGCACAGCTCCGCCAGCAGCCAGGCCAGCAGCACCGCCAGACCGGCAGCGACGGCGCTGGCCCAGGGCGGCGCGCCCCAGGCGCCGGCCGAGGCGGCCAGCGACACCGCCGGCGCAAGCACCAGGAACATCCGGCGCAGCTGCGCCACCACGCCGGGCGCCGGCGCCAGCGTCATGCGCCGAGCAAACGCTTGACCCGGCTCACCACGTCGCGGGTGGAAAACGGCTTGGTGATGTAATCGTCGGCACCGAGCGCCAGCCCCTTGGCGCGCTCGACCGCCTGCCCCTTGGCGGTCAGCATGACCACGCGGACATGACTCCAGGCGGGGGTACCGCGGATGACATGGCACACATCGTAGCCGGACCGCTTCGGCATCATCAGGTCGAGCAGCACGAGGTCGGGGATTTCCTGCTGCAGCGCCGCCAGCACCGCATCGCCATCGCGCGCCACCCGGACCCGGTAGCCGGCCCGCTTCATCAAGAATTCCAGCGACAACACAATATTGGGATCGTCGTCCGCGACGAGCACCGATGCCGACAACTGCCGTTCCTCCCGGCGGGTCATTGGCAACCAGTCTAACATGGTTGTGCGGTCTGCGGGATTGATGTCGGTCAATGTCCCCACGGCCACCGCATGCATCGCCGCTTTTGTCAGCGCCTGGCGGGCGGTTCGGGCGGCTGGGCCGGCACCGCCTCGCGGGTGGAGTCCAACATCATCATCACCCGCTCGATGGCGCGCACCACGGTGGCGCCGCAGCGTTGCACGCGCGGGTCGGTGTTGGCCTGCAGCATATCGGCGGCCAGCATGGCCGGCGCGAGCGCGGAGCGGACATCATGGCGGGTGCGCGACATCAGCGTCTCCAGTTCGGCGATCCTGGAATGCGGGTCCTGCGAAAATTGAGCCATTTGCAATGGTGTCCCGGTGTCTGCCGCGGCCAACCTGCCACAGGACAATGCGCCGGCCCAGGGGAGGGTCACCCTATCCGGCCGGCGGGTGCAGCGTTGCGACCGCGCCGCCTGCGGCCCTAACCTTCCGGCAAGGGACCGGTCGTAACCTCATATACGGCCGGCCCGGCCGCCTGCCGAGGAGGGGTCGATGCCCGACATACCGAAATCCACCCAGATATCGAATGGCGCGCCGCCCGCCGGGCCGGCGGATGTCACTCTGCCCGCCGGCACCGATGCCGGACCGCCGCCAATCCCGGTCGCCGTCGCACCTTCCGTCGCCCTGCCTGCGTTTGATGCCGCCGAGGATGACGGCGCCGACGATGCCGCCGCCCAGCGCCACCACCTCGCCGAGATGCGTCACGACCCGGCGGCGATCCGGCGCATTTTCGAGACCGGCGAATACCCCTACCGCTCGCGCATGCGTATCGGCCCCTACGAAACCCATATGCTGGAGCTGCAGCGCGAACTGCTGAAAGTGCAGCGCTGGGTGGAGCGCACCGGCCAGCGCCTGGTGGTGTTGTTCGAGGGGCGGGATGCCGCCGGCAAGGGCGGCACGATCAAGCGCTTCATGGAGCACATGAACCCGCGCACCGCCCGCGTGGTGGCGCTGCAGAAACCGACAGAGCGCGAGCGCACGCAATGGTTCTTTCAGCGCTACATCACCCACCTGCCGGCCGCCGGCGAACTCGTGCTGTTCGACCGGTCCTGGTACAACCGCGCCGGAGTCGAGCGGGTGATGGGATTCTGCACCCCCGCCGAGTATCTCGAGTTCATGCGCCAGTGCCCGGAACTGGAGCGCATGATGGCGCGCTCCGGTATCATCCTGTTCAAATACTGGTTCTCGGTCAGCCGCGAGGAGCAGCGGCGGCGGTTCGAAGCGCGCGAAACCGACCCGCTGAAGCAATGGAAGCTGTCGCCGATCGACCGCGCCTCGCTCGGCAAATGGGACGATTACACCGAGGCGAAGGAGGCAATGTTCTTCTACACCGACACTGCCGATGCGCCGTGGACGATCGTCAAGGCGGACGACAAGAAGCGGGCGCGGCTGAACTGCATGCAGCATTTCCTCGCCTCGCTGCCCTACGACAACAAGGACCACGCGCTGGTGACCGGGCCGGACCCGCTGATCGTCGGCTGCGGCGCCCACGTGATCGGCACCGACCTGCATATTATCGATAAGACGATGCACCCGGGGATGAAGCGCGGGCATCATGCGTGAAGAAAGACCAGGGCTCTGCCCCGTTCATCAAGAACGGGTTCCAAGGGCAAAGCCCTTGGTGGGGTCCAGGGGCAAAGCCCCTGGTGGGGTTCGGGGCAACGCCCCGACAACCGGCGCATGCAAGTGATGCGTGAGGAACCGCACCACATCCGCACCGGCCACCGCAATCGTCGCGGTGTTGACCAGCGGATGCACCTTGATCCGAGCCGCGCCGGCGAGCGAGCTGTCCAGCACGACGCTGACCCGCCGCTCGCGGTCGTTCACCACGGCAAGCGGTGTCACCGAGCCGCTTTCGACCGCAAGAGTGGCGGCGAGGTCGGCCGGCCCGGCGAAAGACAGGCGCTTGCTGCCGATGCACTTGGGCAGCGCCTTCAGGTCCACCGGGTCCTCGGCCGGCGCCACCACCAGCCAGAGGCGGCCGCCGGCATCTTTCAACAGCAAGTTCTTGACCGGCAGTCCGGCCAAACCGGCCCAGTGTTCGCGCGAGGCCTCGACAGTGAAGACCGCCGGATGCTCCCGCCGCTCGAAGGCAATGCCCAGGGCGGTCAATTCGTTCAGCAGTTGCGCCTGCGTCCAGGGCGGATCAGCGGTCTCGGGCACGGCTTACTCCGGCCTGGCTGCGCTCAGGCGGCCGCTTCGGCACGGTCCGAATGAAACGAGTCGTCCCCGAACCACTCACCAAAGACCGCGAAGGCGGCGAGCGCCGCGCCGGTCATCTCCGCGCGGCGTTCCGCCGTATCGCCGCATTGTTCCAGGGCGGCGCAGAATTCCCGCCACATCGCGCCGTGCCGCGTCCCGTGCCCGAGCAGGAACCGCCGGCCGGCATCGCCGCCTTGCGGCAGCAGGTGGTCCAGCCGGCGCGCCAGCTCGCGCCCGCCGAGGGTCGAGCCCTCGGTGACATACAGACAGCCCAGGGCCTGCGCCGCGCTGCGCGGCGCCGGCAGCACGGGAGCCGCCGGCAGCGGCTCGGCGGGAGCGCCAAAAAAGGCGAGATCATCGAGCAGCAGTCCCGCCCGCCGGCGGGCGGCGAGATCAATCCCGAACGGGTCCAGCGGTGGGGCTTCCTGCAGCCGGGTTTCGACCGCGCGGTGGAAGACGAACAGCCGCCGCAGCAGGCAGATGTAATCGTCCCGCACGATGGTTCCGGCCTGCAGGGTGGCGAAGGCGGGGAGGTGGTGCAGCCGCTCATGCGCGGCCGCCGTGGCTTGGCGAAGGGCCATACGGGCGCTGACATCCAAGTTGCCGGAATCCAAGTCCCGGGCATCCAAGTCCCGGGCATCCAAGTCGCCGGCATCCAGACTGGTGGTCATCGCTGGTCCTCGCCGTCGATCCGCCCGCCAGGGCGGCGCTCGATCGTGGCTTGCCCAGTGACACGCCGGCCCTGATGGATCAAGTGCTCGAGCACCTCCGCCGCGCGCGTGACTGACCCGCGCACGCTTTCGAGCAGTTCTGCCATCCGCACCATGTCGAGCCCGTCGGTGATCTCCAGGGCGGCGAGCTGGGCGTTCTCGATCACCGAGGACATCATCTGCCGGTAAAGCATCACCACGTCCGGGTCCTCGTGACGCATATGGCCGCGGTTGCGCTCGAGGACACTTTCCTGGAAGCGCCGCCGCGCCGCTTCGGCGGCCTTACGCTCGCTGAGGTCGGTGAACAGAAACACGAAGCCGAGCACCCGGCCGGGGGCGGAGAACACCGGATCGGCGCGCACCAGCAGCGAGCGTGGCTCGGCGCCGCTTTCCAGCCGCACCTCACCGCGCCAGGTGTGGCGGTGGGCGATCACGTCCTGCAGCCGGCGCTCGATCTCGGCCGGCTCCGCGAAGCAGACCGGCAGGTCGTCGAGACTGCGCAGCGCATCGCCGGCGCTCGGCAGCATGCGGTGGAAGGCGTCATTGCCCAGCAGAATTTTCCCCTCGGCATCGGCGATGACCACCGGCTGCTCGGCGTGGCGAACCTGGCGGCGCACGTCGTCAAGCTGGCTTTGCGCAATCAGCATGCGCACGGCGCGGAATTGCAGCACCACATCGGCCACGGTGTCGCCGATCAGCCTGGCCGCGGCCAGGTCGGCCTGCGTCCAGGGTTCGCTGGTCCCCTCAACCAGCTGGTGCCACTGCGCGAACGACCGCCGCGGCGACAGCGTTTCCCCGTCGTCGCCGGGCAGCGCCGGCTTGAACGGGTTGCCGCCCCAGGTGACGGTGCGCACCTGCTCGGGGCGGAACCACATCAGATATTCGCCCGGCGCGCTGGACACGCCGGTGACGAGCAGGCCGCTGGCGGTGGCCGCCAGCGGACCGAAATCCGGCGCGTCAAGGCCGAGCGAGGCGGTGGCAAACACCGGCACGCGCGCGCGCGCGTCCAGCCAGGCGCCGAGCGCACGCAATTGCTGGGTGCCCGGCACCTCGCCCGCGGTCATCACCTGGCCCTCGAACAACAGCGCCGCGCCGGCCGCACCGACCGGTTGCAGCAGCGTCTGCGGGCTGTCGAACAGCGCGTTGCGCCACTCGCCCTCACGCGAGATCGCTTCGATGAGGCGCTGCTCCAGCCGGCGCACCGACAATTCGGCCTGCGCCTGGGTGAAGCTCTCCAGCGCGGCGATGCGGGTGGCGACGGCCTCGACCAGCAACTCGCAGGCGGTGCGCACTTCGATATGCGGCAGCCGCAATTCATAGTGATGGCAGGCCACCAGCCCCCACAGGCGCCCGCCGACCACCAGCGAGGCGACCAGGGTGGCGGACACGCCCATGTTCTGCATGTACTGGACATGGATCGGCGACATGCTGCGCAGAAAGCACAGCGACATGTCCAGCTCGGCCCCGGTGACCGGCGACAGGACGGGGGAAAGCGGCACCGGCGTGTAGCCCACATCCACCAGCACCCGCACCCGGCTGCGCTCATACAGGCGGCGGGCCATCAGCGGGATGTCGGAAGCGGGATAGCGGTTGCCGAGAAAGGCCTCCAGATCCGGGCGCCGCCGCTCGGAAAACACCTCGCCATGGCCGGCGTCGTCGAAGCGGTAAACCATCACCCGGTCGTAGCCGGAGATGTCGCGGAAAATCCGGGCGGTCTCGTCGCCGAGCGTGCGGAGCGAATGGGCACCGAGGATGGCGTGCAGCGCCGCCTCGATCGGGGCGGACAGGTCGAGCGGCGGACCGGCGCGCTCCAGTTCGATCACCAGTCCGCCGCCTGTTGGGCGGTGCACCATTGCATCGAACTCGACCGCCGGGTCCCCCAGGCGGCAGCGCACGGTGGCATGGCCCAGATGCAGCGGATCGTCCAGGCAAGGCAGGACGGAGCGGGCGAGGTCGGTTCCCAGTTCGTCGAGGCGCCGGCCGGCGAGCGTGCCCGGGATATTCAGGAAGGCGGAGGCATTGGCGCTTTCCTGGACCACTGTCAGATCGGGTTCGCGCAGCAGCAACAGTGCCCCATGCGGCTGAATCGAGCCGGCAAGGTGGATCTGTTCACGTTCGCAGTTCGACAGATCTGCCTGCCCGAAGGCCGGCGCGGCGGTTTCTCGTGGCGGCACGTCAGCAGTCTCGCTGGGTCACTCGCTGTCGTCGGGAAGCGGAGTCGACGCGGACTCGAAGCCGTAGCGGCTCAGCTTTGCATAGAGGCTTTGACGGCTCAGGCCCAGAAGTTCGGCGGCGGCGGTGCGGTTGCCCTCGGACCGCCGCAAGGCTTCCTCGATGCAATGGCGTTCGACCGCCGCGGAGATCTTGCGGACCAGCTCGAGCAACGGCGACTTGCCGATCTGCTCGGTCATGGCATGCAACGCCGAGTGCAGATAGGGTTCGTTGTCAAGGGCGGAGGCGCTGCGGCTGGCATCGCGGATCAGCACGCCGAAATACTGCGGCTTGCTTTCGGTATTGCCGACCGCCGAGATCTCGACCTCGGTGTCGATGCCGAGGTCGCCATGCAGGGTGGTGGAGAACATCCGCGCCGCACCGTACCGGTGCACGTTGGCGAGCAGCACGGTCAGGTTGGCGCCCGGTTGCGACAGCCAGCGGCCGAGGCGCTCGCCGACCACCGATCCCCCGGAGCCGAACTGCACCAGATCGAGAAAGCTGCGATTGGCGCGGCGAATGACCCCCTGGTGATCGACCATCACGAAGCCGTCCGGCAGACGGTCGATGATATCCTCGACCGGCAGCGCCGCCGGACGCGCCTCACCGGATTGGGGGCTGCCGGCGGGCCCGAGCTGGAGCAGGAAGACGGGACCCGGTCCGGCGGCCATCAGCGAGGCGCGCACCAGCCAGGGGTCCCGGTCGGGGCCGATATGCACCATCATGCCCGGCGCGCGGCCCTGCTGGCGCACGCGGAACAGCATGGCCTGGAAGGGCTCCTGCTCCTTCGGCGCAATTTCACGCAGGAACTCCCAGCCGGGGGCGAGGCCGAGGGCGCGGATGGCGGCGGGGTTGGCCTCGACGATGCGCAGATTCTCGGCCTTGACCAGCAGCACCGCTTCGTTGGACGCGTCGAACAGAAGGCGCGAGCGGGTCTCGATTTCCCGCAGTTTCCAGTAATCCTGTTCGCGGGCATGCTGGGCGGCGATCAGGCGGGTCTGCAGCTCGGCGATCGCTTGCAAATTCTTGCCGATGGCGATCAGCCCGGCGCGGCCGCCGAGACGGACGGTGGTGTATTCGATCGGCAGTTCGAGCCCGCTGGGGAACCGCTGGGTGACCTGGCGGAAGGCCGACACGCCGATGGCGCGGGCATCCTCGACCATTCGGCGCACCGCGTCGCCGCCGACCTCGCCGACCGTGTCGGCCCAGGGCCGGCCGACCCAGGCGCGGGTTCCCTCGCCCGAAAGGACGCCCGCGATGGCGCTGGACAGCGAGGCGTCGCGGATCACCCCGTCGAGGTCGAGAATCAGCGTCACGTCGGGTTCGCCCGCATTCAGGCGGGACATCACCGTGGTGTCGTCGGCGGGCTTCCTGGCGTCCCGATGCGATCGGCCGATCGGACGTGCATCTTCCGGCATGGAGTGAAACCTGTCCCCGCGTGTCGAACCCGTGAGGCCCGGGGGGTTCGGGCCGTACAACTCGTCATCGCCCAAAAAGGCAGCCTACGTTATTCGGGTTGGCGCTCGGTCAATGAACGCAAGGCGGGCTGACGAATAGGGTCCGGTTTGTAAAAAATCGTCAATCGCGGGTGACGCTTGCTGATACCCAATGGTGGGTTAATGGTGGGTTGTCGGTCCCGGTATGACCCCAAGGCCGCCGCTTATTTCATGCGTTCGATCTGTTTACGATCTTGCGCGCTGACCAATGAATATTGTGTTCACAACCTGGTGCGGACCAGGAAGGACATGGCGCGCGCTGGCGCTCTCCTGCGCGGCGGGCGTCCGCGTCCTGCGCTTATCGGTGTATGGGCTTCTCGACAAAGTTGCCGATTCGCATTGGCGTGTTGCAAAGCCCGGTCGTCAGGCGCGATTGACATGCGCGATCGGCAGTGACGCAGGCACACGCCACGCCATGCCGGCGTGACCTTCCTGGCATGCAAAATCGCATTGCTGTTGGGTGGACTCCGGCGGCCGCGCGGCTGGCGCGCCGCGCTCAGGCCGGGCGCGGCCGCGCGTCGCGCGTGTGGGAGGCAACATGCGTTTCAGGCATAACAGCCACGAGTAAAACGCAGGCACACAGGCCGGCGGCACCCAACGTCACAAAGGTGCCGATGTCGCCGATCCGGTCGGACAGCACACCCGCGAAGCCGGTGCTGAGGGCGGCGCCGGCGCCGCTGGCCAGGCCGACAATGCCGATCGCCAGATTGAACCGCCCGCCGCCACGCGTAATGTCGGCCACCACCAGCGGCACCATGACCCCCAGCACCGCGGCGCTGATACCGTCCAACGCCTGGTAGGCCACCATCAGCTCCGGGCTGCCGTCGGAAGCGAAGAGCAAGGCACGCACCGGCAGCACGGCGAAACCGGCCAGCAGCATGAGCCGCCGGCCGCGCAGCTGAACAAACCGCCCTAACCAAGGGGAGAGCAGAGCCGCGAGCAACTGCGGCACCACGATCCAGGCACCCACCAGCAAATCGTCGCTATGCACGCGCACATTCCCTAGCAGTGGCGCCAGCACCGGCAGAATCGCCGGCAGCGTCAGGTCGGGCAACGGTCCGAAGGTGCGGGCGAGCGCGGCAGCGGCGGTGGGCAGCAGGGCCGCGCTGCCGAGCTGGAACAGCAGCACGCAGGCGGCGAAGATCAGCAGGGCCGGGTCGCGGCAGACCTGGAGCACGCGCTTCGGCGGGGTGGTGCGATGGTGGGCTGGAATGGCCGCCACATGCGACGTGCGCAGTTCCACCGTCTCCATGTCGGCGGTGCGGATGCGGGCGATGGCCAGCAGGCAGGGCACGCCGCAGAGCGCGGCCAGCCAGAAGACCGCGCGCAACGACTCCCACGCACCGACCAGCCCCATGATGGCGGCGGCCAGGGCGGAGCCGATGGCGGCGAAACGGACATTGCGGCCAAGCCGCTCGCCCAGTTTCTCCTGCCGCGACAGCGCCAGCGTGATAGCCGCGATGGCGGGCGTCAGCACCGAAGCGGCCATCCCCTGCAACACCTGCGCGGCGTAGACCGGCCAGTGCCGCGGCAGCGACGCGATCAACGCCGCGGCGGCCATGATGCCAAGCACCGCACCGGCCGCGGCCAGGCGCTTGATGGGGGCCCAGTCCACCAGCATGCCGCCGGGCACCTGGCTTATCATCAGCGCTGCCGTGCCGGCACTGAGCGCGAAACCGATCTCGGTGCGGCTCCATTGCTGGTTGGTGAGGTAGACGGCGAGAAAGGCGCCGAAGCCGGTTTGCATCAGGGCCGAGAGGAAGTTCAGCCAGCTCAGCCCGCTCAGGCTGGCCCGGCTGGCCTGGACGCCAGGGACTCCGTCGCGAACCTCGGGGGCGGAGCGGTGGCTGACCGGCACGATAGGGTTCTCCCGCGGCGCCGGCGGCATGCCCGGCAGTGCAGTCGGATATGGTGCGCTCCGGCAACCAGCCGGTTCAGAACCAGGCGAGGCTTGCCGCATCGGGCATGGACCGGTACCGCACCCGCAGGCCCCGTGCAAACCGGCCGGGTTCGACGCATGATGCGGCCAGCCGGCCGGGGCGGGATGTCGAGCGCCGGATGTGAGACAAGGCTTGGGTATGATCGCGGTCGGCTTCGGCATCGTGCTGGACGAGGACGAACTGACCGAGACGTTCCTGCGCGCCTCCGGCCCCGGTGGGCAGAACGTCAACAAGGTGGAGTTGGCGGTGCAGCTGCGCTTCGATGTGCGCCACTCGCCCTCGCTGCCCGATTTGGTGCGCGCGCGGCTGGAGCGGCTGGCCGGGCGGCGGCTGACGCAAGACGGAGTGCTGGTGATCACCGCGCAACGCCACCGGATGCGCGAGCGCAACCGGGAGGACGCGCTGGAGCGGCTGCTGGAGCTGATTTGCGCGGCGGCCGAGCCGCCACCACCGAAGCGGCGGCCGACCAAGCCGACATTCGGGTCGCAAAAGCGGCGGCTGGAGGGCAAGGCGCAGCGGGCGGGGGTGAAACGGCTGCGCGGGCGGCCGGGAGAAGAGTAAGGCCAGGGGCTCTGCCCCTGGACCCCGCCAAGGGGCAGTGGCCCCTTGGAACCCATTACTTTTAGACAGTTGTTTTGAGAGGCGGGTGAGGAGATGTGACAAACATCTCCTCACCCGCCTCTCAAAACAACTATTTAAGGAGCGGGGTCCAGGGGGCCACCGCCCCCTGGCGGGTCCAGGGCAGAGCCCTGGCCTTCCTTCTCAATGATGGTGACCCCTCACCGGCGCCTCCAGCGGAGCCCTGCAAATAGCCTCGGCCTCGGAACCCAGTACCCGGAAGACGGGTCCAGCCCGGCGAATCGCCAGGGCGCCAGAGCCGGCGCAACCACCCCTGTGGATCGACAAGGAACTGCGTGCCGGCGAGGGCGTCGGGCTGGACCCCTGCCACCAGCCCGTAGGCCGCCAGAACCGCCGGATCATCGGCCGTGCACACACCGGCTTCGGTGGCCGCGGAGGTCGGGCCTATGATGATCGTCAGCACATGCGGGTCCGGCCCGGCGGGACCCGTTTGCGAAGCCAAGGATTCGCCTCCGCCGGCGATGACGATGCGCGCAACCCGGCCTTTCGGGTCCGCCAGATCAAACGTCTCTCCGTCGCCGCAGGCCGCCTCGAAGCGGGGCGCTTGCGTCGGCCGCGCCCAGGCACGACCGCCGCCGAGCGACATGCCGGCATTGTTGGCCCGGATGGCGTCAATCAGCGCCCAGCGTTCGTCCTCGGTCAGCCGGTCGGCGAAACCGGGCATCACCTGCCCGCCGTCGGGGCTGTCCATGCCGTGCGAGAGCCACCAGAACAACTCCCCGTCGCTGTGGTCCCAAAGATGCGCGGCGGTGAGGTCGGCCGGCGGCACGCCAAGCCCGACGCCGTCGCGTCCGTCGCCCTGGCCATGCGCCCCATGGCACGACGCGCAATGGGTTGGGTAAAGCCCGGCGCCGATCGTGATGGATTGGGCGGAGAAGCCGCTCGGCGAGCGGTAGAAGCTGGTCGGATAGGCCTCGACCAGCAGCAGGTTGAAGCTGCGTCCGGCCAGGACGGCACTGGCCACCCCGGCGGCGATCAGCAGCCACCGGTAGAACCGGAAGATCAGCCCGGCCGCGGCGACCGCGATGCCCGCCAGCGTCACCACCGTGGCCACCGCGATCTCACGCCGCAGGTCCGGATCCTCCAGCGCGACCAAGCTCGGCCGCCAGGCAAACGGCCAGAGCGGCTGGGTGTGCATCGCCGGCGGCAGGCTGGCCAGCAGCGCGGCAACGCCCACGATGACCAGCCCGGCCGTGGTCTGCAGGGCGAGGCTGCGGAGCAGGACGCGCCGGGCGACCGGCGGGTCGGCGCCGCGCAGCGCCGGTGCCAGCCGATAGCGGTTCAGGGCGGCAAAGCCCAGAAGGACCATGAGCAGAAACGTCTTGGCGGCATCCGTCCAGCCATGCGCCGTGCCGATCATCCCCACCGGCCCGCCGATCAGGACGCAAAACTGCCATGCCGCCGACAGCACGATGCCGGCGATGCAACATTTGCCGAGCGGGGAGAACCAGCGGCACGCTGCGGCGCCGGTCCGGGGCGGGGTGAGATGGACCACCAGCAGCAACGGCAGCAACCCGCCCAGCCAGCCGCCGGCCGCCAGCAGATGCAGCGCCTGCGCGACCAGGAGAACGCTCGGCCCATGGACCATCGCCATGGCATGGCTGTGAGCGGCATGCAGGCACAGCGCCGCGCCGCACAGGACGGTCGCCGCCCACCACCGCAGCACGGATGGCTGCCGGCCCAGCACCGCGATGACGATAACCAGCGCGATCAGCCGTAGCGCCAGGGCCTGGCCGAAAACCGTGCCTGACAGGACCGTCGGTACCGCGCTCAGGGTGGCCGCCAGCCCCGATGCACCCGCAAGCTGACCGGATTCCGCCACCAGCCATGCCAGGGCGAAGAGCACCGCGGCGAGCAAGCTGACGCGGCAGAGCCGTGTCAGCGCACGCCAGGCCGGCCGGCTGACCTCGGCCGGCGCGCCGGTGAAGGCGCGCGGAGCCACCGCCACGCCGAACACCAGCGTGCCGAACGCCGACAGCAGCGATGCGACCGCGGCGGCGCGCAGGAGGATGAGCGCAAGCCCGCCCTCCGGGTCGAAGGGCGGCATGGCCTAGGGTTCGACGGTAAACTGGTAATTGCCCTGGGTCTTGTGCGTATCGACCGAAGTCACGTGCCAGTCCACCTTGTAGACCCCCGGCGCGAGGGTCTTCAGGCCGGCGAGCAGGTGGGTGGCATCCTTCGGATCGGTGCGAACGCTGCCGGTATCCACCCGCGTGCCGTGCTCGTCGGTCACGACGACGCTGCTGAAGGCGGGTTCCACGTCCTGGGTGAAGATCAGCACCAACTCGGTCGGTGCGACCTTCACGGTTGCGCCGACCGGGGGAAGGGTGTGGCGCAGCAACGCGTGGGCGAAGGCGGCGTGGTTGCCGGGAAGCATGACAAGGGCGGCGAGCACGATGGTCAGGAGGCGCATGGGAGGACTCCCAGAATGGGTTGGCAGGCAGGGTGCGCGCGGCCAGGGTGCTTCGGCCGCACACGAGGCCGGGAAAGTCCGGCAGTCACGGGAAGATCGGCTTGCCGAGGAAGCTGCCCGGGAACAGGTCATCGAAGAAGAAGTGAACCTGGGCGATCACGCCGACATTGTGACCGGATTGCCGGTTGGCCGGGACCAGCGCCTCGATGCCGACCTGGAAACTGTCGGCCATGTAGATCACGCCCGGCGCAATGGTCCACGTGCTGGGAACCCCGCCGGCCGGTGCCGCCGTCGGCGTGAACCAGGTGCTCTCGACCAGCGGGATTAGCCGGCCGAAGAAGTCGGGCAGGCCGAAATCCTTCACCTGCGTCTGCAGATAGGGAATGCTGTACTGAATCGACAGCGCGCCGTTCACCGAATTGGGATTGCCGTTGTTGTCCAGCGTGCTGTTCAGCCGCCGGTCGGGAATATTGACGCTGAACTCGCCGGTCACGGCGAGCGGCCGCAAATAGCCGATCGGCAGATCGCCGAGACCCTTGCCAAAATACGCCGTCGGCGACGTTGAACCATAGGCATCGCCGCCGATGTTCTGGGTCGACTGGGTGCCGCCGAATTCGTAGATCACACCCAGCGAAACAACGAACTCGTGGTCGGCATTGGTGAACGCCTGCCATTTGCCGGTGACGAAGACGTTCTCGAACCCGTTATGCGTCTTCGAACCGGACTGCTGAAACCAGTCATAGCCATGGTTGTAGATCAGCGCCGTGGTGGGCGTGATGGTCTTGTCGAATTCCCACTGTAGTTGATACGTGTTCTGCGGGCCGGCGTCGCGTTGCCAGATCAATTGCGGCAGCGTGGCCTCGTCGGCGACGCCGGGGTCATCGAAGGTCAGGGTGACGGGAAAGACGCGCGCGCCGACAATGACGTGGGCGAGGGCGGTGTGACTGCCGAGCACGCTGGCGGCGACCAGCGCCGCGGCAAGCTTGAGACGGGACATCTGAGGTGGCTCCGTATTCCGGGTCTGCAATGGATGCGCGCCGGCACGCGGCCGGCGGCATGGGCTCCTTGGTCAGACCAGGACGGGCGGTCCTCGTGGCTGGAACGGATAGGCGGGCAGAGGCGGCGGCGCGCGGGAAGGCGGCGGCCGGGCGGCCCGCAGCACCGGCCCGGCCGAGGGCGGCGGCAGCATTGGTCCTGCCGCCGGCAGCGACACCGGGGCAACGGCGGCCAGGCAGAAGATGCAGGTTGCCTTGTCGTGCCGGGAAGGGGCAGGGGCAGGGGCCTGATCGCCGGCGCCGCCCGCCAGACAGATCACCCCGATGGCGGCAAGCTGCGCCCGCTCGGCCTGTGCCAGCGCGCTGCGCGGCACATGCGCGCCGGCCGCCAGCAACCCGGCCACGGCCAGCAGGGCCACCAGGTGCATGAGCCGGCCAGGAACGCTCTGCCATCGGGCCAATGTCATCACGCAACAATGCTAGAACAGCGGACGCGACGCTGGCAACCGCTCCACGGCAGCCGTTTCCGCCGCCTCGTGTCAATTGAAAATAGGCTTGCCGAGGATATGCTCCGGGATCATGTCATCGAAGAAAACGTGCAGATGCGCGACCACGCCGATATTGGTCCCTGCCGCCCGGTTGGCTGGAATCAGCGCCTCGATACTCACTTGATACGTATCAGCAAAATAAATCACCCCCGGCGCGATGGTCAGCGTCTCCGGAAACCCGCCCGCCGGTCCCTTGGCGGGGGAGAACCAGGTCGCTTCCACAAGGGGAATCAGGTGCCCGATGAGCGACGGCAGACCATGGTCCTGCACCTGCGATTCCAGATACGGAATGCTGTACTGGATCGACAGCCCACCACTCCACGCGGGCGGGTTGCCGCTGTTGTCGAGCGCGCTGTTCAAGGGCCGGTCGGGGATCGCGTAGCTCAGCTGCCCGGTGATGGCGAGCGGGCGCAGCACGCCGACCGGATAGTCGCCCAATCCCTTGCCGGCCCAGACCGCCGGCGAGGTCGACCCGTAAAAATCGCCGCCGATGTCCTGGGTTTGCCTGCCGCCGCCGAATTCGCGGATCCAGCCGACCGAAACCACGAACTCGTGCTCGACATTGGTGTAAGCCTGCCACTTGCCGGTGAGGAAAGCGTTCTCGAACCCGGTCTGCGTCTTCCGCCCCGCCGCCTCCAGCCGATTGTAGCCCTGGTTGTAAACCAGCGCCGTCATGGGCGTGATCGTCTTGTCCCACTCCCACTGCAACTGCGACAGGTTCTCCGAACCGGCCTCGTTCTGCCAGACCAGTTGCGGCAGCCGTAACTCGTCACCAACGCCCGGATCGTCGAAATTGAGGGTCACCGGAAACACCCGCACGCCGACCACCACGGCGGCGAACGCGGGAAAGCCGGCAAGAAGACACACAATCGCCAGCACGGCGGCAGCAACGAGACGGCACATCGGAACGACGTCGCTTTCTTGCTTTCGGATTTCGATCAACCGCGCAAGTGCGCGTCACAAGCCGAAATGGGCACGGGCGTCCAGCTGCCTACCCCCTTCGCGCCTCGAACCGGTACGGGTTGGTGCCGGTGGTGAGCGGATCGAGCGCCAGCCGGTGCTCCAGCGGCGGAAACGCCCGGCTGCGGCAATCCGGCCGGTCGCAGAGCCGGCAGGACAGGCCGATGCCCACCACCGCCCGCTCGAGATCGATGCCGTCGGCATAGACCACCGATTTGGCATGCGAAATATCGCAGCCCATGGCGACGATGCGCACCGCCTGCGGCTCGCCCCAGCGGGCGGTCGCCGCGATCATCGCACGGGCGAAGCACAGGAACGTGGCGCCATCCGGCAACTGCGCCACCTGCACCACCACCCGACCGGGCGTGGCCAGCGCCCCATGCACCACCCAGCGCGGACACGACCCGCCGAAACGCGCGAATGGAAATCCGGCGGCCGAAAACCGCTTGGAGACATTGCCGGCCGGATCGACGCGCAGAAAAAAGAACGGCAACCCGCGCGCGCCGGCGCGCTGCAATGACGACAGGCGCTGGCAGACCTGCTCGTAGCTGACGCCGAACCGCGCCGCCAAGGCTTCTACATCATGGCGCAGGTCGCGCGCCGCGGCGGCGAACGGCGCGTACGGCATCAGCAGCGCCGCGGCGGTGTAGTTCAGCAGGCCGATGCGGATCAGCGCCGTCGCCTCGGGAGAGCTCGGCGCCACCTCGGCCAGCAGCGCCTCCACCGGATCGCGCGCCTCCAGCAAGGCGAGCTGAAACGCCATCTGAAAGCCGCGGCTCTCGCGCGGCAGCATTTCCGACAGGATCAGGCTGTGCGCCGCCGGGTCGTAGCGGCGCAACGCCCCGGGCAGCGGTCCGACGGTCACGGTCAGACCGTGGCGGCGGCGCAGCCGCTCGGCAATGGCGTGGTTCATTTCCGACGGGCGCTCGGCCAACTGGGCGCCCAGCGCCTCGGCCGCCTCCTCCAGCGCCGGGAAATGATTGGCGCGGTCGGTAAACAGGTCGCGCGCCTCCTCGGTCGGCAGCAGGATGCGCCGGCCGGACGGCAGGGCGATGCCGCCGGCATCCTCGCGCGCCACCCGCCAGGCCCGGTACAGCGCCAGCACCGCGCGCGCCGCCGCCGGGCTGCTGCCGACCAGCGAGGCGGTTTCCGAGTCCGGCACCGTCTCCGCCCCCAGCAACGGGTCGGCGAACACCTCGCGCAACTGCACCTCCAGCTGCCGCTCCTCGATCCCCGACAAAGCCGTGAGGTCGATCTGCAGGGTCTCGGTGAGCTTGATCAGCAGGCTGGCGGTGACGGTGCGCTGGTCGTGCTCGATGAGGTTCAGATAGCTGGCGGAAATGCCCAGCCGCGCCGCCAGCGCCTGCTGCGTGAGGCCCCGCTCCTGGCGCAGGCGCCGCAAAGTACGGCCGATCAGGGGGCGAGACATCTTGACAGCCTTTACCAGTTTACCGGGCAGGTCGGTTAATATCATTACCGTCTTGCCGGCCGCCGCGCAATTTGGGGATCAACTTTGCCGGCGGGATGTGAATTATTCACGCCGTCCCGCGCCGCCCTCGGCGCCCCCACGAGGAGACGACGATGCCCTTGCCCCATGATATTGCGCGCCTGCCGGATGGCTTTCCCGGCGGGCCATCCAGCGACCCCGACCGCTTCGCGGGAATTTCCCGCGACTTCACCCCAGCCGATGTCGAGCGCCTGTCCGGTTCCTTCCGCGTCCGCCACACCCTGGCCGAAATGGGGGCGCGCCGGCTGTGGCAGTTGCTGAAGACCGAGCCCTACGTCAACACGCTCGGCGCGCTGACCGGCATGCAAGCGGTGCAGCAGGTGAAGGCCGGGCTACAGGGCATCTACCTTTCCGGCTGGCAGGTCGCCGCCGACGCCAACACCGGCGGGCAGACCTATCCCGACCAGTCGCTCTATCCGGTTGATTCCGTGCCCAACGTGGTGCGCCGCATCAACAACGCGCTGCGCCGCCAGGACCAGATCAGCAAGCTGGAGGGTGACACCTCCAAATACTGGATGGCGCCGATCGTCGCCGACGCCGAGGCCGGGTTCGGCGGCGCGCTGAACGCCTATGAGCTGATGCGCGCCATGATCGAGGCCGGCGCGGCGGGCGTGCACTACGAGGACCAGCTGGCTTCCGAGAAAAAGTGCGGCCATCTGGGCGGCAAGGTGCTGATCCCGATCAGCCAGCACATCCGCACCCTCAACGCCGCCCGCCTCGCCGCCGACGTGGAAGGCGTGCCGACGGTGCTGCTCTGCCGCACCGATGCCGAGAGCGCTCAGTTGCTCACCGCCGACGTGGACGAGCGCGACCGCCCGTTCATCACCGACGAACGCACGCCCGAAGGCTTCTTCCGCATCAAGAAGGGCGTCGGCAAGCAGTACGCCATCGCCCGCAGCCTCGCCTATGCGCCCTATGCCGACCTGCTGTGGTGGGAAACCTCCGACCCCGATCTCGACGACGCGCGCGCCTTCGCCGAGGCGGTCCACAAACAGTTCCCCGGCAAGCTGCTGGCCTACAACTGCAGCCCGTCGTTCAACTGGCAGCGCAAGATGGGGATCGAGGCGGCGGAGCAGTTCCAGCGCGAGATCGCCGCGATGGGCTACAAATTCCAGTTCGTCACCCTCGCCGGGTTCCACAGCCTGAACCTGTCGATGTTCAAACTGGCGCATGCCTATAAGGACCGCGGCATGGGCGCCTACAGCGAACTCCAGCAGCAGGAATTCGCCGCCGAGGCCGACGGCTTCACCTGCGTGCGCCATCAGCGCGAAGTGGGGGTGAGCTACTTCGACGCGGTGGCGACGGCGGCGAGCGGCGGCAAGTCCTCGACCACCGCGTTCGCCGGCAGCACCGAGGCGGCGCAGTTCCACGACGGCCACGCCCCCGCGCACGCCTGACCCGATCCGGCGGCGGCCGGTATACCTGGCCGCCGCCGATATGCCCGAACCGCCGCCGTAGAACAGCGGTCTGGGCCCATCCACTGATACCCGGCGCCGATGGGGCACGCGCGCCGGGTTTTTTTTGCGTGGAAGGAAGGCCAGGGGCTCTGCCCCTGGACCCCGCCAAGGGCCGAGAGGCCCTTGGAACCCATTACCTTTAGACAGTTGTTATGAGATGGGGGGTTGGGCGGTGAACCGGTTCACCGCCTAACCCCCCATCTCATAACAACTGCTTAAGTAGCGGGTTCAGGGGTCCACTGACCCCTGGCGGGTCCAGGGCAGAGCCCTGGCCTTCCTTCCACCCAACTACGTATTCATCGCATCAAAGAAATCCTGATTGGTCTTGCTGTATTTCAGCTTATCCAGCAGGAAATCCATCGCATCCATCGTCCCCATCGGGTTCAGGATACGCCGCAGCACCCACATCTTGCTTAGCGTCCCGCGATCCACCAGAAGTTCTTCTTTGCGGGTGCCGCTTTTGGTGATGTCGATGGCCGGGAAGGTGCGCTTGTCCGACAGCTTGCGGTCCAGGATGATCTCGGAATTGCCGGTGCCCTTGAACTCTTCGAAGATCACCTCGTCCATGCGGCTGCCGGTATCGATCAGCGCGGTGGAGATGATGGTCAGGGAGCCGCCTTCCTCGATATTGCGGGCGGCACCGAAGAAGCGCTTCGGCTTTTGCAGCGCATTGGCGTCCACGCCGCCGGTCAGCACCTTGCCCGACGAGGGCACCACGGTGTTGTAGGCACGGGCGAGGCGGGTGATGCTGTCGAGCAGGATCACCACGTCGCGCTTGTGCTCGACCAATCGCTTGGCCTTCTCAAGCACCATTTCGGTCACCTGCACGTGGCGGGTGGCGGGTTCGTCGAAGGTGCTGGCCACCACCTCGCCCTTCACAGTGCGCGACATGTCGGTGACTTCCTCGGGCCGCTCGTCGATCAGCAGCACCATCAGGAACACTTCCGGATGGTTGTGGCTGATGGCGGTGGCGATGTTCTGCAGCATCACCGTTTTGCCGGTGCGCGGCGGCGCCACGATCAGGGCGCGCTGGCCCATGCCGATCGGCGCGATCAGGTCGATCACCCGCGGTGTCAGGTCCTTGGTGGGGCCTTTCGCGACCGATTGGAAGTTCTCCATCTCCATCTTGAGCCGGCGGTCGGGATAGAGCGGGGTGAGGTTGTCGAAGTTGATGCGATGGCGGACCGCTTCCGGCGGCTCGAAATTGATCGTGTTGACCTTCAGCATGGCGAAGTAGCGTTCGCCGTCCTTGGGTGCCCGGATCTGGCCTTCCACCGTGTCGCCGGTGCGCAGCGCGAAGCGGCGTACCTGGGCGGGGCTGATATAGATGTCGTCGGGTCCGGGCAGGTAGTTGGAATCGGCGCTGCGCAGGAAGCCGAACCCGTCCGACAGGATTTCCAGCGTGCCCTCGCCGTGGATGGCCTGTTCGTTTTCCGCCAGATTCTTCAGGATCGCGAACATCATGTCCTGCTTGCGCAGCGACGAGGCGTTCTCGATTTGCAGGGATTCGGCAAAGCTCAGCAAATCTGCCGGAGACTTGGCCTTCAGTTCGGCGAGGTGCATCGGGGGCGCCTGATGTTCGGTCGTTCGGGAGAGAAGGACAGCAGCATCTGGAAGGACGCATGGCGCGTCTGGATGCTCGCCTGCCGCCTTCGTTCAAACAGGGCCGAAACCGCGTTCGAGGGAAAGCAGGTACTGTCCCGGAGAAGGGAGGAGGTGCGCAAGGTGACATCGCCAGGGACCCGGCGTCCGCACCCGGGATGGCAAACTAAGTGCGCAGCCAGGCCGCGTCAACCCTGGGATGCAGGAAAATCGCTGGCTATCGCCCCGCACGCGTCCACCCGCCCGGCCCTTTGCGGCCGGGCGGATCGGGCCGTTCAGAACGGCTTCACGATCACCATGATGACGATGACGATCATCAGCAGCGTCGGCACCTCGTTGGCAATCCGGTAGAACCGCTCCGACAGCCGGTTGCGGTCCTCGAGGAAGCCGCGGCGCCAGACGGCCAAGCCCTGATGATACACGGTCATGGCCAGCACGCAGAACAGCTTGGTGTGCCACCAGCCCTGGCGCCAGTCGATCACCCCCGGGGTCAGAACCAGAAGAACGCCGAAGGTCCAGGTGGCGATCATGGCCGGGTTCATGATCGCCTTGAGCAGGCGGCGCTCCATCACCTTGAAGCGCTCGCTCTCCGGCGTGCCGGGCTGGACCATGGTGTGATAGACATACAGCCGCGGCAGGTAGAACAGCCCGGCCATCCAGGCAATCAGGCTGATAACGTGGAAGGATTTGATCCACGGGTAGGCGTAGATCAGTGCGTCGATGGTCATGCTGCCCTCCGCAATGCCGCGGCGACCAGCCCCGGCACGTCGAACATCGAATGGAACGGAACGGCGCCGAGCGCGCGCAGCGCGGCGCCGTCGGAACGCGGTGCGTAGCCCAGGCACTCCATGCCCGCGGCGGCGGCGGCGCGCACCCCGACCTGGCTGTCCTCGATCACCAGGCATTCGCCCGGTGCCACGCCCTGCGCCGCCGCCGCGGCCAGGAACAGGTCCGGCGCCGGCTTGCCGCGGCCGACATCGCGATGGCTGTGCAGCCGCCCGGCGACGATGGACAACATGCCGATGCGGGCGAACTTGGCGTGCATTTCCTCGTGCGAGGAATTCGACGCCACCCGCCACGGCAAGCCGAGCGCGGAAACCCCCGCCAGCGCGTCCAGCGCCCCGGCCACCGGTTCCGCTTCCCGCTCCAGGGCATCGACCAGACGCTGCATCAGCGCCTGTTTCCAGCCCGGCGGCACCGTCCGTCCAAGCCGGCGCTCGATCACCGGCACCATGTCGGTCAGCGTCATGCCAAGGAACTGCCGGTCCGCCTCGTCCGGGGCCATCGTCCAGCCCAGCGCCGTGAGTTCGGCGGCGACCACCCGGTTGCTGACCGGCTCGCTGTCAACGAGGACCCCGTCGCAGTCGAAAATCACCAGCCGCAGCTCGGCGTCCCGGCGCGGCATCAGGTCGTGCGGGCCCATCGCGACCGCACATGCTCACGCGGATCGGCGCGGGCGAACGGGCAATCGGTGTGCGGCGAGGGGCAGGTCCGCCCGCCGGCATGGCTGCAGGTGCCAATGCCGAATGCCATCATCCGCCGCACCAGGGCGGCCAAGGCGTCGATAAAACCGGCATCTGCATTGGGGGTGGGGGCGCGAAAATAATGGTCCACCCCGGCCTGGCGGGCAAACTCCTTGTACTCGATGTCGAGTTCCACCAGCGTCTCGGTGTGCTCCGACACGAAGGCGATCGGCACCACCAGCACCGCCACCTTGTCGCGGCCGGCGCGCTCGATCTCCTCCTCGGTGGAGGGGCCGATCCATTCCTGCGGGGTCGCGCGCGACTGGTAGCAGGTTGCGTGATCGAGGTCCGACATGTCCAGGTGCCGCACCACGTCGGCCACGGTGCTCTCGATCTGGTATTGGTACGGATCGCCGTTCTCGATGATCACCGTCGGCAGCCCGTGCGCCGAGAACAGGATGCGCAGCGGAATGTCCGTCGGCAGGGCGGCCCGCGCCGCTTCCCAGGCGCGCCGCACGATCATGGCGGCGGCGTGGGTAAATCCGTTGTCGCCGTAGTAGCAGCACAGCGAGGTGGTGGGCTTCACCAGCGCCACCCTGGCCGCAGCTTCCCGCCAGGCGGTCAGGCTGCTGCCGGTGGTGGTGGTGGAGAACTGCGGATACAGCGGCAGCAGCAGCACGCGGTCGGGGTTCCACGCGCGCACCTGCCGCGCCACCTCGTCGCTCATCGGATGCCAGTAGCGCATGGCGACGAAGCAGCGGGCGTCGAATTCCCCCAGCTCGGCTTCCAGCGCGCGCGCCTGCTGTTCGGTCAGCTCGAGCAGCGGGGAACGCCCGCCGATATGGGCGTAGTTCTCGGTCGCCGGCTTGACGCGGGCGGCGGCGATCAGCCGGGCCAGAAAAGGGCGAATGAAAAAATTCACCCGCAGGATGGCGGGATCGGTGAACAGATTGACCAGAAAGGGCCGGATGCTTTCCGGCCGGTCCGGCCCGCCGAGGTTGAACAGGACGACGGCGATACGAGGCTTTGTCATCGGCGGAACGTGGCGGCCCGACCCTCGAGGTCAAGCCGCGCGAACGCGGGCCACCAGCTCGGCGACATGCTCCGGCGATGTCTGCGGCACAATGCCGTGCCCCAGGTTGAAAATGAACGGCCGGCCGCGCAGCGCGGCCAGGACGGCATCGGTCTCACGCGCCAGCGCCTGCCCGCCGGCCACCAGCACCAGCGGATCGAGATTGCCCTGGATGGCGACATCCGCCGGCACTTCGCGCGCGGCGACCACCGGATCGGCCGAGGTGTCGATGCCCACCCCCTGCACCCCGGTCGCCCGGGCGAACTCGGCCAGCATGGTGCCGGCCTGACGGGGAAAGCCGATCACCGGCACCCCGGGATGGCGGGCGCGGATGGCGGCGGCGATCCGTGCCGAGGGCTCGATAACATGGGCGCGGAACAGCGACGGCGCCAGCACGCCGGCCCAGGAGTCAAACAGCATGACGGCTTCGGCGCCCGCCTCGATCTGGGCGGACAGGTAGATGATGGTCTGCTCGGTCACCAGATCGATCAGCCGGGCGAACAGGCCCGGATCGCACCACGCCATCAGGCGCACGTGGTCCCATTCCTTCGACCCGCTGCCCTGCACCATGTAGCAGGCCACCGTGAAGGGGCTGCCGGCAAAGCCGATCAGGGTGGCATCGCCCACCGAGGCGGCAAGCCGCCGCACGGTTTCCAGGATCGGCTCGATGGCGGTCGGCAGCCGGCCAGGGTCCAGCACCTCGAGCCCGGCCTCGTCGCGGATTGGCGGCAATTGCGGGCCCTCGCCCTCGGCGAAGCGCAGCCCCTGCCCGAGCGCCCAGGGCAGCATGAGGATGTCGCTGAACAGGATGGCGGCATCGAAGCCGTAGCGGCGCAGCGGTTGCAGGGTGACTTCGGTGGCCAGGACCGGGTTGGTACACAGGTCGATGAACCCGCCGGCTTGTGCCCGTACCTCGCGATACTCCGGCAGGTATCGCCCGGCCTGACGCATCAGCCACATGGGCGGCGGCCACACCGCTTCGCCCGCCAACGTCCGCAGCAGTTTTTTCGCCATGTCACCGGTCCGCCTGGTTCGATCGCCGCTCTTCTTAAACAGTGAGAAGAGAAAAGAAATGGGTTGGAGCTGTAGAAGGGCCTGTGGATAGCGGGGTACCGGGTTGCGGATTTTTCTCTCCCGCCGATGTCCACAGGGAAGACACCGCGCAGGCACTTAAATCTGCGGCCGTTTCCGTCTTTGTCCGGATGCGTCGCCAGCGGCGAAAAGATTCTGTCCTGCGTACCCGCCGGCGGGCGCTTGTCCCCGCTGTCCGCGGCCGGACGGACCGACGGGGGTTTTCATCCCCCTTATCCCCGCTATCCTTGTCTCCCATGTCCAGCCGCATGAACCTCCACCTGGTGTCCGATGCGACCGGGGAAACGTTGAATTCGATCGCCCGCGCGACGGTGTCGCAGTTCGAGCACGCCAGCATCATGTACCATCGCTGGAGCCTGATCCGGACCCGATTTCAGCTGCATCGGGTGCTGGAGGGGATCGAGGCCGAGCCGGGTCCGGTGCTGTCCACCCTGGTCGAAACCGGCCTTCGCACCGAGTTGGAGACCTTCTGCCAGCGGGTTGGCCTGCCGGTGGTGAACGTGCTCGACCCGGTGATGACCATGTTCCAGGAGCAGTTCGGCGAGAAGGCGGCCGCCAGGCCGGGCCGGCAATACGTGCTGGACGCCGACTATTTTCGCCGCATCGACGCCATGCATTACGTGCTCGCGCATGACGACGGCCAGGCGCAGGCCGGCATTGCTGCCGCCGACGTGGTGCTGGTGGGGGTGTCCCGCAGCTCGAAGACCCCAACCTCGTTTTATCTGGCCAACCGCGGCATCAAGGCGGCCAATATCCCGCTGGTACCGGGTCTGCCGGTGCCGCCGGGGCTGGACAATGTGCGCTGTCCGGTCATCGGCCTGACCATCGACCCGGAGGCGCTGATCGAAATCCGGCGGCACCGGCTGCGCATGATCGGCGCCTCGCCGACCCACCAGGACAGTGGGGAGTATATCGATCTCGACGCGGTGAAGGCCGAGTTGCTATGGGCCCGCCGGCTGTGCGTCAAGCGCGGCTGGCCGGTGATCGACGTGACACGGCGGTCGATCGAGGAAACCGCGGCGACCATGCTGCAACTGATGGAAGCCTGGCACGAGCGGCACCGCAAGGCGAGCGAGACGCCCGCCCCGCCAGCGTGACATTGCAGGCCGCCGCGCCGCGTCTGTTGCTGGCCAGCGCCTCGGCCGCCCGGCGGGCGCTGCTGGCGGCGGCCGGGCTGCGCTTCGAGGTGGTGCCCGCGCCGGTGGACGAGGCCGCGCTGAAGCACGATGCCCGTGCCGCCGGCGAGGACGCGTCCGCCGCCGCGGTTCTGCTTGCCGATGCCAAGGCCCGGCACGTGGCGGCTCACGACCCCGACGCCCTGGTGATCGGCTGCGACCAGTTGCTGGTCTGCGACGGTCGGTGGTTCGACAAGCCGGCCAACCTGACCGAAGCCCGCGCCCATCTGCTCGCGCTGCGCGGCCGCACCCATACGCTGGTCACCGCCGTGGTCTGCCGCCGCGGCGGCCAGCGCCTGTGGCAGGCGGTGTCCGTGCCCCGGTTGACCATGCGGGACTTCTCCGACGCATGTCTCGAGACCTATCTGTCGCTCGAGGCCTTGCATGTCACCGCCACGGTCGGCGCCTACCGGCTGGAAGGGCCCGGCATGCACCTGTTCGCCGCCGTCGAAGGCGAGCATGCGGCCATCCTGGGCCTGCCGCTGCTCGGCCTGCTCGGTTTTCTGCGCCAATACGGTATGCTGATGGCCTGACCCTGCTTTGACCGGAAGGCCGGGCAGCGGCCATTGTGGCCTGGGCGAACTCTTGCCAGGGTTGCCGGCATGGACCAGAAACCCCCGAGCGAATTCGCCCGCGCCCGCCGCAAGCCGCAGCGGGCCGCCTATGACATGGCGACCATCCACGCCATCCTCGATGCCGGAACGCTGTGCCACGTCGGCCACATCATCGACGGGCGCCCGGTGGTGATCCCGACCTTTTATTGGCGCCACGGCGAGCGCGTGTTCTGGCACGGCAGCGCCGCCAGCCGGATGCTGCGGGCGAACGCCGCCGGCGGCGAGGTCTGCCTGACGGTGACGCTGCTGGATGCCTGGGTGCTGGCCCGCACCTCGTTCCACCATTCGGCGAATTACCGCTCCGTCCTGTGCTTCGGGCAACCCAGCCTGATCGACGATCCGGATGAAAAACTGGCCGCCATGAAAGGGTTCGTGGAGCGCCTGTTCCCGGGACGCTGGGACCGGCTGCGCCCGCCCACGGCCCAGGAAATCAGGGCTACGTCGATTTTCTCGCTGCCGCTCACGGAGGCGTCGGCGAAGCTTCGCAGCGGCCCGCCGATCGACGACGAGGCGGACCGGAGCTGGCCGGTTTGGGGCGGAGTGCTGCCGCTCCACTTCGCTGCCGGGCCGCCACAGGCGGATGCTTATGTGACCGACGGGTTGGAACCGCCGGAGACGCCGGTCTAAGAAAAGGCCAGGGCTCTGCCCTGGACCCGCCAAGGGCCGAGAGGCCCTTGGAACCCATTACTCTGCGGCGCTACGTAACCCCGCTCCGGCGGCCAGCGGGCACAAGGGCAACGCGCCGGCACACAACGCGGCCAGCAACAGCAAATGCGGGCGCGGCGACAATCCGCCGGAGGCGGCGTCGGCCGCCGCCACGCCGAAAATCAACACCGGCGCGGTCAAGGGCAGCACCAGCAGCGGCAACAGCACCCCGCCGCGCCGCGCCCCCAGCACCAGCGCCGCACCGGCGGTGCCGAGCAGCGACAGTACCACCGTCCCGGGCAGCAGCCCGGCCAGCAACACCGGAATGGCCTCGTCCGGCATGCGCAGCATGACCGCGAGCGGACCCGCCGCCAGCAGCAACGGCACCCCGGTCACCAGCCAGTGCGACACCGCCTTGGCCGCCGCCACCGCGGATGCCGGCAGGCCGGACAGCAGCAGCAGATCGAGCGAGCCGTCTTCCAGATCCGCGCCGAACAGCCGGTCGAGCGGCAGCAGGGCGGCGAGCAGGGCGCAGACCCAGATAATGCCGGGCGCGAGGCGACCGAGCGTCTCCGGCGCCGGACCGATGGCCAAGGGAAACAACGCCGCCGCGATCAGGAAAAACAGCACCGACGCCAGCGTGTCGCTGCCGTGCCGCAGCGACAGGCGCAGCTCGCGGGCGAGCAGGGCGAGGAAAATGCTCATTCCGCCGTGCTCGTCTCCCAGGTGGCATGCCGAACCCCGGGCAGATGGCCCAGACGGTCCACCACCGCGTCCAGTTCCTCCGCGTTCACCGAGGTGCTGGCCAGGGTGGCGACCAGCACGGAGGAGCCGTCATTGGCCACGACAACCTGCATTTCGGCCACCGGGTAGCGCGCCTTTTCCAATGCCTCGGTGACCTCCTCGCGCAACTCCGGCGCATCGGAGAGCGCCCGCACGCGCACCGAGTGGATCGCCTCGGTGGCGTGCTCGTCCAGCGGAATGCGGTTGATGGCATTCACCAGTGGGCGCAGCAGCGTGTTGCCGGCCAGGATGAACAGCGTCAGCAGCGCGCCCTGCGCCAGCCGGTCCGCCCCCGCGCAGGCGCCGACGGCGGCCGAGCTCCACAGCGTGGCCGCCGTGTTGAGGCCGCGGACGTTCAGCCCCTCCTTCATGATCACGCCGGCGCCGAGAAAGCCGATGCCGGACACCACATAGGCGATCACCCGCACCGCCCCCTGATTGCCACCCAGGTTCATTGCCAGATCGACGAACCCGGCCGCTCCCACGCAGACCAGCACATTGGTGCGCAGCCCCGCGGTGCGCTGGCGATACTGCCGTTCGGCGCCGATCAGGGTGCCAAGCACGAAAGCGCCTATCAGGCTGACGGCAGTGTCCAAAAAGTCCGGCAGGGCGAAGCTGTGGATGAACTGCATGCGGCGCGCCTCCTTGTGGCGTTCGGCCGGGGAGGGGGTTGCAGCGCGCCAGCCGGTCTTGCACCGTTTGCCATCAAATTCCGCAAACCCCAGAACGTCCCGCCGCTTTGCCTCACTCTGCCGGCGGCTTGCGCGCGGTCAGCACGCAATACCGCATCGATCCGGTTCGATAGGCGATCAGCAGCCGGACCATGGTCAGCAGGAACACGCGGTTGGTCGCGTCCGTGTTCAGCAGGAATTGCACATACCGCCGGTCGGTCAGCGTCCGCCCGGCCAGCCGGCGCAGGCAGACCGCCCAGGTGCGCGCAACCGCGCGGCTGATATCGTCCATTTGCAACAGCTCGAACCCGGCCTCCCGGAGCAAGGCCTCATAATCGGCGAGGTCGCCCATGCCGGGCAGCCTTCCCTCGCGGCAGATCGGTTCCAGCAAATGCCGCACCTCCCACCGGCGCGGCGCCGTGCGGGCGAGCCAGGCGCAGACCACCAGAATGCCGCCGGGGCGCAGGGTGCGGAACGCCTCGGTGAAGAAAAGCCGCTTGTCGGGCATGTGCTCGGAGCTTTCCACCGCATAGGCGCGGTCGAAGCTGGAATCGGCGAAGTCGTTGTGCAGCCAGTCCTGCCGGCGGATATCGAGGCTGCCGGCCGCGACCGTGCGCCTGCTGGCGATCGCCGCCTGGGCGGCGGAGATCGTCACCCCGGTGACGGCGACGCCGTAGCGCTCGGCCAGCATCCAGGCGGTCGCGCCATAGCCGCAGCCGATATCGCACACCGCCTGTCCGGACGACGGGTGCAGCCGCTCGGCGAGCAGACCGACCAGCGCATCGGCGGCCTGCGCCGGGGTTTCCCGCCCGGTCGCCCAATACCCGTGGTGGACGTGCTCGCCCCAGATGTCGCGGTAGAACAAATCCAGCTCGTCGTAGTGGCCGGACACCGCGGCCGAGGTCTGCGCTGCTCGGGGGACGATCATCGGTGATCCAGTGACGTGCGGCAGGAACGCCGGCGCTCCGAGGATGCCAGCCGGGCCCGGAGCGGGCAAATTCGGGCACCGGTCCGCTCCCCCGAGGCATGTGATCCCGGCGCTTGTTCGCCGTCCGCGCCGACCGTATGTCTGCGCCATGCGTGCACTCCTGATCCTCCTTGCCGTTCCGCTGCTTGGCGCCGCCCCGGCGCAACCGCAAAAGCCGGCCGCGGCGCCCCCCGCGGCCGCCGCCAAGGCCGAGGGGCCGAAGCCGATCGGCCATTTCGACGACTGGATCGCCGCGACCAACACCGAGGCGGGGCAGCCCGTCTGTTATGCGTTCGTCCGCGCGAACCACTCGACACCCGCCGTTCCCGGCCGCGGCGAGGTGGTGCTCACGGTCACCCAGCGCCCCAGCGGGCGCGATGCGGTGGCGATCACCGCCGGCTTCGCCTTTGCGGCCAATGCCGCGGTGACGGTGCAGGTGGATCAGACGGCGCTGGACTTCTACACCGCCGGCCGCAGCGCCTTCGCCCGCGACGGCCATGCCACCGCCGCCGCCTTCGGCCGCGGCAGCAAGGTGACGGCGCACTCGCCCGGCCCGAAAAACACCAACGTGGTCGATACCTTCAGCCTGAAGGGCTTCGGCCGCGCCTACGAGGCGATCAACAAATCCTGTCCGCCGAAATGAGCGACGCGCTGGCGCTGAACGAGGCCGAACGCGGGCGCATCCTTGCCAAGACCGCCCGTTTCGCCCCGCCCGCCGCCCAAACCGGCGACGGCCGCCGCGACCTGGTGGGGCTGACGCGGGCGGAACTGCGCGCGGCGCTGGAGGCGGCCGGGGAGGCGCCGTTTCGCGCCAAGCAGGTCTGGCACTGGATGTATTACCAGGGCGCGACTGACTTCGCCCGTATGTCCTCGATCGCCAGACCCACCCAGGCCCGGCTGGCCGAGCGTTTCGTGATCGGCCGGCCGGACATCGCCACGGTGCAGACCAGCAGCGACGACACCCGCAAGTGGCTGTTCCGCTTCCGCGACGGGCAGGAAGCCGAGACCGTCTACATCCCCGACAAATACGAAGACCGCGGCGCCGTCTGCATCTCCTCGCAGGTGGGCTGCACGCTGTCGTGCCGGTTCTGCCACACCGGCACCCAGCCCCTGGTGCGCAACCTGGGCGTGGCTGAAATCGTCGGCCAGTTCATGGCGGCGCGCGACGCCTACGGCGAATGGCCGAGCCCGAAAGGCGAAACCCCGCGCCTGCTGTCCACCATCGTGCTGATGGGCATGGGCGAGCCGCTGTACAACTACGAGAACGTGGCAAGCGCCATGCAAATCGTGATGGACAACGAAGGCATCGGCCTGTCGCGCCGGCGTATCACGCTGTCCACCTCCGGCGTGGTGCCGATGATGGACCGTTGCGGCGCCGAGCTTGGCGTCAACCTGGCGGTGTCGCTGCACGCCGTGCGCGACGAGTTGCGCGACGAGCTTGTGCCGCTGAACCGGAAATACCCGTTGCGCGAGCTGATCGCCGCCTGCCGCCGCTACAAGGCGGCGAGCAATGCCCGGCGGATCACCTTCGAATACGTCATGCTCAAGGGCATCAACGACAGCGAGGCGGAGGCGCGCGAGTTGATCCGCCTGATCGCCGGCATTCCGGCCAAGGTGAACCTGATTCCCTTCAATCCCTGGCCCGGCAGCCCGTACGAAACCAGCACCCACAAGGCGATCGACCGGTTTGCGAAGATTGTGAACGATGCCGGGTTTTCCTCTCCGGTCCGGGCTCCGCGCGGGCGGGACATCCTGGCCGCCTGCGGACAGCTGCGCTCGGACAGCCGCCGCGAACGGCCAGTTGCTCCAACTCTGGAGCCATTTCCATAGAGCAGCCTCGGGTCACTGGCCCTTGGGCTTGGTTCACCCGCAGGCGGGAGAGACCGGTGCCGACGATGCGACGGGCGACGGAGGGCGAGGAGTACCGGTGGATCCTCGTCGCGCTGCTGGCGGCCTGCGCCATCCTGTCATCGCGCTGGCTGATCACGCTGGTCACCACGCCGGAACAGCTATTTCCCGATTTCTTCGCCTTCTGGACCTATGGACGCTACGTGCTGACCCATGCGCCGGCCGGCGTTTATGACGAGGCGGCCCTGCACGCGTATCGGACCGGGTTCGGGATGCCGGAGGATTTCGACTATTCGTTCCTGTATCCGCCCTGGATTCTGCTGCTTCTGGCGCCCTTCGGCGCGCTTCCCTATCCGGTGGCGCGGGTCGCCTGGATGGTGCTCACATTCGCGGTCTATGCGGCGGCGCTCACCGCATGGCGGTGGCCGCGCCCGGTGGCGGCGTTGCTGCTGGTGGCACCGTCCTCGGCGGTGTGTTTCGTGGTCGGGCAGAACGGGTTTGTCGTTGCCGCCCTGATGCTGGGCGGGCTGCGCTTGTTGCAAACGCGGCCATGGCTGGCGGGGGCGTTGCTGGCCTCGGTGGGCTACCGCCCGCAATTCGCCGTGCTGGTGCCGTTCATGCTGCTGTTCGGCCGCCACTGGCGGGCGATGGCCGGGGCGGGGCTCGCGGTGTTGCTGCTGAGCCTGGCGACGACGCTGGCCTTCGGGGCCGGCATCTGGGGCGCGTGGCTGGATTTCATGCGCGCGCAGGCGATTCCGCTCACCGTCGGGCGGGAGCCGTTGCGCGACATGATGCCCACGGTCACCTCCGCGGTGATGCTGCTGGGCGGCGGGGCGGCGATGGCGCATGTCGCGCAGGCGGCCGGGGTGCTGGCCGGTTTGCTGGCGCTCTGGCGGGTGCGCGCGCGCCACGATCCCGCGGCGCTGGCGGTGTTGCCGCTGGCGACCCTGCTCGCCACGCCCTACGCATTCCATTACGATCTGCCGCTGACCACGGGCGCCGTGCTGGCGGTGATCGCGGTACGCGTGGCCGTGGCCGAACGCTTCGATCAGGGCGAGTTGCCCTTGCTGCTGGGCTGCGTCGTGGCCCCGATCATTCCAATTCTGCGCGTCGGCGCCGGCGTTCCGATCCTGGCGACGGTCGTGCCGGCGGTGTTCGCCGGAACCTTGTTCATGATGTCCCGGTCTCTGAAAAACTAGTACAAGGCTTCCAAAAAACAGCACGCGTAGGGCGGATAAGCGAAGCGCCATCCGCCAACGCAAGCCTCAACGCCGCTCGCCTCGATCAGATGGCTCAGACGTTCCGGTGGCCCAATCGATGGGATAAAGCCCGTGTGCCACGGCGCGGTGGAATGGCGAAAACGGCCAATCCGCGGCATGTTCGGCCAACCGGTGCTTCACCGGGTTGAAATGCACATAATCCATGTGGCTGGCATAGTCGGTGTCATCTCGAATCGTGTGTTTCCAAAATCGTCGCTGCCATATCGCGCGCTCACCTTTCTGCTGTCGGACTGCCGACCGGCGTTGGGTCCGTGGAATGGCCTTTGAGAATGACTTCTTGATTGCGCGCCACCGGCCGGAATATTCGTCATCGCCCGGTGGGAGCGTCCAAATACAATGCAGATGGTCCGGCAATACCACCCACGCATCGATATGACATGGTGGCCGCTGCCGAACATCGTGCACGGCATCCCGCAATGCATCCACCTGTGTCACCAAAAGCTCGCTGCTGCGGTCGAGCAGGTTGACCGTGAAAAAGAAGGTCCCTCCGGCCACACGGTTGCGACGATAATTCGGCATGGGCGGCAATCTGCCGCGGCGGGCCGCTCAGGGGAAAATGCGCCGTTGGTCGGCCGGGAGCGGCCGGGGATGTCGGAGGGCGCCTCGCTTATCCGCGCGACCATCCGAACCACCGCTCTCAACCCGCCCCAGCGCAGAGCCCAGACCTTTTTTCCCTAAGCCGCCATCCCCCGAAGCACGTAGTGCAGAATCCCCCCGTGCCGGTAGTAGGCCACCTCATCCAGCGTATCCACGCGGCACAACACCTTCACCGTATCGGTCGTCCCGTTCGGCCGGTGGATCACCAAATCCAGGTCCATGCGCGGCGACAGGTTCTCGAGGCCAAGAATATCCAGCACTTCCTCGCCGGTCAGGCCGAGGCTCTTGCGGTCCATGCCATCCTTGAAGGTCAGCGGCAGCACGCCCATGCCGACGAGGTTGGACCGGTGGATGCGTTCGAAGCTCTCCACCACCACCGCCTTCACGCCGAGCAGCATGGTGCCCTTGGCCGCCCAGTCGCGTGACGAGCCGGTGCCGTATTCGCGGCCGCCGATCACCACCAAAGGAACGCCCTCCCGCTTATAGCGCATCGCCGCGTCGTAAATGGCCAGTTGCTCGCCGGCGGGCAGATGGCGGGTCACGCCGCCTTCCACGCCCGGCACCATTTCGTTACGAATGCGGATGTTGGCGAAAGTGCCGCGCATCATCACGTCATGGTTGCCGCGGCGGGCGCCGTAGCTGTTGAAGTCATGGGCGAGGATTTGCCGCTCCAGCAGGTATTCCCCGGCCGGCGAGGATTTGCGGATATTGCCGGCGGGGCTGATGTGGTCGGTGGTGATGGAATCCCCCAGCACCGCCAGGATACGCGCGCCGGTGATGTCGGCGACCGGCGCCGGCTCCATGGTGATGCCGTCGAAATAGGGCGGGTTTTTCACATAGGTGGAGGCGTCGTTCCAGCGATAGGTGGCGGCGTCGCTGTCGACGCCGATGTCCTGCCACTGTTTCGGCCCTTTGAACACCTCGCCGTAGCGCTTGAGAAACTGCGCGCGCGACAGCGAGGAGGCCAGGATATCGGCGATCTCCTTGTTGGTTGGCCAGAACGTCCTTCAGATACACCGGCTTGCCGTCACGGCCGGTGCCGAGCGGGGCGGTGGCGATGTCCTCGTTCAGGGTGCCAAGCAGCGCATAGGCCACCACCAGAGGCGGCGAGGCGAGATAATTGGCGCGCACATTGGGATGCACGCGGCCCTCGAAATTGCGGTTGCCGGACAGCACCGACACCGCCACCAGCTTGTTTGCTTCAATGGCGTCGGCGATCGCCTCGTCCAGCGGCCCGGAATTGCCGATGCAGGTGGTGCAGCCGTACCCGACCGTGTTGAAGCCCAGCGCATCCAGATCCTGGGTCAGCCCGGATGCGTCCAGGTACTCAGTCACCACCTGCGAGCCCGGCGCCAGCAACGTCTTCACCCATGGCTTCGGCGTCAGGCCGAGGGCGCGTGCCTTGCGCGCCACCAGCCCGGCGGCGATCAGCACCGAGGGGTTGGAGGTATTGGTGCAGGAGGTGATGGCGGCGATCACCACGTCGCCATGGGTGATGTCGTAGTTCTTGCCCGCCGGCCGCGCCGTGGTGGCGGCGTCGGCGTCGGCGACTCCCAGGCTCTTGGTCAGCTCGGTTCGGAACGCCGCCGAGGCGTCCTTCAGCAGCACCCGGTCCTGCGGCCGCTTCGGGCCGGCGAGGCTGGGCTGCACGGTGGACAGGTCAAGCTCCAGCGTGTCGGTGAACACCGGGTCCGGGGTGGTGGCGTCGCGCCACAGGCCCTGGGCCACGCAATACGCCTCGACCAGGGCGATGCGGTCCTCGTCGCGGCCGGACAGGCGCAAATAGTCCAACGTGATCTTATCGACCGGGAAGAAGCCGCAGGTGGCGCCGTATTCGGGCGCCATGTTGGCGATGGTGGCGCGGTCGGCCAGCGGCAGATCATTCAGTCCCGGCCCGAAGAACTCAACGAACTTCCCGACCACGCCCTTGCGGCGGAGCATCTGGGTGACCGTCAGCACCAGGTCGGTGGCGGTGGCGCCCTCGGGCAGCCGGCCGGTCAGGCGGAAGCCGATCACGTCGGGGATCAGCATGGCGATCGGCTGGCCGAGCATGGCCGCTTCCGCCTCGATGCCGCCGACGCCCCAGCCCAGCACGCCCAGCCCGTTCACCATGGTGGTGTGGCTGTCGGTGCCGTACAGCGTGTCGGGATAAGCGAAGGTGGTGCCGTCAAGCTCGGCGGTCCAGACGGTCTGGGCCAGGTATTCCAGGTTCACCTGGTGGCAGATACCGGTGCCGGGCGGCACCACGCGGAAATTGTCGAACGCGGTCTGGCCCCAGCGCAGGAAAGTATAGCGCTCGCCGTTGCGCTCGAACTCCACGTCGACGTTTTCCCGCAGCGAGTCCTTGGTGCCGGAGAAATCGACCATCACCGAGTGGTCGATCACCAGATCGACCGGCACCAGCGGGTTCACCTTCTGCGGGTCGCCGCCGAGGCGGATGATGCCGTCGCGCATGGCCGCGAGGTCCACCACGCCGGGCACGCCGGTGAAATCCTGCATCAGGATGCGCGCCGGCTTGAACGGCACCTCCTTTTGGCTGGACGCCTTCTGCAGCCACTCCGCCACCGCGATGGCGTCCTCCACCGTGTAGCTCTGCCCGTCCTCGAAGCGCAGCACGTTCTCCAGCAGCACCTTCAGGCAGACCGGCAGGCGGGAGACATCGCCGATGGTCTTGGCCGCCTCGGGAATGGAGAAATAGTCGTAACTGCGCCCGCCGACCGTGAGGGTGCGGCGCGTGTAAAGGCTGTCCTGCCCGATGGCTTTCATCCCGAGGCCCCGTCTGATTCGTCCGCGCGTGGGTTCGGGGGGGATTCCCCGCGGCGCGCGGAGGGTGTTTCTTACTGCTGCCCGGCTTTAACCACACCGCGGCGGGGGCGTCCACGGGATGCCGGAGCGGATTGTTGCGGTGCAGCGTCATGGAGGGGCCGTGCTTCAGGCGCAGGGTTTGGCGGCATTCCGCGGCGAGCGGCTGGTGTTCGCCGGGCTGTCGTTCAGCGTGCCGGCGGGCGGGGCGCTGCTGCTCACCGGCCCGAACGGCTCCGGCAAGTCCACGCTGTTGCGCCTGCTGGCCGGGCTCGGCCGGCTGGAGGCAGGGCGGCTGCTGTGGAACGGCACGGACGCGCTGGCCGACCTGCCGGCGCACGCGGCGCGGGTGCGCTACCTCGGTCATCAGGATGCCGTGAAGCCGGGTCTGACAATGGCCGAGAACCTGCGTTTCTGGGGCGGACGGCAGGAAATCCACGGCGCCCTCGAGGCCGTCGATCTCCTGCGCCTGGCCGATTTGCCCGCCCGCATGCTCTCGGCCGGGCAGAAGCGGCGGCTGGCGATCGCCCGGCTGGCGATCGCGCCGACAGCGCTGTGGCTGCTGGACGAACCGACGCTGGGGCTGGATGTGGCCTCGGTGACGCGGTTCGGCGATCTTCTGGCGGCGCACCGGGCACGCGGGGGGATCGTGGTGGCGGCGACGCATTTGCCGCTGCCCTTGCCGGGGAGCGTCGAATTTTCGCTGCGATAAGGCAGGCCGGAGTTGCCCGCGGCTGCCGTGAAACGGTTCACCGCCCAACCTCCTCGTTCCGCAATCGTCCTAAGTAGCGGGGTCCAGGGGCCTCCCGGCCCCTGGCGGGTCCAGGGCAGAGCCCTGGCCTTGCCTTCCTTCCCCCCGGCACCGCTGCTAGAAGCGAGTCCGCATGACCGAATATCCTCCCCCGAACCCCGCCCTGCTGCCGGCCGGCCTGTGCGACCTGTTGCCGCCCGAGGCCGAAACCGAAGCGGCCTCGGTCGAGGCCATCATGGACGTCTTCGCCGCCCACGGGTACCAGCGCGTCAAGCCGCCGCTGCTGGAATTCGAGGACGGGCTGCTGGCCGGCACCGGTGCCGCCATGGCCGACCAGACCTTCCGGCTCATGGACCCCGACAGCCATCGCATGATGGGTCTGCGCGCCGACATGACCCCGCAGGTGGCGCGCATCGCCACCACCAGGCTCGCCCACCGGCCGCGCCCGCTGCGCCTTTCCTACGCCGGCCAGTCGCTGCGCGTGCGCACCGCCGGCCTCGCCGCCGAGCGGCAGGTGGCGCAGGCGGGCATCGAACTGATCGGCCATGACAGCCCGGAGGCGGACGCGGAAATCGTCCGCGTCGGCGCCGAGGCGCTCGAGGCCGTCGGCCTCACCCGGATTTCCTTCGATCTCACATTGCCGCCGCTGGTGCCCACCCTGCTGGAGGAATCCGGCCTGCCGGCGGAGTCGCGCGCGGCGCTGGGCCGGGCGCTCGACCGCAAGGACGCCGCCGCGGTCGCCGAGCACGGCGGCAGGCTCGCCGGCACGCTGACCGACCTGCTGCTGGCCGCCGGCCCGGCCGACCGGGCGCTGGCGGCGCTGCTGGCGGCGGCGCTGACGCCGGGGGCGCGCGCCCATGCCGAGCGTCTGGCCGCCACCGTCGCCGCCATCCGCGCCCGCGCGCCGGAGCTGCGCCTGACCGTCGATCCGGTGGAGTTCCGCGGGTTGCGCTACCACACCGGCGTGACCCTGGCGGTTTACGCCGCCGGCCGCCACGAGGAGCTGGCGCGCGGCGGGCGCTATATCTGCGGCGGCGAGGCGGGCGAGCCGGCCACCGGCCTGACCCTGTATCCCGACGCGGTGCTGCGCGCCGCGCCGCCGCGCGCGCCCAAGAAGCGGGTGTTCATCCCCGCCGGCACCGGGGCCGCCCGCGCCGCCGCCCTGCGCGCCGAGGGCTATGCCACCGTGGCCGCGCTCGACCCCGATGCCGATCCGCAAGCCGAGGCGCGCCGCCTCGGCTGCATGTTTTACCTGGCCGAGTCCGGCCCGGTCGCCCTCGCCGCGGAGTAGAACGCAAAATGGCCAACGTCGCCGTGATCGGCGCCCAATGGGGCGACGAGGGCAAGGGCAAGGTCGTGGACTGGCTGGCCAGCCGCGCCGACATCGTGGTGCGCTTCCAGGGCGGCCATAACGCCGGTCACACGCTGGTGGTGGGCAACCAGACCTACAAGCTCTCGCTGCTGCCCTCCGGGCTGGTGCGCGGCAAGCTGGGGGTGATCGGCAATGGCGTGGTGGTCGATCCCGAGGCGCTGCTGGCCGAAATCGACCGGGTGCGCGCGCAAGGCCTGCACGTAACGCCGGAAACCCTGCGCATCGCCGAGAACGCGATTCTGATTTTGCCGGTGCACGGCGCGCTCGACCGCGCGCGCGAGGCGGCGCGCGGCGAGCTGAAGATCGGCACCACCGGGCGGGGGATCGGCCCGGCCTATGAGGACAAGGTGGCCCGCCGCGCCATCCGCGTCTGCGATCTGGCCGAGCCGGAGACGCTGGCGGAGAAGCTGGATGAACTTCTGCTGCATCACAATACGCTGCTGAAAGGTCTGGGCGCCGACACGTTCGAGAGGCAGGGCCTGCTGGACCGTCTGCTGGCGCTCGCGCCGCGTGTGCTGCCCTTCGCCGAGCCGGTGTGGGAACGGCTGGACGAGGCGCGGCGGGCCGGCAGGCGCATCCTGTTCGAGGGCGCGCAGGCGGTGATGCTCGATGTCGATCATGGCACATACCCGTTCGTCACCAGCAGCAACACGGTGGCCGCCACCGCCGCGGCGGGGTCGGGGGTGGGGCCGGCCGCGGTGGGGTTCGTGCTGGGCATTGCCAAGGCGTATTGCACCCGGGTGGGATCCGGCCCGTTTCCCACCGAATTGCTGGACGACACCGGCACGTTGCTGGGCGACCGCGGCCACGAGTTCGGCACCGTCACCGGGCGCCGCCGGCGGTGTGGCTGGTTCGACGCGGCGCTGGTGCGCCAGGCGGTGAAGGTGGGTGGGATTCAGGGCCTGGCGCTCACCAAGCTTGATGTGCTGGACGGGTTGCCGGAGTTGAAAGTGTGCGTGGGATATCGGATCGGCGGCGAGGTGTTGCGCCGCTTGCCCGCCGGCATGCGCGCGCAGGCGGCGGCCGAGCCGGTGTATGAGGTGATGGAGGGCTGGTCCGGCTCGACCCAGGGGGCGCGCAGCTGGGCCGGGTTGCCGGCGCAGGCGATCAAATATGTCCGGCGGATCGAGGAGTTGGTGGAGGCGCCGGTGACGTTGCTGTCCACCAGCCCGGAGCGGGACGACACGATTCTGGTGCGCGACCCGTTCGAGGACTAAGCGCCAGGTTCCAAGGGCCGGTTTCCCTTGGCGCGGTCCGGGGCAGCGCCCCGGCTGCCGCGTTTGGCATCGCCAATCAGGCCACCATTACCCGTTCTGGCACGCGAGGTCGGGCGGGAACAGCCAGTCGCGGAACGTCCGGCTGATAAGCGGCATGACGCCGTACCCCGCCAGCACCACGGCGATGCCCGTCCGCAATGCGACCGCCGTCACCGGCTCCCAGCCGGCCGTGACCGGCATGAGCGCCCACCGCATCACGAAGTAAACCGGATACAGGGCCACGTAGTTCAACGCGATCGTTTTGTATTTTGGCGGCGAGTGGTAGTCCGGTTGCTGCGGCGGTGACACCCAGACTTCCATGCCGGAACGTTCCTGAAACTGCGGCGGACCTTCGCTCAACGGCGCCGAGCGGTCGAGCCACTCCCGCCGCTCCGGAGATTCGAGCCATTCGCGGTAGTCGCTGACCCTGTCGAACCTGATGATCGTGGTGTAGGCATGGCTGTCGGGTTCGGGGGGGCGCAGGAATTCGGCTGTGGGGCCGCCGGGAATCTTGATGTCGTGACTGAACAGGTCATGAATAAGCGCCTCGAACCGCGCTTCGCACCCGGGCCGGATGTAGCGCGTTACCACGAAGGTGATCGGCGACCCGTCGCTGCTTCCGGCAACCCCCGAGGGCGTGGCGCCGTCGGCCGGCTCTGCGTGGAGCTGCCCCGCCGCCGCGACCGCGATGATCCCGGCGACCGGCAGGGCAAGCCATCGGGCCCGGCGAGACATTCGAATGGACAGGCCGGCCTGCACGCGTGTCTCCATCTCTCGTCACTCGATGCGGCGCCGACCTTAACAAGCGCGGCGGCAAAGCGAAACGTCTTCCGCCGCGTCGGCCGCCACATGCGCTTCGCCCTTGCCCGCTGCGTATTACGTGGTGCTGGCTTGCCCCTTTGCGGACCTTCGCGGGCTCGCGCAGCGGATAAGCGGAGCGCCAACCGCCGTCGCAGCTGGCGCATTCCTCGGCGGTGGCGACGAGCGACAGGAAGCAGGTGGGGGACCGAGCTATACGGCGGCCTCGTGCCTGATCTGGGAGCCGCTTCCGACCCAAAGCGGCGATCCGCGGATCAAGCGGTAACCAACCTCAAGCGGACGCACCTCATTTCCGTTCGCGCGAAGCACGCCGTAGGGCGGATAAGCGCAGCGTCATCCGCCAACGCAAGCCGCTTTCGGCGCGGGCATTTCCGGAACGGGCGGGATGCTGCGCCGGGTCACCACCGCTCCGCCGATTCCTGAAACTCGTTGCCGAGCACGAGGAAAGCGCCGATTGCGACGGCGGATGACGCTGCGCTCATCCGCCCTACAGAATGAACCGTCCCTCTCTGCCCACCCCCACCATCCGGCACCCGCCCCGTAGAGTCCGCGTCGGAGAAGATCGCCGGGACGGCTGAATGACCGTCCTGGGCGCAGACCCGGCATCGGCACCACCAGCCTCCAATGCCCCATCCCGTCCGGCCCCTCGCATCAAGCTAGGCCCGCTTTCCGAATCTCCCTTGCGATCCACCCCAAGCTTGTGCTAGGAATAAAATCCATGCACGCCACTCCACCCCCCGTCCCCCCCAACCTCGCCCCAACCTTCGGCGTGGGCAGTATCGGTGTCATCCTCCGCAACCTTGCCGCCGTCATCGCCCGCCGCTTCCTGAACGATCCGCGGCTCGCCGCCCTCATCATCCCGCTGTGGCGGCACCTCACCCGCGCCGCCGCCCGCCTCGACCGCCTGATCGCCCGCCTCGCCGCCGGCCCCCTGCCGCCGCCGCGGCCCCGCGCCAGCAACCACAGCGGCCCAAGGCACCGCTCACCTTTTCCCACCACCAGCGCCTGGCTGATCCGTGCCCTCGGCGCCGAGGCCGCCGCCTGCGCCGCCCAACTGCAGGCGCTGCTGGCCGATCCCGCCGCCGCCGACCTGCTCGCCTGCACCGCCGCGCGGCGCACCCTTGCCCCCATCCGCCGCATGCTCGGCCTGCCACCCGCAAACCCACCCCGCCCCATCACCCCGGCATCCGCTGCGCCGCTCTCCCCAGCGCCGCCACGCCGGCCACCGCCCCGGCCGGACCCGATCCCACACCACCCCACAATCGATCCGCGTCCCACCACAAGCCGCCCTCCGTGGTGGCTGCCGCCGCCCCGCCTGCGCTCCGGCTGATGGCGATTTCCCCGATCACCGGATAACGACATCGGGCCCAGAACCGATATCGCGGCCGCGGCGCTTGTCCCGTTTGCCCTGGCGCTTCGGCTCGGTCGCGTCCTCCATGCCGCTGGACTTGATCACCGGCCGGCCCTTCAGCCGGGCGTTTTCATCGCGTAGCGCCGCGACCAGCGGCTTCAACTCGGCCATTTCGCCGCGCAGGTCCGCCACCTGGGCTTCCAACTCGGCACGGGACAGGCCGGAGGGGGCAGCGGCCAGCGACATGAGCCGAGCGAATCTTACTCACCCGCGTCGGACCAAACGAAAAACCGGCGCCCGCCCGAGGTTATGCCCCGGTTACGTCGCTAAGGCACACCACACTGGACTCATTGTCCATTCATTGAGCCGTCCAAGGAAGATCGACAGCCACGCGACAGGGGGAGGCCCGCCACGAACTCCCCTTGGCACCGACAGCCCCCTACCCGGCGCGTTCTTCGGTTCAGGCCAATGACCGGGTTCGGCAGGGCTGGTGCTCAGAAGGAGGAAGGCGCATTCCCGCCAGGGCTGAGAACCATCGCTCGCTCGGAAATAAGGAAGCCGTGGACAGCGATGCAGAGGGTGGCGTGGTGATGAAAGCCGCGCCAGCCGCGTCCCTCATAGTGTCCCAAGCCAAGCCCATGCTCGAGGTCTCGGGCGTCGCGTTCGGTGCGCCAGCGCAGCTTGGCCAGATCCACCAGCGCCCGCCGCGGCGTGGTTTCGGGCAGGGTGGCGAACCAGTACTTGGTCGGCTCGGCCGCGCCCGCAGGCCACTCGATCAGAAGCCACTCTTCTGGTCGCGGGGCTGATTGCCGATCATCGCCATGTGCCGGACGGACCCGCACTGCGGCGAAGCGAGAGGCGAGCGGGGTGTCGCTGCCTTCCTGCCAGGCTGCACGCCACCAGGAGCGCTTCGGCAGGTCGATCGCCACCTGCCGCGCAGAAACCGGCCGGCGCTCGCCCTCCCGCCCGTTCACCGAGGGCAGGCGGACCCGGTCCCTCCCGGGCTTGGGCGGCAGCGGCTCTGTGACTGGCGGCCACACGCTGGTGGACGCCGGAATACCGACAACATAGAGCAAGCCAAGCTCGGTGATGGCATCGCGGAAGTCATCGTCGGAACCATAGGCTGCCTCGGCCAACACCGGCGCGCGCGGCACACCGGCCGCGAGCGCGGCGCGAATCTGGGCCAGGGCGATTTGCGGCCTGGTCTGGTACGTCACGTCATTCGGCACGCCGGCACGGGCACGACGTGCGGGGTGATCGGCCCAGGCTCGCGGGAGGTACAGCCGGTGCGCGATCGGCAGACTTGCGTGATCATTCGCCACCGACAGCGTGGCCGCGATCTGGCAGTTTTCCTGCCTGCCGAGTGGTCCGCAGTATTGTCGGGCCACCCCGACCGACTGAGTGCCCTGTTTCGCGATGCCGGTGTCGTTCATCATCCAGCCGCGGATTGGCCCGCGCTGCGCGATTATCGGTAGCACGTGGGCGCGGACGGCTTCCAGGACGGCATCGTCGGGCCAGTCGGCCTTGGCAATGAAATGCTGCATCGACTGATATGTCGCGTGCAACAACTGGTGTGCCGCGTCCGCCGGCATCGGTTCCAAGTCGGTTCGGGCACTGCGCAGCAACAGCCCGACGCAATAAGAGCGGAACGGCGCCGCCCGATTGGCATGACCCAGCGCCTTTGTCAGGTCCTGGATATAGTCAGCAAACCGGTTGGCGACGCCCCCCGCCAAGCCCAAACCAGTTACCAGCCTCCCTGACCACGCCTCAAGCGGCGTTATGGCGGGGGGATAATGGATCACGGTGCCGCCGGCGGCACCGGGAACGCCGTCGTTGCCGCGCAGGTTTAGCCCGTCGTCCATCCAAGTAAGATCATCGTGCATCACAACCACGCTGAGCCCACAGTTTCATATGCAGCAACGGAATGAAAATTGTGAAATCAAAAACTCAATATAATAAGCAAAAACAGAGCAGTTTATTGCACTACACGGCTTGCGCACGATGCACAAACAATTTTAACTTTCGAATGCTCGGCTCGTTTCTGTCAGTCGACTCACCGCATCCCGCTGGGAACGCCCGCTGGGAACGAGCGTGCAGGATTCCAGCGAAGGATCGAGCTAAAACGCTCTGGTCCCGTCTCACCCCGCACGATTACGGCGCAGAACCCCTAAAACCGTGCACGCCATCACAGACGCGTGACTAGGGTATCGAAAGCACAAAGACAACCAAGGCTACAACGCAGAGCACTCCAGTAACGCCTATCATCAGCCAGGAACGAAACATCGTAACGATGCCTCATTATTGGTCGTAAACGGTAAAGCACATTGGGATGGCGGGCGGCGCAAGGAAATGCAATTTTTTGGTCACGCGAAATCGATGCAAAAACCCGGCCCGGGGTGTCGCTGCGACTGCCCTCCCGGCTTCTACGCCGTGCTGCTCGGCGCGTGCGGTCCATGACATGTAGAATAATGGCGGAATGACTGGTGCAGCCGGCCCGGCCGGCCCACCCAGCACGTTTCGGGTCCATAGCTCTCCTGGGCGGCATCGCGGGGAAGGAATGCGCGGCAGATCGGGGCCTGCCCTGTCGCCAGCCGATTTCAGACGCTGCCAATCGTCGGCTTCCGCCCGCGTCCGGCGAACTCGCTCAGTCCCGGGCCGACACCCCCAACCTGCAACAGACCTTCCGCGCATCGCCGGCTAGCTCAGAGCGGACGTCATTTCATGTGCCAGTTGCAAGTCGCTCTCTGCCGCGAGGTCCAAGCCAGCGAACAAGTAGCCCCGCCCGCGCACGGAGCGGATCACGTGGGCGTCCGGCACGTGCGGCTTAAGGATCACCCGGATCCGCGACAGCATGTTGTCCACGGAGCGATCCTCCGGCAAAAAGCGGCGGCGCAGTACAGCAACCGACAATTCGTCGCGGCCAATGAGGCGTCCGGGATTGCTGATCAGATAGATCAGCATCTGCAATTCGGTGTGGGTCAGATGCAGCGAAGTGCCGTTTGGCGCCTGCACTTTGTTCCGGCGCGCATCAATCACCCACTGGCCCGCCGTCGGCTGCCGCGCTGGAAGGTCAGCCTGTTTCCGCAGCCGCCGCAACAGCGCCCGCAACCGTGCCAGCAATTCGCGTGGGCCGAGCGATTTCGCCACGAAATCGTCCGCACCGGTTTCCAACGCCACAATGCGATCGGTCAGGTCTTGGTTGCCGGTGAGCAGCACGATGCCCCCGCCATAACTGCGCCGCAGATCGGGCAGCAACATGACGGCGTCCTGCCCGGCGACGAATTGGTCCAGCACCAAAAGGTCCGGCGACACATGACGCATGTTCGTCGCCAATTCGCCGAACGATCTGAGCCAGACCGCGTTCACGCCATGCAAGTGAAGAAATTCAAGGAGTTCCTCCGCATATGGAGGATCATCCTCGACGAGGACGACAGCCGCCATGGTTCAAATCCATATTCCTGTCGGCGCGATGCGCTCTGCGTTAAAAATTGCACGAACGATCATCAAAAGTCAATGTTTCCGCGTGAAACCACGAGAAGCCGTGCAAAAAATTGCACTGTTCACGATCTCGTGAAGCCTCTATCATCTTTCTCGCCGAGACAGTGTAACCCTGATTACCGTCGTATCCAATCACGAGGAACGCGCAAGCCGTCCATGCCATGGTGATCAACGAGGAGTCGCGTGTCGTCAAAGAGATGCCGGACCTGCTCGCCAGCGACTCCACCCGACAGATCGACCCGGCCCCGAACGGCGCCTTTCCTTTGATCCCGATCGACGTCTCGGCGCCAAGCCGGGATGGTTTGTCGATTTCCTGGGATTCTCTCGGGGCACCCAGGTTGGCAGCGGCGACAGGAAGATCGTCATGGACCGACGCGGAAACAGTCGGATGGCGATCAGCGCCTTGCCCCCTCTGGATTTCCGATCCGTCCGCAAGCTGCTGCACCAGGCCATAGCGGCCGACATCGCCGACCACGCTCGCGCCGCCGAAATCGCCTGCCGCCACCGCCGGCCTGAGATTGCCAAACGGGTGGCGTGGTTACCCGCCGCACCAACGCGATCCACCCGGGTCGCAGACCTATTGGTTCGCCCGGGCCGCGCGGACGAACTCACCAGACCGGATGGTGTTCGCATCGCCTCTGCCGAGATGCCTGGTCCTGGCGTGCCAATCATGAGCCTGCGCGAACTGGCAAAAGTGGAAGACAAGCCCCTGTCAACCCAGACGGCACGGCGGGTTCGCAGGACTGGTCCGCCATTCGGCTCAGCGCCGCACCGGGCTGATCGATGCGACCCAGCAGCCGGCTGCCCAGGAGGGCGGCAATGGCAATGCCCGTTGCGGCAGTGCGCCGATTGCGCGAGTGTTGCCGCAGCGTTCAGCCCCGGCATGCCGCAGAAGCCTGGCCTGGGCTTCCTGCAGGTGAAACATGCGACGGTGGTGCGGTGCTTGCGGGTTGAAGTGAACAACGTGCCCGGCGACGAATCCTTGCCGACCGCCGTGCGGCCGGCAGGCGCCGGCTGACGATGCCCATTTTAAATCTGCTCCCTGTGCGCACCCTGCTTCGACCGCCCCCCACCGATGGGGTGATCGCGATCGTATTGGCGCTGCTGTTGGGCGTGATCTGGACGGTGTCGTTGCGCATCGAAACGCAAATCGAACGCAAAAGCATCGACACCAGCTTCTCCGAAACCCGCAATCTGGCGCATTTGCTGATGCTGCATTGGTCGGAGACGCTGCAGCGGGTCGACGCGCTGCAGCGGCTCGCCCGTCTGCTCACCCAGGCGCATCTGAACGCCGATCGTAACGAGCCGGAACTCCGTGCGGAGCTCCATCGCTCCATCGAACTGGCCGGCTCGCGCATCGTTCAGGTCTCGGCCATCGATCCCGCCGGAGACATGATATGGTCCAACCTGCCGATGCCGCCAGAGGGCGTGAATCTCGCCGATCGCCAGTACTACAAGGAAATCGTGAACGACGCTCGCGACCGTATCACCGCCGGCCCGGTGCTCGGTGTGGTGACCGGGCGCTGGACCATCACGTTCGCTGAGGCCCTGCGCAATCCGGACCGCACGTTGCGGGCGATGACAGTGGTATCGATTGATGCCGGGCCGGCGGTGACGCTGGCCAAAGAGCTGAACATCGAGGATCACGGCATCGTCAGCGTCATTCGCAACGATGGTGTCGTGCTGGCGCGTAGCCCGAACGTTCATGTCGGTGAGGTCGTCCCGTCGCTGACCTCCTTGTGGCGGGCGGCCTGGCAAAACGGTTCGGCCGAAGGGCTCGTGCCCGACCCGTGGGACATCGCACCGCACTTCTCCGCGGGGCGGCGGATTGAAGGGTCCGATCTGGTTGTCATGATCGGCCTTGACGCGGCCCATCGGATGGCGCCGGTGACGATGGCGACACAGCAGCTCCGCCGCTCGACGGAGGTGCTGAGTTTCGCGGTGGCCGCCTTCGCCGTCGCGATGAGCGTGGGGTTCCGGCGGCAGCGTATCCTGGCGAGGGAGCGTCAGCGCATCCGCGACCTGACCCAACGCGAGGCGCTGCTGCGCCATATCGCTGAACAAGCCACCGACATCATTTCCTTGCAGGATGGCGAACTACGCAACATCTATGTCAGCCCTGCCGTGCGGGGCGTTCTCGGCGTCCTTCCGCAAGAAGTGATTGGCTGCCGGTTCGCGCCCCTCGCGCTGCCGTCCGACCAGCCCATCGTCGAAGCGGCGGTCGCAGCGCTTGCCCGTTCCGGTGCGCCGCAGCGCGTCAGCTTCCGGGCATCGCATGCCGACGGTGGGTTCCGCTGGCTGGAGACCCAGATGGTGTCCGTCGCTGGCCCCGGCGACGACATGGGCTGCCAGTACATGTCCATCACCCGTGACATCACAGACCGCAAGCTGGCCGAGGAGGCATTGCGCCAGACCCAGAAGCAGTTGGAAATGCTGCTCCAGATGGGGCCAGGAACAATGTATCGCCTTGCCATCGACGGCCGCGGCGAGCGGCAATTAAGCATTCCTTGCGCCGGCGTCCTGCAAAGCATGGGCTACACCGACCAGGACGAGGTCGGCTCGTTCTTCATGCTGCGGGTGCATCCGCCCGACCTGCCGGGCCTTCTTGCTGCCACCCAGTGTTGTGTGAACATGGGGCATGCCGTTGCGGAGTACCGGTTCCCAACGGCCGGCGGCGAGACGCGCTGGCTCCGCGACGAAATGCGCCTGGCTGGGCGCGAGGGAGACGTTACGATCCTGATCGGCTACGTCACCGACATCACGGCCGAGCACGAGGTCAATACAAGGCTGCGTCAGACCGAGCGCCTGGCGATGTTAGGCGAGGTCGCCACCCGCATCGCCCACGAACTCAACCAACCGCTGGCCGCGATTGCCCTGGCCGCCGAGAACGGTGGCGAGGCGCTGATCAGCGATCCGGCGCGCGTGCAGATTGCCGCGTCAAAATTCCGACGCATCAAGGAACAGGCGGAACGGCTGGGTGCGGTCATTCGCAATATCCAGATGTTTGGGCGAAAGCAGACCGAGCATGCGGTGGTGTTCCCGCTGGCCGAGGTCGTGCGCAACAGCCTGCTTCTGGCTGCGCCACGGCTGAAGACGACGGGCGCGAGCGTGACCGTCGATCTGCCGGCCGATCTGCCGGAACTGCGCGGCGCTCCGGTGCTTCTGGAGCAGGTATTGTTGAACCTGATTGTCAATGCGTGCGACGCCTATGCCGACGCGACGCCGCGCGACGGGGCGGCGGTCGAACGGCGCATTCACCTCGCCGCCCGCCGGGACGGCGGCGGCGTGGTGATCAGCGTTGCCGACCGGGCCGGCGGCGTGCCGCCCGAGGTGATCGACCGCATCTTCGATCCGTTCTTCACCACCAAGCCGCCGGGCAAGGGCACCGGTCTTGGCCTTTCGATCTGCTTTGCGACGGTTGCCGACATGGGCGGGCAGATCAGCGCGCGCAACGAAGCGGGGGGGGCTGTGTTCGAGGTCCGTTTGCCTTTGGCGGCGGGCACCGGCGCGGGTGCGTCCGGGCCTTTGCCCAGTGCGCCGGCTTCGGTGTCGTGACCGACAGGACTTCCCGGCAGGGCGACGGGCGGAGTGATCTGACCCACCATACTGATTGTCGTGCTACAAGAGCCCGCGGCCTCTCTGGCGAACCGCCCGGCTGGAGAGAATAGAGAATAAGGGATGATGCGCCGAACCCTGCTTCCATTGGTCGGATCCGCGATGCTCTGTGCCACCGGGCGTGCCGCCGGGAACCGGTTGGCGCCGGCCGATGCCGGCAAGGCAACGCTTGCCTCGGCGCCCATCGAGGTGCAGGGCGACTGGGGGGGCTCGCTGCCGCCCGCCGCGCTGGTCGTTGTATCCTGCATGCGGGTGGCTTGCCTGGACGGGGTGCACCTGCTGTCGGACCAACAGCCCGAGAGGCTGCTGGTGGACAGCCACACCAGCGGCCCGCCTTGCATCTGGCTGCACTTCGATGGGGCCCCGGTCGCCTGGATCATCGTCGACATCGGTCCGCGCGACTGGTGCAAGCTGGCTTATCAGTTCGGCCATGAACTGGGGCATGTGCTGTGCAACAGCTGGGGGCCCGAAGCGAAGCCGCGCAACCCCTGTCAATGGCTCGAGGAGGCGCTGGTCGAGGCGTTTTCGATTCGCGGCCTCGGAAGGCTGGCGCAAAGCTGGGCGGAGAACCCGCCGTTTGCCGGCGATGCCGCCTTCGGTGGCGCGATCAGGACATACCGGGACAATCTGCTGATCAACTACGGGGCGGTCGCGGCCGAGCAGGGAGCAGGCCGAAACCTGGCGGCCTGGTTTCAGACCTGGCGCGGCTCGCTGGAGACCAACGGCGGAGTGGGTGGGGCGGCGCGGGCGGCGGTGCCGACCGTTCTTGCCGAACTGGAGGCCGATCCCGCCGGCCTCGAGGGGCTGGGGGCGCTGAACCGCTGGCCGGGGCGGAGTGGGGTGCCGATCGAGGAGTACCTGCGGCTGTGGAAGCGAAGCTGCACGGACGTGGGGGCGTCGCAGCGGTTGCCGATACGGTTGAGGAGGCTGTTGTTGGGGTAAAGCAATGGTCTCTCGGGTCACTGCATCGAATTTAACGGGTATTCGCCTCTCGCTGGAAAGCAACTCGCTTATTCATACAGACCAAATGTCCATACATCAAAAAATTATCCCGATTTCGCACAATACTTGTAATTCTTGGGCCGCCCCTAAATGTCCGGTCAAGGCGCGTTGCTAGCCGTCTGCTTTAACAGAAAAAAAAGTCGTCCTAACATATTGATGCAGATTATACCGTTGCATAACGTCGAACCAATGCGCTCGTCGTTCGGAATCGCTTTGTAATTTTATTATCTCCCGAGTTCCGCCGCGACGCTGATAGTCGTGCGGGTTTATCGCAATGATTTCGTCGATGATCGCGAACTTTCTGAAAAAATTCGCTCGGAATACGTTACAATACCACCAATCTATTCCCCACCCAACAAGCTCGCCGTCATAAATTTCAAGAAACCTATTCAACTTATCGCTTCGAAATATAGGGCACGTAACCTCAACAAAATTGACAAATCTTATACGGCTTTTGTCGCCGTGCGAGACTGTAATACTATGAGATATCCTCCCCTTTTCGCTAAAAGCTGGCTGACAAATCCAAAAATCGTACTGATCTGCTGTCTCAAAAAGACGAACAATGTCCTCTTTAGTTTGCCAAACCAAATCATCATCGGCTACCAGCACGAAATCATACTGGGTGAAAACCCCCTTGTCATGCTCGTAAAATTTTTTGAGGTTTTGCCATTTGCTCCCTTTTGATTTAAATAAGATCGTCGAAACCGACGACAGACTTTGGAACTCGGCTTCACTTTCTCCGTAAAAAGCAACTATCAAATCCCATTGTCTTTCTTGGTCCTTGTCGTCTGTCCATGATAAAATATTGTGAAAATCCCCAGCGCTCGTAAAAACGCACCAGCGTGGTCGGTTACGTTCCTGCAAAACGGCATCTGTTGCTACAGTTTTTTCCAAAGATACCGGATCAGTCGGCGACGCAAGGGCTACGGTGCTCTGTTCTTCTAACGGCGGCAATGGGTTGCTCGCAAACCCGATCTTCTCGGCCGCGAACTCGCCGTTCTTTTTCACGCGGTCACGCTGGTCCTCGGGCAGCTTGCCCTCATCGAGCAGTCGCCGGCAGGCGTCCAGGCATTCCTGATATCGCTCGGTCCAGTAGGCATTGACCGCCAATTCGTCGAGCAAGCCATAGTCGTAGATCCAGCTCTCGACGAAAAGCCCCTCGGCAGGCATTGGAATACGCAGGCCACGGACGGCGTACTGATAGCCCTCGGTCCATTTCTTGTTCTCGCGGCACAGCTTGCTCGCCGCGTGCAGCGCCTCCGCGCGTTTCGGCGCCGCCGTGGAGGCGCGGCGATAGGTTGCTATAACCTCATCGAACGGCCGGCCCAGCGCCTCCTGCAATTTCCCGGCGCTGTAATGGCTTATGAAGACTTCCTCGGCCCAGCCCCCCATTTTTGTACGCTTCATATAGGCCTTCAGCGCGGCCGCGTTGTTGCCGGCATGATGGTAGCTGCGCGCCAGGTAGAAGGTGTAGCGCGTGCGCAGAAACGCGTCCTTCTCCTTCGCCAGCGCACGTTCGAGAAGCGCGGCGTCCTTGCGGTATTTGTCGGGGTCCTGGCCGCGCGCGCCTTCGCGGGATACCGAAATATGAAAGCCGCTCGTGGTGCCGGACGAAACCTTCCCCGGCGGCGGCACCAGAAACTCGTGCAGCACGCCGCGATAGCGGAACTCACGCCGGTTGCTGCAAATCTGGCCACGGGTAAACAGCAGCGCCCCGTTTCGCATCGGCACCATATAGAAATCCCTGGACAGGCCCTGCTTGAACGCCGCCACATCGAACCCCGGTTCAGGCACAAGCTGGTCGTCGGCGTCGAGCATCAGGGCATAGGCGATGGCCTTGTTCTGCCGCAGCCGGGCCAGGGCATGGGAGCGGTTATAGGCGAAGTCCCGCCAGGGTTCCTCGACCACCTCCCCCGGCAGCCCCACGCGATCCAGCCAGTCCCGCACGATGCCCTGCGTTCCGTCGGTCGATCCCGTGTCTTCGATCAGCACGTAATCCACGAGGGGGCGCACGCTTTCCAGGCAGCGCAGGATCACGTGGGATTCATTCTTCACGATCATGCAGAGGCCGATCGTCTGGCCTGACACCGGTGTCGAACTCTGTGTCCCTGTCCCAACATTGGCCTGCCTGGGCGGTAGTATTGGATTCACAATGCCACCAAATTAATTTTGAATTAACATAGTTCTGATGCGTTCCCATTCGTTCCATATTTCAACCACGTACGAGCCTTTGAAAGAATACGGCTGCGCACGAAGGTCCAAGGCACGAAACTCTCCCGTCCTGACATCTACGTTTCGATCATAACTAGTCGCTTTCCATGAGTTCGTGATAAGACACAGCGAGTATCGAGGAAATACATTGTCACGATAAAAAAGAATTTGCTTGTCCGTAAGGTGCTGCAACACGTCTTTCATAATTAGCAGTTCAGCGTGCGGAAGCTCGCGAGGGTCAACGGGAGCAACTTTGAATTGAACTAACTCAGACCCAAATCTCTTTTGATTTTCGGAAATCAGAAATTCAACAACGTCCACACCCACGTAAGTCGCGCTGCCAAAATCGATATATTTAGAAAATTGCCAATCCCCACAGCCAACATCCAAAACTGATTTAATATCATTTAAATTTATAAAGTGCTCCAAAAAATTTCGATAAGCAATAGTGGTTGCTGGGCTGGAGCCATTCCCGGAGCCGAAACCCCAAATATTTTTTTTGTAAATCTCTTCGAACGTACTGCTTTGGATTGAGCTGTCCTGCTCTAAGCAAAGTTCCGATTGCTCGATCAGAGACCGCGCGACTAAGTTATAGGTGTTGTCGTTGTGTAAAATAAATATGCAATCGATTTTCTCGATATAATTTTTTGCCTTAGTTCCCCAAAGATGATAGATATAAGCCTCAGGAAACTCTCTTAAATTCAAGAAAAGATCCCTAAGGCCCTGTTCCGAATAGTCTGGACAGAAAAAAGTTTCCTTTGGCTCGAGGTGAATGAGGGTAGGGTTTTCCTGCGCCAGGGAAAACGGCAACATTACAGAAAACTCGTTCCACTGTTCGTTATGAAAATTGCGATAACCGTCATACCATAATTGCAAAAACTCTGAATTAGGCGGAGATATTATGACTGCATTACACAAACCAACGTCACATTCTTTTCCCATCACTACCTTATCGCACAGTAAAGCGTTAAATGACTTTATACAAATTGTGTCTAAATCCAAATAAATTCTACCACTTGTAAGCAAAATTTGGATACGTAAAACATCTATTTTGTGCTCTATTCTATGAATTTGAATCCCAAATACAGAATCAGGCGCAACAACTTGTTCCAACCTAGCAAATGTTCCAATTAATTCCAACAACTTACCAGAAAAAACGCTGTTAGTATGCAACACAACATCATAATCAGGGTTTACCTTTCTCGCAGATTTGATAGCCAAATAGTAAATAAATGGTATATCACAATCGTTTTGTTCAGTCAGGTATATGAAATGTATTATTTTAGGCGTTGCCCGCACGTCAACGTCACCCGGAATTTTTGCCCCATACACATATTGTTCGACCGACATATTCACCTCCTTATATCGAGCACTGAATCTGATCAGTCGCGCTCCGCACGGATATTTGAGTATTATCCTCGATGACCAGGGGCGGTATGCATACAAATGCTCGCATAAAATCATAGGCACCGCACATCGCAACGTCTATACCAACGTCTTTCGTGACGACGCTCGCCCCGGGAAACGTGATGAAGCGTTCACGTAAGGGGAGGCAATGTTCCAACAGAACACGCGCTCCTTTTGGTGACAGAGAATAAGCCTGAGTACCAAATGAATGTGCTAATTTTACCGCAGAATATGAGAACTGTTTAGCTTGGAACGTTTTGAGGTCTCGTCGTACACGATTTTCATAAAACTCCATTTTTGACTTAGAAAATCCGAGATCAACCCAAATATATAAAGGATCAAAAACATATCCCCATAAAATGATGTCCCAATCAGCGGGCATGCACGAAACAAGCTTCGCCAACTCCTTCTCGAAGTTGAACGAGCAGATTACGTCATCCTCGAATATGGTAAGGAGTCTGTTTTGGGAGGAGGCGCGCTTCCATAATTCCACATGTGATAACGCGCATCCTAGCGCACCCGGTAAGTACGCCAAATCAGCTGCAATAGTGCCGTTTGAGAGTAATGTCGCCCTATCGACTGACGTTCCATCAGCGGCTGCAAAACGAACAACATTTTTAAGATGTGAATTGCGCTCCGTAAAGGTTCTTAAACGCTCGACGCTACGGTCTAGATTAATCAGATTAATCTCATGAAGCATCGCGATTCGCCGGTCGGGTTCAAACTCGACGCTACATTGTACAATAGAAGAACTCCAGTTCTTCTTAGAACTAACCGTCAGATCGTCAGCGAGCAATTGCGCAGCCGTCTCCGCGGATTCCAAATTTTCATCAAGCGTCAGATAGCCGTAAAGCTGTCTGTTATCAAAGTACTGCGGTATACTGCTCCGCCGCGCCGTATCGGAAAAAATTACGTATTCGTGCCGGGCAAACTCGTCCTCATATGTTAACTCCGGAATGACATCCGCTCTGACCAAATAGGTGCAATGAACGACAGGCATTTCCACCACGCCGCGAATCCAGCGGTTCAACACCCATTGGTACTGGTCGCAATCACTAAAGTAACCTCTCCCGTCAACCTCGGCATGATAATTGGAATAGAAGGCACCCGCTTTTACCAACCTCAGAAACGGAGCGACGATAGGAACATTCAGCGCCACAAGTTCGCGCAAAGTGCAAGGCCGTACAAAGTTGTCAACATCACAAACAAAGTAAAAATCACAGTTATGCGCCAAAGCGCAACTCATACTAATGTTGCGAATACGCCCAAGAACACGGAACCGCGGCGCGTTCCACTCATGAACGCCAAACTGTTCGACGCGCGTCCCCACGTCTTCAGCATCGAACTCAACCGCCGCGTAGAGATGGCCAACGCTCGCGACCCAGTCCCGGAGAATTTGCTCGGTTCTATCGGTATTATTGTTCGTCCGGATATACAACACGATCGACGATTTCGGGTAATCCAGCGCCTCGATGCACCGCAGATACAGCGGAAGGGTGGGCTCCTTCTGCTTCGCCAGGATCGCAACCAGTACGCGCGGCGCGCTGTCGAGGCGCGTGCGGAGCGATCGCGGCGCGCCAAGCGCATGCTGCTCGATGAACCCGTCCTTGCCCAGGGACCCGAGATTCGGATCGCGTGGCAGTTTCTCGCTCGCAAACCGCGCATTCGCCACCACGCGCTGCATGTTCGCGCCCGAGAGTTTGCCGGTCGCCAGAATCTTCAGGCTCGCGTCGAGGCAGTCCCGGTAGTGCCCGGACCAGTAAGCGTTGATCGCGAACTCGTCCAGCAGGCCGGTTTCATAGATCCAGGTTTCAACGAACAAGGCATCGGATCGGATGGGAATGTCCAGCCCACGTTTGGCGATCTGATACCCCTCCTCGTTGCGCCCCTTATTGCGGCAAAACCGGCTTGCGCCGTGCAGCGCCTCGGCCCGCGTCGGCAGCGCATCCGAAGCGCGAAGATAGGTGTCAATCACCTCCTGCTCGGGATGGGCAAGCTGTTCCTTCATCTGGGCGGCATGGTACAGGCTCAGATAGACCTCTTCCTGCCAGAAGCCGAGCTCGGCGCGCCGGAGGTAGGCTTCCAGGGCTTTCGCCGCCTCCCCGCAATCACGATAGCTTTGCGCCAGATAAAACGTATAGCGTGATATCAGAAACGGGTCTTGTTCCGTTTTCAGCGCGTTTTCAAGCAGTGCCGCATCGCGTTGAAACTTCTCTTTGTCCTGGCTTCGCGCTCCCCCGCCGACGATGGATATCCGCAGACCTTTTGCTGTCGCCCGAGTCGAGGCGGTTGCAGGCGCGACCAGAAATTCATGCAACGCGCCGCGATATGAAAAATCTAAATTGTTCCGAAAGATGTGAGGACGATGATGTCTGATCGATCCGTGGTAGATTTCCAAATCATAAAAATCAGCGGTCAGGCCGGCTTTAAAGGCTGCCGCGTCAAAATCCTCATCGACCGTTATCCTATCGTCGGCATCAATCACCAGGGCATAATCGATCTCAGAATGTTCACGCAGTTTCAGCAGCGCGTGGGTGCGATTAAAGGCAAAGTCGATCCACGGTTCCTCTATGACCTCTCCCGGCAGGCCAACACGGTCCAGCCATTCCCGGATGATCGCCTGGGTGCCATCGGTTGATCCGGTGTCTTCGATCAAAACGTAATCCACGAGCGGACGCACGCTCTCCAGGCATCGCAGGATCACGTGGGCTTCGTTTTTTACGATCATGGAGAGGCCGATCGTGGGCCCTGCAGAACTCATGGCGTTGTCCCGGCGGAGGCAGACCGTTGAAGACAGTCCTGGTAGGGTAAAGGGTTCACAGCCTGGCTCTTGGCAACCACTGTCACGCAGGGAGTCATGAGCATGCTCATCCGTCGATCATCGATCACGCGAAATTCAGCTTTTAACAGGTGATGTCCGATTGTGCTAGAGGAAATGAATGGTCCGTTTTCGGCTCAAGAGCCGATCGAAAACATCGGTCCTGGACCTTCACGGGGACGTGGTACTTCTTCATGCGTGGTTGCGGCCCAAGCGTTCCAAACATCGCCGCAGGGGACCCGACGCTGTGCATGTGCCCGGTCGTCGCGCAACGTCCAGCAGTGATGACAGTTCCCGCGGAATTCTCTGGTGCGGAATCCGGCGATCACGATCGGCCGGAACGCAAACGCACAAGCGATGGCTGAACCCGGACCTGCTGCCGGCGCAAGCGGCAACGCCAGCTTGGCATACCCTATATAAGGTACGCTGCCACCAACCCGGCGTGGCGGAGTGCCCATCGGGACCTGCAGGATAACCGCTACGGTCGGACAGCGCGGCTGTGCCCGCCGGGAAAGGTGAAATGCCTCCGGTGTGCAAGCAACATTTCTGACGCAATCGTTTCTTCCCCCTTTGCCTTGCGCGCACGGGCCAGATCGCCGGCGTCTTGCCCGAAGTGGCGGACACCCCGGTACGCATCGCAACCGGCACGGGAAACATCAAGGCGTTGCAGGCCTACCGGGAATTGCGCAGATGCTCCAAGTTTCGTTTTCGGGCGGGCAGCGTAGCGAGCGAAAACCATCCAAAGTTGCGCCAATGGCACCGATCTTCCTCGGGCTACGACAAAATGTGACAAATACGCACGAACGCATTGTTTATTCGCGTGCAAAACCAGACGTTTTTTATATTGCCGAATGGAACGGTCTACCGTAAGTGGTAAACTCGCTAAACAGTTCCACGCTTGCATGCTGGATAAGGAGATGCTTGGTTATCCAATAATGCTGATGCGAAAAAGTCACGTAAGGCGGCGACAGCGCCCGCGTAGCTGAACGACGCGCTTTTTTCGCGATAACCGGAAAAACTGTCATCGGAGGTTTCTAGTTCAACGACATGGACTAGGAGCCAGGTGACGTTTTTTTCCAGCGAGGATCGTCATTTGTTTGTGGATTACGTGGAATACCGTGAAATGATGGCCGGGTATGGCGTTCTCCGTGATGCGCTAACGGCGTTTCTCGCCGTGAGCGGGGCATTGATATTTTATTTGACATGCGTGGTGCAAGATAACGCTACCACATTGACTGGAAAGAATAATAATCAACGCCAACTGAATCGATGGCAACGCGCATCCACGGTGCGCCGGCAAGGCGGCTTTAATTTTTCAATTTTCAGAAATATTGCTATCTATCCCATAGGCCGACTATTTCAATTTCTTTGTGGAGTTTCGTTTCGTTTCGACCGTAACTTCATGCAAGTTCGCAACTCTCCCATAGCAAACGTCCGAGCAAACGCCCGGCCTGTCGTGCGTGAGTTTCAACGCTCCCGTTCGGAAAGGCGTGTTCCTTGTTCTGACGCCGGCGTGGCGCGGAGGCGTCTTCGGAATGCGGCGCAGCGGCGCATGCCCGTGAGTGTCCACCGAACCGACCATGCAGGCCTTGCCACGATGAACGACGGGATCATTCGGGCATCGCGTCACGTTCCAGACGAAGACGCGCGCGACGCGCCCGTTTGGCGTCGTGATAAAAAGGCTGAAAGCTACATGATGCTCGGCTCGGGCCAGGTGCCCGGTGCTGGCAGGTCGGGCCTCCCCCCTGGTGCCCAGGCGGGGAGTTTTGGCGTTTCATCTCTGCCCCCACATGCGGGACTGCCCCGTAATGTTGGCGCGGCGGATGGCGCGACCGTGGTGTTCGGCCCGGTCGCCGAAACATCCTTGGCTGCAATCTTCGTTCCTTACCAGGGGTCAGGCGGACATGGCACCGCCACTGGTAGGCCTGGTTATCCCGGTAAGCACACGCAGGAGTCCCGGACATGAGTTATACTAATGTTAGTGGTGGTCAGCTCTACGACGTGTCCGGCCAGGACGGCGCGCTCGGTGCGAGCGGCGGAACAGTTTACGTGTGGGACCAGACGGGTGGCCAGTACGTGTTGCTGGGAAGCGCAGCAGTCGCCCCGACCAATGCTGCGCCGTTTGGGGCTACTGGTTCCACACCTGCGGACCAATACAACACGCTGGTTTACGTCTCACCTACCCAATCGGGCACAATCTACGTAACGGACTCAGCCGGCAACACTCTTGGAGCGACCGGAGGGACTGTAGACCCAACAGTAGGGCCGGTAGGCGACGCTGGTAACCCAGGTGCTGCGGGCGCCACGGGCCCAACGGGCGTCACGGGTCCAACCGGCTACGGCGGCGCCCAGGGCGCGATCGGAGCAACAGGCGCAACTGGCCCGGCAGGTCCAACCGGCTACGGCGGGGCCCAGGGTGTGACCGGAGTTACAGGCGCAACTGGTGCGACAGGCAACGCCGGCGCGACCGGCGCAATTGGTGCGACGGGCAATACCGGCGCGACCGGTGCGACGGGCGCGACGGGTGCGGCTGGGGCGACGGGTGCAACTGGAGCGACAGGTAACACCGGCGCGACGGGTGCCACGGGTGCGACGGGTGCGGCTGGGGCGACGGGTGCAACTGGAGCGACAGGTAACACCGGCGCGACGGGTGCCGCGGGTGCGACCGGCGACACCGGGGCGACGGGTGCCACGGGGGTGACGGGTGCGACCGGGGTGACTGGCAGCACCGGCGTAACAGGTGCCACGGGCGCGACTGGCGATACCGGTGCCACGGGTGCGACTGGAGCGACAGGTAATACCGGGGCGACGGGTGGCACGGGTGCGACTGGCGATACCGGCGCGACGGGTGCGACTGGGGCAACAGGTGACACCGGCGCGACAGGAGCCACGGGTTCGACCGGCGACACCGGCGCGACGGGGGCGACCGGCAGCACCGGCGCGACAGGAGCCACGGGTGCGACTGGCGACACCGGCGCGACGGGTGCGACTGGGGCAACAGGTGACACCGGCGCGACAGGAGCCACGGGTGCGACTGGCGATACCGGCGCGACGGGTGCAACTGGGGCGACCGGCAGCACCGGAGCGACAGGAGCCACGGGTGCGACCGGCGATACCGGCGCGACGGGTGCGACTGGGGCGACCGGCAGCACTGGCGCGACAGGAGCCACGGGTGCGACCGGCGACACCGGCGCGACGGGTGCAACTGGGGCAACGGGTGACACCGGAGCAACAGGCGCCACGGGTGCGACTGGGGCAACAGGTGACACCGGAGCAACAGGTGCTACGGGTGCGACCGGCGACACCGGCGCGACGGGTGCGACTGGGGTAACCGGCAGCACCGGCGCGACAGGAGCCACGGGTGCGACTGGCGATACCGGCGCGACGGGTGCCACTGGGGCGACCGGCAGCACCGGAGCGACAGGTGCCACGGGTGCGACCGGGGCGACTGGTGACACCGGAGCTACGGGTGCCACAGGTGCGACCGGCGATACCGGAGCCACGGGTGCGACTGGGGCAACAGGTGACACCGGAGCAACAGGCGCGACTGGGGCGACCGGAAGCACCGGCGCGACAGGAGCCACGGGTGCGACTGGCGACACCGGCGCGACGGGTGCGACTGGGGCAACAGGTGACACCGGCGCGACAGGAGCCACGGGTGCGACTGGCGATACCGGCGCGACGGGTGCGACTGGGGCGACCGGCAGCACCGGCGCGACGGGAGCCACGGGTGCGACCGGCGATACCGGCGCGACGGGTGCAACTGGCGCGACCGGCAGCACCGGCGCGACAGGAGCCACGGGTGCGACCGGCGATACCGGCGCGACGGGTGCAACTGGCGCGACCGGCAGCACCGGAGCGACAGGGGCCACGGGTGCAACCGGGGATACCGGCGCGACGGGTGCAACTGGGGCAACGGGTGACACCGGAGCAACAGGCGCCACGGGTGCGACTGGGGCAACAGGTGACACCGGAGCGACAGGTGCCACGGGTGCGACCGGCGACACCGGCGCGACGGGTGCGACTGGGGTGACCGGCAGCACCGGCGCGACAGGAGCCACGGGTGCGACTGGGGCAACAGGTGACACCGGAGCAACAGGCGCCACGGGTGCGACCGGCGACACCGGCGCGACAGGTGCCACGGGTGCGACCGGGGCGACTGGTGACACCGGAGCTACGGGTGCCACTGGTGCGACCGGCGATACCGGAGCCACGGGTGCGACTGGGGCAACAGGTGACACCGGAGCAACAGGCGCGACTGGGGCGACCGGAAGCACCGGCGCGACAGGAGCCACGGGTGCGACCGGCGACACCGGCGCGACGGGTGCCACTGGGGCGACCGGCAGCGCCGGTGCGACTGGGGCAACGGGTGACACGGGTGCGACAGGTGCAACGGGTGCGACAGGCGCCAGAGGTGTGGCCGGAGCTACCGGTGCTACTGGCGTAACAGGTCCAACAGGTTACGGCGGTGCACAAGGTGTAACTGGATCGATCGGTGCAACTGGCGCAACCGGCCCAACCGGCTACGGGGGCGCACAGGGTGCAACTGGAGTCACAGGCGCAACTGGTGCGACAGGCAATATCGGCGCGACGGGTGCGACTGGGGCAACAGGTGACACCGGCGCGACTGGGGCGACCGGCAGCACGGGTGCGACTGGCGATACCGGCGCGACGGGTGCGACTGGGGCAACAGGTGACACCGGAGCGACAGGTGCCACAGGCGCGACCGGGGATACCGGCGCAACGGGTGCAACTGGCGCGACCGGCAGCACCGGAGCGACAGGTGCCACGGGTGCGACCGGCGATACCGGAGCCACGGGTGCGACTGGGGCGACCGGCAGCACCGGCGCGACAGGAGCCACGGGTGCGACCGGCGACACCGGCGCGACGGGTGCAACTGGGGCGACCGGCAGCACCGGCGCGACAGGCGCCACGGGTGCGACCGGCGATACCGGAGCCACGGGTGCAACTGGCGCGACCGGCAGCACCGGAGCGACAGGTGCCACGGGTGCGACCGGCGATACCGGCGCGACGGGTGCGACTGGCGCGACCGGCAGCACGGGAGCGACAGGTGCCACGGGTGCGACCGGGGATACCGGCGCGACGGGTGCGACTGGGGCGACCGGCAGCACCGGAGCGACAGGTGCCACGGGTGCGACCGGGGCGACTGGTGACACCGGAGCTACGGGTGCCACGGGTGCGACCGGCGATACCGGAGCCACGGGTGCGACTGGGGCAACAGGTGACACCGGAGCAACAGGCGCCACGGGTGCGACCGGGGATACCGGAGCCACGGGTGCAACTGGCGCGACCGGCAGCACCGGAGCGACAGGTGCCACGGGAGCCACGGGTGCGACCGGCGATACCGGCGCGACGGGTGCAACTGGCGCGACCGGCAGCACCGGCGCGACAGGAGCCACGGGTGCGACCGGCGATACCGGCGCGACGGGTGCAACTGGCGCGACCGGCAGCACCGGAGCGACAGGGGCCACGGGTGCAACCGGGGATACCGGCGCGACGGGTGCAACTGGGGCAACGGGTGACACCGGAGCAACAGGCGCCACGGGTGCGACTGGGGCAACAGGTGACACCGGAGCGACAGGTGCCACGGGTGCGACCGGCGACACCGGCGCGACGGGTGCGACTGGGGTGACCGGCAGCACCGGCGCGACAGGTGCCACGGGTGCGACCGGGGCGACTGGTGACACCGGAGCTACGGGTGCCACTGGTGCGACCGGCGATACCGGAGCCACGGGTGCGACTGGGGCAACAGGTGACACCGGAGCAACAGGCGCGACTGGGGCGACCGGAAGCACCGGCGCGACAGGAGCCACGGGTGCGACCGGCGACACCGGCGCGACGGGTGCCACTGGGGCGACCGGCAGCGCCGGTGCGACTGGGGCAACGGGTGACACGGGTGCGACAGGCGCCAGAGGTGTGGCCGGAGCTACCGGTGCTACTGGCGTAACAGGTCCAACAGGTTACGGCGGTGCACAAGGTGTAACTGGATCGATCGGTGCAACTGGCGCAACCGGCCCAACCGGCTACGGGGGCGCACAGGGTGCAACTGGAGTCACAGGCGCAACTGGTGCGACAGGCAATATCGGCGCGACGGGTGCGACTGGGGCAACAGGTGACACCGGCGCGACTGGGGCGACCGGCAGCACGGGTGCGACTGGCGATACCGGCGCGACGGGTGCGACTGGGGCAACAGGTGACACCGGAGCGACAGGTGCCACAGGCGCGACCGGGGATACCGGCGCAACGGGTGCAACTGGCGCGACCGGCAGCACCGGAGCGACAGGTGCCACGGGTGCGACCGGCGATACCGGAGCCACGGGTGCGACTGGGGCGACCGGCAGCACCGGCGCGACAGGAGCCACGGGTGCGACCGGCGACACCGGCGCGACGGGTGCAACTGGGGCGACCGGCAGCACCGGAGCGACAGGTGCCACGGGTGCGACCGGGGATACCGGAGCCACGGGAGCAACTGGCGCGACCGGCAGCACCGGAGCGACAGGTGCCACGGGTGCGACCGGCGATACCGGAGCCACGGGTGCGACTGGGGCAACAGGTGACACCGGAGCAACAGGTGCCACGGGTGCGACCGGCGATACCGGCGCGACGGGTGCGACTGGCGCGACCGGCAGCACCGGAGCGACAGGTGCCACGGGTGCGACCGGCGATACCGGAGCCACGGGTGTGACTGGGGCAACAGGTGACACCGGAGCAACAGGCGCTACGGGTGCGACCGGGGATACCGGCGCGACGGGTGCGACTGGGGCGACCGGCAGCACCGGAGCGACAGGTGCCACGGGTGCGACCGGGGCGACTGGTGACACCGGAGCTACGGGTGCCACGGGTGCGACCGGCGATACCGGAGCCACGGGTGCGACTGGGGCAACAGGTGACACCGGAGCAACAGGCGCCACGGGTGCGACCGGGGATACCGGAGCCACGGGTGCAACTGGCGCGACCGGCAGCACCGGAGCGACAGGTGCCACGGGTGCCACGGGTGCAACCGGGGATACCGGAGCCACGGGTGCAACTGGCGCGACCGGCAGCACCGGAGCGACAGGTGCCACGGGTGCAACCGGGGATACCGGCGCGACTGGCGCGACCGGCAGCACCGGAGCGACAGGAGCCACGGGTGCGACCGGGGATACCGGAGCCACGGGAGCAACTGGCGCGACCGGCAGCACCGGAGCGACAGGTGCCACGGGTGCGACCGGCGATACCGGAGCCACGGGTGCGACTGGGGCAACAGGTGACACCGGAGCAACAGGTGCCACGGGTGCGACCGGGGATACCGGCGCGACGGGTGCAACTGGGGCAACAGGTGACACCGGAGCGACAGGTGCCACGGGTGCGACCGGGGATACCGGAGCCACGGGAGCAACTGGCGCGACCGGCAGCACCGGAGCGACAGGTGCCACGGGTGCGACCGGCGATACCGGAGCCACGGGTGCGACTGGGGCAACAGGTGACACCGGAGCAACAGGTGCCACGGGTGCGACCGGGGATACCGGCGCGACGGGTGCAACTGGGGCAACAGGTGACACCGGAGCGACAGGTGCCACGGGTGCGACCGGCGATACCGGAGCCACGGGTGCGACTGGGGCAACAGGTGACACCGGAGCAACAGGTGCCACGGGTGCGACCGGGGATACCGGCGCGACGGGTGCAACTGGGGCAACAGGTGACACCGGAGCGACAGGTGCCACGGGTGCGACCGGGGATACCGGAGCCACGGGTGCGACTGGGGCGACCGGCAGCACCGGAGCGACAGGTGCCACGGGTGCGACCGGCGATACCGGAGCCACGGGTGCGACTGGGGCGACCGGCAGCACCGGAGCGACAGGTGCCACGGGTGCGACCGGGGATACCGGAGCCACGGGAGCAACTGGCGCGACCGGCAGCACCGGAGCGACAGGTGCCACGGGTGCGACCGGGGATACCGGAGCCACGGGTGCGACTGGGGCAACAGGTGACACCGGAGCAACAGGCGCCACGGGTGCGACCGGGGATACCGGAGCCACGGGTGCAACTGGGGCAACAGGTGACACCGGAGCGACAGGTGCCACGGGTGCGACCGGGGATACCGGAGCCACGGGAGCAACTGGCGCGACCGGCAGCACCGGAGCGACAGGTGCCACGGGTGCGACCGGCGATACCGGAGCCACGGGTGCGACTGGGGCAACAGGTGACACCGGAGCAACAGGCGCCACGGGTGCGACCGGGGATACCGGCGCGACGGGTGCGACTGGGGCGACCGGCAGCACCGGAGCGACAGGTGCCACGGGTGCGACCGGCGATACCGGAGCCACGGGTGCGACTGGGGCAACAGGTGACACCGGAGCAACAGGCGCCACGGGTGCGACCGGGGATACCGGAGCCACGGGTGCGACTGGGGCAACAGGTGACACCGGAGCAACAGGTGCCACGGGTGCGACCGGCGATACCGGAGCCACTGGTGCGACTGGGGCGACCGGCAGCACCGGAGCGACAGGTGCCACGGGTGCGACCGGCGATACCGGAGCCACGGGTGCAACTGGCGCGACCGGCAGCACCGGAGCGACAGGTGCCACGGGTGCGACCGGGGATACCGGAGCCACGGGTGCAACTGGCGCGACCGGCAGCACCGGCGCGACAGGTGCCACGGGTGCAACCGGGGATACCGGAGCCACGGGTGCAACTGGTGCTACCGGCAGCACCGGAGCGACAGGTGCCACGGGTGCAACCGGGGATACCGGAGCCACGGGTGCAACTGGTGCGACCGGCAGCACCGGAGCGACAGGTGCCACGGGTGCAACCGGGGATACCGGAGCCACGGGTGCGACTGGGGCGACCGGCAGCACCGGAGCGACAGGTGCCACGGGTGCGACCGGGGATACCGGCGCGACTGGCGCGACCGGCAGCACCGGAGCGACAGGTGCCACGGGTGCGACCGGCGATACCGGAGCCACGGGTGCGACTGGGGCGACCGGCAGCACCGGAGCGACAGGTGCCACGGGTGCGACCGGCGATACCGGAGCCACGGGTGCGACTGGGGCGACCGGCAGCACCGGCGCGACGGGTGCAACAGGGGTAACGGGCAGCACCGGAGCCACGGGTGCAACTGGCGCGACCGGCAGCACCGGAGCGACAGGTGCCACGGGTGCGACCGGGGATACCGGAGCCACGGGTGCGACTGGCGCGACCGGCAGCACCGGAGCGACAGGTGCCACGGGTGCGACCGGGGATACCGGCGCGACGGGTGCAACTGGCGCGACCGGCAGCACCGGAGCGACAGGTGCCACGGGTGCGACCGGCGATACCGGAGCCACGGGTGCAACTGGGGCAACAGGTGACACCGGAGCAACAGGCGCCACGGGTGCAACCGGGGATACCGGCGCGACGGGTGCGACTGGAGCGACCGGCAGCACCGGAGCGACAGGTGCCACGGGTGCGACTGGCGACACCGGCGCGACGGGAGCCACTGGGGCGACCGGCAGCACCGGCGCGACAGGAGCCACGGGTGCGACCGGGGATACCGGCGCGACGGGTGCAACTGGCGCGACCGGCAGCACCGGAGCGACAGGTGCCACGGGTGCGACCGGCGATACCGGAGCCACGGGTGCGACTGGGGCAACAGGTGACACCGGAGCAACAGGCGCCACGGGTGCGACCGGGGATACCGGAGCCACGGGTGCAACTGGCGCGACCGGCAGCACCGGAGCGACGGGTGCCACGGGTGCGACCGGGGATACCGGAGCCACGGGTGCCACGGGTGCGACCGGCGATACCGGCGCGACGGGTGCAACTGGCGCGACCGGCAGCACCGGAGCGACAGGTGCCACGGGTGCGACCGGCGATACCGGAGCCACGGGTGCAACTGGGGCAACAGGTGACACCGGAGCAACAGGCGCCACGGGTGCAACCGGGGATACCGGCGCGACGGGTTCGACTGGAGCGACCGGCAGCACGGGCGCCACTGGTGCAACCGGCAACACCGGAGCTACGGGTGCAACCGGGGCGACAGGCAGCACCGGCTCGACGGGTGCGACTGGGGCAACGGGCAGCACCGGAGCCACGGGTGCAACCGGGGCGACAGGCAAAACCGGCGCGACGGGTGCGACTGGGGCAACCGGCAGCACCGGAGCCACGGGTGCAACCGGGGCGACAGGCAAAACCGGCGCGACCGGTGCGACTGGGGCAACCGGCAGCACCGGCGCGACGGGTGCAACTGGGGCAACGGGCAGCACCGGAGCCACGGGTGCAACTGGGTCGACCGGCAGTACCGGCGCGACGGGTGCAACCGGGGCGACGGGCAAAACCGGCGCGACGGGTGCGACCGGGGCAACCGGCAGCACCGGCGCGACGGGTGCAACTGGGGCAACGGGCAGCACCGGAGCCACGGGTGCGACTGGGTCGACCGGCAGTACCCGGCGCGACGGGTGCAACCGGGGCGACGGGCAAAACCGGCGCGACGGGTGCGACTGGGTCGACCGGCAGGACCCGGCGCGACGGGTGCAACCGGGGCGACGGGCCACACCGGCGCGACGGGTGCAACTGGGGCGACGGGCAATACCGGCGCGACGGGTGCAACCGGGGCGACGGGCCACACCGGCGCGACGGGTGCAACTGGGGCGACGGGCAATACCGGCGCGACGGGTGCAACCGGGGCGACGGGCGACATCGGGGGTGTGACCGGCGAAGTCGGGCCGACCGGCTTGACCGGACCGACGCGTGGCTCAACGCAATCCGGGCCGACCGGTGCAACCGGAGCGACGGGTGCCACGGGCGCGAGTGGGCACACTCACACTCACACTCACACTCACGGTAACGCCCCGATCAGCCCGACTAGCCTCGGTAGCGACCAACACAACCCGTCTTTCGCTACCCCAACAGGTGCCCTGACGAGCGGGCTTGGAAGTGGCCAGTCGATTTCCGACGAACTGGCCGGCCTCAACACCGCCCCTGGCCTGACGGCCACCGGAGCAGTCGGATCGACGACCTACGGACAGGGTGCCCATGATGCAGGGGGCATCGTGCCTGACGTGACCACGTCCTTCGCCGCTGGGGGATCCTTCTCCCCCAATGGGAACGATCCGCACGCGATCACGGTGGTGCCGAAGTTGGATTGATGAACGACGGTGGGTGTCGCGTGCGCGACACCCACCGTGACGACAGCTCATGAAGGAAGTGCCACCTGCTCTGGGCTCGACATGCCGCTCGGCGCGGCTGTCAACGGCGGCTGAATTTTCGCAAGAAGTGGCGGGGTAATATCCGCCACTTCGTTTTTTATTCGCACCGGATGGTATCGGTTGGACCTGCTCGGAAGCAGGTGGAGGCAGTGGGTTAGTCGCGCCCGTGTCCGCGGGGTGGGACGATGGCGGCCAGGTGTTCGAGATCGAGGTCGGCGATAGCTCGGAGGGCCTCGGCGGTGGCGGTGTCGCGGCGGGTTTCCGGGAGGGCATCGTACCAGGCGGCGTAGTCGGTCTGGAGGGTGAGCAACTCGTCGACGGCATCGCGCCAGCGTTGTGGCCGGGAACGGCGATCGGTTGGGCGGCGGTAGCGGACGACAGGCTTGGGCTGCTGGGCTTTGAGGCTGGCCTGGTAACGGGCCTGGCGCTCGGCGTTGGTCAGGGCATGTTCGCCCTCGGGACGACGGCCTCTTGGCATGGTCTGTTCTCCGTCACGTAACGGCATACAAGGGATTGGATCAGGCGGCGCGGGCGCCGGCGGCGACGGCCTTGGGTGGTCGGCCCCGGCGCCGCGAGGGTCGGCGAGCCCAGGCTGGCCGGCGGCGCGCGCCGGCGTCCGCAGGTCGGCGTGCTGACGGAGCCGGTAGCTGGCCCCCTCGATCTGCACCACGACGGCATGGTGCAGCAGCCTGTCGAGCAGCGCGGTGGCGACGACGGTATCGCCGAACACCTCGCCCCATTCGGCGAAGCCGCGGTTGGAGGTGAGGATCATGGCGCCCTTTTCGTAGCGGGCATTGACCAGCTGGAAGAGCAGGTTGCCCGCACCGGCGCCAACGCTGAGGTATTCCTTGATCGCCTTCGCGATCAAGCATCGATAATCATCGTCACCGGCACGGCCGAACGCGAGGCGGCTGAAGCGATGATCGGGGAGATGCCGGCCGGCCATCGCATCACGGTCGGCGCGGACAAGGCCTACGACACGGCCGGCTTCGTCGCCGGGATGCGCGGGCTCGATGCGACGCCGCACGTGGCGCAGAACAACAAGTGCCGCCGCTCGGCTATTGACGGGCGCACCACCCGCCGCGCCGGCTACCAAGCGAGCCAGCGCGCGCGCAAGCGGATCGAAGAGGTGTTCGGCTGGATGAAGACGGTGGGCGGGCAGCGCAAGACGCGCTACCGCGGCACGCCACGGGTCAACTGGATGTTCACCCTCTCGGCGGCGGCCTACAACCTGATCCGGATGCCAAAGCTGCTGGGTGCCGCGGCGTAGCGACACCTGGAGTCCGTCCAAAACCCGCCCGGGACCGCAATTTTGGCCCGGCAGCCCAGCGGAAAACCCAAAATTCGCCTCTTCCAAGGCCATGCCAGGCATCAAAAGCCAGGAAACTGGCCAGTCTCTCCCGGTTTTTCCGCATCCTGCTAGATGCCGAATCAGCAGATTGCACCGCACTGCGGGGAACAGCGGGGAAAGATTTTCAGCCTCTGACACCGGCCTCACCGTCGCCTGCCAGCTTGATGCCAACGCTTACGAAATGGGCATCAAGGTCCCAGACGCCGAAATGGCAGCCCTGAACGTCAAACCAAATTCCTTCCACGGCGAGTGGACCTACACCATCGCTCCAGGGAAGCCCGATGGATGAAGCTGTTATGCTGGCTCAGGCCCTTTGCAGCAAAGCGCCCTGGCCCCTCCGCTTACCGCGGCGCCGCGACAAGCGGAGTTTCGACAAGCGGAGATGCGTTGTCGTCGCCGGTTAAATTTCCCGCCCAACCTGTCCGGCCGCGCAGACATGGCAACCGGCGATGAAGAACGGCGCCGCCGGCTTTCCCTACCAGCTTGCCTCCAACCCGAGCATGCTGAGCGCCTCGCGGCGCAGGCGTAGGATGGCGGGATCGTCGCGCCGCCGCGGATAGTCCAGATCGACGCGAAGATCGGCGCGAATAGTGGCAGGGCGGTCGCTGAACACAATGACGCGTTGCGCCATCAGCAGCGCCTCTTCCACATCGTGCGTCACCATCAGCACGGTGAAGCCGCGCCGCTGCCACAGCCGGGTTAACTCGCCCTGCATCGCCAGCCGGGTCAGGCTGTCGAGCTTGCCAAGCGGTTCATCAAGGATCAGCAGCCGCGGGTCGTTCACAAGGGCGCGGGCCAGCGAGGCCCGTTGCGCCATGCCGCCGGAAAGCTGATGCGGGTAGGCGCGCGCAAACGCGCCCAGGCCAACCAGCGACAACACCGCATCCACCCGGTCGCGATGGCGCTTCAGCAGCCCTTGGGCTTCCAGCCCGAGGGCGGCATTGTCCCACACTGTCCGCCAGGGAAACAGCGTCGGGTCCTGGAACATGACCACCCGCGACGGGTCGGGCCCGGTGATCTCCTCCCCGTCCACCAGCAGCCGGCCGCGCCGCGGGCTGTCGAGCCCCGCCACCAGGCGCAACAAGGTGGATTTGCCGCAGCCGGACGGACCCAGCAGGGCCACGAACCCGCCGGGCTCCACCGTCAGCGTCACGTCGTGCAGAACCCGCAGCAGTTCCTTGTGAAGAACAAAACCGTGGCTGACGCCCTGCACCGACAGCGCCGCCCCGCCTGCGCCCGGCGCCGCCGCAAGGACCGGCGCCGGCGCGCGCTCCAGCGTCGCGGTCACCACTGCACCAGTCCCTTCTGCCAGGACAGCAGGTGGTCGCGCAGCCGGAACAGCAGGGTGATCAGCGTCGAGCACATCAGCGCCATGATGAACAGCGCCGCGTACATGTTGGCATAGGCCGCCCACCCTTGCGCCCATTGCAGGTACCAGCCGAGGCCCGATTTCACCCCCAGCATCTCGGCGACCACCAGCACGGCGAAGGACGAGCCCAGCCCCATGAAGAGGCCGACGAACACATGCGGCAGCGCCGCCGGGATGGCCACCCTCAGCACCAGAAAGCGCTGGTTGGCCCCGAGCGTGCGGGCCACATCGTAATAGGCGGTCTGCACCGCCGACACGCCCGACCAGGTCAGCACCGTGGTGGGGAACCAGGTCGCCAGCGCGATCAGGAACACGCTCGCACTCGCGCTGGTCGGAAACACGAAGAAGGCCAGTGGAATCCAGGCGGTGGCCGGCAACGGGCCGATCAGCCGCAGCACCGGATGCACCCAATAGCCGACCCGGGTCGACCAACCGAGCGCCACCCCCGAGACGAAACCCACCGCCGCCCCGATGGCGTAGCCCTTGGCCAGCAGCAGCAGCGAGCGCCACAGGCATTCGAACAAGCGCGGCGCGTCGTCGGTATAGACCTCGACGAAGGCCTGCGGCGAGGCGAAAAACGGCAGCGGCAGCAAGTCGAACTTCGCCGTCACCAGCTCCCATGCCGCCACCACGATGGCAATCGCCGCCAGCCAAGGCGCGCCGCTTCCCAGCCGCGCTAGCCGCGGCAGCACATGGCCGCCGGCCCAGGCCAGCAGTTGCAGGCCGCCGAAGGTCGCGGCCAGCACCGCCAGCAGCCAGGTGCGCTCCACCTCCTGCGCATCCGGCACGCCGAGCACGAGGGCGGCAAGCGCGAGCCAGGCCAGCCCCGCCAACGCCAGCAACGGCGCCGGCCGCGGCACGTCCTCGATCAGCACATCGATGCCTTGATCGGCAGCGGGGCTGAAACCCGCGATTGCGCTCATCATCGTTCTCCTGTCAGCGAAGCAAAGCGACCGTGACGCGGTCATCCCGGCGCGCCGGATCGGTGCGAGGGCATCGGTGCGGCGGCGCGCGAGCACTGTGGCCGCGGCATTCATCCCACGATGATATGACGTGCGTCAATCATTATGCGCAAATTTATGGTGTTGTTTCGGAATCCAGCGGCAGCACAATGTAACGTATATTTTCACGCCACTGAGAGCAATTGCACCGCCCGCCCAAGTCGCAACATGGCTGGCGCTGCCTCATTGGGCGCGGTGGCACTCGATCGGTTCGGGACCTACGCGCCTGACTTTGCGCTCAGCACCTTGGTGACGAGCAGGAAGCGAGGGCAGGGCTCTGCTTCGGACCCGAACGTCACGCCCGGCCCGCCGTCGGCGCAACGGCCGATATTCCCTTGGGACCCATGCCTGCGGGTTCAGGGCTTGCCGGCGATGGCGACCATGCCCGCACCAGCCGATTGAACCGCTTCGGCCGTACGCGGGCGGGCGAGTGCCTCCGCGATTTCCTGCTTTGGTAGCGCACGAATGGCCCCGGGATGCTCTGTCAGGCTTTCCGCACCGGCGTCATCAGACCCAGCTTGGCTCCGGTGCTGTCCTCGACGAAGCCAAGCCGGCCGACATCCGGCACGTCGAACGGCGGGCGCATGATCTTGCCGCCGTGCGTCTCGGCCAGTTGCAGGCGCGCATCGACGTCATCCACTTCCAGATATTCGAACCAGTGCGGCGGCACCGTCGGCGGAAGCTCCGGCGGCATTTCCATAAGGCCGGCGACCGGCTTGCCGTTGAGCTCGGCGACCCAGTAGGTGCCGTTTTCGATCGGCATGGGCTTGAAGGTCCAGCCGACGACATGGGCGTAGAATGCCCTGGCGGCCTCGACGTTGCGCGTCAGCAGTTCGTTCCAGACGAAACTCCCGTGGGCCATGGGCGGGTTCCTTCAGGTATGGGGCGGTGACGGCACGGATTCATCCGTGGCGCGAACACGAAGACAAGCCCCATCACGGCCGGACGTGGTGAACCATTGGTGATGCGTGCGCCTGCGCCAACCGAAGCGAAAAGCGGCAAACCGCGTTACCGGCAGGACCGCGGGTCAAACCCGCCGCCCCGCCGGCAGCGACAGAATGACAAGCAGCCCGCCAGCCCCGGCCGAGCGGAACTCCAGCCCGCCGCCGTACAACGCCGCGAGGTCGGCCACGATCGCCAGCCCCAGGCCGCTGCCTTGGGCTTCCTGGTCCAGCCGCACGCCGCGCTCCAGGGCGCGCGGGATATGCTCGGCCGGCAGGCCCGGCCCGTCGTCGGATACCTCCACCCGCACCCGCCCTGCCGCCGCGCCCACCGTCACCGTCACCTGCAAAGCGGCAAATTTGCACGCGTTCTCCATCAGGTTGCCGAGCATTTCGGACAGGTCCTGGCGCTCGCAGCGGGCGCGCAGGGTGGCATCGCCGGTCACCGCGATGAGCAACGCGCGGCCGGCGAACAGGCGGCGCAGGGCGGTGGCGACCTCGGTCGCCACCGCCAGCACCGGCACGTCTTCGGCGGCGGTCCCCACCAGAACGGCGGTGCGGGCGCGGGCGAGGTGATGGGCCACCAGGCGCTCGGCGGCGGCGACCTGGCGATGCGCCAGATCGAGGTCGGGGCCGCCGGGAGCCTCCAGCGCATTGCGCAGCACCGCCAGATCGGTGCGCAGGGCATGCGCGAGGTTGCCGATATGGTTGCGCGCGCGCTCCACGGTGGTGCGGTTCTGTGCCACCAGTGCGTCAATTTCGGCGATCAGCGGCTGCACTTCGGCGGCGGCGGACACATGCAGCCGCTCGCCGCGGCCGGCGCGCAGATCGGCCACCGCCCAGCGCAGGCGGCGCAGCGGCGCCAGCAGCAACGACACCGCCAGCACGGTGCCCGCCACCAGCCCGGCGCCCAGCACGGCGAAGCCGAGCGCCAGACCATTGCGCATACGCACTTTCTCGGCATAGGTCTCGTCATGCGCCACCGCCACCCGCACGCGCAGGGTGGCGCCGCTGTCGGGCAGAGCGATGTCGCGCTCGGCGATGCGCAAATGCTGCCCGGCGGGGCCCGGCACGCTGTGCAGCAGCACTCCCTCGTGGCCGGGGGTACCCGGCGGCAGCGTCTGGTCCCACAGCGAGCGCGAGGTGACAATGCGCCCGCCCGGCGCCTCGATCTGCCAGTACACGCCGGACAGCGGCCGGTCGAAGCGTGGCTCGGACACCGGGCGCGCCATCACCGGCCCGCCGTCCATGCCGATCTCCGCACCCGCCACCACCGCATCCAGCAGGCCGCGCAGGCGGGTGTCGAACCAGCGCTCGATGTAGGAGGACGCCTGATCGGCGACCAGGAACCAGGCCGCCACCAGGCCGCAGGCCACCCAGGCGCTGGTGAACAGGGCCAGCCGCGCCGTCAGCGACGACAGGATCAGGCGGGCGGCGATAGCCGGTAGCCCTGGCCGCGGACGGTCTCGATGAACTGCTCGCCCAGCTTGCGCCGCAGCCGCCCGACGATGACCTCCAGCGTGTTGGAATCGCGATCGAAATCCTGGCCGTACAGATGCTCGGTCAGGCGGGTTTTTGACACCGGCTGGCCGAGATAATGGCCCAGGCATTCCAGCAGGCGGAATTCCATGGCGGTCAGCCGCACCGTCGCGCCGTCCAGCGTGACGCTCTGTGCCGCGGTGTCGATGCGCAGCGGACCGCAGGATATTTCCGGCTGGGCGTGGCCGTGGGAGCGCCGGATCAGCGCGTTCAGCCTTGCCACCAGCTCGGCCATGGCGAAGGGCTTGCCGAGATAGTCGTCCGCCCCCGCGTTCAGCCCCTCGACCTTGTCGGTCCACGACCCGCGGGCGGTGAGGATGAGCACCGGCATGGCGCGCCGTTCCGCCCGCCAGCGGCGCAAGACCGACAGCCCATCAAGTCGGGGCAGGCCGAGATCGAGCACGACCGCGTCATACGGCTCGGTCGCACCGAGAAACAACCCTTCCTCCCCGTCCGGCGCGGTGTCAACCGCGAACCCGGCTTCGGTGAGGGCCGTGCGAAGCTGGACGGCGAGTGCCGCGTTGTCTTCCACCATCAGCACGCGCATCAGAACCACTCCCACCGCAGATCAATCGTCAGGCGGCGGCGCGTGGGCATTACGGGCGCTCGCGGGCGGGGCCGTTTGTGTCGATGAACTGGCCGGTCGAGGCGTCGACATGCACCTTGAAAAGCTGACCGGTCGGCGGCAGCAGCTTGAATTCGTAGATCCAGCGGCCGTGGCGGCATTCCAGCTCGGTGTCGATCACCCGCCCTTCATAGCGCTCCTCGACGGCGGCGAGAATGCCGACCAGCGGGCGGATGTCGCCGCGGGCGAGCGCGGCCCGGGCGCGGCCCGAATCGCTCGCGTCGTCGGCCCGTGCGGTGCCGGCGGACACCACCGCGAAGGCGGACAGGGCCAGAATAATACAACGCCGGTGCATGGTTGCTTCTCCGCCGGTGCACCTGAACCCGGGCTGAACGATGCCCGGTCCGGCCACGATCGGTTGGCGGAACGGCTCCCTCGCGGCGTGCCGGACCGCCATCCGCCGCGCTAGACTATCCTGCTGCACCGGGAAGGAGCCTGGCATGACCCACACCACCACTGACGCTGACCTGGCCGCGACAGCCGCGCGCGTGCTGCCCGGTGGCGGGTTCGGCAACTTCCCGCCCGAGGTGGTGATCCACGAAGGCCGCGGCGGCCGCGTCTGGACCGAAGACGGCACCGAATACGTCGATTTCCTGCTCGGCTCCGGCCCGATGCTGGTGGGCCACGCCGCCCCCGAGGTCACCGCAGCGGTACAGGCGCAAGTGCCGCGCGGCACGACGTTCTTTGCCAACAACCGCGCCGGCATCCTGCTGGCCGAAGCCCTGGTCGCCGCCGTTGCGTGCGCCGAGCAGGTGCGCTTCGTCTCCAGCGTCACCGAGGCCGATCTATACGCCATGCGCCTCGCGCGCGCATGGCGGCGGCGCGACAAGATCCTGAAGTTCGAAGGCGGCTACCACGGCATGAGCGATGGCGCGCTGATGAGCATGGCGCCGCAACGCCCGTCCAACTTCCCGCGCCCGGTACCGGATTCGGCCGGCATTCCGCGCAGCGTGCAGGACGACATTCTGGTCGCCCCGTTCAACGACCTCGACGCCTTTGCCCGCCTGATGGCCGAACATCGCGACGACCTCGCCGGCGTGATCGTCGAGCCGTTCCAGCGCATCATCCCGCCCGTACCCGGCTTCCTGCAGGGGGTGCGGGACATCACTGCCGTGCATGGCATTCCGCTGATCTTCGACGAAGTCGTCACCGGCTTTCGCTTCGCCTATGGCGGGGCGCAGGAATACTACGGCGTGGTGCCCGACATCTGCACGCTGGGCAAGGTGATCGGTGGCGGGCTGCCGCTGGCGGCGGTGGCAGGACGCGCCGACATCATGGCGCATTTCGACCGCAGCCGCGTGGCCGCGGAGGATTTCCTGTTTCAGGTCGGCACCCTCTCCGGCAATCCGGTCGCCTCGGTCGCCGGGCTGGCGACGCTGGAAATCCTGCGACGGCCCGGCACCTACGAGCGCCTGTTCGCCACTGGCCGCACCCTGATGTCCGCCCTGCGCGAGCTGCTGCAGAGCGCCGGCATTCCCGCCCGGGTCATCGGCGAGCCCCCGCTGTTCGACGTGGTGTTTGCCGGCGAGGACATCCGCGACTACCGCGGCGTGCTGCGCGGCGATGTGGCCTTGTTGCGCCGTTTCAATGCCAAGCTGCGCGCCCGCGGCATCCTCAAGGCCGAGTCCAAATACTATGTCTCGCTCGCCCACACCGACGAGGATGTGCGTCACACGATCGGCGCCTGGGAAGCAGCCATCGACGAGCTGAAAGCCGAAGGGGCAGGCGGCTGATCGTAGCCGGTGCCGGCGTTGCCCGCCCACGATCTGCGCAAGGTGGTCGCCTGGATGGCGGGCACCCTGGTGTCGTTCTCCGCCCTCGCGGTGTCGGTGCGCGAACTGGCCGGCACGCTCGGCATTTTCGAGATGCTGGCGCTACGCAACCTGGCCGGTATCGCCATCCTTGGCGCCTACGCCGCGGTTTTCGCCCACGCGCGCATCGGGGCGCCGCGGCCGGTCTGGCTGCATATGTTGCGCAACGTGCCGCACTGGGGCGGGCAGACCTGCTGGGCCTACGGCGTGACCGTCCTGCCGCTGGCCACGGTGTTCGCGCTGGAGTTCACTGCCCCCGCCTGGGCCATGCTGCTGGCGGTGCTGTTCCTGCGTGAGCGCATCACCGCCGGCCGCGTCGCCGCGGTGGTGCTGGGCTTCATCGGCGTGCTGGTGATCCTGCGGCCGGGGGAGGCGTCGTTCCGGCCGGAAAGCCTGATCGTGCTGGCGGCGGCGATGATGTTCGCCGTGCAGTTGACCACCACGAAAGTGCTCACCGGCACGAACAGCGTGCTCACTATCATGTTCTGGATGAACGTGATGCAGTTTCCGCTTTACGCCGCGTGTCACATTGGCCTGGGCGGCACGGTGTGGATGTTCGCCGGGCTGACACTGGCGAAACTGCCGGCGGCCTTCCTGCTGTGCACCAGCGGATTGCTGGCCCATGTCTGCCTGACCAGCGCTTTCCGCTACGGTGACGCGACAACGGTGGTGCCGATCGACTTCCTGCGCGTGCCGTTCATCGCCTGCGTCGGCGTGGTGCTGTACCATGAACGCTTGGACCCGATGGTCCTGCTGGGTGCCACCATCAGCGCGGCGGGCATTGTGTGGAGCTTGAATGAGGCTCGGGGGCGGAGGCGGTGAATCGGCTCACCGCCTCTCCCCCCTCTCATGACAACTGCCTAAGAACCGGGGTCCAGGGGGCCACCGCCCCCTGGCGGGTCCAGGGCAGAGCCCTGGTCTTCCTAGCTTTCTCCGCTCCCGAGCCCCATTCAGCTCCCTAGCATGTTGCCCGTCTCGCGGGCGCGGACGTGCCAGGACAGGGCGTCTTCCAGCAGATGCGGCGTGTGTCCGCCGCGCCGGCAGGCGGCTTGAAAGTAGTCCATCAGCGCGTCGCGGTAGCGCGGGTGGGCGCAGTTGCGGATGATCAGTTCCGCCCGTTCGCGCGGCGCCAGGCCGCGCAGGTCGGCCAGCCCGATTTCGGTGGCGATGATATCCACGTCGTGCTCGGTGTGATCGACATGTGACACCATCGGCACGATGCTGGACAGCGCCCCGCCCTTGGCGATCGACTTGGTCACGAACACCGAGAAATGCGCGTTGCGCGCGAAGTCGCCCGAACCGCCGATGCCGTTCATCATGTGGGTGCCGAACACATGAGTCGAATTGACGTTGCCGTAGATGTCGCACTCGAGCGCGGTATTGATGGCAATGATGCCCAGCCGGCGCACCACCTCCGGGTGGTTGCTGATCTCCTGCGGCCGCAGCACCATGCGGTCGCGGTAGCGCGGCAGGCTGGCCAGCACCTGCGCGTAGCGGTCCGCCGACAGGGTAAAGGACGAGCCGGAGGCGAAGCGCAGCTTGCCGGAATCCAGCAACTCGAAGGCGCTGTCCTGCAGCACTTCGGAATACATCGTCAGGTTGGCGAAGCGGCTGTCGAGGAACCCGTGCATTACCGCGTTGGCGATGCTGCCGATGCCCACCTGAAGCGGTTGTAATGCAGGCGACAGCCGGCCGCGCCGCACTTCGTTGGTGAGGAAGGCGTCGAGATGGCCGGCGATGGCCTGGGTGTCCGCGTCGGGCTGCTCCAGGCGTGACGGGCTGTCGGTTTTGCGGGTGATGACGATGCCGGCGATTTTCTGCGGATCGACCGGAATGGCAGGCAGTCCGACCCGGCTGTCGGCGGCGGTCACCGGAATGGGCGAGCGGAACGGCCGGTAGGTCGGGAAGTAAATGTCGTGCATCCCCTCCAGTTCCTGCGGCATGGTCAGGTTGATCTCGACGATCACCCGCTCTGCCAGCACGGCGAAGCTGGCGGAATTGCCCACCGAGGTGGTCGGCACGATGCCGCCGTTTTCGGTAATCGCACTGGCCTCCACCACCGCGAGGTCGATCGACGGGATCTGGCGCGAACGCAGCAACTCGACCGTCTCGCTCAGATGCTGGTCGATGAACATCACCTGGCCGGCGTTGATCTTGCGGCGCAGCGTCGGGTCGCCCTGGAACGGGATTCGCCGGGCGATGACGTCGGCCTCGGCCAGCGTGTGGTCGATGTCGTTCCCCAGCGAAGCGCCGGTCATCAGGGTGATCTTCAACGGCTCCAGCCGCGCCCGCTCGGCCAGAGCGAAGGGAACCTCCTTGCAGTCGCCGGCGCGGGTGAAGCCGCTCATGCCCACGACCATGCCGTCGTGGATCATCAGTGCGGCTTCCTCCGGGCTCATCACGCGGCCCCAGAGCGAATTCAGACGGATGCGATCGCGGTACATGCTGGTCCTCCCTCGCGGCGTGGGGCGCGCCGGCGCGGAACCTATCTGAACTGTAACAGGGACCGGATCAATCCCGGCGGCTCAAGGCGCCAGCGCAACAAGTGAAAATATTTCGAATAGCAGCTGCGCGCCGATCTGCGCGGTGACGGTGGTGGCGTCGTATTGCGGCGCCACTTCCACCACATCGCCGCCGATCACCGCCAGCCCGGCCAGCGCGCGCAGCAGGCGCTGTGCCTCGCGTGGCGTCAGGCCGCCCACTTCCGGGGTGCCAGTGCCGGGCGCGAAGGCGGGGTCGAGCGCGTCCACGTCGAAGGAAATGTAGAAGGGCAGATCGCCCACCACCGCCCGCGCCTTCGCCGCCACCGCGTCGATGCCCAGGGTGTCGATGTCCTCGGCATGGAACACCGTCATCCCCGACACGGTCGAGAATTCGTAGAGCATCTCGGCGGGGCCGCGGATGCCGATCTGAATGGTGCGCTCGGGGTCCAGCACGCCGTCCAGCACGGCCTGGCGGAATGGGCCGCCGTGGTGGAACTTTGTTCCTTCCTGTGGCCCCGAGGTGTCGCAATGGGCGTCGATATGCACCATTCCCACCGGCCAGTCACGGCCGAGCGCCTTCAGGATCGGGTAGCTGATGGAATGGTCGCCGCCGACGGAAAGCGGGATCACCCCCGCATCCCGCACGCGGTGGTAGAAGGCTTCGATGTCGGCGATGCTGTCCGCCAGGGAAAAGCGGCTGGTCAGCGGCACGTCGCCCACATCGGCGGCCCTCCGTTCGGCCAGCGGGGTGACGCGCAGGGCGTGATGGTACGGCCCGATCCGCTCCACCCCGCGCACTGCCCGTGGCCCCAGCCTTGCGCCGGCCCGATTGGTGACCCCGAGATCCATCGGCACGCCGATCAGCGCCACCTGCAGAGCGCCGAAATCCGCCAGCGAGGCAGCGTCTGGCCGGTACGGCGCGCCGAGCAGGGTGGATACGCCGGTGTAGGGGAAGGGCCGGCGCCCGGCGGCACCAAACGCCAGCGCGAGCGCCTTGCGGAGATCCGGGTCGTCCGCCTGGTTGCTGCCCGCCGTGGCGTAGCGCTGTCGCAACGCTGACAGTTTTGCGTCATCGACCATGGCGGTAAGCCCCCATTCCTGCTGTTCCCGCCTCGCCCGGTTCAGCCGCGCGAAGCCGGCCAGCACGCGCCGGCTAACAGAGGCTGGTCAGTGCGTCGTCGGCGCCGGTGGGACGGCGAGGTCGATCACCGAACGCCAGCGCCCCATCGAGTTCAAATGCGCATAGATCGGGCCGAGCCAGCCGCGGCGGCGCCAGTCCAGGAAGGTCTCGTCGCTGACCTGGTCGAGGCGCTCGGGCTTGACCACCTTGAAGCCGGCCACCTTCGAGGCGCCGCCATGCGTGAAGGTGATGTTCGCTTCCTCCTGCTCCAGCAGGCCCGCGGCGTCCAATGCCTGGCCGAGCGCAATGGCGGCCCCGAGGTTGTCGCGGAATGCGGCACAGAACGCCATGCTCTCCTTCAGCGTTGTGGTCGGCTTCCCGTCCTCGAACAGCGGCAGGCCGGCGTCGAGGCGCAGGCAGTCGGCGTCAGGGTCCATGGCGACATAGAGCGCGTGCTTCGCCGTGTCCTCGACGAAGATGAACGGGAATCCGCGCACATAGGCCGGCACGTAGCTGTTTGGGCGCCAGGTGCCGTCCGGCTGCACGAACAGGTTCTCGCCCTCGCGCAGGCCAAGCAGCGCGACTGGAGTGGGGTGGGCGCCGGCAGTGAACAGGATGGGATAGTCGCGCGACACGATCTCGAACTCGCCGAGCCCGAGCGGCACCGACTGTGCCGTCGCGGCATAGCCATAACCGGTGCTGCGATCGAGGCGAAGGGCGGAGTGCTGTTCGGGGTTCACGCCGACAACGCGATTGAAGAGCAGCGGCAGCACTTGTTGGGACGGGCCGGCGGATTCCGACATGACGGCGATCCTGTTTCAAGGGAGATGGCCGGCTGGGGTAGGGCACAGGGGGTGTGGCGTCAACCTGCCCGTGGACACAAGTCGGCGCGGCGGCCGGTCGGCGCTTGGAACCCTTTTCTATCACACAGGTGTGATGAGCACCCATCTGCCCGCCCGTGCCCGTCGCAGCAGCGCCACAAGGAAAATCCCCAGGCCGCACAGCGTCACCGTCACCGCAGGGCGGGGGCCGAAATCAACCGACAGGTTGGCCTGCAGGACAAGCCACGCCCGCGCCCCTGTCGCCAGACCGTACCAGGCCGCCTCGATACCGGCGGTCGCCAGACCGGCAAGCAGTGCCAGCGGCGGCAGCAGCAGAACCCGCCCTTGCCAGCGCTTTGGCGCCAGTCGCCACAGCATCAGCCAGCACGCGAGCCCGGTGACGAACACCGCGTCGCTGACATCGGACTTGGACTGCAGGAAATAGTGGAACAGCACCAGCGGCAGCAGCACGAACACCAGACGATGCAGCCGCTTCCAGCGCCGGCCCAGACTCTTCTGCCAGCCATCGCTCGAGGTGACGGCCAGCACGCCGAGCATCAGCAAGGCGGAGAACCCGACGGTAAGGTAGAATCGCAGCGCGATCTCCGCGGCGACCGTGCCGAGCTGCCATTTCTGGTCGACGCAATAGAGGAGAAAATGGGCGCCGGCGTAGCAGGCCGCCGCCACCCCCAGCATGCGCCGCAGCCTGACGACGCCGGGCCAGTCGAACACGCTGCGGGCGGGCGTTACTGCGAGCGACAGCAGCAGGAAACGCACCGCCCAATCGCCCAGGCCATGCAGCACTTCGGTGACCGGCCGGCCACCGAGATCATGCAGCGCCCAGAGCACGGCCAGTTCGATGGCCGGATAAAGCACCAGCAGCAAGGTGACCGCCTTGAGGGGCGAAAAACGTCCAGCATGGTCGCGCCAAACCGCCAGCTGGCGGAGGTGTTGGATCGGGGTCATGCCATGAGGAGTCGTCAGGGCGTCGGGCGTTTCAATGCCGGCGGCGTGATTCTCCGGTAATCCTCGGGTATGCGGAACGCCGCCGGGTCTTGCGGCGCATAGGCAAGGTGCAGCGCCTCCACCAGCACAATTCCGGCGGCGCTGGCGCGCAGCAGCACGCCGTCGGCGGTGATGCAGGCCAGTGTGGGCGTGCCGGTCGCGTCCCTGGTCTGCCATTCCGTGCATGGCACGCCGGCCACGCTGTCGGTCCCGCGACGCTGGAACCCAGCGCCGGTGGCAGGCCCACCGCCGGGCATGGGCTGGGTGCGGGCGACCTCGATGTCCAGCACCGACCGGTCGGCCTCGCGCACGGTGGACATGCGACCGGCGCCGCTGTCCATGATCACCCACATGCCCTGGGTGGGCGGATCGATGCGCAGCTTCCCGGCGGCGGCGGCCCAGCGCATGCGCTCCTCCACCACCCGCGGTCCGCCCGGCGCGCCCGTCTGCACCATCATGTAGACCACATCGACATCGCGGGTCGGCACCAGCACCGGTCGCTCTTGCGCGAAGCCGGCGGCCGGGCTCAGCGCCAGCAGCGCCGCGGCGAGAAGCCTCACGGCTGGTGGCCGCGCAACCGCTCCAGCACCGAGGCCGCGGCCGGCCCGGAGAGCAGGCCGGACAAGCCGTTCAAGCCCCCGCCCGGACCGGTTGCAAGGTCGAGCCGGTGCACGTTCGGCGGCGGGACGAACAGAGCCTCGGCCTGCGGGCCGTACTGCACCTGCGTCGCCTCCACGCTGCCGGTGCGGCCTTTGCGGTCGCGCCCGCTGGCGCGCAGAACCACCCCGTCGGCGGTGACGCAGGCGGTGCCGTTCGCCGCGTCCCCTTCCACATTCCAGACCGTGCAGGCCAGACCAGCAACGCTGTCGGTGCCCTGGCGGGCGAAGCGCCTGCCGTTCTCCAGCATGAAGGCCTGGTCGAGCCCGGCATGCCGTGGCGCATCCAACATCATGCCGAGCTTTTCCATGACGATGCTGGCATGCCCGGATTTGTGGTCGACCAGCACGTAGCCGGTCAGCCCGCCCCCGGGCAACCCGCCGTCCAGACGGAAGCGATCCTGCGCCGCCGAGTAGCGCAGCACCACCTCGGATGGCGTGTTGGGCTGGGCGATCATCACCTTGTAGGTCACCGCCACGTCGCGCGCCGGCGGGAAAACGGGCCTGTCCTGGGCCGCCGCCGGCGCAGACAGCGCCAGCAGCGTGGCAAGGATCGCGCTGGACCGGAGTGTGTCAGGTCGCATCGTTGTCGCCCTTTCCCGCCGTCCGACGCCGCAAGGCGCGCAACTCCGATTCCAGAATCGCCGGGTCGGGCGCGGTCACCCAGCGGGCCTGCTGGTCCACCGACGCCGCCAGCAGCGCCTTGTAGGTATCGCGCGGCACCTCGATGGCGCCAAACTGGGACAGATGGTTGGTGACGAACTGGGTGTCGAGCAGGCGAAACCCGCCGAGGCGCATGCGCGCCACCAGATGCACCAGCGCCACCTTGGAGGCATCGCGCACCCGGCTGAACATGCTCTCGCCGAAGAAGGCGCTGCCCAGCCCCACGCCGTACAGCCCGCCGACCAGCCTTCCGTCCTGCCGGCACTCGACGGAATGCGCGTGGCCCAGGCGGTGCAACTCAGTGAACAGACGCTCGATCTCGGGGTTGATCCAGGTATCTTCGCGCCCCGGCGCGGCCTCGGCGCAGGCGGCGATGGTGGCGGCGAAGTCACGGTCGGCGCTCACATCGAAGCTGCCGGACAGCACGGTGCGCAGCAGCCGCTGCGACAGGTGGAATCCGTCGAGCGGCAGCACCCCGCGCAGTTCCGGGTCCAGCCAGTACAGCCGGTCGCCGCGGCGCGTTTCGGCCATCGGGAACAGCCCGGCCCGATAGGCGCGGAGCATGAGGTCCGGCGTGACCTCGAAGGAGCGGCGGGACATGCCACGCATTGTGCCGGATTGGCGGACAGGAAGGAAGGCCAGCGGTCTGCGCTGGCCGCACCGTCGCGCGTAGCGCCCCAGCGCGACGGGCGGTGAGCTCCTGGAACCCGTTCCTTGAGGTTGCGCGGCGACCGGTCTTGCTTTTTCAGCTACGCCCGACAAACCGCTCCAGCCAATGAATCGTGTAGTTACCGGCGATGAATTCCGGGTCTTCGATGATGCGCTGGTGCAGCGTGATCGTGGTCTGAATGCCCACCACGGCGAACTCGGCCAGGCTGCGGCGCAACCGCGCGATTGCCTCCTGCCGGGTCGGCGCGTGCACGATCAGCTTGGCGACCATGCTGTCGTAATAGGGCGGCACCGTGCAGCCCGAATACAACGCCGAATCAACCCGCACGCCGAGCCCTCCCGGCGCATGGAACGCGGTCACCTTGCCGGGGGTCGGGATGAAGGTTACCGGGTCCTCGGCGGTGATCCGGCATTCGATGGCATGGCCGGAGAAGGTCACATCTTTCTGCGTGTAGCCGAGGCGCTTGCCGCTCGCGATGCGGATCTGCTCGCGCACCAGGTCGACATCGCACACCATTTCGGTGACCGGATGCTCGACCTGCAGCCTCGTGTTCATTTCTATAAAACAGAACTTTCCGTCCTGGTAGAGGAACTCCAGCGTGCCGGCGTTGCGGTAGCCCAGCCGGGACAGTGCGGCGGTGACCGTGGCACCGAGCGCGTCGCGCTGCGCCGCTGTGAGCGCCGGCGAGCCGGCTTCCTCCAGCAGTTTCTGATGGCGCCGCTGCAGGCTGCAGTCGCGTTCACCGAAATGCACCACGTTGTTATGCGAATCGGCCAGCACCTGCAGCTCGATATGCCGCGGCCGGTCGAGGTATTTCTCGATATAGACGGCGTCGTTGCCGAATGCCGTGCGCGCCTCAGTGCGCGCCACCTGCCAGGCTTCCTCCAGCTCGTCCGGTACGTGTGCGACCTTCATGCCGCGTCCGCCGCCGCCGGCGGCGGCCTTGATGAGCACCGGGTAGCCGATATGGTCGGCGACCCGCCGCGCCTCGTCGATGTCGGGCACCGCCCCGTCCGAGCCCGGCACCAGCGGCACGCCCAGCGAGGCCATGGCAGATTTGGCGGCGATCTTGTCGCCCATCATGCGGATATGCGCAGGAGACGGGCCGATGAAGGTCAGGCCATGCGCCTCCACCATTTCGGCGAACGAGGCATTCTCCGACAGGAACCCGTACCCCGGGTGAATCGCGTCCGCCCCGGTGATGGTGGCGGCGGAGAGGATGGAGGGGACGTTGAGATAGGAGTCGCGCGCCGCCGGCGGACCGATGCAGACGCTTTCATCGGCCAGGCGAACGTGCATCGCCTCGGCATCCGCGGTGGAATGCACGGCGACGGTGGGGATGCCCATTTCGCGGCAGGCGCGCTGAATCCGCAGCGCGATCTCTCCGCGATTGGCGATCAGGATTTTGTGAAACACCGCCCGGCCCCGGCGGCTATTCGATGATCAGCAGAGGCTGGCCGTACTCCACCGGTGCCCCCGAGGGCACCAGGACACGGATCACCGTGCCGGCTTTGGGTGCCTTGATCTGGTTGAAGGTCTTCATCGCCTCGATGAGCATCACGGTCTGCCCGGCGGTGATCGCCTGGCCGACGGCCACGAACGGGGGGGCACCGGGCTCCGGCGAGAGATAGGCCACGCCGACCATCGGGCTGAGCACTGCGCCGGGGTGGTGCGCATCATCCGCCGGGGCCGCGGCCACGGTGGCCGGCGGGGCGGCGGCCAGATGCACCGGCGGCGGCGCCACGTGATGCACCGCGGCATGCACCGGCGCCTGCGCGGCCGGCGGATGCGCGCGCACCACGCGGACGCGGCTGTCCTTGCTCTCGACCTCGATTTCCGTCAGGCCGGTCTCGGTCAGGATCAGCGCAAGCTGCCGGACCGTCTCGGGATCAAACCGCTCGGCGGTCATTCGTCGCGTGCCTCCAGCAGGTCGGCCATTGCGGTCAGCGCCAGCCCGTAGCCATTGATGCCGAGGCCGCAGATGACCCCGACCGCGGCCTTGGACACGTAGGAGTGTTGCCGGAACTCCTCGCGCCGGTGGATGTTGGTAATGTGCACCTCGATCACCGGCAGGTCGGTCGCCAACAGCGCGTCCATCAGGGCGATCGACGTGGTGGTGAAGCCGGCCGGGTTGATGACGATGCCGGCGGCACGGCCGCGGCATTCCTGCACCCAGGAAATCAATTCGCCCTCGCCATTGGTCTGCCGGAAGTCGATGGCCAAACCCAGCTGCTCCGCCGTTTCGGCGCACAGCGCCTCGACATCGTCCAGCGTGCCGCTGCCGTACAGCTGCGGCTGGCGCAGCCCGAGCATGTTCATGTTCGGGCCGTTCAGCACCGCGACCAAGGGTAGAGAGGGCGATGAAGCGGAAGCGGGCGACATGGGCGGGGGCCGTAGCACGGTTGCTGCGCTGCATCAATGTGCCGCGAGGGCGGCATGATTGCGGGATCGCGACATGGCTGGGTCGGGCCGCGCGCAGGCCTGCACACCCATCGACACGCCGTGGGTTGCTTGTTCGCCGCCGCGCCAGTGCCCATACTGGTGGTATGGGAGAGCGGATGGCGCTGACGGTGAACGGCGAGCCCCGGGTGCTCGACGGGCCGATGACGGTGGCGGGGCTGCTGGCGGCGATCGGGCTCGATCCCCGCAAGGTGGCGGTGGAGTGCCGCGAGGAAATCGTGCCGCGCTCCGCCTACGCCACGACCTGGCTGGCGGCCGGCGACTCCCTGGAAATCGTGCACTTCATCGGCGGGGGCTGAGCATGGACGGGGGCATCCAGGCGGACGAGGATTGCTGGACCGTTGCCGGGCGGCGCTTCCGTTCGCGGCTCGTGGTCGGCACCGGCAAATATAAGGACCTGCAGGAGACGGCGGCGGCGATCGAGGCCTCCGGCGCCGAGATGGTGACGGTCGCGGTGCGGCGGGTGAATTTGTCGGATCCCAAGGCGCCGATGCTGCAGGACCATGTCGACCCGAAGAAATACACCTACCTGCCCAACACGGCTGGTTGCCACACGGCCAAGGATGCGGTGCGCACCCTGCGGCTGGCACGCGACGCCGGCGGCTGGAACCTGGTGAAGCTGGAGGTGCTCGGCCCGCCGCCCACCTTGTACCCCGACATGCCGGCCACCTTCGAGGCCGCCGAGGCGCTGATCCGTGACGGGTTCGACGTGATGGTGTACTGCGCCGACGACCCGGTGGCGGCGCGCCGGCTGGAGGAGATGGGCTGTGTGGCGATCATGCCGCTCGGCGCGCCGATCGGCTCCGGGCTCGGGGTGCAGAATCCGGCCATGCTGTCGATCATGATCGCCCAGGCGGGCGTGCCGCTGCTGGTGGATGCCGGCGTGGGCACCGCCTCGGACGCCGCCATTGCCATGGAGATCGGCTGCACCGCGGTGCTGCTGAACTCGGCGATCGCGCATGCGAAGGACCCGGTGCTGATGGCGCGCGCGATGCGTCACGCGGTGGAGGCCGGCAGGCTCGCGCATCTGGCCGGGCGCATGCCGCGTCGGATGGGGGCCGATCCGTCCAGCCCGCTGACCGGCCTGATCCGCTAGAGCAACATCGGCCAGACTGGTGATGTCCGGCCGATAAAGTTGCGGGATAAAACAAAGAGCTAATGCTCTCTGACCGTTTTCGGTCAGGGTGAAAGCGCTCTAGCGGGAGCTATCCACGGCGGTCTCCGGCTCGAGGGCGGCGTTCAGCTCGGCGCCGAGCAGCACGACATAGGCCGACACCCAGAACCACATCATGATGCCGGCGACCGCGCCGAGCGGCCCGTAGGTAGCGTCATAGCTCGCTACGTGCCCGACGTAGTACGACAGCAGTGCCGAGGCAGCCAGCCAAAGCAAGGTGGCGACCAGCGAGCCGGTGGTGATCGGGCGCCAGCGCATCCCCTCGCGCGAGGGGCCGAACCGGTACAGCAGCGACAGCCCCAGCCCGACGAACACCACCAGCACGGCGAACGAACCCAGTTGCCACAGCGTGCGCGCATGCGCGTCCAGCCCCAGGAAATCGATAACGACGGGCAATAACACCAACAACCCCACCGCCACGATGGCGCCGACGATCGTGCCCAGCGTCATCAGCAGCCCGACCGCCTGGAAGCGGAAAAACCCGCGCCGCTCCTGCTCGCCATAGACAAGATTGAGCGCCGACAACATCGACTTGGTGCCGGTGGATGCGCTCCAGAACGCGATCGTCGTGCCGATCAACAGCGATAGCCCGAGGTCCCCCCGCCCGTGCGACACCAGCGTGTGCACCCGCGCGGCAATGAGCGAAAACGCAGCCGGCGGCAGCAGGTCGCGCAGCACCTCCAGTTGTGGCTCGACGGTGCCGGGGTCGAACACCAGCCCGTAGACCGAGATCAGCATCGAGATCGCCGGGAACAGCGCCAGCGTCGCCCAGAAGGCGCAGCCGGCGGCGATCAGCGAAATGCGGTCGGAACTGATCTCCTGCCAGGTGCGCCCGAGCACCTGCCTGAGGCCGTGGCCGGGAATCGCCGTTGGGCTGAGCATGCCGTCCCCTTCGAAACTGGCGCATGGCGCCGTAACCATTGTGATACCGCATCGAGGAGCCCGCCAGAAGGGCGCCGGCGGCACCGTTCGCAGGCGCAGCATACGCTGTAAAGACAGCGCTGAAATATCACTTGCATGGGGGGGGAGGGGGTCCTATGTGCGGCCCCACGCAGCAACGCACGTGCCTCTGGCCCTCGGGTTACGCAACGACGTCAAGCGTTCTGGCAACGGGTTCCGCGTCCGGTTCAACCGGGCCGCTGCCCGCCGTGTTTCCGCTGGTTCGTTCGACCGTTTCGCAATCTACGCTCCTCGCCTTGACAGGGGGGCGGTTCATCAGAGGGGAGGCCGGGTGCGATGACTCCGAAAATCGCCCGATTCCTTGCTGAGCAGCAGCCGGCGACGCCGTGTCTGGTGCTTGACGTTGACCGCGTGGAGCAGAACTTCGCGGCCCTGCGCGCGGCCTTGCCGCTGGCGCAGATTTATTATGCCGTGAAGGCCAATCCGGCGCATCCGGTACTGGAGCGTCTGGTGCGCCTCGGCAGCCGTTTCGATGCCGCCAGTTTCGAGGAAATCGCCGCCTGCCTCGCCGCCGGCGCCGCGCCGTCGGCGATCAGCTTCGGCAACACGATCAAGAAGGTGTCGGCCATTAGCCGCGCGCACGCCGCCGGCATCGGCATGTTCGCCTTCGATTGTGCCGAGGAATTGGAAAAACTTGCCCGTCACGCGCCCGGCAGCCGCGTGTATTGCCGCATCCTGGTGGAGAACGCCGGCGCCGACTGGCCGCTGTCGCGCAAGTTCGGTACCACGATCGAGGCCGCGCGCGACCTGATGCTGCAGGCCGGCGCGCTGGGGCTCGACCCGTACGGGCTGTCGTTTCATGTCGGCAGCCAGCAGACCAGTACGTCCAGCTACGAGGCGGCGATCGGCCGGGTGGCCATGCTTTTCACCGATCTGAACGAGGCCGGTGTGAACCTGCGGATGGTCAACCTCGGCGGCGGCTTTCCGGTGCCGTATCGCGACGAGGTGCCCGGCATCGACGATTTCGGCCGCGCCATCATGGGCGCCATGACCGGGCATTTCGGCAATGCGCTGCCCGACATGCTGATCGAGCCGGGCCGTTTCATCGTCGCCGACGCCGGCGTGGTCAGCGCCGAGGTGGTCCTGGTCAGCCGCCGCGACAAGAACGACCCGGTGCGCTGGGTGTATCTGGACATCGGCCGCTTCGGTGGGCTGGCCGAGACCGAGGGCGAATTGATCCGTTACCGCATCACGACGCCGCGCGACGGCGACGCCGCGGGTCCAGTGGCGATCGCCGGGCCGACCTGCGACGGCGCCGACATCCTGTATGAGCGCAGCAACTACCGTCTGCCGATGGCGCTGGCCTGCGGCGACCGGGTGGAGCTGCTGGCCGCCGGCGCTTACGTGACCACCTATGCCAGCCAGCGCTTCAACGGCTTCGCACCCCTCGCCGAGCACTACGTCTGACGGCGGAATTTCCCGGCCTTGCGCCGGGGTCGCCACCTGTGCCGCGTTCGCTTATCCTGCGCTCACGGGACAACCGCACGGGGAAGAGCATCCATGACCAGCATCAGCATCGCCGCCACCGACGGCGCCGGCAGTTTCGACGCCTATCTGTTGGAGCCGAAGAAAAAACCTGCCGGCTCCGTGGTGCTGATCCAGGAAATCTTCGGCATCAACGCCTCGATGAAAGAAACTGCGGCGCAGATCGCCGATCTCGGCTTCTTTGTGCTGGCGCCCGACCTGTTCTGGCGGCAGCAACGCAATGTCGACCTCACCGACAAAACCCAGGAGGAATGGAACCAGGCGTTCGCGTTCATGCAGGGTTTTGATCACGAGAAGGGCATTGCCGATCTCAAGGCCACGCTTGCCGCAGCCCGCACTCTGCCTGGGGCCAATGGCAAAGCGGGAACCATCGGCTACTGCCTGGGCGGCCTGCTCGCCTTCCGCATGGCGATCGAGTCGGATGCCGACGTCAATATTTCCTACTACGGCGTGGCACTGGACAACTTCATCGGCGGGCTCGGGCGGGTCCGCGCGCCGCTCATCGTGCATATCGCCGAGCGGGACGAGTATTTCTCGCCCGAAGGGCGGGCCAAGCTGGTGGCTGCCACCAAGGGGCACAAACTCGTGCACAGCTATGTCTACCCCGGTGCCGACCACGCTTTCGCGCGCATCAACGGCATTCACTGGGATGCGCGGTCGGCCTGGATGGCCAATGGACGCACGGCGGAGGCTTTGGCTGCGGCACTGGATTAAACAAGGAAGATCAGGCTTCTGTCCTCGACCCCGAACCCAAGTCATGGGGTCCAGGGGGCCTCTGCGCCCTGGCGGGTCCAGGGCAGAGCCCCGACCTTCCTTGCGGAGCCACCGTTTTGATCCTTGCGACACTGATCCCCGACGGCGCCTTCCTGGCCCTGCCGCCCGACAACTCCCTCGCGCCGTGCGCACTGGTCCGTGCGCTGGTGCGCCGTGGCGCGCGCGGGCTACGGCTGCTGGGTGTACCGGTGTCCGGCTATGCCACCGACCTGCTGATCGGCGCCGGCTGCGTCGCCTCGGTGCAGACCAGCGCGGCCACGCTGGGCGAGGCCGGACCGGCGCCGCGCTTCGCCGCCGCGGTCGCGCAGGGCAGCATCACCGTCATCGACTCCACTTGCCCGGCCATCCACACGGCGCTGCAGGCGTCGGAAAAGGGCGTGCCCTTCATGCCGTTGCGCGGCGTACTGGGCAGCGACCTGCTGGCGCATCGCCCGGACTGGAAAGTGATCGACAATCCCTTCGCCGGCGGCGGCGACCCGATCCTGCTGGTGCCGGCGATCGCGCCCGACGTGGCGGCGTTTCACGCCGTCTGCGCCGACGCGCACGGCAATGTGTATGTCGGCCGGCGGCGCGAACTGGCCACCATCGCCCATGCTTCGCGGCGCGTGCTGGTGACGGTGGAGCGCAGGATCGAGGGCAATTTGCTGGAGGACGAACGCCTGGCGCCGGGCACCATCAGCGGCACTTACATCGAAGCGGTGGAGGTCGCCGCGCGTGGCGCCTGGCCGGTGGGGCTGCTCGACGAATATCCTTACGATGCCGCGCATGTTGAGGACTATGCGAAGCTGGCACGCAGCGAGGAGGGCTTCCGCGGCTACCTCGCGCGTCACGTGCTGCCACGGCGGACGGAGGCGGCCGCATGAGCGTGATCTCCGCTGAGGAGCGGCTGATCGCGGCCACTGCCACCCTTATTCTCGACCCCGCCGCCCCGCCGGCCCGCCACATCGCCGTCGGCGCCGCCTCTCCCATCCCGGCCGCCGCCTGCTGGCTGGTGAAGCAGCAGGGCCACCCGGTGCGCCTGTCGCTGCTGCACCGCCCGCACGGCAATCCGTTCACCGAGGGCACCCGGGAGTTGTTCGACCTCGCCGGTCAGGGGCGAATCGACTTGTTCTTCCTCGGCGGCGGGCAGATCGACGGCCAGGCCAACCTGAATCTTGTGGGCACCGGCGCCTGGCCGGGCATGGGGGTGCGCTTCCCGGGCAGTTTCGGCTCGGCCTTCATGTATCTCGCCACCCCACGCACCATCCTGTTCCGCGCGGAACATTCTCGCCGGGTGCTGGTGCCGCGTGTCGATATCATCTCCGCCCCTGGCGTCTCGCCCGCCGGCGTGTGGCGCCGCGGCACCGCGCAGGCGCTGGTGACGGGGAAATGCGTGTTCCGCTTCGAGGCACAGCGGGCGCGGTTCGCGCTGGCGTCGGTGCACCCGGGCGAGACGGTGCAGAGCGTGCGCGCGGCAACCGGCTTCGACTTCGACACCGGCGCATGCGTGCCTTCCACGCCTGATCCCGATGCCGCCGTGCTTGCGTTGTTGCGCGGGCCGGTGTGCGACGCGATGCTTCCGACCTATCCTGCCTTCTGCCGCCGCGTCTGGGGGCGCGGGGACAGCACCGAAAGGGCCGCCTGAGCCATGGAGTCACCGACCCCGCAAACCCAAGGCGGCGCGCTCGCCGGCGTGAAGGTCATCGACCTCACCCGCGTGCTGGGTGGCCCGTACTGCACCATGATTCTGTCCGATCACGGTGCCGACGTGATCAAGATCGAGCCGCCGCAAGGCGACGAGGTGCGCGACTGGGGCCCGCCCTTTCAGGAAGGCGACGCCAGCTACTTCATCGGCGTCAACCGCAACAAACGCTCGATCGCCCTCGATCTCGGCCGGCCGGAGGGCCGCGCGGCCCTGCTGCGCCTGATCGAAGGCGCTGACGTGCTGATCGAGAATTTCAAGCCGGGCGGTATGGAGAATTGGGGCCTCGGCTATGCGCGTGACCTGGCCCCGCGATTTCCGCGACTGGTGCATTGCCGCGTCTCCGGATTCGGCGGCGAGGGGCCGCTCGGCGGCCTGCCCGGTTATGACGCCATCCTGCAGGCCATGACGGGGCTGATGAGCATCAACGGCGATGCGACCACCGGGCCGATGCGCATGGGCACCCCGGTGGTCGATCTCGCCACCGGCCTGTATGCGGCGATCGGCATCCTGATGGCGTTGCATGAACGCGCGCAGTCCGGCCATGGGCAGTATCTGGACATGACGCTGCACGATTGCGGCATGGCGTTGCTGCACCCGCAGGCGGCCAATTACTTCCTCAACGGACGCCGGCCGATGCCGCTGGGCAATCCGCACCCGAACCTGGCGCCGTATGAGAAATACCGCACCCGCACCGCGGAGATTTTCATCGCGGTGGGCAATGACGGACAGTTCCGCAAGCTGTGCGAGCTGGTCGGGCTCCCGCAAATGGCCGCCGACCCAAGGTTCCTGCACAACGCCGACCGGCTGGCCAACCGCGCCGCCATGAGCGCCGCATTCCAGGCGGTGCTGGCCGAACAGGACGGCACCGCGCTCGCAGATCGCCTGCTGCGTGGCGGGGTGCCGGCCGGCCCGGGTACTGCCGATCGACGCGGCGCTGGCTGCCCCGCACACACAAGCCCGGCAGATGGTGACGGAGCGCGACGGATACCGGGGCCTCGGCACGCCGATCAAGCTGTCGCGCACGCCCGGCGGCACCCGCCGTCGCCCCCCGCGCTTTGCCGAACATGGCGAGGAAGTGTTGGCCCAACATGGGTTTTCCGCTGAGGAGATCGCCGCACTGACGCGCGACGGGGTGCTCTGCACCACGCGCCGGCGGTGAAAGGCAGGCAGGCCAAAGGTCTGCCCCGGCCTTGCTTCCTCAGCCCGGCGGTTCCACCTGCTGCTGCTCCGCCTCGCCTTGGAGGCGGCGGAAGCTGCGCACGCTGAACGGCAGCATCCCAAGGTAGACAACGCCCCCCGCCGCCAGCGCCGCCCACGGGTCAGCCACCAGGATCGCGGCGAACAGCCCGGTGCCGAGCAGCATCGACAGCACGTATTTCGCCGGCACCTTAAAGTTCTTGAAGCTCCACACCGGCAGGGTGGAAACCAGCAGCAGCGCGGTGCCGATCAGCACCGCGGCGCAGAACGGCGGCGACTGCGCCAGGTGCAGCAGCCAGTCCAGCCCGAGTGACTTCGCCTCCAGCCCCAGGAACAGCGGGAACAGCACCAGCCCCGCCCCGGCCGGAGCGGGGACACCGGTGAAGAAGTTATACGTGTAGGGCGCCGACCGCGGCGCATCCAGGGCGGCGTTGAAGCGCGCCAGCCGCAGCGCCATGCACACGGCGAACATCAGGCAGGGCATGTAGCCAAAGCCGCGTGCCGGCTGCAGCGACCACAGGTACAAAATGATCGCCGGCGCCACCCCGAAGCACAGGAAGTCGGCCAGGCTGTCGAATTCGGCGCCGAACCGCGACGTTGCTTTCAGCAGCCGGGCAATGCGTCCGTCCAGCCCGTCGATGCAGGCCGCCACCACGATCGCCACCGCCGCCGCGCCGAAGCGGCCCTCCAGGCCGAAGCGGATGGAGGTGAGCCCGGCGCACAGGCCGAGCATGGTGAGCAGGTTCGGCACCATCCGGTTGAACGACGGCCCCTGGAAGCGCGGCCGGGTGCGCCGACGGAAACGCCCGCGCAGCAAGCCGATCTGGGCCACCACCGGGCGGGGCGTGGGCAAAGAAGGGCCTATCATCCGCCCAGTTCGGCGATGACCGTTTCGCCGCCAATCATGGTCTGACCCACTGAAACCAGCGGCTGCACGCCCACGGGCAGATAGAGATCGGTGCGGCTGCCAAAACGGATGATCCCGAACCGGTCACCGGCACGCACCACGTTGCCCTCGCGGGCGTCGCAGATGATGCGGCGCGCGATCAGCCCGGCGATCTGCACCACCGCGACATCGCGCCCGTCGGCCAGGCGCACCGCCAGCGCATTGCGCTCGTTGTCGTCGCTGGCTTTGTCCAGCGAGGCGTTCAAGGTCTTGCCATGCCGATACGCGGTCCGGGTAACGGTGCCGTCCACCGGCATGCGGTTGACGTGCACATTGAGCGCAGACAGGAAAATCGACACCCGGCAACGCGGCTTGTCGCCCAGCCCGAGCTCGCGCGGCGGCGTGGAGGGGCCGACGGACACGATGCGGCCGTCGGCCGGCGCCAGCACCAACCCGGAGCGTGGCGGCGGCACCCGCTCGGGATCACGGAAGAAATACAGGCAGAACAGAGTGAACAGCAGCCCCAGCCAGGCCAGCCAGGACGCGAGCGGCAGGCCGAGGAAAAACACCGCCACGCCCGCGCCGATCAGCCGGTAGCCGGCGGGATGGGGCGGCGCCAGAACAAGGCGCATCGTATCGACAACGGACATGGTGCTCTGGGGCCCCCGAAGGAAGGCAGTGTTTATGGATGCTTCATCCCCCCGCGGCAAGAATGGCCGAATGATCCGGAGGCCGCCATGCCCCTCGATGCGCCGTTCAAGCTCGGACCGTTCACCGTGGATACGAACGGGGGCCTCACCCCCAGCACGGCGGACCGGTTCCCCTCCTTTCGCGTCGCCTGGCGTGGCCATGTGGTGCAGGCGCGCCTGACCGCTGCGGGGCCGGAGGGCGGAACGCTCGCGCTGCAGGCCATGCTCGGGCGGGTGCCCAGCACCGGCCGGGCCGAGGCGCCCGGAACGCTGCCCCGCCAGGCGGTGTTCGCCGCTGTCCGCGCTTTGCCCGCCATGTTGCCCGACGGCTGGCGGATCGGTCTGCGGCCCGACCATTGCGTTGTGACCGAGGCGGAGTTCAACCTGTCCCTGCCTACCAATGTCGGGAATCTGGTCACCGAGCTCACGATGTTCCTGCTGCGGCTGGACCCCTATTTCGATCTGCTGGCCGAGGTTGCGGGCGAGGCGCATGCCGCGCCAGGATAGGCCGGTCTTCAGCGTACAAGCCCAAGCCGGCTGGCTGCCCAAACCAGCGCGACGGCCACCGCTGCCGAGGCCCCAGCGGCCACCAGCCCGCCGGCTGCGGGCATGCCGGTTGTCAGCCGCGGCAGCGCCCAGATCGCCAGCAGCGGCGCCAGCGCGGCCAGGTCGAAGCGCGATACGCCGCCGCGTCCGAGCCGACCCAGCATCAGCACCGCCAGCCCGGCCAGTCCGGCCATCCCCGCCGCCATCGGCAGGCGAACGGTTTGCATCCCGCGCGGGGCCGCCACCTGCCCGAGACTGGCCGCCACCAGTACAAGCGCGCACCCTGTCCACACCGCCGGCGCGCCGGTTACCGCCAGCCCGCCCCATAGCGTCACCGCCGCGGCGGTGACCGACCACTTGCTACGTGGCGCCCGCAGCAGTCGCAGCGCCAGCAGCACGCCAAGCGCCAGGCAGAACATGTGCGGCAGGACAAGCCCCGCCTCGGCGTCGCTGCGCGGCGCCCCGGCCAGCCACCAGCCAGCGGCAACCGCCAGCAGAAACCCCGCCAGCCCCGCCGCGCGGCCGGACCAATCCACCGCCGGCCCCATCGCCAGCGCCGCCACCGCGAGCATCGTGAGCCGCTCGGCCGCCACATGTGGCGTGACCGTCAGCCCCCCGAGCGCCAGTGTCCACCCGACGCACAGCGCCAGCCCGGCCGCCGCCGCTTGCAGCCCGGGCGCGCGCAGCAGCCGCCCCGCCAGCCACACGGCGAGCGCCAGCGCGCCCGCCACGATCGGCGCGCGTCCCTGCTGCCAGGCCAGCAGCGCCTGATGTTGCCAGAACCCGGTGGACAACAAGGAAGCCTGGGTCAGCATGAAGGGGCCATCGCGCGCCGGCAGTTTTCGCGGCAAGATACCACGACGGACAGGCAACGAAGGAGGCCCGCATGGCCCTGCGCGATTTCAGCCGGACAATGATGCTCCCGATGCGTGTGTGGGACGCGCCGACCCGGCTGTTCCACTGGGCGATCGTGCTGCTGGTGGTGCTCAGCGTGACCAGCGTGCGGGCCAACTGGATGCACGTGCACCTGGTCTCCGGCTACCTCGTGCTGACGCTGGTGCTGTTCCGCCTGGTCTGGGGCTTCGTGGGCAGCGAGACCGCGCGCTTCCGCCAGTTCCTGGGCAGCCCAGCGAAGGCGCTGCACTACATGCGCGGGTTCCGTGACCGCACGCCCGACGCCCAGGTCGGCCACAACCCGGCCGGCGGCTGGATGGTGCTGGTAATGCTGGTTCTGCTTTGCGTGCAGGTGCTGACCGGCCTGTTCAACACCGAGGAATACGGCGCCGATCACGCCGCCGCCGGGCCGCTGGTGAAATACGTCAGCAAGTCTGTGTCCGGCATCGCCGGGACCATCCACGCGGTCAACTTCGACCTGCTGCTGCTGGCGATCCTGGTGCATATCTGCGCCATCGGCGCCTATGTGCGGCTCAAGAAACACAACCTCACCTGGCCCATGATCACCGGGGTGAAGCGCCTGCCCGCGGCAACCCGCCAGCCCCGCCTGGTCAGCCCGCTCCGCGCTGCCGCCGTACTGGCGGTGGTCGGCGCGGCGGTATGGGTTCTGGCCACCTGGGTCTGAGCCCGCGTCCGGCACATCGGATCCCCGGTCGGGGCGGCGTCGCGCCAAATTCGCTTGCAGGACGGGCCGCTGCGACCCAAACCGGGACGCGCCCGCCGAATCCCGCCAGGAGACCCATGCCAGACGTCCACACCGTCGCCGTGTTCTGCGGCGCCCATGCCGGCCACGACTCCGTTTTCCGCGCCGCCGCTACCGACCTCGGTCGCTGCATGGCCCGCGCTGGCATGCGCCTGGTGTATGGCGGCGGCCGCGTCGGTCTGATGGGCGCGCTCGCCGACGGCGCCCTGGCCGAGGGCGGCCAGGTGATTGGCGTCATTCCCGAATTCCTCACCCGCTGGGAAGTCGCTCATGACGGGGTGACGGATCTGGTCATCACCGACAGCATGCACAGCCGCAAGCGCCGCATGTTCGAGCTGTCCGACGCCTTCGTCTCGCTGCCCGGCGGCCTCGGCACGCTGGACGAAACCATCGAAATCATCACCTGGCGCCAGCTCAAGCTGCACGACAAGCCGATCCTGATCTGCGACGTGGCCGGCTCGGCGGCGCCGCTGCTGGCCGCCATCGAGGCGGCCGTCGCGGCCGGGTTCGCCCGGCCGGACACTTGGGACCTTTTCGAGCGGACCGACGGGGTCGCAGCGACGATCGAGCGGTTACAACACCTGCATGCGGCCCATGGCGGGGCGGCCGGGCGATTGTAGGAACGTCAAGGCCAGGGCTCTGCCCTGGACCCGGCAAGGGGCAATGGACTCTTGCATCCCATTCCTGAGGCTTGCGCCCGTACCGTGCCACCGGTATACGCGGCGGCCACGGCCGGAGTGTAGCTCAGCCTGGTAGAGCACTGTGTTCGGGACGCAGGGGCCGGAGGTTCGAATCCTCTCACTCCGACCAATGATTTCAGCAACCTTCGGTGGCGTGAACCGGAGCCGCTGGTTATGTGGACCTGCAAGAAGCCCCGGGGAACGGCCCGCCGCGGAGTTTGGAGCGGCCGCTCCTGAGACGCAACGTACAGGCGGCACGCGCTGGCACGTTTCGCGGCGCCGACCTCCGGAACAGGGCGCCGCAGATGGTCATTGCGGGCCGTCGCCATTTCATCGAGACTCCTCACCTGTTCACGTGGACGGGCCCAGCGGGTGGTGCTTGAGGTGGCTGCCGACCGGCCTGGCGCGGCTCTCGCATGGGCCGGACGCGAGGCGGGTTTCGTTCTTGCGCCAGGGATAGCGCTTTCTTCAGCGCCGGTCTGCTCGTTCCTGCGCATTGGCCGGACGGCTTCGTTGACCATCTTGACAGCGTGAAACGCGTCACGGGCGATCCCGGTCCGCGGCACGTGTCCCGTCGGCTGACAGGCTGCTGGGCAGCGCCGTGCTTTCCACCGAGACCACCGAACAACGGCAAGTCGTCGCAAACAGCGTACTAAGATTTCCTCAACATTCACCCGATATTGTTAAATGTATGAGCGAAATCAGTATGGCAGACACGCGGCGCAGCTACGATCTGCTGATCGTCGAGGACGACGACACTGATCGGCGGCTCTATGGCAGGTTGCTGGCCCACAAGGGCCCCGGAATTTTCGCCATTGAACAGGCGGCCGATTGTGCGGCTGGCCTGGCGGCGCTGCGTGCCCGTCGGTTCGATTGCGTCCTTTTGGATTTCAACCTGCCGGACGCGAACGGGTTCGACTTCCTGACGGATGCCACCGCCGATGGGGAGCTTTCGTGTGCCGTCGTGCTGATCACCGGGCAGGGCAACGAAGCGATCGCCGTCGAGGCGATGAAGCGCGGCGTGCAGGATTACATCGTCAAAGACAAGGTGAACGAGAACAGCCTGTGGCGTGCGATCACGCGCGCCGTGGCCCAGAAAGAGCTCCGCCAGCGCCTCGCCAACACGTTGCGCGACCTCACCGCGACCAACGCCGCGCTCGAACATGAGATCGCGTCCCGTGAGGCCGCCGAGGTGGAATTACGTGCCGCCAAGGAGGCCGCGGAACAGGCCAACCAGGCCAAGACCCGGTTCGTCGCCATGGTGACGCATGAATTGCGCACGCCGCTCAACGGCATCCTCGGCTACATCCAGCTTCTGCGGGTCGAGGGCGGACTCTCTGCCCGCCAGGACGCGCATGTCGGCGCCATGATGCTGGCAGGCCAGCATCTGCTCGGAATGATCGAGCAGGTGCTGGACTTCGCCTGTATCGAAAGCGGCCGCATGACGCTGCATCCGGTACCGGTTTCGGTCCGCGATTTGACCGAACGGTGCATCGCCCTGATCGAGCCGTTGGCCGCCCAACGCGCGCTGGATGTGCACACCCGCATCGCCCACGATGCCCCGCGGCAGATCGTCGCCGACTTTTCGCGACTGCGTCAGGTATTGCTCAATCTGCTGGGGAATGCGGTAAAATACACCGACGCCGGCAGCGTTGAGCTGCGCCTGCTGGCGGGCGCCACCCAAGGTGGGCTGCGGCTTGAAGTCGCCGATACCGGACGCGGCATCGATGAAGACAACGTCAATAGTCTGTTTCAAGACTTCGAACGCCTGGGTGCCGCCACCTCGGTGGAAGGGGCGGGACTTGGGTTAGCGATCGCTGCACGACTCATCGGCCTGATGCGCGGGACGATCGGTTACACCGCCAATCCTGGCGGTGGCAGCGTGTTCTGGCTGGACCTGCCGACCGCGGAGCCCGCGTCGCCATCGCTGCCGGAAGCAGTGCAGGCCACGCCGCCAGCAACCGGCCAGCAGGTGCTGCTGGTGGACGACATCGCGATGAACCGCGACGTGATCGGCGCCTTCTTGTGCAACGGCGGCTACGCCGTGCGATCGGCCGAACGCGGCGAGGAAGCAGTGCGGCTGGCGTCCGAAACCAGGTTCGATCTGATCCTGATGGATGTGCGCATGCCAGAGATCGACGGGCTGGAGGCAACGCGGCGCATTCGGGCACTGCCGCCCCCGCACGGCCAGATCCCGATTCTCGCGCTGACCGCATACGCCTTTCCCGAACAAGTGGCCCAGTGCCGTCAGGTCGGCATGGATGGCTACATCGCCAAGCCGGTGGACTATTCCGTGCTGATGCAGGCGGTCGCGGAGGCGATTGCAGGTACCTCGGCAGGCTGGAGCGAATGCCGTTGCTCTCCTTGCCTGCGCGAGGGCACACGCGACGCAGAATCCCTTCCCCGGCTTGATCGTGAGGCGCTCGATCAAACGCTCGCGTTTTTCCCGCCGGAAGAAATCCCCGCAAATCTCCAATCACTGCGATCAAGGAATGAACAGATACTGCGGCTGCTGGATCAGTCAGCCGCGCCGTCGCTGCTGACGGAAGCGGCGCATGTGCTGGGATCCGCCGCAGGGATGTTCGGATTCGCGGCGTTGTCTGCAGCGTCGCGCAGCTACGAGCGTGCGGCAGCGAATGACGCGCCCGAGGCTGATGGGTTGGCAGAGCATTTGCGGGCGGAGGCCCGCGCGGCGCTCGGTGCGATTGCCGAATTGATGAGCGAGCACGGAATGCTTCTATCATGAACCCGCCGCAAATCCCCAATGCTGTCATCGTTGGCGAGAATGATTCTCTGATGCGTGGCATTATCCGCTCCATCCTGCTGCACACCGGGCAGCAAGTGTTCCCGGCCGCGGACGGGTTCGAGGCCGTGCATCTGGCCCGTCAATTCAAGGCACGGCTGGTCATGCTGGATATCGATATGCCGAGGCTGAACGGTTTGCTGGCGTGCGAAGCGATCCGCGCGCTGCCGGGCTACGCCCGCGTGCCGGTCGTGATGCTCACCGGATACAACGACGCGCGGATGCGCGCGGCAGCCCAGCGGGTCGGCGCCAATGAATTCGTCACGAAACCATTCCGCCCCGACCTGCTGCTGGCTCTGCTGTCGGGCTATATCGACCTGCCGGCCAAAGCGGCGCCGGGGCGAACCTGCGCCTATGGCGACGGCGCTGTTTCGGGGGCGGCGGCGCAGGTGTGGGGATGTCCATCGCGATCCTGTCGCCGTTTGCGGTGACAGCGAGGAATTGACGTTGGGGCGCCAGACGCTGAATGTGTTGCGCAGTGCCGACCGCAAAACCTGATGCGGGCAAAAAACCGGACGGCATCCGTCGGTCCGCGTCGTTGTTGTAGCGAAACCGCCGCCAACGCCTCGCTGACCGGGTCGTGTGAAAGCCGGTTTCGGAACTTGATAAGAACGAATGAGCGGTCTGATCGAAATCTTTGGGCGCAACCTTGCCCCCCGGCATCGGGCAAAAGGTGATTCGCTATCGTGTGAGCTGACTGCTAAACTCCGCCAAGGAGGACGGATGCAAACCACGGCTGATCGGCCCGTGCCCCGCGCGCATCCGTTGCTGGACAGCAACATGGCGAATTCCTGGACAGTGAGAGAAACGAGGCGTGAATCCATTGTCAAACCATCGCAAATCCCGTGCCTCCCGCCGCCGCGACAGACCTCGTGCGAAACCTGGCTCATGACGGAACTTGGCTGGTTGGCTTGCTGCCGCGTTCGGGGGACGCCGAGCGATCCCAAGCGCATCCGGCCGCGGACCTGCGCCGGCGTGCCGGCTGGCGATGAGCGCGCAGACCGTGCGCCGCCGGGCTGGCCTGCTCCGGTCCTCGCCAGTGTGGCCGTTCGTCCATGAGCGGCTCGCAGCAACCGCTTCCCCCAGGCCATTCGCCGGGTCTCGATCTGTCGCTCTGCGAGCAGGAGCCGATCCACATCCCCGGCGCAATCCAGCCACATGGCGCCCTGCTCGCGGCACTGGCCGACGGGCTGCTGGTGACCCACGCCAGCGCCAATCTTGCGGAAATCCTTGGCCGTCCGGCCCGATCCGTGCTCGGGCGGCCGCTGGCGGAGGCGGTCGGCGAGGCCGCAAGCCGGGTGCTGCAGGGTGCGGGGCTGCGCGAAGGAACGGCGCTCGGGGAAATGCATTCGCTGCCCGGGCCCGGCGGCGGAACCCTCCACCTGAGCGCCCACCGATCCGGTCGACACATCTGCGTGGACATGGAACCGATCAGTCCGGAGTCCTGGCAGACACCCCCCATGACGGTGGCGCAGTCGGTCCTGGAGACATTCAAGCACGCCAAAACGCCGGGCGACCTGTGTGAGCTGGCGGTGCGCGGGCTGCGGGACATCACCGGGTACGACCGGGTCATGGCCTATCGTTTCGCCGCGGACGGACATGGCGAAGTGATCGCCGAGGCCCGCGCGGCGCAGCTGGAACCCTATCTTGGGTTGCACTATCCGGCGAGCGACATCCCGCCGCAGGCGCGGCGGCAGTACCTGAAGCCAGCGCGTCGGCACGATCGTCGATTCCAGCTACCAGCCAGTGCCGCTGCTCACCGATCCGGGCCTGGATGACGGCACGCCGCTCGACCTCACCCACAGCGCCCTGCGCAGCGCCTCGCCCATCCACCGCAAATTCATGCGCAACATGAAGACCGCGGCAAGCCTGACGGTCGGGCTCGCGCACGGGCAAAGCCTCTGGGGCATGCTGGTGTGCCATCATGCGACACCGCGGGCCGTGGGTCCGGAAGTGCGGGCGGTCGCCGACGTGATCGGCCAGGTGGTGTCGCTGCTGCTTGCCAGCCTGAGCGAGGCTGATGTGTATGCAAGGCGGCACGAACGCCAGGCCACTCTGCGCACACTGATCGACCGGATTGCCTCGCCGGCGCCGCTCCATGAAGCGCTGGCCACGGCGGAGGAGGAACTGCTCCATCTGGTGGGCGCGGCCGGGGCAGTCGTGAGCCATTCCGGCGTGCTCCGCTGCTTCGGTCGTACCCCGCCGCTGCACGCGGCCAAGCGAGCGATCGCGGCCCTGCAGCCCGCCGCCGCCGGCCAGCCGCTGGCGATAGACGATCTTGGCACGCGCTATCCCGCACTGGCCAGTTTCACGAGCGAGGGCAGCGGCGCGCTGCTGCTGCCGCTGACCCAGGGAACCAGCGACGTGATCCTGTGGTTCAGGCCGGAAGTGTCGCGCACCCTCACCTGGGGCGGCAACCCGGCGGAGCATGCGATCATGCAGCCGGGCACCGGCCGCCTGTCGCCGCGCACCTCCTTCGCCATCTGGAAGGAGACGGTACGCGGCCGTTCCACGCCCTGGGATGAGGTCGATCTGGCGCTTGCGCGCGATCTGCGCAGCGCGGTCGAGGCAGAGGTTGGACAGCGCACGCTGGAGGAATTCGCCTATGCGGCATCGCACGATCTGAAGGCACCGCTGCGCGCCATCGGTCATCTGGCGCAATGGATCGGCGAAGATCTGGGGGCGACGGCGAGCCCGGAAACGGCCGAGAACCTGACGCTGCTGCAGGGCCGGGTGGCGCGGTTGCAATTGTTGCTGGACGGGCTGCTGGCCTATTCCCGCGTCGGCCGGCACGCTTATGCCGCGGCAGAAGACGTGAACATCGCCGAACTGGTGCGCGACATCGTCGCTCTGCTCGCGCCGCCGCCAGGCTTCGTCGTCACGTGCCAGGAGAACCTGCCGCCGCTGCGCACCCATCGCATGCCGATCCAGGTGGTGCTGACGAATCTGATCAGCAATGGGCTGAAACACCATGACCGGGCGGAGGGCCGCATCAAGGTGGCCATGCAGCTGGCAAACGGGGTCGCGGAATTCCGCGTCAGCGATGACGGGCCGGGCATTTCGCCGCGGTTCCACGACCGCATTTTCGTCATTTTCCAAACTCTGGCGAACCGTGACGATATTGAATCCAGTGGCATCGGTCTGGCAATCACCAAAAAGAAAGTGATGGCGCATGGCGGCCGGATCTGGGTCGAAAGCGCCCCGCCCGCCCGCGGCTCCACCTTCGTGTTTACCTGGAACGAAACCGCAGCATGACCGGCAAGACCGTGACCGTCCTTCTGGTCGAGGACGACAAGGTCGACAGAATGGCGATCAAGCGATCATTCAGGGATTTGCGAATCGCCAATCCGGTGATCGAGGCATCCAACGGCATCGAGGCGCTGCAGCGGCTGCGTGGCGAAAACGGGTACGAGCAGGTTCCGGCACCGTATTTGATATTGCTCGATCTGAACATGCCGCGCATGGGCGGGCTCGAGTTTCTTGAGGTGCTGCGCAGCGATCCGTCGCTGCACCGTGCCGTGGTGTTCGTGATGACCACCTCCGCGGCGGAGGAGGACCGGATAAAAGCCTATGACAGGAATGCCGCCGGCTACATCCTGAAGCAATGTGCGGGACAGGAATTCCTTGAGGCGGTTAGTATGCTGGAGCATTTCTGGCGAATAGTCCAGTTTCCCGACTGAGCTTCCGCCGCGAATGGTCAGGACCTGCGCACCCGTTTGCCATCGTTTCGCGTCGCGGACCTGTTCCACCCGTGGCCTGACCAGGGGCATCTCCTCCCTCCAATCCACACGCGTGCGCCAGTTCCGGACGGAGACGCACGGCCGCCGACGGGAGGTTTGGCCCTGGAGGCGCTTACTGCTCCGGCAGGGGGCGCGACGACAGCCGTAGCGACACCAGCACAATCCGGTCCCTGTCAAGGCGCAAGGTCGCGGTCGCGCTGCCGCCACGCGGACAGCAATTGCCGTCGCCCTCCCGCCACAGCGGCGTGTACGCCGTCATTGCCCGCCAGTCCGGGTAAATGCCCTTCCAGGCACCGATCCCCGGCGGCAGACGCCCGGCCAACTGGGCGATCCAGGTGGTGATGTCCACCTCGCGCCACACACCGTCGCGGAACACGAACAGGCTCTCGGCCGAAATATTGCCGGTGCCGGAGAGATGGCCGGGCAGGTCCAAGAACATCCCCTGTGGCGTCTGCAGAATCTCCGGTGCTTCGAAGACGGCTTCTCTATCCGCGGACCAGGTGACCGCCCGTGCCGCGGCGTCATCGCCCGCCAGCACGATCACCCCGGTTCCGATCGTCTGCTCGCCGTCCCGCCAGATCTGCAGCCGGTAGCGCAACCTGCCGCCCGGCGCGCCGGCGAGGGTCCCCGTCCCGGTGACCGTGCAGGAAGCGTCGTCCGTGTCCCCCAGCTTCAGGCATTGGTCCGGCGGCGTCGTGGCCACGCTCTGGCGGATTTCCTGCCAGGCGGCGATTTGCGTCCGCAGGTCGTTTGTCCGGTGCTGATAAGCGGTCAGCAGGTCGTTCGCCGTCGCTGCCTTGTCCCGTGCCGAGGCGATCCATTGGCGCTGCTCCGCCCGCACCGCCTGCGGATGCGGGCTGACGGACATCGCCTCGGCGAAGACGGTGCCGAGCCCGTTATCCGCCGCCGACAGCGCCGGGTCGGCGCAGATCATCCGCTCGACCCGGCTCGAAGCCGCGGCGCAGTCGAAGCTGGCCGCCTGGACCGGCAGGGGGGGCCGCAGCAGGGTACAAAGGGTCAGGGCGGCAAGGGCTGTGCGCATCGGTCCGCTCTGCTGGAGCACCCGCGTCGGGACAGTCAAGTCCGGAGCGGGGTTACACCACATCCGCCGGGCGCAACCGGCAGGATTGCGCCACCGCCGGCGTCTCCACCTGCAGCGTCGCATGGCCGATCCGGAACCGTGCTCCCAGCCCATGGCACGCTACCCGGATCAGCTCCTGGTCATCGACCTGCTCCGCCCGCACCAGATGCGCGGTGAGCGCCGCCTCGGTGGTCGACAGGCCCCAGATATGCAGATCGTGCACCTCCATCACCCCCGGCAGGCCGCGCAGCCAGGCCTCGACCTCGTCTTGCGGGATGCGCGCCGGCACGCCGTCCATCGCCAGGTGCGCCGCATCGCGCAGCACCCCCCAGGTGGACACGATAATGAGCCCGGCGATCAGCAGACTTGCCGCCGGGTCGATCCACTGCCGGCCGGTCAGCAGAATAACGAGGGCGGCCAGGACCACGCCGGCCGAGATCGCCGCGTCGCCGGCCATGTGCAGGAAGGTCGCGCGGATATTCAGGTCGTCATGGCCGCGGGCGAACAGCACGGCGGTGAATCCGTTGATCAGAATGCCGGCGCCGGCGACCCAGATGACGGTGGTTTCGGCAACCATGGTGGGGGCCATCAGGCGCTCCACCGCGGCCACCGCGATGGCGCCGACGCTGATCAGCAGCACCATGGCATTGGCCAGCGCGGCCAGAATGCTGCTGCGGCCCCAGCCATAGGTGCGCCGCGCCGAGGGCTGGCGCTGCCCGAGCACGAAGGCGCCCCAGGCCAGCAGCAGGCCGAGCACGTCGCCGGCGTTGTGGGCGGCGTCGGCCAGCAGCGCCATCGAGTTGGCGGCGATGCCAAACACCACCTGGGCGGCCACCAGGCCGATATTCAGTGTCGCCCCGACCGCGAAAGCGGTGCCGAAGCGCGCCGGGGCATGTCCGTGGTCGTGGCCATCGTGGGCGTGATGGTCGTCGTGGTGATCGTCGTGATGCTCATGCGCCATGCGCCCAGCCTAGCCCGGCCGCGGCCGCGCCGCCCAGCACAACCACCAACCAGGGTGGCAGCTTCCAGAATGCCAGGGCGAGAAATTCCATCAGCCCGAGGGCGAAATCGGCCCGCCCGGTGATCGCCGAGGTCCAGACCGGCGTGTACAGCGCCGCCAGCAGCAGCCCCACCACGGTGGCGTTCACCCCCAGCAGCGCCGACTGCACCGACGCCCGCCGCCGCAGCCCGTCCCAGAACGGCAGCACGCCGACCAGCAGCAGCAACGACGGCAGGTAGATCGCCACCAGACACAGCACCGCCCCTGGCACGCCCGACGGCACCGGTCCCATCGCCGCACCCAGATAGGCGGCGAAGGAAAACAGCGGACCCGGCAGCGCCTGCGCGGCGCCGTAGCCGGCCAGGAACGCATCCGGCGCGATCCAGCCCGGCGGCACCACGGCCTGCTGCAACAGCGGCAGCACGACATGGCCACCACCGAACACCAGCGCCCCGGCACGATAGAACCGGTCGAGCAGCGCCAGCGCATGGGCGTCGCTGGCGGCGGCCAGCACCGGCAGCCCGGCGAGAAGGAAAAAAAACGCCGCCAGCGCCAGCAGCCCCGCCCGGCGCCGTACACCAAAATGCAGCCTGTTGCCGGGCAAGGCTGCGGGTGCCGGCACCACCAGAAACCCAATCATTCCCCCCGCCGCGATCGCCCCGACCTGGCCGAGCGCCGAGGGCACGGACAGCGCCGCAACCGCTCCTGCCACCGCCATGCTGGCGCGCAGCCGGTCCGGGCATAGAGTCCGCCCCATGCCCCACACCGCCTGCGCCACCACCGCGACGGCCACAATTTTCAGCCCGTGCAGCCAGGGCGCCTGCGACACGTCACCCAGCAGCGACAGGCCGGCGGCAAACCCTAGCATGAACAGGGCGGAGGGCAGGATGAACCCGAGCCAGGCGGCGAGCCCGCCGGCCAACCCGGCCCGCAGCATGCCGATCGCCACCGCAGTCTGACTGCTCGCGGGACCGGGCAGGAACTGACACAGGGCCACGATGTCGGCATAGGTCGGCTCATCCAGCCAGCGGCGGCGCTGCACGAGGTCGGCGCGGAAATAGCCGAGATGGGCCACCGGACCGCCGAAGCTGGTGCAGCCCAGCCGCAGGAACGCCGCCAGCACCTCCGGCGCGGTGCCGCGCAAACCCTTCCCCTCCGGCGCTTCAGTCATCCCTGTTTCCTCCGGTGGGCATTGCGCTGACGGCGAACCGGCTGCCGCCGCTGTCAGGATTCTGATAGATTGCGCCGCCGACCGAGTGCCGCCTGCCGGTCGCGCCGTACGAGCAAGGTTTGGACAGTATGACAGCACGCTACCTGGTCACCGGCGGGGCCGGCTACGTCGGCAGCCACCTGGTGGCGGCATTGCTCGACCGCGGCCTGTCGGTCACCGTCATCGACGACCTGTCCACCGGCCACCGTGCGGCGGTGCTGCCGGGGGCGCGGCTGGTGGAAGGCGACCTCGCCGACCTGCCGTTCCTCGACGCGGTGCTGGCCGATGGTCCCTGGGAGGCGGTGTTCCATTTCGCCGCGTTGTCCCTGGTCGGCGACAGCATGCGCGAGCCGTTCCGCTACATCGCGCGCAATGTCGGCACCGGCGTGGGCCTGATCGAGGCTTGCGTGCGCCACCGCGTGCCGCGCTTCGTGCTGTCGTCCACGGCGGCGCTGTTCGGCCTGCCCGAGCGCCTGCCGATCGACGAGGAGACGCGAATCGACCCCGGCTCGCCTTATGGCGAGAGCAAGGCGATGCTGGAGCGCACCCTGTTCTGGGCCGACCGGGTGCACGGTCTGCGCAGCGCCTGCCTGCGCTATTTCAACGCCGCCGGCGCCGATCCGCAAGGACGGCTCGGCGAGGACCATTCCCCCGAGACGCATCTGATTCCGCTGGTCATCGACGCCGCCCTCGGCCGCCGGCCGGACATCGCGGTGTTCGGCAGCGACTGGCCGACGCCGGATGGAACCTGCATCCGCGACTATGTCCACGTGGCCGATCTGGCGGACGCGCATCTGCGCGTGCTGCCGGTGCTGGATCACCGCAGCGCGGCGTATAACCTCGGCAATGGCCAAGGGCACTCGGTGCTGGACGTGATCGAGGCGGTGCGGCGCGTCAGCGGCCGTGCCGTGCCGGTTCGCGTCGCCGACCGGCGGGCGGGCGACCCGGCGGTGCTGGTGGCGTCAAGCGCGCGCATCCAGCGGGAAACCGGCTGGCAGCCATTTTTCGCCGCGATCGACGACATCGTAGCGACCGCGTTCGCCTGGCGGGAAGCCCATCCGGCCGGTTTTCGGGGTTAAGTCATGGGGCCTGGTCATGGGGCCTGGTCATGGGGTCCAGGGCAGAGCCGTGGCTTGGCTTGCTTGCTCAGACGTTAGTTGCCGACAGCAACCAGCCGCCCGTCCACCGGCATGCCCGCTGCCAGGCTGATGCCGTGCGGATACAGCCGGTAGCCGCCGTCCTCGTTCATCAGCATGCGCATCCGGTTCGGATCAGCCTCCAGTTTCTGGCGCAGCCGGTAGATATGGGTCTCGACCGTATGGGTCGTGGCGTTCGCGTGGTAGCCCCAGACCTGCTGCAGCAGTTCGGTCCGGGTCACCGGACCGGTGGCGCGGTAGAGATGTTTCAGCACCGCCGCCTCCTTGCCGGTCAGCCGCACGCGGGCTCCGTCGGGCTCGATGAGCAACCGGTCGCCGGGGCGAAAACGGAAGTCACCGATCGCCACCTCGGCGTCTTCGCTGATGTCGTGCACGCGGATCTGCGCCCGCACCCGCGCCAGCAGCTCGGACACCCGGAACGGCTTGGTGATGTAATCGTTCGCACCCGAGTTGAGGCCGCGCACCACTTCGGTCTCGTCGTCCAGCCCGGTCAGCAGGATGATCGGCACGCGGATACCCTGGCGGCGCAACCCGAGGCACAGCTCGCGGCCGTCGCCATCCGGCAAAGCGAGATCAAGGATGATCACGTCGAAGCGCCGGCCGCCGCCGCTGGCGGCCGCCGCCGCGCCATCGGCCGAGCTGCCCACCTCGGTCACCACGTAACCTTCGGCTGTCAGAGGACGACGCAGGGAAATGCGCAAATCGGGATCGTCGTCGACCACCAGGATGTGCCGCTGTACGGTCATCTGTTACGTATCTCCTACGCCATTCGCTGCGGTAGCGCGCGTCCCCCAGGATGCGGGTCATTGGTTGTGAACCGGTAACCACGATTTTGGGTTATTTTAGCCCATTTCCGCGCCGGGCGGAATTGTTTTGATACTGCGGTGACGTAAGGCATAATGCCTATGAAAAACAAGTTATAAACGGGCGTCGTGCATGCGATCCAGCAACAAATATCGGATCACTTGCAGGTGAGCGGCGCTTTCCCGACCCGCAGGCGGTCGGCTGCGGGGGTGCACCCGCGTGGACCCTCCCAGCGCCCAGGCCACTCGGGACAGGCGGTTCGATGCTACAATCACGCATGCAGTTTCCGCCCGAACGCATTCTCCTGCCCTTCGAGACCGGCCCTTACCGCATGCAGATGGGGCTGATGGCGCGCGACCCGTCCGCGCTGATCGACATCGATGCATCGTATCCGGCCCAGATGGCCCAGCGGCGCGCCCTGCTGGCCGAACGCCACGCCGAGGTGTTCGGTGCCATGCCGGGTTCGCAGGCGGCGCGGGCGGAGGTGCTGGCGCTGCTGTCGCGGCTTCTGCCGGCGCGCTTCCCGGACTGGTTCACGCGGTCCGGGCAGCAGTTGCATAACCTTCTGACCGGCGAGAGGTGGGAGCTAGCCGACCCCGGCCTCGATCCGCTGGAGGCGGCCGGACGTTCTGGTGCAGGAAGACCTTTGCGTCATCACACCCGGCCCCGGGGGACCGGTGTTGTCCGCCGCCGTGCTGTGCTTTCCGACACGCTGGCGGCTAGCGGAAAAACTGGGGCGGCCGCTTGCCGCGGTACACGGGCCGGTGCCGTACTATGCCGAACGCCTCGCCCGTCCGGTCGAGCGGCTGATGGCGCAGTTGCGGCCGGGCCGGTTGGTCGAGCGGGAAAACTGGTCGCTCATGGAGGACCCCGCCCTGTTCCAGCCCGGCGGCAAGGAGCGTACCGCACCCATGTCGGGCATTACCGCCGGCAATGCCGGCGCGGCGCTGTTCCTGCGCACCGAGCGCCAGGCCCTGACTCCGCTGGCAGGCGGGGCGGTGCTGTTCGCCATCCGCGTGCGGGTGCATCCCTTGGCGCAGGCCTGCGCCCGGCCGGCCGACGCCGCACGCCTGGCCGGCGCGGTGCGTGCGCTTCCCGAGGACATGCAGCGCTACAAGAGCCTGCTCCCTTTCCGCGCGGCACTGCTGGCCTGGCTGGATGCAAGGTCCGGCGGCTAAGCCCTCAGCCGGCGCGCATGGCCTGGACGAACAGCGCCGTGTTGTGGCGCAGCATCTTCACATACGTGTCCGCCGGGCCGCCTGGCGGCGACAGCGCGTCGGAATACACCGCCGGGCCCAGCACCGCGCCGCTCTCGCGCGCAACCATCCGCGCCAGGCCGGGATTGGTCATGTTTTCGACGAACACCGCGGCAATGCCTTCCGCACGGATTTGCCGCAGCAACGCGGCGATGGCGGCAGCGGAAGGCTCGGATTCTGTGTCGATGCCCTGCACGCCGATGAAGGCGATGCCGTAGCGGGCGCCGAAATAAGCAAACGCGTCGTGGCTGGTCAGAATGCGTCGCCGCTCCGGCGGCACCTGATCCACCTGTTTTTCGATCCAGGTGTCGGTGTCGGCGATGCGGCGGACATACTCGTCGGCGCGCGCCCGGATCGCCGTTGCCTGGTCCGGCGCGACGCGCGCCAGCCCGTCAGCAATGGCGCGCACATAGAGAATGCCGTTGCGCGGGTCCTGCCAGGCATGTGGATCAAGGCCCGCGCCGAGCTGCCGCGGGGTGACCGCCGCGGCGGCGACGACCACCCGCGCCTTGGTGCCGGAGGCCGGCAGCAGCCGGTCGAGCCAGCCCTCCAATCCCAGCCCGTTGGTCACCACCAGCGCCGCCCCCCGGATGGCAATCAGGTCGGACGGGCGGGGTTCGTAGACATGCGGGTCGCCATCCGGCGGCACCAGAGAGCGGACAGAAACCGCCGGGCCACCGATTTCGTGCGTCATGTCGGCGAGGATGGAAAACGAGGCGACCACAGGCAGCGCGGCGGCGGCGCGCGCGGGCGCGGCGGCAAGAGCGGGAGAGAGGAGCAGCAGGGTGCGTCGTCGCATCGGCATCTCCGGGCGGGGAAAAATTGTTATAATATAACATCCAGGCCGCACAAGCTTGACGCCCCGCCCTGGGCGTGGCGCAGTTTGCTTCGGCTCGATGGGAGGGAACGCATGACCCACGCGGAATTCTGGCACCGCTACCTGCGCGCCCATGCGCGCCGTCCGACCCGATTGCTGCATTACCTCGGCACCAGCCTGGCGCTGACCTGTCTTGCCACCGCGGCGATCCTGCGGGACTGGCGCTGGCTGCCGGCCGCGCCGCTGCTCGGCTACGGCTTTGCCTGGACAGCCCATTTTGCCGTGGAAGGCAACCGGCCGGAAACCTTTGGCCACCCGTTCTGGTCGCTGGCCAGCGACCTGCGCATGCTGGTACTGGCGGCCACGGGACGGCTCGGTCCGCATCTGGCGGCAGCCGGTCTGTCGCACACGGCCACAATCCGGGAATGACACCATGAAGCCACGTCTTCTCGTCACCCGCCGGCTGCCGGCTGCCATCGAGGCTCGCGCCGCCCGCGACTACGACGCCAGCCTGAACCCCGACGACACGCCGCGCAGCGCCGCCGACGTGCTGCGTCTGGCCGCAGGCGTGGACGCCATTCTCTGCTGCCCGGCCGAACGGCTGGACGGCGAGACCATTGCCGCCCTGCCCGCCGGGCTGCGCGTGCTCGGCACGTTCAGCGTCGGCACCGACCATATCGACCTCGAGGCCGCCCGCGCCCGCGGCCTGAAGGTGGTGAACACGCCCGACGTTCCTGTCGGTGGCGACGGCGGAACTATCGTTCCTGCTCATCCTCGCCGCCGCCCGCCGCGCCGGCGAGGGCGAGCGGTTGGTGCGTTCCGGCCGCTGGACGGGCTGGTGCCCGACGCAACTCATGGGCATGCAGGTCAGCGGCAGGCGGCTCGGCATTTTCGGGATGGGGCGGATCGGGCGGGAGCTGGCGCGCATGGCGACGGGCTTCGGCATGCAGGTTCACTATCGCAACAACCGCCGCCTGCCCCCGGAGGTGGAGCGCGGCGCGATCTGGCACGACAACGATGTTGCCTTCCTGTCCGCCTGCGACGTGCTGTCGCTGAATGCACCGGGAGGTGGGCCCACGCGAAAATGGCTGAACGCCGAACGCATCGCCTTGCTGCCGCGCGGCGCGGTGGTGGCAAACGCCGCGCGCGGCACGCTGGTGGACGACGAGGCGCTGATCGCCGCCCTGCGCTCCGGCCAGGTGGCCTTTGCGGGGCTCGATGTGTACGACGGCGAGCCGGCGCTGCACCCGGACTATCGCACGCTGGAGAACGTGGTGCTGTTGCCGCACCTGGGCAGCGCCACGACGGAAACACGAGAGGCGATGGGGAACAAAGTGCTGGACGGTATCGACGCGGTGCTCGCCGGCCGCGAGGCAGCAAATACCGTCACGTAAGAAGTTTCTTTTGCAAACTGGATTCTTTTACAAACTAAGGGCCTGAGCCTGAGAGTCCGTTGGGAAAGGGTCATGCCATCGTTATGGACGCGAGCAGCCGAGTGATGGAAGCAAAGCGCATCGCGGCGACGGACACGTGTGGCAGGGTTTCATAATCGAGCTTCAGGCGGCGTGACCCAATCAGCGCCCCGATGCTTTGTTCAACTCGCCACCCCTTGGGCGAGAGGACAAAGCCTTTGGCGAAATCGGGGCGTTTGATGACCTCGACAACATGGCTCCTGACCTGCTGGACATAGTCGATGAACCGCGTCTTGTCGCCACCATCGACCACCACGGTCACTATCCACGGGCAACCCCGCAGCAGCCGCATGACCAGCGGGATGCCGCCGTCCTGATCCTGAACATCGGCGGACGTGATCTTCACAGCCAGCAGGCGCGCGTCGCAGTCAACTGCAATATGGCGCTTGCGCCAAGCACTTTCTTGCCAGCATTGTAGCCACGTTCTCCACTTGTGGCGTCGCATTTGACCGATTGGGCGTCAATGATCGCCAGTGTCGGGCTCGCTTCCCGGCCCGCCTTTTCGCGGTCCATCATCACCAAGCCTCGGCGCTCACGAGGTTGACCCGGGGGTCTGCTCACCAGAGTTGACCCACTGACTGCGGTCCTATCGTCCATCGGCCGATGATCGGCCGGACGGTTGTCATCGTCTGAAGGTGGTTTCCACGCTTCGCGCTGGTTTTGGGCGCGGAGGCGCAACCATGGAGTGTCGGCGGTGCGAGGCCTGCGGGCAGGCATTCCGGCCGCGTGCGCAGGTTCCCCGGCAGCGTTTTTGCGGGAAGGCGGCCTGCCAGCGTGAGCGCCGGCGACGCTGGCAGCAGGGCAAGCGGCGGGGCGACGGCGATTACCGCGCCAATCAGGCGCTGGCGCAACGGGCCTGGGCCGACGGCCGCCGCGATTACTGGCGTGAGTGGCGGGCAGCCCACCCCGAATACACCGAGCGCAACCGTCTGGAGCAGCGGCGACGCGACCGCCAGCGGCATGCGTCACGTCTTGCAAAGATGGACGCGTCAACGCCAGTTCATCCCATTCCATCAGGGACTTACCGTCTGGTGCCGTGGACGGGTGGCGATCTTGCAAAGATGGACGCGTGCACGGTCAAACTGACAGTGATTTCAGATGGGTATGGCCAGGACGGGGGCGCCGGGCCGATCTTGCAAAGAGAGGACGTCATAGGGACGCGCGAACCGTCCTGCTAGCGATGGCGCCATGGACAGCCATCGTCTGGAACTCGATCTGCACCAGTTGGACCTGCGCTTCGCCAGCAGCCGCCTGGTGGACCCGCAGGCGGTGGCGCGGATCGGCCAGTCCATCGAGCGCTGTGGCCAGATCGTGCCCTGCATCGTGGTGGCAGCTCCCGGCGGTGCCGGTGCGGACCCACGGGTGTTGGTCGACGGCTATCGGAGGGTTGCCGCGCTGCGCCGGCTGGGCCGCGACACGGCCAGCGTCGAGCAATGGACCTGCGGGCTGGCCGAGGCGGTGCTGGGGGTGTTGGCGCGCGCGCAGGATCGCTCGTTCGCCATCATCGAGGAGGCCTTGTTGCTGCGCGAGCTAATGCAGGGCCAGGGCCTGTCGCAGCAGGATCTGGCTCGCCGGTGCGGGCGGGATGTCAGCTGGGTGAGCCGGCGCCTGCAGCTGCTGTCGGGTTTGCCCGATGCGGCGCTGGCGGCCGTGCGCACCGGCAAGCTGTCGAGCTGGGCGGCCAATCGGGTGGTGGTGCCGTTGGCGCGTGCCAATCCGGTTCATGCCGACTGCCTGCTGGCGGCGCTGGCCGCGTCACCGCTGTCGACCCGCGAGTTGCAGTGCTGGTTCGCGCACTACCAGCAGGCCGCGCAAACGGTGCGCGACCGCATGGTCGGCGATCCCCGCCTGTTTCTCGATGCCTTGCGAGCGAACGACGAGGAGCGCGCCGGCGAACGGCTGCGCGACGGCCCCGAAGGCGAATGCATCGTCGATCTGCGCTGCCTCGAGGCGGTCATCGCGCGCCTGACGGATCGCGCGGCAGCGCTGCAATCGGTGCCGCCGGCGCTGACCGCGGCAGTGCCGCGTCTGTGGTCGGCGATCAACGTCCTGACGATTGCGATCGACCGGGGGGACGCACTTGACCCCGGCTGAGATCCGCACCGCAGTGCGCACGCTGCAGGCGCAGCGGCATAGCCTGCGCGAGATCAGCCGTCTGCTGGCGCTGTCGCGCAACACCGTGCGGCGCATCCTGCGCGAGCCGGACCGGACTGAAGCGGTGCCGTGCGACGAAGCGACGTTGGTGCGGATGAAGGCCGCCTTCGAGCGGGCCCGCGGCAACGTCGTGCGCGTCCGCGAACTGCTGGCCGACGACGGCCTGGAGGTGCCCTACAGCAGCTTGACCCGCTGGGTCCGGGAGGCCGGCCTGCGCAGTCCGCCGCGGCGCGCCGGCGAATACGAGTTCGTGCCGGGCCAGGAGATGCAGCACGACACGTCGCCGCATCGGGTGACGTTCGCGAACACCGACAAGTCGGTCACCGCCCAGTGTGCCGGCCTGGTGCTGGCCTACTCGCGCCGGCTATTCATCCAGTACTACCCGCGGTTCACCCGCTTCGAGGCCAAGGCGTTCCTGCTCGAGGCGGCGCGCTTCATGGCGGGCGTCTGCCCGGTCTGCATCATCGATAATACCAGCGTCCTGCTCGCCGCCGGTGCCGGCGCCGACGCCGTGATCGCCCCCGAGATGGCGGCCTTCGCCCGCACTCTGGGCTTCCGATTCCGCGCCCACCGGGTCGGGAATCCAGACCGCAAGGGTCGGATCGAAAGACCATTCGCCTATGTCGAGACGAATTTCCTGGCCGGCCGCAGCTTCACGGATTTTGACGACCTCAACCGCCAGGCGCTCGCCTGGTGCCGCGAGGTTGCCAACCGAAAGCCCAAGGCAGCGCTCGGCATGTCGCCAGATGCCGCCTACGTCATCGAGCAGCCGCACCTCGTGCCGTTGCCCGACGCGTTGCCGCCGGTCTACGAGTTGCTGGAACGCGTCGTCGACCTGCACGGCTTTGTCAGCGTCGATACCAACCGCTACTCCGTGCCCGAGCGCTTCGTCGGCAAGTCGGTCGCTGTCTACAAGCACCCCACCGAAATCCATATCCGCCGCAAGGACACGACGATCGCCGTCCACCCGCGGTTGATCGCCGAGCGCGATGCCAGGAGCACCCTGCCTGGTCATCATACCATCCCAGTGCGGCAGGGTCGCGGCGCGGCGGCGGAAGAGGCGTTGCTGGGCGGCCACCATCCCAGCCTCGACCGTTACGCCGCCGCTCTCAAGCTGCGCAGTCACGGATACGGGCGACGGCCACTCCGCCGGCTGATCGAGATGAAGCGCACCTACCCCGCCGGCCCGTTCATCGCCGCCATCGAGCAAGCCCTGCACTACGGCCTGTTCGATCTCGGCCGTCTGGAAGACCTCATCCTCAAACATGTCGCCGGCGACTTCTTCGCGCTGAACACCAGGAAAGACGACGATGCATGACAAGCTGCGCGCGCTGATCGCCCAGTTGCGCCTGCACGGCATGGCCGAGGCACTCGACGCCGAGATCGAACGCGCCGAGCGCGAAGCGATCGCTGGACCCGAGCTGCTGTACCGGCTGCTCGGACAGGAGGCCGCGTCCCGCCGCGAACGCAGCCTGGCGTATCGTCTGGGACAGGCGCGTCTGCCATGGCGGTGGTCACTCGACAGCTTCCCGTTCGATCGACAGCCTGGCGTCAGCCGCGCGCAGATCCAGACGCTGGCCGGGCTGGACTTCCTGCGCCGGACCGACAACGTCCTGCTCATCGGCAAACCCGGCACCGGTAAAACCGGCTTGGCAATCGGTTTGTTGCGCGAGGCCTGCCTCAATGGCTACCGTGGCCGCTTCATCAATGCTCAAGTCCTGCTCGATGAACTCTATGCCTCTCTGGCAGACCGCACCACCACACGGCTGCTGGCCCAGCTGAGTCGCATGCAGCCCTTGCTGATTGACGAGCTAAGCTACCTGACAATCAAGCCGGAACAATCAAACGCATTCTTTCGTCTGATGGACCAACGCTACAACCGGGTCTCGACGATCATCACCACCAACCTCGAACTGTCCGACTGGTACGAGCTGTTCGACAAGAAGCCGCTGGTCGATGCGCTGCTCGATCGCCTGCAGCACCACTGCATCACCATCCGCATCAACGGCCCGTCCCTGCGCAGCCCGGAGCCTCCGACACCGGCGTCGCCAACACCGGCGCGCCGCACCACCAAAACCTGAAGGCCCCGGCAACACCACCGCCGCAGCGCCGAGGGGTGCCACGGCGCGCAAGGCGCGTCAAAGGGCAGCTGCTCGCCATGCTCGAAAATCGGCCAGCGCCGATTTTCTGCGCGTAGCTCCGCTCCCGCCGCGCAAGCAGGCGCGCGGCGCCTTTGACCCGCCTCGCACGCCGTGGCCCATAGGTGGCGTCGGGACGGAAGGCGTCCCGACAATTCGACGCGCGCTCGCCGCGCGGCGTCGAACGAAAGGCTGAGGTTTGGCAGCAGCCACGTCACGATCGATCGCGTGGTCGGGCCGCTGAGCCACGTCAGCGCTGCCGACTCCTCCCGACCCGGCAGCCGCCGGGGGCGTGCCCGTCTCGCCGTGACAGGACGCGACGTGCTGCCCGGGCCGTGACCCGCGACAACACCTGACCGCCTTCATCCCCGGGTCTCCGTCGGTGCACGCCCCGGCGGCAGGCATGGCGCCTGGGCAGACAAAGGAAAATTTGCCGCCGACCACGCCCGCTACCGACCGATCAGGCCATCTGACCACAAACTCATGCGCACTTGCTGGGTCCATTCCCATGAGCAGAAGTGGGTCCGTTTCCGTGAGCGCTGAGGACCAGGCGATGGTTGATCTGCTCCATAGCGAATCCCGTTCATGACCTCGCGCAAATGATGCTCCCGCAGACGACCGCGCCCCCGCAGAACCGGCAAAAGTGGTTGCAAAACCTCCCACTCCCCGTTCGTCAGGTCACTCGGATATCTTTGACCACGCCGGTCATAGCGACCGCGATTTTCGCCAGTCCACACCATCGATACGCCCGCTAACCCCACTATACAAACGGCCTGATTCTGTAGTCGGTAAGATCAACTTGGAACCCCTTTCCCAACAAACTCTCAACCTGGCAGGACGTTCCGGGATGCGTGGCCAGGTCGAACCTCGACCCGGCTCGGCGTGGTCTTGTCGCGGCAGAAGCTCCATGCCCTGTTGATCTGGCTGACCGGGACTGTGTCGCCGCCTCGAGGCGGCAATCCCTGGCCGTCGAATGGCACGATGGTGAGCACTCGACCGAGGACGAACGCCATGCCCAAAGCCAAGCCATCACCGTCGCCCTCTTCGGACAGCGACGAGGACCCGGTGTGGGGCAATCTGTTCAATGACATCGGCCGCCCGACGCCGAACCCTCACCGCCAGCGGAGCCACGCACAGCGTCGCCGCGAAAGCTGGAGCCGCCGGCCAAGGCGCGGAAACCGGCCCGGAAGCCCAAGGAATAGGCGCGGATCACGGCCCAGCCGGGGACGATTGTCCGCTTCTGTCCCCTGAGCGGACTCCAGCCTTGATCGGTATCCCGCCATCAGAGCCTCGTGTTCGACGCTGGGACCAGAGTCCGCAACCGAGCAATGGCATGGCTGGTTACCCAACGATGTAGCAAAGCTTTCTAATGGCTTGAATCGCCAGACTCTCCGCCTGCGAGGACGTTCCTGGGACTGATTTCCTCTTTCTGGCGCACGATGTTCGCTATATGTTCTTAGCTGCGCACGGAGGGGACATGCAGCCAGGCTCTCACATCGGCGACTTTTCGGCCCTCAGAACCACGATCGCGCGCCTGGAGCGACGGGCGGCTGCGGACCGTGGACCGACGCCCCTGACCTTCGGTGTCCCGAGTGTCGACGCGGCCCTCCCGGGTGGCGGAGTTATCCGAGGGGCATTGCACGAAGCGTCTGCGGCAGGCCCGCAGGTCGAGCACGGGGCGGCGGCGGCCTTGCTGGCGGCCGGACTGCTTGCCAGGGTTCCGGGCGAGGTGCTGTGGGTGCTGGAGCAACGCGACATCTACCCGCCCGCGCTGGCCGAAGTCGGCCTGAGGCCGAACCGGGTGGTCTATGTCCATGCCCGCAAGCCCGGGACCGTGCTGCTCGTCATGGAAGAGGGGCTGCGTCATCCCGGCCTGGCTTGTGTCGTCGGCGAGTTCAGCGGCGCGCTGAGTCTCACGGCATCGCGGCGCCTGCAACTGGCGGCCGTGCGGTCCGGCGTCACTGCCTTCCTGCTCCGCCGTAGCCGCTGCTTCGACGATCCGGTGCTGCGGGAGCCCAGCGCTGCGATGACGCGGTGGCGGGTTGGCACGATCCAGTCTGCACCGCCCGTCCGTCACGCGCCGGAAACGCCGGGGCTCTGCCCGGCACTCTGGCGGCTGGAACTGATCCGCTGCCGCGGCGGCGAGGCGCATTCCTGGATCGTGGAGGCGTTCGATGCGACGGGTCGTTGCCATCTGGTTTCCGAACTGGCCGACAGACCGGCTGCGCCGGGGGCCGACAGACCGGCTGCGCCGGGGGCCGACAGACCGGCTGCGCCGGGGGCCGACCGACCGACTGTGCCGGAGCCCCGGCGCGCCCTCGGCTGAGAATCCCTTGATCACCGCGGCGAGCGATGGGCGGCGGATGGTGGTGGCCGCCGCCGACCAGGCCGCGCTGGCGCTCGGCATCCGTCCCGGCATGCCTTTCGCCCATGCCCGCGCCATGGTGCCCGGCCTCGCAGTGGTCGATGCCGACCGGGAAGGTGACGCGACCGCTCTGGCCCGCATGGCCGCCTGGTGCCTCCGATATTCGCCGCTGACCGCTTCCGACCCGCCCGACGGCATCTGGCTCGACATCGCCGGGTGCGCCCACCTGCATGGCAACGAGGCGGCGCTGCTCGCGAACCTGCTGGAGCGTCTTGCCCGCGGCGGTGCGCATGCACGGGCGGCCGTCGCCGACACACCCGGCGCCGCCCACGCCCTGGCGCGGTTCGGGCACCATACCGTCTGTGTGGTCGAACCCGGCGCGCACGCGGAGGCAATCGCGAAGCTGCCGGTCGGCGCCCTGCGCCTGCCGGACGAGACCGTCACCGCGCTGCGCCGACTTGGCTTCGAGCGGGTTGGCCAGTTGGCCGAGGCCGCCCGAGGGCCGCTGGTGCGCCGCTTCGGCAAGCAAGTCGCGCTCCGGCTCGACCAGGCCGCCGGGCGCGTGTTCGAGCCCATTGCGCCGATGATGCCCGACGAAATGGTGGCGCATCGGCTGTCCTTCGTGGAACAGCTGCTGACCGCGGATGCGTTCGGCCAGGTCATCGACGAGTTGCTGACGGCGGTTTGCGCCGGGCTGGAGGCATCCGGCCAAGGTGCGCGCCGGCTGGACCTGCTGTTCGAGCGCGTCGACGGTTCCGTGCAGTCCATCCGCATCGGCACGGCGGCCCCGTCGCACCACGCCGCCCATCTCGCGCGCCTGCTCAGGGAGCGGCTGGAAACGGTCGACCCTGGCCTGGGCGTCGAGGCGATGCAGCTCCGGGTGCTTCTGGCCGAAGCGCTGGCGTTCCGTCAGGCCAGCGCAGGCCTGGTAGATGGCGACGCGCCCAAAGCGGATATCGCGACGCTGGTCGACCGCATCGAGAACCGGCTTGGCCCCGGCAGCGTCTGGCGCGCCAGCGCGGTCGAGAGCGACGTGCCGGAACGGGCCGTCGCCGCCATCCCGGCCATCGGGCGCGCCCCGGCAACCTCCTGGCCGCCCGGCCTGCCGCGCCCGGCGCGGCTGCTCGACCCGCCCCAACCTGTCGATGTGCTTGCCCTGCTGCCGGACCATCCGCCCGTCGCTTTCACCTGGCGCCGCCAGCGCCATCGCATCCGGCATGCCGACGGGCCGGAGCGGATCACCGGCGAATGGTGGCGACGTACGGCCGAGGAAGCAGCGGTCCGCGACTATTTCGCCGTCGAGGACGAAGACGGACGCCGGTTCTGGCTGTTCCGCCGCGGCAACGGCACCGACCCGGCCACCGGCGACCTGCGCTGGTTCCTGCACGGAGTGTTCTGATCATGGTTCCCGAGGACACGATACCCCAGGACACAATGAATTCCGCCGACCGCCTTCGCCCGGCCACCGCCGCCGAAATCGCCGACAGCCTGTCCTTCGCCCTGCGCTATGACGGCCGCCGACGCGTGCATCATGCCGACGACGCGATGGCGCGCATCACCGCCGACCGGCTGGTCGCGCATCTCGAACGCAGCGGCTTTGTCCTCATGAAACGGCCGGACGCCGCGGCGCCGACGACCAGCCATCACAGACGGGACCGAGGGGAGTCATGACCGGATACGCCGAGCTCCAGGTCACGACGAACTTTTCTTTTCTGCGCGGGGCCTCGCATGTCGAGGAGTTGTTCGCGCAGGCGAAGCTTCTCGGGCATGCGGCGCTTGGCATCGTTGACCGCAATTCGTTGGCGGGCATCGTGCGCGCGCATCGGCAGGCCGAAGAAACCGGCATCCGCCTGATCGTCGGCTGCCGCCTCGACCTGCGCGACGGCACCGCGCTGCTCGTCTACCCGACCGACCGGCCCGCCTATTCCCGCCTGTGCCGCCTGCTCACGCTGGGCAAGGGGCGGGCGGGAAAGGGAAAGTGCGATCTCGGCTGGCAGGACTTGGCGGCCGACGGCCAGGGCCTGCTCGCCATCCTGCTGCCGGAGGCGGCCGATGCCGAACTTGCCGCCCGCCTGTCTCGCCTGCGGCGGGATTTCGGCGACCTTGCCTACCTGGCGCTGACCTTGCGGCGGCGGCCGGGCGACGCGGTCCGGCTGTGCCAACTCGCCGACATGGCGCAGGCCGCAAGGGTGGCAACGGTGGCCACCGGCGACGTGCTGTATCATGTGCCGGGGCGGCGAATCCTCCAGGACGTGGTGACCTGCATCCGCGAGGGCGTCACCATTGATGCCGCGGGGTTCCGGCGCGAACGTTCCGCCGACCGCCACCTCAAGCCGCCAGAGGAGATGGCTCGCCTGTTTGCCCGCCATCCGGAGGCGGTCGCGCGCTCACTGGAAATCGCCGGGCGCTGCCGCTTCAGCCTCTCCGAGTTGTGCTACCAGTATCCGGATGAGGTTGACGGACCGCACCAGACGCCGCAGGCCTTGCTTGAAGATCTGGTCCGCACCCACGCTCCGGCACGGTATCCCGACGGCGTGCCCAACGATGTGCGGCGACAGTTGCGTCATGAGCTCACGCTGATCGCCGAGCTGGAATACGCGCCGTACTTCCTGACCGTCCACAACATCGTTGCCCACGCGCGCTCCAAGGACATCCTGTGCCAGGGCCGCGGCTCGGCCGCCAATTCGGTGGTCTGCTATGTGCTCGGCATCACCAGTATCGACCCGGTGCGCAGCTTGCTGTTGTTCGAACGCTTCATTTCCGCCGCCCGCAAGGAGCCGCCCGATATCGATGTCGACTTCGAGCACGAGCGGCGCGAGGAGGTGATCCAGTGGGTTTACGGGCATTACGGCCGCGACCGCGCCGCGCTCTGCGCCACCGTCAACCGCTTTCGCGCCCGCGGTGCCGTCCGCGAAGTCGGCCGCGCGATGGGCCTGCCCGAGGATGTCACCGGCGCGCTGGCCGCACAGGTCTCCGGCTGGGACGCCGAGGGCGTGCAGGACGAGCATGCTGCCGAACTCAACCTGAACACCGGGGACCGGCGCCTGCGTCTGACCCTGAACCTGGCCCGCGAGCTGATCGGATTCCCGCGCCATCTCGGCCAGCACCCAGGCGGCTTTGTGCTGACCCGCGACCGTCTGGACGACCTGGTGCCGATCGAGCCCGCGTCGATGCAGGACCGTCAGATCATCGAGTGGGACAAGGACGACATCGATGCTCTGCGGTTCATGAAGGTCGATGTGCTCGGGCTCGGGATGCTCGGTTGCCTGCGCCGCGCATTTGATCTCCTGGAGCGGCACCGGGGCCTGCGGCTCGACATGGCCGGCATCCCGCCCGAGGACCCGGCGACCTATGAGATGATCCGGCGCGCTGACACGCTCGGCACCTTTCAGATCGAGAGCCGGGCGCAAATGGCCATGCTGCCCCGGCTGAAACCGCGGACTTTCTACGACCTGGTCATCGAGGTTGCGATCGTACGGCCGGGTCCGATCCAGGGCGACATGGTGCATCCGTACCTGCGCCGGCGCGAGGGGCGCGATCCGGTCAGTTACCCGACACCGGAACTTGAGCGCGTGCTGGGCAAGACACTGGGCGTGCCGCTGTTCCAGGAGCAGGCGATGCAGGTTGCCATCGTCTGCGCTGGTTTTTCTCCCACCGAGGCCGACCAGCTGCGCCGCTCAATGGCGACCTTCAAGGCCACCGGCGGGGTCAGCCATTTCAGGAACAAGCTCATCTCCGGCATGGTGGCGCGGGACTACACGCGCGACTTCGCCGAGCAGACCTTCAGCCAGATCGAAGGCTTCGGCAGCTACGGCTTCCCCGAGAGCCATGCTGCTTCCTTCGCGCTCATCGCCTACGCCTCGTCCTGGCTGAAGTGCCACCACCCGGACGTGTTCTGCGCCGCGCTGCTGAACGCCCAGCCGATGGGGTTCTACGCGCCCGCACAAATCGTGCGCGATGCCCGCGACCATGGCGTCGAAGTCCGGCCGGTCTGCGTCAACGCCTCGCGGTGGGACTGCACGCTGGAACCGGGAACGGGACGCGCTCTTGCGGTCAGGCTGGGCTTGCGGATGGCCGGGGGCCTGTCAAACGAGGACGGCGCGCGCATCGTCGCGCACCGGGCGGACACGCCTTTTGGCGGCATCGAGGAGGTGTGGCGCCGCGCTTGTGTCCCGGCCGCCGCGCTCGAGAAACTGGCCGAGGCGGACGCTTACCGCGGTCTGGGGCTGGACCGCCGCCAGGCGCTATGGGCCATTCGCGGCCTGGCCGACGAGGCGCTGCCGCTGTTCGTTGCCGCCGACCGAGGCCGCCAGCCGCAGCCCGAACTCGTCGAGCCACCGGTGACGTTGATGCCGATGGCCGCAGGCGGCGAGGTTGTCGAGGACTACCACAGCGTTGGTCTGAGCCTGCGGTGCCACCCGGTGGCTTTCCTGCGCGAGGAGTTGCGCGGGCGGAAGATGGTCACCTGCGCCGACCTGGCGCACACAAGCGATGGCCGCCGCGTCGCGGTGCCGGGCATCGTGCTGGTCCGGCAACGGCCCGGCAGCGCTCGGGGCGTCACTTTCATCACCATTGAGGATGAGACCGGGGTCGCCAACCTGGTCGTCTGGGCCTCGCTGTTCGAGCAGCAGCGGCGGCTCATCCTGAACGCCAGCATGCTGACATGCCACGGCCGGGTGCAACGCGAGGGCGACGTCATCCACGTGATCGCCGACCGGCTTGAAGACCTGTCCGACCTGCTGGGCAGCGTTGGCGAACGCAACGGGGGCCTGCGCGTCCGGCCCGGGCGCGGTGACGAGGCGCGCCATGGCATCGGCCCGACATCTCGCGAGAACGGCGGACCGGGCGAATGTGGACCTTGCATCCTTGATGTTCCGGACCGCCGCCGGGGCAGCACCGGCATCAAGGTGCCAACCCGCGATTTCCGGTAGCGGCGCTGTGGCCTTGACCGACGGCTCGTTGCCGCGCCACCTCGCAATGAGCAGCGGAACGCGGTGAAGCGAATGGAAGAGCCGGAACTCGGCGAGCCGTCTGCCGAGCTCCTGGCTATAGTCACCACGACCGTGCCGGTTATCGAGCAACTGCCAGAACCCGATGATCGTTCCTGAGCGCCGAACGGTCGCTCATTGAAGCCGCTTGGCATGAATCCGAATGTGCTGATACGTGTCCTGGCTGTTCAGAGCGCTGCACAAGGAACGCGGCATGTCGAAGACATGCGACGCTTCGATCATTCATTTGACAAAATCATATTCGCTGGAATCCCTGCTGGTCACGTTGGTCCGGCGTTCTGCTGGGCGCGGAAGCGGCATGCGATGGCGCTGCGCCGACGTTGATGGCGCTGGTTGATGCGGGCCACCAGTACCTCCTTTCCTTCGGGCTTGCGTGGAATGCTCTTTTTCAGCATCACGGCGATATCGCGAGGCGACAGCAGTTCGAGGCCAGGCTGATGCACGGCGCGCTGCTCGGCGATGGACAACATCGCCAACATCACCATCCTGGTGTGGTGGTCCATGCCCTTCAGCCCGGCGCCTAATAATCGGCGAGGCCGCACTCGCCCTTGGCATCTTCGAAAGCGCGCTCGACCCAATAGCGCTGTCCCTGCATCTGCGCGAGGTGCAGCAGAGGCGTCTCCGCCCGGGCATTGGACAAGGTTATTTGACGGTCTTGCGTGATGCCACCTCGCGCCGGACGATCAGGTGCCAACAGCGCGCGACGTTTTCCTTGCCGTCCCACACCCAGACCCTGCGGTGCGCGATATCGACCCGCAACGGTCCGCGCGTGCTGTCGCGCAAGATGCACAGCTTTCAGTCGTGCGACCGAAACTTTCTGGCCAGGCGCTCCACCGTGACAGGCTTGCTTGTCGCCCGTCGCTTTGTCGGCAAACGCCCACAGCGCGACTTCGGTCTGGGCACGCGCAATCCGGGAGACTTGGTCCAGACCCGCTGGGTGGAATGGACGTTGGCCGCGAACACCTGTCAGCGGCGGGTGAATTCTCCCGAATTCGGGCGGCTGAAAATTCCCCAGTTCGGTGCGAGTTCGAGGCGATGATCCGCAGCTGACAGCGGCGTCGCGGGGCAGCGCCCGGCAGGAGGCCACCTCTCCCCCGGCGGTTCGGCTACGGCATTCACACATGTTGCTTGTGCTCCCGCCAACCACCAGATTCTCTGTGACCTGTCTCGATTTGGGGATGTCATGGGTCGGCAGGGGACGGCGTTTCCGCCGGGTTTTTCATCCATCCGCAGATCGCCATCGACAGCGAGACAGGCGCCGTTCTCGGTCTGCTGGGTGCCAGGATATGGACACGTGCGGACGAGATTGCCGCCACGCAGGCCCGCGCTTTGGAAGACAAAGAGAGCGTCCGTTGGCTGGAAGGGGCCGAGTGTGCGGCCGCGCATTTGCCCGAGGCCGCCTCGGTGGTGGTGGTCGCCGATGGCGAGGGCGATATCTACGCAAGCTTTGCGCGGCGGCCGGCCGGGATCGACCTGATTGTGCGTGCGGCGCAGGACCGCGCGCTGCATGACGGGGGGCGGCTGTTCGTGGCACCCGCCGCATGGCCGGAGTTGGCACGCACCGAGGCTCTTGTGGCTCCTTCCCGCACCGGCGGGCGCGGCCGGATCGCCACGGTTGTGCTGCGCGCCGGGACCGTCGCGATCTCACGTCCACGCCATGGCGGCGACCGTGCAGACCCGCCGCAGTTGACGCTGCACATGGTCGAAGCGCGCGAGATCAATGGCCCCGCTGGAGGACAACCCCTGCTGTGGCGGCTGTTGACCACGCTGGATGTCACCAGCGCTGCCGACGCGGAAGCACTCGTGCACCTCTATCGATTGCGCTGGCGGATTGAGGAAGTCTTCAGGGCATTGAAAAGCGATGGTATGCGCCTGGAGGAAACTCAAATCGGGGAGGCCGGACGGCTGTTCAAGCTGGCCCTGGTCGGCCTCGCCGCGGCCACCCGCACACTGCAACTGGTCGATGCGCGTGATGGCGGCCCCCGCCCCGCGACCGATATCATCGATGCCGACCTGCTGCCGAAGCCATTGCTGCAACCCTCGAAGGCAAAACCGCGCGTCAGCAAAATCCGCATCCGCGGCACTCGCTCGCCTGGCTCGCTTGGATCATCGGCCGTCTCGGAGGGTAGAACTGCGACTCCAAGCCACCCGGCCCCAAGACTATGCGTGCAGGATGGGCCCGATTCGCCGCCATGGCCGCAGGCTTCGTCATCGCGGCAGCACAGTGAAATGTGCGAATCCCGTAGGGGCGCTCCGGATAGGGATAAATCGTCTGCCACGCGCGCGGGAGCATGTTGGCGCCATCCTGCATCAGAAGCGGCTGCAGGAACCTGGTGCCGGAGCGCGGCAGACTGGTGACGAAGATTGGTGCCACGATCGGCTGCGCGGCGATCGCCGGATTCTCCGATTCTCCCTGGTGCATCCGCAGCAGGTTGGACAGAAGGCGGACAACGTCCCGCCGCGTGGCGATTTGCCCGACCAGGCTGAGGTCCGATTCGGCGATGCAGCGGTGCAGGAAATGCCGCAGCGGCTTGCTGAACCGGACGTTGCCGAACACCGACAGGGCGGTGGCGCGCTGCGCCTGCGCGATCAGGTCATTCGCCGACAATGGCCGCAGCAGCAGGGCCACGCCCCCGCAGACGGCGTCGGCGACCCCGAACACAATACGCCGCATTCTCATCGCCGGGATCCGCATTCCGGCCCTCCCGGCGAGGCACAAGCCAGGGATGACGACGTGCCGACTTCCAGACCTGGCCCGCCGGCTTCGCGCACGCGTGAGATGGCGATGGTCCAATTGCCAGCTTGCATTGCGTACGCTCCAATGGCGATGCAGCTGGCAGGCGCGTGCCGGGTCGGGTTCAGGGCCTCTGGTCAACGAGAGGATCGAATGCTTTATTTGCGTGCAGCCAGGAAAGCCTTGTCAAGTCGGTCAGCATCCAACCTATGGGCATGCCTGAAATGAGGTCAATGCACGTGCCGCACGACTATACCGGGATGCCATGCGGGTGATCAGCCGCCGTGCCACGGTCCTGTGCCTCGGAATTGCGGGCGTCATTCTTGGCGTGGTGGCCGCCCGCGCCACCGAGTCCGAGGTGACGACGCCCATCGAGAAGCTCTATGCGGCGCTCCTCGGCATCATGAAGCAGGGCCGGTCCGTGCCTTTTGCACAACGTTACGATGCGGTTGCGCCGGTGATCGACATGGTGTTTGATCTGCCCGGCATTCTGCAGGTCTCGGTTGGCCCGCGCTGGGCAGGATTGCCACCGGACGGGCAGGGCACGCTGATGGAGGCCTACCGGCGCTACACCATCACCACCTACGTTGCCAATTTCGATAATTTTTCCGGCCAGCGCTTCGAGGTCCTGCCGACAGTGCGAACCGTCGGCAGGGACGAGGTCGTGCAGAGCCGCATCATCCCCGCCAGCGGGGCCGCGCGGCAACTGGACTACGCGATGCGGCAGATCGGCGGGGGGTGGCGGATCGTCGATGTACTGTTCGACGGCTCGATTAGCCGGTTGGCGGTGCAGCGTTCCGACTTCCGGGCAGCGATGGAGAGAGGCGGCGTCACAGCGCTGCTGGCCAGCCTGCAGCAGAAGACCGCCGACCTGCAGGCCAGCGCGCAATGACGCGAGGGACCGCACCAGGCGACGACATCTGACCGTGCGGGCCGCGCACACGGTGACAATGGGCCGGGCGATCGGGTTGGTAGTTGCTTTCGCGCAGCGACGGGCCGGGCCGGTGGTCTGTGCCGGGCTTGTGGCCGCAATGCTCTCGATTTGGGTCGCCGTCGGCCATCTGGGCATCAGCACCGACACCGCGCTGCTGTTCTCGTCCGACCTTCCCTTCCGCCAGCGGGCCATGATGCTCGATCGCGCCTTCCCGCAGTTCCGTGACCTGCTGGTGGCGGTCATCGATGCCCAGGAGCCGGAGCAGGCGGACGCGACTGCTGACGCCCTGGCCAGCGCGCTCGCGGCCGACTCCGTCCACTTCCGCACCGTCCGCCGGCCGGATGCGCTGCCCTGGCTGCACCGGGAGGGCATGCTGTTCCTGAAGCCCGACCGACTCGCCGATATGCTCGACCGCATCATCGACGCCCAACCCTTCCTGGGACGGCTGGCGGCCGATCCCAGCGCGCGCGGGTTGTTCGACGCCTTCTCACTGCTGGCGACCGGGGTTGAGCAGGGTGGGATGAATCTGGGCCCCTATCGGGCCGCGCTGGAGGGAGTGCACCGCACCATGGCGGCGGCGATCGCTGGCCGGCCGGAGCCGCTGTCCTGGATGCGCCTGCTCGGCGGCGATCTCGCGGACATGGGCGGCCGCTACCGCTTCGTGCTGGCCCAGCCGGTGCTGGCCCACGGCCAGCTGGAGGCCGGCGGCGCCGCCACCAAGGTCATGCGAGAGGCCGCCGCACGGTTGGAATTTGTCCGGTTGGGCGCGGCGCGGGTACGCGTCACCGGATCTGTCGCGCTGTCGGATGAGGAGTTCGCCACTGTCGCCCGCGGTGCGGTGTCGGGCATGGTGATCAGCGTGACACTGATCACGCTGTGGCTGTTCCTTGCCGTTCGGTCCTGGCGGCTGATCCTGCCGATCCTGGGAACGCTTGGCCTGGGGCTGACGCTTACCTTGGGGTTCGCGGCCACGGCGGTCGGCACGCTCAATGTGGTGTCGGTCGGGTTCGGCATCCTGTTTATCGGCATCGCCGTGGATTTCGCCATCCAGTTCGCCGTCCGCTACCGCGATATGCTGCATCGTCACACCGACCCGGCACTGGCCATGGAGGAAACCGGCCGCGCGGTCGGCGCCCAGATCCTGGTCGCCGCGGCCGCCACCTCGGCCGGATTTCTCGCCTTCCTACCCACGGATTTCCGCGGGGTGGCGGAACTGGGGCTGATCGCCGGAGTCGGCATGTTGATCGCCTTTGCCTGTACGATCGTGTTCCTCCCCGCCTGCATCGCGCTCATGCGGCCGCGTGGGGAGCCGGCCGGGGTCGGCTATCGCTGGGGGGGCTGGCTTGACGCGGCGATCTGGCGGCGGCGCCATGCGGTCCTGGCCGTGTTCGTTGTGCTGGGCGTGGCCGGCGCCGTCCAGATCCCGCGGCTGCGCTTCGATTCCGACCCGTTGCATACGAAGGACCCATCCACCGAGGCGATGCGGACTCTCTACGACCTGATGGATTCACCGATCACCAACCCGTTCACCATCACAATCCTCGTGGCGAACCCGGCAGAAGCGGAGGCGCTGGCCCAGCAGCTGCGCCCGCTGCCGCTGGTGGAGAGCGTGCTTTCAATCAACAACTTCGTTCCCGTGGACCAGCGCCAGAAGCTCGCCCTAATCGCCGATGCGGCCGACATTCTGGCGATCGGCCTGACGCCCCGCTTGGTCGTCGCATCCCCGACGGCTGAACAGATCCGCGCCGCCGCAACGACAGCCCAGGGAGACATCGAGCGGGTCCTGCCGAAACTCCCGGACGACCGAACCCTGGCGGCGATTGCGGCCGACCTGCGTGCGCTCGCCGGCGCCTCCGACGCAACCTTGCTTGCCACCGACCGCGCCTTGACACGGTTCCTGCCGATGCAGCTTGACCAGCTGCGCACTGCGCTGCAGGCCGAACGGATAACGCTCGCCGCCATCCCACCGGAGCTGGCGCGCGACTGGTTGCTGCCCGATGGGCGCGCCAGGGTCCAGGTGCTGCCCAAACACGAAGCCCGCAACAGCGCCGGGCTGGCCGCCTTCGTCGCGCAGGTTGCGGCGGTGGCGCCGCAGGCCGGCGGATCGGCCGTGACCATCGAGGCCTCCAGCGCGACCATCGTCGCCGCCTTCCGCTCGGCGGCACTTGGCGCGCTGCTCACAATCACGCTGTTGCTGGCATTATCCTTGCGCCGCGCGCTCGACACCGCTTTGGTTTTGGCGCCGTTGCTGCTGTCGGGCCTGATGACAGCGATCGCCATGGTATTGATACCGTTGCCGCTGAACTACGCCAACATCATTACCCTGCCGCTACTGCTCGGCGTGGGCGTGTCTTTCAATATCTACTTCGTCATGAACTGGCGCACCGGACAGACTGCCGTGCTGGGCTCGCCCACGGCGCGCGCCATCCTGTTCTCCGCACTCACGACCGGGACAGCGTTCGGTTCCTTGGTGCTATCAGGCCATCCCGGCACCGCGAGCATGGGCAGGCTCTTAATCACCAGCCTGTTCTGCACACTGGTGGCGAGCCTGGTGTTTATACCGGCCCTGCTGGCCTGCCTCAGGCCGCGCGGATAAAGATGGCGAAGAATTCCAGGAAGCGCCGGGCGGAGTGCTTTCCGAAAGCGTGACTGCCCAGATCCGGCGGGGCCTTGGTCAGACCGGCGCCAACTAACGAACTGTCCTTCCCGCGCAAGTTTTGCGCCAAAACGTAAACATCAGGCCGCCATGGGAAATGGTGTGGGCGGGGTCCAGAGCGTCCTCAACGCATCATTGATCGCCACTGACAACAAGCTTATGGCACAATAAGATTAACCCTTCTCACCACCCCGGCGAAGCATCTGCCACCAACCGGACGCTTGGCGGGCGGCCATCGCCCCATGATTCTGGTCTCCGCATGCGACAGATTCTCATGGCGATTTGGAGGCGTGCTCGTGCCAGCCGTAATGACTACGGAGCTTCGCCTCATAGGCCTGATCGATGATTTCGTCGCGGTCCCAAGGCGGCAATACCGACCATCGAAGAGACAAAGTCATCTACCTCAAATGCCCAATTGCTGCGCTTGGGATGTCCCACTCGTTGTTGAAATTCGCCTGAAGGCCATTGCAAATAGTAATCTAGGCGGCATGGCGCGTCCGATGTTGACCCACTTCAGACACGTGATAAACCGGATTATCACGTGCTGAACGGGGCGCAAGGGGAAACCGGAACAAACGGGGGAAATCGGGGGCGGGTGAGTCCGGAAGGCAACAGAGGGCGAAGGCTGGCGGGCGCGCGCGACGGCAACACCGTGTGCTTCCTGTCAACTCCGTCCGGTCTCAGAAAATTTGCCCCGCTGAAAAGTTGCCAACTTATCAAAAAACGGTTGGCTCTTAAGCAATGTTGGCCAGCTCTTAGCCATATTATCATCGCTTTGCGCAACTTTGATCGCATCAACTATAAGGGAATTCAAAATTTCGTTTGTATTTTCAAGCTCTGTTATAACTTCTTCTACAGATCTGCCTTGTAAAGTTACTCGAAGATCAAACACCATTGCAGTCAAAAACAATGCGCTCTGTGGAATTATCTGGTCCACTATCGAACTATATTCTGTTGCGAGTGGAGCTCCCAACAATTCTAGGTAGTCGTTTTTCCAGTCGGCAACCCGTGCTTTCCGTCTCTTGCGAGTCATAAAGTGATTGACATAGTCATTTACGCACTGAGCCAGTCGATGTGCCAATACGAATTTCTCTGCCGTAAGTTCTTTACTGAATACTCGATCAAAATACCCGCCATCATCAGCGCCAAGAAAAATCCGCTTCGGATTCTTTTTTGCCCACTCTGGCTGCTTCATATATGTGGCGGTATAGGCTTGAGCACCCTCTTTAAGACGAATGACGCGTTGGTCCAAGGATCCGTTGATCTGACCTTCAATGGCGGATCTCTCACTCTTGGTGAGACCCTCGACTTCCGACTCTCTCCGCTCTAAATACCATCCCATGCTCGCAAGCGATGCGGCAAGTTGCACAACTCGCGTATCATTTGATCTCAAAAAGCTTGGCTCAATTCTATTTTGATTATTTAAATTTACTGCAACATTGCTTGCAAATTCTTTGTCGCCTTGCGACGTAATAACACGGATTGGGACGAGCACATCTGACTTCAGATGACCTGTCTTATGAACGCTTTGCAAGACCCTTATCGTCTGCCCTCCATTGACCACCTGTGCTTTCCGAAGAGTGAGCTTACGGGTAAAACCGTCCCACTGAGCTGCTTCGCATAGAAATGTTAGCCCATTATTGTAATGTAGGAAATTTGCTGACTCAGAACCGGTTGCTGTTTTTCGTATAAGTTCGTTTGTTGCGTTGTCCCCCTGATAAACGCGGATATTTTGCTGAAGAAGCTGCTCTCCATGCTTTTCATACAACTGCGCTGCAATCGCGCCGTATATATGAAATATGTAAGAGTCGTGATTTGCGGATCTCACTTGGTAAGGGAAATTATCGAGATTAAAATCTATTGGTTCTTCTACTGTTGGAAGGTGCCGCCTATAAAACGTATCTTGCAGGCTGTAAATGTCTTCTAGAACCCACTTGAAGAACTCTTCTGACGGAACTTTTAATGTTTCGACAAACCCGTCTAATTTAGTTTTCGCTTCTTTTGGAATCCCAGATCCGCTAGTTACCAAGTGAAGTCTGTAGCCAATTGGGACAGTTTGATAGACTTCCTCTATTCTTCCTCTTAGTTCCTCGTTTGCGATAGTGTGGTGCGCCCGCGCCAGAATTGTAAGCAAGCCCATTAGGGTTTTGTCGACCTCGGATGCCGGGAAATCAACGTCTATTCGCACCGGATTCTTAAAAGTAAAAAAATGAACAATGTTGTTTTCATCAATCCAAATTGCATCAATTCCGAGATCCGCCGCTCCATCACAAACTATTTCTCCGATTTGAGGAAAATCTAAGCCAATTAACTTCTTGAAATACCACCATATCAGACGGTCTCCGCGCTGCGTAAGTTGGCAAGTTGAAGCAAGAGACGAAGACTCGTTTTCGAGTTGCTCTTTAAATAGCATTATTATTGGAGAATTTTCGTTTGTCATATCGAACCCCTCTATGTCCCTTTCGACGAGTTAGTCTCGTATCCGTGAAATCGTGCTGTGGCTGACATTATACGATCTGGCGATTTCCCGCATAGGCTCTCCGGCATCGCGGCGGCGTAGCGCTTCCTTGACTTGGTGCGGGGTCATCTTCGGAGGGCGGCCCATCTTCACGCCATTGGCGATGGCGCGCTTGCGGCCCTCGCCGGTGCGGGCGCGGATCAGCTCCCGCTCGAACTCCGCCAGCCCGCCGAGCACGGTGAGCATCAGGCGGCCGTGGGCGGTCGTGGTGTCGGCCCAGGTGTCGCCGAGGGACCGGAACCCGGCCCCCTTCGCGGCGATGCTGGCGAGGGTGTTCAACAGGTCGCGGGTCGAGCGGGCCAAGCGATCGAGCCGCGTCACCATCAGCACGTCGCCGGGGTCGAGCTGGTCGAGCGCGCGGCGGAGCTGGGCGCGGTCGGTCTTGGCTCCGCTCGCCACCTCGCGGAACACCTGGCGCGCGCCCGCCGCCCGGAGTTGGCGCACCTGGGCGTCAACGCTCTGGCCGTCCGTCGAGACCCGTGCATACCCGTAAATCATGGGTTCATTATGCACCTAGTTTCTGCAACGGAAAAGCCCCTAAATTTTAAGGCTCCGTTTTTGGTTCATAAGTCTTCAAATGTGCAGACAAGCATATTCCAGGCACTGTGATGTAGCTAGGCTTCTTACTCCTCAGCATCTCCATCTCTTTCCAGCTTCTGGAGGAGCGTCGTTATGACGTTGTGGGTCGCCCCCAAGTCTTCTACCCGAAGACCCTCCGAGAGTTTGTTGATCCATGGGGCTTGCAGGAGCATGGCGGCGTCAAAAGTCTTTCTTCCTTTCTTTGTCAGGATGACGAGGTGCGCTCGCCGGTGATGCGGGTTGGTCTCGAACGCGACCATGCCCTCCTTCACCAGATCGTTGACGATTCGCTGAATGTTCTGGCGGTTGGCTCCCATATCGCGCGCGAGCCATGCGACCGGCTGCGGCCGGTCGACGGCGACGATACTGCCGAGGACCTGCCACCGGGCGCTCGTCAAGCCAAGGCCAGCGACGAGCCTGTCTCCTGAGGCAAGCATTCGGTTGGTGAGCCTGAACAGGTCGAGAGTGAGGTCCGTCAAAGCGGCTCCGGCCGGGGTTCGCTGGGTCTTAGGCATTTGTCGCCATATGCTCCTATTGACATCATGGTGTCAATTTGGGTATGTCCCCATCATACCACGATGACACCGTGCTGCCATATCCAACGGAGTCGCCATGCCCCTCGTGCCTCCACAGCCCCCGCCCTCAAGCCTTCCGCCTGTCCGTGCCCGGCCGTCGCGATCGCCCACTGGTTCCAAATGGGCGCAGCGCACGTCACTCACGTTGCACAGTTGAAGCGAACTTCTGGCATCGGATGGAAATTCATGATCAAAATCATACACCCTCTTGCAGGCGCAGTCGCAATCTTCACGATTGCGACCTTCTGGTTATCGACAGCTCTCACCGAACTGTTTGGGTCTCCCGCGACTGTCATTGCCGTCAAAACCGCCATACCATGGGGTTTTCTGTTGCTCATTCCGGCACTGGCATCGACAGGAGGCTCCGGCTTTTCCCTGGCAAAAGGGCGACGCACTGGGGTGATAGGAGCAAAGGTCAAACGCATGCCGTTTATCGCTGCCAACGGCCTCCTGATTCTCATCCCATCGGCGCTTTTCCTCGCGTCCAAAGCGAGAGCCAATGAGTTCGATATTGGGTTCTATGCCGTGCAGGCGCTGGAGCTCGCGGCGGGAGCAACGAACATCGCCCTGCTCAGCCTCAACATGCGGGACGGCTTGAAGATGAAAGGCCGGCTCAGCCGGCGGTCGTGAAGGTCAGGTAACGCTGCTGCAGTGCGACCTGCGGAAACGTGTGGGGGAAGAGCCAACCCAATGGATTGCTATGGTGTGATACGCCTGTTTCATATCCTCGGCGCGGTGGTGATGGGGGCGGGGTTGATCGGTGTCTGGATGGCCGACCTGCGCTCACGACAACTTCGCGAACTCGCACCTTTCGCCGAAGCCGTTCGCAACATCGCCGTCTTTTACGATGGTTTTGTGGTTCCAGGTGCGTTGCTGCTCATGATGTCCGGCACTTGGCTTATCGTCACGGTCTATGGCGGCTGGGGCTTCCTGCATATTCCGTGGCTGGCCGGCATGGTCGGCCTGTTCGCCTTCGAGTTCATCGAAGGCAACACCGTCACCCGCCTCTATTTCATGCGGCTGCGCCGCCTCACCCGGGCTGCGCTCGTCGCCGGGCAAGTCACGCCTGAACTGGAGCGTGCCCGTGGCGAGACCGTGCCGACCTTCACGCACTTCCTCGATCTGCCGATCCTGTTCGTGATCATTGCTCTGGGCGCCACGCGGCCGACGACCTGGACGTTGTTCCTGGCCGGGTCCTCCACCGCTGTCGTGCTGGCGACGGTGCTTACAGTGGTTGTGCCGCGCCTTTATCCATGGGACGAGGAGAACCGCTATTGAAGCGGCCAATCCGGCTCCAGCGTGATATGGGATCGGATTGCGGAAATTTGCAGGCAGATAAGCCGGCTTTGTGCGTTGCATAATTCTTGATTGATGCAACGTTCAGGTTGATTTTGTGGTGGAGAAGTGATTCCGAAGAAGAACTTACGTCTACCATAACATAGCAAGCCTGTCAGTTTGATCGCCTAGCTAACCGCCTTAGTCATGTAAACACGCCGAAGTCCCTTTTCTTCGACCCTATACGTCTCGCAATAGCCAATCCGTTTGTAGAGTTCGATGTTTTCCGCCATGGCCTCGTTCGTATAAAGCATGATGGAGCGGTAACCCGCATCGACTGCGGCACGCTCGGCAAACGCCAGCATCTTACGACCCAGCCCTAAACCCTGCGCCGGGGGGGAAACAGCGACGTTGTCCAGAAGCATGGAGTCTTCTTGCGGCACCAGCACGAGAACGCCTCGCACCGTGCCGTCGTGTTCGATGACGTGGACACAGCCGTCACGGATAAGTCGGCTGTAGTCATCGCCCATCGGCCCTGGCTCTCGTCCGATACGAGACACGTAGTGACAGTAGGCTGATCGAACGACGTCTTCGACGGCGTCGAGATCATCGCTGAGGGCTGGTCGCAGGTCCTGGTCCATGGACAGATGATACCGCAACATCCCCAAACAGCCGATGACCGCTGTGCGTCGCAACCAGGCTCTGGGGTGCAATGCCGCCAGGCATTGCACCACCTTCTCCGAACTTTTTCCGGTCCCCCGCGAAGGTGCAATGCCAACCGGCTTCGCACCCCACCGGTCTGCCCTCTGGCGGGCGTCACTGCCAGGTCCGCGTCCCACCGATAGCGGCCAGGTTACATTACGAACGGAACCTCCGCTGCCTCAATCTCACTTGCGAACCACCTTCGCTCGCGCTAGGAATATAATCCATGCACCCTCAGCCGCTCCCCGCCGCCCCGCCTGATCCGGCGCGGGTAAGGAAGCAAGGCCAGGGCTCTGCCCTGGACCCCCCTTCATAGTGCAACTGTTTAAAACCAATGGGTTCCAAGGGCCTCTCGGCCCTTGGCGGGGTCCAGGGGCAGAGCCCCTGGCCTTCCTTGCCTAAGCCTGCTTCAACTCAATCAGGCTCTGCCGGATCTTCCGCCCCCGCAGAATCCGGTCCTCGATATACGCCGCATCCCCCCACCGCACCGCCCGCGCCATCGCCTGCGCGTCCTCGGTGAAGCGCGCCAGCATTTCCAGCAGCGCCTCGCGGTTGTTGAGAAACACATCGCGCCACATCACCGGGTCCGACGCCGCGATGCGGGTAAAGTCCCGGAACCCCGAGGCGGCGAACTGCAGCACTTCCTGCCGTGTCTCGCCCTCCAGATCGTCCGCCGTTCCGCAGATGGTGAAGGCGATCAGATGCGGCAGGTGGCTGACGATCGCCAGCACCCGGTCGTGATGGGCCGGCTCCATGCTCAAAACCATCGACCCGCAGCGCCGCCAGAACTCGGCCATCCGCTCCACCGCCTCCGGATCGGTGCCGGGCGGCGGCGTCAGCAGGCACCAGCGGCCCTCGAACAGGCTGGAAAAACCGGCATCCGGGCCGGAATGCTCGGTGCCGGCCAATGGATGCCCCGGCACGAAATGCACTCCCTCCGGCACCAGCGGCCCCACATCGCGGATCACCGAGACCTTGGTCGATCCCGCATCCGTCAGGATGCAGCCCGGCGCCAGATGCGGCGCGATCGCCTGGGCAAGCTGCGCATAGGCGCCCACCGGCGCGCACAGCATCACGCAGTCCGCCCCCTCGACCGCCAGCCCCGGGTCGATCTCGGTGCGGTCGGCGATGCCCAGTTCGCGCACCCGGGCCAGCGTCGCCTCGCTGCGTGCATTGGCCACCACCTCGGCCGCCAGCCCGCCGCGTTCGCGCGCCGCCCGCGCCACCGAGCTGCCGATCAGGCCGACGCCCAGCAGCGCCAGCCGGCGAAACAGCGGCTCAGCCATCCGTGTCGCCGTCTTCCGCCCGGATCGACCTGAACGTGGCCAGCGCATCGGCCACCAGGGTGCATTCCTCGGCGGTGCCGACGGTGATGCGCAGGCAGTGCGGCAGGTCGTAGGCCGCCATGCCGCGCACGATGATCCCCCGCCCGCGCAGGAACGCGTCCGCCCCGCGGGCATCCGCCGCGGTGCCGAAATCGGCGAGCAGAAAATTACCGTGGCTCGGCCAGACCTTGATGCCCAGGTCTTGCAGCGCCGACGACAGGCGGGCCCGCCATTCGGTGTTATGGGCGACGCTGCGCTCCACCCAGCCCGGTTCGGCCAGGGCCGCCGCCGCGGCGGCCTGGGCGGCGATGTTCACATTGAACACACCGCGCACCCGGTTGATGGCGTCGATCACCCCGGCCGGCCCGTAGGCCCAGCCCACCCGCATGCCGCCCATGCCGAACACCTTGCTGAAGGTGCGCAGCATGACGGTGTTGTTGGCGGCATCCACCAGCACGGTGCCGGGATCGTACCCCGGCGCGGTGACGTATTCGGCATAGGCGGCGTCGATCACCAGCAGCACTTTTGGCGGCAGCCCGTGGCGCAGCCGTTCCATTTCCACCTGCGTCAGCAGGCTGCCGGTCGGGTTGTTCGGATTGGCGAGGAAAACAATGCGCGTGGCCGGGGTGACGCCGGCCAGGATGGCGTCGACATCCGCGGTCAGGTTCCGCTCCGGCACCTTCAGCACCCGGCTGCCGGCATAGGTGCCGGCGATCTGGTACATGGTAAACCCATGCATCGTCATGATGATGTCGGCACCCGGCCCGCCATAGATGTGGCACAGATGCTGGATCAGCTCGTCCGAGCCGGTGCCGCAGACGATGCGCTCGGCATCGAGCCCGAAGCGCGCACCGATCGCCCGCCGCAATCCGAGCGATCCGCCGTCGGGGTAACGGTGAAGTTCCGCCGCCACCTTGCGGAAAGCCTCCTGCGCGCCGAGCGGCGGGCCGAATGCGCCCTCGTTGGACGACAGCTTGATGGTGCGGTTGATGCCCTGCAGATTGGCATCGCCGCCGACATAGGCGGCGATGGTCAGAACCTCGGGGCGCGGTGTCGGTCCGGTCATGCGTTGTCTCTCTCCACGGGCACGGCATAGGCGCCCAGAACCACCGGCGGACGCAACGCATCGCTCAGCGTCGCCAGCCGCGGGTCGTCGCCGGCCACGAAACCATCCACATCGACCAGCGCCAGGGCCGCCGGCACCCGCGGGTCGCGCCGCAGCAGCGTCTGGCCCAGGCTGAATCCGGCCGCCCCCAGGGCTGCCCCCAGGCGCGCCCGGCTCTGCTCGGGCGCCAGCTCGAGGGCTATCAGCGAGCGGTCATCTCCGCTCGGATCGGGCGGCACCGCCGCCACCACCAGCGCCTGCACCCGCGGCGCCCCCTCGCTCCTTGGCCCCCACAGCGGCAGCCGCGCCACCACATGCAGGCGCGGATCGGCGCGGTGCAACAATGATGTCCACCAGGGCTGCGCTTCTTCCTCGGTCGGCAGCGGCAGCACGGCGGCGGTGGCCGTGCCGGCGGCGACCTCGGCGATCGCTTGCGCCGGGCTGCGATGCACGCGCAATGGCGTCAAGGCGCCGAAATGCTCGCGGGCGCATTGCGCATAGCCGCTGCCCGGCTCCGCCTCGCAGGCGGTGATGGCGTAGGGGCCCTGCATCGAAGTGGTCGCCGCCAGCAACTCGCGCCACACCCGCACCACCGCGCGGCGCGGCAGGGGACCATGGTGGCGGCGCAGCAGGCGGCGCAGAATGCCGGCCTCGCGTCCCGGACGCAGCGCCACCCGTCCCTTGCCGCCCTGGCTGCTCACCTGCGCCACCACCTCCGCCCGTGCCATCAAAAGATCATGGATGGCATCGTCCAGGCGATCGATCTCGGCGCGCAGGCCGACCAGCGTGGCGGTGCGATCATCCGTCGGGTCAGGGGTGCTCAAGGCAGTGCTGGACATTCTTGCGCCAGGTTTGGGCTTGCGGCGGGTTTGGGGGTGGTTGGAATAGCGGATGCACGGCGGCCTGCATAGGCAGCGGGGCCGGGTAGCTGTTGCAGCCCGCCGGGCACCGCCCTATGCGTTGCCGTCATGGACTCCGCCCAGCCCCCCACCGACCACCAGCACGTCATCTTCGATGACGGGCTCGCGCTCGAAGTGCGGGGTCATGCTGCAACGTTCTCGTGGTGGCCTATCGCACCTATGGACGGCTCAACGCGGAACGAACCAACGCCGCGCTGATCTGCCACGCTCTCACCGGCGACCAGTATGTTGCCGAAACCCACCCGGTCACCGGCAAGCCGGGCTGGTGGGACATGGTGGTGGGCCCCGGAAGGCCGGTCGATACCGACCGGCTGTTCGTGATCTGCGCCAATGTGCTCGGCGGCTGCATGGGCTCCACCGGGCCGCGCAGCGCCCGCGACGACGGTGACGGCAGCCCCTGGGGCACCGATTTCCCGCCGGTGACCATCCGCGACATGGTGAACGCCCAGAAGCGGCTGATCAGCCACCTGGGCATCAGGCGGCTGTTTGCCGTCATCGGCGGCTCGATGGGCGGCATGCAGGCGCTGGACTGGGCAGCCGCCCACCCGGACTCGGTATTCGCCGCCGTGCCGATCGCCACCGCCGCCTACCACTCGGCGCAGAACATCGCCTTCCACGAGGTCGGCCGCCAAGCGATCTTCGCCGACCCGGACTGGCAGGGCGGCCGCTACTGGGAGACCGGCAAGATACCCGCCCGCGGCCTGGCGGTCGCGCGCATGGCCGCCCACATCACCTATCTGTCCGAGCAGGCGCTCACCCGCAAATTCGGCCGGCGCCTGCGTGGCCGGCCCGACGAAACCACCGGCCTGTCGCTGTTCGGCGATATCTTCGAGGTGGAAAGCTACCTGCAGCACCAGGGCAGCACCTTCGTGCACCGCTTCGATGCCAACGCCTACCTCACCATCACCCGCGCCATGGACCTGTTCGACCTCGCTGCCGAATACGGCGGCGACCTCTCGAAAGCCTTCGCCGGCACACGCACACGGTTCTGCCTGGTCAGCTTCAGCAGCGACTGGCTGTTTCCCACCGCTGAAAGCCGGGCGATCGCCCGCGCGCTCAACCGGGCCGCCGCCAACGTCAGCTTCGTCGAAATTCCCTCCGACAAAGGCCACGACGCCTTCCTGCTGGACGAACCCGACTTCCATCGCACCCTGGCCGGCTTCCTCGCCGGCTGCGCCGAGCACGCGGGGCTGCCTTCGTGACGCGGCGTCAAGCAAGCAAGGCCAGGGCTCTGCCCTGGACCCCGCTACCTGGACAGTTGTTATACGAGGGAGGGCAGGCGGTGAACCGGTTCATCTTCTCACCCCCCTCGTATAAAAACTGCCTAAAAGTAATGGGTTCCAAGGGGCCACTGCCCCTTGGCGGGTCCAGGGCCGAGCCCTGGTCTTCCTTGCTTCGCATCGCCCCATGAACGCCCCCGTGTCCGCCGCCGGCGTGCGCTATGTCGCCAAGAACATGCGGCTCGATTTCCGGTTGATTGCCGAGATGGTCTCGCCCGGTTCGCGCGTGCTCGACATCGGCTGTGGCGACGGCACGTTGATCGATTATTTGTATCGCACCCGTGGCTGCGATGCGCGCGGCATGGAGATCGATATGGCCGAGGTGACGCGCGCGGTCGCACACGGCCAGCCGGTGATGCATGGCGATGCCGACACCGATCTGGCGCAGTATCCGGATGGGGCGTTCGACTATGTCGTGCTGTCGCGCGCGCTGCAGGCGGTCGAGCGTCCGCGCGAGGTGTTGCGGCAGATGCTGCGCATCGGTGAACGGGCGATCGTCAGCTTTCCGAATTTCGGCCACTGGCCGTTGCGCTGGCAGTTGTTCTGGGGCGGGCGGATGCCGATGACCTCGGTGTGGAGCCGGCCCTGGCACGAGACACCGAACATCCATCCCTGCACCATCCGCGACTTTTTCGTGCTGTGCCGCGAGGAGGGGTATCGGGTCGAGGAATGGCTGGCGGTGGACGACGCCGGCCAGCGCTCGCCCTGGCGCCGCTTTGTGGGACTGGCGAATTTGTTCGGCGAGCAGGCGCTGTTCCTGCTGCGAAAGGCGTGAACATGTGGCGGGGCAAGCGGAGCGGGCCAGCCGCCATGGCCCTGCTGCTGGGCGTGGCCGGGTGTGCCAGCGATCCGTATGCCGGCTATCAGCCGGTGCCGGCGGCGGAGCTGGAGCGGATGGTGATCGGCAACAGTTTGCTGCTGGACCGCACCAAGGACTGGCCGTTCCAGACGTTGCTCTACATCGCTCCGGGAGGCCGCGGTTGGCGCGATGCGACGCTGGTACCCGGCACCGACCCGCAGCCGGGCGCCATGGCAATGATCATCGCCTGGCAGGCGAACGACGCGGAGGGTCTTTGCCTTTGGTCGACGCCGCTGATCGGCGAGATGCCCTCGTTCACCGCGCCGCATCACGAATGCCTGCGGGTGCTGCGCGCGCCCGCGGCGCCCGAAACTCTGGCGGCCACCGCGACCGACACGCAGCGCAGCATCACCGCGCCGCTGTCGCTGCGCAGCGGCAGCGCGTTCCCGTTGGAGCGCATCGCCCAGTACGACATGCAGGTGCGGGTGCTGTACGGCGGCCAGATACCGGCCTGGCCGGTGCCATGATCGCCATACCCATCCCCGCGGCGAAGCTGCGATGACCATCGACACGCCCGTTGCCCGGTTTTTGCTGCTGCTGGGGCTGGGATTCTTTTTTGGCCTGGCGTTCGAGGAATTTTATGCCGGCGTGAAGAAGGCGCGTCCGGGTGGCGTTCGTACCTTTCCGCTGCTGGCGCTCATCGGCGCCCTGCTGTACCGGCTGGACCCCATCCGCCTGTTGCCGCTGAGCGTCGGGCTGCTGGTGCTGGGCGGCTGGCTCGCCTGCTACTACTGGCGCCATGTCGGCGAGACCGACGACGAGGGAAAGCCCAACGTCGGGCTGATGGTTCCCGTCTGCAATGTTCTCGCCTATCTCATCGGGCCGGTGGCGCTGATCGAGCCGCCCTGGATTGCCGTCGGCGCCACGGTGAGTGGCATGCTGCTTCTGACCGGGCGCGAGCGGCTGCACGGCCTCGCGCGGCACATCGAATCCGGCGAGATCCTCACCGCCGGCAAGTTCCTGGTGCTGACCGGGCTCGTGCTGCCGCTGTTGCCGGACCAGCCGGTGACCACGCTGACCGATATCACACCACATCAGGTCTGGCTCGCGGTGCTCGCGGTCTGCACCGTCTCCTACGCCAGCTATCTGCTGCAGCGCTATGTCGCGCCGGCCGGGGCGGGTCTGTGGGTGGCGTTGCTGGGCGGGTTCTATTCCTCCACCGCCACCACGGTCGTGCTGGCCCGCCGCGTGCGCGCCGATCCGTCGACGCTGCGCCAGGCGCAGACCGGCATTATCCTCGCGACCTCTGTGATGTATGTGCGGCTGCTGATCATCATCGCCATCTTCAACTGGCCGCTTGCCGTTGGCTTGGCGCCGATGCTGCTGGCGCTGACGGCGTGCGGGTTGGCGATGGCTGGCGTGTGGCAATGGATCAACCGCGCGCAGGCCGGGCCCGCCGATTCGGTCGGGTCATCGTCCAATCCGCTGGAGCTTGGCGCGGCGGTGGTTTTCGCCGGCCTGTTCGTGGTGATTTCGCTGCTCTCGGCCTGGGCGCGGTCGCATTATGGGGCGACCGGCATCTATTTGCTGGCGGCGATCGTTGGCGTGTCCGACATTGATCCGTTCGTGCTGAGCCTGGCCGAGCACGCCACCGGCGACCTGCCGGTGGGTGTCGGGATCGTCGCCATTTTGCTCGCCACCTCGTCCAACAATGTGCTCAAGGCGGTCTATACGATGGTGTTCGCCGGCGGCCGCTCCGGGGTGCTGCCGGCCGCGGCGCTGGGGGTGCTGGCGTTGGGTGGCGTTGGGGGCGCGGCGTGGCGGGCCGGGGTGATCGGGTGAGCCAAGCGGGCCGCCTATGAGCCCTGACTTACCCCGCCCGCACTTCCGCCAGAAACCGCCCCACCTCTCCCTGCAAACCTGCTGCCTGTCCCGACAGCCGCCCTGCTCCCTCCAGCACCTGTCCGGCCGCCCGTCCCGTCTCCTGCGCCCCCGAGCTGACCCCCACGATCGTTTCGCTGACCATGCGCGCGCCCTGTGCCGCTTCATTCACGTTGCGCGCGATCTCCCGGGTGGCGGCCCCTTGCTGTTCGACCGCGGCGGCGATCGCCGCGGCGATGCGGCTGACCTCGTCGATCGTCGCCGCGATGCCGCCGATGGCCGCCACCGCCTCCTGCGTCACCCCCTGGATGCGGCCGATCTGCTTGGCGATGTCGTCGGTGGCGCGCGCGGTCTGCGCCGCCAGCCCTTTCACCTCGCTCGCCACCACCGCGAACCCACGGCCGGACTCGCCGGCCCGCGCCGCCTCGATGGTGGCGTTCAGTGCCAGCAGGTTGGTCTGCCCGGCGATGCTGCTGATCAGATTGACCACTTCGCCGATCTGCTGCGCCCCCTCAGCCAGCGCGCGCACCACCTGGTCGGTGCGCCGCGCATCGGTTACCGCGCGGCCGGCGATCGCCGCCGACTGCGCCACCTGGCGGCCGATCTCGACGGTCGAGGCTGACAGCTCCTCGGCCGCCACCGCCACCGTTCGCACGTTCGCGCTCGCCTGCTCCGCTGCCGAGGCGACGGTGGCCGACTGGCCGGTGGTCTGGCGCGCGGTGCCCTCCATGGCGGACGCCGTCGCGCGCAGACCGGTGGCCGCTTCGGCCACCGACCCGACCAGTTGGCCGACCTTTGCCTCGAACCCATCGGCGAGGTCGCGCAGCGCCGCCCGGCGCGCCGCCTCAGCCTCCTGCGCCTGCACCGCCTGGCGGGCGCGCAGTGACGCCGCCTCGCGCATGCCGCCGCGGAACACTTCCAGAGCCTGGGCCATCGCGCCCAGCTCGTCGCGCCGGTCGCGCACCGGGATGGGCGTGTCCAACCGCCCCTCGGCCAGCGCGCCCATGGCGGTTGTCAACCGCCCTACCGGCCCGGCAATGCCGCGGGCAATCAGCACCGACAGCAGCAGTCCGACCAGCACCGCCCCGCCCGCCAGTGCGCTCCCGCGGGTGGACGTGACCTCCAGAGTGTCCTGCAGCGCCTCGCGGGTCTGCCGCAACGCCTCGTTCTGCGAGTCGCTGGTGCGGGCGAGCAGGGCGGAGATCTGTTCGCCGAGCTGCGCGTTGGTCTGGTCGACGATGCGGTCGCTCTCCAACACGATCGGCGCCAGTGAGCTCAAAACCGCGCGATAGCGGGCAACGAGCCCCGCGAGTTGCTGCAGGCGCTCAGCCTGGCTGGCGCCCCAGGTGCCGGCCCGCAACGTGTCCACCCGGCCGGCAAGGGTCTCAAGGTGCTTGGCCGCCCGCGTGGCCTCTTCCTGCTGGCCGTTCGCCAGGAAGCGGGCGACTGCGAATTCGGCCAGCAGCAGCGATTCCTGCGCCGCGGCGGTCTCGGCCACCAGCGGGGCATTGTTGGCCACCCGCGCACCGGCCAGCAGCACGTCGAACAGCGGATGCAGGTCGGCAGCCAGAGGCACGATCTCACGATGCTCCAACGCCTCGCGCGCGGTCAGGCGGGTGGTCAGCGCGTCGAAATTGGTGGCGTACTGACCGATCAGCGTGGCGGCTTCGGTCAGCGCGGCGCGTCTCTCCGCAGTCATCGCGATGCCGGCGGCCGATGTCGCTTCTTCCCGCGCCGCGGTCAGCAGGGTATTGACCTGCGCCGCCATCGCCGGATCGCCGTTACGCCGGAACAGCAGCGCAGCCCGCCGCGCGTTGCTGACCGTGCCGCCGATATGCACGACGCGCTCGGCATTGCGGGCGACTGAAACGTAGGTGTCGAACTCGCCGCGGACACTGCCGATGCCGAGATGGGCGGAGATCCCGAGCCCGGCGAGCAGCAACAGCACGACCCCGAAGCCGAGCGCGATGCGCACGCCGATCGAAGCGCGCGGTGAAAAACGGAGGGCACGGGCCATGGGTCACCTCGGGGGGGAAGGAGGCTCCCTCATGCCAGCAGGAGGTGAAGATTCGGTTCTCATTACGAAGCCGCGCCGGCCCGCGCGCTCAGGTCAGTATTGGAACTGGTAGGTGATCCCCACGCTGGTGCCAGAATCCTGCCCCGACGTGCTCGCCCCGGTCGCGCCCTGGCTCTGGCCCACGGTAGCCTGCGCTTTCAGCCCGCGGGCCAGATCGACCTGCACAATCGCCTGCGTGCCGCTGCCGCTGGTGCCCTGCTTGGCGCCGACATAGACGCCCTCGCTGACATAGCGCCCGGCCTCCACCGCGGTGCCGGTGCCGCCGGCGCCGCTGCCCACCGCCAGCCGGTCCAGCCCCAGGCCGGTGCGCAGTTTGTCGAGCACGCCCGGCCCGCCGCCACCCACCCCGGCGATCTGCGCCACCGCGCCGGCGATCTGCACCAGTTGCAGCGGGCTCAGCGTGGCGGAGCTCTGGTGAAACAGCAGCCAGGCCAGCACCTCGTCCTGCGGCAGCGGCGGGGTGGACGACAGGGCGATCTTCGGCGCGCTGGCATAGCCGGTGATCGCCAGATTGGCGATGACGGTGCCGTTGTTGCTGCTGGCCAGGAAGTTCAGGGTCGGATCGATTTTTCCACTCCCGTCGAACCCGACCTCGCCGCGGGTGAACTGCAGCGTGGTGCCGGCGAGGGCGAACTCGCCGCGGCGCAGCTTGAAGGCGCCGTCCGGCTGCGGCGCCGCCGCGGTGCCGCCGACGTGCAGGTCGCCGGACAGTTCGGCGTCCACCCCGCGGCCGCGCACGAATATGCGCGAGGGCGCCAGCAGCGTGACATCCACGCCGATCGCCGGCGCGGGTTCGGGCGGGGGTGGCGGCTTCTGGCCCGGGGTGCGCACATCCAACACTGCGACGGTGGTGGGGATCCGTTCGGGAATACGGATTTCGGCGCGCTGAATGGTGATCTTGCCGGCCGCGTCCAGCCGCCCGCGCGCCTCGCCGCGCAGCGACAGATCGGCGTCGAGCGTTGCGGTCAGATGGTCGCTCGCCAGCGGGCTGGCGTCGTGCATGGTCAGGGTCAGCGCCACCGGCATCGGCGCCGCCAGCCCGATCGTGCCGGCGGCGGAGATCGTGCCCTTGCCGGCGTGGGCACCAAAGCGGGCGATGCGCAGGCTGTCGCCCTCCGCCTGGATCACCGCCTCGATGTCGGACAGCCGGGCGCCGAGGGCGAAATCCTGCACTTCGCCGCCGGCCAGGCGCAGCGTGCCGCCGGCGCGCGGCGCGGCGGTGGTGCCGGCGATGCTGGCGTCCAGGGCCAGCCGCCCGCGCGCCTGTTGTCCGTTCACCGATAGGATCGGGTCGAGGCTCGCCAGGTCCAGGGTGCCGCCGGCGCGCAGATCCATCGCTCCGGTCGGCGCCAGAGGGGCGGTGCCGGCCAGCGTCAGCCGGTTGGACCCGGCGGTCAGCGCCGCGTCCAGCCGCGCCGAGTCGCCCAGCAAGCTGGCGGAGGCGGTCAGCGCCGCTGCCGGCAGGCCGGCCGCCGGGCCGGTGCGCAGGCGCATGCCAGTGGCGGCCAGCCGCAGCGTGCCGGTCGGCCGGGCCGGCGTGCCGGCGAGTTTGGCGTCGGCCTCCAGCTTGCCGTCGGCCTTGAGGCCGGGATCGGCAATTGCCAGCAGGTCGGCGGTGACGTTGCTCAGCGAGGCGGTCAGGTCGAGCGTCGGACTGGCCCGGCCCGCCACGTCCAGCACCGCGTTGCGCAAGCCGAATCGCAGCCGGTCCACCGCCGCCCCGCCGGCGAACGACACGCGCGCCGGGGCCAGCAGCCGCAGGGTTTCGCCTTTCCACCCGGCCTGCAGGGTTTTCACCCCCAGGGTCCGGCCCGGCGCGTCCAGCGTGGCGGTGCTCTGCACCGACAGGTCGGCGCCCGACACGCCGGTCAGGCTTGCCGACACCGTCAGGGCCAGCGCCTCCTGCGGCCCGGTGGCGTCCAGCCGCAGCCCGCCGCCGATGCCCCCCGCGCGCAGACCGGCAACGCTCAGCCGCGCCTCGGTCACCGGGCTGCCTGCCGGATTGCGCACCCGCGCGGCCAGGGTCGCCTCGCCCACCGAGGCGGTTCCCGCCAGCCCGGCATTGCGTGCCTTGACATCCAGCACCGCGACCGGCGCGCCGGTCTGCTGTTCGGTGCGCAGGGTGGCGTCGATGGCGCCGGTGAGGTTCTGCCCGGTGAAGCGGGAGAATTCGCCAAGGTCGCCCAGCCGGAGGGTGAGTGCCCCCAGCGGCAGCGTGGCGCCCGCCGGCAGGTCGAGCGCGCCGTCGGCATGGGCGCTGCGCCAGTCGGCCCGGGTGATGTCCAGATGCAGCGCCCCGTCGGCGGCGCGACTGGCCTGCGCCGCGAGCGCCAGCGGCGCGCCGTCCAGCCTGCCCTCGGCGATGGCCGTGGCGGTGGGATGGCCGGGTAGTCCCTGCGCCTGCAGCGACGCATGGACCGGGCCGCGCGGAAACCCGGCGGTCGCCACATCGCCGGAAAGGTCAAGCGACACGGTCAGATCGTCGGTTCGGCCGGCCGCATGCCCCTGCGCGGTCAGGCTGCCCTCGAGCGTCCTGGCCATCGCCGTCAGGTCGGTCAGGCCCAGCCGCCAGTCGAGCGCCACCGCATGGCCCTGCAGCCCGCCCTGCGCCGCGATGCTCAGGGCGCGCCCTGTCACCTCCAGCCGCGACAGCGTCACATCCGCGCCGCGCAACCCCGCCGTCAGGCCGAGCGTCGCATCCGGGCCGAGCAGGGCGGCGACCGGGGCCATCCCGCCGGTCACCCCGAGCGTCCCATCGACATCCAGATGGCTCCCGGCGTCATCCCGGGCGGCTTTGAGCGTCAGCGCCGCGCGCCCCTGAATCTCCACCCCGCCGGCCGCCGCAAGCGGGGCAAGAGCGGGCAGGGTCAGCCTGGCATCGGCTGACAGCGCCCCCGCGGTCCGCGCCGTGCCCTCCAGCGAGGCCAGTGGATGGGCAAAGGAAAACCGCACCGGCCGGCCGGCTTCGTCCAGGCTGGCATCCAGGCGCAGGCGCAGCGGGGCGGCGGCGAGCAGGTCGGGCTGCGGGCCGGGCAGGCGCACTCCCTCGGCGCTTGCCTCCAGGCTCGCCGCACCGGCATGGCCGGACGCCTGCACGGAAAGCCGGCGCAGCCCGGCCCCGGCCGCGTCCAACCCGTCCACCTGCAACGAGGCCGTCGCTTCCGGTGCCGCCAGGCGTCCGCGCACATGCGCGTCCAGCGCCACCAGCTGCCAGGACAGGTCCGGCCGCGGCCGCATCGACGGGGCGCGGGCGGTCACGTCGAGGGAGCCCGCCATGCCGTCGAGGTCCAGCGTGCCGGAGGCGTCGGCGCGCAGCGGCCCGGCGGCAACCGCCAGCTTCAGGGCGGCGGCCTGCCACTTGCCTTCCAGCGAGGCCATGGCGTCGACGGCGCCCAGATCCGGCAGCCCCGCCACTTGCCCGGCGAGCCCGCGCGCATCCTCATGCGCCTGCACCTGGGCCCGCAGCGAGGCGGCGTCGATCCGCGCGTAGACGCGGTAGGTGCCCGGCTCGTCCAGCCGGATGAGCGTGACCGACGCCTCGCCCGCCTGCAGCGAGGTCAGGCGGGCGCTGCCGTCCACCGACAGCGTCGCCGGGACCCCGGCCACCGGCGCCGCCAACTCCACCCGGTCGACCCGCAGCCGCGCCAGATCGACCCGCACGGGCCAGCCGCCGGCGGACGCGGCGGATGCTTGTGTCGCGGGTGCCGGTGCGGGTGGGGCTGCAGGAGCGGCGGGCAGGCGGGCGAGGGCGATGCGGCCGGCGGTCACAAGGTCGATGCGTGCCTCACCGGCGAGCAGCCGCAGCGGCGACCAGCCCAGGGCGGCATCCTGCACCGTCAGCCAAACGCCCGCGGCGTCGCGCAGCTCGATGCGGTCCAGCCGCAGCGCCACCGGGAACGGGCCGGCAAGACCGGTCAGCGTCACCTGTCCGCCGGTTGCCTGGGCGGCGAAGCGTTCGGCCAGGCGGCGGCCCGGGTCGGTGTTCAGCCCCACCAGCACCGCCGCCACCGCCAGCAGCACGACCAGCACGAGCACGCCCGCCAGCGCCGCGAGACCGCGCAGGGCCCGGATCAGAGTGTTCCTGGTCAGCAGGTTTCGCAGCATGAGAAGGCCCCGCATCGGCAGCTCCCGCATCAAAACGCCTGGCCGATGCCGATATAAAGCTCGAAGGAATCCTGCTTGGGCCCGCTGGTCAGCGGCACCGCCACATCGGCGCGGATCGGACCAATGGAGGTGTAATAGCGCACGCCTGCCCCCGCGCCGACGCTGGCGGTGCCAGTGAATGGCGCCCCGGTGTTGCCGACCTGCCCGGCATCGACGAACGCCACCGCCCCCCAGCTTTCGCCGAAGCGCTGGCGGAACTCGATGCTGGCCACATCGATGCCGTTGCCGCCGACCGGCTTGCCGTCGGGGAATTTCGGTCCGACCGACTGGTAGCGGAAGCCGCGGATGCTGCCGCCGCCGCCGGCATAGAAGCGCTGGTCGGGCGGAATATCGAACACCGCGGTGCCGTTCACCGACCCCACCAGGCCGCGCAGCGCCAGGATGCTGCGCCCCTCCGTGCCGGCGAACCACTTGCCCACGTCGAGGTAGGTGCTGGCGCTGGCCTGGGCGATGACGAACATGCTGTCGCCGTCGTTGCCGTTGCCGCTGGCCAGGCTGTACGTGGGCGTGACGGTCAGGGCGGCCCGGATTCCGTGCCGCGGATCGAACAGATCATGGGTGCTGTCATACTGCGCCGTCAGCGGCAGCTGGAGCAGCGAATAGCTGCGCCCCACGTCTTCCTGCACGATATAGGCATCCTCGAACTGCAGCCCGGCGCTGAGCTTGAGGTTGGTATTGAGCTGGCGCGCCAGCGTCATCCCGGCGATCGCCGCCGTGCGGTCATAGGCCTGCAGATACTCGCGCACCGCCTGCAGATTGAAACTCAGCGTCTGGGCGCGCTGCCACCAGTCCGGCAAGGTCAGCAAGGCGGTGGCGTTGTACCCGGGCTGGGTCGCCGCGGTGCCGCCAAGCTGGGTGACGGCCGCGCCAAGGGCCAGCACTTCGGCATTGCCGAACAGGTCGCGATGCGTCCAGGAGGCGCTGACGCTGCCACCCTGGTCGGTCGAATACGCCGCCCCCAGGTCGACCACGCGCAACTTCCGTTCGGTCACCTCCACCTGGACCGGCAGCTGCCCCCCGGCGTCGAGCGCCTCGGCCGGGCGGATGCGCACCGCGGCGATCGCCGGCACCGCGGCCAGATCCTGCCGCGCCTTCTCGATCGCCACCGGGTCGAAGCGCTGTCCCTGGGCGAGCAGCAGCCGCCGGCGGATATAGCTCTCGTGCAGCCGCTGTTCGCCGCTGATGGCGATCGGGCCGAGATCAACGCGCGGCCCGGCCTCGACCGGGAAGGACACGTCCAGCGCGTCATCGCCCGGTACCAGCGTTGCCTGCGGCTCGCCCACGCGGGCCAGCGCGTGGCCGTTGTCCAGCAAGGCGGTGCGCATGCGACCGCCGGCGGCCAGCACGTTGGCGGCGACGGCGGGGTCGCCCGGTGCCAGCCCGAGGGCGGCGCGCGCCACCGCTGGCACGTCTGCCGGCAGCGACACATGGCGCAGATGGAACAGCGGCCCTGGTGTCAGCGCCACCGCAACTTTCACGGTGGCGCCCTCCGGCTCGGCATCCAGCGCATCGGCCAGCCCGGGGTCGTCGAGGTTCTTGCCGGCCACCTTGATGCCGACGCTTCCCTTATAATAGCCAAAACTGTGCAGCGCGGTCTGCATCCGCTCCACATCGGCGCGGGCGCGGCCGATCAGCGCGAAGGGCCCCACCGGCGCGCCCTCGCGCAGGGTCACAAGCGACGACGAATCATGCGCGGCCTGGTCGAGCGCCGCATCGCCGGTCGGCGCGATGGTAATGTCGTATCCGATCGGGTCGGCGGCCCGGCCGGGCTCGGCGCGCAGAACCGACGCCAGGACGAGCGCGGCGGCCATGCCGGCCAGCCCGCCCCGCCGGCCCCCCGAGCGAAGCCCCCAGGCACGAAGAATGTGTCGGATACGGACCATCCGCCCAAACCGTGCCACAATTCGCCCCCTTGGCAAACGGTTCCGCTCCGGGCCGATCCGGTCCCGGGGGGAGGCGCGGATTTCCGCATCCCGTCACACGACTGTCATTGTGCCCCACCACGGCCCGCGCTATGGCGGCGGCATGCACGGAACACCTCGTCGGCTGAAACTCCAGCGTCCGCCGCTTGGCCAGCGCCCGGACCCGCGCGCCGACCAGGCGGACTGGATTGGCCTGCTGCCGCCCGGGCGCAACATCCTGCGCAGCCTGCGCGTGCTCAGGCGGCTGGTGACGGTGCTGCTGGGCACCGTTCTGGCGCTGCCGGTGCAGGCGTTGCTGCTTCTGCTGCCGGGCTCGGCCAAAGTGCGGTTCCCACGCTTCTACTGGGCCGTGATGTGCGCCTCGATCGGCCTCGCGGTGCGGGTGATCGGCACGCCGGCACATCGCACCGCCGATGGGCGGCCGATCGTGTTTGTCTCCAACCATTCCTCCTGGCTCGATATCCTGGTTCTCGGCGGCACGCTGCATGCCTGCTTCATCTCCAAGGACGACGTGACCCGTTGGCCGCTTGTCGCCACCGTCGCCCGCCTGGGCCGCAGCGTGTTCATCCAGCGCCGCCGCACCTCCACCGGGCGTGAACGCGACGACATGCGTGGCCGGCTGGCCCGCGGCGACAACCTGATCCTGTTCCCCGAGGGCACCACCTCGGATGGCTCGCGGGTGCTGCCGTTCCGCTCGGCCTTCCTGTCGATCGCCGAGCTGCCGGTCACCGAGTACGGGCTGCCGCCGCTGGTGCAGCCGGTGTCGGTGGTCTACGATCGGCTCGCCGGACTCCCCACCGGACGGGCGAACCGGCCGCTGTTCGCCTGGTACGGCGACATGGACCTGTTCTCGCATTTCTGGCGCTTGGCCGAGCAATGCGGGCTGCGGGTGACCGTGGTGCTGCACGACGCCCTCGATCCGCGTGACTTTCCCAGCCGCAAGGCACTGGCCGCCGCCACCTGGGAAGCGACCGCCGGCGGTGCCGCGACGCTGCGGCAGAACCGGCCGGCCTTGCCGCTGACTCCTGCCGGCGCGGAGAAGGCGGCGGCTCACGCAAGGGCGGCTTATGCATGACGGGCGGCTTATGCATGAATGAAGCAGGGCCAGGGCGCTGTCCTGGACCCGCCGTCGCGGGAAGCGCGCGCCGGCGCGACAGGCGGAGTCCCCTTGGAACCCATTCGTTCAGGCGACCTCATCTTTCTTGACACGACCACGCTGGTATCTGCGACACTCGCGCCCGTGCGCTTGACCCGCCGGATCACGCAGTCGATTCGCTGCTTCCTTTCCGCCCGGAGCCACCCGGCGGAGGGGAGCCGGGACTATTGACCGAGGCCGCCCGCAAACGGCTCCACGTCATCACGTGGGGCTGCCAGATGAATGTCTATGACAGCGGCCGCATGGCCGATGTGCTCGCACCGCTCGGCTACGCGCCCACGCCGGATGCGTGCGATGCCGACATGGTTATTCTTAACACCTGTCATATACGCGACAGAGCCACCGAGAAGGTCTTCTCCGAACTCGGCCGGCTGCGCCTGCTCAAACAGGCCCGGGCCGAGGCCGGCGAGCGAATGATCCTGGCGGTGGCCGGCTGCGTCGCCCAGGCCGAGGGAGCGGAAATCCTCGCCCGCGCCCCGTTCGTGGACATCGTGCTGGGGCCGCAGACCTACCACCGCCTGCCCGAAATGGTGGCCCGGGCCAGCCGGGCGGCCGGCGCGGTGATCGACACGGACTTTCCCAGCGAGGAAAAATTCGATCATCTGCCCGAGACCGCGGCGCCGCAGGGGCTGACCGCCTTCCTGACCATCCAGGAGGGCTGCGACAAATTCTGCAGCTTCTGCGTGGTGCCCTACACCCGCGGCGCCGAACAGAGCCGGCCGGAAGCGTCCGTCGTGGCCGAGGCGCGTCGGCTGGTGGCGCAAGGGGCACGCGAAATCACCCTGCTCGGCCAGAACGTCAATGCCTGGCACGGCAGCGGCGCCGACGGCGCGCCCTCCTCGCTCGGGCGGCTGGTGCGCAGACTGGCGGAAATTCCCGGGCTGTGGCGCATCCGCTACACCACCTCGCACCCGCGCGACATGGACGCGGCGCTGATCGCCGCCCATGCCGAGGTGCAGCAGCTCATGCCGTTCCTGCATCTGCCGGTGCAGTCCGGATCGGACCGCATGCTGGCGGCCATGAACCGCCGGCACACCGCGGCCGGTTTCCTGCGCCTGGTCGAGCGCTTGCGGGCGGCGCGGCCCGATCTCGCGCTGTCGTCCGATTTCATCGTCGGCCATCCCGGCGAGACCCGGGCGGATTTCCAGGCCACGCTGGCGCTGGTGCGGGACGTGGGATTCGCGGCGGCGTTCAGCTTCAAATATTCGGCCCGTCCCGGCACTCCGGCGGCGGCGTTGCCCGATCAGGTGGGCGAGGCCGAGGCGGATGACCGGCTGCAGGAGCTGCAGGCGCTCCTGCGCGCGCAGCAGGCGGCGTTCAACCGTTCGTGCGTGGGGCTGAGCGTGCCGGTGCTGTTCACCGGCCCTGGCCGCCATCCCGGCCAGGTGGCGGGCCGCTCGCCCTGGTTGCAGCCGGTGCATGCGACCGGCCCGGAAACGCTGATCGGCAGCGCGGCCCGGGTGAAGATCGAGGCCGCCCACACCAACTCTCTCTCCGCAAGCCTGCCAGAACAGGAGCGAGCCTGCGCTTGAGCCAGACCGTCGCCTCCCCGACGTTCCGACCGCATCCAGGCCGGCCAGCCCGGCTCCACCCCATCCCGGTCACCCCCGTCCGCTGCAGGCAAGGCGGTGACCCTCACATTCGCCGACAATGCGCTGCTGCCGCTGCTGCTGGGCGACCATGACCGCTATCTGGTCCGCCTCGAGCAGGGCCTGGGCGTGCGGCTGTCCTGCCGCGGCAATCGGGTCGCCATCGCCGGCGATGGCGGCCGGGTCGATGCCGCGCAGACGGCGCTGACGGCGCTGTACCGGCGGCTGGAACGGGGCGAGCCGATCGCCGCCAGCGATGTGGACACCGCCATTCGCATGAGCGAAATCGACGACCCGAGGCTGCCGCTGGCCGACCTGCCGGCCATCCGCACCAGGCGCGGCGCCGTCGGTCCCCGCAGCCCCGGGCAGGCGGGCTACATGGACGCGCTCGCGCGCTCGGAAATGGTGTTCGGCATCGGGCCGGCCGGTACGGGCAAGACCTATCTCGCGGTGGCGCAGGCCGTCGCCATGCTGCAGGCCGGCCGGGTCGACCGCATCGTGCTGTCGCGCCCGGCGGTCGAGGCCGGCGAGCGGCTGGGCTTCCTGCCCGGCGACCTGAAGGAGAAGGTGGACCCGTATCTGCGTCCGCTGTACGACGCGCTGCACGACATGATGCCGGGCGAGCAGGTGATCCGACGGATGGGCACGGGCGAGATCGAGGTGGCGCCGCTGGCGTTCATGCGCGGGCGCACGCTGGCGCATGCGTTCGTAATTCTGGATGAGGCGCAGAACACCACGCCGGTGCAGATGAAGATGTTCCTCACCCGCATGGGCGAGGGCACCCGCATGGTCATCACCGGCGACCTCAGCCAGATCGATCTGCCCAGCGGCACCCGCTCGGGGCTGCGCGACGCGCTGGACACGCTGGAAGGGGTGGCCGGCATTACCGTGTGCCGGTTCGACAAGCGCGACGTGGTGCGCCATCCGCTGGTGGCGCGCATCGTCGATGCCTATGACCAGCGCGAGGCGGCGCAAAAAGACGCCAGACAGGACGCCCGCCGGAGCCGCGCCGCCGCGGTGGAGGTGACGGGCACGTAGCGCATGGACCCTTCCAGTATAGGGTGCCCCGCCGCGGCGGGGATCCAGATCATCGTGGACGAGCCGGCCTGGCGCCGCGTCGTCCGCAACCCGGAGGCGATGGTGGCCCGTGCCGCCGGCGCCGCCGGGATCGGGTGCACGGTGCTGCTGGCCTCGGACGCCGCGGTGAAGCGGCTGAATGCCCGCCACCGCGGCCAAAACAAGCCGACCAATGTTCTGACGTTCGAGCCGGCCGCCCCGGGGCTGCCGGGGGAGATCGTGCTGGCGCTCGGCACGGTGCGGCGCGAGGCCGCACAGGCGGGGCGGCGTGCGGCGCATCATCTGGCGCATCTGGTGGTGCATGGCGGGCTGCATCTGCAGGGCCACGACCATCAGGGCGCGGGCGAGGCGCGGCGGATGGAAATGGCGGAGACGCGCATCCTGCGGCGGATCGGTGTGGGCAATCCGTGGAAAAGGACATGAGCCCGCTTTCCCGCGCCGGTCTGCTGAGCCACATCCGTTCGCTGGTGATGCGCCGTCCCGGCGAGCATTCCGTCCGTGCCTCGATCGCCGAGCTGGTGGAGGAGGCGGCGCAGGCGCCGCAGGTGCCTGGGCAGGTGCCCGAACTGGACCGTCAGGAACGGGCGCTGATCGCCAACGTGCTGCGGCTGCGCGGCACCACTGCCGACGACGTGATGATCCCGCGCGCCGACATCGTTGCCATGCGGGCGGAGGTGACGCTCGACGAGGCGATCGACCAGCTTCGCCGCGAGGGCCACTCGCGGCTGCCGGTGTATCGCGAGGAACTCGATAACATTGTCGGCATGGTCCACATCAAGGACGTGTTCGCCTATGTCGGCCGGCCCGACGGCTTCAAGCTGGAGAGCATCCTGCGCCGGCCCCTGCTGGTGGCGCCGCAGATTCCTGTGCTCGACCTGCTGCTGCAGATGCGCCAGGCGCGCATGCACCTGGCGCTGGTGGTGGATGAGTACGGCGGCATCGACGGGCTGGTGACCATCGAGGATCTGGTGGAGCAGATCGTTGGCGATATTGCCGACGAGCATGACGAAGTGCAGGGGCCGATGGTGACCGAGCGGGGCGACGGCTCGCTCGACCTGGATGCGCGTTTGCCAGTGGAGGATTTCGAGGCGCGGCTGGGTCCGGTGCTGAGCGAGGACGAGCGCGAGGCCGATATCGACACGGTGGGCGGACTGGTGTTCACCTTGGCCGGCCGGGTGCCGGCGCGGGGCGAGGTGGTGGGGCATCCGTCCGGCTTCGAGTTTCGCATTCTGGAGGCGGACGCGCGCCGCATCCGGCGTGTGCGTGTGCGCCGGACGGTCGCTCCGCAGGCGGAAGCGGCGGAGTAAGGAATGGGGTCAAGGGGGCCATTGCCCCCTTGCGGGTCCAGGGCAGAGCCCTGGCCTTTTTTATCCCTGCGACTGCGCCTGCGTCTGCCCTTCCGCCAACGGCCGCCAATCGCGGAAAAACGCCGTGCCGATCTCGCCGGCCAGGAGAATCAGATCCCGCTGCACCCCATCGAGAAAATGGTGCAGCCCGTCGGCGATGATGGCCTCCACTGGCCGGCCCATCAGCCCGCCACGCAGTTCCTCCACCCGTTCCAGCGCCGCCACCGTTCCGCGCAGCCCCCAGCGGCTGCGCAGCCGGCCCAGGACCCACTCGATCTGTTCCACGCATAGCCCTACGCTGCGCGGAAAATGCGTGTCGGTGAGCAGGAAGCTGACGACATCGGACGGCGTGAAGCCCGGCGGCGCCACCCTGCGGAAGGCGTGATACCCGGCCGCCGCCCGCAGCACCCCGCCCCATTGGGTGAGTTCCGCCACCCGCAATTCCTCGCCGCTGTCGGCCCGCACCAGCAAATGGTAGCGGATATCGACCAGGCGGGTGGTTTGGTCGGCACGCTCGATCAGCCGGCCGAGCTGGTAGAACAGCCAGCCCTGGTCGCGAAAGAACGTGCCCTCGGTGATGCCGGTATGGGTCTGCACGCCTTCCTTGATTCGTCCGCACAGCCGGCTGAGCAGGTCGCCTTGCAGCTCGGACGGATGGATATCGGTCATGTCGCGGTGGAACACGTTCAGCTGCGTCCACATCTCGGTGGAGATCAGCGGGCGCAGGGTGCGCGCATTGGTCCGCGCCGCCTCCAGCGAGGCGGGAACCGAGGTCGGGTTGTCGCGGTCGAGCAGATAGAAATGCTTGACCGCATCCGCGGTTGGCGCCACGCCGCGTTTGGCGAAGCCTGCCTCGTCGGCGTTGATGCGGATCAGCGCGAACCAGCTTTCCGCCTCGCGGCCCGGGCTTTCGAAGGTCTGGGTGACATCGACCAGACGGGCCATGTTTTCCACCCGCTCGACATAGCGGGCCATCCAGAACAGGCCCTCGGCGTAGCGCGCCAGCAGCGCCAGATCGCGGCTCATCGGCGCTCCTCCCCGGCGGGGGCGTCGTCGGTCAGGACCCAGGTATCTTTCGAGCCGCCGCCTTGCGAGGAATTCACCACCAGGCTGCCCTCCTTCATGGCGACCCGGCTCAGCCCGCCGGGCAGCACCCAGGTGCCGCGGCCGGTGACCGCGTACGGGCGCAGGTCGAGATGGCGCGGCCGGATGCCGTCATCGGTCAGCGTCGGCGCCACCGACAGCGATATTACGGGCTGACTGATCCAGTTGGCCGGATCGGCCAGCAGCGCCGCGCGGGCATGCTCAAGCTGCTCGCTGCTGGCGCGCGGGCCGATGGTGATGCCGTAGCCGCCGGATTCGCCCACCGGTTTGACCACCAGCTCGGCCAGATGGTCGAGCGTGAAGGTCAACCCCTTCTTTTCGCGACAGATATGCGTCTCGACATTGGCGAGGATGGGGTCCTCGTCGAGGTAGAAGCGGATAATGCGGGGCATGTAGGCATACACCGCCTTGTCGTCGGCAACGCCCGTGCCGACCGCATTGGCCAGGGCGACGTTGCCACGGCGCCAGGCGCCGATCAGTCCCGGCACCCCGAGCATGCTGTCCGGGCGGAACACGGTGGGGTCGAGGAAATCGTCGCCGATCCGGCGGTAGATGGTGTGCACCGGCTGGCGCCCGCCGGTGGTGCGCATCCACACCTTGTCGTTTTCGACGAACAGGTCGGCGCCTTCGACCAGCGGCACGCCCATTTCGCGGGCGAGGAAGACGTGCTCGAAATAGGCCGAGTTGTAGATGCCCGGGCTGAGCAGCACGACCTGCGGATTGTCCACCCCCTCGGGGGCGATTTCCGCCATCGCCTCGAGCAGGCGCAGCCCGTAATCGTCCACCGGACGCAGGCGCATCCCCGCCATCAGGTCGGGGAAGGTGCGCGACATCAGATGCCGGTTCTCGACCACGTAGGACACGCCCGAGGGGGTGCGGGCATTGTCCTCCAGCACCAGGAACCGGCCTTCGCGGTCGCGCACGATGTCGGTGCCGCAAATATGCACATAGGTGCCGAAGCGGACCGGGAACTCCTCCATTTCCGGCCGATAGTTGGCGTTGCCGAACACCAGCTCGGGCGGGATCACGCCTTCCTTCACGATTCGCTTGGCGTGGTAGATGTCGTGCAGGAACAGGTTGAGCGCCTTCACGCGCTGCTGCACCCCGGCTTCCAGCACCACCCATTCGGCGGCGGTCAGGATGCGCGGAATGCAGTCGAACGGCAGGATGCGGTCGATGGCGTTGGCATCGGAATAGACGGTGAAGGTGATGCCGAGATTGATGAGGTCGTGCTCGGCGGCGGCGGCCCGTGCGCGCAGCGCGTCCAGGCCGATGGTGCCGATGCGGGCGCGCACCGCCGCGGCGGCACCGCCGTCGCCGCTGCGCTCGGTGGTCAGCTCGCAAAAATAGGGGCCTGGACGATAATTGCTGAAAGGGTCGGGAACGCTCTGCTGCATGCGGCTCTCGTCACGGCTGTGTGAGGTCTAGCATATCCGGCAGCATATCAGACCCGCGACATATGCAATCCCCCCAATCACTGCAGCGCAGCGTCCCTTCTTGCGTCGGGCACCCGGGGTGCTGTTGCGCGACGCGGCGGACCCGGCCTATTGCTGCGCGTCTTCCCCTGCCTCTGGATGGTTTGCATGCTGCGTCCCGCGCTGGTCCGATATGCCGCCCTGTCATTCGTCGCCCTGCTCGCCGGCTGCGCCAAGGAGGCGCCTCCACCGCCGCCGCCACAGGCCGCCTATGTGCCGCCGCCGCTGCCGGAGCCGCCCCCGGCGCCCTGGTGCGCGCGCCATACCGAGGTGACGGCGTTCTCGGTGGCGGCGCTGCAGAGCAATCTGATGGTCGCCGCCCTGTCATGCCGGGCGGATGAAAAATACAATGCCTTCATCACCCGCTATCGGCCGGCGCTGCTGCAGCAGGCGAAGGCGGCGGAAAACTACTTCAGCCGCAATGACAAGCGGCGCTGGCAGCAGACGCGCGATGAATACGTCAGCCAGCTCGCCAATGCCCAGTCCCAACGCGCCATGGTGCTGGGCAGCCAGTTCTGCGAGCGCACCCTGGGCGAGTTCGACGAGGTGATGGCGCTGAGCAAGCCCGAGGAACTGCCGGGCTTTGCCGACACCAAGACGCAAAGCATTCCGCAGGCGCTGAAATTCAGCGAGTGCCCGGCGGCGCCGGAAAAGCCTGAAAAGCCGGAGAAACCGGCCAAGCCGGCGAAGCACGCCTCCGCGGCGACGAAGTAAGGCCAGCGGCTCTGCCCCTGGACCCCGCTAAGGGCCGAGAGGCCCTGAGAACCCATTAATTTTTAGACAGCCGTATAGTGAAGGGGGGTGAGGACGTGTCACAAACACTTCCTCACCCCTCACTATACGACTGTCTGAAGGTATGGGGTCAGGGCAGAGCCCTGGCCTTACTTCCTTCCGCCGTACAAGAAAACGCCGCCGCCCCGAGGGACGGCGGCGTTTCCGTTCAGCCGAAGACTACTTCAGGACGATTTCGACGCGACGGTTCTGCGGCTCGCGAACGCCCGGGCCGGTCGGCACCAGCAGGTGGGTGTCGCCGAAGGCCTGAATGGCGATGACGTTCTTGGGCACGCCCAGACGGACCAGCTCGGCGGCCACGTTGTCGGCGCGGCGGCGCGACAGGCCCAGGTTGTACTGCGCGGTGCCGGTGCGGTCCGCGTAGCCCGACACTTCGATCTGGGTCAGCTGCACATGGGTCGATGCCTGCGCCGCCTCGGCGATGATCTGCCGGGCGCGCGCGCTCAGGTCGGCGCGGTCCCAATCGAAGAACACCAGATAGGTGCGGGCCGGGGCCGGGGCCGGGGCAACCAGCGGAGCCGGGGCCGGCGGCGGCGGCGGCGGCGCGGCGTTGAAGGCGTAACGCAGGCCGATCAGGAAGTCTTCGTTGGTCGGCGCGTCGAGCTTCAGGCTCGTGCCATACAGCCCGCCGGCAACCGGACGCGCCAGCGTGGTGCGGCCATCGTAGGTCTGGTTGGCGAACTCACCCATGAAGCGGAACTCGGTGGTGATCGCCAGGCCCGGGACGCCCGAGATCGGGAACGCCGCACCGATGATCAGCTGGCCAGCCGCCGCACCGCGGGCGGAGTTGGTGAAGTTGACGGTCGCCTGATTGCGAAGGGTGGTCGAGTAGACCTTGCCGTTTTGCAGGGCGTTCTGCTCGTAGCCGAAGCCGACGCCGATATAGGGCGACACCCACGGGGCGAGAGTGGTGAAGTCATACAGGGCGTTCACCATCACGCCGTCTTGCTGGAAGTTCGCGCCGCCGCCGACATAGACCGAGTTGCCGACGCGGGTGTGGTTCTCGCGGTAGTTGCCCTCGACTTCGACCCGCACGCCGTTGCCGAAGCCCCAGCCGACACTGCCGAGCACTGCCCAGCCGCCGCTGGAGGTGAGGTTGGCGCTGTTGACGGGAACGCCGTTGCCCGGGTTGCCGGGGATCGGCGCGGCGAACACCAGGTTGGTGCCGTTCACCGTGTTCAGGTAGTCGAACCCGGCCCCCAGGCCGACATAAACGCCGTTGACAGGGTCAGCCGCCATAGCCGCCGCCGGCACCGCCATGATGGTCGCGGTCAACAGCAAACTCCGAAGCTTCATAGCTCGTTCTCCTCGTGTTTCGGGTCGCCGGGCGCAACCCCCGGACGGACGACTGGCCGCCCATTCGACTTCTCAAGCAACGTATTGCTATGAAAGCCGCGTGGCCAGCGCTGAATACCGTCGCATCGCCTCGTTGGAGCGTTTCCCGCGCCGAATGTTGTATCTTCGCCACACCCCTGTGTCGGTCGCGAGACTGTGATCGTTTTACCTGATTTCAAGGGTTTAGTGAAAAATTCCTTACCCGGCCGTGGGTTGTAGGAGGTTTACCTTGGCGGACGAACAGTCTGGCTTGCGGCGAAAAACAGCATAAGTCCGGCGCTGTACGGGCGTGCACCCGGCGGGCAAATGACCACGGTTGAGTTGATTTAACGCAAGGAAACCAATATAAATCAAGCGTTTTGTGGATTTCGCGGGATCCACGCCCGAATCGGCTGGCTGGGCGAGGCGCCGGGAGGAAGCGGGCCGACAGCGTCGCGGGAAGAAACGGTCCCGGATGATCGACAAGCAAACATTGGCGTGATCCGGCCCTGCGCCGCGCCGACCACACAAGACTTATTATCGGGCGGGCCGTGCGGAGCGATAGATGCTCGTGCGTGACCGGACTATTGGCCGGCCAGGACGGGGTGTGCGGCCGCATCTCGAGGGTCTGCCGGTGTGTAACCAGCATCCGGTGGCTCGCAGGCCATCGGACATAAAGCGTTGGTCCCGCCGGCGTTCCGGCGGGCCAAGCGTCGCCATGCAGTACGGTCGCGTCAGTTCGGCAGCCGCACCAGGGTGAAAAGGCCGAATGGCGGCACCGAACGCCGCGTGGCGGTGGCGCGGTCCTCGTCCGGCAGCAGCGCCTCGAGTGCGAAATCGGGATGCCAGCCCAGCTTGCGCGAGGCAGGCGCCAACGCCCTTTCCGCCCACCAACGTGGGCCGCGCTCGGCGGCGAAGTGGTTGACGAACAGGATGTGACCGCCCGGCCGGACCACCCGCCGCATTTCTGCCAGCAGACGGCGCGGGTTCGGCACCACCGAGGCGACGAACATCGCCACCGCGATGTCGAAGCTGGCCGGGGCGAAACTGGTCGCCTCGGCGTCCATCTCCAGCAGACCGATAACGTTCGCCAGATCCTCGCGCACAACCCGCGTGCGCGCCCGCTCCAGCATTTCGGCCGAGAGGTCGATGCCGGTGATACGCTTTTCCTTCCGGTAGTGCGGCAAGGCGAGGCCGGTGCCGACACCTACCTCCAGCACCCGGCTGCCGGGCAGAAGATTTGCTTCCGCCACGGCGCGGCGGCGCCCCCAGGCTGAGACGCCGCCGAACACGGCGTCGTAGCTCGCCGCCCAACGCCGGTAGGCCGCACGCACGGCATCGGCATCAAGCGACGCAATAGGTTCCGCCCGACGCTGGGTCTGGGTGGTTTGAACTCATGATCCCTCGTTCATCCGCTGTGGAGGCGCTCGCTGGCCACGGCGAAGCGCGCGGACGCGCGACGGTGACACCGTTGTGTAACACAAACGCAAATAAATGGAAATGCATGGCTGGCCAACCACGCGCGACATCCATCCGGCGCATCGCCCGAGCCGGCGCATCGCCCGAGCCGGCGCAACGCCCGAGGCAATTCGCTCGCCGCCCGACCCCGCCCCGGCGGGGTCGCAATCTGCCGGCCTGTCAGCCGCGCCGGGCCATTAAACCCGGCAAGCCGGGCTCAGTCGCCGGCGATAAGGTTCACCGCGGCGGCACGTCCGTTCTGCTGCTGCTCGATTTCGAAGCTGAGCCTCTGGCCTTCGTTCAGAGTCCGCAGGCCGGCCTTCTGCACGGCGCTGATATGCACGAAGACATCCTTGCCGCCCGTGTCCGGCGCGACGAACCCGTAACCCTTGGTCGGGTTGAACCACTTGACAGTGCCCTTGGGCATTGACGTGCCGCCTCCTTGCTGCGGGCGCACGTTGGCCGCGCCCCTGCCGTGGGGCCGGCCCGTTCATTCTTCGCCACGTCACGTAGCCGGCCGCCAAGCGGAACGATACGCTGAATCCGTCTCATCTGCAAAGGTATGGTCACAATGAGCCCGTTAGGGGACCAGCTTGGTTGGCCCGGGGCTGGAAAAGGGCACCGCCGAGGCCGGCGGCACGGCCGCCGGGGCGATTGCGGGTGGCGGGATCGCGGTCGGCGAGGTCAGTTCCTGCTGCTCTACCGGACCCGCCCCCGGCGCCGCCGGCGCGGTGGTCTGCAGATCGTCGTGCAGCGACTTCTGCACCTGGTACTGGAATTCGACGTTCATGTCCGACATCATTTGCTTGACCATGTCGTACAACTCGGCCCGCACGCCGTTGGCACTGTCGTCGTCGATGATATGCGTGCGCCCCACCCGTGCCGCGGCAGTGCCGCGGCGCGTGCCGTCGGCTGCGAACACGCCGAGGTGCACGGCGAAGCTGCCCTGGTAGGTGTCGCGCAGCTGCACGATCGAGGCGTCGTCGATGACGAACACCGCCCGCCCCGCGTTTCCGGCGGGGATCAGCCGGTCGTCAGCCATGCGGCGCAGCGCGTCCACCGGCGGGGTCGGGGCGAGGTATCCCCTCTCGCGGCTGCCGGCGCGCGAGGTCCAGGAACTGTCCACCTCGATCGTGGCCACGTTCAGCTTCAGCGGCTGCAGGTAGTCCCAGCTCAGCGAGGCGAACCGGGCCGGCGGTGGCGGCCCGCCGCAGGCGGTCAGGAGCGCAGGCAGGCAAAGGGCAGTCAGGGCGGCACGGCGGGCGACCCGGGAAGTGGTCATGGCGGCTGCGTCCGGTTTTGCTGGCGTTTCGGCGCGGCACCCTGCGCAGCCCGCGCCCGCGGGTCAACCAGGATAGCCTAAAGGAGCGGGGTCAAGGGGCCCGCTGGCCCCTTGCGGGTCCAGGGCAGAGCCCTGGCCTTGCTTGCGCTGCCATTATCCAACGAAATCAAGCGCCACCGCCCCCAAGGTGGAAAACACCACCCGCACCCGCGCCGCCGGCCCCACAAGGTTGGCCCCCGTCCAGGACCCGCAGGTCACGAACTGGCCGGATTTCAGCCCGCCCGCCCACAGGCTGCCCTCATTGGCCAGCCACGCCACCTGGCCCAGCAGATCGCCGCCCGGGTGGCCGGTGTGGGTCGCGTTCACCGCGCCATCGACGCTTTGCACCACGCGTTCGGTGGTGAGGTCGATGCCGCGCCAGGACGCGACGGGCGCGCCATACACGAAAGCACCATGGGCCTGAGTGTCCGCCAGACCGGAAAGCGGGGCGACGGCGGTGGGCTCCAGGAAACGCGACTGCAACACTTCGATGGCCGGATGAAGCGCGCCGATGGCGTCGGCCACCTCGTCGCGGGAATAAGGGGTGGCGCGCGGCGGCAGGTCACGCGCGAGCCGCAGCGACACTTCGGCCTCCACGCCGCGCAGCAAGAACGCGGCGGACGACAGCGTGGCCGGGCTTGCCCTGATGCCGGCTTCCGGCAGCGGGCCGCAAAAGGGCGGGCCATCGGGCAGGAAGGGGCTGACTTTCCAACCGCCGATCGCAGTGAAGCTTGCCGCCACCTGGCGCTGGATGGCGTAGGCGGCCGCGCGGTCGGCCGGGCGCAAGCCGGCCGGCAGATCCGGCAGGCGCTGCGCGGGGTCGTGTCGCGCCGCGATCAGCAAAGCGGCGGCCCGCGTTGTGGCGTCTGGCATCCGGGTTTTTCCCCAGCATCGGCAGGGTGGCGGCCGGAACATTCGCATACCGCTCCCGGGTGGTCCAATCCCGTGTGCCCAAGATGTCATTCCGCCACATGCACACTGTGGTATCCGTCGAACAGCGCCAGCAGCCGGTTCACGCTTTCCGGCGGTTGGCCCAGCAGGTCGCAGTAGGCCGCCAGATTGTTCCGCGCCGCGGCAGGCGGCGGCGTCGCCGGCTGGGCGGTCGTGTCCAATGCATCGAGAAACGCAAGCTGCATCCGTTCGGCTTCAATCTCCATCGCCGCGACGGAGGTTCGCAAGGCCGCCGCCCCGGCATATCCCGCGGGCGGCTGGCGGAGCCCGCGCCGGACCAGGCGAAGCGGCACGATCACGGACTCCCGCCACGGACGCGCCGCCGCCGCCATCCCGGCCACGGATGCAGCCGAGACCGACCGGCACATGAGCGCGAGGTGCAACAGGTGCAGCACCAGGCAGACATCCGCACCGAGGTCATCCTGCAACCCGAGGCAGGCATCGGCGACCTCCGGTTCGGCGTAGAAGTGCCGCGCGAACGACCATGAGTCGCTGGCCGGCGGCACCGGATCGCTCACCGGCGCGGGTGGCCGTTCGTGCTGCCGGTCCAGCGCTTGAAGAGATTGTGTTCGATCTCGACCTGGTCGAGCGCCTTGCCGATGCTCTGGTGGATAATGTCCATGATCGTTTCGGGACGGTGGTAGAAGGCCGGCATCGGCGGCAGGATCACGGCGCCGCAGTCGGCGGCGCGGCTCATGAGATCGAGATGGCCTTTGTGCAGCGGCGTTTCGCGCACCATCAGCACCAGCGGGCGGCGCTCCTTGAGGGTTACGTCGGCGGCGCGGGCGACCAGATTATAGGTGAAGGAATGGGCGATTGCCGAGAGTGTTTTGATGGTGCAGGGCGCGACGATCATGCCCCGGGTGCGGAACGACCCGCTGGCGACGGCGGCGGCAACATCCTTGTTATTGTATGTGACGGTGGCCAGGGAGGCCACATCGTTGAGGGAATATCTGGTTTCGATGGACAGATTGAGCCCGGCCGCCTCGCTCAGGATCAGGTGCGTCTCCTGCCCGCACTCCTTCAGCACGCGCAACATCTCGACGCCATAGATCACTCCGGTGGCCCCGGTGATGGCAACAACCAGCGGGCGGTTCTTAGGATCGGCGGACATTTGTTTTCCTTCCCTACTCTGCCAGCGCCATGGCATCGGTCCCGCTGGACTCGGCCCCGCTGGACTCGGCCCCGCTGGACTCGGCGACAGCAAAGCCCGCGGTTTCAAGCGCCGTGACGACAGCCGCGGAGTTGGCGGCATGAAAGCGCAGGATCACCGATTTCTGTCCTCCCGACTCGCCGTTGTCCGGGCGTCCGATCGGGTAGATGGCCTGCAGCACGGCACCGGCAGCCTCGGCGACATCCACGATCCTGCCGAGCATGCCTGGTTCGAGCTTCAGCGGCGCCAGGGTGACGCCGTTGCGCTTCTCGCAGGCGCCGGCGCAGTGCGCCGCGAGTTGGAAAATCTCGTTGGCGGAAATGACACCCACCACCTTGTCGTTCTCCAGCACCGGGAACTGGGCCACGCCGAGCGCCCGCCCCTTGCGCAGACATTCTTCCATGGTCTCGTGGCTTTGCATGGTCGCCGGATTGCGCAGCATCACGTCGCGCACGCGCAGGCGGTTGACGTAAAAACTGAACTCGTCGGAGCTTTGGGTGCGCATGACGAAATGCCCCATGCGCAACAGGTTGGCGCGCGTCACCAGCCCGCGCAGGCGGCCAGTGGCATCGACCACCGGCAATGCGTGCAGGTTGTTTTCGCTCATCAGCCGCTTCGCTTCGGAGACAAGCATATCGCCGCCGATGGTGATCGGCTGCCGACGCATCCAGTTCCCCACGATCATGTTTTCTCCTCCTGCAGATGTCCGCCCAGTTGCGCGAGGCTGAGTGCCGCCACGGTCAAGGCGTTGTCGATGCCGCCATCGGCAATGCAGGCGGCGAGCCTGGCCAGCGGCAACAATTCCACGTCGATGTCTTCGCCGTCGTCCGGCTCTGCCGGCTCCTGCTGGTCGATGCCGGTGGCCAGGAAAATCCACGCGACGTTGGACTGCAGGGCCGGCTGTGGCCGCAGCTTGCCGATCGGCTTCCAGCTGCCGCCGCCGTAGCCGGTTTCCTCGCGCAATTCCCGCATCGCTGCCTGCAACGGCGTCTCGCCGTCGGCATCGTGCAGCCCGCCGGGAACTTCCAGGCTGACGGCGCGCGCGCCGTGGCGGTACTGGCGGACCAGCACCAGGTCACGCGCGCAAGTCACTGCCACGACCAGGACGAAGTCGGGGATGTCGATCACCAGGAACGCGCGCTCTGTGCCGTTGCGCGGCGAACGGGCGCTGTGCCGCGCGACCCTGAACAGCCCGGTGTCGAGAATTTCATTTGTGCCGAGCAAGGGCCAGGGATCGACCATCAGTTCGCCCGCGCCTGCCGGTACAGTGCCACGAATTCATCGACGGCGACCCGGGCGAATGCGTCCGAGTAAAGATGCAGATCGACATCCTTGACGCGCTCGGGATGCGCGAGTTTTTCCCGCAGGCGGGCAACGAACGCCGCGTCGGCGTCCGGGTCGTAAATGGGCCGCCCCGGCTTGTCCAAGGATGACCATCCCTGCAAGGGAATGAGAAAACGCCACGGCCCGGTGGCGCGGTTGAGCCGCTCGGCGATGACGTCGGCGGCGTGGCGCAATTCCTCGGCCGTGGTGCGCACCTGCACGCGCAGCGCGTCCTGGACGTATTGCACCCGGTCGCGGGTTTTCTCCAGCATGTCGGCGCGGCCGCCGTAGGAGAGAATATCCAGGCCGCATGGCGCCAGCACCATGGGGATGCCTTTGTCCACGGCCGCCAGCAGCCGCCCTGGCCCGGGGTCGCGATTGCCGTGAAACAGGTTTTCGATGATGCCGCCGATGCAGAGGTCGAGCACGCCGTGAAAGGCGCCGGCGCGGATCATGTCCTCCATTGCCTTGTCGCCCTTGCCCTGCGCATGGCAGACGATGGGCGTGAAGCCTGCCGCTTCGATCATGCCCAGCGCCGCCTGGACGGCCATTTCCCCGAAGCCGAAGGACGACACCGCGACGCAAGGCCGCTCGAATTCGATCTGGGTGCCCTGGGTCATTTCGACCATGCCGCAAATGGCGCCGACGGCATTGACGATCTGCGCCTTGAGCAGCGGATTCATCTTCACGATGTCGAGCACGGTGTGATGCATGGTGATGTCATGCGTGCCGACATATTTGTCGATATAGGCCGGGTGCGCCGCCATCGGCGAGGCCATCAGCTTGGGCATGCCGAAAGGCAGGCGCTGCATGATGGAGGTCGCCACCAGGGTCGAGGTGCCGCCGCCGATGCCGATGATGCCGTGCACCCGGCCGGCGCCCAGCAGGTCCTGGACGATGGCCGCCGCCCCCTTGATCTGGTTGTTGGTGGCGGTGTCGCGGTCGGAGCGGTATTTCTCGCGCACGATCTCGATTGGCAGGCCGCCGCGCCGCGCCACGTCTTCGGTGCGGATGTCGCCGGGAAAGGGCGGCGGCTCCTCCATGCTGAAATCCAGCAGGATGGGCTCGTGCCCGCGTCCGGCGATCAGGTCCTTGACGAAGACAATCTCCTCGCCGCGGGTGTCGAGGTTGCAGACGATGACGATGGCTTTGTTGCTCATGCTGCCTGTTTTCATGAAGGATCGCCGCCGGCGCCCAGGGATTGGCGCCGGCGGCAACCGGAGAGCAGACTACCTGGCTTTCTTCACTTCGGGCCGGGTCAGCCGGTCAATCATGCCGGCGACCGGACTGACGCTGTCGAAGCCATATTCGTTCCACCGGTCCGACACTTTCTGCAGGACCTTGCGGTCCATGAAAATCTCGTTCGGCTTGTTGGCCCACTCGAACGGCGTGCAGGCGTCGAGGATGATGCGGCTGACGATTTCGCGCGCCTCGATGGGCAGGCCCGGATCGAGCGGCGTCGAGCGGCCGCGGTCGATGATCTGCGCCGACCGCTTCGGATCGAAACGCGTGGCCAGCGCCCACCAGACGCGGTCCCAGTCGTCGGCCTCGATGTCGTGATCGACGGTGATCACCCCCTTGACCCCGTAATGGCCGGTCGTCGAGGCGATCACCGCGTTGCCGACGTGATTGGAGTGCCCCGGGTACATCTGCTTCACCGACACCACCACCCAGAACCGGCCGGTGGCCTCGGGCGGGAAGTAGACGCTCTGGATGCCCGGCACCTTCATTGTTTCCAGATCGTGCCAGAGCGTGGCGGTGCGGTTGAGCGACTGGATCATATGGATGTCGTTGATCGGCTTGCCGACCGTGGTCGCCCACATGACCGGGTTATTACGATGCAGGATGCGTTTGATACGCAGCACCGGCTTGGGATAATCCTTGCCCTTATTGCCCGAATAATAGCCGGTGTATTCGCCGAACGGGCCTTCCTCCATCAGCTCGTTGGGATCGATCCAGCCTTCGGCGATGATCTCCGCCCGCGCCGGCAGGGTGAGGCCGGTGAGGTCGGACTTGAACACCGGCACCGGCCTTCCGCGCAGCGAGCCGGCCACTTCGTATTCATCGGTTTGGGCGCTGACCAGGGTCGAGCCGGCGAGGAACAGCAGCGGGTCGGTGCCGACGACATAGGCGGCCGGCATCAGCTCGCCGCGGGCCGCATATTTCTTCATATGCATGTCGCCATGCTTGCCCTTGATGATCTGCGAGCCAAGGATGTCCTTGCCAAGAACCTGGGCGCGGTAGGTGCCGAGGTTGGTCCAGCCGGTGTCGGGGTCCTGCGTCACCAGGAAGCCGGCGGTGCAGAAAAAGCGTCCGCCGTCATCGGGATAGAACCAGGGCGAGGGGAACATCTCGATGTCGATCGCATCGCCGGTGATGGCGTTTTCCATCACCGGCGGATTGTCGACGAATGTGGGCTTGACCATCTGCTTGGTGGTCAGCTCCATCCACTTCCTGGACAGTTGCGACATCCGCAGACCCGGGTTCTGCCCAAGCGCGATGGCCATTCGCCGCGCCGTGGTGAAGGCGCTGGTGAACACCGGAATGTCATAGTCCTTGACATTCTCATAGAGCAGCGCGGGCCCCTTTTGCTCCTCGTTGACCTTCGAGACGTGGCACAGCTCGAACTTCCAATCGACGTTCGCCCTGACCCGGTGCAGCTCGCCGTGGGCATCGAGGGCGGCGATATAGCTGCGCAGATCGTCGATGGCAGTCACTTCGGTAAGTGCGTCCATGTTCACTCCACTCCGTTGTGCAAGGAAGTCTATTTGACTTTGCTGCCCGCCAGCATGCCGGCGAGAATGTAGTCCATGGCCGAGCCGCCAGGGGCGGCGAGCGGCGGCTGGTTTTTCCGGCTCCAGACCGTTTCCGGGCGCGCCTGGAGAATGAAAATATTGCCGCCCGAAGGAAGGTCCTTATCGACCGCCCATTCGATATCCATCGGCCGGCCGAAGTGCTTCTCGATCTGCTTTCCCATCCAGGCGAGCTCGGTGACCTCGTCATCGATCAGCGACTGTACGTTCTGCCGCTCGGCCGGCACGTCGATGGCGTGCGAAACCTGCCTCTGCAGATCAACCGTGTAGCAAACCTGCTTCTGCGAAATCCTGCGCTCGATGATGTCGAGGGTGACCTTGTTGACGACGAAATGGTCGGGCGTGACCTCGCCGGATACCACCGATTCGCCGAAGCCGAAGTTCGAAATCGATGACCATCATCGACCGGTCGCCGTTGCCGGGGTGGAGGGTGAACATCACCCCGGCGGTGTAGGAGTTCGCCATCTTCTGCACGCCGACGCTGATGGCCATGTGCTCGTCGCGATAGCCGCGATTGGCGCGGTAGGCGATGGCCCTGCCGCTGTACAGGCTGGAGATGCAGCGGCGCATATGCGTCAGCACTTCGTCGGCGCCGCGGATCCACAGAAACGTGTCCTGCTGGCCGGCGAAGCTGGCGCCGGGCAGATCCTCCGCCGTGGCGCTGGAGCGCACCGCCACCGGCACCGCCGGCAGGCAGCAGCGCACCGAGAGGCGCCGGTAGCTTTCCGCCACCAGATCCTCCAGCTGCGGCGAGAACATCTGCGCCTCGATGGCCAGGCGGATGGTGGCGCTGGCGCGCTCCACCGCGTCGAGGTCTGTGCAATCGAGTTTGCGCAGCAGGAGGTTCACCTCGCGCTCAAGGCCCAATTCAGCCATGAATGCGCGGTAGCCGCCGGTGGTCAGGGCAAAGCCCGGCGGCACGCGCACGCCGGCCTGGATCAGTTCACCCAGTGACGCACATTTACCGCCGACCAACGGCACCGAGTCCTTGTCGCAATCCTCCAGCCAACAGACCAGCGGCGCCCGCGGTGACCGCCGATCCTGCCCTGCGAACGCCGCTGACATGATGGCCTGCCCTCAGCGCTGGATGGAGATGACGCCGGAGGAGCCGTCGACGCGCAGCAACATGCCGGACGTGATCACCTTGGTGGAATAACCGGTGCCGACCACCGCCGGCATGCCGTATTCGCGGCAGACGATGGCGGCGTGGCTCATGACCCCGCCCACATCGGTGACGCACGCCTTGATCTTCGCGAAGGCCGGCGCCCAGGATGGCGATGTCGTCGGCGCCACCAGGATCTCGCCTTCCAGCAAGGTGCTGACCTCGGCCACCGTCTTGCATACGCGCGCGCGTCCCTCGACGATGCCGGGGCTGGCGGCGAAGCCGCGCAGCTCGGTGAGGGTGGAGGGGTCCTTGACCTCCTGCACCGCCGACCAGTCGGCCAGCGATTTGTTCATCACCCCCCACAGGACGATGGTGAAGGGCTCCTGGATCACCTCGGGAGCGGTGCCGATGGCCGGCGGCGGGCTCCATTGCTGGAATTTCTGCATGACGCCCTTGCGCCACTCGATTTCCTGCGGCCAGACCTTGGTGCCGCGCGGGACCACACCGGTTGCCCAGGCGGTGACGGTGTCCCACAGCGCCTGCTTGATCTCGTCGCGGCGCAGCAGCCAGATGTCCTCGACATCGGCGATCATGCCGTGGTCCTTCAGGACCGCCGCCACCTCGCGCATCTTGTTCCAGAACACCGAATGGAACCAGTGCTCGACATAGAACAAATGGTTTTCGATGTACGGGAACACGGTCTTCGAGCAGCCGAGCAACTGGTCGAACTGGGCGCGGTCCTCGTCGGTCTCGAGCAGGGCGCGGTACTCGGCGGTGATGCGGTCGCGCTCGGCGCGCACCTTCTCCGTCGGCCGCTCGATCGACACGCCCTGCCGGAGCTTGCCGATATAGGTGGCGATGCCGTTCAGCGGGATGTCCATCTGATCGTTCCAGCTGCGGTCATGGTGGAACCACCCGGTGCCGGTCGATACGTTGAACCAGGGATCGCGCGCCTTTTCCAGCGCCGCCAGCCATTCATCGCCCCGCGCGGCCTGCCGCAATGCCGCTTCCACCTGCGACCATTCCGGGCTGGAGGTGAGCACCAGTTCCAGACCGAGTTCGATTCCCAGCCTGGCCAGGCCCTTCAGTTCCTCGTCGGGCTGGTACATGATCACGTCGATGCCGGAGATCATTTGGGTGACGCGCTGCGTTGGCACGCTCGGGAAGCGCTTCTGCATGAAGTCCATGAAGAACACGTAGGCGGCGTATCCGAGGTTGAGGAACTCGAAATGATACTGCCAGCACTTGATGCCGAGATTGATCAGGTCGTCGTAGTTCTTGAGCAGATGGTAGCCCTCCAATTCACCGACGGCGTCGGTCACCACGCTCAGCGCCTCCATCTCCGGCAAGGCCGGGATTTTCAGTGCCTCCAGCTCGCGAATGGTCGCCGCCATCTTGAGCTTCCATTTTTCCTCCAGCGCGTCCCAGTTCTTGTAGTAATGGCCGGCGCGTTCCATGAAATGTGGCGCGCGGCTGCCGATTTCGGCGGGGTCCTTTACCGGAACCGGGGAGATGTAAACATAGCCGTTGATGATGCGGTGGTCGACGCCGCGCACCGGCGGCACCATGAAGATGCGGTTGTTGTATTGCGACAGCGCCAGGTACCAGGCTTCGTCCCAGATGGTGTCGAACGGGTAAAGCGGTTCGGGATAATGCAGCCCGTCATTAAACCAGAAAGTTTCTTTTTCGTATTCGTTACGCACGGGATCATCGGTGACAAACTGGTACTGGTAGGGATACATCCGCTCCCAGCCTTCGGTTCCGGGGATCGTGGCCGCCTTGACGGCGTGCGGATTCGGGAAGTGCATGTTGTTGTTTCCTCCTGGACGCTTCGTGTTTTTGTCAGGTTTTTCTTGGACAGTTCATCGTAAGTCGCGCGATAAATTTCGTCAACACAAAAACAAAATACAAATTCTCTCGACGTTAAAGCAATGTTCCGTCCTGGCCGGCGCTAAGCCAGCCTCGTTGTCCTCCTTGTTGCGGCATCGCTTCGGGGCGATGGCCTTGGTTGGTTTGACCGCCATGGCGGATGGTGGCTTACGGCGCACAGCATAAGTTGTGCCAACCAGGTGCCAGCGGCGCGGCGGAACGCAGGCGGTGGCGAGGCGGACGCGTCAGGGCTTGCGCCTGCGGGGATTGCTGCGCTGCGCAATGCCGGCGGGCGCTTGCCGCGGGCGGCGGCTCAGCCCGGCCGCTGAAAACAATGCCTGATGATTTGGTGAATTTTCCCGCATCAACGGCGGCGCCTTCACGATTTGATCAAGCCTCCAATCCGGCTCGCGCTGCGGCACGGCGCCCCGCCCGGTCGTGCCCGCCAGCGTGGCCGCCGGCGGCTCCCGGCAGCCGGGCGAGCGAACGCGCTTTGCGAACTCCGCCAATTGGACTATGTCTGGCCGATCCAACCGGACAGATGAGCGGATGGACACCAATGGGAAACGTCTGGAGACAATGAAATCCAGATTGCGCAGCGTCGGACGAGGCCGCAACGACACCGGCAGCGCCTGTGACGACCTGCGCGCGCATCTGCATTTCTCGGCCGAAACCGGCCAGATCTGGCTGCACGAATACCGCATGCTGCTGGTCCATGTCGAGGCGCTGGCGTCGCTGCGCAAAGAGCTGATCGACACCCTGGGGATGCTGCGCGCCCAGGCGCTGTTCATGCGCATGGGCTACACCGCCGGCGCGCGCGACGCCGAGCTGGCCCGCACGCGCGCCGAGGATGCCAGCGACACCGACATCTTCATGACCGGGCCGCAGCTGCATTCGCTCGAGGGCGTGGTCAATGTCACCCCCATCAGGGTGGAACTCGATCGCCTCGCCGGCACCTTCTATGGCGAATTCCGTTGGGAAAACGCCTGGGAAGGCCAGTCGCACAAGCGCATCTATGGGCCGCACAACGAGCCGGTGTGCTGGTCGCAGATCGGCTACGCCTGCGGCTACACCTCGAGTTTCATGGGCCGGCCGGTGCTCTACAAGGAAGTCGAATGCGTCGGCATGGGCGACAATGCCTGCCGGATCATCGGCAAGCCGGTCGAGGAATGGGACGACGCGTCCGAATACGCGCGTATCTTCGATCGCGAGTCGATCGCCGACCAGTTGATCGATCTGCAAACCCAGGTCCTGCAGTTACGCTCGTCGATCAACGAGAAAGACCGGCTGCCCGCCGACATGGTGGGCAATTCGCGCGGCTTTCGCGCCGCCTACGAGTTGTTGCGCCAGGCCGCCAACAGCCAGATCGCGGTGCTTTTGCTGGGCGAAACGGGTGTCGGCAAGGAGTTGTTCGCGCGTGCCTTGCACGACCACAGCGCCCGCGGCAACGAGCCCTTCGTCGCCATCAATTGCGCCGCCATCCCGCACGATCTGGTGGAGTCGGAGTTGTTCGGGGTGGTGAAAGGCGCCTACACCGGCGCCCTGGTGTCGCGTCCTGGCCGGTTTGAACGGGCGCATGGCGGCACCCTGTTTCTCGATGAAATCGGCGATCTGCCGCCGTCGACGCAGGCCAAGTTGCTGCGCGTGCTGCAGGAAGGCGAGATCGAGCGGCTCGGCGATGACAAGATCCGCAAAGTCAATGTCAGGATCGTCGCTGCCACCAACCTCGACCTCCGGCAACTGGTGCGGGAAGGGCGGTTCCGGGCCGATCTGTACTACCGGCTGAACGCCTACCCGATCGTCATTCCCCCATTGCGTGAACGCAAGGAGGACATCGCCCTCCTGGCCAAGAGCTTCCTGGCCAAATACGCGGCAACCCACGGCAAGAAACTGCGTGGCTTCAGCGACAAGGCCAAGGACAGCCTGCTCGCCTATCCCTGGCCCGGCAACATCCGCGAGCTGCAGAACACGGTCGAGCGGGGCGTCATCCTCGCCTCCAGCGGTTCCTGGGTTCAGGTGAGCCACCTGTTCTCGTCCTGCGGGGCCGAACGGCCACGTGAATTCGGCCTTGGCGTCAACGGCGAACTGGGGATGAACCGCGGCGATAATGCCGATGCGCTGTGTGATACCGTGCTCAACGGCATCATGACGCTCGACCAGCTCGAAGCCATGCTGCTGCAGGCCGCCGTGGACAAGGCGCGCGGCAATCTCTCCGCCGCCGCCCGCATGCTCGGCCTCACCCGGCCGCAATTGGCCTATCGCCTGAAACGGCGAAACGACGACGCGGCCGCGGACGAGGCCGGCGCGGCGACCACGGAGCCCGACATCCGGCCGCCGCAATGAGGGCGGATGTCCGCGGGTTTTTGCACACCCACCACGTGGCAACTCTGGCGACACTGGCGGCGGATGGTCCCTGGGCCGCCGCGGTGTTCTATGTCAACGACGGTCCCGATTTGTATTTCCTGTCCTCGCCCAACAGCCGCCATTGCCGCAACCTCGAACAGGATGCCCGCGCCGCCGCCACCATCCAGGCCGACACCGGCGACTGGCGGGAGATCAAGGGCGTGCAACTGGAAGGCAGGGTGAGCCTGCTGGCTGGGGTCGAGGAAGCGCGGGCACGCCGGCTCTATGCGGAAAAATTTTCCCTCATCGGCGACCTGGCGCGGGCCCCGTCCGCCATCGTCGCCGCGCTGGCGCGGGTGCGATGGTACCGCCTGGCGCCCACGCGGCTTTTTTTCATCGACAATGCAGCCGGCTTCGGCCGGCGTGACGAAATTACCCTGGACATCGGCAGGGACGAGTAATGCGGTCCGCGGGCCTCTCGCCGGCCGCGCCGAAAGCGCGCACCGCATGGCGGCGGCGACCGGCCGGGGCAATGGCCTTGTTTCACGCGATTGCCGGGGTGGTCACCACGTCGCGGGTTAACTCATGTCATCTCGCGCACTGATGAATGCCACCTACCGGGGAACTGACACCATGACGCCGGCCGCCCTGATTTTCGATGTCGATGGCACGCTCTCGGAAACCGAGGAGTTGCACCGGCAGGCGTTCAACGAAACCTTCGCCACCTTCGGGCTGCCCTGGCATTGGGACCGGGCGCTGTATCGCAGGCTGCTGGATGTGGCGGGCGGCAAGGAGCGGCTTCGCCATTACCTCGGCTCCTACGATCCGCCGGCCGCCGCAGCGGCGGTCGGGCGCATCGCGGCGCTGCATGACGCCAAGACTGCGCGCTACACGGCACTGATCGACGCCGGTGGCGCCCGGCTGCGCAGCGGCGTTGCCCGGCTGATCGGCGAGGCACGACGGCACGGCGTCGTGCTGGCCATTGCCACCACTACCACCCTGGCGAATGTCGAATCGCTGTTGCGGGCGACGCTCGGCCAGGACGGGCTGGCCGCATTCGCGACCATCGGCGCCGGCGACATGGTCGCGGCCAAGAAGCCGGCGCCGGATGTCTACAGCCTGGTGCTGGAGCGGCTGGCGCTGCCGGCCGGACGCTGCGTCGCCTTCGAGGATTTCGCGGCATGGACTGGCGGCGGCACTGGCGGCCGGCCTGCCGACCGTGGTCACCCCCGGCCTCTACACCGATGACCAGGCGTTCCCGGGCGCGCTGGCGGTGGTGAGCGATCTTGGTGAACCGGGCGAGCCGTACCGTCATCTAGCCGGCGCCGGGGCGGACGGCGAGGTGGTGACCATCGCCGCCCTGAGAGGTTGGCTGGCCGCACCCTTGTAGCCGGCATCCAGACGCAGGCCGGCCGGCGCCTGGACGTGGCGCCAAGCCAGGCCGCCACGAGCTGCAGGCGCGCGACGACCTTGCCGCCGGCGGCCCGGGTTGGTGGTCGGCGACGCGCAGTTGCCCAACGCGGGCTCCAGACAGATGCAATTTGCGCTCTGAAGGGACCATCGCGGCCGGGTGCGGCTGTCTGGCGGGATGGGCCGCCGGATAGCAGCGCCGCGGTGATTGCAATGCCGATATGCTCCTCCCGGGAGTCGGCGCGCCTTGGGTCGAGCATGACGGCCGACTTGCCCTGCCATTTCGTTTCGATCATTCGCATCGGACAGGCGGGCGAGGGCCGATTTCCGCCCCGCCGCCGGTAACAAAAAATCTCGCGCCGGGGGCGCATGTAACATCACGCCTGCGGCGGCGTGCCCGAGCCAGGCCAAAACCCACTCTTTTCCTTGGTTGAGTCCCGCAGGAAATCGCCATATAGATTTGAATGTAACCGCGCCAGCGCAGAACTCATACCGATCTGCAATCACGCTGGTGCAGGAGAGGCCCGGATGCCACTTCGCAAGGCGCTGCTGGTCACGATCGCCGTCGTGTTCGGCTTTTCTGTATCGGTCGGCCCGGCACGCGCGGCCAGCAGCCAACCGCACCCAGCCTGTCCGAGCGACACCATCTTGGTAAAGGGCGGCGCCTCAACCAAGCACAAGACGCGAGCCGGCGAGTCCACTCTGAGTGAGACCGGCCATTCGCCGGAGGCCAAGGAAACCTCGGGTTCCTCCAGTCGGCTTGCGGCGGAACCAGATGAGTCCCGCAGCCTGGAAAATCACCCGTAGCACCCGCCGCAAGACCGCTTCAGGGTGCGGCCTGGTTCGCCTGGGCGCATTCCCGTTCGAGGGGGTGCATCGTGAGCCAGCAGCAGTCGGAGCGGTAGCGGCAGAGCGCGCAAACCAGTGACTTTTCCCTTGGCCAGCGCGGCAAACGGCGCTGGAGCCGGTGTTCCGGCTCCGCGGGGCGGGGCGGCGGTGCCGGCGGTCCGGGTCCGATCCGGCGGGCTCACGCGCACCGCGACCCGCGCGCCCCCCGCGTCTGCACGTCTTCCTGCGTCGGCGGATCCAGTCCTGGGGCGCTACTGGCGCATCATCTGGCCACGGATCTCCCCACCGGGGTTCTGCGCGGTATGCACATTGGCATACCACCGACCGGCCAGCAGGTCGGCTTCCTGCTGGGCGGTCAAGCTGGCCGTGCCGGCAAACGGACTGGCCGGGTCATTGCCCCACGGCACGACGATCTTGGCATTCGCACCCGCTTCCGCCGGTCCGTGAAAATGCGCCATGGTCGCCGGCCCGGACAAGCCGTGCCATGTCGCCGTGTAGTCCAGCTTCTTCGTCGCCGTGTCGAAGGTCGCATCCACCGTGCCGGCGCCGCTCGTGGTCTTCGGCGGCACCTCGGATGATCCGTTCATGTCGGCATGGAATCGCAGCGTCTCGGCATGCGCGGTGGCAAACAGCAAACTCGCGGCGACGGCAGCGGTGGCAAACAGTTTGCGATGCAACACCCAATCCTCCCCAATGTTCGTTCATCCGTGCCCGGGCGGGGCTGGCCGAATGTTAGCGTTCATAGGGGTGCCTGAACATCTTCACCTGCCCGGCGTGCCGGGAAATCTCGACCACGTGATCGGCGCGGCGCGTCGGCTGCCTGAAGGGAGGAAGGCCAGGGCTCTGCCCTGGACCCGCAAGGGGGCAGGGGCCCCCTTGACCCCATTCGTTAAGAATTCCGCATCACTTGGCCAACGGCCGCGTCTTTTGTGTCCTGGGGTCACCGCCCCCTTGGGCGGCACGGTGCAGTTTGTCGGGATCGCTATTTTTTGGTGGGAATAGCGACAGGAGCACGTCAGCCCGAAGCGCTGGCGAAGCTTCACTGTTCCACCACGGTGCGGGCCGCTTGTGGCGCAGACGGAAATCGTGATCTGCGCCACAACGACACCGATGGCGCTGGCGGGCAGGGTGCGCTGCCGGAGCACCGGCTCCTGCTTTTCGACCGACAACGAATGGCGTCCGACGCAGGTCAAGCCTGGCGCAGTGCCTGGCTTGCCGCCATAGCCCGTTTCGTTTCCAACCGCCCGACTGTATAATCCCGCCCGCTTCTGCCGGCGGCGGGTTCGGCGCCGGTTTACTCAGGGAGATGGAGATCCTGATGACGGGTACAAATCTGTACGAAACAGATTTCATCGCCTGGACCGAGCGCCAGGCCACTCTGCTGCGCACCCCGGCAACCGAACGCGGCTCGCTGGCGCTCGACTGGGAAAACCTGGCCGAGGAAATCGAAAGCCTTGGCCGGTCCTACCGGCGGGCGCTGGCCAACCACGTGCGCAAGTCGATCGAGTATTTGCTGAAGCTGCAGTATGCGGCGGCGAACGAAGCGCGCGCCGCGTGGACCGCCGGACTCGATCGCGAGCGCGCCGAAATCGAAGCCTGTCTCGAGGACGAGCCGGGACTGCGCCCGCGCCTGCCTGAGATCGTCGCCAAGGAGACGAGGCGCGCGGTTCGCCATGTCGTGCACGAGTTGGTCCAGCAGGGTGACGAGGCGGCGGCCGCCCATGTGAAGACGCACCGGCGTTTCACCGAGGAACATGTCGTCTCAGACTGGTTTCCGCCTGGCCCCTGATACCGGCGTGCCCGTCCATGGCATGGAATCGAAACCGCTGACCAGGACGGGCGACATCAAGACGTGACCGTGACCAGCTTCTGTTGCGCGTGGCGGATGGGATTGCCCGCGATGCGCAGGGAACCTGCGCATCGCGGGCAAGGTGGCCGGATTCCTTGTCGTGGCCGTTGCTTTTGGCTTCCGGGACGGGGTATCCGGCGGTTCGCCCAAGGGTGCCGCACTCGGCGTGGTGCGGCTGACCGACAAATGCCCTGTGGACGTAACGCGCGGATGCTGAGTGGGAAGGACGGGGCTATGGTAGCGGTTTTGTTTTGGGAAAAGCCCGGCTGCGCCGGCAACGCGCGGCAGAAGGCGGTTCTGTTGGCATCCGGGCATGAGGTTTCGGCGCGGGACCTGCGCGCCGAGTCCTGGACCGCCTTGCGTCTGCGGGCGTTTTTCGGGGGGCGGCCGGTGACGGACTGGTTCAACCGGAACTCACCGCGGGTGAGGTCGGGCGAAGTTCGGCCGGAGGCGCTGGACGAGGCGGCGGCGTTGTCGCTGATGCTGGCTGATCCGCTGTTGATCCGGCGGCCGTTGCTGCAGGTGGGCGCGCGCTGCGAGGCCGGATTTGACCTGGCGCTGGTGTCGGCGTGGATCGGCCTGCGGGAGGCCGGACCGGCGGTGGACGAGACCTGCCAACGGCACGCGCCCGGCGCCTGCCAGGAGGCGGAACCGGCAGGCAGCGGGTCGGTGGAGAGGTAACGAGCTTCGACACGCCGACCGTTTCCGCAGGCGCACGCCTGCCTGCGGAAACGGCCGGAGGTCATCAGGCGTCGGCGGGCTCGCGGACCTTGCAGGCTGCCAGGGCGGCGGCGGCTTCCTGGGCCTGGATTTCGGCCAGTTCCTGCTCGGCGGTCTTCATGATGCCGAATTCCAGCAGCATGTCTTCCAGCTCTTCCATGCTGATCGGGGTCGGGATGGTGCCCTTGCCGGAGTTGTTGTGGATCTTGCTGGCCAGCGATCGGTATTCCTGCGACTGCTTGGAGTCGGGCGCATACTGGATGCAGGTCATCTTGCGCAGCTCGGCATGCTGCACGCTGTTCGAGCGCGGCACGAAGTGGATCAGCTTGGTGTTGATGCGGGTGGCCAGAGCCGTGGCCAGTTCTTCCTCGCGGTCGGTCTGCCGCTCGTTGCAGATCAGCCCGCCCAGGCGCACGCCGCCGGAATGCGCATACTTCAGAATGCCCTTGGCGATATTGTTGGCGGCATACAGCGCCATCATTTCGCCGGACATGACGATATAGATTTCCTGCGCCTTATTCTCGCGGATCGGCATGGCGAAGCCGCCGCACACCACGTCGCCGAGCACGTCGTAGGAGACGTAATCCACGTCGTCATAGGCGCCGTTTTCTTCGAGGAAGTTGATCGCGGTGATAACGCCGCGGCCGGCGCAGCCGACGCCCGGCTCCGGGCCGCCGGACTCGGCGCACTTGATGCCCTTGTAGCCGATCTTCAGCACGTCCTGCAGTTCGAGGTCCTCGACCGAGCCGGCTTCGGCGGCGAGGCTCAGCACCGTGTCCTGCAGCTTGGTATTCAGGATCAGGCGGGTCGAGTCGGCCTTCGGGTCGCAGCCGACGATGAGGATTTTCTGGTCCAGCTCGACCAGGGCGGCAAGCGTGTTCTGGGAGGTGGTCGACTTGCCGATGCCTCCCTTGCCGTAGAATGCGATCTGACGAAGTGCGGCCATTGAGTGTGTGTCCTCTCAGGTGACGTTGCGTGCCTATTCGGCGGCGGGCGCGGCCAGTTGCGCGTCTGCTCGCCGGAAGGGTGGGTAGCAATCGTTATGCCAGGGAGCGCCGGTGCTGACGGACGGATGCCGTGGCCGCGAAGCGCCGCGCGCGCAAACGCACGTTTCAGAACAATGCAAGGCGGAATGTACGTTTACGGCGATTCCGTGCCCCCTTCGCCGCCCTGCACCAGTTCGATCCGGAAGCCGTCGGGATCGTCGATGAAGGCGACAATGGTATTGCCGTGCCGCTGGCTGCGCGGCGGCCTCGGCATCGGCACGCCCTCGGCCGCCAGGCGGTTGCACAGCGCGGTGATGCCGCTCACCGCAATGGTGATGTGGCCAAAGCCGTCGCCGTGCTGGTACGGCTCCTCGCGGTCCCAGTTCTGGACGAGCTCGATGCCGATGCCGGCCTCGCCCTCGCCATAGCCGAGATAGACCTGGGTGAACTGGTTCTTGCGGTGCTCGCGCCGGCTGATCACCTGCATGCCGAGCAGCCTTGTATAGAAGTCGACCGAGCGCTCGATGTCGCTCACCCGCAGCATGGCGTGCATCAGCCGCTCGGCCTTTCCCGGGCCGTCAGCTTCCGGCGCCGGCGCCGGCGCTGTGGCAGTGTTTGCCTGCCATCGCGCGAAGAAGGTGGCAACGGAGTCCATCACCGGCTGGAAGGCGTAGTCGTCGGCCGCGTCCAGGCCGGCGGCGGCGAGCATCTCCTTCGGCACCGGGCCGATGCGCGCGATCAGGACGCCCTTGCAGTCGCCGATCACCTGCAGGATGCCCTTCATGCGCGTGGCCCGGTCATCGTCATCCTTGCAGTATTTGTCGATGCCCCGGCGTTCCAGATGGATGACGCCGTCGGCGCCGGCCTCGTAGACGTCGAATGCACGCACATGACCGAAATGCAGATCGACCAGCGCGCCATCCCTGGTCGCGACGGCGACGCGGATGCGGCCGTGGGGTGGCTCAGCGGTCGCGTGGGCGGCGCTGTCTGTTGTCTGTGCGACATCCGTCTGTCTGTTATCCACCTGTGCGGTCCTTGCTTCGTGGTGCGATGTCCGGCGCGGGCACGCAACGGACATGCCAGTCCGGCCGGCGCGGCGGCATTCGTACGAAGCCGAACAAATTCGCGATCTCTGTACATCCCGGAACGGATCGCCGCCGCGGCATTCGTTCATCACAGAACAATGCGCGCAAATTCGCACGCAGAAGTACAATATATCCGCGATCAGGGTGTTTTTGCCGTCTTTGTCAGTATTCGGCGAGGTTGGCACGCTTTCTGCTGTAGAGGTCCCGGACGCGATCGCGCCGCCTCTCAGGCCGGCGTGGCGATGCCAAGACACGAGCTGAGCCCCCACCTGAGTTTACGACCCGACCTGAGCAAGGAGATCCACAACATGCCTATGGTACTGCTCAAGTGCGACCAGGACATCCCGGAGCGCGAGAAGCACGTCTACCTGAAGGCCGCCGGTGAGGACACGCGGGAATTCCTGCCGCTGGCGAACGCGGCGACGATCCCCGGCACGCTGTCCGAACGTGGCTGCGCCTTCTGCGGCGCCAAGCTGGTCATTGGCGGTGTGCTGAAAGACACCATCCAGATGATCCACGGCCCGATCGGCTGCGCCTACGACACCTGGCACACCAAGCGTTATCCGAGCGACGACGGCAAGCACTTCCAGCTGAAATATGTCTGGTCGACGGACATGAAGGAAAGCCACATCGTCTTCGGTGGCGAGAAGCGGCTTGAGAAGGCGATGAACGAAGCCTTCGACGAGATGCCGCATATCAAGCGCATGATCGTCTACACCACCTGCCCGACGGCGCTGATCGGCGACGACATCCCCGCCACCGTCAAGCGTGTCACCGACAAGCGCCCCGACGTGGACGTGTTCATCGTCGAGTGCCCGGGCTTCGCCGGCGTCAGCCAGTCGAAGGGGCATCACGTGCTCAACATCGGCTGGATCGACCACAAGGTCGGCACCGTCGAGCCGGAGATCACCAGCCCCTACACGATGAACTTCATCGGCGACTACAACATCCAGGGCGACACCCAGCTGCTGCAGCAGGTACCTGGGACCGGCTGGGCATTCAGGTGATCTCGCACTTCACCGGCAATGCCAACTATGACGATCTGCGCGCCATGCACCGCGCCCAGCTGAACGTGGTGAACTGTGCCCGCTCGGCCGGCTACATCGCCAACGAGCTGAAGAAGCGCTACGGCATCCCCCGCCTGGACATCGACAGCTGGGGCTTCAACTACATGGCCGAAGGCATCCGCAAGGTGTGCGCCTTCTTCGGCATCGAGGAGAAGGGCGAGGAGCTGATCGCCGACGAATACGCCAAATGGGGCCCCAAGCTCGAGTGGTACAAGGAGCGGCTGAAGGGCACCAAGATGGCGATCTGGACCGGTGGCCCGCGTCTGTGGCACTGGACCAAGTCGGTCGAGGACGATCTGGGCATGCGCGTGGTGGCGATGTCGTCGAAGTTCGGCCACGAGGAGGATTTTGAGAAGGTGATCGCCCGCGGCCAGGACGGCACCTACTACATCGACGACGGCAACGAGCTTGAGTTCTTCGAAATCATCGAGCTGATCAAGCCGGACGTGATCTTCACCGGCCCGCGGGTGGGTGAGTTGGTGAAGAAGCTGCACATCCCCTACGTCAATGGCCATGCCTACCACAACGGGCCGTATATGGGCTTCGAGGGCTTCGTCAACCTGGCGCGTGACGCCTACAACGCCGTCAACAACCCGCTGCTGTCGCTGGCCGCCGTGGACATCCGCGGCAGCGGTGCGGTGGCCTACAAGGAGGCTGCGGAATGAGCAGCAAACTCGACGATCTGTTCGGCTACGTGCAGGAGCGCTGCCTGTGGCAGTTCTTCTCGCGCACCTGGGACCGCCAGGAGAACATCGACGGCATTCTGGCCACTGCCACCGACCTGCTGGCAGGCAGCGCGCCGAAGCGGGACACGCCGATGGAGCGGCTGTTCTATGCTGACGCCACGGTCATGGTGGCCGACTTCCGCAAGCGGTTCGCATGGTTTTCCGAGATCTCGCCCGAGGAGGTGCGCAGTCTGATGGCCGGGCTGAAGGCGCGGCTTGAGGAGATCGCCATCACCGGCTCGAAGAACCGCGAGCTCAGCCACCAACTCTATTGATCCGGCGCCACGGCGCAGGTTGAGAGGCATTCCCGATGGGTTGCGACATAACTTCCAAAAAGCGTGCAGGGGTCATCAACCCCATGTACGACTGCCAGCCGGCCGGCGCGCAGTTTGCCGGGATCGGCGTCAAGGACGCCATCCCGCTGGTGCATGGCGGCCAGGGCTGCAGCATGTTCGTCCGCCTGCTGTTCGCCCAGCACTTCAAGGAGAACTTCGACATCGCGTCCACCTCGCTGCATGAGGAATCGGCGGTGTTCGGTGGCAACAACCGCATCCGCGAGGGTGTGATGGTGCTGGCGCAGCGCTATCCGCATCTGCGGGTTATTCCGGTCATCACCACCTGCTCCACCGAGGTGATCGGCGACGATGTCGAGGGCACGCTGAATCTGTGCCGGGAGGATCTGGCGAAGGCATTCCCCGGCCGCGAGATCCATCTCGTTACCGTGCACACGCCGAGCTTCAAGAGCAGCCAGGTCGGCGGCTACAACGAGGCGGTGGTGTCGCTGGTGAAGTCGCTGGCGAAAGAGAAGGCCACGCCGAACGGCAAGCTCAATTTGTTCACCGGTTGGGTGAACCCGGGCGACACGGTGCTGCTGAAGCACTACCTGACCGAGATGGGCATCGACGGCACGGTGCTGCTCGACATCGAAGATTTCGACTCGCCGATGCTGCCGGACAAGTCGATCAACACCCACGGCCGCACCACGGTCGAGGATCTGCAGGGCCTGCCGAACGCGACAGCCTCGATCGCGCTCGCGCGCTACGAAGGTGCGGCCGCGGCGGAGTATCTGACCCGCGAGTTCGGCGTGCCGAACGTGGTCACGCCGGCGCCGTACGGCATCCGCAACACCGACGAAATGCTGCGGGCGATCTCCCGGCTGACCGGCAAGGAGATCCCGGACAGCCTGGTGCACGAGCGCGGGGTGGCGCTGGATGCGCTGCAGGACCTGGCGCATATGTTCTTCGCCGACAAGAAGGTGGCGATCTACGGCCATCCCGACCTGGTGATGGGGCTGGCGGAGTTCTGCCTGGAGGTTGAGCTGAAGCCGGTGCTGCTGCTGATCGGCGACGACAACTCGGCCTACAAGAAGGACCCGCGCCTGCTCGATCTCAAGAAGCGGGTCGATTGGGACATGCAGGTGGTGTGCAACGCCGATCTGTGGGAGCTGGAGCGGCGGATCGACAGCAAGGAGATCGATGTCGATCTGATCATGGGCCACTCGAAGGGCCGCTACATCGCCATCGAACGCCAGATTCCGATGGTGCGGGTGGGTTTTCCGACGTTTGACCGGGCCGGGCTGTATCGTCACCCGACTGTCGGCTATCGCGGTGCGATGCTGCTGGGCGAGGCGATCGCCAACGCACTGTTTACTCACATGGAATACACCAAGAACAAGGAGTGGCTGCTGAACACCTGGTGAAATCCCAAGGGCGCGGCCGGGACCGTGGGATCCGGTGCCCGGCCGGTCTGCTTTTTTACCAATCGTCAGCATGCGAGGGTGACCCATGGACAAGCTACCGGAACTTGCTGGCGAACTCGCGGCCCGGTCATCCACGCTGCTGTCCCTGCCCGAACATCGGCAGATCGAGCTGTACACGCGCAAGAAAACGCTGGCCGTGAGCGCGTCCGGGGCGGGTTTGGCGGAGGCGGCGCGTGTCGCCGCCGCCTGCACCGCCTGCCTGCTGCTGCAGGCAAGCTTCGAGTCCGATGACCCGGCCAACGAAGGCCGCACCACCTGGGACATCTACCGCGCGCTGCCGCGCAACAGCAGCGGCGAGCGGGCGGTGGCGGAAATCTTCCGCATCCTGCGCATCGTCCGCCGGGTGGCGCTGCACCGCCAGGCAACCGTGGTGGCCGACGGCGGGCTGCTGCGCTTCTTCGGTTCGATTGACGGCACCGTGCTGGCGCTCGACATCTCCCTCGCCGGTTTGGCGCTGCTGGAATTGGTCGTGGCCTATCACCTCGATTCGTTCCGACAGCCCTACAGCGCCGCCTATGTCGAGGCGATGGTGCTGCGCTATTACGCCGACATCGTCGGCGAGATAAAGCGGTTCAGCGACGAGGGCCGCTCGCTGTTCCAGTTCCGCGAGCCGCTCCGGCTCAACCGCCACCTGCGGCTGGAGTGCGATACCGGGCGGGTGCGCATCATCGACGATGCCTGCCAGTTCGACATCAGCGAGGCGTCGCGCGATGCCGCGCGGTTCCCGATCGATTTTTTCGTCGTGATCCGTGATGTGCTGCACATCATCCCCGTCGAGGCGCTGAGCAACGGCGCGATCGCGGTGGCCGACCTGCCGCGCTGGCGGGCGCGCGGCACCGAAGGCGGCGCGCTGCCGGCCAGCTTCCGCATGCGCTTCGCCCACGAGATCATGCCGACCGACGTGCCGATGACGTGACGCGCCGTCCCATCCCTCTTTCAGTCCCGCACACGCACGAGGTTTCCATGTCCGCCCAAGCGCATCTCAAGGTTGCCCTGACCACCAACAGCCTGGTGCAGGTCGATGCCGGCTTCGCCGATGCCCGCCAGGTCGTGTTCTACCGGGTGACGCGCGACGGCGCGACATTCGAGGACGTGGTGAAAATGCACGGCCCGGCCCGCAAGAGCGCCGGCGACAAGAGCGCCGGCGAGGTGAAGCCGGGCTTCGGACGTAACGGCGGCGCCTGCATGATGGCCGCCGACCTCGCCGCCGACGCCGCCGCGGGCGACATGGTGAGCAGCCGGGTGGCGGCGCTGGCGGGGTGCTCCATCCTGATCACCCGCGGCATCAGCGACCTCGCGGCGATGCGGGTCAAAAGCGCCGATATTTTCCCGGTCAAGACGGAAGGCACGCACGAGATCGACGCCGTGCTTGAGCGGCTGCAGGCCCTGCTCGCCGGCAATCCGCCGCTGTGGCTGCGGCGCGTGCTGCGTGACGAGCAGGGCAGGGCGGTGCCGCTCGACGAGCAGGGGTTGTGACACCAATCCGGGGCGCCGCCCCGGACCCCACCATCGCGTGGCGCGCGTCAGTGCGCGACGGCCTCGCCCGTGCAACCCGCCAGGGGCCGGAGGTCCCTGGACCCAGAATTGCCCTGGAACATATCACCGCGCGCTTTGGCGACAGAGTGGTGCTGGATGATCTGTCGCTGGCTGTCCCTGCGGGGGCAATCACCGCGGTGGTCGGCCGGTCCGGGGCAGGGAAGACAACGCTGATCCGCACCCTGAACGGGCTGGTGCGTCCGTGCAACGGCACGGTGCGGGTCGCCGGGCTCGGCACGCTGGACACGGCAGAGGCATGGCGCGCGCATCGGCGGCGCACGGCCACGGTGTTTCAGGACCACGCGCTGATCGGCCGCCTCTCGGCGATGGACAATGTGCTGCTCGGCCTTGCCGACCAGCGCCATCCGCTGTCGGTGCTGCCCTGGCCGCGCGCCCTGCGGCGGCGCGCGGCCACAGCCCTTGACTCCGTCGGCCTGCTCGCGCGGGCCGAATCGCCGGTCTGCAAACTTTCCGGCGGCGAACGCCAGCGCGTCGGCCTGGCGCGCGCTCTGGTGCGCGACCCGGCATTGCTGCTGGCCGACGAGCCTTTCGCCTCGGTCGATCCGGCGTTGGTCGGTCAGCTCAGCCGCAACGTCCGCACCGCCGTGCGGCAATGCGGGCTGACCGTCGTCATCGTGCTGCACCAGCTCGACATCGCGCTGGCGATCGCCGATCGGATCGTTGGCCTGGTTGACGGGCGCATCGCCTTCGACGGCACCCCGGCGGCGTTCGACAGCGCCGCCCGCGGGCGGATCTTTCACAATCTTCGCGCGTTTTTGCCGCTGCCAAAGGATATGCCATGATATCTCTGTCTCGCCGTGCGACCGTGGTCGGGCTGCTCGCCTGCACGGCCACGCCGGCCCGCGCCGCCGAACCTCCGGCCAGGCTGCGCATCGGCCTGCTGCCAACCGAGTCCGCACCAACCGTCATCCGTCTCAACGAGCCCCTGCGCGCCTATCTGGAGAAGCGGCTCAGCCTGCAGGTGGAACTCGTCGTCGGTACCGACTACGCCGCGACCAGCGAGGCGCTGCGGTTCGGCCGTCTCGACATCGCCTATCTGGGGCCGGTGACCTACATCCTGCAGAGCCGGCGGGCGAAGTTGCAACCCTTCGCGCGGCCGTCGCATTCGGTGGTCGGCCCGACCTTCCAGGCGGCGGTGATCGTGCGTGCCGACAGCCCGGCGCAGACGCTCGCCGATCTGCGCGGCAAGGAGGTGGCGTTCGGCGATCCCGCCTCCACCTCCGGCACCTGGGTGCCGCGCTATCAATTGCTGGAAGCCGGGCTGGTGGCGGGGCGCGACTACACGCTGCGCGTGCTCGGTGCGCATGATGCGGTGGCCTTCGCTGTCGCCAGGGGCAAGGCGGATGCCGGTGGGCTGTCGCTGCCGATTTATCAGCGGCTGGTCCGCGAGGGCAAGATCGGCGCCGGCGCCACCCGGGTGCTGGCGGCGTCGCCCGCCATTCCAGAATATATGTGGACTTTTCGCGAAGGGCTCGATCCGGAATTTCGTGAGGCGATCCGCAAGGCGTTCGTCGAAGTCACCGACCCGGCGGTGCTGGGCGTGTTCAACGCCGAGGCTTTCATCGCCAGCACGGATTCCGATGTCGATCGCGTGCGCGGCTGGATCGAGGCGATCCGCAAGGACAGCCCGGACGCCGTTCCCGCGCCATGAGCTGCGCCGCGGAGCGGGACGGCTTGTCCGATCCCCTGGCATCTGTTCTGGCGGAGGGAAGCCGCCGGGCTCTGCGCGGTTACGCCTTCTGTGTCGCGGCCGCGTTCGCCATCGCGGCGGCTTTCGCCTATGCCGATGCCTTCAACTTCGCACGTTATCGCGACGCGCTGCCCACCATTCTGGTGCTGCTTGGCGATTCCCTGCCGCCCGACTTCAGCCGGTGGCAAAGCTGGGGCCGGCCGCTGGCCGAGACGTTGGCGATGAGTATCTGCGGCACGGTGCTGGCCGCCGCCGCCGCGGCTCCGCTCGGTGCTTTGGCGGCCCGCGGCACCGGGCTTCCTGTCCTGGGCCATGCCGCGCGTCTGGTGTTGAACACGTTGCGGTCGATTCCGGACCTGGTCTGGGGCATCATGTTCGTCGCCGCTGTCGGTTTCGGCCCCTTGCCCGGCCTGCTGGCGCTGGCGTGCCACTCCACCGGCATGCTCGGCAAATTCTACGCCGAGATTATCGAGCATGTGGACACGGCACCTGGCGAGGCGCTGCGCAGTCATGGCGTGTCGCGGCTGGCGGTGCTGCGCTTCAGCGTGTTGCCGCAGGTTTTGCCGCGCGCGGTTGATGTGACGCTGTACCGTTGGGAACACAATGTCCGTGCCGCCACGGTGTTGGGTGTGATCGGCGCCGGCGGCATCGGACTAGACCTGATCACGGCCTTTCATTTGTTCGCTTACCGGGAAGCGATGGCGCTGATTCTCGTGCTGCTTGCCCTGGTTACGGTCATCAATGTGCTGGGCGCCCGGTTAAGGGCGCGCTTTCTGGCGTAACGAATAGGGTCCAGCGCAGAGCGCGGGCCTTCCTTGCCCTGTACCGTGCAGTACCAAAAGCGCTGTGTTGTACGGCGATGTACGAAAACCCGCCCCCGGATGCGCGCGATTGCTGTCCCGGCGCGGTGGCATGGAGATTGCGATGTCCGGCCAAGTAGCCCGGGAGTGTGGCATGAGACCAGACGAAGCCTCCGCCCTGCGTGACGAGCCGAACTGCGCGCACAATGCCGGCCCGAAAAGCGGGTGCGCCAAACCGCAGCCCGGCGCGACCCAGGGTGGCTGTGCTTTCGATGGCGCGCGCAACGCGCTGCTGCCGATCGCCGATGTCGCGCATATCGTGCATGGCCCGATCGGCTGTGCCGGTACGTCCTGGGATGGCCGCGGCTCGCGTTCCAGCGGCGCCACGCTCTACCGGGTCGGCATGACCACCGATTTGTCGGACATGGATGTCATCATGGGGCGCGGCGAGAAGCGCCTGTTCCATGCGATCAAGCAAGCCATCGACAGTTACCGTCCCGCCGCCGTGTTCGTCTATGCCACCTGCGTTCCCGCCTTGCATGGCGACGACTATGTCGCCGTGGCCAAGGCCGCGCAGGCGCGCTGGGGCGTGCCGGTGGTGCCGGTGGATTGCGCCGGCTTTTACGGCAACAAGAATTTTGGCAACCGCATCGCCGGCGACGCCATGCTGCGCCACGTCATCGGCACAAGCGAGCCCGATCCGCCGCCGCCGGGGGCGATCCGCCCCGGCATTGCCACGCATGACGTGAACCTGATCGGCGAATGGAACATCGGCGGCGAGTTCTGGAGCGTCGCCCCGCTGTTCGACGAACTCGGCCTGCGCATCCTGTGCAGCTTCACCGGCGATGCGCGGTTCCGCGAGGTGCAGACAATGCACCGCGCCGAGGCCAACATGGTGGTCTGTTCCAAGGCGATGATCCGGGTGGCGCACACGTTGCGCGATCGCTTCGGCACGCCGTTCTTTGAAGGCGGGTTCTACGGTGTCGCCGCGACCTCGGCGGCATTGCGCGGCTTCGCGTCGGTTCTCGGCGATCCTGGTCTCGCGCAACGGACGGAAACGGTCATCGCCCGCGAGGAAGCGGCGGTCGAGGCGGCGATCGCGCCGCTGCGGCCGAAGCTGCAGGGCAAGCGGGTGCTGATCTTCGCCGGCGGGCACAAGTCGTGGTCGCTGGTCTCCGCCATGCAGCATCTCGGCATGAACGTTGTCGCCACCGGCACCGAGAAATCGACCGAGGAGGACAAGGCCCGGATCCGCGAGCTGATGGGACCGGAGGCCCACATGATCGTCGACAACGACCAAACCTCGCTGCTGCGCAGCTTCCACGAGGAGAAGGCCGACATCCTGATCGCCGGCGACCGTTATATCTATCCGGCGCTCAAGGCGCGGGTGCCGTTCCTCGATGTCGATCATGTGCGCAGCATCGGCTACGCCGGCTATGCCGGGGCGATCGAACTGGCGAACAATCTCGCGGTGACCCTGCACAGCCCGGTCTGGCAGCATGCCCGCACGCCGCCGCGCTGGGCGCGGCAGGCGGCCTGAGCGCACCCGCATGGCCGAGATCATCCCCTCCGAGAAACCGCTGGCGGTCAACCCGCTCAAGATCAGCCAGCCGGTCGGCGCCTCGCTGGCCTTCCTGGGGCTTGCACAGGCGATGCCGCTCGAACATGGCGCGCGCGGCTGCACCTCCTTCAACAAGCTGTTCTTCATGCGCCACTTCCAGGAGCCGATCGCGCTGCAGACCACGGCGATGGACCAGATCGCCGCGGTGATCGGCGCCGACGGCAACGTGGTGGAGGCGCTGCGCACGATTGCCGAAAAGGACGCCCCCGAGGTGATCGGCCTGATCACCACCGCACTCGCCGAGACGCAGGGTGCGGACATCCCGCGCACCGTGCGTGCCTTCCGCGAGCGCTATCCTGAACATGACGGCATCGCCATCGTGCCGGTCAGCGCCAGCGACACGCTGGGATGTCTGGAGACCGGGTTCGCCGCGGCGGTCGAGGCGATCATCGCCGCCCTCGTTCCCGCCTCGCCTTCGGCGGTGCGGCGGCCGCGGCAGGTGAATGTGCTGGCCTCCTCCATGCTCAGTCCCGCCGACATCGAGGCCATCCGCGACTGGATCGAAGCCTTCGGGCTGCAGCAGGTGGTGCTGCCCGACATCGGCGATTCGCTTGATGGCCACATGATCGAGGCCGGGTTCTCCACCCTCACCTACGGCGGCACGAAGCGGGCGGCCATCGCCGCGATGGGCGAATCGGTCGCCACCCTGGTGATCGGTTCTTCGCTGGCGCGTGCCGCCGATTTGCTGCACGACCGCACCGGCGTGCCCGACCACCGCTTCGCCAGCCTCGCCGGTGTGGAGGCCTGCGACGCCTTCACGCAAACGCTGAGCGACATCGCGCGCCGGCCGGTCCCGGCCCGCCTCGAGCGGCACCGCGCGCAACTGATCGATGCCATGGTGGACTGCCACTTCCAGATCGGCGCCGCCCGCATCGCCATCGCCGCGGATGGCGATCTGCTGGAAGCCTTCCTGCGCTTCCTGCCGGGTGCCGGCGCGCAGGTGGTGGCGACCGTCGCCTCGGCGCGGGCGCGCGGACTCGCCGATCTGCCGACCGAGCGGGTGGTGGTGGGCGATCTGGAAGACATCGAGACCCTGGCCCGCAGCGCGCGCGCGGACCTGCTGATCGCCAATTCGCATGGCGCCGAGGTCGCGGCGCGGCTGGGGATTCCGCTGCTGCGCGCCGGGTTTCCACTGAGCGACGTGTATGGCGGCCATGCGCGCTGCCAGGTCGGCTATCGCGGCAGCCGTCAGGTTTTGTTCGACATCGCCAACCTGCTGGCCGCCCGCCAGCGTGCGGTGCCACCCTACCGCTCGCTGTATTGGCAAGGCACGCCACGCGAGCGGGAAGCCGCCGCGGCGGCGCAAGCGGGACTCGCCACCTAATCCGAGAGGACGCAGATGCTCAGGGTTGCCTTCGCCTCCACCGACCGAGTTCATGTCGATATGCATTTCGGCTCGGCCGAACGTCTGGTCGTTTTCGACATCTCGCCCGGACGCGCCGACCTGGTCGGCGTCGGCCAATTCATCAAAGCCGAACAGATCGGCGCGGACGGCAGGGTTGGCCTCGCCGGCACCATCGAAGACAAGGTGGCGGCGAAGCTCGAAGTTCTTGGAGGGCTGTTCGGCCGTCTATGCCGCCTCGATCGGCACCTCGTCCATCCGGCGCCTGATGGGCGCACAAATCCAGCCGGTGATCGTCGACAACGGCCACGACATCGAGGATTTGCTGAACGAGGTAAGCCTCGCTCTGGTGCATGGCGGGCTTGCCTGGGTCGACCGCGCCCGCGCCCGCGCCCGCCCGGCCGACCGTTTCGATGCAATGGCGGCAGAGGGCTGGCAACCGGCAGAAGCCGCGCCGCCGCGCGAAACCCGCACGCTGATCACCTCCATCGACGATCTGGACTGAGACAATGGACACACCACTCCAGGCCACGGAACTGCCCGATGATCCACGCCGGGCCATCGCCGCCCAGGTGATCGCCGAGGCCCGCCCCGATGTGCAGCGCGACGGCGGCGACATCGAACTGCTCGACATCATTGGTGACCGCGTCCGCGTGCGTCTGACCGGCGCCTGCGTCGGCTGCGCCATGGCCGGCCATACCATCGGCGCCCTGCGCAGACGGATGATCCAGGCCCTCGGCGAACCCGTCCGGGTGCTGCCGGGGTAAGACAGCCGATCCCTGCGCAACGCGATGGCGCAACAGCGTTCAGGCACCGGGCGCCGCCAGCCCTGGAAATGAGGATTGTGCAGTTAAAGTACTGCGATGGGCGCTCGACAACATACAGCGAAACAAGAAGAATAAGGCTACCATTAGGGCTGCTTTGTACGATTAAGAAAGAATCTGGCAACCTGTAACGTGCAATGCCAGTCGGCATTGCGCCCTGCGATCGGCGGCCGGGCCGACGTTATAGCCGCCCACCCAAAATGGCCCGTCGTTTCGGGCGAGCCTCCAGCCCTATGAGCGCGGACACAGTCGCAGCAGCCCGGCCCGGTTGGCCCGCCGCCGCGCGCTATTGCCGGCACTGCGGTCGCGCTTACATCAGTGCGGCCAAGGAACCGGAGACAGGGAATGAACAATCTGGCGCAGCTCGGGCTGCTGATCGGCTTCACCTGGGGGGCCGCGGGGATCGTCGGCTATCCCGGCGTGAAATGGAAACAAGGCGCGATCCTGGCGGGTGTTTCCCTGGCATGGCTGATCGGCCACAGCGCCTTGCCGCCCAATGAGCTTGTCGAGGGGCTGGCGTTCCTGATCTTCATTGCGCTGTCCATAGCGCGGGATCGGCTTTATCCGACGAAAGAGAAGCAAGGCCAGGGCCCTGCCCTGGACCCGCAAGGGGCCGAGAGGCCCCTTGACCCCACCGCTTAAGGGGCTGAGCCCCTGGTGGAGGTCCGGGGCAGCGCCCCGGCTGCCACGTTCACGGCCTGCAGTGGCGAGTCCCAGTTGCCATACTCGCGTTGCCTGAACAATTTGGCAGAAGGATACCAGGGACTATCCGTCCGCTCCCGCAGCCATCTGAAATCCGCGCCATACTGCACCAGCACCCACACCGGCACACCCAACGCCCCGGCCAGATGCGCCGTCGCCGTATCCACCGTCACCACTACGTCCATCAGCGCCGCCAGCGCGGCACTGTCGCGGAAATCGCCGATCAGCGGATCATGCACGTGCAGACCCGCCAGGGCCTGCGCGTCGCTGGCGCGGATGGACTTCTGCAGCACATGCAACTCGGCATCGATGCCGGCGAAAGCGCCGAGCAACATCGCCGCCGGAATGGAGCGTTGGGCATCCTCGGGGTGGTCAGGATCGCCCGAAACGGCGATGCCGATGCGCAAGCGCCGCCGCTCGCCCAGCCGCGCCGACCACAGGGCAAGATGCGCCGGCGGCACGCGCAGATAGGGAACACAGGCCGGAATGCTGTGCAGCTCGGTGGCGAAGGCGCGCGGCAGGCTGAGCAGCGGGCAATGCAGGTCGAATTGCGGCGGTTCGGCGTCGCGGGCAATCACCAAATCGGCGAGGTCGGCCAGCAGCGCCATCAGCGGCGGCTGCACCTGCAGCACCACCCGCGCGCCACGGGCGCGCAGCAGCGGCGCGTAACGCACGAACTGCAGCGTGTCGCCCAGCCCCTGTTCGGCGTGCAGCAGAATCGTGCGCCCCGCCACCTTTTCCTCGCCGCGCCACGGCGGCCGCTCGAAAGCGCGCTCATCGGCGATGAAGCCGGGATCGAGCCAGCGCACCTCGTACTCCTGCCAGCCCTCCTGAAACCGGCCCTGGGCCAGCAGCGCCAGCGCCAGGCCGAAGCGCGCCTGGGTATGCTGCGGATGGAGGCCGACCGCGCGGCGAAACCACAAGCCGGCCTCCGGCGCCTGATCCAGCGCCAGCAGCACCCCGCCGAGACTGTTGCAAGCCTCCGCATTGTCGGGGTCAAGCCGGGCGGCCGCCCGCAGCGGCGCGAGCGCCGCATCGGCCCGGCCGAGGGCAAGCAGCGCCGCGCCGAGATTGCTCTGCACCCCCGGCAGCTCCGGGCGCAGCTCCGCGGCGCGCTGGTGGTACCTCAAGCAATTCTCCCAGCCGGTCCTGCTGGCGCAGGGCGCTGCCGAGGTTGGTCAGCGCCGCCGCATAGTCCGGACGCAGCAACAGCGCGGCGCGGAAACTGGCCTCTGCGCGCGCCGCCTCGCCCGCCGCGAAGCAGGCGCAGCCGAGGTTGAAATGCGTCACCGGATCGTCCGGCCTCGCCGCGATCTCCTCGCACAGCCGGGCGATCTGCGCGTCGGTCACGCTGGTCTCCGTCATGGCCGCACCGGTTCCCGCACCCGGCATGCCGGCGTTTCGTGCCCCGTCCGATCGCGCAGCGCCCGCGCCACCTCGTCGATCACCCCGCACCAGCCCCGTGGCCGCTTCTGGCGGAACAACCGGGCCGAGGCGTACCATGGCGTATCGGTCCGGTCGAGCATCCAGCGAAAATCGGGCGCATGCGCGAGCAGAATCCACACCTCGCACCCCAGCGCGCCGGCCAGGTGAGCGGCGGCGGTATCGACCGTCACCACCACATCCATCAGCGCCACCAGCGCCGCCGCGTCGGCGAAATCGGCAATCTCCGGGTGCTGGCAGATGCGCGCGTCGGCGGGCCGCGCCTCGGGCTGCATCGCGTGCGCCTCGATGCCAGGCAGGTCGAGCAGCGGCTTCAGCGCGGGCTGCGGCAAGGAGCGCAGCGCGTCCAGCGGATGCGCGGGGTTGCCGGCCCAGGCCAGCCCCACCCGCAGCCCGCGCTTCGGGCCAAGACGGTGGCTCCAGGCACGCAGGCGCTGCGGGTCGGCGTGCAAATAGGGGGCGGCGGGGACGGTCCGCGGCGTGGTCGCGCATTCCCGCGGCAGGCTCATCAGCGGGCACCAGGCATCGAACATCGGCAGCTTGTCGCCGGGCGCGGCCACGACTTCGGCCAGACCCTGCAGCAACGGCACGAGCGGCGGCGGCACCTGCAGCAGCACCCGCGCGCCGCGCGCCCGCAACAGCGGGGCGTAGCGGCAGAATTGCAACGTGTCGCCCAGACCCTGCTCGGCGAACAGCAGCAGGGTCCGTCCCAGCAGCGGATCGCCGCCGTGCCAGCGGCGACCCGGCAGATCGTCCAGGGAAAAGGCGAATCGCGGATGCCCCAGACGCGCCTCGTAGGCATCCCAGCCCGCCTGCCAGTCCCCCAGGGTGAGCAGCGCCAACGCCTCCCCCAGAGCGGCGTCGGGCAGATCGGGGGCGAGACGGCGGGCCCGGCGGTATTCGGCGAGCGCGGCTTGCGGGTGGGCGGCCCGCATCAGCGCGCCGCCCAGGTTGACCCGCGCCTGCGCGTCCATCGGGTCGGCGGCGACCGCCTGGGCGAGCCAGACCGCGGCCTCCTGCGGCCGGTGCAGGTCGAGCAGGGCGGTGCCCAGATTGCCGCGCACCTGCCCGAGGTGCGGGGCGATGAACAGCGCACGGCGATACGCCTCCAGCGCCTCGGCCGGCCGGTGCGTGGCGCGCAGCAGATTGCCCAGGTTGTTGTACCCGGCGGGGTCGTCGGGTTGCAGCGCGATGGCGCGGCGCAGCGCCGCCTCGGCGGCCTCCAGGTCGCCGGCCTCCGGGGCGGCTTTGCCGGGTTCGACCAGCAGCGCCGGGTCCATCGGGAAGGTCAACGGCCCGGGTTGGCGTCGCCCAGCGCGGGGCTGTCGCGCAGTCCGGGCGCGGCGCGGAACTGCGGATCGACCGGCACCGGCAACGCCGGCAGTTCATGGTCGCCCACGCGGACACGATGCGCGAACAGCCCGCGGGCGGCGAAATGCGGATCAGCCGCGGCTTCCCCCGGGGTGGCGACGATGCTGCAACAAACATCGCGGCCGGCGAAGCGGCGGCTCCATTCGCCGCTGTCATGGGCGGCGATGCGGGCGGCCACCTCGGCGGTGCATGCGGTCTCGGGCAGGCCGGCGGCATCGCAGAACTGCCGCCAGAACCGGTCTTCCAGCGGCGCGGCGGCGAGGCATCGCCCATCCGCCATCCGGTAGATCTGATAGCGCGGCGTGCCGCCATGGGTCAGCAGCGCATTGGCCGCCGGAAACCCGCCGCCGAACCCCTCGGCAAGGGCAGCGAAGGCGAAAGGCAGCAAATTGTCGTGCATGGACACATCGAGATGGCAGCCGCGTCCGCTCCGCGCGCGCGCCTGCAGCGCGAGCAGGATGTTGATCACCGCCGGATAGGCGCCGCCGCCGATATCGGCCACCAGCGCCGGCGGCAGCGCCGGCGCGCCGTCCGCGCCGGCAACCAGGCCGAGCAGCCCCGATGCCGCCATGTAATTCAGGTCGTGCCCCGCCTGTTGGGCGCGCGGACCATGCTGGCCATAGCCGGTGATGGAGCAATAGATCAGCCCGGGATTGAGCGCCGACAGCGCGGCGTACCCCAGCCCCAGCCGGTCCATCACGCCCGGGCGGAACTGCTCCACCAGCACATCGGCCCGGCGCAGCAGCGGCCGCAGGGTTTCGGCGTCGGCGGGCGCCTTGAGATCAAGCGCAAGGCTGCGCTTGCCGCGGTTGAGCATCGCGAACACGGCGCTGCCGTCCTCGGTGTGCGGCGGAAACCGGCGCATCTCGTCACCTTCCCCGGGGCGCTCGATCTTGGTCACTTCGGCGCCCGCCTCGGCGAGCATGAGAGTCGCGAGCGGGCCCGGCAGCAGCGTCGAGAAATCGAGAACCACCAGCCCGGCAAGCGGGCGCGGGTCAGCCATGGCCACCCGGCCGGCGACGTTCGGTTGCATGTGCTTGCTTCCTTCGATGCCGGGCGCATCTGACACCAGAGTGCGGCCGGGGGAAACATGGCCGCCCCACCCCAGACGCGAACACTCTTCACGTTTGCCGCCCGGAATGCGAGGTTGGCCCCTTCCTGGGAGTCAGCTCATGGATGACGTGATCCGCGGCCTCTGGGTCGCCGTCGCCACGCCTCTCGATGCTGCCGGCGCGGTGGACCACGAGGCGCTGGTCCGGCATTGCCAGGGGCTGCTCGCCGCCGGCTGCGACGGCGTCGTTCCCTTCGCCACCACCGGCGAAGGCCCCTCCTTCGCCATCCGGGAACGGCTGTCGGCGGTGGAGGCCCTGCTCCAGGCCGGCATCCCGTCGGCGCGCATCGCCCTGGGCACCGGCTGCCCGGCCATTCCCGACACGGTGCGGCTCACCCGCGGCGCACTGGCGCTCGGGCTGATGCACGCGCTCATTCTGCCCCCGTATTTCTTTCGCGCCGTGCCGGAGCAGGGCCTCGAAGACGCCTTCGCCGCCATCATCGACGGCATCGCCTCCGACCGCCTCCGGGCGACGCTCTACCACATCCCGGAGGCCGCCGGCCTGGGCGTGCCCGCCGCCGTGCTGTGCCGGCTGCGGGCACGCTACGGGCGCCTGGTCGCCGGGGTAACTGACAGCACCGGAGACCTCGCCAGCTTCCGCGCCTTCCGTCAGGCAGCACCCGACTGCGGCTGCCTGACGGGCGCCGAGGTGGAAATCGCCCGCGCACTGGCCCTGGGTGCCACCGGCACGATCTGTGCCATGGCGAACGTCGTGCCAGGCCTGGTGCGGGCGATGTTCGACCTGCCGGCCGGCGAGGCCGCCATGCGCCAGGCCTGCGCCCTGCTGGACGGGCAGCGGTTCATCCCGGCGCTGAAATCGGTGCTGGCGGCGCGCAGCGGCGACGGCGCCTGGCGGGCGGTGCGCCCGCCGCTGCGCCCGGCCGATGCCGCCGCCGGCGCCCGCATCGCCGCGGCGCTCACCGCCCTCGAGGCGCGCCGCGCCGCCTGACCCGGCACGGACCCCAAACCCATGAACGCGGCCCTGCTGCTGGCCTGCGCCGCCGCCGGCGCGGCCTACACACTCACGCCCGGCCCGGCTTTCCTGGCCCTGCTCGGCATCGGCGCCGGACAAGGGCGGCGGGCAGCGGCAGGCTTCCTCCTCGGCCATTTCGCCGGCGACGTGCTATGGTCGACGCTGGCGCTGCTGGCGATCGTGGGCACGCGCTGGGTCGGCAGCACGGCGTTCGACCTGCTCGGCCTGGTCTGCGGCGTGTATCTCGGCTGGCTGGGCCTGCGGATACTCCGCGCCCGCCCGCCCGCCGACGGCGCGGCCGCCGCGGCAGCGAGGCGCCCAGTGCTCCGCGGCCTGGCCTTCGGCCTGACCAATCCGAAATCCTACCCGGTGGCCCTGGCCACCTTCACCGCCTTGCTGGGCAGCGAGGCGGCCTCGCTCGGCTGGTCCTCGCTGCCGTTTCTGCTCGCCGCCGCCTGCGCCGGGTTCCTGGCGGCCGATGTGCTGCTGGTGCTGCTGGCCGGGGCTTCCGGCATGCGACGCCTCTACCGCCGCCACGAAATGCCCATACTGCGCCTGTCCGGCCTGGTGTTTCTGGCATTTGCCGCCGCCGCACTGCGCAATGCGGCCATCGGCCTCGGACTGGTCTGAACCCCACCGGCGATGCGGATTGAGTTCTCCGACCAGACATGTACAATCTCATTACTACGGTATCAAGATGTAATTTTCTCCAGGAGCCGAGCGCATGAGCGAGCCCGCCCACAAACCCCTGACCTTCGACCGCCCCCTGCGCGGACGCATCTACGACAGCATCGCCGAGACCATTGGCAACACCCCGCTGGTGCGCATTCCGCGCATCGCCGCCGAGGAAGAACTGGTCGCCGACGTCGCCCTGAAGCTGGAGTTCTTCAACCCGATCGCCAGCGTCAAGGACCGCATCGGGGTGAACCTGATTCTGTCGCTCGAACGCGAGGGCAAGATCGGCACGGGCTCGACGCTGATCGAGCCCACCTCCGGCAACACAGGCATCGGCCTGGCCTTCTTCGCCGCGTCGCGCGGCTACCGCCTGATCCTGACGCTGCCCGAATCCGTGTCCGCCGAGCGGCGCAAGCTGCTCTCCTATCTGGGCGCCGAACTGGTGCTGACGCCGAAGGAAAAGGGCATGAAGGGCGCGGTGGCGCGCGCCCAGGAGTTGCTGGAATCAACCCCGGGCGCGGTGCTCGTCGGCCAGTTCACCAACCCCGCCAACCCCGAAATCCACCGCCTCACCACCGCCGAGGAAATCTGGTTCGACACCGATGGCAAGGTGGACATCGTGGTCTCCGGCATCGGCACCGGCGGCACCCTCACCGGCGTCGGCCAGGCGCTGAAACCCCGCAAACCGGACCTGAAGCTGGTGGCGGTCGAGCCGGCCGCCAGCCCGGGTACTGTCCGGCGGCTCGCCCTCGCCGCACCCGATCCAGGGCATCGGCGCCGGCTTCATACCGGCGGTGCTGGATACCTCGCTGATCGACGAAATCATCCAGGTCACCAACGAAGAAACCTTCGCCCAGGCCCGGCGGCTGGCAAAAAGCGAGGGTATCCCGGGCGGCATTTCCTCGGGCGCGGCCCTGGCGGCGACGCTGAAACTCGCGAAGCGGCCGGAAAACGCGGGCAAACTGATCGTGGCGATTATCCCGAGCTTTGCCGAGCGGTATTACACCACCGCGTTGTTTGAGGGGCTGTAGAAAAGCAAGGCAAGGCCAGGGCTCTGCCCTGGACCCCTGGTGGGTGCAGGGCAAAGCCCCGCCGGGGTCAGGGGCAGAGCCCCGGCTGTCGCACGGAGCGGCGGCGGCGCGCTTATGGACGTTTGACAGACGCAGCGCGACGCTGTCTCTGCGTAGAACCCTTCTCAGACCCGCGCTGCCGTCGGTCAGAAGCCCGCTCTTGGCCGAAACCAGAGTGTCCGGTCACGAGCAGGTTGGCACAAAACCGGACGTTGCTTGGGTGCAGGCAACGGCCCGCTGCCGACCCAAGGCGGGCGAAAACCAGACGCGATAACGAATCCCTTGTCGCACTTTACGCAGCGGTGTCTCATTCGCCCGGCAACCGGCCAGCACAGAGCCTTTGCCGAACGGTACGAAGAAGCTACATTCGCCGGATGTCAATTCCTGACTATCAGTCTCTTATGCTTCCGGTGCTGTCGGCTTCGGCTGACGGTGAGGTCCGTATCGGCGCGGCTGTTGATCGCCTAGCGGAACAACTAAAGCTCACCGCCGAAGAACGCGCCCAACTCTTGCCGTCCGGCAAGCAAACACTGTTCGGCAATCGTGTGCATTGGGCCAAAACATACCTTGGGAAGGCTGGCCTGATCGAAGTCACCCGTCGGGGACACTTCAAGATAACCGAACGCGGACGGCAGGTGCTTACCTCACGTCCTGCGCGCATTGATAATGACTTCCTAAATCAATTTGCGGAATTCCGACAATTCAAAGAGAGATCAACCGAGGATAGCGCACAAAGCGCGTTGCCGAGTGAACCGGCATCGGCAAGCCAAACGAGCACCCCTGACGAGATCATGCGGGTTGCGCACAAGCAGGTTGAGACCTCGCTCGCCCAGGATTTGCTTGATCGTGTTCGCGCATCGCCCCCGGCTTTCTTCGAGCGGCTTATCGTCAATCTGCTTCTCAGCATGGGTTATGGTGGCTCCGCGATAGCTGCGGGGCGCGCTCTTGGCCGCAGTGGCGACGACGGCGTTGACGGGGTAATCGATCAAGACGCTCTCGGGCTAGACCGGGTCTATATTCAGGCGAAGCGTTATGCAGAAGGCAACAACATCGGCGCCGGCGCGATCAGAGATTTTTTCGGAAGCCTCGATCGTCATAAGGCCACGAAGGGACTGTTTGTGACCACCTCGACCTTCTCGTTATCGGCAAAGGAAACGGCAGAATTCCTCAGTAAACAAATCGTCCTGATCGACGGCGAGCATCTCGCCAAACTTATGATCCGCTACAACGTTGGATGCCGAATTGAGGAGGTTCTCCACATCAAGAAGGTTGACGAGGACTTTTTCGAATAGCGGGCGGTGGGCAGGCGAAGCGCCACCCACCAACGCAAGCCGCTGTTTGCACAGGCATTTCCGGATCACGCACGATGCCGCCGAGGCTAGCCAAGAAAAACGGCGATGGCACCTCGTTGCGTCGGTGAGTGGCGCTATGCTTACCCACAAACCGTGTGCAGGATTGGCGCCCGATCACCGCCACGATCGCACATTTATGCCGCCGCCTGGAGCCACCAGGCGGGCGGCACCGCCTTCAGATCATCCGATCGGAATCCGCCGCGGCTGGGCTTCCTTGGCCTTCGGCAGCGTCAGTGTCAGTACACCATCTTCCAGCTGAGCGCTGATCCCGTCGCGATCGATCTTGCTCGACAGCCCGAAGGACCGCGCGTAATGGCCGACGTTGTACTCGGTATAGAGCGGCTCCATGCCCGCATATTTCGAAAAATCGATCCGGCCTTCGACGCGCAGCACGTCGTTTTCCAGACCAACATTCAGGTCTTTCTTCTCGACCCCCGGTATCTCCAGTACCACGCTGAGTGCCTCATCGGTTTCGAAGACATCGGCATAGGGAACATCGTACCGGCCCGGAGCCGTTTTCTCTTCCTTGCTCACCAGTTCCTGCTTGTCGCGAACGGCGAGCTCCTGCGCTGTTGCCATCGTTCTCTCCATCCCTCCAGTGTCATGCTCGCCCGGATCAGGCCACTTGGATCGACTTCGCCTTATCGCTCTCCGCCCGCGGCAGGAACAGCGCCAGGATGCCGTCGCGGCACTCCGCCTTCACGGCGTCGGCGTCGACCTCGACAGGAAGTGTCACGGCGCGGTCAAATCGCCCACCGTTGCGCTCGCGTCGATGCACGCCGGCGCCCTCCGGATAGGCGACCGACTTGTTGCCGGAAACGCGGATCGTCCGGCCCTTCACCTGGACCGAGAGATCGGACTTCTTCACGCCGGGAAGCTCGGTGATGACGATGAAGTCATCCCCTTTGTGGAATATGTTCACCGGCGGGTAGCCGCCGCTCCCGCTCAACCCGGACGCCAGCCAGCTGCTGGACCGCAGGAAGTCGAGAGCTTGCTGGAAGGTTGAGAGTGTGTCGAACGGGTACGAAAGCAATGCCATTGTTTGGGTCCTCCTCGCTGCTCGCAGGCCGGAAGCGCTGCCCGTCGCTTTCGGCGCCTTTGGTCGCCGAGTTCCCCCTTCGACGGTTGCCTGGCACTCCCCATCCTCGACTGCCAGCGACGTAGGCAACGACGGCGCGTGCTTCAAGAGGGATGTCGGGACGCCGCGATATCGTCACGTGCGACCCTCACCGTCCGGCAACGCGGCCTCGCAGGTGTCTCCTGGCATCGCCGTCCGATGACAACGGTGTGCGGCAAGCCGCAGGGCGGGAAAGCCCAGCGTATCCCGCTTCTTGCGGGCTGCCGTCGTTCTTCCGCCGACACTCAGCCAGCCGCGAGTTGCGACGGCAGGGTACGCTGCGCTCTGCCGTTCTACGTGCTGACCGAATTGGCGCAGGCTCGACATCGGCACCGCCAGCCTCCAACGCCCCCATCCCGTCCGGCCCGGCGCAACGAGGCACGCGCGCTTTCCAAATCTCCCTTGCTATCCACCGCCGCCCGTGCTAGGAATTTAATCCATGCACGCTCAGCCTCTCCCCGCCACCCCCAATCCCGCCCCATCCTTCGGCGGGGCCGGCGTCGCCGTCATCCTTCGCAGCCTCGCCGCCCTCATCGCCCACCGCTTCCTGAACGATCCGCTTCTCGCCGCCCTCATCATCCCCCTGTGGCGGCACCTCACCCGCGCGGCACTCCGCCTCGACCGCCTGCTGGCCCGCCTCGCCGCCGGCCCCATCCCGCCGCCGAGGCCCCGCGCCACCAACCACAGCGGCCCAAGGCACAAGTCACCCTTTCCCACCACCAGCGCCTGGCTGATCCGCGCCCTCGGCGCCGAGGCCGCCGCCTGCGCCACCCAACTCGAGGCCCTGCTGGCCGATCCCGCCGCCGCCGACCTGCTCGCCTGCACCGCCGCCCGCCGCACCCTCGCCCCGATCCGCCGCATGCTCGGCCTGCCACCCGCAAACCCACCCCGCCCCATCACCCCCGCATCCGCGGCACCGCCCCCCTCCGCGCCGCAGCACCGGCCGCCACCCAGGCCGGTCCCGATCCCGCACCACCCCACGATCGACCTGCCTCCCACCAAAAGCCGCCGTCCCTGGTGGCTGCCGCCGCCCCGCCTGCGTTCCGGCTGACCCGGGAGCGTCCTGCCAACCAACCAGCAACGTCCTGCCGCCCGCTCCGGGCGTCGTCCCCCCGCGCCGGTCGCTCGCGCCCCGATCAACCCATCAAAAAAAACCAACAAACGTTTTTGGTTCTCTTTCTCAAATCACCTACTTGAAACACCGCGGCCAATCCGCCCGAATCCTGTCGCTTGCCCGGCGGCGAAGCCCATCGGCGGCGGCCTGATCCACAGCCGTAACATCCGGTTGGCTGTAGACGCTCAATGCCGGTGAATGCTCGCCGCCATAGGACAGGCGCCAAATAAGGCCGAACGCCTCCTCATCCGGCTTTTCGACCTTGGAACTCAAGCCGAGCGCATGCAGCAGCGCCGGTATCCGCGAATGGTGCCAGCAGATCAGGATCACCCGGTCCCGGTAGATCGGCGCAGTGAGAATCTCATGCGCCAGCTCGTTTTCCTGGCCCTCGCCAAACCCGAAATTGGCCGGGATTTTGCCAAGGTCCGATAGCGGCAGCACCGTCTCGATCTCCCGGCAGCTCGGGCTGCCATGCGCCGGCGCGGTGGCGAACACACTGGCAAGATCGGGGAAAATCCGTCCGCCCTCGCGCGCCAGCATGGCCGCCCGTGCCCAGCCTTGCGGGATCAGGTTGCGATCGCCATTTCCCGGCGGTTTCTCACCATGGCGGATCACATACACCGTTTTCGGCGTGGAACCCGGCGTCAGCGGCTGCGCGCCCAAATTGCCCGTCGGCGAGAAAACGGCTGCTCCCGCCAGCATCATGCATGCATCCCGACGCGTCATCCTTCTGCCGTCAAACCCCGGGGATGGCCCGGCAAGAACCTGCCGGCGGAAAGCATTGGAACCCATGGTCAAACTCCAGAACCGGGACCTGCCGGATGGCGCCCCCGGGCAAGCCGCAGAGTCGGGTCTTGCGCGCGGATTTGCAACGTCCGGGCACGGAACCCGCGGCGCCACCCGGCAGCTTCCCGCCGTTGCGGCGAAAGTCGCTCAACCGCATAGTCCCCGCATGCCTGCAATCGCCTTCCAGATCATCCAGGTCAGATCACCCGCCGATCTCCAAGCCACGGTGCAGTTGTTCCACGCCTATGCCTCCTCCCTCGGAATCGACCTTGCCTTCCAGAACTTCGCCACGGAACTGGCGAGCATGCCGGGCAACTACGCCCCACCGGCCGGTGAACTGCTCCTCGCGCGAGACAATCAGCGAGAACCCCTGGGATGCGTCGGGCTTCGGCCGATCCATCCTGCCGGCTGCTGTGAGATGAAGCGGCTTTATGTGTCACCCGGGGGCCGGGGCCTGGGTCTCGGCAAGGCGCTGGTTGATGCCATCATCACGCAGGCGCTGCGGATCGGGTACCATGAAATGCGGCTGGACACATTGCCCGCCATGACCGCGGCGATCGCCCTTTACCGGAAGGCCGGCTTCACGCCGATCGCGCCCTATTACGAAACGCCTCTGGCGGGCACCATGTTTATGGGGCGGTCGCTGAGGGCGAGGAAGGAAGGCCAGGGCTCCGCCCTGGACCCCGCCACTTAAGACAGGCGCGCTATGAGGGGGTGCGGAAGTGAACCGGTTCACCTCCGCACCCCCCTCATAGCGCAACTGCCTAAAAGCAATGGGTTCCAAGGGCCTCTCGGCCCTTGGCGGGGTCCAGGGGCAGAGCCCCTGGCCTTCCTTCCTTCCCGCCGCCGCAGCACTGCGCTAAGACGCCGCTTCGGATGGAGAGACTGACTTGAACGATCCGCTCACCCCTTGCGCGCCGCTCGGCGCCAACACCTATCGCAGCGGCCCGGACGGCAACGGCCGCTTCGGGGAGTTCGGTGGCCGCTTCGTCGGCGAGACCTTGATGCCCGCCATTCTGGAGGTCGAGCAGGCCTACACCGCCGCCCGCGCCGACCCGGCGTTCCAGACCGAGCTGAACGCCTATCTGAAGGACTACGTCGGCCGCCCCAGCCCGCTCTGGTTCGCCCAGCGCCTCACCGCCCATCTTGGTGGCGCCAAAATCTACCTCAAGCGCGAGGAGCTGAACCACACCGGCGCCCACAAGATCAATTCCTGCATGGGCCAGATCCTGCTGGCCCGCCGCATGGGCAAAACCCGCATCATCGCCGAAACCGGCGCCGGCCAGCACGGCGTCGCCACCGCCACCGTCTGCGCATTGTTCGGCCTGCCCTGCACCGTCTACATGGGCGCCACCGACGTCGAGCGGCAGAAGCCCAACGTCTTCCGCATGAAGCTGCTCGGCGCCGAGGTGAAGTCGGTCACCTCGGGCGCCGCCACGCTGAAGGATGCGATGAACGAGGCGCTGCGCGACTGGGTCGCCAACGTGCGTAACACCTATTACCTGATCGGCACCGTCGCCGGCCCGCACCCCTACCCCGCCATGGTGCGCGACTTCCAATGCGTCATCGGCGACGAAGCGAAGGCCCAGTTGCAGGAAGCCGAAGGCCGCCTGCCCGATGTCGCGGTCGCCGCGATCGGCGGCGGCTCGAACGCCATGGGCCTGTTCCATCCCTTCCTCGACGATGCCTCGGTCAGGCTGGTCGGCGTGGAAGCCGCCGGTCTCGGGCTCGACAGCGGCAAGCACGCCGCCAGCCTCACCGGCGGCCGCCCGGGGGTGCTGCACGGCAACCGCACGTATTTGCTGCAGGACGACGACGGCCAGATCACCGAGGCGCACAGCATCAGCGCTGGCCTGGATTACCCGGGCATCGGCCCCGAGCATTCCTGGCTGCACGACACCGGCCGGGTGGAGTACGTCTCCGCCACCGACCAGGAGGCGCTGGAGGCATTCCAGCTCTGCACCCGCACCGAGGGCATCATCCCCGCCCTCGAACCGGCGCACGCCCTCGCGCATGTGACCAAGCTCGCGCCCACGCTGGCGAAGGACGACATCATCCTGGTCAATCTGTCCGGCCGCGGCGACAAGGACATCTTCACCGTGGCCGAGCATCTGGGGGTGAAGCTGTGAGCGGCGGTCCGACACGAGCGGGAGACCAGCGATGAGCCGCATCGCCGCCCGCTTCAAAGCGCTCCGGAAGGAAAACCGCGGCGCCCTGATCACCTTCCTGGAAGCCTGGGACCCCGACCCCGCCACCTCCATGGCCCTGCTGCGCGGCATGCCCGCCGCCGGCGCCGACCTGATCGAAATCGGCTGCCCCTTCACCGACCCGATGGCCGACGGCCCGACCATCCAGCTTGCCGCCAAGCGGGCGCTTGCCGCCGGCGGCAGCATGACCCACACCCTGGCCATGGTGCGCGACTTCCGCCGCGAAGACGCCACCACCCCCATCGTTCTGATGGGCTATCTCAACCCCATCCTCTCCTACGAGCCGGCGCGCTTCTGCACCGACGCCGCGGCCGCCGGGGTGGACGGCTTGATCGTGGTGGACCTGCCGCCCGAGGAAGCCGGGCTGCTGGCACCGCATGCCGCCGCCCGCGGGCTCGACATCATCCGCCTCATCGCCCCCACCACCGACGAGGACCGGCTGCCGCTGGTGCTCGATGGCAGTTCGGGGTTCGTGTATTACATCAGCATCACCGGCGTCACCGGCACCCGCACCGCCTCCGCCGACGAACTCGCCGGCGCGATTCCGCTGCTGCGCCGCTACACCCATCTGCCGATCGCGATCGGCTTCGGCGTGCGCGCCCCATACCAGGCCGCCGCCGCCGTGCGGGTGGCCGACGCCGCCGTGGTGGCCTCGGCGCTCATCGACACCCTGGCGCAATGCCTGGACGAGCGCGGCCGGGCCGGCCCCGACACGGTCCGCCGGGTGCTCGACCAGGTCCGCGCTTTGTCGCACGGCGTCCGCACCGCGCGAAAGTTGTCCTGACACCTGATCGCGCCCTCCGCCGCCCGGAGGGAGTTGCGGGAGGGTTGATCCCCCTCCCCCGTGGGAGAAACCGATGACCTGGCTCACCGAATACGTCCGCCCGAAGATCCGCACCCTGCTCGGCCGCCGCGAGGTGCCGGACAATCTCTGGATAAAGTGCCCCGCCTGCGAGCAGATGCTGTACCAGAGCGAGCTGACCAAGAACCTCAAACTGTGCAGCCATTGCGGCCACCATATGCGCCCGCTCGCCGAGGAACGCCTCGCCTGGACCTTCGACAACGGCGAATACACCCGCATCGATCTGCCCAAGGTGCCGGCCGACCCGCTGCGCTTCCGCGACACCAAGCGCTACATCGACCGCCTGCGCGACGCCCGCGAGATAACCGGCCTCGATGACGCCATCCTGGTGGCGCACGGCACCATCGGCGGCCAGAAGGCGGTGGTTGCCGCCATGGCCTTCGAGTTCATCGGCGGCTCGATGGGCGCCGCGGTCGGCGAGGGCTTCGTCGCCGCCGCCCGCCTCGCGGTGCTGCAGCAGGCGGGGTTCGTTTGCTACACCGCCTCGGGCGGCGCGCGCATGATGGAAGGCGCGGTCAGCCTGATGCAGTTGCCGCGCACCATCATCGCGCTGGACATGGTGAAGGCGGCCGGCCTGCCCTACATCACCGTGCTGACCGACCCCACCACCGGCGGCATCAGCGCCAGCTTCGCCATGCTGGGCGACATCCACATCGCCGAGCCGGGCGCGGAAATCGGCTTCGCCGGCGCCCGTGTCATCGAGCAGACGGTGCGGGAAAAACTGCCCGAGGGCTTCCAACGCTCCGAATACCTGTTGGAGCACGGCGTGGTCGACATGGTGGTGCCGCGCACCGACCTCGCCGCCACCCTCGGCCGCCTGCTATCGCTGTTGACCGTGCGGGAGCTGCCGCTCGCCGCCTGAGTTGCGATGAGCGACAACCCGCCGCAGGGCCGCTTCGCCGCGGTGGCGCAGCGGCTGCAGGCGCTGCATCCGCGGCTGATCGACCTCAGCCTCGGCCGGTTGCAGGCTCTGCTGGACAAGCTGGACCACCCCGAGCGCCGCCTGCCGCCGGTGGTGCATGTGGCCGGCACCAACGGCAAGGGCAGCACCTGCGCCTTCCTGCGCGCCATGGGCGAGGCGGCGGGGCAGCCGGTGCATGTCTTCACCTCGCCGCATTTGGTGCGCTTCAACGAACGCATCCGCCTGGCCGGTCGCATCATCGACGACGACACCCTCGCCGGCGCGCTCGATGAAGCCGAGCGGATCAACAACGGCGCGCCGGTCACCGTGTTCGAGCTGCTCACAGCCACGGCCTTCCTGCTGTTCTCCCGCGTCCCCGCCGGGCTGGTCGTGCTGGAAGTGGGGTTGGGCGGACGCTATGACGCCACCAACGTCATCCCGCCGCCCGCCGCCGCGGCGATCACCTCGGTCTCAATGGACCACCGCGATTTCCTCGGCACCTCGCTCGCCGCGATCGCCGGCGAGAAGGCCGGGATCATGAAACCGGGCGTGGTGGTGGCAACCGGGCTGCAGGCCCCGGCGGTACGGGACGTATTGCGTGCCGAGGCCAGAAGCGTGGGCGCCCGGCTGCTGGAACGTGGCCGCGACTGGACCATCCTCCGCACCGACGCCGGCCTTATCTATGAGGATGTCGCCGGGGCACTTGCGCTGCCGCCGCCCGCCCTGCCGGGGCCGCACCAGGTGGACAATGCCGGCATCGCCATCGCCGCCGTGCGCGCCGGAGTGCGCCTGCCCGACGACGCGATCGCCAGCGGCCTCGCCACCGCCACCTGGCCCGCCCGACTGCAACGCCTGCACGGCAGGCTGTCGGCCATGCTGCCATACGGCTGGGAGCTTTGGCTGGACGGCGGCCACAACCCCGGTGCCGGGCTGGCGCTGGCCGGGCATCTGGCCGCGTCCGACCAACCAACGCACCTCATCGTGGGCATGAAAAAGGGCAAGGACTTCGAACAATTTCCTCCGCCCGCTGCTGCCCCGGGCCGCGACCATCTGGGCGGTGACGGAACCCGGCCAGCACCTCGCCATGCCGGTGGCCGACATCATGTCCGCCTCGGGCGGGGTCGCCCGGCCCGGCCCGACCGTGACCGGCGCCCTGGCCGCCATCCCGCGGCACGGTCCGCCCGCCCGCGTGCTGATCTGCGGCAGCCTGTATCTCGCCGGCGAGGTGCTGAAGGCAGACGGCACCGGCGTCACCTGAACACCGGTGCGGGTGCCCCGATTGAACGGACTCCGGGTTCGCGACGCCCCGGCAAGGAGCAGCTTGGACAAGCTGCGCGCGGAGCCCTGGCCCCACTGTCGTCAGTGCGGCCAGAAACGGCTCGCCAGCCCAAGCACCACCAGCAGGGTCACGCCGATGCCGAGAACTTCCAGCCGATCAGCTTCTTTTCGATCGGCAGCAAGGGCTCGACGTGGGTCTTGTTCAGTTCAGCGCGCAGATCGGAGTCCGACATGATCGCTGCTCCTGCTCAGCCGGCCAGCGGCGGCTTGATGCCGGCGAAGAATAGCCACGAAATCAGCAGTCCCACCCAGATGATGAAACCGAACAGGCTGACCACGTAGACCGCGACCAGCTTGCCCAGCCCCTCCTCCCAGAGTTGGCGGAAGTTCGACAGCACGCCAATCGAGAAGAAGGTCAGGATGAAGAAGATCACGCGGATATTGTTGGCCTCAGTGATTTCCGGTGCCAGCCGCGCCAGCGCCTCCGGCGTCGCGGTGACGGCCAGGTACAGCACCACCACGAAGCTCACCACGAAGCCGATGATGAATTTCGGAAAGCGTTGCCAGATCTCCGCCGCTCTCGCCTTGTCGCCGCCCGGCTGCACGTTGATGTGGTTGGTCCAGATATATGCGAGGATGAAAGCCCAGATGCCGATGAAGACGTTGATGAACACCTTGATCGCCGCCGTCGTGCCGAGCAGCCAGCCCGCCTGGTAAGACACTCCCTGTGCGGCTGCCTTGGACAGGATCAGCGCCTCGGTGATGCCGCCGGCGGCGACCGCCGCACCGTCGGTCTTCACCGACAGGCCGATCCAGGCGGCGGCCACCAGCGGCTCGCCGGACAGGAACGCCTGCGCCAGCCACGGCAGGATCAGCACCTCGACCACGGCAAAGACCAGCACCAGCGACGACACCAGCACCGGCACGCCCGGCCGGGCGCGGATGGCCCCGCCGGTGGCAATGGCTGCCGCCACGCCGCAGATCGAGACGCCCGAGGCCAGCGGCGCCGCCCACTCGCGGCTGAAGCCGAACCATCGGCGCGCGACGAAATACACGACCGCCCAGTAGATAAGATAGGCCTCGATGATCGCCGCGACGCCCCGCAACAACAGCGAACTGGCGAATGACAGTTTGCTTGCGACGGTGAAGGCGATGAAGGCGCCGAGAATCACGATGGCGATTTTGATATACAGTTCGGGCCGGACCGCTTCCTTCAGCCACTCGGCCAGCCGGGGAAACACATTGGCGATGATAAGACCGGCGAGCAGCGCCACGATGAGGCCGCCCTCGCTGGTCAGCTTCAGCGACCAAGTCAGGCCATATTTCTGCAGGTCCGCCGGCGTGACCGCCGCAAGTTGGGCATAGCTGCCGATGAACCAGCTTGCATAGGCGATGGCGAAGACCAGCGTGAAACCGGCGGCGAAACGCGCAACGTTGGCCCGCAGCGCCGCGGCGGTGGCGGACAGCAGCGTCAGCAGCACCAGATAGGTCGCCGCCAGGGCACCCACACCGCCAAGCGCGGCAAAGCCCGGGCGCGCCGGGGCCAGCGCCTTCGTCGCATCGGTCCAGACCGAGGTGGTGACCACCCATCCCAGCAAATCTGGGCCGGCCGTGCCCGCAATCGCCAGCGCCACGACCAGCAGGCCGAGTCCGGCGGCCAGCCAATCCTCGTTCAGGCCGCTTGCCGTCGCCGCACCCGGCAGAACCGTGTCGCTCATTGGGTCCTGTACTCTCCTGATCCCTGGCGCCGTCAGTCGCATAAAACTCTGCGAAACAGCGTTAAAACATTCGATCAACGGCGTCTAGCAGTTGTTCAGGCCGCTCCGGGACCGTGCCGGCGGCCAACAGGTCGGCATAGTGGCGTTGCGCCACGTCGGGATGCGAGCGCAGGCGGCCTTTCAGCGTGTTGCGCCCAACCTGGCGGAAGATCGGGTTCTGCGGGTCCTGGGTAACGCCGCGTGCCCGGGCCGCCAGTTCCGGCGCCAACCGCAGCAGCGGCACGGTCGACTCAAGGTCGGCGCCCAGGAAGAACGCCACCGACAACCGGTCGGTGCCGGCAGGCGGCGAAACCACCCGGTGCACATTGGCGCGCAGGTACCCGTTGGAGGCGGCTTCCAGCGCTTCGCCCACATTGATGATGAAGGTTCCCGGCAGCGGCGGCGCATCGATCCAGCCCCGGTCGGTCTCCACCTGCAGCCCGGCCTCGGTGTCCTGCAGCAAAACGGTGACGAAGCCGCCGTCCTTGTGCGGCCCGACCCCCTGCACGTCCTGCCCGACCTCGCGGCCGGGGTAGCGAATGATCTTCACCAACTGGGTCGGACGGTCACGGTAGATCGGCGCGAACACCTCCTCGTCCTGCCCGAGCGCGGCGGCGAAAATGCGCACCAGGCGGATCGCCAGAGCGGTCGCCTCGCCCTGCCAGCGCAGTAGCGCCGGCCGCAGCCCGGCCAGCTTGCGCGGCCACTGGTTCGGACCCTGCAGGCGGCGCCACGGGGCGGCTGGGTCGTCCGGCAGCGGCGGGCGTTCGGCGCCGATGTCGATCTGCTCGCGCCAGTCCGGCCGGCCACGCGTGTGCTCCAGCCCCACCCGGGTGTAGCCGCGGAAATGCGGCGAGTTGATCATGGCGATGGCGTTCTTCTCGTCGTCGGGGAGGGCGAAGAAGCGCCGCGACCAGTCCAGCAATTCGGTCGTGACGGCGGGATCGATGCCGTGGCCGGTGACATAGAAGAAACCGAAGTCGCACGCCTGGTCGCGCAGTTCGGCGAGGAAAGACGCGCGCTCGCCGGCGCCCAAATCGAGGCGGCGCAGGTCGAGCAGCGGCGGAGCGGAGGGGGCGGCAACGCGAATCATGTTACACCTGCTCCCGATGGCTTGCGGGACGTGGAGATGGGTTCTGCCTGCGTCCGGCCGGTGGCAGGCGAGCCAGACTCCCCATCGGGGGACAAAATGTCAATTATCATTGTGAAATACTCTGTTAAACAGTTTTTTCGCGTATTACATCTGGCGGCGCGGCCGACATACAGAAATGCCGCAGCACGATGGAGAAGCCAAGCATGCCGCAAGACAGCCTGTCACCAGCGACGCTCAGCGCCCCGCGGCATACGGCCGCCTCGCTGCTCTGGTCGCGCTATCGCGACGACGCGGCACCGGCGCCGCAGGTCTGGAACGAGGTGATCGCGACCCTGCTCGACCACCGCTCCATCCGCTCGTTTTTGCCGACGAAGCTGCCGCCGGGAACCCTCGACCTGCTGGTCGCTGCCGCGCAGTCCGCCGCCAGCTCGTCCAATTTGCAGGTCTGGAGCGTGATCGCGGTCGAAGACAAAGCGCGGCGGACGAGGCTGTCGAAGCTTGCAGGATCGCAGAAGCATATCGTGGACGCGCCGCTGTTCCTGGTCTGGCTCGCCGACCTCGCGCGCCTGGCGGATATCGCCACCGCCGAGGGGGTGGAGATCGAGGGCATCCATTATCTGGAACTTCTTCTGGTCGGCATCGTCGATGCCGCGCTGGCGGCGCAGAACGCCGTGGTGGCGCTGGAATTGCTCGGTCTCGGCTCGGTCTATATCGGCGCGATCCGCAACAACCTGGAAGCGGTCGCCGAGGAGCTGGCGCTGCCGCCCCTGGTCATGCCGGTGTTCGGCCTGTGCGTCGGCTACGCGGACCCGGCGGTGGCCACCGGCATCAAGCCGCGGCTGCCGCAAGACGTGGTGGTGCACCATGAAACCTACGCACCCGGCCGCAAGCTCGACGCGCTGGCGCGCTACAATGCGGCGCTGGCGTCCTTCCAGCGCGAGCACAACCTCGCTGTGGAGGAGTGGACGAGCAAGGTGACCGAGCGGGTCCGCACCCCGGCCTCGCTGGCCGGGCGTCACCGGCTCGGGCAGGCCTTGCGAAACCTGGGCTTTCAGCTGCGCTGACCCGGAAGGTCAGGCCGCCGCTTCCGCAGCACAGCCATCGTGGACAAGCTCCGCATCGGGCCTCGTGTCGTCCACCCCCAGGGCCAGCAGCAGCTGGCTGCGCAAATCGGCAAATCCGGGCTGGGCATGCCGCCGCGGGCGCGGCAGGCGAACCGCGAGTTCGGTGCGGATGCGCCCGCCCTCGAGCACCAGCGCGCGGTCGGCCAGCAGCAGCGCTTCGTCCACGTCGTGCGTCACCAGCAGCACCGCCGGCCGATGCCGTAGCCAAAGCGCGGACACCAGCGCCTGCATGCGCAACCGCGTCAGCGCATCCAGCGACGCGAACGGCTCGTCGAGCAGCAGCAGGTCGGGATCACGCACCAGGGCGCGAGCAAGGCCGGCGCGCTGCGCTTCGCCGCCCGAGAGCGTCAGCGGCCAGGCATCCTCGCGATGGGCAAGCCCGACTTCCTGCAGCGCTTCCCGTGCCCGCGCCTGCACATCCTCGCCACGCAGACCCAGCGCCACATTGCGCCACACGCGCTTCCACGGCAGCAGCCGCGGCTCCTGGAACACCACCGCGTGCCGCGCCGGCGCCTCCACCTGGCCATACTGCACCGGATCGAGCCCGGCGAGGGTGCGCAGCAGCGTGGTCTTGCCCGAACCGCTGCGGCCCAGCAGGGCGACGAACTCGCCCGGCGCGATCTGCAGGTCGAGCGAATGCAGCACCGGCGCACCGCCGAAGGCACGCGTGAGACCGCGAATGCGGACGGCGGGCGCGGCGCGCATGCTCAGCCGGCCCGGTGTGCGAGCGCCTGGGCGAACTCGGGCGCGGAGGCCGAAATCGCTCCACCGCCGCCGAAGATCGAGGCCGGATCAATCAGGTTCTGCTCGGCCGGCCGTGTCGACAGATCGAGCAGCGGGAACAGCAACTCGGCCACGCGGTAGGCTTCTTCCAGATGCGGGAAGCCGGAACCGACGATGGTGTCGATGCCGAGCGCCCGGTACTCGTCGATGCGCGCCTTGACCGTGGCCGGCGAGCCCACCAGCGCGGTGCCCGCGCCGCCGCGCACCAGCCCCACCCCGGCCCACAGATTGGGGCTGACTTCCAGCTTGGCGCGGCTGCCGCCGTGCAGCGCTACCATGCGGCGCTGGCCTTCGGAATTCGGATTCTTCCGTCAGCTTGCGCTGGGCGGCGATGATCACGTCGTCGGACAGATGCGCGATCAGCCCGTCCGCAGCTTGCCAGGCCTGTTCGTCGGTTTCGCGCACGATCAGGTGCAGGCGGATGCCGAAACGCAGCTTCCGCCCGACAAGGGCCGCGCGGCGGCGCACATCGGCGATTTTTTCCGCCACCTGCGCGGGCGGCTCGCCCCAGGTGAGATACAGATCGGTCTGCTCGGCCGCGAGCTGGTGCCCCGGCGGCGAGGAGCCGCCGATATAAAGCGGCGGATGCGGCGTCTGCACCGGGGGAAACACCAGCCTGCCACCCTTGATGCGCAGGTAGCGCCCATCGAAATCGACGGTTTCGCCCTGCATCAGGCCGCGCCAGACACGCAGGAACTCGGCCGCCTGTTCGTAGCGTTCGTCGTGGCCGAGGAAGATGCCGTCGCCGGCGAGGTCGGCCGGATTGCCGCCGACAACGACGTTGAGCAGCAGGCGGCCACCGCTAAGCCGGTCGAAAGCGGCGGCTTGGCGGGCGGACTCCCCCACCGACGTCGTGCCCGGGCGCAGGGCGATCAGGAATTTAAGCCGCTCGGTGTGGGTGACGATCGAGGCGCCGGTGATCCAGGCATCCTCGCAGCCACGGCCGGTCGGGATCAGCACGCCGAGATAGCCGAGCCGGTCGGCGGCCTGGGCTATTTCCCGCAGGTAGCGGTTGCTGCCGGTGCGCCGGCCGATGGCCGAGCCGAGATGGGCACCATCGCCGCTGGTGGGGAGAAACCAGAGGAAATCGAGGGGACGGAGGGTGGTCATGGTGGGATGCTCGATATGGTTGGGTGCTGCGGCTCCTGGTGCGAAGCCCCGGAGCCTTAACGAAAGGGGTGCAGGGGCCTCTCGGCCCCTGCCGGGTCCAGGGCAGAGCCCTGGCCTTGCTTTTTTCACGCCACGAACGTCGGCCGCCACTTGAGCGCATGCCATTCCAGCGCGCGAACCAGCAGATCGCCACCAAGCCCCAGCAGCGCGTAGACCAGCAGCCCAACCATGATGATGTCGGTGCGCAGGAACTCGCGCGCATCCATCATCATATGCCCGATGCCGGATTGAGCGTTGATCTGCTCGCCCACCACCAGGCTCAACCAGGCCACGCCGAGCGCATAGCGCAGCCCGACCAGCGCCGAAGGCAGCGCGCCAGGAAGAATAACGTGCCGGATCAGCTCGCCGCGGCTCAGGCCCAGCGCATTGACGGCCTCCACCAGCTTCGGATCGACGCCACGGATGCCGGCGAACAGGTTGAGGTAAATGGGGAACATCGACCCCAGGACCACCAGCCCGATCTTCGGCGTCTCGCCGATGCCGAACCAGAGGATGAACAGCGGCACCAGCGCCAGATGCGGCAGGGTACGCCCCATCTGCAACGGCGCATCCACCGCATCTTCGCCAAGACGGGACAGCCCCGCCACCAGGGCGAAGCCGACGCCGGCGACGATGCCAATGCCCAGCCCGGCCGCCACGCGGCCGAGCGAAACCAGCAGATTCTCCAGCAGTTCCCCCGAGACGGACAGCGACCAGAAGGTTTCCAGGATTGCCGCCGGCGATGCCACCAGGCGCGCGGGGATCACCCCGAAGGACACGCCGGCCTGCCAGACCAGAACCAGCAGCACCGGGGTGGCAAACCGGCGAAACCTGGCCAGTGACGGCAGGCTCAGACGAGGGATACGGGGCGGGTCAAGCGCCGTGATCGGCGGGCTGGCGGCGTCGGACATGCTGCGGTCTCCACCCAACTCGGTCGCATACGGGACAGGGCCGGCGGCGGCCCGCTCACTTACGAGTGAAACCACCGGTCTTGATGCGGCGGCCGATAATTCTACGAGCCCGCCCGCGCCGTCAAGAGATTCCCCCGTGATCACGGAAGATCAGCAGAATGGCTTTCCACGCCTTTGACATGCAGTTCTAACGCGACAGCATTTCCACGAACGCCCGCACGCGGGTCAGCAACTGGCCGGTCGGCGGTCCGACCTGGAAAGAGCCCTCCAGGAAGATACCGGGATAGCCAAGACGCTGGAAATACTCCGACTGGATTTCCCGGTGCACGCTGCCGAAGGAGCAGCCGATATAGCCGTAGAACAGGATACCCCTGGCGCCGAACTCGGGCAGGTACTCCTCGATCCGCTTGCGCTGCCGCACCGGCGAGCCCAGCGTGCGCGCCGTAATGATATAGTCAGCATAGGCCTCCAACGGTGGCAGATCCTCGCGGTAATCCCGCGTCCAGTCGTCCGCGCCGCTGTGCCAACCCGTGATGGCGGCGCCGGCATCGTCGATGGTCTTATAAACGCCGAATTCCTGGCCGCGCCCGCCGACCCAGGCCAGGCGGACCAGCTCGTCATGCGGCTCCGGCGCGCGGGCCACCACTTCCAGTTCCTCGAGGAGCGCGTCGAGAACCTCTTCGTATTCGTCGGGCTTGCCGTAATAGGTAGACATGCCGGCCAGCGTGTACATGGTCGCCAGGCTGCGGATGTACAGCGGGTTGTGCAGACGCAGTCGCAGGATGCGGCGCATCTTGGCGATGATGCGGTTGGCGCGGATGATCTCCGACTGCAGACGCGTCTCGTTGATCGGCTGGCCGGTCAGCCAGAGCGAGACGCGCTTGATTTCATCGATGAAGAAGCTCTGCAATTGGGCGACACGCTCGGGATCGTCAGTGACGTTCGGGCGGTTCACCAACTCCACCCGGAACACCTCGAAGCCCTCGTCCCTGAGCAACTCCCAGCCCAGATTGAGCGGCTCGCAGGCAGCGTTGTAGACGACCATGCGGGGCGGGGTGCGCCCGGAGCGCAGATAGAACTCGCCCAGAATCGAGCCCACCATCGAGCAGGATTCCTTGGGAAGCTGGAAGTAATCCTCGGCCACCGCCAGCGCGTCGGCCGATCCCAGCCGTCCCAGCTCGCTCAGCGGGATCGGCAGAACGCCGTTGGCGTAATACACCGGCATCAGCGGCGCCGCCGTCCAGATCACATTGCCGCCGTTCCGCCAGGCCTCCTCGGCGTGATGAACGTAGTCCAGCACAAGATCGAACAACCGGTCGATGGCCTTCGAATACCCGTGGTCGCGCCGGGTTTCGGCGATGTAGGCGATCTGACTGTCCAGCGCCTCGGTGGTCTGGATCGGACCCGTGTGGGTGCCGGCGCGGATACGGGCAAGGTCGAGAAGGTTCAAACCCTGGTCGCCAAAGGTTGTGCTGCCGTCGGCCGCCATGTCAGACCTCCGCCTTCTCGGTCAGAACCTCGATGAATGCCTCGACGCGGGTCTTAATCTGACCCACGTCGCCCTGCGCGTAGTCGGTGCCCAGTTCCAGCACCGGGAAACCAGCCTGCTGGAAGGCGTTGATGAATTTGCCCTTGGTCAGGCCGTAGCAGGGGCAGAACTTCAGGTAGGTGAACAGCACGCCATCGACCTTGTATTCGCGGGCCAGGTCGACCGAGAACTGCACCCGCTTGTCCAGCGGCACCTGCCGGGCGCAGGGCGCGCGGTCGAGATAGGCATCGGCCAGTGCCCGCCACGGATCGCCGGTGGCGTCGGTGTCCTGATAGAACGGGCTCAATCCGGTGCAGTGGTCTTCGGCGACGATGGCCGCCCCGATCTCGTCCTCCACCAGGTCCAGCACCCGGCGGTCGCCGTCGGCGATGATGCCACCCGACATCAGCAGCCGCAGCCGGCGCGGGCCCGCGTCGGGCACCCGCGAGAGCCGGGTTTTCACTTCTTCCAGCAGCGGGATCAGTTCCTCGGCCTCCAGCGTGGCGGCGGCGCGGGTGATTTCCAGGAAGCCGCGGCCATCGATCGGCGGGTTGTCGCGCTTGCGCAACTCCGAGATGTCGCGCACCAGAGCGCGGACACGGTTGAACAGGCGGATTTGCGCCTGCACGTCTTCGTCGTGGATGGCGTGACCGGTGAGTTTTTCCAGATCGCGGCGGAAGCTGAGGATTTCCGAGCGGAAGAAGTTGCGCGAGCCTTCTTCGGCGGCGTTGCGCGGCACGATATAGCCGCGCGCCGGGCGGTAGAAATTGTCGATCGCCTGCGAGGTCGCCCGCATGGCGTCGCAAGTGTAGAAGGTGTAGACTTCATCCACCGCCTCGTTGATCGGCGCCTTGGTTTCGAACTGGCCGAGCACCGCCTTGGTGAAATCGCAGAACACCGCCTTGGTGATGCGCTCGCCGCGCGAGACATCCTCGGCGTCGCCGCATTTCAGCAGGCGGATGAAGGCGGCCCCGGAGGCGCCGAGCAGCTCCACCGGCACGTAGTTGCACAGATAGGCGGCTTTCTTCGCATCCGTGCGGGCGACGAAAAACGCCTCGGCCTGGGCGATCCGTTGGGTCACGTCGGTGAGGTCGGCGCGCTCGCTCCGCTGCGGGCGCAGCAGGGTGCCGCGGCGCTCGGCCAGGAACTGCTGGGCGTAGATGGCCGCGCCGAGGGCGCCGGCGTAGATGGCATCGATGCGCGTGGGCGTGATCTGAAAACCGATCAGCACTTCCAGCGCGTGCTTCATGCCGGCATTGTTGGAAACGCCGCCGGTGAACACCAGGTCTTCCTGCAGCGGAACCTTGCTGACTAGATTGCGCACCCGCCGGGCCGAGGCGAAGTGAATGCCGGCGGCGATGTCCTCGCGCGCCAGGCCGCGCGCGCGCAGCGAGATGATCTCGGATTCGGCGAACACCGTGCACTGGCTGCTGATCTGCGGCCGCGTCTGGGCTAGCAGCGAGGCGGGCCCGACCTCCTTGAGGGTGTAGTCGAGCAATCCCGCGGCTTTCTCCAGGAACCGCCCGGTGCCGGCGGCGCATTTGTCGTTCATGATGAATTTGGCGACGCGGCCGGTATCCGGGTCGACCTGGATGGCCTTGGAATCCTGGCCGCCGATATCGATGATCGTGCGTGTGGCGGCGTTGAGGTAATGCGCCCCCATGGCGTGGCAGGATATTTCGGTGACGATTTCGGTGGGCACACGGTCGAATTGCAGGGCGATCCGGCCGTAGCCGGTGCCGACGGCATAGTCGATGTCGTCCAGCGCCACATTGGCATCGGCCAGCAACTCTCCGAGCAACTCGTCGGCGGTGGTCTGCATGTTCACACCGGTGGCCACCTGGCCGACATAGACATGCCCATTGTGCAGCAGCACCGCTTTGGCGGCGCGCGAGCCGATGTCCACGCCGAGCACCGTGCCGGAGCCTATGCCTCCGACAAGGCCGGGATCGATGACGTCCTGGATGGTCAGTGACATGTGTGCCCCCTATCGTTTCATGGCGTTCAGCTTGGTCGTTCAGGCGTGCCCCGCCTGATAATGCCGCTGCGCCAGGACCGCGGCGCCCACCGCGCCGGCGTAGACCATGTCGAGCTTCGGCGTGCTGATCGGATGGCCGATCAGGTCCTCCAGCGCCTTCTTCATGCCGAGGTTGTTGGAAACCCCGCCTGAAAAAACCAGTTCCGGATCGAGACCCACCCGGTTGACGAGGTTGCGCACCCGCCGCGCCGAGGCATAGTGAATGGCGGCGGCAATATCCTCCGGCCGCTCGCCCTTCGCCTTAAGCGAAATCACCTCGGATTCGGCAAACACGACGCATTGGCTGCTGATGTCGATTTTCTTCTCCGACTGCAGCGATTTCTCGCCGAGCTCCTCCAGTTTGTAGCCGAGCAGTTCGGCGATGCGTTCGAGGAACCGGCCGGTGCCGGCGGCGCATTTGTCGTTCATGACGAATTCCAGCACCCGGCCGCTGTCGGGATCGACGCGGATCGCCTTGGAGTCCTGGCCGCCGATGTCGATAATGGTCTTGGTGCCGCGATTGAGGGCGTGCGCCCCCATGGCGTGGCAGGAGATTTCGGTGATGACCGTGGTGGGAACGTCGTCGTAGCTGAGGGCGACGCGGCCATAACCGGTGCCGACCACGAAAGCGATGTCGCTGCGGGCGATGCCGGACTCCCGCAGCAGGCGGCGCACCAGCCGGTCCGCCGTCTCCTGTGAATCGACGCCGCTGGCGGTGATGGCGGTGAACACCGCCCCCCCGCCGATGAGCACGCCCTTGGCCTGGCGGGAGCCGATATCCACGCCGATGGCCGCCACCGTTGGCAGGTCGGACGCGAAGTCCTCCCCGAAGACCTGCTGTGCATTCATGCGGCACCCTCCGGCCGGGATGGTTGAGAGAAGTGCGAAGCCCGGCAGGCCGGGGAGAGTTCCGCACATCTGAAACAGTTTCGCGTGGACATTAAAACAACCGCGAATGGTCGTGCAATGCTGATTCCACGCTATCCGTAAGTTTTACAAAACGCCATATATCGCCGCCACCATGCGGCACGCGCCGGCGCCTGGCTGAGGGCCGCATCCGGCGCGGACGCCGGCCGCGCGCCTAACAACTTTTAGAACGCGGTAATTTACAATTGACTGCGCTAATTTTGCGTGGATTCAATAGACCGCGCGGTGTCGCCGCGCCGACCGCGAGATCACAGGCACTAGTGGGGATCGCACCGTGACCGAGTTCATACCGACGCAGGTCGGACCAAACGCCCCGTCCCGCCCCGGGCTGGACCGGCGAACCCTGTTGTGCGGCGCCGGCCTGGCGGCGCCGCTGGTGTTTGCGGCGCGCAGGGCGCGGGCGCAACCGGTGGCTGCCGGGCTGGCGGCGCCGGCGATCGCCCCCTCATTGACCAAGCTCACCTTCGTCTGGACCCCGACCTCCCCGTGCCTGGTGGTGGTCGGCCTGGCCCAGCGGCAAGGCATTTTCGCCAAGCATGGGCTGGACGTCGAAACCATCAATGTCGGTGGCGACACCTCGGCGATCCTCGAGGCGGTCGCGCTCGGCAAGGCGGATGCGACTTCCAACAACATCCTGCGCTTCATCAAGCCCCTGGAAGCCGGGTTCGACGTGAAGCTGAGCGCTGGCGTGCATGCAGGCTGTTCCTATCTGATCGCCTCCCGTGCCGCCGGCATCTCCACCCTTGCCGACATGCGCGGCAAGCGGATCGGCCTGGCCGACCTCGGCAACCCGAACAGGTTCCTCTATGCCTCGGTGCTCAAGAAGGCGGGCATCGACCCCGAGAACGAGGTTATCTGGCGGCAGTTCCCGGCCGACGTGTTCCCGATCGCCATCGCGAAGGGCGAGATCGACGCGTTCGTCGACAATCATCCGAACGTCTATTTCGCGATCAAGCGCAGCAATGGCAATTTGTTCGAGCTGGCCGCCAACGGCAGCGGCGAGCTCGGCCAGCGGACCTGCTGCGTGCTGGCGCTGCGCGGTGCGCTGGTCCGCGACAACCGGCCGGCGGCGGCGGCGCTGACACGGGCCATGGTCGAGGCGGCGCTGCTGGTGGACAGCAACCTCGATCTCGCGGTCGAGACCGAGCGGTTTTTCGCGCCGAAAAGCGTCGCCGGGCCGCGGGAAATCCGCGACATGCTGGCGAGCTATCCGTATGACGCGCATCGCGGCTGCCCGACCGGCGAGGAGTTCCGCCAGCAGGTGCTGTCGTTCGCGCGCGATCTCAAGGATGTCGGCATTCTCAAGCCCAGCACCGACCCGGTCCGTTTCGCCAACCGGATCACGGTGGACGTGCTGGCCGCCTGACCGCGCTGTTTCCACTCCCAAAAGAACCGGCCGATGACACCAACGCCGCCACCGCCGGCCGGCCGACGCCAGGTCCTGGCCGGACTTGCCGGCGCGCTCGGCGCCGCTGCCGCCGCGCCCGCGCAGGCGGCGTTCGACCCGGCGTTGTTCGACATCCGCCGCTACGTCTATATCCCGAGCGCCACGACACCTGACGTGACCGTCATCGATGCCGACACCGGTCGCATCGTCCCCGGCTTGCAAACCGACATGATCGCCCGCCAAGTCGTGGTGGACCGGGCCACCGCCAAGCTGATTGCCACCGACGCCGCCAGCGCCACAGTGTCGCTGGTTGATGTTTTCGCCGGCACCATCCGCAAATTGGCTCTACCGGCCCCGGCCGAGCGGCTGACGGTGGGCATCAGCGGGCGGCTCGCCGCGGCAAGCGACCTGGCGGGCGGAACGATCACGCTTATCGACCTCAACGATGGCCGGGTGGATACGGTGATCGCAGGCCTGCCGCGCCTGCGCGACGTCATGTTCGGCGCGCAGGACACGGTGCTGTATATCGCCGCCGAGAGTCTTGACGGCATCGGCGTGATCGACGTGGCCAACGCCCGGCTGTCGCACCAGATCGCCACCTTCCAGCCGACCCGTGCCGGTGTGGGCGCGCTCGCCAGAACCCCGAACGGACGCCAGATCCTGGCCCAACCGCAAGGCGGGGGACCCATCAGCGTGCTCGACCCGGAGCAAGGCAAGCCGGTCGCCCAGCTTGCCGCCGGGCCCGGCGCCGCGGGCATGTTCCCGTCAGGGACAGGCACGTTTCTGCTGGTTCCCGACAACGACGAAGCGACGCTGTCTGTGTTCCGTACGGAACACCTGGAGAACCCGGTGGCGCTGCCCGGTGCCGCGGGCATGATCGGCGTCTACACCGCCTGGCTCGACTCCGTTGCCTTCGTGCCCAGCGCGGCCGGAAGCCGGCTATTGATCTATGATCTTGACGCGCTAAGGCCTGCCGGCGAGATCGCGCTGGCCGGTCCGCCTTTGCGTGGCGCGGTGACCCCCGACAGCCGCACCCTGTATCTGCCGGTGCGCGACCCGCCATGCGTCGTGGCGGTGGATGGGGCGAGCCGGATGGTTTCGGCCAGGTTCGATCTTGCGAGCCCACCACTGGCGGCGCTTGTTGCGGGTGGCTGGGGGATTTGCCACTGAGATCCTGGCGGCGTGTTGCTCTTCGAACCCGGTTTCAGGTCCACACGTGGGATCGCCGATCCTCCACCCGCTTGGCCTTGTGCGTCGCCCGCGGCAGCGTATCCGCCGCGAGCACGTTCACCCGTGCCGTTACCCCGGTCACCGCCTTCAACCTTGCGGCAAATCGTTCGGCCAGCGTTGCATCAGTGCCATTGTATCCGTGCCGTCGCTCGATCTCCACGGTCAGCTGGTCGAGGTGGTCCACCCGGTCCACGATCAGCCGGTATTCCCCGGTAAAGTCACGGTCGCCGCGTACGAGAGCCTCGACATCGCTCGGGAAGATATTGACCCCTTTGATGATCAGCATGTCGTCGAGCCGTCCATGCACGCCGTGCATGCGGATGGATGTGCGCCCGCAGCGGCATGGCTCGGAGGTGAACGAGACGATGTCGCCGGTGCGGAAGCGGATCATCGGCCGCGCCGCCTTGCGCAGCGTCGTCAGCACCATCTCACCGCGCTCGCCTTCGCGCACCGGGGCCAGCGTGTCGGGGTCGAGCACTTCCACATGGATATGGTCTTCGGCCCAATGCAGCCCGTCGCGTGCTTCGCACATGCCGGCGCAGGAGCCGAAAATGTCGGATAAACCATAATAGTCATACACCGACGCGCCCCACAGCGCTTCGATGCCTTCGCGGGTTTCGGGGATCGATCCGCCCGGCTCGCCGGCGACGAAGATGCGCCGCACGGCGAGATCGTGCCGCGGGTCGATGCCTTCCTTGATGGCGGTCTCGCCCAGGTACCAGGCGTAGGACGGCGTGGTCCAGATGGCGGTTGCCTGGAACTCGCGCAGGATGAACAGCAGCCGCTCGGAGGGCAGCGTGCCGGCATGGATGCTGAGCGCGCCCAGTTTCTGCGCGCCCAGCACGCAGGGGCCGCCGACGAACAGGGAGAAATTCAGCGAATGCGCGTAGCGGTCGGTCGGCCGCAGCCCCGATGACCAGAACTGCCGCGCCTCGTAATCGATCCACTCGTCGAAGTCGCGCGCGGTGAAGGGCGAGGCGGTGGGTGCGCCGGTCGATCCGCTGGAGGCGGAGATATAGACGATGTCGCGCTCAGGCACTGCGACCAGATCGCCCCAGGGCGGCGCGGCTGCCTGGCGATCGCGCAGCGTGCGCTTGTCGATAAAGGGGAAGCGCCGCAGGTCGTTCAGGCCGTGCAGCTGATCTGGGTGAACGCCGGCGGCGTCGAACGAGGCGCGGTAAAAGGGCGCGTTGTGATAGGCGTGCCGCAGGTGGCGCTGCAGCGACGCGAGCTTCAGCGCTTCCCACGCAGCCCGGCTTTGCCGCTCCAGGTCCTGGTCCCAGAACGGCGCGTCATCTTCCCGCGAGGGCGGGCGGTGGTCGGTCATGCTGTGCTCCGCAGACGGCGTGTGCTCACGCCACGAAGTCGGCGGTGACCCGGCGCGCGTAGCGCTCGGGATCGGTGCTCGCCCGCAGGATGCCGGCGGTCTTCAATTCATCGGCATAGGTGGCGATCTGCCGGCGGAAATCGTCGCCGACCGGCTGCTGGCCATAGGGGTAGCTCACCAGCATGTCGATCAACGAGCGGACGGGCGTCGTGGGGGGCGTATATTTGGAGAAGTTCTCGACCGCCAGCTCCGGGTTGCGGGCGACCTCCTGCGCGGCATCGAGGATAGCCCGGGTGATCGCCTCCGCCGTCTCGCGGTCCTGGCGGATCAGGCTGCCGCGGATGCCCAGCACGCAGCAGGTCCGATCGGCATATTCATAGGTGGCATTGGAATGCAGACGGAACAGCTTGCCATCGCTTCGCGCGACGGCCCGATACACCAGCGGGTCCGACGAGACATAGGCCTGGATCTCGCCCTTCTGAACCGCAACCGCCAGCATGTCGTCGGGGAACTGGCGCCATTCCACGTCATGGTCAGGGTCGATGCCGCGGCGGCGCAGCACGATGGAATAGAGATTCTTCGCCGGGCTGGCGAAGTCGGAAACACCGATTGCCTTGCCCTTCAACGAGGCGAAATCGGTGATGCCGGCCTCGCGCGAGGCCACCAGATACATGCAGCCGCCGTGCACGCCCGCGGTGAGCTTCACGTCGAACCCGCCTTCCAGTGGCTTGAGCCAGCGCAGCACCATCCCGACGGCCCCGTCCGCCTTGCCGGTGGCGAGCGCCTCGAGCAGCTGGTCGGTCGAGCCGCCGAAGTTGATCAGGTCCACATCGAGGCCGTGGCGCTCGAAATAGCCGCCATGCCAGGCCATCGGGACGGCGGCCGTGCAAAGAGCAGTCTGGTTCCAGGAGAACGTGATCTTCTTGCGCGCCGTGACGATGGCCGGCGCCGCCGGCGCGGATGATGGTGTCTGCGCGCGCGCCTCCGATGCTCTGAGCGGCAGGGCGGCGCCGAACGCCGCGGCGGTGACGAGCAGATGACGCCGCGCGATGCCGCGCGATGTCCTTCCGTTTGGTGAAGCACGCATCTTGTGGGTCCCTTGCCTCGTGTGCCCCGGCCCTCTGCCGAGGTCATCCGGGCAGCGGCCGAGCTTGCAGACCGCCTTGGACGGCGTCATGCAGGCAGGCCAACCAGGGCGATACAGGGTTCCACACTTTATACATGTTAGTCAATGTCTGCGCGTTTGTTTGCCGTGCTTTGGCATTCCCGGCATCTCAAAAGAGATAATCTGACGGACTCGCCGGGATGGCCGGTGGCGCGCCCGGGTCCGGCCGTCTGTCCGAGCGGAGTTTATACCGTCAGCGTTCGCAGTTTCTAGGTATTGACGTTCTATGCGGGTGCTACCTATATGCCGCTGGCAGCCGAGCCACCCGAGTGCTGGCAGGCCGGCCCCATCGAACCGAGGAGCACACATATGGCAAAATTCCGCCCCCTGCACGACCGCGTCGTGCTGCGCCGCCTGACCGCGGAGGAAAAAACCGCCGGCGGCATTATCATTCCCGACACCGCCAAGGAAAAGCCGAGCGAGGGTGAGGTGGTCGCCGTCGGGCCCGGCGCGCGCGACGAACAGGGCAAGGTCGTGCCGCTGTCCGTGCAGGAAGGCGATCACGTGCTGTTCGGCAAGTGGTCCGGCACGGAGGTCAAGATCGACGGCGAGGAATTGCTGATCGTCAAGGAATCCGACCTGTTCGGCATCATCGAGGGCGGTGCCGCCAAGGCCCCCCGCAAGGCCGCCTGACGCGCCGCATCGCAAACGAAAGGACCCACACACATGGCTGCAAAAGACGTGAAGTTCGGCAGCGATGCCCGCGCCCGGCTGCTGCGCGGCGTCGATATCCTCGCCGACGCGGTGAAGGTCACGCTCGGGCCGAAGGGCCGTAACGTGGTGATCGACAAAAGCTTCGGCGCTCCGCGGATAACCAAGGACGGCGTGACCGTCGCCAAGGAGATCGAGCTGGCAGACAAGTTCGAGAATCTCGGCGCCCAGTTGATCCGCGAAGTCGCCAGCAAGACCAACGATCTGGCGGGCGACGGCACCACCACCGCCACCGTGCTGGCGCAGGCGATCGTGCGTGAGGGGGCCAAGGCTGTCGCCGCCGGTCTGAACCCGCAGGATCTGCGGCGCGGCATCGACAAGGCCACCACGGCGCTGGTGGAAGAGCTGAAGAAGAAGTCCCGCAAGATCACCAGCCCGGCTGAGACCGCCCAGGTCGGCACCATTTCGGCCAATGGCGAGGCCGATATCGGACGGATCATCTCCGAGGCGATGCAAAAGGTCGGCAACGAGGGGGTGATCACCGTCGAGGAGGCCAAGGGCATCCAGACCGAGCTCGACGTGGTCGAGGGCATGCAGTTCGACCGCGGCTATGTCTCGCCGTACTTCGTCACCAATGCGGAAAAACTCACCGCCGAGCTCGACCAGCCCTACATCCTCATTCACGAAAAGAAGCTGTCCGGCCTGCAGCCGATCCTGCCGTTGCTCGAGGAAGTGGTAAAGTCCGGCCGGCCGCTGTTGATCATCGCCGAGGACGTGGAAGGCGAGGCGCTGGCCACGCTGGTGGTCAACAAGCTGCGCGGCGGGCTGAAGGTGGCGGCGGTGAAGGCGCCGGGCTTCGGTGACCGGCGCAAGGCCATCCTGGAAGACATCGCCATCCTGACCGGCGGCACCGTGATCAGCGAGGATCTCGGCATCAAGCTGGAAAGCGTGACAGTCGCCCAGCTCGGCCGCGCCAAGCGTGTGCTGATCGAGAAGGAAAACACCACGATCGTCGAGGGCGTCGGCAAGAAATCCGACATCACCGGCCGGGTGAACCAGATCCGCGCCCAGATCGAGGACACCACCTCGGACTACGACCGCGAGAAGCTGCAGGAACGGCTGGCAAAGCTTGCCGGTGGGGTTGCGGTGATCCGCGTCGGTGGCGCCACCGAAGTCGAGGTGAAGGAGCGCAAAGACCGCGTGGACGACGCGCTGCATGCCACCCGTGCCGCAGTCGAGGAAGGCATCGTGCCGGGCGGCGGTGTGGCGCTCGCCCGGGCCAGCCACGTGCTCGCCAAGCTGAAGGCGGAGAACGACGACCAGCGCTTCGGCATCGAGATCGTGCGCAAGGCATCGCTGACGCCGCTGCGGCAGATCGCCGAGAACGCCGGCGAGGACGGCGCAGTGATTTCCGGCAAGGTGCTCGAGAACGACGATTACAACTGGGGTTTCGACGCCCAGACCGCGGAGTTCAAGGACCTGGTAACGGCAGGCATCATCGACCCGACCAAGGTCGTGCGCACGGCGTTGCAGGACGCGGCCTCAGTCGCCGGGCTGCTGGTCACCACCGAGGCATTGATCGCCGAGAAGCCGGAGAAGAAGGGTCTGCCGCCGGGGCCGCCGCCGGGCGGGGGTGACTTCGACTACTGAGGGCACAGCCAAACGAGCAAGGCCAGGGGTCTGCCCTGGACCCGGCAGGGGGCGGTGGCCCCCTGCACCCCGCTACCACGAGCCTGAACGGGAAACCCAGTAAGGGCACGGAATGAAGCGTCTGTTATCTTGATACCGCGTCGTGGATAGTGGATATTGGCTCGCCGGTCCGGATTTACGGGAGACTCTCTTGACACAGGCGGCGAGCAACGTGGTCGATCTTGCAGAATACCGGGCACGGCGCTCGGGCAAGCGCCCGGCGGACGCGACTTCGGTGCCGGTCATCCCCATGATCTGGGCTTTCGTCTGGGTGCCGGTCTGGCCGGTCTTCGCCGGTCATGTGGGATCGCATGGCTGACGGAACCCTGGCCGCTCGTTCGGCTTTGTCTCTCGTGAGCGGCCCGGATGCCGGCGGCGATGACGCTTCCGAAGCTGTGGCTGAAATTCCGGCCATCCTGGCGCACAACATGCGCCGGCTGCGGATTCGCCAGGGCCATTCGTTGGAACGCCTGGCGAAGCTGTCCGGCGTGAGCCGGGCGATGCTGGGGCAGATCGAGAACGGCAAAAGCGTTCCCACCATCAGCACGCTGTGGCGTATCGCCACCGCCCTTGGCGTGCCGTTCGCGCAATTGCTTGCCGCTGAGCGGGTGCAGCACATTGCAGTGCTGCGGGCCAAGGATGCCAAGGTGCTGGCCTCCAGCAGCGGACGTTTCACCTCGCGGGCGCTGTTTCCCTTCGAGGACGAGCGTCACGTCGAGTTCTATGAACTGCGCCTCGCCCCGCACCACCGCGAGGATACCCCGGCGCATCAGGCCGGCACACGCGAAAACCTGTTGGTGGGGGTGGGTGTGGTGGAAATCACCGTTGGTAGCGATCCGCCCTGTGTGCTGGAAGCGGGCGACGCGATCCTGTTCGAGGCTGATCAGCCGCACGCCTACCGCAACATTGGCGATTCCGAAGCGGTGATGTACCTGGTCATGACCTACGCCACCAAAGTCGGCTGAAGCGGGCGGCGCGCATCCCTCGCCATTGCGGCGAGGGATGCGCGAGGGGCTCGTTCAGGCAGCCGCGGGCGGCGCCATGCAGCCCATCATCATCATGCCGCCGCACATCATCATCATCGGCATGGCATTGATCATCGCCATCATCTTCGTGCAGCACTCCACGAACATATCCGCCGACATCCCGTCCACCGGCATCATGGGCATCATGCCAGGCATCATTCCCGGCATGGCCATTGGCATCGGCATCATGCCGGCCATCATCGGCATCTGCGCCTGCATTCCCATCGGCATCGTCGGCATCGCGGTGTTCATGTCAGTTCTCCCGGTCGGCGCAACCCTTGGTCGCTGCTGCCAGAACCTTGCGTCTACGCCGACGGGCCGGCAACCGCCGATCACGAGCTGTCGGCGCTTTCCTCCAATGGCTTGGATGTCCAGCCGCCATGCACAACAAAGCAGCCAGGATGTTGCCGCGTCCCTCCGGCATAACGGGCGCCAGCATGGCGGATGCGGGCGGCTCCGGCCGCGCGTGGCTTACCAGCTCGGCAGCACCGCGCCCTCAAACTTTGCCAGGATGAACGCCTTCACCTCGTCGGAGCGGTAGCTGTCCAGCAGCCCCCGCACCCAGGGCTTGTCGCGGTCAGCGCTGCGCACCGCAATCAGGTTCACGTAGGGGCTTTTCGGCGTTTCACGCAGCAGCGCGTCACGGCTAGGATTCAACTTAGCGGGCAGGGCGAAATTGGTGTTCACCGCCGCCGCATCCACGTCGTCCAGTGCGCGTGGCGTTTGCGCGGCGTCGATTTCGATGAAACGCAATTTGCGCGGGTTGCTCACGATGTCGCGCAGCGTCGGCAGCAGCCCCACGCCCTCGCGCAGCCCGATCACCCCGGCGTCGCGCAGCAGCAGCAGCGACCGGCCACCATTGGTCGGGTCGTTCTGGATCGCGATCTGCGCGCCTTCGGGCACGTCCTCCCAGCGCTTCCAGCGGCGCGAGTAGATGCCCAGCGGGAAGTTCACGGTGAAACCGGCATTCTCGATCTTGTAGCCGCGGTCCTTGATCTGCTGATCGAGGAAGGGTTTGTTCTGGTACGAATTCGCCTGCAGGTCGCCGGCATCGAGCGCCACATTGGGGGTGATGTAGTCGGAGAACTCGACGATCCGCAGGTCGAGCCCCTGGCGCGCCGCGATCGGGCGCACCGCCTCCAGGATCTGTGCGTGCGGCCCGGCGGTGGCGCCGATGCGCAGGATGGTGGTCTCCGCCCGGGCGCTGCGGCCAACCGCCGTCGCGGCCAGACCTAGCAGAACGGAACGGCGGCGCGGATGCGAAAGAAACATGTGACCTCCCCAGCTCAGGCGCGGCGGATGCGCTTGTTGACATGCCGGGCGAGCGCCTCGCCGGCCGATTGCAGGCCCTGCACCAGCACGATCAGCACCACCACCACGGCGGCCATCACCTCCGGCATGAAGCGCTGATAGCCGTAGCGGATGCCCAGATCGCCAAGTCCACCGCCGCCCACCGCGCCCACCATGGCCGAATAGCCGATCAGGCTGACCACGGTCAGCGTCAGACCCAACACGATCGCCGGTCGCGCCTCCGGCAGCAGCACTTTCACAACGATCTGCAGCGGCGTCGCACCCATGGCGCGCGAGGCCTCGATCAAGCCGTGGTCCACTTCGCGCACCGCGGTTTCGATGATCCGCGCGATGAACGGCGTGGCCGCCACCGTCAGCGGCACCATCGCCGCGGTGGTGCCGATCGACGTGCCAGCGACCAGCCGGGTGAACGGGATGATGGCTACGACGAGGATGATGAACGGCGTCGAGCGGGTGGCATTCACCACCAGCCCGAGGGCGCGGTTCAGCGCCACCGCCTCGAACAACTCGCCGCGCCCGCTGGTGGCGAGGAACACGCCGAGCGGCAGGCCCAGCAGCGTTCCCAGCAGCGCCGCCACGGCGACCATGTACAGCGTCTCGCCGGTCGCATCGACGATCAGCCCGATCAATTCAGGCGACATAGCCCAGCACCTCCCCCGACAACCCGTGCTCGCGCACCAGGGCAAGCGCCGCCGCCGCAGCCAAGGCCGGCACGGCGAGAAGCAAATTGCCGCATGCGGCGCCGCCGATGCGGTCCACCTGACCGGACAGGATCTGCACATCGATATCCGCGCTGCGCGCCAGCCGGCTGACGATCGGCGCCGTCGCCTGTTCGCCGGTCAGTACCGATGCGCAGCACCGCCCGTCCGCCTTGGATGGGATGCGGCGACAGCGCCTCTGCCAGGTCGTCGGGCACCCCGCTGCCGGTCACCGCGGCGACAAAGCTGCGCGATGTCGTAGTCTGCGGGCGGGCAAACACGTCGTACACCGCCCCCTCCTCGATGATACGCCCTGCCTCGATCACCGCCACCCGGTCGGCGATGTCCTTGATCACCTGCATCTCGTGGGTGATCAGCACGATGGTGACGCCGGTGAGCGCATTGACCCGCCGCAGCAGGGCAAGAATGGAACGTGTCGTTTCCGGGTCCAGCGCCGAAGTCGCCTCGTCGGACAGCAGCACGCGCGGCTCGGTGGCCAACGCGCGGGCGATGCCGACGCGTTGCTTCTGCCCGCCCGACAGCTCGGCCGGGTAACGGCCGCGCTTGTCCTCCAGCCCCACGAGCTCCAGCAACTCGCCGACGCGCGCGGCGATTGCCTGCCGCCGCATGCCCACAAGTTCGAGCGGAAACGCCACGTTGTCGAACACTGTCCGCGAGGACAGCAAATTGAAGTGCTGGAAGATCATGCCGACGCGCCGCCGCAGCGCCCGCAGCCCGGCGCCGTCCAGCCCGCCAACCTCGGTGCCGTCTACCAGCACGCGGCCGGCGCTCGGTTTCTCCAGCCCGTTGATGACGCGCAGCAGCGTCGATTTTCCCGCCCCGGACCGGCCGATCACGCCGTAGATTTCCCCCGGTGCCACCGCCAGCGACACATGCTCGAGCGCGCTCACCTGGGCGTCGCGGCCGCGCGCCGGATACAGCTTGGAGACCGCATCGAAGCGGATCGCCGGTGGCTCCGTGGACGCAGCGCGCGCGGCCGGCGCGGCGCTGACCCGGGTGGACACGTTCATGCCTTCTGCCTCACCATGTTGGCAGGATGTTGCCCTTGAACCGCTCCTCCACAAACGTCTTCACGGCCGGCGAGCGATACAGCGCGATGTAGCGGCGGATGCGCGGATCGTCGCGCCGATCCTCACGCGCGGCGAACACCAGCGTCCATTGCGAATCCGCCCCTTCCACCACGAGCGCTTTCTTTGGGTCGAGTTTGGCGAGGAAGGCATAATTGTTGGTCACGAACGCCGCCGCCACGTCGTCAAGCGCGCGGGCGAGCTGTGCTGCGTCCAGTTCGACGAATTGGAAATGCTTGGGGTTCGACCCGATATCCAGCACGGACGCGGAGGCATCCGCCCCTGGGTTCAGCGTGATCAGGCCGATCTGCTGGAACAGGAACAGCGCGCGTGCCGCATTCGACGGGTCGTTCGGGATGGCGAGCTTCGATCCGGCGGGAATGTCGGCGGCCTTGGAGTATTTCGTCGACCAGATGCCGGCGGGCACCACGATCGACGGGTCGAGCGCCACGATCTTGTAGCCCCGCGACTTCACCTGCGCGGCCAGATAGGGCCGGTGCTGAAAATTATTCAGGTCGATGTCGCCGGCCTGCAGAGCCGCGTTCGGCTGGTTCCAGTCGGTGAATTCCACCACCTCCACCTTCAGCCCCTCCTTCGCGGCCAGTTTCGCGGCTTCGCGCAGGATGTCGCCGTACGGGCCGGCGGACACACCGACCTTGAGCGGGCGATCGGCCTGGGCGAAGGCGGGGAAGGACAACGGCAGAGGGGCTAAGCCGGCAAGCGCGGCGAGGATCAGATTGCGGCGACGGATCATCGGGACGGACCTCCAAGGCGCCGGGTCGGACCCGGAGCGGACGGTTGGCGATGCAGGGGCACGGGGGCAGCGGATCAGCGTCGACAGCGCGGGGCCATCGGCAAACGCACCCGCAACCAGGACGAACAGATCATCGCTTGCTCCTCGGCAGTCGCCGCCCTGCGGCGGCCGCACCGACCCCGTCGCGGCAGCGACGCGAGGCCATATTCATACTATTCAACCTCGTGGTTTCAGTCAAAAGCAACTCTGTGCAGCACTTTATGGGTCGATCGCGACATTCTCACGCCTGCAAGACAAATTTGCAACCTGCAACCGAGAGGACCACGTTCCAGAATCGTGAAACTCTCGTCTCGTTGCAAACACCCGTCGTCGGGGGGTCATGCAAGAGCACGCCGATGCCGTCCGTTCGCCTTCAGCCCGCCGCTCGGGCCCACACGCGGCACGTCGACACTGCCGCTAAGGAGGGGGTTCCAAGGGGCCACTGTCCGTCGTGCCTAAGGCCCGCTGCGGGCGACGGCGGGTCCAAGGCAAACCCTGACCTTGCTGTTCTTACAGCCCCGCGAACAAAGGCGTGCTCAGGTAGCGTTCGGCAAAGCTAGGCGCGATCGAAACGATCAGCTTCCCGGCGTTCGCCGGATCGCGCGCCAGTGTCAGCGCGGCATGCAACGCGGCGCCGGAGAAGATGCCGATCGGCAGTCCTTCCTCGCGGGCGCTGCGCCGTGCCGCGGCGATGGCGTCGCGCTCGGACACCCGCACCACCTCGTCCATCAGCCCCATTTCGAGCACGCTCGGCTGGAAGCCGGGGCCGATGCCCTGCACCCCGTGTGGCCCGGCCTCGTCGCTGGACAGCACCGCGCTCTCGGCCGGTTCGATCAGCACGATTCGCAAGCCGGGGTGGCGGGGCTTGAGCGCGCGGGCGATGCCGGTCAGCGTGCCGCCGGTGCCGGAGCCGCCGACCACGATGTCCACCCGCCCGCCGGTGTCGGTCCAGATTTCCTCGGCGGTGGTGGCGGCGTGGATGTCGGGATTGGCCGGGTTGTCGAACTTCAGTACGTCCGCTGAACGAGATTGCTCGGCCGGCCCGCAACGAAGTTCACGATGTTGTCGATGAGCTGATCGGCAAGGCCCTGCTGGGCCTGGTCGCCGGCCGAGGCGACGTGCGGCGTCAGGATGACGTTCGGAGGGCGGGCGATGCACATGATTACGCTGTCGGCAGCGGGCGGTTCGGGCTGTGTCACATCAATGCCGGCGCCGCTGACAAGACCTTCATCGAGTGTGCGTTCCAAATCCGCCTCCACCACCAAGCCGCCGCGTGCCGTGTTGATCAGCAGGGGGGGGCGGCGGCGCATGCTGCGAAACTTGGCCATGCCGATCATGTCGCGGGTCTGCGCCGTCAGCGGGCTGTGCAGGGTGATAATATCGCTGGTTTCCAGCACCTCGTCCCAGAGCGTGTAGAGCGGCCCCAGGCCCGGCACGCCCTTGTGGGTGGCAAACATCGGGAGCATGCCGAATGCACGCGCAATCTCGGCGACACGGTGGCCGAGCACGCCCTCGCCGACGATGCCGAGTCGCGCTCCGCCCAGGTCGCTGATCGGGTGGCTGAAGAAACAGAGCTGCCCAGGGCGCTGCCATTCGCCGGCCAGCGTGTCATCGCGGAACGGGAAATGCTGCGCCGAAGCGCCAGCATCAGCGCGAAGGCATGCTCCGGCACGGCGCGAAGCGCATAGCCGCGGATGTTGGCGGCCGAGATGCCGTGCGCTTCGCAGCAGGCCTTGTCGACGCAATCGGTGCCGGTGGCGGCAAGCGCGACCAGCTTCAGGTCGGGAAGCTGCGCCATCACCTCGGCGGTGAGGTTGACCTTGTTGACGATGGCAACCGAGGCGCCGTGGAGACGCTTGTGCACCTGCGCTGCGGTCGTTTGCCGGTGTTCTTCCAGCACGTGCGGGAACGAGGGGCGGCGCAGCGCCACGCGTGGCCCGAGCGTGGCACGGTCGAGAAAGACGATCTTGTGCCTGACCTGCTCCCTCACAAGCGGCGGCGAACTTCGTCGGCGACACGCTCCGCGGTGATGCCGAAATGGGCGAACAGTTCGGTTTCGGGACCGGAGGCGCCGAAGCCGGTCATGCCGACGAAGCCGCCGTCGTCGCCGATCCAGCGCTCCCAGCCCTGCCGTACCGCCGCCTCCACCGCCACCCGCACCGTCGTGCGGTCGATCACCTGGGCGCGGTAGGTGGTGTCCTGCCGGTCGAACAATTCCCAGCACGGCATTGACACCACCGCCGTTGCAATGCCGTCCGCCTCCAGCAGCGCACGCGCTCTTAGCGCGACGGCGACTTCCGAGCCGGTGGCGAGAATGGTCGCCCGGCGGGTCCCGACGGAGGCATCGGCCAGCACATAGGCGCCGCGCACCGACAGGTTCTCATCGGCTCCGGCGCCGCGGACCGGTGGCAGATCCTGGCGCGAGAAGATCAGCGCGGACGGCCCGGACCGGTTCGCCAGCACCGCTTCCCAGCACTCCGCCGCTTCTACGGCGTCGGCCGGTCGCAACACCAGCAGGTTGGGCATTGCCCGCAGCGACGCCAGGTACTCAACCGGCTGGTGGGTCGGGCCGTTGCGACCGATCCCGATGGAATCATGCGAGAACACGAAATGCGTCGGCAGTCCCATCAAGGCGGCCATGCGCAGCGCCGGCCGCTCGTAATCCGAGAACACCAGATAGGTCACGCCGAGCGGCACCACGCCGCCATGCGCCGCCATGCCGTTCAACATCGAGCCCATCGCATGTTCACGGACGCCGTAATGCACGTAGCGGCCACCCTGGTCCGATGCGGTGAACGCGGGCAGGTGCCGCTTGTGCTGCGTCGGGCCTTCAAGGTCCGGCGCGCCGGACAGCAATTCTGGAATCGCCTGCGACAGCACCTCGACAATGTCCGCCGAGCTGTTGATGCCGCCCTGCGTCTTGCGCTCCGCCGCCATCCGGCGACGCCAGTCGTGCAGCGGCGTCTGCCAGCCTTCCGGTAGGCGCCCCTCGCGCAGCCGGTCGAGCAGCCGGCGCTTGTCCGGCGCGAGCCCGGCGAGCCGCTGTTGCCAGGCATCGGTCCTCGGGCTGGCTGCGGCGCCCGGCCGCACGCCAGGCGGACAGCACCGCCTCGGGAACCACGAACCGCTCGTGCGGCCAGTTCAGGGCGGCGCGGGCGGCCGCCAGATCCTCGGGAAACAGGCGTCCGCCATGGGCGCCGCGCTGGCCCTGCACGCGCGGGATGCCGCGGCCGATCATGGTGCGGCAGGCGATCATCGACGGCCGCGCGTCCGCCCGGGCGATTTGCAGCGCCGCATCGACCAGGCCGACATCGTGCCCGTCCACCTCCTGCACATGCCAGCCGCTCAGCCGGAAACGTGCGCACATGTCATCGCCCTGGGCGATGTCGATCACGCCGTCATCGGTGATCCGGTTGTCGTCCCACAGGAAGGTCAGACCACCGAGGCCAAGGTGGCCCGCGAGCGAGATCACTTCCTGACCGACGCCTTCCTGCAGACAGCCATCGCCCACCAGCGCATACGTGCGATGGCTCACCAGAACCGCGCCCAGCCAGTTGCGCAGGAACGCCTCCGCCACCGCCATGCCGACGGCATTGGCAATGCCCTGGCCGAGCGGGCCGGTGGTGACCTCGATGCCGGCGGCGGGGTCGTACTCGGGATGGCCCGCACAATGCGAGCCGAGCGTGCGGAAACGCTCGATCTCATGGATGCTGATGCGCTCGTAGCCGGTCAGGTACAACAACGAATAGATCAACATTGAGCCGTGCCCGTTCGACAGCACGAAGCGGTCGCGGTCGAACCAGTTCGGGTCGGACGGATTGAACCTGAGGTGGCGCGTGAACAGCGCCGTGGAGATCTCGGCGCAGCCGAGCGGCGCACCGGGATGGCCGTCGCCGGCGCGTTCGATCGCATCCATGGACAGGAAGCGGATGGCGTTCGCCATCAACGAGGGATCGGTGTGGGACATGGGGACTGACTCTACGGTGTGGTCCTTGCGCGGACGCGGGATGGGAACAGGAACGGCAACACGCGGGAGGGCCGGGGCCGCCCCGCGCCCTCACAGGAAACCGATGGAGAACCAGGGTACCGCGGCGATGATCGCCGTACCGATGGCCAGCGCGATCATGTAGGGCACGATCGGTTTCATCGCCGCATCGGGGTGGATCCGGCTGACGGCGCTGGCCGCGTAGTAGCCCACGCCGAACGGCGGCGCGAACAGGCCAATGCCCATCGCCAGAACCACCACGATGGCGTAGTGCACCTCGTGCACACCCATCGACCGCGCGATCGGGAACAGCAGCGGCCCGAACAGCACGATCGCCGGAATGCCCTCCAGCACGCTGCCCAGCACGATGAACGCCAGGATCGACACGGCCAGGAAAGTCGCGCGCCCGCCCGGAAGCGCGGCCATCCAGTTCGCCAGCGCCTGCGAAAAGCCCGACTGCGTCAGCGCCCACGACATCCCCGTCGCCGCGCCGATGATGAGCAGGATCGCGCCCGACAGCGACGCGGTTTCGATCAGCATCGGCATCACCCGCCGCAGGTCGAAGTTGCGGTAGATCAGCGCGCCCACCGTCACCGCATAGACGATGCCGATGGTGGATACCTCGGTGGCCGTGGTCGCCCCGCTGATCACCGCCCAGCGGATCACGAACGGCAAGACAATCCCCGGGAGTGCGATCAGGAAGGTGCGGCCGACCACGCCCCAGCGCGCGCGCTGTCCGGTGCCGTGCACGGGCTGATCACGCACACGCCAGCGCACCACCAGGCACAGCGCCAGGCCAAGCACCAGCCCCGGCAGCAACCCGCCGGTAAACAGCGAGGCGATGGAGACGCCGGTCACCGAGCCGATCGTGATCAACACGAGCGATGGCGGGATCGTCTCGGTCTGCGCGCCGGTGGCTGCCAGCAGCGCGAGCAGTTCGCCCCGCTTTTCGCCGCGCTCCAACATCTCCGGGAACAGCACCGGTGCCACCGCCGCCATGTCGGCGGCCTTCGAGCCGGAGATGCCGGAGACCAGGTACATCGCGCCCACCAGCACGTAGAAGAATCCGCCGCGCACATGTCCGAGCAGACTGACGAGGAAAGCGACCAGCGTGCGCGCAATGCCGGTCATCTCCATCAGCAGGCCGAGCATGACGAACAGCGGCACAGCCAGCAGAATGAGCTGCGACATTCCCTCGTTCATGCGCCCGACTAGCACCGCGTCCGGCACGTCGGTGGTCAGCACGATGTAGCCGAGCGTCGCCAGCCCAAAGGCAAACGCGATCGGCACGCCGGACAGCACCATCGAGCCCACGAGGATCACGAAGAAGATGACCAGGTTGATGTTGCCTAGGTCGTGCAGCAGCGGCGCGGCGGCGACGAATCCCAGCACGATCGCGAGCACGGCGCCGATTCCGCCGGCCAGCAGCCGCCAGCTTGCAACGCGCGCGAGACGGAGCATCGCGACCGCAATCATCAGCACCGCGCCCACCGGAAAGGCGGCGGCATTCCACGATCCCGGAATCGCCAATGCCGGCGTGGTGACAAAGCCCTCGTCAACGGCAAAGTCGATTCCCGGCATCACCATCGCGGACAGGAACACCAGCGGCACGGCAACAGCCACCACGTCCAGAAACGCGCGGGTCTGCGGGGGGGTCTTGCCGATCAGGGCCGTCATGCGCATGTGCTCGTTGCGGTGCAGCGCCACCACCGAGCCGAGCATGGCCAGCCACAGGAACAGCGTGGACGCGAGTTCGTCCGACCAGACCAGCGGGCTGTGCAGCAGGTAGCGCGCCACTACGCCGGCGAGCAGCACGACGATTTCGGCAAGCACCAGCAGCGCCGCCGGGATCTCGACCAGGACGGCCAGCGCCGAGTCCGCACCGGCCACCCAGCGCCGCCCCGGACCGAGCGGCTTCACGAACGAGGCGGCATGGATGTCAGGGACCGACATGCCGCTTAACTCACGAGCTTGCCGGTCACCTGCTCGAGCAGGCCCCACGCTTCGTCGCCATACTTTGCCTTCCAGTCGCCATAGAAGGTGGTCTTGGCCAGCACCGCACGGAACGGCTCCTGCTCCACCGCATTGAACACCAGTCCTTTGGTGGCCAGTTCCTGGCGCAGCGTGACGCTGAGCTTGGCAATGTCGGCACGCTCATCGTCCGCGGAGCGATCGAACTCCTTCGTCACGATGGTCCGCAGGTCGGGCGGCAGGCGGTCCCAGGCGCGGCGGTTGCCGAGGACGACGTAGCCGTCCCACACATGGCTGGTCATGCTGCAGTATTTCTGCACCTCATACAGCCGCGTGGTCGCGATGATGGCCAGCCCGTTCTCCTGCCCTTCGACCACCTTGGTCTGCAGCGCGGAATACAGCTCGTTGAAATTGATCGGCGCCGGACCGGCGCCCAGCGCCTTGAAAAGCGAGGTGAGCATCGGCGCCGGCGGCACGCGCAACTTCAGGCCCTGCAGGTCGGCCGGACCATGGATCGGGCGCGTGGAGGTGGTGATCTGCCGGAAGCCGTTATCGGCAAATTTGGCGACCGGTACCAGGCCGGCTTTGCTGATCTGGGCGCGAACATACTGGCCGAGCCCGCCGTCCATCGCCTTCCACACCGCCTCGTAGTCGGCAAATGCAAAGCCGGTGTTGACGATGCCGGAAACCGGCACCAGAGTTGCCAGGATCGAAGTGGAGAGGTTGAAGAAGTCCACGCCGCCGCTGCGTACTTGCGACAGCAGATCGGTATCGGAACCAAGCTGGTTCGCCGGGAAGAGCTTAATGTCCAACCGTCCGCCCGTTGACTCGCGGATACGGGCCAGCGCCTCGGCGCCGCGGGTATTGACCGGATGGCTCGGATCCTGGCCGGTGGCAAGCTTGTAGTTGAACTCAGCGGCTGAGGCCGGGCGTGACAGGATGCCGAACAGCGGCAGCGTGGCGCCGGTGGCAATCAGGGTGCGTCGGGGCAGGCGCCCGGTAGCCGTGATTTTGGTCATTTTCTTCTCCCTTGCTGTCGGGCGCGGTTCGCCGCGCCCGGTGTTTCACGTCCCGTTCAGCGCCCGGTAGCTCCGGATCACCTGGCTGTCGTCGGCAGCGCCATCGCCGCGTCCCGATGTAGCCACAAACAGCTGGTGGGCGATGGCTGCCAGCGGCAACGCGGCCTTCGCGTCGCGCCCGGCCTGCAGTACGATGCCGAGATCCTTCACGAAGATGTCGACCGCGCTGGTGACGACCGGCGAGTCCTGCAGCATCCGCGGGCCGCGGTCGCTCAGCATCCAGCTCGCCGCCGAAGATCCACCCATCACCTCCAGCAGCAGGTCGGCATCGACCCCCAATCCTTCGGCCAGGGCCAATGCCTCGGCGGCCACCGCGATGTGCACGCCGCACAGCAGCTGGTTGACGGTCTTCACCATGGCCCCCTGGCCGGGTTTCTCGCCGACATGGAAAAAGCGATCGCCCAGTGCCGCAAAGACCGGGCGCAGGCTGTCCACGACATGGTTCGGACCGGCGGCCAGGATGGTCAGCTTCGCCGCCCGCGCGCCGGCAACGCCGCCGGAAACCGGCGCATCGACGAAGCCTCGTCCGGCGGCTTGCACACGAGCCGCGAGGGCGGCGACCGCGGCGGGCGGGCACGTTGCCATCACCACGACACTGGCGTGCGCGGGAAGCGCGTCCACTGCCCCCTCGGAAAACAGCACGGCCTCCGCCTGCGCCGCGTCAACCACCATCAGCAGGAGCGCGTCGGCGCCCCGCGCCGCGTCGGCGGCTGAGCCGGCGGCGACACCGCCCAGCCCGGCCAGCACGTCACGCGCCGCTGCGCGCATGTCGTTGCCCTGCACGGCGAACTTTCCGGCCAGCAGCGCCTGCGCCATCGGCAGCCCCATCGCGCCGAGGCCAACCACGCCCACCGTCGCGATGGTACGCGTCACAGCCAGGACCGGATGGTAGTGACCATCGCCTCCGTCGAGATGCCGTAGCGGTCATGCAGTGTCGGCAGGGCGCCAGCGCCGAGAAACGCATCGGGCAGCGCCACTTGGCGGAACCGCGGAGCCATGCCGGCCCGCAGCAGGCTGCCCGCCACCGCCTCGCCAAGCCCGCCGACGAGGCTGTGGTTTTCGGCGACAATGACCGGGCGGCCGCTGCGTGCGGCGGCGGCAAGGATGGTCGCCTCGTCCAGCGGCTTGATGGTGGGCACATGCAGCACCGCGGTATCGATGCGGTCCTTGCGCAACGCCTCCGCCGTCTCCAGCGCGCGCATCGTCATCAGCCCCGACGAGATGATCAGCGCATCGACACCGTCGCGCAGCAGCGCGGCGCGGCCGAGCTGGAACCGGTAGTCGTACTCGTCCAGCACCAGCGGCACATTGCCGCGCAGCAGCCGCATGTAGACCGGACCATCATGCGCCGCGATAGCCGGCACGGCCTGTTCGATGTCGAGTGCATCGCAGGGATCGACCACGGTGATGCCAGGCATGGCGCGGAAGATCGCGACATCCTCGGTAGCCTGGTGGCTCGGGCCGTAGCCGGTGGTCAGGCCCGGCAGCGCGCAGACAATCTTCACGTTCAATTTCTCCTCGGCGATGCCGAGGCAGATGAAGTCATAGGCGCGGCGTGACGCGAACACTGCATAGGTGGTGGCGAATGGGATGAACCCTTCGCGGGCCATGCCGGCGGCTGCGCCGAACAGCAACTGCTCTGCCATACCCATCTGGTAGTAGCGGTCGGGGTATGCCTTCGCGAAGATGTGCAGGTCGGTGTACTTACCGAGATCGGCGGTCATGCCGACGATCTTTGGCTGAGTCTGCGCCAGTGCCGCCAGCGCATGGCCGAACGGCGCCGGCTTCGTCTTCTGCCCCTCGGCCGCGATCGAAGCGATCATGGCCGACGTGGTCAGGCGTGGCTTCGTGCTGCTCATGGCCGCGCCCCCTGCTCCAGCACAGCGAGCGCCTGCGTCCACTCGTGCGCTTCAACGCGGAGGAAATGGTTCCGCTCGCGCACTTCCAGGAACGGCACGCCTTTCGCCATCCGTGTGTCGCAGATGATTGCCCGCGGCTTCGGCGCCGCGACATGGCGGGCGGTATCGAATGCGGCAACGAGAGCGGCAATGTCGTTGCCGTCGACCCGCTGGACGTGCCAGCCGAACGCCTCCCATTTCGGCGCCAGCGGCTCGCTGCTCAGCACCTCGGTCGAGGGTCCGTCGGCTTGCTGGTTATTGAAGTCAATCAGGCAGATCAGGTTGTCGAGTTTCCAGTGGGCGGCCGACATGGCGGCTTCCCAGGTCGAGCCCTCGCCAAGCTCGCCATCGGACATCAGGTTGTACACGAACGCGCGCGACGCCTTGCGCTTGAGCCCGATGCCCATGCCGACGGCGATGCCAAGCCCCTGGCCCAGCGAGCCGCCGCTGATTTCCATGCCGGGCGTGTAGGTCGCCATGCCCGACATTGGCAAGCGGCTATCGTCCATTCCGTAGGTCTCGAGCTCGTCCGCGGGGATGATTCCCGCCTCGATCAGCACCGCATACAGTGCAATAGCGTAATGGCCAATCGACAGCAGCAAGCGGTCGCGTCCCTCCCAATGCGGCTCCTCGGCGCGATACGTCATGGCATGGAAATACGCGACCGCGAGCATGTCGGCGACACCGAGTGCCTGGGCGATGTAGCCCTGGCCTTGCACCTCGCCCATCCGCAGCGCGTTGCGACGAATGCGCAGGGCGCGGTCGTCAAGGCCTAGCCTGTTCGGCAGAATTGTTTCAGGCATCTGGTCTTCCCCCCCCCCGCACGACGCCCGGCGCCGCGCGGCGATCGTCAGTGGATGTGCATGCCGCCGTTGACGTTGATGACGGCGCCAGTGATGTAGGCGGACAGATCCGAGGCCAGGAACAGGTAGGCACCCGCCACATCCCGGGCATCGCCGAGGCGATTGAGCGGAATGCCCTTCAGGATGTCGACTTTCATCTCGGGCGTCAGCTTGCCACCGGTGATGTCGGTCTGGATCAGGCCAGGGGTCACGCAATTCACGCGGATGTTATCCGGGCCGAGTTCGCGCGCCATCGCCTTGGCCAACCCGAGCACCCCCGCCTTCGCCGCCGAATAGTGCGGCCCGCCGAAAATGCCGCCGCCGCGCTGGGCGGAGACCGACGACATGCAGGCAATCGATCCCTGCCGGCGCGAGCGCATGTGCGGCACGAAGGCCTGGCTCAGGTACAGCACGCCATTGAGGTTGACCGCCATGATCCGCTGCCAGTCAGCCGGCGTGATCTCCTGGAACTTCACCGGCTGGGTGATGCCGGCGTTGTTGATCAGAACATCAACTTGTCCCGTCGCCTCGAGCACGCGGCTGGCCGCGCTGCAGCAGCTTTCCGGGCTACTGACATCGCACGCGACGCCGAGATGGCCGGCGCCGAGCTCAGTCGCGGCGGCGCGCGAGGCGCTTTCGTCGAGGTCAAGAATCACCACGCGGGCACCATGGTCAGCAAACAGTCGCGCGGTTGCGCGGCCAATTCCGCGTGGGCTCGCCGCCCCCGAGATCACAGCAACGCGATCAGACAGCAACATCGTTTCCTCCAGGTCTTGTTTATCAATGCCTTTGTGATGACTCTGCGACCAACGTTCAAACGCGAAATTTGCATCGACAGGTGAACTTGGCTCATCATGGATCGTGCCATGCCGCATCTTCCGCTCACCGCCCTGCGGGCGTTCGAGGCAGCCGCCCGGACCGGCTCCTTCCGCGCCGCAGCCGAGGCGCTCGGTGTCACCCCGAGTGCGGTCAGCCATGCTGTCCGTGGCCTGGAAGTTACCCTGAAGACGACGCTGTTCCTGCGCGACGGCCGTCAGATCGCCCTGACCGGCCAGGGCGAAGCGTTGCTGCGGCACGTGCAGCTGGGCTTCGACGAACTCAAGCGCGGCATCGCCGCCATTACGGGGCGCAAGCGCATGCTGCTGCGCCTGCACAGCGCACCGAGCTTTGCGGCGCAATGGCTGGTGCCGCGTCTGCCGCGTCTGTTCGGCGACGCCGAGGGCCTCGATCTGCGCATCGCCGCGAGCGCGGCCTACACGCGCTTCCAGAACGACGAATTCGACGTTGATATTGTTTACGGTGTGACATGGGCCGAGGAGTATGCGCGCAGCCGCCATCCGCGCATCGTCGTCCTCCCGCTCGGAGAGGAGACGGTGACGCCGATGTGCTCACCAGCGCTGGCTGAACGTATTGGCAGCCCCCATGACCTGCTTGTGCAGACTTTGATCGAAAGTGACAACAAGCAGGTGCGCTGGCCGGTTTGGTTCGCTGCCAACGGCGTGGCGACGCCCGAAGCCCGCGGACCGCGCTTCGACCGCAGCTTCCTGTCGATCAGCGCGGCTGCGGACGGGCTCGGAGTCGCTCTTGAATCAACGCGTCTCGCCGAGCGCGAACTTACCTGCGGCCGCCTGGTGCGGCCCCTGCCGGCTGCCAGGGATGTGGCATATGTCGGCCACTGGCTGACGTTTCCATGCGCTGAACGTTATCGCCTGGAACTGCAGATTTTCATTGGATGGCTCGCCACCGAGCTCGGCGTCACGCTCGACCTGCAACACCTGCCTGCGCTACCATAGGCGGGACTGGCGTCCTTCACCGGCCAGCGGTCGTTGCCGATCGGACATCGACGCGATGCCGGAAACGGGTGCCGTTTGGTTGTGCGTGAACGCACGCGTTCCTGTGCTCAGCGGTCGATCATGAGTTGCTGCGCCTCAGCGTAGCGCGCCCTTACCAGCGGGATCTTCGCGGCCGCTTCGCCAATGTCCCCCGCTTCCGTGGCGGAGTGCACGATTGCGGCGGCGCTACCGTTCTCCTCCAGCCGATGCAGCTTCGCCGTGCCCGGGATCGGCACGATCCAGGGCTTGCGGGCAAGCAGCCTGGCAAGCGCGATCTGCGCCGGCGTCACCTGTGAGGTGGACCCCGGATGCTCGACAGATGGATAGGCTCATCCCGACCTGATAGGGAACGACGTGACATGAGTGGGGAGCGGAAACGCTACGCGGCGGATTTCAAAGCGAAGGTGGCTCTGGAGGCAATCCGGGGCGAGATGACGATTGCGCAGCTGGTGAGCAAGCATGGGGTGTTGGCGGCGGTGAGAATCCGCGCATGGACGTTGCGGAATTGGCCCCCGTGGCGCGATTGTGGCCTGACCTGTGCGGTGCCTGGGCGATGTGGCCGTGTGACGCGGGCGACCGAGCGGTGGAGTCATGGCAACAGCCGAAGGTGGCTGGGAGTGCACATGCGCTGGCGGCCTTGGGCGGGGCTCGCGGCCGACGGCGACGGTGGCGCACGCCGGCGGCCGGTGGCGGCGGCCGGGCGGTTCAGAACGTGAGGTCGTCGCTGGCGGGGGCGTCGGCATCACCATCGGTGGCGGTGTCGTCGCCGCAGCGTTCCTGGCGAAGGTGATCCTGTATCTGGTCGAGGTAGAGGGCCGCCACCGTCTCGCGCAGCTCGTCGAGCAGTTCGAAGACGGCGAGAGCCTGCTCGGGCGTCCAGGTGGCGGGGATGACGACGGTGGTTGCCTAGCGGGGTGGGCTGGCGGGTGGCAGCGGCGGCAGGGGTGGGTTCATAACTTGCGTCCCCGGCGCTGGCGGGCGCGTTGTTCGTTGCGTTCCTGCGCTTCCTTGGCGCGGTAGGATTCGCCCTCGATGACGACGATCTCGGGGCGATGGACGAGGCGAGGTTCTGTTGCAAAGTTTAATTTCCGCCGCCATTCGTAACTATATATCCCGTTAACTCAAGGTATTATATATTCGGTATGCACACCAAAAACGGACTTTGCAACAGAACCCCGGCGCGTCCATCGACAGGCCCACGAATCAGCGGAACATCATATTATAGGTGAGATGCTCCATCAGCTGTCGTTCCGAGCGCACCGTGAAGAATGCCTGCAACAGCAGCGCCCGCAGCAGTTGCTCGGGTGGGATCGAAGGGCGGCCGATCGCCGAATACTGCTTGCTGAACGCTGGTGACAACCGATCCAGCGCCGCGTTCGCCAGCGGGCGGATCACCCGCGCCGGATGGTCCTGCGGCACCATCGCCTCCGGGCTCAGGTAGCTGAACATCTGTGCCGTCTGCTTGTCCGTCCCGCGCATCCGTCGATATCCCCTGCAGCCGCCGTGACCGCAGAGACTCCGATCGATTGCGATCCGACAAGGGGGTTTTTCCGCAACCTGCTAAAGCACGCGCCGTCACTCGCTGCCACCTACCGACCCCGTCGCCAGCGACAGCGAGACACCGGATGTCAGCGCCTGGTTGCGTGCGTCCGCAACGGCATTGCGTGCCACCAGCAACTGCGTCTCGGCCAGGGTGGCGTCGGTGATCGAGCCGACGCCGCTGCGATAGGCCGCCAGCGCCGCATCGAACGTGGTCTGCGCCGCCTGCGCCAGCGCCGAGGCAGCGACATTTGCCTCCAGGCTGGTCTGCAGCGAGGTATTGGTCGACACGATCTGCCGCACCGCCTCATTCCGCGTCCCCGTCAGGCGCGCGCTGGCGGCGTCTGCGTCCGCCTGCGCCTTCGCCAGCGCGGCGGCGCGCAGACCACCGTCGAACACCGGCACCGTCACGCCGACGATGATGCTGCCGCCAAGGTGGTTTTGCGACAGGTTCACGGTCGGTGGCGCCTCGCCGATCGAGGGGACGGCGTTGATCCCCAGGTGTCCGGACGCTGTGTCGCCGACCGCGGTGAGAAAGAATTTCGGGAGATACGCCGCCTGTGCCGCCCTGATGCGCGCCTGGCTCGCATTTTCGGCGGCATAGGCGGCCTGCATGTCCGGGCGCCGTGACAGCGCGGCGCTGATCGCGTCGTCGGCGATGGCCGCCAGGGTCTTCGGCAGCGTGCCTTGCGGCAGCGGCGCGATGCGGAGCGGCGCCAGCGGCGAAATCCCCATCGCCGCGAGCAGGGCCAGCCTGGCGTCCTTCTCCGCCCCCTGCGCCTGTACCAGCGCCAGCCGCGCCTGGGCGGTGGCCTGTCGTGCCTGGGCGCTCTCCACCACGGTGCCGATGCCGCGCGCGTAGCGCGCTTCGGCGGCCTGCTGGATCGCCTCGGCGTTGCGCAGCGCGCCGGTGGCGGTGGCGACATGCGCGCCGGCGGCATCGACGGCGTAATAGGCCTGGCTGACGGCGCCGACGAGCTTCTGATGCGCCGCGGTGAAGGCGACATTCGCGATGAAAGATCCCTGCTTCGCCGCGTCCAGCAGGTTCGACCGTTCGCCGAAGTCGTACAGCAGCCAGGTCAGCGACAGCGCTGCCAGCGCGCCGGAGACTGAACCGTTGATGTTCAGTCCCAAACTGCCCGCGCTGTTGCCGTTCTGCGAGCCCTGCCAGCCGCCGATTGCGGTGGCGCTGAGGATCGGCAGGAAGCTGGCCTGCACCAAGCCGGCCAGAAGTGCGGCGTTGCGTGCTTCGTTCCAGGCGATGCGTGTCGCCGGATTGTTGCGTTCGGCAATGTCGATCAATTCCGGCAGCGTGTATGCGTTGTCCGCAACGATCGGGCCCGCTTCAGGCAGTTGCGCCAGTGCCGGGCTGGCCGGCAGCGCGGTGCCGCCGTCCTGCCGGCCGCGCGCGCCAGCAACGATCGCGCCGCTCTCCGTCGTCCCTGGCTGCCACGCTCTGTCCTGGCTCTGTGGCGCCATCTCCAGTGCGGACGTGGCGCAACCGGCCAGGCACAGCGCCAGCAACAGGCTCCACGCGAGGTTATGCTGGGGCAAGGCCGGTGATCCTCGTGGCGCCGGACGCCGGCACCAGGTCGGCGCACAGGCTGTCCAATCCCGTCATAATACGATCCCGCAGCGGTGACGCCGCGGTCTCCGCCACCTTTTGCGCCGAGGCGACCCCATCCAACGCATCGGCGGTGCCCGAGAGCAGAGCGGCGCAATCCGTGGCCAGCGCCGGCTCGTTGGCGGCAAGAAACAGCGGCGGGATCAGCGTCCCGACCGAACGCACGGCCCGCCGTCGCCGTGCGACCCAGTCCTCCGCCGGCCGCAGCGACGCTGGTTCGTAGCGCAGCAGCGCCAGGTCATCGTCCAGCACGGCGCGCAGCGTCAGCGCCTGTCCCGCCTGCGCGCGCTGAACTTCGCGGGCAGGGGTGCGCAGCATCGAGGCCAACAGCCGCAGCAACGCGGCGAAGCCGGGATCGATGCGGCGCGCGACGCTGACCGGCCAGACCTGGGTGAAGATGACGAAGGACACCAGCGTGCCCACCAGGATGCCGATCACCCGGTCGCGCGCGATACTCAGGTCGAAGGCCGGGCCGGGGCCCTGCACGACACACAGAAAGAAGGCGAAGGCGACCTGGAACCCCGCATAGGCGATGCGCGGGCTGCCGGCCGCGACCCAGGCCGAGGCCATCGCCCCGGCGAACACCACCGCCATCAGCGCGCCGACCGAGGTCAGGTCCGGCAGGACCAGCAGGATCGCCGCATATCCCGCCGCGGCGCCGAGAAGGCAGCCCAGGATGCGCAGCGTCAGCTTCTCGATCGTTTCGGCGGCCGTGCTCAGAGCGACGATGTAACATGTAATGAAACATGTGTGGATGCCCGGCCAGTCCAGGATCTGATAGAACATGTAGCAGAACAGTGCCGCCGCCGTGGTCTTCAGCGCATACTGCACATGTTCGGGATTGCTGAACGCATCCGGCAGGAAGAATCCGCCCGCCTGCTTCGCTGCAACCGCCGTCTCGTTCGCGCCGGGCACCGCAAAGCCGCGCAGTCCGCGATCGAACGCCGGCGCCAAGCCACCCGCCGCCGATGGCGCACGGTCCGACAGAACATCGACCGGCCAGGCGTCGGCGGCGAGGACCTGTGCCATTTCCAGCAGTGTCGCACCGATCGCCGCGCGGTCCGTCGCGTCCAGCGCCGCCGGATCGCGCGCGGCCAGATCGGCCAGCAGCAGCAGTTCAGAGCTCGATCCGATGGCGGCGCGCAGGACAGGGCAGTCCCGTGCGATTACGGATCGTTCTACTGCCGCTCGGTGCAGCAGGCCTTCCAGTTCCGCGCTGCCCTCGTCGCGGCACGCGGCGAATGCCGCCCACGCCGCGCCATCCGGTCCCTGCAGCACATCGGCGCACAGGCGCAGCCGCGCCGCCAGAGCGCGCAGCAGCAGCGCGCGCGGCGACGGCGCGGCCAGCAGATTCACCGCCAGCGACACGGCGGCGGGAATGGCGACGATCCCCCAGGCGTACAGCAGCGCGCGCACCGCGACTTCGCCGATCTGCAGGCTGCCAAGTTCATCCAGCCCGAAGCCGACGATCAGCGCGACCGTGGCGCCGATCGGCCGCAGCTTGCTGGAGGATGCCAGGAACAGCAGCCCCATCGAGATCACCGCGATCGCCGCGACCCGCCCCAGCGGCCAGTCCATCACCACAAGGCTCAGCAGCAGCATCAGCCCGATGATCAGGCTGACCAACACCACGAAAACGAGATTCAGGATGACGCTCTCGACCCGGTCGCTTTTGTTGAGGAAGAACACGACATAGATCGTCAGCGCCGCTTCCGGCGATTGATAGATCGCCGTGACCAGCGCCACCAGCGCGCAGATTACCGCCTGGCGCAGAGCGAAACCGGCGCGTCCGGGCGACGGCGACAGCAGCGCCGCTAACCAGCTTATCGCTGCGGGTTCATCGGCAGGCGGCGCCATGCCCGACCTCGATCACAGCGCTTGCGCCCGCCCGCATCAGCTCCTCGGGCGGGTGCTCCAGGCGGACGCGGACCGGAAAGCGCTGCGCCACTCGCACCCAGTTCAAGGAGCGCTGCACAAGGGGCAACCCGGCCGGCAGGTTCAGCCGGTCGGTGTCGAGTACACCCCAGCCGATGCCCTGCACGGTGCCCCCGATCGGCTGCGTGCGGTCGATCATCGAATATACCGTGGCGCAGGCACCGACCGCGATTGCCGCCAACTCGGTTTCGCGGAAGTTGCCGACGGCGAACCATTGGTCGGTCGTCAGCAGGGTGAACGCCGGCACCGAGGGCGCCACCATCTGGCCCGAGGCGATGCCCAGCCCGACGATGCGGCCATCGTGCGGCGCGACGACCACGGTATCCTCCAGCGCCCGTTTGGCGATCGCCAGAGCTGCCGCGCGCGCCTGCACGAGAGCGAGGGCGCCGTCGTCGGTGTCGATGGCGCGCAGCGCCGCATCCGCCTGCACGCGGACCTGCGCCAGAGAGGTTTCGGCGTCGCGCTGTGCGGTTGTCGCGGTGTCGAGTTGTTGCTGCGGCACATAGCCGGGCCCGGCAAGCGGCCGCAGCCGGTCCGCCGTCCGCGTCGCGTGGTCCAGGTTCGTGATGGCGCGGCGTACCTGCTCCGCCGCGACCTCGGCGGCGGCGCGCTCGCGGGTGATCGCGCGGCGCTGCGTCTCCAGCCCGGCGCGAGCCAGCGCAAGGTCGGCCTCGGCCTGCGCCACCGCCAGCCGGTACGGCGCCGGATCGAGCCGGAACAGGACATCGCCCTTTGCCACATGCTGGTTGTCGGTCACCGGCAGGTCGAGGATGCGACCGCCCACCGCTGCGGCGACGCGGACGATATCGGCGTCGATCGTGGCGTCATCGGTGGCCGGCCGCTGCTCGCTGCGGCGCAGGGCGAACACCCCGATGGCCACGGCGCACAGGATCACCGCCAGCGAGACGATCCGTCCGGCGTTGCTGCGCCGCGGCATGCCAGCCGGCTTCACCGTCAACGCCCGAACCAGAGCAGCCAGAACCCGATCGCCAGGATCAGCCCGCCGCCAGTGCAGACGAACAACTGGTATGGCAGCACGCCAGCCAGGCCGGTCGCAAGGAACACCGCGCGCAGCACGATGGCGCCGGCGATGCCAACCGCCGCACACAGCATCCAGGCAGGGAAAAACGCGCCGAACAGCACGAAGGACGGCGCCCCCACCTGGGCGCAGCCGGCGAGCGCTAACGTCAGAATGAGTGTCGTGTGCCTTGTCATACCGAAAGCGGAACGCGTGCAGAGCGGACGTTCGCACCGTCTGCATGGCAACGCTAGAGGCTATAGCGCGACCTGTTAGATAAGCAATGTTACGATTAAGCCTGTTTCATTATATGGGGTTTGTCAAGCCGGAATCCGCGCACCTCCCCAGAATCAACCTGACGCGGCGTAGCTGAAGCCGGCATTCCAAACCATGCCCCTTGTTCGACGCCGCGCGGCTAGGGCGCGGCTAGGGCACGGCTAGGGCACGGCTAGGGCGCGGCTATGCGTCGAGACGCCCTTTGCCCCGTTACCGGGGCGCCGGCGGCACATTGCGCGGCGCCGGCGGTTTGGCGCCAGATGTCGTCCATGACGGAGAACGACGGCATGGAGAGGCGGTCATTGCGGGCAGCGAGCGCTCTTGCGAGTGATCATACGAGCGCTCGCGTTTCGTGCGCCGACGTTGTTGCCCGCGGCAAGCGCCGTCGGTGGACGGCTGACCAGAAGAGCCGGATCGTGGCCGAGAGTATGCAGCTGGGCGTGTCGCCAGCGATGGTGGCGCACAAGCACGGCATCAGCACGGGACAGTTCTATGCCTGGCGGCAACAACTTCTGCTGGCTGATGGGCTTGGCACGCCGGCCTACATCCTGCCGAGCCCCGTGCCCGTTGATGTGACGCCGACGGTGCAGCGCCCGGAGACCGCCGTTCCTGTGCCAGTGGCGACAGACCTTACTGCAGTGCCGACCGCCCCGGAGCCTCCTCAGCCAGACGGCCGGATCGCTGCACGCTCGGATTGCGGTAAGAGTTTGTTGGGAAAGGGGTTCCAAGTTGATCTTACCGACCACAGAATCAGGCCGTTTGTATAGTGGGGTTAGCGGGCGTATCGATGGTGTGGACTGGCGAAAATCGCGGTCGCTATGACCGGCGTGGTCAAAGATATCCGAGTGACCTGACGAACGGGGAGTGGGAGGTTTTGCAACCACTTTTGCCGGTTCCGCGGGGGCGCGGTCGTCCGCGGGAGCATCATTTGCGCGAGGTCATGAACGGGATTCGCTATGTCTTGCGCTATGGCATCCCGTGGGATGCCATGCCCAAGGACCTGCCGCCGTCGAGCATTTGCTACGACCACTGGCACCTCCTCACAGACGGCGGCCACATGGAGCAGATCAACCACCGCCTGGTGATGATGGACCGCGAAAAGGCGGGCCGGGAAGCGAGCCCGACGCTGGCGATCATTGACGCCCAATCGGTCAAGTGCGACGCCACAAGTGGAGAACGTGGCTACAATGCTGGCAAGAAAGTGCTTGGCGCAAGCGCCATATTGCAGTTGACTGCGACGCGCGCCTGCTGGCTGTGAAGATCACGTCCGCCGATGTTCAGGATCAGGACGGCGGCATCCCGCTGGTCATGCGGCTGCTGCGGGGTTGCCCGTGGATAGTGACCGTGGATAGTGACCGTGGATAGTGACCGTGGATAGTGACCGTGGATAGTGACCGTGGATAGTGACCGTGGATAGTGACCGTGGATAGTGACCGTGGATAGTGACCGTGGATAGTGACCGTGGATAGTGACCGTGGATAGTGACCGTGGATAGTGACCGTGGATAGTGACCGTGGTGGTCGATGGTGGCGACAAGACGCGGTTGATCGTCAATGTAGCAGGTCAAGAGCCGTGTTGTCGAGGTCGTCAAACGCCCCGATTTCGCCAAAGGCTTTGTCCTCCCGCCCAAAAAGGTGGCGAGTTGAACAAAGCATCGGGGCGCTGACTGGGTCACGCCGCCTGAACTTGACTTTCCGCCGGTGATTCCACGTGCGCATCAGACCAGCGCCCAGAAGATATCCTCGGTGGCGATGAAGCGGAGGGCGTCTTCGAGCGGCAGGACGGTGCGGCCGAACGGGCCGGTGGGTGACCAGCATTCCTTCTTGAGTGACCAGTAGAGCACCTCGACGCGATCGTTGTCGGCGTTCGGGCGCAGGCGTGCGACCGGCGCCCCGGAGGCGGCGTGGTAGAGCGAGTAGCCGCGGTTGCGGCGCTCGACCAGCACAGCGCCGCGGCTGAAGGTAAAGCGCTCGATGCGCTGGACGATGCCGTCGGTCATGCACACTATATTATAGGTGGCCTGGGGACGGCGCATCGCCACGAATGAGCGAAGCAACGGCGCGGCTTGCGACACGGGCGTCGTTCGATTCTACGGATTCGATGACACCCGATCGCATCCCTGCCGCCCCCATTTCCTCCGGCGGCATCACCGTGCCGTCGCTGCTGGTGACCTGGCTGGTGCCATTCCGCGACTGTTTCACCGCGCCGGTCTGGCAGCGCGTGCTGGTCCTGGTGGCCGGCGCGGTGCTGGCACCAGGCCAGCGGACGGTCAGCGCCGCCTTGCGGGTGATGGGGCTGGCCGACCAACCGGGCTTCGGCCGCTTCCACGAAGTCCTGAGCGAGGCGCGCTGGAATTCGCACGCCATGGCACGCAGACTGCTCGTTCATCTGCTCGACGCCTTGCTGCCGACTGGCGAGGTGGTGATCGGCATCGACGACACCATCGAGCGGCGCTGGGGGCCGAACATCGCGGCCCGCGGCATCTACCGCGATCCGGTGCGCTCCTCGCGCGGCTTCTTCGTCAAGACCAGCGGCCTGCGCTGGCTGTCGCTTATGGTGGTGCTGCCGGTGCCGTGGGCGAAGCGGCGCTGGGCGCTGCCGTTCCTGACCATCCTGGCGCCGTCCCAACGCAGCAACGAGAAACGGGGCCGGCGCCACAAGCCGCTGACCCGCTGGGCAATCCAGGCAATTCTGCAAACGCGGCGCTGGCTGCCAGGCCGCCGCATCACCATCGTCGGCGATAGCAGCTTCGCCACCCTCGAACTGATCGCCGCGGTCCGCCGTCACGTCCGTCTGATCACTCGCCTGCGGCTTGATGCAAACCTGTTCGCGCCGGCCCCGCCTCGCCGGCCCGGCCAGCGCGGTCGTGCGCCGCTGAAAGGCAAGCGTCTGCCGAAGCTCAGCGCCATCCTGGAAAACCCAGCAACCGCCTGGACGAAGCTACAGGTGACCGACTGGTATGGCGGCGAGACAAGGCTGGTCGAGATCGTCTCCGGCACCGCGGTCTGGTACCATGCCGGCCTGCCGCCGGCGCCCATCCGCTGGGTGCTGGTGCGCGACCCGTCCGGCCAGCGCGAGCCGCAGGCCTTCCTCAGCACCAACCTCGACGACACGCCGGCGGACATCCTCAACTGCTTCGTCTCGCGCTGGCGGGTGGAGACGACGTTTCAGGAAGTCCGTCGCCATCTCGGCGTCGAGACCCAGCGGCAATGGTCGGACCTGGCCATCCTGCGCACCACCCCCGCACTGCTTGGGTTGTTCTCGCTGGTGACGCTATGGGCCGACCAATTGATGCGGGCACCGACCACCGCCCTGCGCCCGCGCGGGGCTGCCTGGTACGCCAAGCAGGAGCCCACCTTCAGCGATGCCATCGCCGCGGTCCGCCGGGCACTTTGGTGCCCACCGCATTTTTCAATGTCCCGGCCGGGCAAGGACGTCATCGAAATTCCCACGACTTTCCTGCACAGTCTCGTCGACACCGTGTGCTACGCCGCCTGACGACTCAAAACCTCCGCCACCCGACGCTACGCCGAACCGGTGGGATCAAGAAATGGATGGCGGAAAGCCGAGCTGAAGCTCGACGATGAAACCCTGCCACACGTGTCCGTCGCCGCGATGCGCTTTGCTTCCATCACTCGGCTGCTCGCGTCCATAACGATGGCATGGTCCTTTCCCAACGGACTCTGACCGGTACGGTGTACTGACATAAGCGACTATGCGAAACTTGAGGCATTCCCACGCCAAATTCCGACGAATTCAATCCGTGTCTTTTCAATGGGATGCCGATCGACAGCTCGTGCAACTGTGCTGCGACGGCGGCACCGCCATCAAGCCGCTCGCCTGGCGTGCCAAACTGACCTTCCATGGTCTGCCGGCGCCGGGCAGTCCGCGACCGGAGGCACCCGATCTGCACATCAACAACGTCAACGCCTACCATGGTGGGCAGAAGCAGTGGCTGCGCCGCTTCCACGGGGTCGGCACTGCCAAACTACCTCAGCTGGCGCAGAACCATCGAAGCCTTTGGAGCCGCCTCATCCCCGGAGGCGTGGGTCATGGGCGCCGCGAGATTGGGACCCTAACAACACGCTTTGCAATAAGAGTGAATTCTTTTTCCTGCATCGCAGCCATGTCGATCGACACGGGGGCCAGCTTTTTTCGCATTATTCACAATCTGGTTGTCCATGATACAGGTAGTTCGGCTCGTCAGTCGGTCGATTGGCTCGCAGCACTTAACGTGCAGCGTATGATCTATTGCGTCCAGCGTGCTATCGTCGTGCCAGTGACCCAGGTAGCCATGCAACGTGCTTCTCGGCGGTACATCCTTCGGCACATACCGCCATTGGCAGCCCGTGCGGCCGACGCACATGACGCCGCTGACCAATGCCCGATCGTCGCTCTCGCGCTTGCGTCCACCCAGCTTGTCGAGCGCGACCAGCGCCCATACCTCATCGGTCAGGTCGCTCGGGTAGCGCAGCTTATTCCGGTTGTGTCGAACACCGTTCCCATCTATCTACATCTGGCATCACGCGAATCGGTGCCGTCTATGAGTTCACAGGCCATCCAATAGGTTCGAGAGAATTCTTTAACGATATGGCTAACCAACTCAAATGACTCGAAATCTTTCTGGGCGGACACTTAGGCCTTCAATCGGCACAGTCCTCATTTCTGCTGGCAGCAGAGCGGACCGGATCGTTCTTGGCCGCAGCGGCGCCGTCAGCGCTGCCTGCAGGTATAAGACCGTCTTGTTCTCGCAAGTGCCGCATTTCGACCAGTTGCCAAATCAGAAGGATTGGCGTGCCTATAGCAAGGTCCCTCGCGCGGCGCAGCAGTGACACGCCCAGCGAGATCTCTGGAGGAACGCCAAACAACGCGCCGACCCCAACGTAGCCAGCCTCTTGCACCCCCGCGTAGCCGGGCACCACGAAGGCAGGTATAAGCAGCGCGTGGAGCAGCGCCTCGATCGCCAGCCCCCCCATGATGTCGATATCCGATCCCAGAAGCCGGAAGGTGATCCAGTTGCCGAGTCCTTTGCACAGCCATCCGCCAAAGTGCGAGGCGATACACAGCGTCATCCGGCCTGTGCGGGAATATGCTGTGGCCAGTTCATACCCGGATGCCATCTCGCGTTGGCCGCGGCCCGCGAACAAATCGTCGTGGATTTTGCGCCCGAACCGGACAAGCAGAGGTACTGCCGTCTTCTGCAATCGGAGCACCAAAGCGCCAACGACTAATCCAAGAGGAATACCGATCAATATCGGCCCAGTTCGAGATAGCTCCGCCGAGCGGCCAACCAAGACGAACAGTCCCACAAGTGCAAACGCGATTTCGGCCAGGAACTCCGCCGTGAGGTCCACAATCATCGAGAAGGCGGCTACGGACCACGAGATGCCCTGGAGCGTGACGGCTCGGACACCCAGAACGAAGCCTCCGACCAACGAGAACGGCAAGCAGCTACCGCCGGAATCACGGACGAACCGCCCCCAGATGAATGGGGCAAACTGACGCATGTCATTTAGCGGCGCGGCAATACGCCAGCAGATCCCCAGAACAACCATCGTGACAAGTTGCCAAGCGCACAAAAGTGAAAAGCTCTTTCCGCCAACCGAGAGAATCGCACTGCCAATTGAGCTGTACCCGTACCACCCAACCAACAGTGTGGCGACGAAGAGACCGATGATGGCGATCACTATCGAGAAATTTTTCAATGGCTTATCGAGTTAATCGTCACGAAGGTCGTATGATTGGACATGCACTTTACAGTTTGCGCGAATTGAACGCCCGGGACAAGGAGGATTTAGGAGGCGGCCCAGGAATAAGACATCGTCGAGCCGTACGGTGGAGGGGAGAGCTTGACGGTGTTCGCTGATATCGTCACATTCCTTGCGGTGCTTGGATGCTTCCAATGCCTCGCCGGTTGGATCGCGGTCAAGTGCTTTGCCGGCCGCCCGCCTTCGGTACCGGTGGAGTACCCGCCCGTTACGATTTTGAAACCGCTGTGTGGGGACGAGCCACTATTGGAAGAGGCGCTTACCTCGTGCTTTGGTCAGAACTATCCGACGTTTCAGATCGTATTCGGCCTGCGTGACGAAACTGATCCGGCGCTGGCGGTCGTACGGAGGGTACAAGCTAGATTTCCAGATTGTAATATTACAATAGTGATTGATGCGACCCTGCACGGTCAGAACAGAAAAGTTAGTAATCTTATAAATATGTTGCCGTTCGCGCGTTATGACGTGCTTGTTATTTCGGATAGCGATCTGCATTTGGCGCCCAATTACCTTCAAGGGCTTGTTGGGAAGCTAGAGAATTCCGGAGCCGGGCTCGTCACCGCTGCCTACTTTGGCCTGCCGCCCGCCGGGCTTGGATGGCAAGCGACGCTCGGAGCAACGCAGATTACCCATAATTTCCTGCCGGGCGTTTTGTTGTCGCGAGTGCTTGGACGCCAGGACTGTCTTGGCAGCACCACAATGCTGCATCGTGATACACTCGGTCTGATCGGAGGTCTGGACGCCCTGGTTCATCATCTCGCCGAGGACAATGAAATGGGAAAGCGCGTGCGTGACCTTGGATTGCCCGTTCGCCTTGCCGATACTGTGGTTGGCGCTACCGTTCCCGAGTTTTCAATTCGGGCCCTGTGGGACCATGAAATTCGTTGGATGCGCACGATTCGGGTATCGTCACCATTGGCGCTCATTGCTTCTACCCTTCAGTATCCACTTTTTTGGGCATCAATAGCCTGTGCGAGCTCCGGTGGAGCACTCTGGTCCATTGCGATATACGGCGGTAGTTGGATGGTTCGATTTGCTTCTGTTATTGGCATCAACAGTGCGCTGCGTTTGAAAACTAAGTGCGTCGCACCAACCTCGGCAGCCTGGCTGTTACCTGTCCGCGATATATTATCTGTCATTGAAATCGGTGCTAGCTACTGCATTGAGAGCGTTACTTGGCGTGGCCATACAGTGAACGCCAATTGGATTGTAGCCGATCCGATGGGCGCTCAAGCGGAGAACTGATTACTGTTCCAAGTCATTTACAGTGCGGGTTAAAGCCTGAGCCTGAACAACCGACTCGGAAGAAAGGAATCCGGAAGCCGGCCAGAAGGCAACGAACGCATCCAGAAATCGGGGTGACCCGATGGTCGGAGCGTTTACCCTGGGGCATGGTTGAAGCCCCCATCAAAGCCCGGTTTGAAGCGCTTTGTCCGGTCCTGGACGAGAAAGGGCGGCGTCTGTTCGCTGCCAGTGCGGCGCGCGCTGCGGGGCGTGGCGGGATAGCTGCGGTGTCGCGGGCCACTGGGATTGCGCGCAGCACCGTCGGTCGCGTCCTGGCGGACCTGCGGGCGGGTGCGGAACAGTTGGGCGATCGGGTTCGTCGCCGAGGCGGTGGCAAGAAGCCAGCGATCGAGACCCAGGCTGGACTATTGGAAGCGTTGAAAGATCCGCTGGAATTGTCGATCCGTGGTGATCCCGAGGCAGCCCTCCTGTGGGTCAGCAAGAGCCAGCGCCATTTGTCTGCGGCGCTGGCCGAGCGGGGCTTCGTCGCCGGCCAGAAGCTGGTCGGTCGCCTGTTGAAGCGACTGAACTTCAGTTTGCGGGCAAATGCCAAGACCCGGGAAGGCGCCAGCCACGCGGACCGAAACGTCCAGTTCGAGCACATCAACGCTGCAGGCCCAATACGCCGCATGGCTCGAAGCGCTGCCGCCCAATCTGCTGGACAGCGCGACCGCCGAGGCATTGCAGGCGATCTGCGACCTCGACGTCTCGGATCTCCAGGCCATCATCCCGCCTCCCGGCTTCGGCAGGGACTGACCAGGTGGCGACGACGCACTCCCCCCGGTCAATTTTGGGCGCCGATTGACACCAGCATGGCGCCGGGCGGCGCGCTCCCCCGCGTTTCCTGTGCCGATGCGCCGGTCGCGGTCATGCCCAGAATCAAGCCGGCAAGCGCACGCAACACATGGCAATTCATCATCGGCAACCTTCTTTGGCGATATGGTTGGGTCCACTATCGCACGACATCTCGGATGGACGATCCGCCTGGCGCGTCGCCGCGAGCGCCAGCGTGGCCGCGCCCACCGCTGACTCCTCGGACTTGGCCGGAAGCAGTTCGACCCCGGCGGAGCGGCGACGGATCGCGGTCCAGGCGGCGTTGCGCGCCCCGCCGCCCACCGTCCGGATTGAGACGAGTGCTGGCCCGCCAAGCTCGGCCAGCCGCCGGTAGCCCAGCGCCTCGATGCGGGCGATGCCTTCCAGCAGCCCTTGCAGGAAGCGGGCGTCGTCGGCCGGGCGCGGCGTCTCCCGCGGCGCCAAATACGGATCGGCAAAGGGGAAGCGCTCGCCAGGGCCGGGCAGCGGGTAGTAGTCGAGCCCACTCTCCGTCAGCGGATCGATGCGCGCACTGAGCGCCGCAAGCGCGTCGGGGCTGAAATGCCGTGCCAGCGCTGCCCCGCCGCTGTTTGATGCGCCGCCGGCCAGCCACCGCGTCCCCAGCCGATGGCTGTAGACGCCATGCTCCGGCGAGAAAATCGGCCTATCGCAAAGCTGCTTGAGTGTCAGTGTGGAGCCGAGTGACGTCACCGCCTCGCCCACCGCATCGGCGCCTGTTGCCAGGAAGGCCGCGCATCCGTCCGTCGTGCCGGCGACGACGACCGCGTCAGCGGGGATGCCGAAACGAACGGCGAGCGCCGGATCGACGGTCCCCACCGGCGTGCCGGGCTCAACCACCTCGGGCAGCAGGGCGCAGCGAATGCCGAGATCGCGAAGCCAGCCGGGCCAGCTTCGCAGCACCGGATCGTAGCCTGTCTTCAGCGCGTTGTTCTCGTCGCTGATGCCCGGCGGTGCGCCGACTAGAGCGGCAATCCAGTCGGCCTGATGGGCAAGCCGCGCTGTGCCGGGCATGTCCTGCATCGCCAGGAGCTTGGCCAGAGGCGAGGCAGCCCCGCAGGCGGCGCTGCTGGCGGGTGCCGCCGCGGCGACGGCGCGCACCGCGGTCTCGGGCGCAGGATCATTGTACAGGCTGGCCTTCCCGACCGGCTGCCCCGCATCGTCCAAGGCCAGTATTGTGCCGGACGTGCCGTCCACGGCGATGCAGCGCACGCAGGAAAGATCGGCGGCCGCCTGCAGCGCAGCGAGCGCCACCTCCACCGTCCGCCACCAGGAAGCGGGGTTGCGGTGCTCCGCGGGGGCAAGCAGCGCGGAGCCGATGGCGAGCGGGGCGCCGGCTGCATCCACCAGGGCAGCCCGCACGCCCGAGGTGCCGACATCAATGCCGATCGCCGTGCCCGTCACCGCAGGCCGATTCCTTTCAGGTGCTGCTTTGTGGACCTGAGTCCAACGAGGAACCCATTCCAGCGAGGCACAAGAGGTTGTAAGAGCAAGGTACCATGGCCTGAGCCGCGGTCCCGCTCCGACGCCATTATGAATATGAATTATACCAGCAATCACCAAGCAAATTCGACGTATTATACCAAATTCGCAACGGGGAGTCGCAATTGGACGCCGCGCCATAAGCTGTCATTCGGCTCTCGGCCAGCACCCGTCGGCAGAAGATTCCGCAAACCGCCCCTCCGATGCTCGCTCTTGGAGATGCTCGCTCTTGGAGTAGATGCGGCCGTCCCATAACCGGGCCGATCTGGCACCTGCCCACGGCTGTTCAACGCTCTCGATGAGCCGGGCTGAGTCCAATCTGCAACACTTGCGGGGCAAAGTGAGGTCATTGGAATCACGACAGATTCCCGAATTGGCAAATCTCTGACTTCTGGGGCGGCAACCGAAAAGGAGGTTGCCGTGGCTGTATTTGCGCCGTTGCTGGACTTGCTGGCAGACGTTCCTGACCCTCGCCGGGCGGAGGGCAAGCTCTACAAGCTGCCGTATGTGTTGCTGTTCTCCATCCTCGCCATCGTCACCGGCAGCAACTCGTATCGGGGGGTCGTCACCTTCATCGACGTTCATCGCGACAGGCTGAACGCGGCCTTCGGCCTGAAATGGCGCCGCGCCCCCGCACACACCGCCATCCGCTACATCCTGCAGGGGCTTGATCCGATCGCGGTGGAGGCGGTCTTCCGCCGCCATGCGACTCAACTGCAGGCAGCGCGTGGAACCGCGGGACAAGGCAGCATCGCGCTGGACGGCAAGACGCTGCGCGGCAGCTTTGACAACTTTCATGACCGTGCCGCCGCCCAACTGTTGAGCGCGTTTGCCACTGACACCGCACTGGTGCTCGCACATGTCGACATCGACGAAAAGTCCAACGAAATTCCCGCGGCCCAGGCGCTGCTCGCCGAACTCGGCGTCGCTACCGCCACCATCGTCACGCTCGATGCGCTGCACTGTCAAAAAAACTATTCGAGGTCGCCAGCGATGCCAACATCACCCTGATCGTTCAGGTCAAGGACAACCAGCCGACCCTGCACCAGCAGGCCCAGGAGATCAGCGCGACCACCGCTCCGCTCAGTTCTGCGTGCAGCCACGACAACGGCCGCAATCGCGACGAAAGGCGTGTCGTCACCGTCTTCGATCCCGCCGACAAACTCGCCGGCACCGACTGGCATTCCCACGTCGCTGCCGTCATCCGCGTCGAGCGTGATGTCTACACCCGCAACAGCAAGACCGGCCTGCTGTCCCATTCTTCCGAGACCGCCTTCTACGTCGCCAACGCGCCAATCACCGCCACCCGCGCCGCCGAGGCCATCCGTGGGCACTGGGGCGTCGAAACCACCTCGCACTATAGCCGGGACGTCACCATGGGAGAGGATCGCTCGCGCATCCGATCCAATCCCAGCATATTCGCCCGCGCGCGCAGCTTCGCCTTCAACATCCTCAAGGCAAACCAGACCAACACACTCAGCCAGGACCGCTACCGCGCCAGCCTCGCCGGCTTCGATAACCTCCTCAATCTATTCGGCGTGGCATAGCGTTGAACAGCCATGGGCACCTGCCCACCTTCAACGGCGGTTCCCGAAATCGGTTGGTGCTCGGACATGCCCCGAGGACGGCCCGCTCCCGACAGGCAGCACGTGGGTGAGGCGTGCTTTGCTTGCATTCCTGATGCGTGCTGGTAGCCTGTCTCGGCGCTGCGGGGTTGGACAGGGAACGGAGGTGAGGAAGTCGTGCCGCCAACGCCTTCGCAGCGAGGACGTTGTCTTTTCTCTATCAACAGAACTGGGGATGGATCACATGTTCAAGGGTTTTTTTGCCGTGTGTCTTGCTATTTTGCTCACGTTGGGACTGGGCAATAGCGCACGAGCGGCACCCTTTCACCTTGCCGGACCGGCTCACCTGACGAACCTCGGGATCACACCGGTCGCCAGTCTGTCCGTCGACGTCGGCGACGATTTCACTCATTTTGGCACGCCGCGTCTCGTGATGCTAGGCGTCGGTATCGTCGCCGGCGCCCTGCTTTTGCCGCCGGTTCTGGAAATCAATCAGTTGTTTGGTGGCGTTCTTGGCGCGATCGGTGCGGAAGTTCTCTATCACGGAGGCTACAGGATTTCCGAGATCGGCTCGTAGCGTCCGGGCGGCTCAACGAGGCGGACCGGCGCAGCCCGATACGCTACCCGGTCCGCCTTTTCGTCAGCCGAAAAACCTCGCTAATGACCGGCAGAGATTTCCTCTGCACGCTTGAGAACGAAACCAACGGACCGCCCACGAAATCAGCGAAAGTCTAAGCGGGGACTGCCGGGAGGCCATTCTCGGGTTGGGCCTCGACAATGTGTAGGAACCCGCCATGCGCGAAGACGACCTCAGGGCCTCCGACAACATCGAAGACCGGCGCGGAATGGGCGGTGCGACCAAAGGTGGCCTAGGCATCGGCGTGATTGTCGTGCTGAGCCTGATCGGTTGGGCGACCGGCATCGACCCGCGGCTGCTCATCGGCGGAGCGCAGATGGTGGCAGGTCGCGGCACCCCGGCTGTTCGCACCGCGTCGCCGCAAGGCACGCCCACCGATCAGGTCGGCGGCTTCGTCGCCCGGGTGCTGGGTGAAACCGAGGACGTTCGGTCGCAGGAACTCCCCCGGCAGACCGGTCGCCGCTACGAGAAGCCCGTATTGGTGCTGTTCTCCGGCGTCACGCAGTCGGGCTGCGGCGTGGCGCAATCGGCCATGGGGCCGTTCTACTGCCCATTGGACCACAAAGTGTACCTCGACACGTCGTTTTTCGAAGATATGCGGCGCCGGCTCGGCGGCGGCGGCGACTTTGCCTATGCCTACGTCATCGCCCATGAGGTCGGCCATCACGTGCAGAACCTGATCGACTTGCTGCCGCAAGTCCAGCAGGCCGAGGCGCGGTCGGACAAGCGCGAAGCCAACGCCATCTCCGTCCGGACCGAATTGATGGCTGACTGCCTCGCGGGCGTCTGGGCGTACCATATGAACCAGCGACACCAGAACATTGACGAGATCGACGTGAGGCAAGCCGTTGCAACGGCAACGGCCATTGGCGATGATCGCCTGGCGCAGCAATCTGGCCGGGGCGCCGTCGTGCCTGACAGCTTTACCCATGGATCTTCGGAGCAGCGAGTGCGCTGGCTTACTGTGGGACTCCGCGGCGGGACAATCGAAGCCTGCAACACATTTCAGACTGGGCGATAGCACGTGGGTTGCCGGTCGGCAGATCGTCCATGATGTCCGGCGGCCACCATTCCAATCTGAAAGCGGCCGGGGTGGCATCGTCTCGCAGGTTAGTTTTGGTCATCTCATAGCGGTGCCGGCGGGGTCAAGCGGGAGCGTGCAGCTTCCCTCAAGGTCGTTCGGCACTTGTCAGTATTGCCACCAGCAATTTTTGGTCCTTGCAGGCCAGTCGCGTCCGTAACCTCGCGGTGGCTCGATGTCGGCAAGTTCCGTGAGGTCGAGATCGACGATTGCCTCAAGAGCCTCGGCGGTCGGGCTGTCGCTCAGACTGTCTGGGAGCGCGGCAAGCCACTTGGCATACTCTGCTTGTAGTGCAAGCAACTCGATAACCGCGTCGCGCCAACGCTGAGGGCGGCTGCGGCCAGCGGGCTTGACCCGCGGGTCGGCTCGTCGGCGGGTTCGTGGCTGCTCCGGCGGCGGCGGCGGCGTGCAGCCGGCGGCTTCGCAGGCGATCGGCATGGTCGTGACCTCCGTTACGTCACGCGTTGCAAGCGGGGCGGCCGCCGTCGATGCCGGCGGGTCGGCACAGCCGGCGGACATCCTGGCCGGCATTTCGGGAACGCTCATCAGGCAGCCGCCGGCTTGCGCCGGCTCTCCCCTTTGAGGTCGATGCGGTGGGCGTTGTGGACAACGCGGTCGAGGATGGCGTCGGCCAGTGTGGGATTGCCGACGATCTCGTACCAGTGGTCGACCGGCACCTGGCTGGTGATGATGAGCGAGCGGGCGTTGTAGCGGTCCTCGACGATCTCCAGCAGGTCGCGGCGCTGCTCGGCGGTCAGCGGTTCCGGCCCCCAGTCATCCAGGATCAGCAGGTCGACCTTGGCAAGTTGCCGCATCAGCTTGGCGTAGCGGCCGTCGCCGCGCGCCAGGGCCAGTGCTGCAAACAGCCGCGGGCAGCGCTGGTAGAGGACCGACAGGTTATCGCGGCATGCCTTGTCGCCGAGCGCGCAGGCGAGCCACGACTTTCCGGTTCCGCATTTGCCGGTGATCAGGCAATGCGGTTCCTCGCTGTTTTGGATGGATGGGAACGGGCTTATGCAGGTAACCCGGGGCCCGCAGCGGATAATCCTGCGGCACCATCGCCTCCGGGCTCAGGTAGCTGAACATCTGTGCCGTCTGCTTGTCCGTCCCGCGCATCCGTCGATATCCCCTGCAGCCGTCGTGACCGCAGAGAATCAGATCGATTGCGATCCGACAAGGGGGTTTTTCTGCAACCTGTTAGGCCCGACTGTGTTGGCTTGTCAGGGAAGCGTTTGGTTCAAGCAACTTGTCGATCGGTTATATTGGTCCCTGCTGGTCGAGGGTTGAGCTGTCATCATCCTTGGCACGGAGGGCGGTACCGACGACGAGTTCCACCTGCAGGCTGAGCCGCTTCTCCAGATAGGCGCGCAGGGGCTCGTTGAGACGGATGACGGTTGGTGCGGACTCGGTTGGCAGCAGGCCGATGCGCAGCCTGGCCGGAGGTTCGGCGGCGCGGGCCGGCGTGGCCGTGCAGGCGAGCAGCCCGACCACGGTCGCACGGCGAGACAGAGATATCATGGCATATCCTTTGGCAGCGGCAAAAACGCGCGAAGATTGTGAAAGATCCGCCCGCGGGCGGCGCTGTCGAACGCCGCCGGGGTGCCGTCGAAGGCGATGCGCCCGTCAACCAGGCCAACGATCCGATCGGCGATCGCCAGCGCGATGTCGAGCTGGTGCAGCACGATGACGACGGTCAGCCCGCATTGCCGCACGGCGGTGCGGACGTTGCGGCTGAGCTGACCGACCAACGCCGGATCGACCGAGGCGAAAGGCTCGTCGGCCAGCAGCAATGCCGGGTCGCGCACCAGAGCGCGCGCCAGGCCGACGCGCTGGCGTTCGCCGCCGGAAAGTTTGCAGACCGGCGATTCGGCCCGCGCGAGCAGGCCGACGGAGTCAAGGGCTGTGGCCGCGCGCCGCCGCAGGGCGCGCGGCCAGGGCAGCACCGACAGCGGATGGCGCTGGTCGGCAAGGCCGAGCAGCACATTGTCCATCGCCGAGAGGCGGCCGATCAGCGCGTGGTCCTGAAACACCGTGGCCGTGCGCCGCCGATGCGCGCGCCATGCCTCTGCCGTGTCCAGCGTGCCGAGCCCGGCGACCCGCACCGTGCCGTTGCACGGACGCACCAGCCCGTTCAGGGTGCGGATCAGCGTTGTCTTCCCTGCCCCGGACCGGCCGACCACCGCGGTGATTGCCCCCGCAGGGACAGCCAGCGACAGATCATCCAGCACCACTCTGTCGCCAAAGCGCGCGGTGATATGTTCCAGGGCAATTCTGGGTCCAGGGACCTCCGGCCCCTGGCGGGTTGCACGGGCGAGGCCGTCGCGCACTGACGCGCGCCACGCGATGGTGGGGTCCGGGGCGGCGCCCCGGATTGGTGTCACAACCCCTGCTCGTCGAGCGGCACCGCCCTGCCCTGCTCGTCACGCAGCACGCGCCGCAGCCACAGCGGCGGATTGCCGGCGAGCAGGGCCTGCAGCCGCTCAAGCACGGCGTCGATCTCGTGCGTGCCTTCCGTCTTGACCGGGAAAATATCGGCGCTTTTGACCCGCATCGCCGCGAGGTCGCTGATGCCGCGGGTGATCAGGATGGAGCACCCCGCCAGCGCCGCCACCCGGCTGCTCACCATGTCGCCCGCGGCGGCGTCGGCGGCGAGGTCGGCGGCCATCATGCAGGCGCCGCCGTTACGTCCGAAGCCCGGCTTCACCTCGCCGGCGCTCTTGTCGCCGGCGCTCTTGCGGGCCGGGCCGTGCATTTTCACCACGTCCTCGAATGTCGCGCCGTCGCGCGTCACCCGGTAGAACACGACCTGGCGGGCATCGGCGAAGCCGGCATCGACCTGCACCAGGCTGTTGGTGGTCAGGGCAACCTTGAGATGCGCTTGGGCGGACATGGAAACCTCGTGCGTGTGCGGGACTGAAAGAGGGATGGGACGGCGCGTCACGTCATCGGCACGTCGGTCGGCATGATCTCGTGGGCGAAGCGCATGCGGAAGCTGGCCGGCAGCGCGCCGCCTTCGGTGCCGCGCGCCCGCCAGCGCGGCAGGTCGGCCACCGCGATCGCGCCGTTGCTCAGCGCCTCGACGGGGATGATGTGCAGCACATCACGGATCACGACGAAAAAATCGATCGGGAACCGCGCGGCATCGCGCGACGCCTCGCTGATGTCGAACTGGCAGGCATCGTCGATGATGCGCACCCGCCCGGTATCGCACTCCAGCCGCAGGTGGCGGTTGAGCCGGAGCGGCTCGCGGAACTGGAACAGCGAGCGGCCCTCGTCGCTGAACCGCTTTATCTCGCCGACGATGTCGGCGTAATAGCGCAGCACCATCGCCTCGACATAGGCGGCGCTGTAGGGCTGTCGGAACGAATCGAGGTGATAGGCCACGACCGATTCCAGCAGCGCCAAACCGGCGAGGGAGATGTCGAGCGCCAGCACGGTGCCGTCAATCGAACCGAAGAAGCGCAGCAGCCCGCCGTCGGCCACCACGGTTGCCTGGCGGTGCAGCGCCACCCGGCGGACGATGCGCAGGATGCGGAAGATTTCCGCCACCGCCCGCTCGCCGCTGCTGTTGCGCGGCAGCGCGCGGTAGATGTCCCAGGTGGTGCGGCCTTCGTTGGCCGGGTCATCGGACTCGAAGCTTGCCTGCAGCAGCAGGCAGGCGGTGCAGGCGGCGGCGACACGCGCCGCCTCCGCCAAACCCGCCCCGGACGCGCTCACGGCCAGCGTTTTCTTGCGCGTGTACAGCTCGATCTGCCGATGTTCGGGCAGGGACAGCAGCGTGGATGACCGGGCCGCGAGTTCGCCAGCAAGTTCCGGTAGCTTGTCCATGGGTCACCCTCGCATGCTGACGATTGGTAAAAAAGCAGACCGGCCGGGCACCGGATCCCACGGTCCCGGCCGCGCCCTTGGGATTTCACCAGGTGTTCAGCAGCCACTCCTTGTTCTTGGTGTATTCCATGTGAGTAAACAGTGCGTTGGCGATCGCCTCGCCCAGCAGCATCGCACCGCGATAGCCGACAGTCGGGTGACGATACAGCCCGGCCCGGTCAAACGTCGGAAAACCCACCCGCACCATCGGAATTTGGCGTTCGATGGCGATGTAGCGGCCCTTCGAGTGGCCCATGATCAGATCGACATCGATCTCCTTGCTGTCGATCCGCCGCTCCAGCTCCCACAGATCGGCGTTGCACACCACCTGCATGTCCCAATGACCCGCTTCTTGAGATCGAGCAGGCGCGGTCCTTCTTGTAGGCCGAGTTGTCGTCGCCGATCAGCAGCACACCGGCTTCAGCTCAACCTCCAGGCAGAACTCCGCCAGCCCCATCACCAGGTCGGGATGGCCCTAGATCGCCACCTTCTTGTCGGCGAAGAACATATGCGCCAGGTCCTGCAGCGCATCCAGCGCCACCCCGCGCTCGTGCACCAGGCTGTCCGGGATCTCCTTGCCGGTCAGCCGGGAGATCGCCCGCAGCATTTCGTCGGTGTTGCGGATGCCGTACAGCGCCGGCGTGACCACGTTCGGCACGCCGAACTCGCGGGTCAGATACTCCGCCGCGGCCAGCGCCTT
>CAWDQN010000011.1:0-318899 GCA_963804495.1 uncultured Alphaproteobacteria bacterium | reverse complement strand
CTGCCCGATCATCGCCACCGCCAGCGACGCCCCGGTCATGACGCCGAGTGTGGCCGCGGCCAGCGAGTCCACACGCTTGGTGTGGAGGTCGCGATCGTAGAGGCCGTCAATGAACGCGTGTATGTCCTTCAGCCGTCCACCATCGCGCAGGTCCGCCGCTTCCATGTCCATGCCGTCCTCTCATCCCAGAAAACTCTCGCCCCTGGTAGAAAACCGGCACGAACCGGCACAAGATGTGGGATAAAGAAAATGAGGGGAGTCGTGAGGCTACCTGCCGTTCGCCCAGTCCGGCGGCCCGTTGTTGTTCCACCTGGCCAGCCGCCCGTACGAGCGCACCTCAATCATCGTCACCACAAACCTGACTTTTGCCGAATGGCCGTCAGTGTTCGGCGACGCCAAGATGACCACAGGATTGCTCGACCGGCTGACGAATCATTGCGATATCATCGAGACCGGCAACGACAGCTGGCGCTTCAGGCACCGTGCCCGAGCTGTCCAGCATGTCTTTTATACCGTGACGTCACGCCTCGGAGTGGACCATGCCGCGCAAGCCGACCGACGACAAGCCGATGACCGACGCCGAACGCCAGGCCCGTTGCCGGGCTGCCCGCGCCGCAGGTTTCGGAATGCGAAACTCCTGGTGTGTGACCACATGCCATTGGAGCAGCTTCCTCTTTGTTTTCACGCAAATTTAATATTTGCGTGAGCGGCACGAGTTGCTGGAAATGCCGCCGACTTCGACCTGGGCGGCTGGTGCCGCAGTGACGGCGAGACCAAGGACGAACGACGTGTCGGCGGCCAGTGACAGCAGGGATGTGCGCCGGGTAACCGTCTTGTTCGGCATCGGCGGGATCGTGGCGGGCGTGCTGCTCGGTGTCGGCGGCGGCAAATTGCTGCCGCCCACAGACCAACCGGCGGTGCTGCCGGCGCTACGAGCCACAGCCACGCTGGTTCGTCATGCCGACCGGATCGTTATCCCCGAAGGCTCGGCTTACCGCGGGCGTATCAGCGTGGCCGAGGTGACGACCACCGTCATCACGCCGCGACGCGTCTTGCCGGCGGCGGTGGAGGCCGACCCCGCACGCACCGTGAATGTCCTGCCGCCGCTCGGCGGCCACATCGTCTCGCTCGCGGTGCGGCTGGGCGATGAGGTGCGGGCCGGCCAGCGGTTGCTTACCATCGACAGCGGCGATCTGGCCCAGGCCTATGCCGACGACGACAAGGCCGCGGCCCAGTTCCAACTAACACGGCGGGCGCTGGAGCGGGCGCGGGCCGTCACCGCGGCCGGCGGCGGCGCGGTGAAGGATCTGGAATTGGCGCAGAACGACCTCGCCCAGGCGGAAGCCGAGAGCAAACGCACCCGGGCACGGCTGCGGGCGCTCGGCAGCCTCGGGGAGCTGAACGGCAGCCGCGAAATGATCGTGCGCGCGCCCATCAGCGGCACCGTCACCGCCCTTACCTCGGCCCCTGGCAGCTATGTCAACGATCCGACCGTCGCCCTGTTGACCCTGTCCAATCTGGAAATCGTGTGGGTGACCGCGAACGTTCCCGAATCCGATACCGCTTTCGTCGCCCGCGGGCAGGCGGTGGACGTGACATTTCCTGCTTATGCAGGCGAGACCTTCCATGGCACCGTCGCTTTCGTCGGCGCGATGCTGGAGCCGGACACGCGGCGGACCAAGGTGCGGATCGAATTTGCTAATCCGGACGGACGGCTGAAGCCGAACATGTTCGCCACTGCGACTTTCGTCGGCCGTCCGGTCACGACCTTGCTGGTGCCGACCTCGTCGCTGCTGATGAACAACGACTCGACCACTGTGTTGGCCGAACTCGCGCCCTGGACCTTCGTTCGCCGCACCGTGGTGCTGGGGGCCGACCAAAACGAGATGGCGCCGGTGCTGAGCGGACTGCAGCCGGGTACGCGGATCGTCGTGCATGGCGGCGTGTTGCTGAATGACTGACCGGTCATGATCGATCGCCCATGATCGACCGTTTTGTCGGCCTGTGTCTGCGCCGGCGGGGTGTTGCGCTTCTGGTGGCGCTGGCCGCGCTGATCTATGGCGGATACGCGTGGACCCAGTTGCAGGTGGTGGCTTACCCGTCCATCAGCGACGTGACCGCGCAAGTGATCACTCAGGCGCCCGGCCTCGCCGCCGAGGAAATCGAGCAGCAGATCACCACGCCGCTGGAACGCGCGCTTGCCAGCACGCCGTTCCTGGCGACCATGCGGTCCAACAGCACCTTCGGCCTGTCGCTCATCACCATGGTGTTCCGCGATGGTGCCGAGGATTACTGGACCCGCCAGCGCATCAACGAGCGCCTCCAGCAAGTGACGCTGCCGCCCGGCATCAGCCCCGCGCTCGATCCGCTGACCGGGCCGGATGGCGAGATCTATTGCTACACGCTGGAATCCGACAGCAGGAACCTGATGGAGCTGTCGGAGATTCAGCGCTGGGTGGTGATCCCCGCCCTGCAACAGGTACCCGGCGTGGTCAATGTCGACAATTTCGGTGGCTTCACGAAGCAGTTCCAGGTCGATCTCGATCCGGCCGAGCTGCAGCGTTTCGGGCTTGGCCTGAACGACGTTGTCAACGCCATCAACAACAACAGCTCGAATGCCGGCGGCGGGCGGATCACCCGTGGCGAGCAGGCCTACGTGATCCGCGGCGTCGGTTTGGTTCGCACGCTTGACGATCTCGGCAACATCGTGGTGACGCAGCGCAATGGCGTGCCGATCGTGGTGCGCGATCTTGGCGCCCTGCGGTTCAGCCACCAGGAACGCGAAGGCATCGTCGGCAAGGACAATAATCCCGATACCATCGAGGGTATCGTCGATCTGCTGATCACCGAGAATGCTTCCGAGGTGCTGGCGAGAATCCACGCCAGGGTGGCCGAGCTGAACCGGCAGCTCGCACCGCAGGACGTGCGTATCGTGCCGTTCATCGACCGCGACGAGTTGGTGCAGGCGACCATCCACAGGGTGTCGTACACCGTGCTGCAAGGCATGGGGTTGGTGACCCTGGTGCTGCTGCTGTTCCTCGGCAGTCCGCGCGCAGCGCTGGTGGTGGCGGCGACGATCCCGCTTGCGCTCGCCGTGTGCTTCGCGCTGATGGACGCAACCCGGCTCCCCGCCAACCTGCTATCGCTCGGCGCCATCGATTTCGGCGTCATCGTCGATGGCGCGGTCGTGGTGCTGGAAGCCATCCTCCGCCGGCGGGAGGCACGGCCCGGCGTGGCGCTGACCGAAGCCGACGTGCGCGACGCCGCCGGCCAAGTGGCCAAGCCGATCTTTTTCGCGACACTGATCATCATCGCAGCCTATTTGCCGCTGTTCGCCCTGCAGCGGGCGGAGGCGAAGCTGTTCACCCCGATCGCCTGCACCACCGGGTATGCCCTGCTTGGCGCGCTGGCCTGCGCCATGGCCCTGGTCCCCGGGCTTTCGTTCATGTTGTTTCGCACCCCCCGCCGCGTCTTGCGTAACCGGCCGCTGGAGGCGCTGACGGCGGCCTACCGGCGCGCGCTGGCGCGATTGCTCGACCGCCCGGCGATTGCGGCTGCCATTCCGGTCGCTGCGATGGCAGGGGTGGTGGCTCTCGGGCTCACGACCGGGCGCGAGTTCCTGCCCGACCTCGACGAAGGCGCGCTGTGGCTGCAGGCGCGGCTGCCGACCGGCATTTCACTCGACAAGGCGAGCGAAATGGCCGGCGACCTCCGCCGCGCGCTGCTCTCATTTCCGGAAATCAGCACTGTGGTGACCCAGATCGGCCGCAGCGACGACCAGACCGACCCCTGGACACCATCGCATCTGGAAGTGCCGGTCGGCCTGACACCATACGCCAGCTGGCCGCCCGGGGAGGACAAGCAGGCGCTGCTGCGCCGCCTCGACGCAAGGCTGAAGGCACTGCCCGGCTTTGACATCGGCATCAGCCAGCCGATCATCGACAGCGTCAACGACGTCGTCGGCGGTGCCCACAGCCCGCTCGTGCTGCGCGTCTTCGGCGATGATTTTTCCGAGCTGCGCCGCATCGGCAATGCCATCGTCACCCAGCTGGGGGAGGTGACGGGCACCGCCGAAGTCTCGATCTTCCAGGAACCGCCGCTCGCGCAGATCGCGGTGACGGTCGACCGGGCCGCCGCCGCCCGCTACGGCATCAATGTCGCTGACATAACGGCGCTGATCCAGACCGGCGTGGGCGGCGCAGCGGTGAGCCAGGTCTTTGTCGGCGATCGTATCTACGGCGTGACGGTGCGATTTCCTCTGGCCTGGCGCAACAGCCCTGAGGCTCTGGGTCAGCTGGTGTTGACCTCGGCGGGTGGCGCGCAAATTCCGCTCTCCGCCGTCGCCCGCATCGCCTTGCAGAACGGCGAGAGCACCATTGCCCACGAAATGAACCATCGCAACATTACCATCCGAATCGAATTGCGTGACCGCGACCTCGCCTCCTGGCTGGCCGAAGCCCGGCAACGGATAGCCGGCGAGGTGCGGTTCGACCCGGCACGGTACCGGGTGGAATGGGGCGGCCAATACGAGAACCTGGAGCGGGCGCAGAAACGCCTCGCCCTGGTACTGGCACTGGTGGTCGGTCTGATGCTGCTGCTTCTCGCGGCCGAATTCCAGACGCTGCGGCATGCCTTGCTGGTGCTGGGGTTGCTGCCGCTGGCGGCGCTGGGTGGCCTGGTCGCGCTGCGGCTGACCGGCAATACGCTGAACTGCGCCACCGCCGTTGGCTTCGTTGCTCTGTTCGGCGTGGCTGTGCAGAACGGCATCATCATGGTCGCCAACCTCAACCGGCTGCGTGGGCCGGGCACATCACTGCGCGCGGCGGTGCTGACGGGGGCGACCGAGCGTTTCCGTCCCGTGCTCATCACTGCCACGGTGGCCACCATCGGCATGCTGCCGGCGGCGCTGGCAACCGGCGTCGGCAGCGACGTGCAGCGCGGCCTGGGCACGGTCGTGGTGGGCGGCCTGATGGTGGTGACGCTATTGACCCTGTTTGTCCTGCCGGCCCTGTATGTCGGCATCGAACAGGCGCGCGAGCGCCGGCTGGCGCGCTTGTGTCCGGCCCCGGCGGCCGGCGAACGCGCCACGATCCAGGCGCCCTCGTCACCCCGCGCAGGTGGTGTCTCCCGTTCAAGCCCGGATCCAAACCTCCTTGGGCGAGATGATACGGAAGGCGTCTGATGCGGCGTCGCAATAGATGCGCTGGTTTCGGCGCCCTCTCTCGCGCGGGGTCCGCAGCAGCGCATCCTTGAAATCGTCGAAGCTCTCGTGACTTCCCCGGTGGATCGCGTGCTTGTCTATCAGCCGTCACAACCGTTGCATCGGCTCAAGATGTGGGTAATTGGCCGCGATGGAGTGCGGCCTGTCCTGCGTCAGAGCTACCTTGCGACCCTGCGCGCGATACCGGCACAGCCGTCATTGAGGCCTGCTGCATCGCCTGCGATGCCCCCACCGCGCCGCCCGAAACCATTCGCTCCAGCGCAAGGCGACAACGGGCGGCAGGCAGGGCGGCTGGCATCAGGCCGGCTTTCACGATCCCGTTTCGATCTGTCGTCGTCTTGGAAAATTCACCCATATTTGTTGCAAGCTCGGTATACAGCGGCAATCGAAATTTCCGGAGGGATCGGAATGAATCGGGTGATGCGGGTTGTGGCCGTCGCGGTGGCGTTCGGCGCCGCCACAATGGTGGGCGGGATGGCGCGGGCCGACAATGTGGTGGCGCGCTGGATTCAAATTGCGCCGGGCAGCAGCAGCGCGCACCCGACCTTGGCCAATTTCGGTGATGCGCCGCTGACGATGCCGTACGGCAATACGGTGCTGGCCCGCGCCATCGTCTCGGACATCACCCAGGGCTGTCCCGTCGCGACCCTGGATCACGCCATTCCGCTGCAGCTCACGCCACGTTTCGATCCCAGCACCCTGGCCGGCACCGCCGTGTATCCGTCGGTCGGGCCGGTTCCCGGCACCCCAGGGAAAACCAACGGCAAGACCGGCTACCCGCAGTATTTCATCAACGCCAACGCCACCGCCGCTAGCACCTTGCCCGGTCCCAATGGCACGACAGTGCCGATGGCCACGTCGGTCTGGACCGAATGCGAGGCGATCGTTCCGCCCCACCACCGGGTGGCGACCATCGACGGCGTCGACCTGAAACTGCCGGTGACGAATCCGCAGCGCATCATGGTCTTTGGCGACACCGGGTGCCGCATGAACGGAGCGCTGGCGGCCAACGGCTCTAACCAGCAGAATTGCCAGAACCCGTCGGCGTTCGCGACGCAGTACCTGGCGGCTTACGAAGCGACGTTCAATCCGGACCTGATCGTGCAGGTCGGCGACTGGTTTTATCGCGACACCAACTGCGAAAACACCTTCGCCGGCTGCAACCTGACGACATCCTCGACCTACGAGACCTGGGGCGACACGTTCAACTCGTGGAATGCCGACGTGTTCTTCCCGGAAAAGGCATCGCTGGCCGCGGCGCCGTGGGTGATGCTGCGCGGCAATCATGAAAGCTGCGGCCGGGGTGCGCGCGGCTGGTTCGCGCTGCTCGACCCGCACCCGTACGACTTCAGCAACGTCACATGCGCGTTTACCACCGCCTATCCCTCCCCCGGCGGCACCGCTGACGCGCCGACCGTCACCTACACGCCCGACTTCACGCCAACTTTCATCGTTCCGATCAACAACGTCAAACTGCTGGCGCATGACTCCAGCTTCGCCAACGACAGCGCCAGCTTCGCCCCTGGCAGCGCGGACATCAAAACGGCGGAAAATTACGACATCGACCTGACCAATGCGCTGAATGCGATCGGCGGCAGGTCCATCGCCATCTTCGCCACCCACAAGCCCACCTTCGGCCTCGATTACGGCGACGTCACCGGCACCAACAACAACAGCGGCGACTTCACCGAGCAGGCGGTGTTCTCCGGCGGCACCTGGCCGGGCAGCGCGTTTGTCAACGGCGTGCCGTCCAAAGTCGGGCTGTTCCTCTCCGGGCACGTGCATCAGCTGCAATACCTGGTTGGTCCGACCCACTACTATCCGCCGCAGCTCATCGTGGGTGTCGGCGGCAGCCTGCTCGACCCGGACATGAACACCGGTCTGGTGCCGAGCGGCGTTACCGACATCGCGTCCTACAGCCAGGTTTCCACGCACGGCACGCAGTGGACCTTCACTGTCAACCACTTCAACAACACCACGACGACGGCGGACTTCAGCCACAACTACTCGCACGATGAGTTCGGCTTCGCAGTGCTGGACGCGGTGAACGATGTATTCGGCAACACCACCGGGTACGTCGCCAACGTCTACAAGATCAGCACCAACCACAGTGGCAGCTGCATTATCACGCTCGGCAACGGCTTCGGCCAGACCCGCAACCTTGCCTGTAACTTCTAAAGCAACATTGGCCAGACTGGCGATAGCCGGCCGATAAAGTTGCTCGGTAAAGCTCAGAGGCCTTGACTATGAAGCCAGGGCAATGGCTGCCGGTCCGATTGCCGGCAGCCATCGTCTTGTACCGTGCCAAAGGTGCGTGCCAAAGGTGACAGACAGCATGCCACTCGCCATCGCCCTGCCCGATCCGCCGCCGGACCCACCGCAGGAACCGGACACCGGCGGGCCGGACACCAGCGGGCTTGCGGTGGCGGCGGCCGGATTGGGGGCGGTGCGCGTGCTCGCGCTGCCGTATGCCGCGCTAGCGGTGGCGCTGCTCGTGACCCTCATCGCGGAAACCGCGTTCCCCAGCCTCACCTGGCTGGCCGAACTGCGGCGCAGCGGGCTGGCGGCGCTGGCGCTGGCGGCGCTGCTGATCGCGCTCGCCGGCCTTGCCGCCGCGTGGACACTCGCCTGGGCGCGCCTCCGTGCTGCCGAGCCACCGCGCCCGGGGCCGGCCGGGCGACGCTGGCTCGGCTGGCTGCGCCCTGGCGCTCGCGGCGATGCCCAGTTGGTCGGGCGGGTGGCGCGCCTGCCGCAGGCCCTGATTGTCGTGCCCCTGGTCGGGCTGGCTGGCCTATGCGCCGGCTCGCTCGGCCCGCTGGCCCCCACCCTGTCTGGCGGCAGCGCGACGCCGCCGGCCGATCTTTGCTTCGCCCTTGGCGGGGCCGCCATCGTGCTGGCCTTCCCATTGCTGATCGGTGAGCGTAGCGTTGCCGCCCTGCCGGCGGCGCTGCTGCCCGAAAGCCAGGCGCTCCGTGCCCTGTTGCTGCTGCCCGTGCTGGTCTGGCCGGCGCTGGGCGCCCTGGAGATCGCCACCGGCCTGGGCGCCCCTTTCACCGACCGGCTGGGACGCTGGCTGGCTTTGCTGCTCGTGCTGGTCGCCGCCGAATTGGCGGCGCGTGCCCTGCTGCGTCTGTTCCTGCCGCCGCCGCCGGCCGAGGCCGCACGCGCCGCTGTCGACTCCGTCCTGGCCCATCTGCTGTCCGCAGGTGCGCGCGGCCGCGGCACCCTCGCCGATCCGATCCGCACGCATCTGGGCATCGACTTCGCGCGCAGCTGGGCGCTGGCCTATGTGGGCCGCGCCCTGCCGGCGGTGACGTTGCTGCTGCTGGCGTTCTGCTGGGGGCTGAGCGGCGTGGTGTTGGTGGGGCTGGACCGCCGCGCCGTCTACGAACGGCTCGGCGCTCCGGTGGCGGTGCTGCGCCCCGGCGCGCATCTGATCCTGCCCTGGCCGCTCGGCAAGTTGCGCTGGCTGGACAATGGCACGTTGCACGAAGTGCAACTCGGCAGCGCCGAAGAGGCGCCAGTCGCGGTCACCGAACGCGGCTCCGCCGAGGCCCTGCCGCCGTCCTCGGCCGACCGGCTCTGGGAGACAGCGCATCCGGCCGAGGTGATGTTGCTGATCGCCAGCGAGCGCGCGGGCCAGCAGGGATTCCAGGCGGTCAGCCTGGATATGCGGATTCTGTGGCGCGCCGGCATGAGTGACGATGACGCGTTCCGCCTGGCCTATCGCGCCGCCGACCCGCAGGCGCTGGTGCGCGGCGCCGCCGGCCGCGCCACCGCCCGGTTCTTTGCCGCCAAAACGCTGGACGACGTGCTGGGTGAGAACCGCGCGACGATGGCCAGCGGCCTCCACGCGGCGCTGCAGCAGCGGCTCGATGCGCTCGCCAGCGGCGTCGAGGTGGTCGCGGTGGTGATCGAGGCGATCCATCCGCCGGCCGGCGCCGCTGATGCCTACCACGCCGTGCAGGCCGCCGAAATCGCCGCCAACGCCAGCATTTCCGCCGAGCGCGGCCGGGCGGAAGGCGCCCTCGCCGTGTCGCGGCAGAGCGCCAACGCGGTGGTGGACGGCCAGCAGGCCGCCGCCGCCGAGCAGACCGGTGCGGCGCGGGCCGACCTGATTCGCTTCGCCGCCGACCGGGCGGCCGCTGAGGCGGGCGGGGCGGCATTCCAGCTGGAGCGCTATTTCGCCGCCCTCACCGCATCGCTCGCCCGCGTGCCGCTGACAATCCTGGACCATCGCGTCGAGGCCGTGGACGCGCCGGTGCTCGACATCCGCCCACCCGCATTCGCCCCCGCGCCCGCCAGCGCGGCGGGCGGGGAGTAAGCCTATGCTGCATACGCATCCACCTGGCGACGATCACGGCCACCACCATCACGACGACGGGCACGCGCACGACCAACAAGTGCCGGCGGGCGGCGCACGCCTGCGCCTCGGTCTGCGGTTTGCGCTGGCCGGCGCGATCCTGACCGCCGCCGTGCTGGCCGCCGCGGCCGTGGTGGTCGGACCCGGCGAGGCGATGGTGGTGACGCAATTCGGCAATCCGATCCGGGTGCTGACCGAGCCCGGCCTCGCGTGGAAACTGCCGATGCCGGTGCAGGGCGCCATCCCGGTGGACTTGCGGCTGCGAACCACGTCGACCGGGGTGCAGGATGTCGGCACCCGCGACGGACTGCGCATCCTTGTGCAGGCCTACGTGGCCTGGCAGGTGCCGCCCGAGCCGGAACCCATTCGCCAGTTTCTACGCGCTGTGCGCAATGACCCGGATGAAGCGGCGCGTCAGTTGCGCAACTTCGTCGGCTCGGCGCTGCAGATCGCCGCAGGCGGGTTCGATCTGGCCGATCTGGTGAACACCGATCCGGCGCGGGTGAAACTGGCCGGGTTCGAGGACCGGCTGGCGGCGCAAATCACCGGGCAGATGCGCGACACCTACGGCATCGCCGTCCGCCAGGTCGGCATTGAGCGGCTCAGCCTGCCGGAAAGCACGCTGGCCGCCACCGTCGCGCGCATGCGCTCCGAGCGCGAGACGGTGGCCGCCCAGCGCACCGCCGAAGGGCTGCGGGCCGCCGCCGAAATCCGCTCCAACGCCGCCCGCGACGGCCGCATCACCCTTGCCCGCGCGCGCACCGAGGCCGCCGGGATCGAGGCCGCGGCACGGCGCGAGGCGGCAGAGATCCATGCCAAGGCCTATGCCGGAGATCCGCAACTTTACCTGACGCTGCGCTCGCTCGACACCCTGGCTACGATCGTCGGCCCCAATACCCGCGTGGTCCTGCGCACCGACGCGGCACCGTTCAACACCCTGGTGCTGGGTCCGCCGCTGGCCGGCGCCCCGGCCCCCTCGGGCATCGCCGCGGCGGCGCCTGACAAATGACAGCGGGGCAAATGACAGCGGGGCAAATGACAGCGGGACAAATGACAGCGGGACAAATCGCCGCGGAGCGGATGCGCGCGACGCCGGAAGCGGACGGGCCGGTGGCGCAATCCGTGCGCATCGGCTTTCGCGTGCTGTATGTCGGCATGGCGCTGCTCGGCCTCGCCTGGGCCACCGGCAATCTGCGGCAGGTGGCGCCCGGCAGCCAGGCGGTGATCCTGCGGCTCGGGCAGGTGGTCGGGGTGCAGCAGGCCGGGCTGGTGGTGGCCTGGCCGCGCCCGCTCGACCAGGTGGTACTGCTGCCGGACGGCGAGCGGCAGATGGAGTTGCGCATCGATGCCGGGTCGGCCCGCAGCCCCGGCGTCGAGGACGCGGCGAGCCTGATGCTGGGCGAACGGCCGCCCAGCGAAGCCGGCGTTTTCCTCACCGGCGATGGGGGCGTGGTGCTGCTGCTGGCCAGCCTGACCTGGCGCATCGCCGACCCCGCCGCCTACTACGTCGCCGCCGACCACGTGGCCCCCGCGCTGCGCCGTCTGTACCTGGCAGCGGCGGCGGATCTGGCGGCGCGGCACGACCTGGACGATGTGATGGTGGTGCGGCCCGAACACGCCGCCGACCCGCGGGCACAGGCCCAGCGGGCAGCCATGCGCGGCGATCTGGTGCGTGGCGTCAACGACAGGCTGGCCGCGCTGGCACGGGCAGGCAGCAGCCTCGGCGTGGAGGTGGTGCGCGCCGACGTGGTGGCGCTGCTGCCCCCCTCGGCCAAGCAAGCCTTCGACCAGGTGCTGGACGCCACCCAAATGGCCGACCGGGGTCTCGCCGCCGCCCGCACCGACGCCGCCCGCACCCTGCAAGCGGCCGACCGCGACCGCGACCGTCTTCTCGCCGATGCCCATGCCGCCGCCGCCGAATTTCTGGCCGCCGCCCGGCACGATACCGCCGGCATCCTGGCACTTGAGCAACATATGGACGCGGCGGCGCGGCCGAGCCTGCTGGACCAGGTGTGGCGCGACCGGATCGCCGGCATTCTGCATCAGGCCGGTGTGGTCAGCGCCATCGATGCCCGCGCGGTCAGCCACCTCATCGTGCCCGGCGGAGGGCAGCGATGAGCGCCAGTACCTTCACCGAAAGTGCCGGCTTTGGCCTGCATGGTCTGCTGGCGCGCGCCGAGCGGCTGCTGCTGGCGCTGCGCCTGACCCTGGCGATGCTGGCCGCCGGCCTGCTGCTGGTGGCGGTGGGCTGGCAATTCGCTTTTCCCGCGGAGACCGACCTGGCCAACCTGGTTGCCGGCGCCGCGGCCGCGCTGGTCGCCGTTCCCGTTCTGGGCGCCGCCTGGCAGAGCCTGCGCCACCCCAGCCTGCACGGCGTTACCGACCGGCTGATCGCGGTTGCCCTGCTGGCGTGCTGGGCCAGCGGTGACCTGATCGCCGCCGCCCTGCTGCCGATCGTCATGATTCTCGGCCATGTGCTGGAGGAACGCAGCCTGCTCGGCTCGCGCGAGGCGATTCGCGCTCTTGGCCAACTCGCCGAAACCACCGCGCGCCGCCTGCGCGCGGACGGCAGCGCCGAGACCGTGCCGACCGACAGCCTGCGCCCTGGCGACCGCATCGAATTGCGCGCCGGCGACCGCGCGCCCGTCGACGGGGTGGTGTGCCGCGGCGTCGCCAGCCTCGACACGGCATCGCTGACCGGCGAGTCGGTGCCGGTGGAGGTGGCGCCCGGCGACACCGTGCTCGCCGGCTCCATCGACACCGACGGGAGGCTGGAAGTCACCGTCAGCCGCGTCGGCGCGCAGACCACGCTCGGCGCCATCATCGCGCTGATGCGCACGGCGGAGCGCGCCAAGCCGCCGACCACGCGGCTGCTGGAACGCTATGCCGGTCAGTACCTGCTGCTGGTGCTGATGGCGGCCTGCGGCACCTGGCTCGCCTCAGGCAATACCGCGGCAGCGCTGGCGGTGCTCGTGGCCTCCTGCCCCTGCGCGCTGGTGTTGGCCGCCCCGGCCACCGCGATTGCGGCCATTGCCGTCGCCGCCCGCCATGGCATTCTCATCAAGGGCGCCGGCTTCCTGGAGAACCTCGCCGAGGTGAACTCGGTGGTGTTCGACAAGACCGGTACGCTGACCACCGGTGAACTGACCCTGGTGGGCGTGGCGGGCGAGGCCCGGGCGCTGCAACTGGCCGCCAGCCTCGGTGTTGCCAGCAGCCATCCGGTGAGCCGGGCGGCGGTTTGCGCGCTGCCTGCCGCCGAACGTCTGGACGTGCGGGATGTACGGGAGCTGGGCGGCTTTGGCCTGACCGGCAAACTGGAGACCAGCACGTTCGCGACCGGCACGTTCGAGACCGGCACGTTCGAGGCCGGCACGCTAGAGACCGGCACGTCAGAGCGCCCGGCGGTGGCGTTCGGCCGTCCGGACCTGTTCACCCGGCTCGGCGTGGCGTGCGGCGAGCCGCCGGCGCATGACGGCCCGATCGGCGGGGTCAGTCAGGACGGACAGTTCCTGGGCTGGCTGTTGTTCGCCGACCAGCCGCGTCGCGAGGCGAAAGCGGCGCTGGCGGAGCTGCGCACGCTCGGGCTGGCGCGTCAGACCCTGCTCACCGGCGACCGGGTCGCGGTGGCGCGCCGCATCGGCGCGCAACTCGGCATCGCCGACATTGTCGCCGAGGCGCTGCCCGACCAGAAGATGCGATGTGTCCTGGCGGACATTCATCGCGGCCTGCGGCCGATGGTGGTGGGCGACGGGATCAATGATTCGCTGGCGCTGAAGGTCGGTGCGGTGGGTGTCGCGATGGGTGCGCAGGGCACCGACGTGGCGCTGGCCTCGGCCGACATCGTGCTGATGAGCAGCGACCTGCGCCGCCTTGCCACCGCCATCCGGCTGAGCCGGCACTGCCGGCGGACCATCCAGGTCAACGTCGCCCTCGGGCTGGGCTGGACGCTGGTTCTGGTGAGCTTGGCCGCCGCCGGGGAATTGGGCGCCGAGGGCGCGGTGATTGCGGCCCTGTTGCACAACCTGTCCACTTTCCTTGGTCTGGCGAATGCCGGACGGCTGCTGCTGTTTGATGAAATCGGGCCGGCGGTGCGCCCGCCGGCGGCTTGACGCTAGCCCAACCTGTTCAACGTTGGCCGCTGAACAGAGGACGGAACGGCGCGTCAACAAAACCTGATCTGCGCCCCTAGATCGCCCGGATCATCGCTCGCCGCGGCGGTGGGAACTGCTACAGCAAATCTCCAGGGCAAAAGACCATGCGCACCGGCTGGGGTCAATTCGATGCCGTGGCCGTAGGGTTCTTCACCGCTGTCGCACAGTGAAACGCGTGCAGTCAGCGGGCGGGGCGGAGGGACCATTCCATATCCTGTGGCCAATTCCTCGAGGCATCCCGGGCGGGTGCCGGCGCCAGGCGCTTGGGCGATAATCACGTGGCAAGCCAGCGCTCGGCGGCTATGATCATTCCATGTCCACCAAAGGTTACCGGCAGAGCCGATATCTGGATTGGCCGGTTTGCCCCGGCTGGGCCGGTGGCGCGCGACATCCGCCTGGCATGGCGCCGTCGCTGCATCTGCCGGAAAGGTGTTGACGCGGAAACTGGTTCCGGAACAAAACCGTACCGGATAGGAGAGAGGTTGCTAAATGAGAACTTTTGCCGTAACAACTGCCTACAATGAAGCATTTTTTCTTCCACGCTGGGTTTCGTACCTATGCTTCGCAACTTGGGGCCGAGAATTTGTTTGTCCTCGATCACGGATCGAGCGATCTTTCCACGCAGGGACTTGGGCGCACGAACATCATCCGGGTACCGCGCAGTGCGTATGATGAGGTTCGCCGGGTGGATTTCGCAACCCATATACATTCTGCGCTGCTGGCATACTACGATGCCGGATTTTTCGTCGATGCCGACGAATTCTTGGTGACCGAGCCAACGAAATACAAAAACCTGGCCGAATTCGCTGCCAACGGCCCAGCCGACGCGCCCGCCTGCGTCGGGCTGGAACTGTTCCATATACGTCATCTCGAGCCGGCGTTCAGGTCTACGATACCAATCCTGTCGCAGCGTAAATACGTCCGCTTCGATTCCTGGATGTGCAAAAGATCATTTGCGCGCAAGCAAATCAGATTTGGTGGCGGTTTCCATACATCGGATCAACCGGTTGTCTTTGACGAGAACCTATTTTTATTTCACATGAAGAATTTCGATTACGATCATCGGGTGCTGCGTCAGACCATGACTGCGGTCTGGGACTATGCCGGCGATTTCGGGGTGCATGCGAGAAAGTCGGCGGACACGGTTGAATCGGTCTTTCAGGACGTTGAACGGATCGCTATCGAAGGGAATATAGCATACGATCTGAATTTCAAAGAGGAAATTGCGCGCTGCGAACAAAGAGCGGTAATTAACCCGTCAGGGGAGTATGACTTTAATCTGCACGGTGGATTTTTTTCGGAAAAACTGCATGTTGTTCCCGAAAACTTCCGGGCATTATTCTAATGCGCTGACGGCAACGGAAAACACGCGCAGACCGGGAGGCGGAGACTCTGCTGTTGCTCCGAAGTGGCATCGCAAATCGAGCAGCAGCAGACGGTCGGGGGCAAGCCAGTAGCTTGTCGCCCCTGTCAAGTCACGATCCAGCGTGGTTCGGTCCTGGTGCGAGCCATGCACCACTGCAAGTTCCGAGCGCACCTCGCACCACAGCGCAACCACCGTCTCGGCACTCGTTTGAAACAGCTTCCTGCGCTGCCCGGTGAGAGCATTCACGCTGGCGGGACGATGTTCGCGAAGCTCCACGCCCTGCATTCTCAGGGTGACGAAAAGGTCATGCGCTTCCTTTTTAGGGTCCAATACCGGCGGCCCACCCAGACTGCGACTGGTTTTGGTGACGCGCAAGGAGCGGTCATATACGCCAAGCCGCTGCAGGGCCTTGACCACATCGAACTCGGTCTGGCCGAACCAGCCGCGCGCACGCGCCCATTCCAGCGTATCAGGCGAAAGAGACGCAATCCCGGTCGGCGAATTGGCATCTTGAATCTGTGATGACGGCGGCAGCAGCACCCAGTCGCTCCCATCCAGCTTGACGACCACGCGGTCCTCCTCGCCAAGCAGCGGGGGCACGATCTTGATGTCGAATCCACAATGTCCATCCCCCAGCCCCGCATCGGCGAGATCCTGGCGGAAGACAGTCACACGGCCGACGCCGACGCATTCATCGTCAAGAAACGCCAGTATTTTGCTTCCCTTTATGGCGACAGCATCAGAATAAATCCACCCCATGACGCGGGTTGGCGTGATTCCGTCAATGGCTCCGATCAATTTCATTGAATCTGCTCCAACGTCGACATGACATGCCAACCACAAAGTGTTTGATTATGTGCCTGATGAGACCGCCGGTGCAAGCGGCAATTTCCGCAACAGCCCATTGCCGGGTTTGGAGAAATAGTTTCATGACGTAAACTAACAATGTTTTACACTCGATACGCATGCAGTGGACCTCGCGAATGGCGGGACCCTACTGGCTGCCGGAGCAACGGGACTGGCGCGGCAGCCTGCGGGCGTGGGCGGAGCGGCCGGAGGAAACGCGGCAGACTGCCGTCGCACTGCCCATATGCGGCTGGATTTCAACCGCGGCACCGCCCCGATAGGATCTCTCAGGCCGCCAACCGGTCGGGCGCCGGACCAAACAGGAAGTCGATATCCTCTTCCGCCATCGTCGGCAGCGCCGAGCCGTCCTCGCTAAAGGCAATGCTAGCCAGCGCCGCCTTGCGCTCCTGCAATTCCAGGATGCGTTCCTCCACCGTGTCTGCCGCAATCAGCTTGTAGACGAACACCGACTTCGTCTGGCCGATCCGGTGCGCCCGATCGGAGGCCTGTTCCTCGACCGCCGGGTTCCACCAGGGATCGTAATGAATTACCGTGTCCGCCGCGACCAGGTTGAGCCCGCGTCCGCCGGCCTTCAGGCTGATCAGGAACAGCGGCACCTCGCCCGCCTCGAACCGGCGCACCGGTTCGGCCCGGTCGCGGGTGTCGCCGCGCAGCTCGACGAACGGAATGCCGGCAGAGGCAAGCCGCGGCTTCATCAGGTCGAGCATGGACGTGAACTGCGAGAACAGCAGAATGCGCCGGCCTTCCGAAATCATCTCGCCGACCATTTCCAACATATCTTCTAGCTTGCTCGAGGTGGTGATACGCTGCGCCGAAGGCAGCTTGACCAGCCGCGGGTCGCAGCAGACCTGGCGTAGTTTCAGCAGCGCATCGAGCACGACCACATGGCTGCGCGCCAGGCTGTGGGCGGCGATTTCCTGCGCCACTTTTTCGTGCAGGGTGGCGCGGATCGTTTCGTAAAGCTCGCGCTGCTCCGGGGCCAGCGTGATGCGGCGCAGAATGGTGTGCTTCGGCGGCAGTTCGGTCGCCACCGCCGCCTTGGTGCGGCGCAGGATAAAGGGGCGGATGCGGAGTGCCAGCTGGCGGCGCCGCACCGGGTCGTTGTTCTTCTCAATCGGCGAGCGGAACCGCTTGGTGAAGCTTTTCCGATGGCCGAGCAGCCCGGGCATCAGGAAGGCGAACTGCGACCACAATTCTCCCAGATTGTTTTCAATCGGGGTGCCCGACAGGCACAGCCGGTGGCGCGTGTCGAGGCGGCACACCGCATGCGTCGCCTTGGCCGTCGAGCTCTTGATCGCCTGCGCCTCATCCAGCACCACCATGTGCCAGCACAGCGCCGCCATTTCCTCGATGTCGCGCACCAGCACGTTGTAGGTGGTGATCACCACATGCACGCCGGCCAGGTCGCGCCGGCGTTCGTGGCGGTCGAGCCCGTGCAGCACCAAGACCCGCAGATGCGGCGCGAAACGGGATAATTCGGCGGTCCAGTTCGGCACCAGGCTGGTCGGCACCACCACAAGCGCCGGCCGGTCGAGCCGTCCTGCCGCTTCCTCCACGGTGATATGCGCAATGGTCTGCGCCGTTTTCCCGAGCCCCATGTCGTCGGCGAGAAACCCGCCGAGACCATTTTCCCGCAAATGCTGCAGCCAGTTGACGCCCTCCTGCTGATAAGGGCGCAGCGTGCCGGTGAAGCCCGCCGGCAATGTCACGTCGTGGATGTCGGCCAGGCTGCGGAAGCGCGCGACATGGGCGGCGATCGCGGCGCCGTCCTGCCAGCGGGTGGTGACCAGGTCCTCCAGGTCGAGCACGGCGGGCGCTTCGGCGGCCTCCAGCACCAGCGTATCGCCGGAGCCGCGGCGGGCCGCTTCGATCAACTCGTCCATCACCGCCAGCAGGCGGGCCACGCGCTCGGCCGGCAATTTCAGGATGCGGCCATCTTCCAGGCTGGTGACCAGCTCTCCGCCGACGATGCGCGCCGCGTCCATGCCGCCCCGCTCGTGCAGGCGGCGGAGAATCGGCAGCAGCGGATGGCGCACGCCCTCGATCTCGATGCCGAGGTCGAGCGAGAAACTCCCGTGTGGCGCGTCGGAGACGTGGATGTCCCAGTCGCCGACGGACTGGGCGAGGCGCGGGCCGAAACCGGGGTCAATCAGGCTGCGCCACGCACCTGCCTGCAGCGCCGGCAACCGCTCGGTCACGAAACGCTGCCAGAGCTCCGCCGCGTCACGGCCACGAAACAGAAACACCAGCCGGCCTTTCGCCGCTTTCGCCTCCGCCATGCGCATCTGCACGAAGCCATCCTGGCGGATGGCCTCGAGCGCCGCGGACTCGGCGGCGCGGTCGCGGCGCACGAAGATCGGCCCGCCCGGCTCCTCGACGCGGACGAACTGGCGTTCATCGTCGGCCGGGATGACAACCCCACCGTAGTCGAAGTCAAGCAGCAGCGCGTCGGTTTCCTGCATCCTTCCGGACTCGTCCGGGAAGGGAAACCGCGTCAGGCGCAGCAGCGGCGTCGGCTGGCGTTCGACGATCACCTGTTCGCTGACGGCGGCCGGTTCAAGGCGCCGCCGAGGCGGCGCCGCGCGGCCCCGGCCGGCGGGCGGCACGGTGAGCGGCGGCTTCGGCGGCAGGCGCCGCGCTATGGACGGCGGCTGCACGCGCACGCGTCCAACTGCCCCGGACGCGGCATCGACATACCATGGCCCGGTCTCGCCGAGGATGACCCCTGAGCCTGACGGCAGCGTGGCCGCAGAGGCGGCGGCGAAGACGCGTGGCTCGCCCGGCACAAGGCGGCGCCAGCCGGCGTGCCAGCGCGCCTGCCCGGTTTGCAACAGCATCCGCAGCACCTCGGCAACCAACGCCGGCGGCACCTCGGTGCTGGTATCGGTGCCGCCGCCCAGCAGGCGGGCGAGTTCGCGGGCAGCCGCATCGGCCTGCGCGTCGGCGGCGATCCGGCGCGGCGTGGTTGCCGTGATCGCGCCGGTGCGCTCACCAACCAGCAGGGTGGTGACGACGCAGGCCCGCGGGGGCACGGCGGCCGACAGCTCGAATACGGTCCGCTGCCGCTCCTTCTCCGGCTCGGTGACCAGCGTGTCGAGGAAGCTTTGCTGCTCTGGCCGGCGCAAGGCGGGGAACCGGTCGAGGGCGGCAAAGGCCGCCGCGGCCAGATGCAGGCAGGCAGGAACGCCGCAACTACACCGGCTGTCGAACATCACCCTGCGCCCGTTCGCCACGGGGGTGATGCGCCCGGTGTGCCGGCCGTTGGCGTCCTGCACGACGGAGGCGATGCTATCGGCGTCGATCCGCACCTCCACGGCGCCGGTCAGCACCAGGCTGCGGCCACGGGTGAGGCTGCGCGCGTCAAACGCGCGATTGAGATCCTGGGACGAGAACGGCGTCGGCATCGGCGTACGGCGACCTTGGGCTGGCTGACGGATGGACAGGCGGTGCCGGTAGGTGCGGTAGCAGAATGACCGGACGGCGGCGCCATTTCAATTGCCCTTACCGGGACCTATACCATGCCCGGTGCTGGGGGCGACGGCGGCGTGCGCGCGGGGTGAAGGAAGCAAGGCCAGGGGCTCTGCCTCCTTGGCGGGGTCCAGCGACTGTCTGGGTTGTCAAGCTGGTTGCCACCTCAGGACTCCCCTCATTTTCAGATAGCACCGAACATCCTGGCAAACACTGGCTGTGCGTTGAGTAGTTCAGCGAACTTCTCGACGAGTGGCAGCAGGCGGTGTTCCGGCATGGTCGGGATGAGTTGGTAGAGCATGATGCCCTGCCGCAGCAGCGAATGGGTGCGTCGCTTGGTGGTGTTGGACTTGAGCATCCGGTCGAAGCCGAGCGCCTCGCCGGCGGCGCCGAGCAAGGTCAGCAGGGCGACTGCGAAGGCGTTGATCAGCCAAAGCCGGTCACGGCGGGCGGGGGTGCTGACATGCACTTCGCCCATGCCCATACCGAAGCGGATATCCTTGCTGTCGCGGAACTGGCATTCGATGCTCCAGCGCTTCGCGTACAGGTTCACCAACTCGCGGGCGGTTTTATCGGTGGTGTCGGTGACCAGGCACCAGGGCTCCTTCATGCCTTTGGCGTGAACACAGACGACGGTGCCGACCGGGTAGTTGAGGCCGGTGACGCTGGCGCCGTGCAGCACCCGGGCACGGCCGCCCGGCCCGACCCAGTCGGCCGCCTTGCGGCGCTCGCCGCTGGCGGCGGTGACCATGATGTTGGCGCGCATGCGGATGACGAAGCCGAACCGCAGTTCCTCGCGCAGCACCCGGTACAGCTTGTGATCACAGAAGCCGCGGTCGGCGACCACGGTGACCTTGATCCCGTCCGGCAGCGCCGCGGCGAAGCGCACCAGAACCTGATATTCATGGGCGTTGCGCCGCCCCTTCAGCGTCTTGGCATTGACCGTCAGCCAATAGAGCGGCGTCGCCCGTCCATGGCGGGTGAGCAGAGACAGCATCAGCGTGGTTTGGCCGTCGGCGTCGAAATCGGTCCAGTCCAGGGCGACGGCGATTTCGGGCCGGCTGCCGACGATGAAGGGCACCCACTGGGCCAGCAGGGCGTCGACATCGATCCCCTCGTTGGACAGCAGGCGGTCCACCTGCTTGATGGCGTACTTCACGTTCAGCCCGCGTGCCAGCGCCAGGCCCTGGCCGATCAACGCGACCGCTAGCGAGGCCGACTGGATCGCTCCCAGCGTAGCACCGGCCAGGGAGAGGATGCGTTTGGCATGCAGGCAGTCGCCCAACAGGCTCTTCAGGACACGGTGGACGCCGTCGAACGAAATCTGCTTGCTGGCTGACAAGGCACGCCCCTCTGTGTCGGAACAGAAGGCCTGGAATCCGACTTTCGCCGGCTTGGCAACAGCGCGCGGCCGAATTCAAATTTCGTGCGCAAAAGCCGTCGGCGCGATTCTTTTCGTAAACCCGACACCGCCGGCCGGATTCGTTCTCGCCATTCGTCACTAAACCCAAATGAGGGGAGCCATGAGGGTTGCCACGGTTTTTCCCGGATGAGCGCATTGAGGATGGTGAGGAGCTGTCGCATGCAGGCGACGAGAGCGACCTTGCGCTGCTTTCCTGCGGCGATGGGTCGCTCGTAGAAGGTCTTGATGACGGGACTGGATCGGGTTGCCACCCAGGCGGCCATGTCGAGTTTGGCGCGGACGATGGCACGTCCGCCGCGGATGCGACGTGAAATGCCATGCGAGCCGCTGTCGTGATTGGAGGGAGCGAAGCCTGCGAGGGCGGCGATTTCGCGCCGGTCGAGGGTTCCGAGTTCGGGCAGATGGGCGATGAGGGTATGGGCGACGATTTGCCGACCCCTGGCACGGAGGTCGGCAGTTCTTCGTTGCTGGACCAGACGAAGCTAGCATGTATAGTTTCTTCAAGCTCTGCGTCTAGGCTTGACAGTTCTTTCTGAAGCTACGCAATATCTATGTCGAGGTGGTTTTGTATTTTGAATTGCGGTTTGTTCACGGCGTCGACTTTCAGCGGGGATCATTTCCACGATCTGGCGTTGCCGCGCGGCCAATTCGTCGAGGGCCTGGGTTGCCGTGTCCGGTTGCGGGCGCAATTCAGGACGAATGCGTTCGGCGAACAAGGCGATGACGGCCACGTCAAGGCTGTCTGTCGTGGCGAGGCGGCCGCAGGCACGTGCAAGGTCCCGGATTTGGCGTGGGTTGACGGCGAGTGCCGGCACTCCGGCGCGACCGAGAGTGGCGAGAACGACGGTTTCGTAGCCGCCTGTGGCTTCCAGCACGATCAGGGTGGGCTGCAACGGCCGCAGGCGGGCAAGCAACTCATCGAGGCCGGCGGCGTCCCGGCTGACCGTGAAGCTGCTGCCGGTTGGGCGAACATGGATGTCGAGATGCTTCTTGGCGACGTTGATGCCCATGAAGCAGGAGAGGTCTTGAGCGGTCTGGTCCATCACCCGCCCTTGTAAATGCGGGATCGACTGACGCCGTCCCGAGCGACGGTTCGGGCTCACGGACAACGTGACGGAGGGGGCGCCGCGCTGGACCACGGGCTCAATCACTCCAAGGCGGAGCGGGATCCCCTTCCGCACCCGAGTGCTTCAGCTCATGCCCTCGGGTGCCTCCGGAGATACAAGGGCAGAGCCCTGGCCTTCCTTGCTTTTCCACACCGTTATCCGCGCCGCGCCATGCGCCCGATCGGCAAATAGCGTCCCCGACAATTCGATTTCCTCGTCACGTGCGGTCTCGACCACGACGACCGCCCCGGGCGCGATCCAGCCTGCCCGGCCGAGCGCGGTCAGGGCCGCCTGCACAAGCCCCTGGCGGTACGGAGGGTCAAAGAATATCAGCGAGCATGGCCGCCCGGGCGGCGGTTTTGTCGCATCAGCGGCGAGCACGGCGGCGCGGTCGCCGGCCCGGCAGGCTTCGACATTGGCGCGCAGGGCCGGAAGGGCCGTGCGGTCGCATTCCAGGAAGGTGGCATTGGAGGCGCCGCGCGATAGCGCTTCCAACCCGAGCGCCCCGGTGCCGGCGAAGGCGTCCAGCACTCGGGCGCCTTCCACAAGGTCGCGCCCGCCCCAGGGTGCGTGGATCAGCATGTCGAACAAGGCCTGCCGTACCCGGTCGGCGGTGGGACGGGTGGCGGCTCCGGGGGGGGCTGACAAACTCCGTCCACGCCAGGCGCCGGCGACAATTCGCATGGTGGCGCTCCTGCCGTCGCTACGTCTTTTCCGCCGGCAGCTGCTCGCGCAGCACTTTTCCAGGCACCTCCTCCACCGCCCCCCGCTCCAACTGGCCCAACTGGAACGGCCCGTAGCTCACCCGGATCAGCCGCGACACCTGCAGGCCGAGATGCGCCATGACTTTGCGCACCTCGCGGTTGCGGCCCTCGCGCAGGCCGACGGTCAGCCAGCAATTGTCGCCCTTGCGGCTGTCCAGCCCGGCCTCGATCGGGCCATAGCGCACCCCGTCCACCGTCACCCCGCGCGCGAGCGTGGCCATCGCCTTCGGATCGACGGCGCCGAACACCCGCACCCGGTAGCGGCGGATCCAGCCGGTGGCAGGCAGTTCCAGGCGGCGGGCCAGCGCCCCGTCATTGGTCAGCAGCAGCAGCCCCTCGCTGTTGAGATCGAGCCGGCCGACGCTGACCACCCGCGGTAGATGCGGCGGCAGCTTCTCGAACACGGTGGGCCGACCCTGCGGGTCGCGGTGCGTGGTCATCAGCCCGTCGGGCTTGTGGTAGCGCCAGAGCCGGGTGCGCTCCGGCGCTTCCACCAGCGCGCCGTCGGCCACCACCAGGTCGCCCTTGGCGACGAAGGTGGCGGGGTGGGTCACCAGCTCGTTGTTCAACTTCACCCGGCCCTCGGCCAGCATCCGCTCGGCATCGCGCCGGCTGGCGACACCGGCGCGGGCGAGGAATTTGGCGATGCGGTTGCCGGTGGGCGGGTCGCTCATCCGCCGGCGGCCGCCACCAGGGCGGCGAAGATGCGCGCATCGCCGGGGTCGATCAGAAATTCCGGATGCCATTGCACGCCCAGGCAAAAGCGGAAGCTGGGGTCCTCGATGCCCTCGATCACCCCGTCCTCGGCCACCGCATCGACCACGCCGCGCAGGCCGGGGCTGAGCACCGCCTGGTGGTGCGCCGAGTTCACCTGCATTTCCGCCACGCCGACGATGCGGTGCAGCAGGGTGCCGGGGATGATGTCCACCGCATGCCCGGGCTCGTGCCGCGGGTTGGGCTGTTCGTGCGCCAGGGCGTCGGGCACGGTGTCGGGGATGTGCTGGATCAGCGAGCCGCCCAGCACCACCGCCAGCAATTGCTGGCCGCCGCAGATGCCCAGAACCGGCAGGTTGCGCGCCAGCGCCCCGCGCAGCAGCGTCAGCTCGGCTTCGGTGCGGGTTTCCTTCAGCGTGACCGTGTCGTGACGGGCGCGGTCGCCATAGAGCGCCGGATCGATATCGAAGGCGCCTCCGGTGACCACCAGCGCGTCGATGCGGTCGAGCAGGTCGGCGGCCAGGGAAGGCAGATGCGGCAGCGCCACGGGCAGGCCGCCGGCGCCGGCAATGGCGGCGGCGTAGTTGCTGCGCAGCGCGTACCAGGGATAGGTCGAATATCCGCCCGGCTTCTCGGCATCCAGGGTGACGCCGATGACGGGTTTTTTCGGGGTGCTCATGCGCCCTTGCTAGCCCTGCGCACCGGGTGCGGGCAAGAAGAGCCGCATGACGCCGATGGAGATCGCGCTGCAGGAAGCCCGTGCCGCCGCTGCGCGCGGCGAGGTGCCGGTGGGCGCGGTTGTGCTCGGTCCCGACGGGGCGGTGCTCGCGCGCGCCGGCAACCGAACGGAGGAATTGGCCGACCCGACGGCGCATGCTGAACTGTTGGCCTTGCGCGAAGCGGCGGCGCTGCGCGGGCAGCCGCGCCTGCCCGATTGCGACCTGGTGGCGACGCTGGAGCCCTGCCCGATGTGCGCCGCCGCGATCGGCCTGTTCCGGGTGCGCCGGCTGGTATTCGGCGCCTACGATGAAAAAGGCGGCGGGGTGGAGCATGGGCCGCGCATTTACGACGCCCCCGGCAGCCAGCACCGTCCGGACGTGATCGGCGGTGTGCGCGAGCGCGAGGCGGCCGCGTTGCTGCGGGAGTTCTTCCGCGCGCTCAGGCCGGGGTGACGTCCGCCCGGTGCCGGCGCGCCGAATGTGGGACACGACACCGCGCGCAAGGGTGGCGGCCAGAAGCTGCGTCCTGTAGGCAGCACCCGAGCACCTTCTCCACCAACCGAGGACGGCGGATGTCGAATGAATTCGAAAGCCTGGACGATTGGCGCGTCGCGCTCAACCATCCGGCGATGGTCGTGGCTCTGCGGCTTGCCAAGGCGGTGGCCCGCGGGGTGGTGCTGTTCGCCTTTTCCTTCGTGGAAATCCTGGCCGAGTTGCTGGCGCCGGTGGTGCTGATCTGTGGGATCGGATGGGCGGCGCTGCCGGGCATGCTCTCGATGGCCTCCGGCGAGGGCCAGGCGCACGAGCTTTTGAACAATGTGCTGCAATCCATTCCGCGGGAACTCCACGTTGGCGGCATGGCGCTGACGCCGACGACGTTGATCGTCGACGGGCTGCTGCTGATTGCCGTCGTGGCCCTGTGCCGCACCTTGCAAACCATCGTCAGCAACCAGGAATGACGGCGCGGTTGATCCTATCGGGGCGTTGCCCCGAACCTCACAAGCGCGAATCCCTGGACTTTTAGGCCGCCTTCAACGCCACCGCCCGCACATCCTCGCCCACATATTCAGCGAACGAGGCAAAATTCCGCTCGAACCTTCCCACCAGGTCGCGCGCGGTGGCGTCATAGGCCGATTTGTCCGCCCAGGACTGGCGCGGGTCCAGCACCTCGGTCGGCACGCCGGGCACCGATACCGGGATCTGCAGCCCGAACACCGGCTCGCGGCGGAACGCGACGCGCGCCAGCGACCCGTCCAGCGCCGCGGTCAGCAGGGCGCGGGTGTGGCGGATCGACATGCGGCTGCCGACACCGTAGGGACCGCCGCTCCAGCCGGTGTTCACCAGCCAGCAATCAACCCCGTGATCGGCGATCAAGTTGGCCAGCAGGCGGCCATAGACTTCCGGCCGGCGCGGCAGGAAAGGCGACCCAAAGCAGGTGGAAAACGTCGCCTGCGGCTCCGCTCCCAGCCCCTTTTCGGTGCCCGCCACCTTTGCCGTGTAGCCGGAAAGGAAATGGTACATTGCCTGCGCCGGCGATAGTTTCGAGATCGGCGGCAGCACGCCGAAGGCGTCGGCGGTCAGCATCACCACGTTCTTCGGCAATCCGCCGCGGCCCGAGGGCACCGCGTTGGGGATGAACTCCACCGGATAGCAGGCGCGGGTGTTCTCGGTGTAGCGCTTGTCGGTCAGGTCCAGGTGGCCGGCCTCGTCGGCCACGACGTTTTCCAGCACGGTGCCGAAGCGGTGGCTGGCGGCCCAGATTTCCGGCTCGGCCTGCTGGCTCAGGTCGATCACCTTGGCGTAGCAGCCACCCTCGAAGTTGAACACGCCGTCCGGGCCCCAGCCGTGCTCGTCGTCGCCAATCAGCGGGCGGGCGGGGTCCGACGACAACGTGGTCTTGCCGGTGCCGGACAGGCCGAAGAACACCGCTACGTCGCCCTCAGGCCCGATATTGGCGCTGCAATGCATCGGCAGCACGCCGGCGGGCGGCAGCAGCCAGTTCATCACCGTAAAGATCGACTTCTTGATCTCGCCGGCATATTCCGTCCCGGCAATGACAATCAGCTTTTCGGCAAACGACAGCACGATCTCGGTGGAACTGCGCACGCCGTCGATCGCCGGGTCGGCCTTGAAATGCGGTGCGTGCAGGATGACGAAGTCGGGAGTGAAATCGGCCAGTTCCTCCGCCGGCGGGCGGATAAAGATGTTGCGCGCGAACAACGCCTGCCAGGCGCCGGTGGTCACCAGCCGCACCCGCACCCGCCGCGCCGGGTCGGCGCCTGCGTACAGATCCTGCACGAACAAATCCTGCCCTTGCAGGAAGGCCTGCACCCGCCCTTTCAGGGTGGTGAAATGCACCGGCGCGAGCCGGTGGTTGATTTTGCCCCACCGAACGTCGGCGGTGGCCTCGGGCTCGTCCACCACGAACTTGTCCTCGACCGACCGTCCGGTGTGGACGCCGGTGCGCACGATCAGGGCACCATCGACGGACAACCGCCCCTCGCCGCGACGGATCGCGTGCTCCACCAGGGTCGTCGCCGGCAGGTTGGCGTAGACGGCCTTGCCGGCGCGCACGCCGCTGCCTGCCAGGGCGGTGACGTTTCGGGCGCGGATGATTTCGGGATCGGGGCTCATCAGTCTCAGTGTCTCCAGCACGGGCAGCGCGCAGATTGCCGCTCTCTAGATGACTGCACCGGCAAGGTCTACCCTGCGGCGCGCGCCGCCCGGGCCAGTCGGATCAGTTCCGTCCTGACCTGCCCCGGATCGACGACCGGGGCCGACCAGGCGATGCGGAGCACCTGCTCGCCCGCGCCAAGATCGCAGCCGTCCACGTCGACGCCCACCATCTGCCACGGCACGTCGCCATCTGCGCCGCCCGCATGGCAGGCGATCGCCCGCAGCGCATCCGGGTGGTCGGCGTTGCAATGCTGCATGATATCGTCCGCTGCGCCTGTCATCGCCGCGACCGCGCCGGCATCAGGGGTCAGCTCGGCCTGGCGCAGGCGGGCGGCGCGGGCGAACCCGCCAACGAACAGCGCCTGCACCGGGCGGATGCGCCAGAGAGCGAAGTCGCCAAAGTCGGCATACAGCGCTCCGTAGGGGTGCACCGCCAGCCAGCGCGCCTTCAGCGCCGGATCGGCGTCGGTCTCGGCGATACCGGTGATCGTCACCCGCGGCGCGGTCTGCGGGTTGGCGCCCGATGGCGTGCCCACCACCAGCAGCGAGCAGCGCGGATCGGTGCGCAGATGGCGGGTGTGCTCGGACAGCGAGGACAGCAGCAGCAGCACCGAGAGATCGGAATCGCTCGCCGGCGTCACCAGGGTGGTGAAGGGCTGACCGTCGATGACGGTGCCCAGGAACCCCGTTCGCGCCGCCCGCAGCAGCTTACGCGACACCCACAGGGGGGACTCCAATTCCTGTGAAGCCGGTTCCACTGCTTCTGGCGCCATATTCTGTTCCCCCTTCATCCGCAATGCGCCACAATCCGCGCCCATAGTGCCGCGATCGGGCGGCCGCTGGCCAGCCCGCCCGCGCGACACACCGGAGAACGCCTATGAAGCAGACCATCGCCCTGGTGGACGACGACCGCAATATCCTCACCAGCGTCGCCATGACGCTGGAGCAGGAGGGGTTCCAGGTGCGCACCTACACGGACGGCGAAAGCGCGCTGCAGGGGCTGATCAGCCGTCCCGTCGACCTCGCCGTGCTGGACATCAAGATGCCGCGCATGGACGGCATGGAACTGCTGCAGCGGCTGCGCCAGCGCACCAGCCTGCCGGTGATCTTTCTTACCAGCAAGGACGAGGAGGTGGACGAGGTGATGGGCCTGCGGCTGGGAGCGGACGACTACATCACCAAGCCGTTCAGCCAGCGCCTGCTGCTGGAGCGCATCCGTGCCCTGCTTCGGCGCAACGACACCAGCCGCGCCGAAGGGTCCGGCGCCGCCCCGTCCGGCGTGATCGTGCGCGGCGAGCTGGTACTGGACGAAACCAAGCACCAGTGCCTCTGGAAGGGCCGCGACATCCAGCTCACCGTGACCGAATTCCTGCTGGTCAAGGCGCTGGCCACCCGCCCCGGCATGGTGAAGTCGCGCGACCAGCTGATCGATGCCGCCTATGGCGAGAACATCTATGTCGACGACCGCACCATCGACAGCCACGTCAAACGGGTGCGCAAGAAGTTCCGCAGCGCCGACGACAGTTTCAACCAGATCGAAACGCTGTACGGCATCGGCTACCGCTACAAGGACGCCTGATCCTCCATGCCCGATAGCGGCGGACTTCCGGTTCCCGTGACCACGCCCTCGATCGTCGGCAAGCGCCGCCGGTTCCGCTGGGTGCCGCCGCTGCTGCGCCGCATCCTGCTGGTCAATGCCCTGCCGCTGGTGCTGTTGCTGGCCGGACTGCTGTATCTCGACCAGTACCAGAACGGCCTGCTGCTGGCCGAGGTCGGCACCCTGCGCGAGCAGGCGCGCATATACACCAGCGCGCTCGGCGAGACGGCGGTGAAAATGGACGAGGCCGACCGGCCGCGGCTGGCGCCTGACCTCGCCCGCCCGCTGTTGCGCAGCCTCACCGAGCCGACACCGAATGCGCAGGCCAAATTATATGGCCCCGACGGTACCGTGGTGGCCGACAGCCGGGTGCGCGAAGGTGCGGGCGGCGCGGTGGTCACCGAGCCGCTGCCACCGGCGGTGGATCGCGGCCGCGTCATCGGCACGATCGGCCGGATCACCGATCAGATCCTGGCCCTGCTGCCGCACAACACCCAGGGGCCACGGCTGGACACCGGCCCCTCCGCCGCCGGGCCGGACTGGCAGCCCGACGTGCCAGAGGAGGTGCGGCTCACCGGCACCAACCAAAGCCGCGAGATGCCCCCCTACATCCGTCGCACCGCCGACAACCGGCTGCTGGTGACGGTGGCCGAGCCGGTGCAGCGCAACCACATCACCGTGGGAATTGGTACTGCTGACCCGCGAGGCCCGCGAGGTGGACGACAGCCTGCTGGCCATCCGCCTGTCCATTCTGGGCCTGTTCACCCTCGCCCTCGGCCTGACGGTAATGCTGTCCTGGTACCTATCGCAGACCATCGCTCGGCCGATCCTGCGGCTCGCCAAGGCCGCCGAGCAGATGCGCGAGGGGCGCGGGCGCACCGGCGCGGTGCCGCTGCCGTTGCTCGATCGCGGCGACGAGATTGGCGAACTCGCCGGCGCCCTGTCGGAATCCGCCCGCGCGCTGTGGGACCGCATGGACGCGACCGAACGCTTTGCCGCCGACGTGGCGCACGAAATCAAGAACCCGCTGTCGTCCATCCGCAGCGCCATCGAAACCCTGCGCCGTATCGAGGATGCCGACAAGCAGCGCCGCCTCCTCGCCATCATCGCCGAGGACGTGAGCCGGCTCGACCGGCTGATCAGCGACATCAGCGACGCCTCGCGCATCGACGCCGAACTGTCGCGCGTCGCTACCGAGCCCATCGACGTGGCGCCGATTCTCGCCACCCTGGCCGAGATCAACGAAACCACCCGCGGCGACGGCGACCCGCATATCGAAATGCTCGCGCCGGAGGGGAACGTGGTGGTGCAGGCGGTGGAGGGGCGGCTGGTGCAGGTGCTGCGCAACCTGATCGGCAATGCGGAATCCTTCTCCCCGCGTGACGGCCGCATCCTGCTGCACGCCCGCGAGGTCGGCAAACAGGTGGAAATCAGCGTCGAGGACCAGGGGCCTGGCATTCCCGAAGCCAAGCTGGAGCATATTTTCGACCGCTTCTATTCCGAGCGTCCGAAGGGCGAGCGGTTCGGCCAGCATTCCGGCCTCGGGCTGTCGATCAGCCGGCAAATCGTCGAGGCACTGAAGGGCCGCATCAGCGCCGAGAACCGCCGCAACGAGCGCGGCGAGATCATCGGCGCCCGCTTCATCCTCCGCCTCCCCGCGCCGCAGGACGTGAAACGGTCCGTTGCCGTTGCCTGAGGCGGCCGGGCGGCGGCCAAACAACCCAAACGGGCAGAGCCACGATGGAAGACGTTGACTGCGTGGTGATCGGGGCCGGCGTGGTGGGCATCGCGGTGGCCCGTGCGCTGGCGCAGGCCGGCCGCGAGGTGATCGTGCTGGAAGCGGCCGGGGGCATCGGCACCGAAACCTCCAGCCGCAACAGCGAGGTGATCCACGCCGGCATTTACTACCCCAGGGACAGCCTGATGGCCCGGCTGTGTGTGCGGGGCCGGCGCATGCTGGTCGATTTCTGCCGAGACCGCGGTGTGCCCTTCCGCACCTGCGGCAAGCTTATCGTCGCCACCAGCGACGCGGAGGCGGAACAACTCGCCGGCATCAAGGCGCGCGCCGAAGCCAACGGCGTCGAGGCCATGCGCCTGCTCACCGCCGCCGAGGCAATCGCCCTGGAACCCAATCTGTCGTGCACCGCCGCCCTGCTGTCCGGCACCACCGGGGTGATCGACAGCCACGCCTATATGCTCGCCTTGCAAGGCGAGGCCGAGCACGCCGGCGCCGTGTTCGTGTTCCACAGCCCCGTCACCGGCGGGCTTGTGACCGACGCCGGCGTCCAAATCAGCGTCGGTGGCACCGACCCGACTTGCCTGCGTTGCCGCCTGCTGATCAACGCCGCGGGACTGCACGCGCCTGCCGTGGCGCGCTCGCTTGCCGGCGTTCCGACCCGCTACATTCCCACCGCGTATTATGCAAAGGGCAATTATTTCACCCTGGCGGGAAGTTCGCCGTTCTCACGGTTGATCTATCCGGTGCCGGTGCCCGGCGGCCTGGGCGTGCACTTGACCATCGATCTGGGCGGCCAGGCCCGATTCGGACCGGATGTCGAATGGATCGACCGCATCGACTACAGCGTCGACCCCGGCCGTGCCGATACATTCTATGCGGCCGTGCGCCGCTACTGGCCGGCGCTGCCAGACGGGGCGCTGCAACCGGGCTACGCCGGCATTCGGCCGAAAATCGTGCCGCGCGGCGCTGCCGGGCAGGACTTTCGCGTGCAGACACTCGGAACCCCGGGGGTGGTTCACCTTTTTGGTATCGAGAGCCCTGGGCTTACGGCGGCGATCGCTCTGGCGGACTATGTGGGGGAAATGGTCGGGGCGTTGCCCCGAACCCCACCAGGGGGCTTTGCCCCCTGCACCCCCACCAAGGGAGAAGCCCTTGGAAGCCGATGACGCCGGAGACGACCGCATGCTGTCCGTCCCGTTGCTGCGAACCCGCCGGTTCCTGCCGTTGTTCGCCACCCAGTTCCTGGGTGCCCTGAACGACAACCTGTTCAAGAACGCACTCGGCGTCATGGCGCTATTCGCCTCGGCGCGCTACGGCAATGAACTGGTCGCCATCGGGCTGGCCGTTTTCATCCTCCCCTACGTCCTGTTTTCATCCGTCGCCGGCCAACTCGCCGACCGCTCCGAGAAATCCCGGCTGATCCGCGCGACAAAACTGTGGGAACTCGGCCTGATGGCGCTCGGCGCCATTGGCTTCCTCACCGCCAGCCTGCCGCTGCTGATGGCGGTGCTGTTCGGACTGGGTATTCAGGCGACGTTCTTCAGCCCGCTTAAATACGGCATCCTGCCCGACCACCTGGCCGAGGCCGAACTGGTCGCCGGCAACGGGTTGATCGAGGCCGGCACCTTCATCGGCATCCTCGCCGGCACCATCGCCGGCAGCGGGCTGGTGCGCGCCCCGCACGGGCCGGAGGTCGTCGCCGGGCTCGGCCTGTGCGTTGCACTGGCCGGCATCGCCGCCGCCTGGCGCATCCCGCCCGCCCCGGCCGCGGCGCCGGACCTCCGCATCGGCTGGAACATCCCGCGCGAGACGGCCGCCCTGATCCGCGCCGCCCGCGGCAATCGCAACGTCTGGTTGTCCGCGCTGGGCATCTCCTGGTTCTGGGCGGTCGGGGCCATTGTGCTGTCGGAACTGCCGGTGGCGGCGAAGACGGTACTCGGCGGGGATGCCCGACTGATCACCTTCCTGCTCACCGTGTTTTCGGTTGGCGTTGGCACAGGCTCGCTCGGCTGCGCCCGGCTGCTGCATGGCGACGTGTCGCCCCGGCTGGTGCCGTTTGCCGCCGTCGGCCTCTCGGTGTTCTCGTTCGATCTCGGCCACGCATTCACCGCGGCCGGCACGCTGGCAGGACCGCTCGACGTACTGGGTTGCCTGGCTGGCTGGCGCATCATGGGGGATTTGTTTCTGCTTTCCCTCTGTGGCGGGGTTTTTTCGGTGTCGCTCTACGCCTTCCTGCAGGACCGCGCCGAGCCGGCGTCGCGTTCGCGCATGATCGCCATGAACAATGTGCTGAACGCGGGCTTCATGGTGGTGGCCTCGCTGGCGGCGGCGGTGCTGGCCTTCCTGCATGTCTCCGCACCGCATATCCTGATGCTCACGGCGGCGGCCAATCTGCTCGCCGCCGCGTGGAGTCTGCGCATCCTGCCGCAGAGCACGCTGCGTGCCCTCGCCGCCTGGTATTTCCGCCGCTTCCACCGGGCGGAGATCAGCGGTCTCGAGCACTACCGCGCCGCCGGCAAACGCCTGGTCATGGTGGTCAACCACGTCTCGCTGGCCGACGGCGTGCTGGTTGCCGCCTTCCTGCCGGACGCGCCCGCCTTCGCCATCTATGCCGGCATGGCGCACAAATGGTGGGTGAAGCCGTTCATCGCCCCGGTGGACAACTTCCTGCTCGATCCCGCCCGCCCGCTGGTTACCCGCGACATGATCGACTGGGTGCGCCAGGACCGCCGCCTGGTGATCTTCCCCGAGGGACGGCTCAGCCGCACCGGCGCGCTGATGAAGGTCTATGACGGCGCGGCGATGATCGCCGACCGCGCCGACGCCGAGGTGCTGCCCATTCGCATCGACGGGCCGCAGTTCAGCCCGGTCGGGCGCATGGCCGGGGCGTTCCGCCGCCGCTGGTTCGTGCCGGTGCGCATCACCATCGGCCCCGCCGTGCGTCTTGCCGCCGACCCCGCGCTGCGCGGGCGTCCGCGCCGCCACGCCCTGGCCTCGGCGCTGCAGGATGTGATGACCAATGCCGCCTTTGCCGCCGCCGACACGGACCGCAGCCTGTTCTCCACGTTCCTCTGGGCGCGCGACCGTCATGGCGCGACGCAGGAGATTGCCGAGGACATCGCCCGGGCTCCGCTGACCTATCGCCGGCTGTTGCTGGGCGCCGTCGTGCTCGGCCGCCGCCTCGACGCGCTGGTGGCGGAGGGGGAGCGGGTGGGCGTGATGCTGCCCAATGCCAGCGCCGCGGTGCTCACCTTCTTCGGTGCCTCGTCAGAAAAATCTGTGGGCGACGTTCGGTTCCGGCAGCTTGCCAAGTGCGTGATATAACGCGGTTTCCATGACGTGGAAGGTGCGGAATCCGTAGGAGTTTCGCATGGTCACTTTGGCCTTGTTGTTGAGGCCCTCGACGATGCCGCTGGAGAACGCCTTTCTGGCGCGGAAGTAGTTTAGGATCAGCTCACGGTGCCGGCGTAGCGTCTTGGCAACCTTCTTCATCGGTTCGAGGCGCGAGCGCATCACCTGACGGCACCAGTCATCGAGAAACTTGCCGGCCCAGGTCGGCAACTGGTACCTCCCAGAACTGCTGGAAATCCTCCTTCAGCAGATAGGCCCGCACCGTCTGCAGATTGTAGCGCAGCAAATCACGCAGGCGGAACCGCTGGCCATCGGTGAGGTTGGCGCGGCGCTTGAGCACGCACCAACGGGTTTTCTTGAGGACTGGCTCATAGCCGTCACGAGCCAGCCGACGCGCCTCGCCAGCACGTATCTCGTCGACGGCGTCGTTCATCTTGGCGACGATGTGGAAGCGGTCGAGGATGTGTATGGCTTGGCTGCACCGTTCGCGGATCACCTTCAGGTACGGCTGCCACATGTCCGAGCACACGAACTCGATCTGCCCGGCCACTTCTTTGCCGATCATGGCGAAGAACTGCTCAAAGCTCTCGATCGTCCGCTCCCGGCCGATCCACAGCAGGCGGACGCAGCCCTGCTCGATCTGATAGACCAGCGTCAGGTACTTGTGGCCTTTGGCGTACTGGATCTCATCGACGCCGATGGCCGCGATCCGACCGAGCTGGCGATTCTCGAAGCCCCCACTTCACGACATACTCGACCGATTGGCAGACCTTGTCCCAGGACGTTCGAAACGACACAGCCGTCTCCTGCCACGACAACTTCCTGGCCCAATGTGCCAGGAACAGCATGTAGGCCTTCGTCAGCTGGTGCTTGCCGATCCCCCACGGAACCTCCTCGACCCGCACACCGCAGTCCCCGCAATTGACCCGCCGCATACGGTAGAGCAACACGACCATGAAGCCCCACAAAGGGACGAACTCGAATCGCCGCTGGCCCAGGTGATCGTAGCCGGTCGCCGGCCGGTGGCAGCCAGAGCACACCGGCTTCGAGCCACGGCGGGGCCGCACGGGAATCTCGATGGTCTGGCTGGACGTGCAATACCGCGCTCCCTCGTAGACGAAGCCGGGAAAGTGCTGATATTGGTTTAGCAGGGAGATCAGCCTCATGGCAGGACGACCCCATAGAGTTGCCGGGACGCCTGTCAGTGTAGCGGAGCAGCCGCCTGCCGCCGATCCATTGCGGACCTACTGTCCGGATCTGGATCAGTGGCCACGAAGTTGGGCGTACGAGCCGCGCGATATTCCGCTCGGCGTGCGGCTGGTCGAATACTTCACGCCGTTCCTGCGCGACCTGCTGATGCAGCAGCTGTCGCGCAAGACCCTGCGTCGCCATCGCGACAACATCTGGGTCCTCGGCGGCGAAGTGATCCGTCGGCTGCAGATGGACAGTGCCCTGCGGCGAATGCCCATCGAGCAGATCGTGCTCGGCCTCATCGAAGAGGAAGGCGGCCCGCTGCTCTCCCGCCGCCAGTCCGACGACGAGCAGCGCAGCTTCGACGCGACATGCCGTAGGCTATTCCGCTTCCTGACCACCGAACCCACGATCGGCGGCCATCGCGGTCCTCGCCGCGATCCGCAGTGAACCGCCGGCGCCATTGCAGACTGCGTGGCGACGCCGCTCGCGCGCCCGACACACAACCGGCCGTGCCGTCCGCCTCGCCATCATCGGCCGCGCTACGCCGTCACGCCTGCTACCCTAACGCGCTCGATACGATATGCCCGAAAGCACCCACTGATTCTCCCGAGGAGCCTCTTCGGTCTGCAGGCGTTCGGGCGGGTTCCGGCGCTGTTGAATTTCTCCGCCGGTGCGGACGGCATGCTTTCGGCCTGCCGCACCGCGCAGGTCAGAACCGTCGTCACCTCGCGCGGGTTCATCACCCGCGGCCGCATGGAGCGCAGCATCGCCCAGATGGAAGGAACTGTGCGCTTTCTCTGGCTGGAAGACATCCGCGCCGGTCTGGGCCGCGCGGCCCGGCTGCGCGGCCTGTTCGACATGGCGCGCGCCGCCGGCCTGCCCGGGGCGCGTGTTGCCGCCGATGCACCGGCGGCGGTGCTATTCACCAGCGGTTCGGAAGGCACACCGAAAGCCGTGGTACTCAGCCACCGCAACATCCTTGCCAATTGTGCCCAACTCGCCGCCGTCATGGATTTCTGCCCGGCCGACCGCATCGTCAACGCCATGCCGATGTTCCACAGTTTCGGCCTGACCGGTGGCACGCTGCTGCCGCTGTTCGGGGGCGTGCGGACATTCTTCTACCCCTCGCCGCTGCATTACCGGATCGTGCCGGAGACCATTTACGACAGCGATGCGACCATCGCGTTCGGTACCGACACGTTCCTCGCCGGCTGGGCACGCTTCGCCCATCCCTATGACTTCCGCGCCGTTCGCCTGGTCTATGCCGGTGCCGAGAAGCTGCGCGACGAGACCCGCCAGCTTTATTTCGACCGCTTCGGCGTGCGCATCCTGGAGGGGTACGGCATCACCGAGGCCGCCCCGGTGGTGGCGCTGAACACGCCGATGCATCACCGCACCGGCACGGTCGGCCGTCTGCTGCCCGGCATCGTGCACCAGATCACCCCGGTCGAGGGGATCGCCGAGGGTGGCCGGCTGCACCTGCGCGGCCCCAATATCATGCTCGGGTATTTCCGCAGCAGCGCGCCCGGCGTGCTGGAGCCGCCCCCAGGTGGTTGGTTCGACACCGGTGATCTCGTCGCCATCGACAACGCCGGCTTCGTGACGATCCTTGGCCGTGCCAAGCGCTTCGCCAAGATCGGCGGCGAGATGGTGTCTTTGGCCGCCGCCGAGGAACTCGCCGGCGCGCTTTGGCCTTCTGCCATGCACGCCGTGGTGGCGCAGCCCGACGCGCGCAAAGGCGAGCGCCTTGTGCTCGTGACCACGCAGCCTGGCGCGGCACTCCCCACCCTGCTTGCCCACGCCGCCGCCCGTGGCATCGGCGAGATCATGGTGCCGCGCAGCATGGTGACGGTTGATGCCATTCCGTTGCTGGGCTCGGGAAAGATTGATTATCCCTCGGTTGAGCGGCTGCTCGCTGCGCGGGTGGCAGCGTGAGTCCATTGTAGAGACGTGACCTGGCATCATCCATCGCTGCGAAAGTTGACGGCGCCCGCCTTCGACGCCCGCCCGATCTCGTCCGGTGGCGCCAAATAGATGCACTGCCCCGACGCGCTCGTCGGCTGGAACCGTGTGGCGATCAAGGCCGCCGCATCACCGCAATCTTGTGCCTGACGAACCTGCTGCAATACAGTGACGATGGCGTGCACTGAGTCACTGCGTTCATCTGAGGGGGAGCCGTACAACTGATGCGTTGGCTTGTTGCATAAGGAAAGAGCCGCCCGAGCGGCCGGGGATGACCCAATGACGTCCAACCCACCGGCCATTGCCTCCGTTTCGGCCTCGCGATCGTGGCTCGATCGGCTCTGGGCCCGGATCGGCGAACGGAGCCCACCACCCGGCTCGCCGGCGGAGCCTCCCGCGCCGCCCCTTGAGCGGGCCCGGCTGCTTGCCACGGCGTTGCTCTCCGAGCGTGGTGAAGCCTCCGGGGCCGTGATCGCGCGCGAGCTGCACGCGGTTTTGCAGACGCTGGGATGCGCGGAGCGCCTCGAGTTCGAACGCTTCCTTGCCCGCGGCTTCGGGCCCGATCCGGCACCACTGCGCGTGGCGGCCGAGGCCTATCTCGCGGAACCGACGCAGGAGTGTGCGGCACGGCTCGCGGCGGCGGCGGAACCGCCCCGTCAGGAGCTGATCCGGCGGATGAACATGGCCCCCGGCGGCACGGCCGCGCTGGTGGCAATGCGCAAGCATTTGCTTGGCTCCCTGCGCGAGCATCCCGAACTCCGGCGGCTCGATGCCGACCTGCGCCATTTGCTCACCTCCTGGTTCAACCGCGGCTTTCTGGAGCTGCGGCGCATCGACTGGCAGACACCGGCAGCCGTACTCGAAAAGCTGATCGCATACGAAGCGGTGCACGAGTTCCACGGTTGGGACGACCTGCGCCGCCGTCTGGCACCGGACCGCCGCTGCTTTGGCTTTTTCCATCCGGCCCTGCCGGGTGAGCCGCTGATCTTTGTGCAGGTCGCCCTGGTGCAGGGTCTCGCCGAGGCGGTGCAGCCGCTGCTCGCCGGCGACGGAGAGGAATGCGCTGCCCGCGCGCGCGCGGCCGACGCCGATACGGCAATCTTTTACTCGATTTCGAACTGCCAGCAGGGGCTGCGCGGCATTTCCCTGGGCAACCTGCTGATCAAGCAAGTGGTCGAGGAGCTGAAAGCGGAGCTGCCGAATCTCAGGCATTTCGCCACCCTCTCGCCGGTACCTGGGTTCCGCCGCTGGCTCGACCGCCGGCTTGCCGAGGAAGCGACGGACGACCTGCTGCGGGCGGACGAGCTTGCCGCGCTGCTGCACGCGGCCGGCATTGCCGAGGCGAACGGCAGCGGGGCGGCGGCGCTGCGGGCGATGCTGGAGGTCCCCGCCTGGTGGGAGACCCCGGCGGCCGCGGCGCTGCTGCGCCAGCCTCTGATGCGCGCCTGCGCGACATGCCTGACGCAGACAACCGGGCGCCGGGTTCCGCCCGACCCGGTCGCACGCTTCCATCTCGGCAACGGTGCACGGCTGGAGCGGGTCAACTGGCTGGCCAATGTTTCGCCGCGGGGTCTGCGGGAGTTGCACGCCATCATGGTCAACTATGTCTATGATCCGTTGGCCATCGAGGCCCACCACGAGGCCTTCGTGCGCGACAATGTCGTCGCGCGCTCGCCTGCCGTCGATGCCCTGCTGGCTGCGGGTTCGGCAGGGGCACGGCGCGGCCCGCGCGACCAGCAACACGCATCCCGCGCCGACGACTGACAACCACCCGCCGGCCAACGGCCCGCCAATGCCAATGAAACAGATCACCCCCTGGGAGGAAAACGAATGTCCACCGCGCCCGCCGCAATATCATCGACCGCAACCGGGGCTCGGAAATCCACGCCGCTGAACCGCCAGCAGATCATTGGTTTCTGGGCAGCCTGGGCTGGCTGGATGCTCGACGGCATGGATTCGGTGATCTACGCCCTGGTGCTGAGTCCGGCACTGACGGAGCTGCTGCCGAAATCAGGCATGGACGCGTCGGCGGCGAGCATCGGCCAGGTGGGCTCGATCATGTTCGCGCTGTTCCTGATCGGCTGGGGCATGTCCTTCATCTGGGGGCCGATCGCCGACCGTTTTGGCCGCACCAAGGCGCTGGCGGCCACGGTGCTGGTCTATGCGGTGTTCACCGGGGCGGCGGCGTTCGCACAGGATATCTGGCAACTCGCGGCCTTCCGCTTCCTCGCCGGGATCGGGGTGGGCGGCGAGTGGGCGATGGCCGGCACCTACGTCGCCGAGGCCTGGCCGGAGGACCGTCGCAAGATGGGCGCGGGCTATCTGCAGACCGGCTACTATTTCGGTTTCTTTGTGGCGGCGGCACTCAACTACACGATCGGTGCGAGCTACGGCTGGCGGGCGATGTTCCTCTGCGGACTGGTCCCGGTGCTGGTGTCGATCGTGACACTGCTTGGGGTGAAGGAACCGGAGCGCTGGCAGCACAAGCACCACGAGAAGGAGCTGATCCCTGCCAGCCGGCGCCATGGCCCGCTCGCGCAGATCTTCCGCCCGCCCTATCGCGGCCGCACCATCGTGATGTCGGTGCTGCTGGCCGTCGCCGTCATCGGACTCTGGGCAGGTGCGGTGTACCGAGCCGACCGCCATCATCACGCTTGCCACATCACAGGGCATGGACGCCAAGGCAGCCGCGCGCATGGCATCCTACGGCACGGCCCTGCTGTCGGTCGGGACCATCCTCGGCTGCATCGCCCTGCCGATGCTGGCCGAGCGCATCGGCCGCCGGCCGACGCTGGCGATTTACTTCAGTGGCATGGCGCTGAGCATCGCGCTCGCCTTCGGCTGGGCGTTTTACCTGCCACCGGGCACGGCGCTGCCGGTGTTCATGATCGTGCTGTTCTTCCTTGGCGTCGCTGGCGGCAACTTCGCCGTGTTCAGCCTGTGGCTGCCGGAGCTGTTCGGTACCGAGGTGCGCGCTTCGGCGTTCGCTTTCTGTACCTCGGTCGGACGGTTCGTTGGCGCGGCGGTGAACTTCGGCCTCGCCGGCGCGGTCAAGGCAATGGGTACGCTCGGCACGCCGGTCGCGCTCACCGCGATTGCCTTCGGCATCGGCCTGCTGATCATTCCCTTCGCCCGCGAGACGCGCGGCGATCGGCTGCCCGACTGAGCACGATACCGAGCCTACGAAGGAGACGACGATGACAACGCAACCGGCCGGGCCGCTGGCGGGGCTAAAGGTGTTCGACCTGACGCGCGTTCTCGCAGGCCCCACCTGCGTGCAGATGCTGGCAGATCTCGGCGCTGACGTGATCAAGATCGAGAAGCCCGGCAGCGGTGACGACACCCGCGGTTTCGCCCCGCCGTTCGTGCCGGGCACGACGGAGAGCGCTTATTTTGTTGGCGTCAATCGCAACAAGCGCTCCCTCACGCTCGACATCGCCCGCCCCGAGGGACAGGAGATCGCATTGCGGCTGATCGCGCAGAGCGACATCCTGGCTGAGAACTTCAAGGTCGGTGCCTTGGCGAAATACGGCCTGGGCTATGAGCAAGTGCGACCGCGCTTTCCCGGCCTGATCTACTGCTCGATCACCGGTTTCGGGCAGACCGGCCCCTATGCACCGCGCCCCGGCTACGACGGGCTGATGCAAGCGATGGGCGGGGTGATGAGCCTGACCGGCGAGCCGGACGGGCCGCCGCAGAAGGTTGGCATTCCAATCGCCGACCTGTTCGCCGGCCTTTATGGCTGCATCGGCATCCTTGCCGCCCTGCGTCATCGCGAGCGCACCGGTGAGGGCCAGCAGATCGATATCGGTATGCTCGATACCCATGTCGCCTGGCTGGCGAACCAGGGCATGAACTACCTGGCAACCGGGGAGAACCCGCCGCGACTGGGCAACCAGCATCCCAACATCGTGCCATACCAGGTCTTCCCCACCGCCGACGGTTTTATCGTGCTATCGATCGGCAATGATCCGACGTTCCGGCGCTTCTGCGCGCATTTCGGCCTGTCGCATCTGGCCGATGATGCGCGGTTCGCGACCAATGCAGCGCGTGTGCAGAACAGGCAACTGGTCACCGAGACGCTCACGCCGGTGATGCAGGGGCACAGTACCGGCTGGTGGGTCGCGCAGCTGGAGGCGCTCAAGATCGGCTGCGGGCCGATCAACCGGTTGTCGGATGTGTTCGCCGACCCGCAGGTGCAGGCCCGCGATATGGTGCGCGAAATGCAGCATGCCTCGGGCACGGCGGTGAAGGTCATTTCTAACCCCGTTCATCTTTCTGCAACACCGGTCGAATACCGCCTGCCGCCGCCGCTGCTCGGCGAGCACACCGACGAGGTTCTGCGCGAGTGCCTCGGCATGGATGGCGCGACACTCGCCCGCCTGCGGGACGATGGCGTGATTTGAGCCAGCGGAGGCCGCGCCCGCCGGCCGGACCGGTGTCCCTGCTGTGGCTGACCTGTCAGCGGTTCCCACTCTCCGCCGACAGCTTGCCGGCCAGCATGCGCACCAGATCGCCCACCGTCTGCATCGCGTTGATCTCGCGTATATGGAACGCCACGCCGAACTGCGCCTCGATGGCGACGATCAGCTCGACCTGACGAAACGAATCCCAGCCCGGAACCTGGCGGGCGGTCAAATCCGGCCGCAGTTCCACGGACCGCTTGAAGACATTGCGAAACAACGGGGTCAGTGCGGCATAGAGGGCGGCGTCATCCATGGCTCGTCTCTCCGGGTGGCGTGACATCGTGGTTGCGCGCCGAATCGGTTTGGTTATGTTGTCGAAATTTCAGCCGCGGCAACCTGTCTTCATGATCCACAACCTCGGTGAGGCGGCCCATGTCTGACTTGAGCGTGCGAGCATCGGCGGCGGCTGGCGGTGACCCGATCGGCCGCTTCCTGGCCTGGGCGGACGCCGAGCCCGCACGGCCCGCGGTCGATGTCGGCGGCACGATGGTCACCTATGGCGCACTTGCCACGGGGGCCCGTCGCTTTGCCGCCAGCTTTGCAGGGTTCACGGCGCCTAACGTGCTGATCGCGCTGCCGCCCGGCGTCGACGGCTATGCCGCGATCTTCGGCACGCTGTTGGCCGGCGGCTGCTACATCCCGGTCAATGTGGCGGCGCCGGAGAACAAGCTCGCGCGGGTGGTGGACGTGATCGCACCCGACATCATCGTCGCCGGCGCCCCGCTGGCCGCCGTCCTTGCCGCGCGCTGCCCGGCGGCACTTCTGATCGACCCAGAAACGGTCGCGGCGGCGGTGCCGATGGCCGGGCCAGGTCAGCGCGGCCCGACGGCCTATGTCATCATGACATCGGGCTCCACCGGCGTACCGAAAGGCGTGGTCATTCCGACATCGGCATTGGCACATTACGTCAACTGGGTGTGCGATGCCGGCCTGTTTCGCGCCGGCGACCGGGTGTCGCAGTTCAACCAGTTGAGCTTCGACGTTCATGTACTCGACCTGTATGGCGCGCTCAGCGTCGGGGCCATGCTTGTGCCGCCGACCGAGGCGGCGGACCGGCTGTTCCCGGCCGACTATATCCGCCGCGGCCGGATCACCGCATGGGTATCGGTGCCGAGTGCCATCGACCTCATGATCAGCGGCCGGCAGGCGACGGCGGCGATGCTCGGCACGGTGCGGCAGTTCGCCACCTGCGGCGAACCTCTGCGGCCGAGCCATCTGGCCGCCGTGTTCGCGGCCTGCCCCGAGGCCGTGGTCATGAACATGTATGGGCCGACCGAGACCACGGTCACGATGACGGCGGTGGGGCTGCGCGCGGCCGACTACCTCGCGGCCTGCAACGATACGGCGAGCCTGGGCGAGCCCATCGTCGACACTGGGGTGTATCTGCTCGGCGGTCCCGATGCCGACGAAGGCGAGATTGTCATTACCGGACCACAGCTTGCAACCGGCTATTGGGCCGATCCGGAGCGAACGGCGCAGGCGTTCCGCATGATCACAGTCGATGGCCAGAATGTGCGCGCCTATTTCTCCGGCGATTGGGGCCAGCGAATCGGTGGGCGTCTGTATTTCAAAGGGCGCATCGACCAGCAGGTGAAAATCCGCGGCTACCGGGTCGAGACCGGCGAGGTGGTGGCGCGCCTGGCCGAGTGCGGCTGGCCGGTGGCCTGCGTGGTGAAGCACAACGATGCGCTGATCGCCGTGGTGGAAGTCGCCGCAGGCGCCGCGTTCGACCCGCTCGGCTTGCGAGCGCGCTTGCAGACGGAGCTGGAGGCGCATGCGGTGCCGGAGCGGATCGTGGCGATCGGCCGGATGCCGTATAACAGCAACGGGAAGCTGGACGAAGCCGCCATGCGCACCTGGCTCGACACTCAGACCTTCGAATAGAGATATCTTGCTTTATTCCTCACGAAGAATCCCCGGTTTGTCTTGTCAAATAGCAAGGCAACAACCTGGGTTCGTTTACGATGTCTGGTGCAACGCCGCGGTCTGGCGGCAGATCGACAGCCATGCATCGACCGACACGTCGGTATTGGAGAAGCGGTCGACATAGCCAGCCACCAACCCGTCCCCGAGCACATCGATGCTGCCGCTCGGATGGCCCGAATCCTCCAGGCGCACGCCCAGCAACATGGTGCGCGGATTGTAAGTGCGCACCGCTGCGCGCATCGCCCACAGCATGCCATCATCGGTGGCCGGGTCGTATTTATACACCAGGATGCTTTCACCGCTCTCGATCGTCTGGATGAGCGCCCGCCGCAGGAACTGCATGCGCTGGCATTGTTGCGGGAAGAACGTGCTGCGCGGTTCCTGCGTTTCGCGCACGAAAGTGGCAAACCAGAACCGGTACCGGGTGTCACGCAGGGCGTAGTCGCCGGCGGCAACAGCCAGTTCGGTCTGATGCGGCTCGCCGATCCCGGCGAAGCGCTCGCGCAGTGCGGCCAGCAGCGGTTTGGGGTGGACCGTGGCCCAGCGCAGCAGACTCAGTGGCTCCACCTCAAACTGCCGTTGCAAGATGCCGAATTCGCAGGTGTCACCCAGGCTCTCGAAGCGCATCAGCAACGCGCCTGTGTCCGCCCCGTCGCCCACCGGCGCCTGCGCCAGCAGATCGGTCAGCAGCGCCGAAGGCACGGTGTCGGTTGCGGCTGGGAGCTCGCCCGCTCCCTCATCGAGCCGCGCGCGCGCGGCGGCGTCATGGACCGCGACGCGCACGGCACGGCTGTCCGGCGCCCGGCGCAGAAGCGTCTGCCACAGCGGCAGCGCGCGCGACCAGTCGCGCGCAGCGGTTACCGTGATGGCCTGCTGGCGCGCGAGTTCGATATCATCCGGATTGTGCCGCAGTGCCTCCGCCAAGACTGTTTCGGCCTCGGCGAAGCGCCCGGCATCGCATAGCGCCGCGGCAAGTCCGGGATAGACGGCGATGACATTGGGGAAATCGGCACGCAAGGCTTGCCAGCGCTGCACAGCCTCGGTGTGGTCGCCCCGCCGCGTGGCCACGAACGCACACGCCGCCCGCAGCTCGCGCGCCCTCGGCCAGCGCTGCGCGGCCGCGACGGCGATCTCCTCGGCCGCCTCGTACTGTTCGGCATCGCCCAGCGCCTCGACGAGGCCGGTCAGCACAGCCGGATCCTCGGGGAAGCGTGCATGGGCGCGCTCCCAGCATGCCAGCGCCGCCGCCAGGCCACGCTGCGCGCGGGTCAGATAGGCCTGCACAAGGGCGGCCCCGACGTCGTCGGGAAAGCGGATGGCGGCCGCCTCGGCCAGCGTCATCGCCTCGGCCAGCCTTCCGGCCTCCCGGCACGTTTCGGCAACTCGGACATGGCCCAGCGGGTTGTCCGGGAACCGCGTCCGCACGACGTCCCAGCGCCGCATCCGCTCCGTCTGGTCGCCCAGACGTTCCCCGGTCCAGGCATGTTCGGCAAGCACGAAGAAATTGTTGGGAAACAGCTCCAGGGCCGGCGCCAGCGCCGCCTCTGCATCGGCGATCCGGCCGAGTGCGCGCAGCGTGTAGGCTGACCCGAGATACCCGTCCGGAGCGCCCGGCAGGCACGCCGACAACTCGCCCCAGCGCCGTGCAGCCTCTGCAAGATCGCCGCGGTCCTGGGCTAGCCGCGCCCAGGCGCTCCACAGCTCGGCCTCCCGGGGATGGCACACGCTACCCTCGCCCGGCGGCGTCCCGGCGAGGGTGGCGCGGGTGGCACTCTGCAACACCTCCGCCAGTTCTGCGTCGGCCTCGGCGAAACGCCCGGCATCTTGCAGCGCCGTGACCAGGCCGGTATAGACCTCGATGGCGTCGGGGAAATCGGCGCGCATGGCCTTCCAGCGCCGCACAGCTTCGGCGTGGTTGCCGCGCCCCGTGGCCACCTGCGCACTCGCCGCCCGCAGTTCGCGCACCTGCGGCCAACGCGCCAGCGCAGGGCTGGCGACCCGCTCGGCCGCCTCGAACTGTCCGACATCGGTCAGCGCCGTGACAAGGCCGGCATGCACGGCGGGATGTTCGGGGAAGCGGGCATGGGCGCGCTCCCAGCATGCCAGCGCCGCCGTCGGGCCATGCCGCGCGCGGGCCAGATAGGCCTGCGCCAGGACGGCCCCGACGTCATCGGGAAAGCGGCTGGCGGCTACCTCGGCGAGAGCCGCCGCCTCCTCCAGCAGGCCGGCCGCCCGGCAGGCCTCGGCACTGCGGGCATGGCCGAGCGGGTTGTCCGGGAACCGGGTCCGCACGGCCGCCCAACGCTGAATCCGCTCCGTATGGTCGTGCAGAAGTTCCCCGGTCCGGGCATGTTCGGCAAGCACGAAGAAATTGTCGGGAAACAGCTCAAGGGCCGGCGCCAGCACCGCCTCCGCCTCGGCAATCCGGCCGAGTTCACGCAGCGCATGGGCGGACCCGACATACCCGTCCGGAGCGCCCGGCTGGCGCGCCATCGACTCGCCCCAGCGCCGAAGCGCCTCGGTGAGATCGCCGCGGTTGCAGGCCTGTTGCCCCCAGGCGGTCCACAGTTCGGCTTCCTGGGGAAGGCGCGCGACGCCCTCGGCTAGCAGCGCCTCGGCGGCCTCGGCGCGACCGCTGTGCTGCAAGGCCCAGGCACCCAGAACATAGGCCTTGCACAGCTTCGTCAAGTCATCGGAGGCGGCGCGCACCGCCTGCCAGCGTTGCGCCGCGGCGGCCCAGTCGGCGCGGGCATGCGCGACCAAGGCGTGCTCGGCCAGCAGACTCGCGGACGCCGGCCCGGCGGCGCCGCTGCTGGCCACTGCCTCGGCCTCGTCGAGGCGACCAGCCTCCCGCAACGCCGCGACCAAGCGGGCGACAACCTGCCCCGGGTTCACGCCGCGCCACAGCGCGATCTCCCAGCGCTGCACCGCTTCCGCCCAGTCGCCGCGCCGGTGGGCCGCCTGTGCCCATTCCAGCAGCAGCGGCTTATGGTTGGGAAACCGTGGCTGCGCCGCCGCAAACACCGCCTCCGCCGCATCGTGCCGGCCGAGCCGCAGCAGCGTCACGCCCATTCCCACCGGGCCCGTCGGCTCGTCCGGCAGCCGTGCCATCACCGTCTGCCAGCGCTGTTCTGCCTCATCGACCTGGCCCCGCTCCAGGGCCAGCCAGGCGTGATCCACCAGCAGTTCCGGATGATCGGGAGTGCGCTGCAAACCCTTGCCGATCACCGCCTCCGCGGTATCAAATCGCCCCAGCCGGCGCAGCGCCATCGCCGCACGGGCAAAATCCTCGGCCGCGCCGCCACCGGCGCGTTCAATTCGGGTCCAGATTTTCAGGGCTTCGTCCCAGTTCTCTTGTTGGACCGCCATGCCAAGCTGCCACGGCGCTTCAGACGGCGGCGTGGCTACAGAACCGAGTGACTCAGCTGACAGGAGGTCCGACATTGGTACCTTCACGTAGCAAAAAAGATTGTATACGTAAACGGAACTTCCGGTCCACTCTCAATCTCCGACCGGACCACGCGCCGGCTGCGGCGTGCTGATCGTGCGACGTGATTCCGGATTCCCCGGGCTTCTCGGGTGGCTCAGCAGAGTTCGGTGGCATGAGGGGGACAGGCAGCGGCACGCTGCACACCGCAGGGCAAGAAACAATGTTACGCTACAGCATAAAAATGCCTGATCGCGCAGGTGAAACCAGCTTCAGCACCCGCGGCAGGAATGCGTCCCGCGCGGGCAAGCTGCACAGTTTCGCCGGCTGCACAGAGTACCCTTTGCACGCCCAACGCCTGCAGCCCGCTGCCAAGCACTGCGGTGGAATGGATTGCAGGCAGCCATGGGTTTTGAGTGGGATCAGCCATTCCGGCTATGACCAGGGTCGCTAACCGGGCGTATCATTGCCGGCTGGCGGGTGGACGCGATCAACACGGCACGGCTCGGTCGCATCCGACCCTGTCGTCGTCTCGCGGTCTTACCTGCCACTCCATCTCACCACTGCCGATGATCTACGCGGCGCCGCGTGGCGGGCTCGCCAGTTCGGGATCCGTCCGGCGCGCCGTAGTCCGGCCAACGAGAGGCGCGAAAACAGTGGCTTGAGTAGCCGATGCTCCGGGAATGCGGGTGCAGTGCGATCTGACGATGCATGTCGCTGCTGCGCCGCCGGACGATCGCCGCGCTGCCCGCCGTGAGACAGAGCCTCGTGCGTCCGGCGCCGAGAGGAGTTGGGCGGGCGAAACCATGAGCGGGCGGTATTGACTCCGTTAAATCGAACGACGCCGATCCCGCAAGCCGCACCGTCGCCTCGCCCGGTCAGCGAACCGCCGTCTCCGGGGCATATACTATATAGTCAGCGTGAGCGACGGCATCGTCCAGCGTATCGAAGGCTGCCCGTCATCCGCAGCGGCGCCCTGGTCGAGGGCTGTCACCGCGGCGATACCCTTCATCATGCCGCCTCGAGGGGTTCCGGTCGCTCGCCTTCGCCCACACGCAAAGGGTGATAACGTCGAAGGGCTTTGCCGGTCATTCCGGAACAAACGCCGCGCCGTAGGCCCGTTCGGCCGCACCGTCCTGCCGTGCGACGAAGCCCTCCGCTTTATTGCCAACACGCGTATGTTCCGGACGCCGGTCCGATGCCGGCATGGGAAAGCCGGCGGCCAGTGCAGCCAAGCGTCCGGTCTAGACCAGCGTGGAAGATATCAAAAAAAGACCAGGGCTTTTTGCCACCTCATCGTAAACATGGGTTTTTTGGGCCACCCCGCGTTTCGTAGCGCCCGACGACAGCCCAACTTATCAATAAAGTTGTGAATGCGCACGCCAGGGGTTACATACTATAGAAGTATTTATTACGAGACGGTTGGGATAGCAGATAAGAAAAAGAGATCCAGGAGAGCGATTAACGATATATTAACGTGGTGGAGACAGTAAGTTCACGCATCGACGGCACCGTCAGCGATTAATCATTCGTGAACTGCGCAGCCAGACCCTCGTTGCGTACCCTGCCAGGAACCAAAACCATTAAGATTTATCCTTATCACCGTTGATCCATTAACGGATTGACCTTATGGTCGGTGCACAGGAGACGAACTCCCAGGGCATCGTTGCAGAGCAGGAGGCGCTATGTTGCGTGGGGCAATCGACTTGATATCCGCGGAGCGTATCGGCGGATGGATTTATGCCTCTTTCGGCAACGTTCGCAGCCAGACGGTGCTGGCGTTCGTCGACGGTCAGTGCGTCGGCTCGGGGTCGGTCGAGGGCTTCAGAGAGGACTTGGCCAATGCCGGGCTGGGTGACGGGTATTCCGGCTTCGATTTCCCGATATCCCTGCGGAATGCCGGCGACCAGCCGCGCGTGGTCGTGAAGCTGGAAGGCAGCGATCTTGTGCTGCTGCAACCGTCGAGCCGGATTGCTGGAAAGCGGGCCGCGGCGGCGGCGTTGCCGAACACCCGCTCGCCCAGGTCGCTGGACTGGATGCGCAGCCGCGGCTGGCTCGAGCAGATGGACGTGGATCTGCTGAAGGCGATCCAGCAGTTCGGCGTTTATGACCGCTCCCTGCGGCTCGCCAGGGCGGCCGAGCGGGCCGCGGGCACGGCGGTGCTGAACCCCGAAAAGGAAGCCCGCGAGCTGCTTGAGCTGTTGCGGATGGAGCGGGTGACGCTGGTCGAAGAGAACCCGGCCGGGATCGCGGCGGTTGCAGCCGAGCGAAAAGCACTGGCCGCGAGCACGCCGGAGCCGGTGGTCGCGCTATGGTGCGCCTGGCGCGAATCGCTCTTGCTTCTGGAAGGGTCGCATACCGAACCGGAGACGGCGGAGGGTTCGTTGCACGGGGCCATCGATTACCAGCTTGGCCCTGATCGTCTGCTCTTGCTCGATCTGCGCTGTCGCTTCGGTGCCCACGCCGGCACCCACGCCGGCCCCAGGCCGCCCGAGTCACACCCTCCTGCCGAGGCGCTTTCGGGGCTGCGCCTGTTTATGGTGGCGCCGAAAGCCTGAGGTGGGACGGACTCTGGCGATCGCAAGTTTACAGTTTACTGAACCTTGGATTGCTGGTCTGATGCCTCGCACGTAGGATGCCGGCTATCTGCGCGCTTCGATCGCGGGCTTTGGCGTGGAACCAGGGTTTGAGACCAGTCATCTCGTCCGACCGAACAGGGGAAAAACTTGGCTCGCGCATTCGTGCTCTACCATGCCGGTGAAGTGTATGGTCGCGATTCCGTGCGTTGGTATACAGGCGCCACGCCGGGAGACGCTGAACGGCTTCTCACCACATACCATAACATTGGTGATAGTGTCGTTTACGATTCGACTCTTAAACTTGTCAAATTCGATGAGCTGGTTGCGATAAATCCGCACGCCGTCGACGATGAAATCATTGAATGGGTTAATAGTGAGTGCGATTACGGAATATTACGTGGTTCGAACTATCTTCACTCGGACATGAACTGGGGAAACCTTCGGCATTTTTTAGAAAAGATTACGATTCCCCTCGCTGCGCCCGGGATCGGCATGCAGGCGCCGCTCGGCACCCGGCCCCGGTTGTCGGAAAATGCCGTCGAACTTGTCCGCTCGCTTGCCAGCCGCTGCCGGACGCTCGGCGTTCGCGGGTATATCACCGCGCAAATGCTTTATGACCTAGGCATCGACAATCTGCGGATCGTGGGTTGCCCGTCTGCGTTCCGCAGCCTGAAACCAACATGGGGTTTGGACCAGGCGCGGCTGGGCCGTATCCGCAGCCTGCCCTTGTCGCAGCTTAATATAGCGGTCACGCTGCGCCGTGAGATCGGACCAGACTATGTTCGCGATATACCACGTTATCTTGCTATCCAAAAGGCATTGATCAAAGAATTTTTTTCTACCTCCAACTTACAACTCTTTGCGCAAGGAGAACTATTCGAAAAATATTTCTATGCGGGCCGAACCGATCTGTACGAGCCGCTGTACGATGAATTGGTCGAAACCGGCTGGATATCTGATCGCGAAGATGAGATTTTCGAAATTTACCGCCGGGCTTTGTTTTTTTCCTCGGACATTCCGCTTTTTCTGAAGCAACTCGCGACGGCGGATTTGACGACCGGATTTCGCGTGCACGGCGTGCTGCCTTCGCTTGCACAGGGAATCCCTGGCGTATTGGTCGATTATGACAATCGAACGCACGAATTAATCGATACGTTCAGCATTCCCTCTGTGGCAATGGAAGCGGTACAAAGCGCGCGTATTATCGGGGTCGCGAAAGAATACGATTACAGTAAGATTTCGCGCCAGTATGAACATCATTGGGCAGAAATGAAAGCGTTTATGGATGAGAATGATATTCCGCATCGGATGGATGAGGGCCCACCCCTCGGCCCGGAACAGCCGGTGCGTATCGTGCGTGTGGCTGATATGCGACAGTCGAAAGCACCATGACCAACAGGCTCTGGGCGCGATTTGCGCCCAATACGCATGGTCGTTGGTCGTGGAGCCTGGCATTCAGAGATGGGCGTAGCGACTGTTTTGGCTGGCGGAGAGCCACGGATTATCACACGACAGAGTCCAGCGCCGGTCGCATAGGAATCCGACCCGATCGCACCCCGCATGTGACAGGTTACCTCCGTGTCCCAGGCCACTGACCAGGATTGCTTCGTTTCCGGCTCGCTCGCCGCCAGTCTCCCCGACCGGTTCCGCGGCCACGTTGATACGTTCGACCGCGACATCGGCATCGAAGGGTGGGCGCTGGACCTGGAACAGCCTGACCGGACGTTGAGCGTGGAACTCGTCGTCGACGCGGCCGTGGTTGCCACCACCGCCACTGGCTTGCGTCGCGACGATATCATCGCAGCCCTCGGCCGGGAGGTCATGCCAGGGTTCCGGTTTCCCGCCGCGGCCATGTCAACCTTGCTGCCTACCGCGTCAACGCGTGGCGATTTGCAGCTGGCGCTGCGCATCGCCGGGACGACGCTGCTGCTCCCCTCGCACCGGGGCGTTACGCGTCTTGCTGACCTGCAGGAACCTGACGGTCTCGTGGCCGCGGAAGACGGGCCGGCGGAATTCAACCTGCTTGCACGCCTGGCGATGCTGCGGTCAAAGGCATCCATGATCGCCGGCCGTCCGCTGCGGCCGCGTGCCGAACATCTGATCGGCTATATCGAAGCGCTCGCCATGGATGAGGCGGGCAGCGCCTGGCTGGTCGGATGGATGCAGCGCCGGCCGTTCGTCGATGCGCCGGCAATCGTGGTCGACCGGCAGAAGGTGCCGGCCGGGCTCGCGTTCACCTATTTCGACCGCGACGACCTCGGTGCCACCGGCTGCGGCATCATCGGTGTGCTCTGCACGTCCTGGCGTCCCAGCGAAGGCTCCGAAATCTTCGTCTATCTTGGCGACGACGGCCTGTCGTTCCTGCAAAGCAGCGGCGGCGTGCGGCTGATCTCCATGCAGTCGTTCTGCGAGCATTTTGACCAGAAGCTGCCCCGTTGCCACACCGGGCATACTGCCGCGCTCCAGCAGATGATGCGGCACCCGGAGACATGGCTGGCGCTGGGGCCTGGCGGCGGCGTGCCGACGCGGCTCGGGTTCGACCGCATTCTGGTGCTGCCCGGGTTCGGCGCCCTGGCCGAGGGGTGGGTGCTGAGCCCGCTGCAGCCGGTCGTCGGGCTGGCCCTGCGCCTCGGCGCCGCCATCCTGCTGGCGGATCGCGATTTGCTGTTCTTCACCGCACGGCCGGACCTTGCCGGGTTGTTGCCGGGCAACGAGCAGCTGCTGGACACTGCCGGCTTCACCGTCGTCTTCCGCGGCGCGCTCGCCGCCAGCGACCTGATCAATCCAGTGGCGAAAGTGATCTACCAGGACGGCGGCACCAGCAACCACAGCATTGACATCCAGTCCATCCGCCGGCTCGGCCTGGCGGTGGAGTTCATCGCCGCCGCCACGCTGTACCCGGCGCTGGTAGCAGAGCCGTTCTTTCCAGAGTTTGGTGCCGCCGTCCGACAGGAGCTGCGGGCGCGGCTCCGCCCCTGCCGGCCGCATACCCTCGTTCCGGCGGCGCGCGCCATCATCTTCGCCGTCCCCGACGACCGCAGCGACGTGTTCTTGCTGTTCGCCGGGATCGAAAGCCAGCTGCGCAACCATTCCGACCCGCCGGGCGTAATCCTGGTGGCCGGATCAACGCGGTTGCGCGCAGAGGTGGTGGCACTGTTCTCGGCCCTTGCGCAGCGCACCACGGCGCCGTGCAGCCTGGTGTTCGTCGATGATGCCGCATATGCATTCTATACGTTGCCCGCGGTGCTGACGGCAGCGCGGACGCGGGGTTTCAGCTTTGTCGGACAGGGCATCTTCCTCACCGACGCGGGATGGCAGGCTGTGCGCACGGCCCTTGACGAGGTCAACCCGGAGCTTGCAATGCTGGAAATTACCGATCCAGGGCAGCCGGACGGCGCAGCCGTGCTCTCGGCAGAAGGATTTGTCTGGTCGGCGCCGGCGTTTCTGCCTTGGCTGGACAGCGTACCGCTCTACGTCAGCGGTTTTCACGCTGAGAACGGACTGGACACCGCAACGGCGGCACCGCGTCCGGTCTATCCTGCAGCGGCGCAGCGCAGCAGGCTGCCGTTTGCCTCGCCGTTGGTCACCGCGATCAACCGGTTGGCGGACGGAAACTGAGATGGCGCCATGTCCGCAGACGGCCGGCACCGGCGCGGCACGCCGCGTCGCAGTCGTCTCTCACAGCCACCCGTCGCTGTCCAAGGGTGGTGCGGAGATCGCCTCCTACGCGCTGTTCCGCGGCCTGCTGGCGATTGGCGTCGATGCCATCTTCGTCACCGCCTGCGCCGAGGCTCAGCGGCCCCGGCTTGCCCTTGGCTCGGCCAGGGAACATGCCGTGTTCCACGAATTCGGCACTCTACGATCACTTCTACCATCTTGCCTCACCCGAGGTTACCGCGCGGCTGGGTGAATTGTTGCGGGGACAACACATCGATGTGGTGAGCCTGCACCATTTTTTGCATTACGGTGTCGAGGCAATACGATCGCTGACAGCCGAGCACCGGGCGCGGGTTTTCGTCACGCTGCATGAATTCCTGGCGATCTGCCACCATCACGGGCAGATGATCACGCGTCCCGCCCTCATGCTATGCGAGCGATCCTCGCCGACCGCTTGCACGACCTGCTTTCCGGAACACACGCGCCAGCAGTTCGCCTTGCGGCAGGAACTGTTCCACAGCGCCTTTGCCGGCGTGGACGGGTTCGTTTCGCCGAGCCGGTTCCTGGCCGACCGGTTCATCGAGTGGGGCCTGTCGGCGGCGCGAATCGCCGTGATCGAGAACGGACTGGCGAATCCGCCGCCGCTGCGCGCGTCGCGGCAGAAACCCCCGAATGGTGCCTGGGTGTTCGGTTTTTTCGGTCAGATCAACCCGTTCAAGGGTGTCGATGTCGTGCTGCGTGCAGCGGAACTGCTCAGCCAGAAGTCTGATCTCGCCCAGCGTATTCGTATCCGAATCCATGGCAGTATTGTCGGACAATCGCAGGATTTTAGCGAACATTTTCATTGTTTGCTCAAAAAACACGAGTTCTTGTCCTATACCGGCCCCTATGACAACACCTCGGTCATGCGGCTGATGGGGGATTGCGATTACATAGTGGTGCCGAGTCTGTGGTGGGAGAATTCGCCGATGGTCATCCAGGAAGCGTATGCGGCGGGTCGGCCGGTGCTGTGCACCGGCATTGGCGGCATGGCAGAGAAGGTCCTCGATGGGGCGTCCGGCTTGCATTTTCGTCTCGGCGAGGCGGCGGATTTGCTGCGCGCCATCGATGCCGCGGCGACGCCGGAGATGTTCAGGCAGCTGAGCGCGGGCCTGCCGGTGGTCACCGATGCCGCCGCTATGGCGCGGGCCTATCTGACGATTTTCGAACGGATGGGAGCTGGCGAGCGGGTGGACGTAAGCCCTAGATGATGCGGCCGCCCGAAGGACGGCAGCGGCGAGACACCACAGTGAGCGCAACGTCCACGCCAAGAACAAGGAGCAACGAGACGCACACCTCGACCGCCGACCCTAGGCTCCAAACCCAATCAGCCGCTAGGAATCGGGTGTCGCTTTGTGATTCGCTCGGTCGACTGGATGAACGGAGCGAGATGAGAGATGGCTGGCGAGTACTGGCTGAGTGACATGGCCTGGGCAGCGATTGAGCCGCTGCTTCCGACGGTCTATCCGGCTGCGAGGCGCAAGGACGACCGGCGGATCATCAGCGGTATCATCCATGTGCTGCGCAGCGGCTGCCGCTGGCAGGACTGTCCGGCGATCTATGGCCCGAGCACGACCGTCTACACCCGGTTCAACCGCTGGAGCCGTAGCGGTCGGTGGCAGGCGATCTTCGAAGCTCTGGTGGAAGGAGCCCCGAAGGACGTGCGCTCGATCGACAGCACCTCAATCAAGGTCCAGCGCGCGGCGGCGGGCGGAAAAGGGGGGCCGCGGCGCAGGCGATCGGCCGCTCCCGTGGCGGGCGGACCACCAAGATCCACGCTATCTGCGACGGCGAGGGCCGGCTGTTCCGCTTCCAGCTGACGCCGGGCAACGTCGCCGACATCACCGCCGCCTACGAGCTTGTTCCACTGCTGCCCTCGCAGGGCTGCCTGATCGGCGATGCAGCCTATGACGCCCAGCAACTGCGCCAGGACCTCGCCTTCGTAATCGTAAGCCGATGGCCGCCCACCGGAAGGTCTGCGGATGGGGGATGCTTCAGCCCGTGTGGTGAGAGCGGTCAGTGTGCATTATCGAGCAAATGGACACGAGCGCAGTGACGGTGGGGGGGAGCGTCATTGAGCTTATCGATGGGAGGGATGAGGCGGGCGAAGGCAGAGAGCGGCAAGCGGTCCCGGCGGTCATATTCTGATGATGAGAAGCGGCGGATTGTCGCGGAGGCGTGCCTGCCTGGCGCGTCTGTGGCGGAGATTGCGCGTCGTCACGGGGTCAACCATCATGTGAGGCCTGCTCAGGCTTCACTCGCGTTACGGCCAGCCGGATTGCTCAACCGCCCAAGGCGGCCTTTGTCACGAGGCTTCGGCCCGCCCGGTCACCCGACCAAGCCGCCCGTCAGCTACCAGGGCCTACCGACGACTCCCAGGGTGGAACCTACCTCCACTGGTGAACCGCGCCGTTGGGGCGCACCGAATAAGACAGGCTAGCGGCTTCCCCCGTGCACGGATCATGGCGGCTGGCGCGGCAGAACAATTCCCAGACGAACGTTCATTGGCGATAGACGCATCCCTCGACCGTCAGGCTCAGACCGTTACCCCTGCGTCTCCGGCGACAGAACGATGCACCCGCCGCGATGGCCGAGCTTCTCGCACGCCTGGACCGCCGCATCCCGCGACAGGCCTAGCACCCGGGCGCGATAGAGCGTGGCGTTGGAAGCGCGCACAGTGCCCACTGCCGAGTGGGCATTGCCCAGCACGTCGCGCGCCTGGCTGCGGGCAGTATCGGCCGCGACGCGGGCCTGCGTCTCATTGCCGTAGGCACCAACCTGGATTGCCCATTTGCCGACCGTCGACGGGCCGCTGACCCGCTGCACCGGCAAGGTGTCGGCCATCGCCGGGGCGATCAGGTGGAAACCAGGGCGCGGCGCGGCGGCCTGAATGGCCTGCACGGGCACCGCGCGCGTCGGCGGCACCGGCCGCAGCGGCTCGACCAGGGATGCGACCTGAACATTGCGCTGCTGCGTCGGGTGCGAATACCGGTTCTCGGCCAGCGCCACCGGCGCCTGCTGGTGCCGCGGATAGCGCGGTCCCGGCGGGATTTCCATCGGCAAATGGTTCATGGCGATGCTATCCGCCGCCGACACCTGGTTCGGCGAGACGCCGACGATATATGGCGCGATCTTGCGCACGTAGTTGCGGGTCTCGTCCGGCAGCGGGCGGTTGCGGGTGAGATAATCATCCAGCCGCCCCGGACCGGCGTTGTAGGCCGCCAGGAATCCCGGAAACCCGTAGACATCGTACATCTGGCGCAGATAGGCGGTGCCGGCGATCAGATTGTCATGCGGGTCGTACGGGTCCTCGCCGAGATCGTAGCGGGCACGCAACTCGTCGTAGGTGACCGGCATCACCTGCATCAGCCCCATCGCGCCGGCCTGCGAGGTGTCCATCACCTTCCCGCTGGATTCGACCCGCATCACCTCGCGAATCCAGCGCTCCGGCACGTCGAAGCGCTGCGAAGCCTCGGAGATATATGGACCCCACGGGTCGGATGGCGGACCTGGCGGGGCGTAGCTGCGCTTGGCATGAGCCTGGTACTGCTGCGCTTCCTGGGTCGCGCTGAGCTGCGGACCGGGATGGGACGAACAGGCCGACAACAGGGCCAGAGTGGAGGCGCAGGCCAGAATGCGCAGCCCAGGGGCACGCAACAGAACAAAGCCGGAAATCGGGCTGGTGCAAGACGGCATGTCGGCGCAGGCCTCCGTCGTGACGCGGCCGGATTGACCGGCCGGTTTGCACGACCGCCTGGGCGGCCGTCGGTTTGTGGTGGTCCCCCAAGGCGCGCAGCAGTACACCGGTATACGCCCCGGGACCCCTTAAGGGAGAAGGTCAGCAATCTGTTGCAACCCCTTAATCCAATGCGGTGTTAAAGGCAAGACATGGCGTGCACGATTCGACATGTTGCGGTCCGATCGGGAGAAGGAAGCAAGACCAGGGCTCTGCGCTGGACACGCCGTCGCGCGAAGCGCGCCCCGGCGCCATGGGCAGTGGCCCCCCAAGATCCCGACATGGAAGATGATCGATCTCACAAGGGCATGAGCAAGCGCCGCAACCTCCGCTGAACCTAAGAGCGGACACGTGGGTTGCGACAACAGGGCGGATATTGTATCGTCCAGCCTCCCATGACGGTCGCCATTCAAAACGGGGTGAGCCGGGCCAAGACCCTGGAGCTCACGCCGGACCTCACTTTCGCCGCGCGCCAACGCATGGTGCTGCGCGACCTCACGGAAACTGCACGGCTATGGCGGCTGTGCTGGACGCTCGCCTGGCTCGATATCACGCTGCGCTATCGCGGCTCCATGCTCGGTCCGTTCTGGCTCACCCTGTCCACCGCCGCCATGGTCGGATCGATGGGCGTCGTTTACGCGATCCTGTTCCGCATGGACCTGCGCGAATACCTGCCGTTTCTGGCGCTCTCGCTGGTATTGTGGGGCTATCTCAATACGCTGGTTGCCGAGGGCTGCATCGCCTTCACCAGCGTCGAGGGCATGATCCGCTCGGTGCGAATGCCGTATTCGCTGTATGCGGCGCGGATCGTGCTTCGCAACCTATTGGTGTTGGCCCACAACGTGGTGGTGATCGTGGGCGTCTATGGCTTGCTGCGGGTCTGGCCGGGCGCAGACGGCCTGATGGTGCTGCCCGGGCTGGCACTGTGGCTGATCGACAGCCTAACCGTCTGCCTGCTGCTCGGCACGCTCTGCGCCCGCTTCCGTGACATTCCCCCAATCGTCGGCAGCATCATGCAAATGGCGTTCTTCATCAGCGCAGTGATCTGGAAGCCCGACCAGCTCGGCCAGCATGAATGGCTGCTGGCGTTCAACCCGTTCTTCACGCTCCTGGAGGTGGTGCGCGCGCCGCTGCTAGGCGAGCTGCCCAGCCCGGCCACCTGGACCTCGGCACTCGCCTATTCCGTCGCACTGGGCGGCGCGGCCTGGCTGCTGTTCGGGCGCGTGCGGGGCCGCATTGCGTTCTGGGTCTAGCCCGGTGTGCGCCGCCCCAGAGCGCAGAAGCGACGCTGTCATCGCCGCCGATGGCATCAGCGTCGATTTCCCGCTTTATCACAGCAATGCGCGCAGCCTGAAGCGGGCGGTGTTTAGCACCGTCTCCGGCCGCGTGGCGGCCGATGCCAAGCACCGTGTGGTGGTGCAGGCGCTACGGGACGTGAGCTTCCAGCTCAGCCGCGGCGACCGGCTGGGGCTGATCGGCGGCAATGGCGCCGGCAAGACCACGCTGTTGCGCACGCTCGCCGGCATCTACGAGCCGCAGGCCGGCCGGGTGTTCGTGAGGGGCAGCCTGAGCGCCCTGCTCGACCCCAATCTAGGCATGAACCCCGAGCTGACCGGCCGTGAGAACATCATGCTGCGAGGCCTGTATACCGGCCTGAAGGCGGCGGCGATCCGGCAACTGGAACACGACGTGGCCGGCTTCGCCGAGCTTGGTGAGTTCATCGACCTGCCGGTGCGGGTGTACAGCTCCGGCATGGTGGTACGCCTCGGATTCGCGCTGGCTACCGCCATCCGCCCGCAGGTGCTTCTGATGGACGAGTGGTTCCTGGCCGGCGACGCCACTTTCATGGAGAAGGCGCGGACGCGGCTGGAAGACATGGTGCGCGGTGCCGACATCCTGGTGTTGTCGACGCACGTGACCGACGTGGTGCTCAACTGGTGCACGCGGGTTATCTGGCTCGAGCAGGGTCGGGTCCGCGCAGACGGGCCGGCCGAGGTTGTGCTGGAGGCCTATCTTGGGCATCCGGTCAGCCGCTCTGCCACGGCGGAGATGCAGTCCGCAACTTGAGCGGGACAGGAAGCAAGGCCAGGGCTCTGCCCCCTTGGCGGGGTCCAGCGACTGTCTGGGTTGTCAAGCTGGTTGCCACGGTTTTTCCCGGATGAGCGCATTGAGGATGGTGAGGAGCTGTCGCATGCAGGCGACGAGAGCGACCTTGCGCTGCTTTCCTGCGGCGATGGGTCGTTCGTAGAAGGTCTTGATGACGGGATTGGATCGGGTTGCCACCCAGGCGGCCTTGTCGAGTTTGGCGCGGACGATGGCACGTCCGCCGCGGATGCGACGTGAAATGCCATGCGAGCCGCTGTCGTGATCGAAGGGAGCGAAGCCTGCGAGGGCGACGATTTCGCGCCGGTCGAGGGTTCCGAGTTCGGGCAGATGGGCGATGAGGGTATGGGCGACGATTTGCCGACCCCTGGCACGGAGGTCAGCAGTTCTTCGCTGCTGGACCAGACGGAGCTAGCATGTATAGTTTCTTCAAGCTCTGCGTCTAGGCTTGACAGTTCTTTCTGAAGCTACGCAATAGGTATGTCGAGGTGGTTTTGTATTTTGAATTGCGGTTTGTTCACGGCGTCGACTTTCAGCGGGGATCATTTCCACGATCTGGCGTCGCCGCGCGGACAATTCATCGAGGGCCTGGGTTGCCGTGTCCGGTTGCGGGCGCAATTCAGGACGAATGCGTTCGGCGAACAAGGCGATGACGGCCACGTCAAGGCTGTCTGTCGTGGCGATGCGGCCGCAGGCACGTGCAAGGTCCCGGATTTGGTGTGGGTTGACGGCGAGTGCCGGCACTCCGGCGCGACCGAGAGTGGCGAGAACGACGGTTTCGTAGCCGCCTGTGGCTTCCAGCACGATCAGGGTGGGCTGCAACGGCCGCAGGCGGGCAAGCAACTCATCGAGGCCGGCGGCGTCCCGGCTGACCGTGAAGCTGCTGCCGGTTGGGCGAACATGGATGTCGAGATGCTTCTTGGCGACGTTGATGCCCATGAAGCAGGAGAGGTCTCGAGCGGTCTGGTCCATCACCCGCCCTTGTAAATGCGGGATCGACTGACGCCGTCCCGAGCGACGGTTCGGGCTCACGGACAACGTGACGGAGGGGGCGCCGCGCTGGACCACGGGCTCAATCACTCCAAGGCGGAGCGGGATCCCCTTCCGCACCCGAGTGCTTCAGCTCATGCCCTCGGGTGCCTCCGGAGATACAAGGGCAGAGCCCTGGCCTTCCCCTTACTGTCCGGCGACTTACTGTCCGGCGACCTTAATGGGATGACCGCCGCCGGGTGCCGTCGCGTCGGCAGAAGCGGTCTTGGCCTTGTCGTCTTCCCGGTGCCACCAGCCCCCGCCGAGCGCCTGGTAAAGCGCCGCGGCGTCGCCGAAGCGGGTCGCCTGCGCCTGCACCCGGGTTGCGACGGCGGTCTGGTACGCCTGGATGGCCTGCAGCAGCGTCAGATAGTTCACGTAGCCGGTCTGTTCCTGCTTTTCCGTCAGATCGAGGGTGACCTTCGCCTCTTTTTCGGCATAAGCGGCGGTCTTCAGCGCGGTGGCGTCGGAGACCAGCGCGTGCAGCGTATCGGCCACGTTCTGGAAGGCGGTGATGACCGTGCTGCGGTATTGCGCCTCGGCCTGCAGCAGCGCCTGATCGGCGGCGCGCCGGCGGTGCAGCAGGGTGAACCCTTCGAACAAGGGCTGGGTTACGCTCCACGACGCGTTCCAAAACGGTCCGCCGGGTTGCAGAATTTCGCCGAGCACGGAGGCCGTGCCACCGGCACCGGCGGCAATGTTGAGCTGCGGCAGCATGTTCGCGATCGCGACGCCGACCTGAGCGCTGGCGGCGTGCACTTGCGCTTCCGCCGCCCGCACATCCGGCCGCTGCTGAAGCAGTGAGGACGGCAGGCTTACCGGCAGTTCTTCGGGAAGTTGGATGGTGTCCAGCTCGAAGGTCTGCGGAACGTCCTGGTTCGGCAGATTGCCGACCAGGGCACGGATCAGATCGCGGGTCTGCTCGTACTGCTTTTCCAGCGGCGGCAACAGCGCTTGCGCGGCGGCCAGGGCCGCCTCCTGCGCCGCCACGTCGATACCCATGGCATAGCCGACGCGCTGCTGGTGCTGCAGGATTTCCAGCGCCTTCTCGTTGACGCGGATGATCTCCTTGGTCGCCGCGATCTGCGCCCGCGTCGAGGCTTCCTGCAGCGCCGCGGCGACCACGTTGGAAGCGAGCGTGATATAGGCCGCCTCGAGAGCGAAGCGCTGGGCGTCCGCCTGCGCCTGCAACGATTCGACGGTGCGGCGGTTCAGGCCGAATATGTCGGGGGTGTAACCAACGGTCAACTGGGCCGTATGGAACGTATAGATGATGGGCGCGTTGGGACGCGAGGGAGTGATGACGGCACCATTCCCCTGGTACCCGGGCGCGCTGGAGCCCGCGGTGTTACCGGCCGTCTGCTGGCTGATCCCGGTGTAGTTAGCCTGTATGGTCGGGTAGAAGAAGCCCTGCTGGGCATAAACTTGTTCTTCCGCCTGCTTCAAGGTCGCCACCGCCGCGTCGATCGTCGGGTTGGCCTTGAGTGCCTGCGCCACCAGCGCGTCCAGGGCAGGCGATTTGAACAAAGTCCACCAGTCGAACTCGATATCATGGCCGAGCGCGAAGCGTTGTGGGTCGCCACCGTGCACCGGTGCCGAATCAGTTTTCGGCGGCAATGGCGTCGGGGTGTAGTCGGCGCCTGGCGGTGTCTCAGCCGTCTTGAAGTCGGGCCCCACGGCACAAGCCGAAAGCAGCGAGGCGACGCCAATGGCAGCCGCGATCGCCGGGGCACGGGTCGCTCGTATCCGATTGTTTTTTCGTCGCGCGGCCACGCCTGCCACTCCATCTGAATAATGACATCCGACCTTACGGGCCACCGCCGCCGGACGGAACTGTCACAAGTCACAGGGCGTAATGTGATTTGTCACAGTAGACCAGAACCGGCCCACCCACGATCGTTGCGCCGTTTTGCAGGACGAGGTGGGTGCATGGATATCCGGGGTTTGCTGCGCGATGCGATGGCCAGGCATCTGCTGGGCGGCGCGTTGGGCGGAGTTATCGTGGCCGTGGTGCTGGGCGGCGTGTTTCTGGTGGCGGGTCGACCGACATGGTCCGACCTTGTGCCGACAAAAGCAAATGCGGCGGCGAATGACAAAGCCGCGGTCGCGCCGGCGGACAACTCCGCGGCGGAGCCGGGCGGCGGCAAAATCGCCGATCCGCTGGCGGCGGAAAGCGTCGAGCTGACCCCGCCGCAGTTGCGCGGGATCAAGGTCGAACCGGTCGACTACCGCACGTTTCCGATCCAGGACCAGGCGATCGGCAACATCGATTTCAATGAAGACCTGGAAGTCCAGGTGTTCACCCCCTACCAGGGGCGTATCGTCACCCTCGGTCCCAAGGTCGGCGATGACGTGCAAAAGGGGCAGACGCTGTTCACCATCGACAGCGCCGACCTGCTGCAGGCGGAATCGACGCTGATCAGTGCCGCCGGTGTGCTGCGGCTGACCAGCCGGGCGCTGGCGCGCGCCAAAGAACTGTATTCGGCGAACGGCATCGCACAGAAAGACTACGACCAGGCAATCTCCGACCAGCAGGGCGCCGAGGCATCCTACCGGGCGGCGTTCGACGCGGTGCGCATCTTCGGCAAGAGCGCAGCCGAGATCGAGAAAGTGGCGACGACCCACCATATCGATTCGATTCTGGTGGTGCCGAGCCCGGTCTCCGGCCGGGTGACCGCGCGCGTGGCGGCACCGGGCCTATTCGTGCAGCCCGGCAACGCGCCGGCGCCGTATACGGTCGCCGATATCTCGACGATGTGGATGCTGGCGAACGTTCCGGAAAGCGACATCGCCCGTTACAAAGAAGGCCAGTCGGTCTCGGTCAGGGTGCCCGCCTTTCCAGACCGGGTGTTCGATGGCAAAATCACGACCCTCGGTACGACGGTCGATCCGAATACGCGGCGGGTATTCCTGCGCTCGGAAATCGCCGACCCGGAGCACCTGCTGCGGTCCGGCATGTTCGCAGGCTTCGTGATTAAAACCGGCGAGACGGAGCGTTCGCTCGCTGTTCCGGTGAACGGCATCACCCGTGAGGGCGACGGCACGATGACCGCCTGGGTGACCACCGACCGCAAGCGCTTCACCCGGCGGACGGTGAAGCTGGGCTTGCAGCAGGACGGGTATCACCAGATCCTCGAGGGCCTGCAGCCGGGCGAGCTGATCGCCTCCAGCGGCGCGCTGTTCCTCAGCAACTTCCTGAACGGGGTCAGCGAGTGACCCGGCACGCTGTGCCGCCGCCGGGCGACGCCCCGGCGGCGGCGACACGACTTGGCGTGCAGCGATTACAAAGACAATCCTGCGGGCAGTTCGACCCAATTGGATTTTTCGGTGTTGTTCGCCATGCCCGGGACAGAATTGTCCACCGATGTGACACGGTCATTATTCCCATAGGCATCGCGCAATTCGCGCGCCTGTGCGAATAATCCAGGATAGGTAGTTCGATGTTAAAATCCCTACTCGTATTCGCGCTGACCAAGCGCCCGCTCGTGATCGTCGGCCTGATGGTATTCATCTGCACCGGCGTGGCCGCCTACCTGAAGCTGAACATCGAGGCCTATCCGAACCCGGCGCCGGTGATCCTTGAAATCACCGCCCAGCAGGCGGGTTTGTCGGCCGAGGAGATGGAGCGGTACTTCACCATTCCGATGGAGGTCGGCCTGGCGGCGACCCCGGGGGTGAACAATATCCGCTCCACCTCGTTCTACGGGTTGTCGTTCGTCCGCGTGACCTTCGACTACGGGGTGGATTATTATTTCGCCCTGGAGCAGGCGGCGCTGAACCTGTCGCAGAACGTCAGCCTGCCCAACAACGTGCAGCCGCAGATCCAGGGCTCCAGCCTGGTCGGCGAGGTGTTCCGCTACCAAGTGACCGGCCCGCCGCATTTCGGGCTCACCAACCTTCGCACGGTGGAAGACTGGGTGCTGCAGCGCCGGCTGCTGACGGTTCCCGGCGTGGTGCAGGTGAACACCTGGGGCGGCACCACCAAGGAGTTCGAGATCGAGGCTGATCTGCACAAGCTCGACGCCTACTCCATCACCGTTCCGCAGCTGCTGACCGCAGTCGGCAACGCCAACATCAACGTCGGCGGCCGCACGATCAATATCGGCCAGCAATCTGTGAACATCCGCGGCGTCGGCCTGATCGACAGCGGGGGCACCGACCGGCTCGACCAGGGCTACAAGGTTAGCGACATCGAGAACATCGTGCTGACCCAGGTAAACGGGGTTCCGGTCACGGTGAAGGACGTGGCCCATGTCTATGTCGGCTACGTGCCCCGCCTGGGCAAGGCCGGCCGCGATGCCGAAGACGACGTGGTTGCGGCCATCGTGGTGATGAACCGCACGCTGCACACCAACGAGGTGGTGGCGCGCATCAAGAACGAGGTCGAGAAGATCAATGCCGACGGCAGCTTGCCGCCGGGGGTGAAGCTGGTGCCGTTCTATGACCGGACCAGTCTGGTGGCGGTTACCACCCACACCGTCGTGCATAACCTGGTGTTCGGCTGCCTGCTGGTGTTCTTCATCCAGTGGATCTTCCTCGGCGACCTGCGCAGCGCGGTCATTGTCGGCGTCAACATCCCGGTCGCCCTGTTCTTCAGTATCTGCATGCTGGTGCTGCGCGGCGAGGACGCCAACCTGCTATCCATCGGCGCCGTAGACTTCGGCATCATTATCGACTCCGCTGTTATTCTGGTGGAGAACGTTTTCCGTAATTTCCAGACACCCGAAGCGGAACGGCGACAGGTGTTGAACGATATGGCGGAAGGCGCCTTCGGCGACGACCCGTCGTCCGGCGCCAACGCCTACGGATGGACCGACCGGCTGCGGCTGATCCTGTACAGCTCGCTGCAGATCGACCGGGCGATTTTCTTCTCCACCGCCATCACGGTTGCCGCCTTCGTGCCGCTGTTCACCATGCAGGGCGTCGAGGGCCAGATCTTCGGCCCGATGGCACGAACCTACGGCTACGCCCTGGCCGGCGCGCTGATGGCCACCTTCACCATCACCCCGGTGCTGACCTCCTACCTGCTGCCGAAGAATGTCAGCGAGCACGAGACGATCGTGGTGCGGCTGCTGAGCGCCGTCTACAACCCGGTGCTGCGCTGGTCGCTTAATCACCGCCGCTTGGTGGTGGTGTTTGGCGTGGCCGTCCTGGTCGGCACCGGCTTCCTGGCGCGCAATCTCGGCAGCGAGTTCCTGCCTGCCCTGGAAGAGGGCAACATGTGGATCCGCGCGTCGATGCCCTCGACGATTTCGCTCGAAGCGGCGATGCCATACGTGAGCAAAATGCGCGAAATCCTGAAGAGCCATCCGGAGGTGATCACCGTCGTCTCGCAGCACGGTAGGCCGGACAACGGCAGCGACGCCGCCGGCTTCTTCAACGCCGAGTTCTTCGTGCCGCTCAAGCCGTTCGACCAGTGGCGGGCTGGCTACACAAAGGACCAGCTGATCAAGGATCTGCAGGCCGAATTCGCTAAGGAATTCACCGGAATCGGGTTCAACTTCTCCCAGTACATCCAGGACAACGTCGAAGAAGGCCTGTCGGGAATCAAGGGGGCCAATTCGGTCAAGGTCATCGGCCGCGACCTCAATGTGCTGGAGAATCTCGCCGCGCAAATCATGGCGCAAATGCAGCAGGTCAGGGGCATCACCGATCTGGGCATCTTCCGGGTGCTCGGGCAGCCCAACCTGAACGTCACCATCGACCGTGCCAAGGCCGCCCGGTATGGCCTCAACACCGGCGACGTGAACACGGTGATCCAGGCGGCGCTCGGCGGCACGGTGGCCACGACCCTGCTGGAGGCAGACCGGCAGTTCAACGTGACCGTGCGGCTTTCGCCGGAATACCGCGAAAACATCGACCAGGTGCGCGCGATCAAGGTCGGCTACACGACGCCTGCCGGTACCAACGCCTATATTCCGCTGAGCGAGCTCGCCACTATCACCCTCGATACCGGCGCCTCGTATATCTACCACGAATTGAACGCCCGCTTCATTCCGATCAAGTTCAGCGTGCGTGACCGCGACCTCGGCGGCGCGGTGGCGGAAGCCCGCCAGCGGATCGCCGAGAACGTGAAACTTCCCAACGGCTACCGGCTGGTATGGGCCGGCGAGTTCGAGGAACTGCAGGCGGCGCAGGCACGGCTGGCCATCGTCGTGCCGATCAGCATCGCCATCATCCTGGTGCTTCTCTACATCCTGTTCAACTCGCTGCGCGACAGTCTGTTGGCCCTGTCCGGCATTCCGTTCGCCATCACCGGCGGTGTGGTGGGGCTTCTGGTCACGGGGCTTGACTTCAGCATCTCCGGCGCCATCGGCTTCGTGTCGCTGTTCGGCGTGTCGGTGATGAACGGCATCCTGGTGCTGACCTATTATCACCAGATCCGGGCGGGGAGCACGGACAGCCCGCTGAACTGCATGTTTCGCGCCGCCAGCCAGCGCATGCGGCCCATGCTGATGACGGCGCTGTCTGCCTGCATCGGCCTGCTCCCGGCGGCGATTTCCACCGGCATCGGCAGCCAAGTGCAGCGGCCGCTGGCGACGGTGGTGGTCAGCGGCATGCTGATTGGGCCGCTTCTGCTGCTGGTAGTCGTACCTGCCTTCGGCCTATTGTTCCTCCAAGATACGCCTCCGCCCCCGGGCTCCGGTAAGGCAGAAGAGGCCGGATTTGGCGAACTATGACGGCTGATACCCAGCTAAAGGATAACCCCATGATGTTCGGACGTATCGTACTGGTCTTCACATTGCTCGGCGGCTGGGTCACACTTGGTGTGACCCCGGCTTCCGCCGGCACCCCGCCCGGCTCCTACGGCAAGTCCGGGAGGATTTCCAGCTCCGTCGGCGGACCGTCGAAGCCCACGGGTTTTGTCGGCACCAAGGGGAAGGCTAACGGCGGCTTTCCCACCGGGCCGCATCACTAACCGGCGGAGAGGAGGCAGATCTGAGGCGGCGCGTCGTGCTAGGGTTCGATCAACTGGCCGGCCGCCGCCTTGACTGCCGCATGCATGCGCGTGGTGGTGTTCAGCTTCACGCGTGCATTGTCGATATGGAAATCGACCGTTCGCTTGGTCAGGCCCAGGATTTGGGCAATTTCCAACGACGTCTTGCCGCGCGCGGCCCAGGTCAGCGTCTCGACTTCACGCTCGGTCAGGTTGACCCGCCTCGGCCAGATAGCGGTCCGTGCCACCCGTGCCAGCCTGGCGGAGATGATCGTTGTCAGGATGTCGAAATCGACCGGCTTGGTGACATAGTCGTCCGCGCCAAGCTGGCGTCCCTTGAGTTCGTTTTCCCGATCGGAAAGGGCCGTCAGGTAGATGAAAGGCATACTACTGAAGCGCGGCGCAATCGCGATCAGACGTTCCAGCAAGTCAAAGCCCGACAGAATGGGCATGCTGATGTCGGCGAGGACGATATCAGGCTGCTTCTCTAGGATTGCCTGGAACCCTTGCTCACCGTCATATGCCAGGCTCACTTTGAAGCGGCGGTCGATCAGCTCTTCGGCGATCAGCTCCGCCGTATCGCGGTCGTCTTCGACGCATAGCACGTGCCGCCGCAAATCCTCCATGTCGTCCCCAGTTCAGGCAAGCGCCCCCTACGGGATGCGGCGCGCATCCCTGCCCGGCTCGTCAAACCTGACTCCATCCCTTATCTTGATGCTAGCCGGCAGTCAAATCCGCGTGCACGTGCATTCCGGAACCTCCAGAAAGCGGGGTTCCTCCGGCCGGGTTGTGTGGTGCAGGCGCGCCTGGCGCAGCATAGTCGGCCTGCAGCCACGGCACGGACGCTGGCTCGGGGGTGACGTTGCAGGCAATTCGGTCGCCAGCCGACAGACCCCAGCGTCGGCGCGATGAAATACCGTCAGTCCATCAGGGCCAAACTGACCCTGTTTTTCCTGCTGCTGTTCGCAACAATCGTGACTCTCGGCATCGTCAGCGTCTGGAGCCTGCGGTCATCCAACGAGGCCTCGACGGGCGTTCGGGATCGCTGGTTGCCGAATACCAGGTTGCTCGGTGACCTCAACAATTTCACATCGGATTACCGAACCGCCGAAGCCGACATCCTGCTGGCGTCGAACGATGCCGCTCGCGCTGCGACCTTACATGAGTTGCAGGCGCTCGATCAGCAGATCAATCGGACCCAGCAGGCCTACGAGCACATCCATCACGACGACCTGGAGGCAGACCTATACCGGCAATTCAGCAGTGCCTGGGCCGCATACCAGACATTGGCCGACCGGGTCGCCTCCCTGTTGTCGGCGGGGCGATACGCCGAAGCGACAGAGTTTTACCACGCGATGTCGCGTACAACCTATGACGCCGCGAGCGATCTGCTTGGCCGGTTGACCGAATATAACGAGATGCGGGCTGCCCAGGCCAGCGAGCATTCCGTGCTGGCGTATCAACGGGCGCGCTGGTTGATGGGCGGGGGATTGCTGCTAGCCGGCCTAATGCTGGTCATCGTCATATCCGAGGTAAGGCGCTCGGTCTCCGGTCCGTTGCTGGATTTGAGCCGGGCGATGGGTCAGCTTGCCGCGCGCAACACCGAAATCACCATCGGACATGCCGGCCGCAGCGATGAAATCGGCGAGATGGCACGCGCGGTTGCCGTGTTCCGCAACAATGCGATCGAGCTTGAGCAAAGCCAGCACGACCTGGCGCAGCAGGCCGCGATTCTTGAGGAGCAACTGGCGCATGAACAGAACGTAACTCAGTTGCAACGCAACTTTCTGGCGATGATCACGCATGAATTCCGCACGCCACTCACCCAGATCGACGGCCAGGCCCAGCGGCTGATCAACCTGAAGGACCGGTTGCGCGCTGACGACGTGGTCGAGCGTGCCACAAGAGTGCGAGCGGCGGTCGGGCGGATCGTCCGTTTGATCGACAACCTGGTCGATACCTCGCGGTTGCTCGACGGCAACGCCGATCTTTTTCTCCGGCCGGCAGAAATCGATCTGGTCTCGCTCTTGCGCGATGCCTGCCGCTGGCACCTGGAGACATCTCCCGGCACGCGGGTGCGGGAGTATTTCTCCGCCGAACATTTGCCGATGCGCGGCGATTTGCAGCTGCTGTTCCAGGTATTCAGCAATATTATTTCGAACGCCATAAAATACTCCCCGGAAGGGGCTGACATCGAAATCCATGCCTCGCAGACCGCGGAGGCGACGACCGTGGTCATTAAGGATCGCGGACTCGGCATTCCGGAACAGGATCAAAAGCAGATTTTCATGCGCTACTATCGTGGAAGCAATGTAACCAGCTTTCATGGAACAGGCGTCGGATTGTTTCTTGTCTCTACTGTCATTCATTTGCACGGTGGGGAAATCGGCGTCGAGAGCTCCGAGGGGCTTGGGTCAAAATTCACGGTAACACTGCCGAATTACTTTCTGCCTGTCGATGCGCTCCGCCTCGCTACTCCGCCGCATCGGCTGCAACTCTGATGCGCGCTGGTCGGGACATGTGCCTGTGAATGGCGCTCGGCCTCGCATCCGGCGCCTGAGTCGCCCCGCCAGCGAACTCCGGTTGGGCTGGGCGGCGATTATCGTTACAATGGCTGCGGACCGGCAAGGCTATGCCGCAGTCATTTCTGTCGCAAACACCAGCAAAAGGAACGGAACATGGTTTGGTATGGAAGCCCCGAATATAATGCGCGTTTGAAGGCTGCGGGCAAAAGGATCGCGCTTGATCACATATTGAGGGAGCTGCTGATCGAGCTGGTCCGCATGCATGAATCTCCGGGCGCTGCCGTCGACGACCTGCAAGCGCGGGTGAACCACCGGTTCCAGCTCGAGAACCAACCGGGAACCCACGAGCTGCACGTGCATGCCGAGGCGGTGAGTTACGCCAACGAATACTTCGAGGAGGTCCGGGCTGTACTGCAGAAGGCAAATTCGTCCGCAGCCGGCGAGTCAGGTGCCAAGCCCGCCGCCTAAGCCCGACAAGCCGTAAGAAAAGGGGGGTCAAGGGCGGAGCCCTGGCCTATCAGATCCGCTTATCCGAGTGCCAAAGGGGCAGGCCGACGCCTGCCCCCGCGTTCTTTCGCCAGCCGCCGCAGCCCGACGAACGAAGGTCCCTTGTCACCTGCTAATTTTGGTGCTTCGGAGTATTGCCGCCCGCTCGGCGGCGCGAAGGGGATCCATCACGATGCTATTTCGTCTGACTATCGCCATGTCGTTACGGGCTGCCCTGCAGGCCGCTGCTGCCTGCCTTGCCGTCACTCTCGCGGCGAACGCTGCCGAGCCTGCGAAGCCTGTAGCCGAAAAGCCGAAAGGACATCCGGTCACGGTGACGGAGGAGATGACCGGCGCCGGCATCGTCTCCAGCGGCGTGACGCTGCCGGCGCCCCCGCCGGCCACCGGCACGCGCGCCAATCCGGTGCCGTCCTGGGCCGGACCGCTGCCCTGGCCGATCCTGATCGCCGACCGGCGCAACAACCGCCTGCTGGAAGTCACCCCCGACAAGCGCATCGTCTGGGAGTTCCCCTCGCCGGCCCTGAAGATCTACCGCGGCAACGACGACGTGAATTTCTCCCCCGACGGCAAGACGCTGGTGGTCAACGAGGAGGACAATTTCGATCTGCATTTCGTCGACTATGAAAAGCGTGCCCTGGCCTGGACCTATGGTATCTCGGACGTGCGGGGCAGCGCGCCCGGGTTTCTGAACTACCCCGACGATGCCAGGCTGCTGCCCGACGGGCGGCTGACGGTCGCCGACATTCGCAACTGCCGCCTGCTGTTCATCGATCCGAAGACCTCCAGAACGCTGGCCGAATGGGGCAAGCCCGGCGCCTGCAAGCACGCGCCCCCGATCACCTTCGGCTACCCGAACGACATCAATTTCTACCCCAACGGCGACTTCCTGGTGACCGAAATCCCCGACGCCTGGATCACCCGGCTGAACAATGACGGCCGCGTGGTGTGGAGCGTCAGGGGGCCGCATCTGCACTATCCGTCCGACGCCAGGGCAACCAAGGACGGCAACATTATCGTCGCCGATTTCATCAAGCCGGGCGGGGTGGTGATCTTCAATCCGCTCACCGGCAAGGTGGTCTGGGAATACCGTGTGGCCGAGGGAGAGGCGGCATTGAACCATCCCTCGCTGGCGGACGAACTGCCCAACGGCGACATCCTGCTCAATGACGACTGGCGCGAGCGGGTGCTGGTAATCAGCCGGCAGAGCAAGGAAATCATCTGGCAATACGGGACCACTGACCAGCGCGGGCATGCGCCGGGGTTCCTTTGGTACCCGGATAGCCAGGATATTGATTATTATCATGATTGGAAGGCGGCGCTGGGGGCGAAATAGAAAAAAAGCACGCAAGGCCAGGGGCTCTGCCCCTGGACCCCGCCGTCGCGCGCAGCGCGCCTTCGGCGCGACGGCGGGGAGGCCCTTGGAACCCACGACTTTGGTCAGGCCGCCAGGGCTCTCTCCAGGCGTCCCAGCCCCTCCTCCAGCACTTCGTCCTGAACGGTCAGGGGCACCAGGATGCGGATGGCGTTGCCGAGATTGCCGCACGACAACAAAATCAGCCCCTGCTCCAGCGCCCGTGCGGTGACGCGCTTGGCCGCCCCCGCGTCGGGGGCGCTGCCACCGCGTTCGGTGTACAGGTCGAAACCGACCATGGCGCCCGGACCGCGCACATCGCCGATCGGTAGCAGGTCCGGCCTTGCCGACCATTGCTGCAGCCGCTGCTTAATCGCCGTGCCGATGGCGTTTGCCCGGTCGAGCAGCCTCTCCTCGGCAATGACATCGAGCACCGCCAATGCCGCGGCGCAGGCGACCGGGTTGCCGCCATAGGTGCCCCCGAGCGCGCCCGGCTCGGCCACATCCATCAGCGCGGCTCGGCCGATCACGCCGGAAATCGGAAAACCGCCGCCCAGTGACTTGGCGACCGTCACCAGATCGGGTTCGACGCCGGAATGCTCGATCGCGAACATGCGGCCGGAGCGGGCAAATCCTGTCTGCACCTCATCCACCGTCAGCACGATGCCGTGACGGTCGCACAGCCCCCGCAGCGCCTGCAGCAGTTCGACCGGGGCCGGGTAGAAACCGCCCTCGCCCTGCACCGGCTCGATGATGATGGTGGCGACGCGGGAAGGCTCGATATCGGCGCGGAACAGGAACTCCAGGGCACGCAGGCTGTCCTGCACGCTCACGCCCTGCTGCGCGATCGGGAACGGCAGATGGTAGACCTCGGCGGCCAGCGGGCCGAAGCCGTGTTTGTAGGGGGCCACCTTGCCGGTCAGTGCCGAGGTGAGCAGAGTGCGGCCATGGAACGCACCGGCAAAGGCGATCACACCCGGACGGCCGGTGGCGGCGCGGGCGATCTTGACCGCGTTCTCGACCGCTTCGGCGCCGGTCGTAAACAGCACGGATTTGGCGGCGCCGCGAAACGGCGCCAGCGCATTCAGCCGCTCGGCAAGCGCGATATAGGGTTCGTAGGCGGCCACCTGAAAGGCCGTGTGCGTGAAAGCCTCCAACTGCGCGGCCGCCGCCGCCAACACTTTGGGATGGCGATGGCCGGTGTTGAGCACCGCAATGCCGCCGGCGAAGTCGATGAAACGGCGGCCCTCGACATCCCACAGTTCGGCGTTCTCGGCGCGGGCGGCGTAAAGCGGCGTGGCATGCACCACCCCGCGGGGCACGGCGGCGTTGCGGCGGCTGAGCAACTCGGCGTTGGTCGGCATGATTGCTCCTGGCTGGATGCGGCCCGGCAATCGGGCGGCGCAGCGATTGAGCACCAGGCGGCGGCCCGGCCGAAGTGCATATTCCACTATCTGTGGGGCCTTGCATGCACCGCGGCGCCCGGCACGGGACAGTTTCTGGTGCATACCATGCACCAAAACTGGTGCAGAATGCGTCTTGCCGACATGGCCCATTTTCTGGTCACTTCAGCGCCGGGTTCACAGCTGCTACGCGGTCTCAGTCAATTGACACGTCCTGGACAGCTCGTTTTGGCGCTATGCCCGGACCGGACTGGCTAGAAATGCCAATTATTTCGGCATTTGCTTTGTATCGGACGGTGGTGATCGGACGAGCTTGCCATGATTTTGTAAGAATTTGGCAACCTCGTCTTGCGCTGCCACGCGGTGACGTCCGGGCCGCCCAGCTGCCTTACCCGGCACCTTACGCATACGTCGTCGCGATCCGGCATGAAAGGAACGCTCTTATGTTCGTGCTGCCTTTCTTCCTGGACGGTTGGCGTCGGCCGCAGAATCGGCCGTGTCGATGAGCCTCACCTCGGCGGTGGCGAACGGCGCCGCGAAACCAGCGCGGGGCGACGTCGCCAGAGCCGACGCCGCGCCGCTGGTGCGCTTCGAGGATGTCGACAAAACCTACGACGGCGAACAACTGGTCGTGAAAAGCCTGAACCTCGACATCAGCCGCGGCGAGTTCCTGACCCTGCTCGGGCCGTCGGGATCGGGCAAGACCACGTCGTTGATGATGCTGGCCGGGTTCGAAACGCCGACCGAGGGCGAAATCTACGTCGACGGCAGGCCGATCAAGAACGTGCCGCCGCACCAGCGCAACATCGGCATGGTGTTCCAGAACTACGCCCTGTTCCCGCATATGACGGTGGCCGAAAACGTGGCCTTTCCGCTACGTGTTCGCAATGTTACCCGCGCCGAAACTGCCGAGCGGGTCGCCCGCGCGATGGCGATGATCAAGCTGGAGACGCTGGCGCAGCGGCGGCCCAGCCAGCTCTCGGGCGGGCAGCAGCAGCGCGTGGCGCTGGCCCGCGCGCTGGTGTTCAACCCGCAGCTCGTGCTGATGGACGAGCCGCTCGGCGCGTTGGACAAGCGGCTGCGCGAGCATATGCAGGTGGAAATCAAGCGCCTGCACCAGAGCACCGGCGTGACGGTGGTTTATGTCACCCACGACCAGAGCGAGGCGCTGACCATGTCGGACCGGATCGCCGTGTTCAACGATGGCGCGATCCAGCAGGTCGCCGCCCCCGACGTGCTGTACGAACAGCCGGAGAACAGCTTCGTCGCCAACTTCATCGGCGACAACAACACCCTCACCGGCAAGGTGGAGCAACGGCACGGCTCGCACTGCAGCGTACGGCTCGCCGGCGGCGAAATGGTGCAGGCGCTGGTGGTCAGCCCGCGGGCGAACGGCGCGACCTCGCTGTCCATCCGGCCGGAGCGGGTACGGCTGCTCGCCCCGCACGAAGCCACCAATTGCGAGAACCGCCTGCCCGGCCGGCTGACCGAGCTGATCTATCTCGGCGATCATGCGCTCGCGCTGCTCGACGTGGCCGGCACCGTGGACTTCATGGTCCGGCTGCCCGCCGGGCAGCATTCCGGCCTTGTTTGCGGTCAGGACGTGGCGGTGGCGTTCACCGCCGATGACTGCCGAGCCCTCGATCCGATCTGACTGCCGCCTGCCGCCGCCCCGCCATCACCGAAACAATGCGAGGAAGCCATGTTTATTCCCTGTCGTCCGTTCGGACTTGCCGCCGTGCTTGCCGCCGGCCTGCTGTACGGAGGCGGCGCCGCGGCGCGCGACCTCACGGTCGTCTCCTGGGGCGGCGCTTATCAGGACGCCCAGAAGAAGGTCTATTTCGAGCCGTTCACGGCGGCGACGAAAATTCCGCTGACCGACGAATCCTGGGACGGCGGCATCGGGGTGCTGCGGGCCAAGGTCGAGGCCGGCAACGCGCCCTGGGACGTGGTGCAGGTCGAAAGCGAGGAACTCGCCCTCGGCTGCGAGGAAGGGCTGTTCCAGAAGCTCGACTACACCCGCATCGGCGGCAAAACATCCTATCTGCCCGCGGCGGTCAGCCCGTGCGGCGTCGGCGCCATCGTGTATGATTTCGTCCTCGGCTATGACCGTGACAAGCTGCATGTGGCGCCGAAGGGCTGGGCGGATTTCTTCGACACCAAGAAATATCCCGGCAAGCGCGCGCTTCGCCAGGGGCCGAAGACGACGCTAGAAATCGCCCTGATCGGCGACGGGGTGGCGCCGGCCGAGGTGTATAAAGTGCTCGGCACCGAGGCGGGGGTGGCCCGCGCCTTCCGCAAGCTCGACACCATCAAGCCAGACCTGATCTGGTGGAAGGCCGGCGCGCAGCCGCCGCAGTTGCTGGCCTCGGGCGAAGTGGCGATGACCTCGGTCTACAACGGCCGCATCGACGCGGCGAACCGCAACGAGCACAAGAACTTCGGCATGGTCTGGAATGGTGCGCTGTTCACCATCGACAGCTGGGTGATCCTGAAAGGCTCGCCGAATACCGATGCCGCCTATAAGTTCCTGGCCTTCTCTGGTGAGGCCGAGAACCAGGCCAAGCTGCCGCAGTACATCGCCTATGGCGTGCCCAACAAGAAAGCCAACGCGCTGATCGCGCCGGAATTCCTCGCGGGCCTGCCGACCAACCCGGTCAATATGCGGTCAGCCACCGAAATCAGCGACACGTTCTGGCTGGAGAACCTCGACCGCCTCACCGAGCGCTTCAACACCTGGGCGGCCAAGTAACCCGCCGCATGTCGCGGCCGGGGAACGTTTCCCCGGCTGCCTGCCGCTGTGTCAGCAACAGGATCGCGCCGTGTCCGTCACCGCCCTTCCCTCGCTCAAGCTGCGCCTGCGGCGGGTCGAGCGCGCCCGGCAGCTTCGCCATGCTGTGCTGATCCTGCCGCTGTTGCTGTTCCTCGGGTTCACCTTCCTGGTGCCGATCGGCACCATGCTGTGGCACAGCGTCGATGATCCCGATGTGGCGCGGGTGCTGCCGCGCACCGCCGCCGCGCTGCAGGGGTGGAACGGCCAGGCGCTGCCCGGCGAAGCCGCCTTCGCGGCCCTGGCCGCCGACCTCGCCCAGGCCGCGGACGACCAGACCACCCCGGTCGCCGCCAAGCGGCTGAATTACGACGTGAACGGATACCGCTCCTTGCTGATGGGCACCGCCCGCCGGCTAGAGGCCGCCCCCCCCGCCGAGGGCGAGGCGCAGGCAGCGCTGCTGGCGATCGACCCGCGCTGGGGCGAGCTGGAAAGCTGGGGGGCGATCCATCGCGCCTCGGGACCGCTTACCGATTTCTATTTGCTGGCCGCGCTGGACCTGCACCGGACGGCCGACGGCCGTATCGCCGCCACCCCGGCCGAGCAGGCGGTGTACGTGAATGTGCTGCTGCGCACCCTGAAGATCGGCTTCGTGGTTACCGCGCTGTGCCTGCTGCTCGGCTTTCCCACCGCCTATCTGCTGGCGAGCCTGCCGCCGCGGCAGTCGAACCTGTTCATGATTTTTGTTCTTTTGCCGTTCTGGACCGCCCTGCTGGTGCGCATCTGCGCCTGGATCGTGCTGCTGCAGGGCACCGGGCTGGTAAACGGGCTGCTGCTGTGGTCGGGCCTGATCGACGCGCCCATGCGGCTGATCTTCAACCGCGCCGGGGTTTACATCGCGATGACCCACGTGCTGCTGCCGTTCATGATTCTGCCGCTCTACAGCAGCATGAAGGCGATCTCGCCGGCCTATATGCGGGCCGCCGCCTCGCTCGGGGCGCCGCCCTGGCGGGCCTTCCTGCAGGTCTATCTTCCGCAGACCTTGCCCGGCATCGGCGCCGGCTCGCTGCTCGTATTCATCCTGTGCATCGGCTACTACATCACGCCGACGCTGGTGGGCGGCGGCGGCGATCAGATGATCAGCTCGTTTATCGCCTTCTTCACCAACGAGACGGTGAACTGGGGCATGGCCGCCGCCCTTGGCACGGTGCTGCTGACTGTCACCTCGCTGCTGGCGATGTTGTACGCGCGGCTGGTGGCCGACCGTCAGACCACCGGGGGGCTGAAATGAGGGCGGCGAACCAGACACCGCGCACGGCGGGCCAGCGCTTCGGCTGGGCCTGCGTGGTGCTTGTATCGGGCCTGGTGTTCTTTTTCCTGATGGCGCCGGTGTTGGCGATCATCCCGCTCTCGTTCAGTTCCGGCAGCTATCTGATGTATCCGCTGCCGGGGCTGAGCCTGCGCTGGTATCAGGAGTTCCTGGGCTCGGCGCGCTGGATGATGGCGCTGCGCAACAGCATGATCATCGGCGTGAGCACGACGCTGCTGGCCATGCTGCTCGGCACGCCGGCCGCGCTCGGGCTGGCGCAATGGCGCAGCCGCTGGAAACCGCTGATCCTGGCGGTGGTGCTGTCGCCCATGGTCGTGCCGGTGGTGATCACCGCGGTCGGGCTGTATTTCTTCTTCGCCCCGCTCGGCCTGACCAACAGTTTCGCCGGGCTGATCCTGGCGCACACCGCCCTCGCGGTGCCCTTCGTGGTGATCACCGTCAGCGCCACGCTGCAGGGCTTCGACCAGACGCTGGTGCGCGCCGCGGCCTCGCTCGGGGCGACGCCGCTGGAGGCGTTCCGACGGGTGACGCTGCCACTGATCCTGCCCGGCATCGCCTCCGGCGCGCTGTTCGCCTTCGCCACTTCGTTCGATGAGGTGGTGGTGGTGCTGTTCATGGCCGGACCCGACCAGCGCACCCTGCCGCGCGAAATGTTCGCCGGCATTCGCGAGAACATCAGCCCCGCCATCACCGCCGCGGCGGCGCTGCTGACGCTGTTCTCGGTGGCGCTGCTGGCCTCGCTGGAAGCGCTGCGCCGGCGCGGCGAGCGGCTGCGCGCCGGCGGCGGTTGACGGGGCGATGGCGCGCATTCCGCCGTTCCCGGCGCTGCGCGCCTTCGAAGCGGTGGGCCGCCATCGCAGCGTGCGCAAGGCCGCCGAGGAGCTGGGGATCGACCACACCGTGGTCAGCCGCCATTTGCGCAGCCTGCAGACGCTGCTCGACGTGCAACTGGTGCGCACCTCGCGCCAGGGGGTGGCGCTGACCACCGCCGGCGCCGAATACGCCGCCGTTCTCAGCCGCATCCTGGCCGACCTGACCATGGCGACCGCGCGGGTGGATTGCAGCCGCCGCTCGGCCAATCTCAGCATCTGGTCGATCCCCGGCTTCGCGCTGCGCTGGCTGACGCCGCGGCTGCCGGATTTCACCGCGCTGTATCCGGCGATCGAAATCAGCGTGCGGCCGCACGACAGCATGGCCGACCTCGCCGGGTTCGAGGCGGATGCGCAGATCATCTACGGCGAGGTAACCGCCCCGGCGCTGCGCAGTGCCGTTATCCTGCGCCCGCGGGTTTTCCCGGTGGCCAGCCCCTATTGGGCAACGGCACACGCTTCGGCGCGCGGCCCGGCGGATCTGGTGGCGATGCCGCTGATCCACGAGGAAAGCCACGCGCAATGGCGCGCCTGGTTCGCCGCCATCGGCATCGACGCGCCCGACCCGTTGCGCGGTCCGCGGCTGTGGCACGCCAATCTGGCGCTGGAGGCGGCCAAGCTCGGCCAGGGTGTGGCGCTGGGGAACGAGTTGCTGTGCGCGGGCGAACTGGCGGCCGGGGAGCTGACGGAAATCGGCAGCAGCAATGTCGCCTTGCACCCGTACCGCTTCGTCACCCGCCGTGACCGCTGGAACGAGCCGGCGCTGGCGCGGCTGCGAAACTGGATTCTGGCGCAGATGCAGCATGTTCGGGGATGACACTCTCGGCCACGACGTAATGCCCCTCGCCTGAACGACCAACCCGTCTTAAGGCTGGCCGCTCTCTTCTCCCCCTCCCCTTGTGGCGCGTTTGGCACCGGCTCTGGTCCTGGCCCGCGCGTCAGAGGCTTGCCTTTGTCGCGAACAGTTGTGCGCCACGGCCCCAGCTTTCTCCGGACTGACATCCCGTCCGGTCCGCGGTGAGATATGGTTTCCGCTCCCTTTGACCGCACCGGAGTTGAGCCATGAGCGACGACGACGCCGAACTCGATCGGCTGCAGAGCGCCTACAAAGCGGCGGTTGACACCTGGGTCGCCGCCATCCGGGCTGAAGAGGCTCTCGCCTCGGTCAATCACTCGGTGGCGGAGGTTGATACCTGGGAGAACGCCCATTTCCTCGCCGAGGAAGCCCGCAGCGCCGCCGAAGCTGCGAAGACGGCCTATGAGGGCGCGCTGCGGCAGCGGTTCTTCGGCTTCGAATAACCCGCCCCGCGGGCAACACGCAGCAAAAGGGTCCAGGGGGCCGCCGCCCCCTGGCCTTCTTTGACTTACCTGCCGAAGCTGAACAGATCGGTCAGATCGCCGATGGCCGGCGAATTTACCGGAACATACGGATTTGACGCCGTCTGCGGGTTCGGCAGGTTGTCGCGGCTGCGGCCGGTGATCGGGCCGATGTACCAGTTCTTTTCGATAAACTTCGCTACTGACACGTGGTCGGTATACGTGTGTGAGATATGGCCGCCGGTGCTGTATTTCGAGACCACGATCATCGGAATCCGCGTGCCATCACCGAAATAGTCGAGCGGCTGCACATAGCCCGAATCCCAGTACCCGCCGCCTTCGTCGAAGGTGACGAAGATCGCCGTGTCGGCCCACAGCGCCGGATTGGCCTGCACCAGGTCGACGATCTTTTTCACGAAACCTTCGAACAGGATCAGCTTGGACGAGGCCGGATGGCCATCAACGAAGCCGCTCGGCTTGACGTAGGACACCGCCGGCAGCGAGCCATTGGCGATCGCCGTATAAAGCGCCATGGTGTCCTGCAGATGGGCGGTTCGCTGCGCCGCATTCGTCATGATCGAGGCTGAATACTGCGCCCAGTTGCAGATGTTGCAGTACTGGTCTTCCTGGCTCAGCTGGTATGGGTCGGCGAGATACCGGCTGAACTGATCGCCGTAATATGCCCAGGAAATCTGCCTCTCGTTCAGCGCATCGCCGATGTTGCGCAGGGTCGAGGGCGGGATCGTGTAGATATAGTTGCTGGCATTGGTGTCGGTGTAGGCGTTGCTGCCATCACCGAAATAGCCCGGGTTGTAGTTGTTGAGCAAGTAGTAGTGCCCGCTCTGGCAGCGCGAATCCACCGGCCGCGGCAGCGCCTGCAGATAATTCAGAATCGGCGCCACCCCCGGCTGGGCGGGGTCGGAACACTCGGTATAGGAACCGCCGCCGTAGTTCGCGGACGGACTGGACGCAGTGGGCGAGCCGGAGCCGCCGCCGTAGCCGTCCTGGATGTAGTAGTTATTGGTGCCCGGCTGCGGGTTGGGGTTCTCGATCTCGCTCAGCGCGCTCGGCTTGCCAGGCAGCGGCACGCCCGGATTGGCCGGGTTGACGCCGTAGTTCGGCGGCACCGCGGCATGGCCGCTGCCGTCGCTGAACCAGATCGCATCGCCGGTGCCGAGCATGATGTGGTTGGCGCCGGTGCCGCCGTTCACCGCCTGGTGGTAATTGTCGCTCATCGCATAGCTGTCGGCGAGCGATTTCAGGTAGGGCGCGTCGCCCCGCTGGACATTGTAGAAGCCCATCGAGGTCGAGCCTTCACCGGTCGTCGCGGTGGTGAAGTTCGCCGGCTGGGCGGCGCCGTTCGACCCCGCGCCGACGCTGGTCTCCACCCAGGGGAACAGATCGGCATGGCAGCCCCAGCCACCGTAGACGGTGGCGTCGCCGGCGTTACAATCGTTCTCCTGCCACATCTGGTAGAAGCGATGCACCGGGCTCTGCGCATAGGCGTCGTACGGAAGGGTCGTCGAGGTCAGCTGGAACGGGCCGGGCGGCAGATTGCTGGCGTTACGCCCGTCGTATTTGATGCGCGTGTCCAGCACGCCAGCGGCCAGGCCGGTGCCGCCGGTCAGCAGGTACTTGACGTAGCCACTGTCCAGCCCGTTTTCGACCTGCGCCGCTACCACCTCGTTGGCCGCGGTGTCGCAGGACGTGCCGGTGATGGTCGTGTGGGTGAGTTCCGCGATTCCCGTGCACACATACGGGGTCGCGGGACCGCCGGCGAGCACAGGCGGCAGGGTCGTGTAGGGCGTCTTGGCCGGGCTGATCTCGTATTTTGTGGTATCGAAGCCCTGATATTGCTGCGCGTTGCGGTAATGCGGTCCCGGCGTGCCGTCGGCGTTGACGATTCCTTCCGACAAAAGATTAAGGACAGTCTCGTTCCTGTTGACCGGCTGATAGGTGGCGAAGATGTGATCGAAGGTACGGTTTTCGCCGATGATGACGATGACGTGCTTGATGGGGGTCGCGGTATTGCTTTCCGCGGCCACCGCGGCGACCGGCAATATGGTATTGGAAATGATTGCGGCGAGCGCGACGCAGGTCATGAGTTTGTATGTGAGAGTTTTGGGTTGCAGCGGGTCAGACCGCATGGGGCGCTCCTGTTTTGTTAATGGGCCGGAACGCCAGTCTAGGCGATGACAATTTCGGTGGGACGACGCAACGTTGAACGTTGGGTTAAATTATCCATAACGAAAAAGCAAGGGAATGGCGCGTCCGGCCGTTTCGGCGGTGGACATGACCCGTATCCGCAATTAATCGCCGTGCGGGCAAAATCGCCGCATGTGCATGGCCGGCACGCCGCCTCGGCGTGTCTTGCCGTCGAGCGCCGTCTATGCGCGCATTCCCGCCCCTGCCGACACACCAAAACCGCCCTCGTATGCTGATCGCTTCCCTGTCCCGGTCACGCCCGTTGGCACCCCCAGGACAAGCGTCGAGGCGTGTCGCTGCCCGCAATCTGCTCTCGTACAGCCGTGCGGTCCCTTCCCCGATGTCGTGGGCATCGCATACGAGTTCCGGGTTTGTTGCGAAATAACAAATATTTTGTCGCATAACATTAAGCCCGTCGACCAAGGCGCTTCCCCAGCGCAGACGCCAGAGGCGCGTCCCCTATTGCAAGACCGCGCTTCAACATCCCCGACGACATGCCGATTCCCGGCGAACTGGCACGTCGGAAAGTCTGGTTGCGCGCCCTTGCCAACGCACGGGCAAAGATCGCGGCGCGGACGCAAGAACACGTCCGCGCGCAAGCGGGCAGAATTTTTGGCCTTTGCGGGGCGCCGCCCCGGAGCCCCGCCAGGAGGCTTTGCCTCCTGAACCTCCACCAACGGCTTCGCCCCTGGACCCCGTGTCTTGCGGGCGCGGGTTGCATCTTCGCGACAGCGCAGGCAACGATCCTCCGGCACGCCCGCGGATACAAAGGCGAGTCCTCCAGGATGGAAAGGTACCGGCTCGTGCTGCTGGATTACAAGGTCACGGTTGTGCTGCCCGCCTACAACGCGGCGCGAACCTTGCGCCGGACCTATGACGAAATCCCGCGCGATGTTGTCGATGACGTGATCCTGACCGATGATTTCAGCAGCGACGACACCGTCGCGATAGGCCGCGAACTTGGCATCCATATCCTTCAGCACAGCCGCAACCGCGGCTACGGCGCCAACCAGAAGACATGCTACGCTGCCGCCCTCGAGCGGGGGGCCGATATCGTGGTGATGCTGCACCCGGACTATCAGTATACGCCGCGCCTGGTCACCGCCATGGCTTCCATGATCGCCTCGGGCCAATACGACATTGCGCTCGGCTCGCGAATCCTTGGCCTCGGCGCCATCAAGGGCGGGATGCCGCGCTACAAATATATCGCCAATCGCATTCTCACCCTGGTCCAGAACATTCTCATCGGACACAAGCTTTCGGAATACCATACCGGTTACCGCGCCTGGAGCCGCTGGGTGCTGCGAAGCCTGCCACTGGAGCAGTGCTCGGACGATTTCGTGTTCGACAACCAGATGCTGGCACAGGCGATCTATGCCGGGTTCCGCATCGGCGAGATTTCCTGTCCCACAAAATATATGCCCGAGGCATCGTCGATCAATTTCTCCAGAAGCGTGATTTACGGCTTTGGCGTGCTGTGGACCTCGGTATCGTTCCGCCTGCACAAATGGGGCCTGCTGCGCGCGCCGATCTACGCCCCCATCGACGTCCACCCGGGCCGTAAGGCGTCCGGCCCATGACGCTGGCCCGCTGGCGGGTGGCGGTTGCCCTGGTCATTGGCGTGCCGATTCTCGCCGGTATGGCAGCCGGCGTGCTCCGCCCGGACCTGCACGCCCTCGCGTCGCAGCGACTTCTGGAAGCCATACGCGGGGCCGGCCCGGTCGGCTGGGCTGGGCTGGCCGGCGCGCAGGTGCTGGTCGCGGCCAGCGGCATTCTGCCGGCATCATTGCTCGGCATCGCCGCGGGGGCGATCTATGGGGTGGCCGCCGGCTTCCCGCTGGCGGCAGCAGGTACGCTGGGCGGCGCGCTGCTCGCTTTTGCCCTGAGCCGCTCGTTATTGCGGCAAATGATCGCCCGGATGCTGGCGCGCCGGCCGGACCTGGCGCGCATCGACGCCGTACTGGCGCAGGACGGCTGGCGCATGGTTTGCCTGCTGCGAATGTCGCCGGTCATGCCGTTCGCCGCCACCAGCTACGCGCTCGGCATGTCGGCGGTCGGCCTGCGCGCTTACATGGTCGGCACGCTGGCCTCACTGCCGGCGCTGCTGGGGTACGTGGTACTCGGGACGCTTGCGGATGCCGGACTCTCGCGCTGGGGTCAGGAGACCTGGCCGCTGCGGTCGGCGATGCTGGCCCTCGGCGGGGCGGCGACGGTGCTGCTGATCGGCCGCGTCACGCAATTGTCGCGCCGCGCGCTCGCCGCGCAACGACCAGCAGCAAAGCCGTGAGCGCCAGCGGGGCAACCGGGACCGCGGCGATGACGGCGAGCTCGCGCGCGAACAGCGGCAGAGTGTAGGCCAGCAGGAGAACGATTTTTTCCCACGCAATCCACTGCGTCCGCTGTGCTTCCCGCATCACCCACGCGATTGGCAGCGCCAGGCAGACGAGATCGTAGTCGACCAGGTATGGCGTGCCGAGCAAGGTGGCCGCGATCAGCAGCGCGCCCTCCGCATGGGCGCCCGGTCGGCGATAGGCGCTTCGCAGCAGCAGGAGGGTTGCCAGCAGGCTGGCCGGGATCTGCAGCGCGTAGGCCAGCGGGATGCTGCCGCCGAGAACGCGAACGGCGCCGAACACGCTCTGCACCAGTCCCGGATCGAACAGCCGGGTCTGTTCCAAAGTCGTGCGCGCGAGCGGGGCGATGTGGAGGAACGCGCGCCAGGAGTCAGGACCCAGCACCAGCAGGGACAGGCCGGCAAGAGCCAGGGCGGAGGTCGCCGCGCCGGCCATGACGGCCCATCTCCGCGCGGCCAGCAGCGCCACGGGAGCTTCCAGCAACAGATGCGGCTTGAAAACAAGAATGCCCAGGCAGGCGCCGGCCAGGAATGGCCGTCGCTGCGCCAGGACCATGCTGGCGCCGAAACAGGCGCCGCTCAGGAACCCGGTCTGCCCGTTGCCGGCATCGATCAGCACGTCCGGAAAAGCGACGATGGGAAGAATGGCCCAGCCCTGCGGCAGCAAGCGGCGAAGACAGATGAACAGCGCGGAGAATCCGGTCCCGAGCCACAGCGCCAGCGCCGCCAGGTAAGGAAGCAAGGCAAAGGGCAGCAACAGCAACAGAAAGGTCGGTGGATAGAAGAAAGCGAAATAAACAGACTGACTCGCCAGGGACGGAAACAGCGCGCGTTGTTCCGCCTGATGGGCCAAAGCATCGGTACGCCGAGGCCGGCTGCCCCTCCAGGGCCAGCCGGGACGCGGTCCAGAAGCTGACGAAATCGGTACCGAGCGGCTTGCCCTGCTGGTCGACGCCGCCATGCGATAGCCCGATCCAACCGAGCGCCACCACCACGGTCATGACCGCCAGCACCCGGCACCAGGCGGTTGCGCGATCCGCGGTCAGCCAGTCCGCGGTTCGCAGCAGCGCAATCAGCCTTGATGATGGCGCCGTCGCGCTCATGGTGGCTGGCGCCCCTTCTGGGGCCAGGGCAGAGCCCTGGCCGTGCCTTGGTTCAGAACGACAAGGCCGTCGCCTGCACCACGAGCGGCAGCTTGCGCACCAGCGCCAGCACGTCCTCGCGCACCGGCTCGTCCACGCTCACCAGGCAGATCGCATCGCCCCCGGCCTCGGCGCGGCCGAGGTGGAAGGTGGCGATATTGATGCCCGCCTCCGCCAGTGTGGCACCGAAGCGACCGATGAAGCCCGGCTTGTCCTGGTTGGTCACGTACAGCATGTAGCGGGCGAAATCGGCCTCGACCGGGATGGCTTTCAGGTCCACCAGCCGCGGCTTGCTGCCGGCGAACAGCGTGCCCGCGAGCGAGCGCACCTGCTTGTTGGTGGTGACGGAAATGCGCACCAGCGTCTGGTACTCGCTCGGCCGGTCGTGCACGGTCTCGGCCACTTCGATGCCGCGCTCGCGCGCCAGCAGCGGGGCGTTGACCATATTGGCGCCGGCCATCAGCGGCTCCAACAACCCGGCCAGGGCCGCCGCGGTGAGCGGACGGTGGTTGAGCTTTGCCGCCAGGCCTTCGTATTCGATGCTCACCGCCTTCAGCTCGCCGTCCTGGGTGGCCGTGAGCTGGCCGGCGAAGGAGCCGAGCAGGCGGCACAGCTCCATGTAGGGCTTCAGCCGCGGCGCGTCCTCGGCGCTCACCGAGGGCATGTTCAGCGCATTGGTCACCGCGCCGGTGAGCAGGAAATCGCTGATTTGTTCCGCCACCTGCAGGGCCACGTTCTCCTGCGCTTCCGCCGTGGAGGCGCCGAGGTGTGGGGTGCACACCACGTTCTCCAAGCCGAACAGCGGACTTTCCTTCGCCGGCTCGCTCTCGAACACGTCCAGCGCCGCGCCGGCGACGTGGCCGGACTGCAGCGCCTCGGCCAGCGCCGCTTCGTCCACCAGCCCGCCGCGGGCGCAGTTGATGATGCGCACGCCTTTCCTGGTGCGGGCGATCGCCTCGCGCGAGAGGATATTGCGGGTCTGGTCGGTCAGCGGCGCGTGCAGGGTGATGATGTCGGCACGCGCCAGCAACTCGTCCAGCTCCACCTTGTCCACGCCGAGGTCGAGCGCGCGCTTTTCGGTCAGGTAAGGGTCGTAGGCGATGACTTGCATCTTCAGGCCGATGGCGCGGTCGGCGACGATGGAACCGATATTGCCGCAGCCGATCAGGCCGAGCGTCTTGGCGAACAGTTCCACGCCCATGAAACGGTTCTTTTCCCATTTGCCGGCCTTGGTGGAGGCGGAGGCTTCGGGAAGCTGGCGGGCGAGCGCGAACATCATGGCAATGGCGTGCTCGGCGGTGGTGATGGCGTTGCCGTTCGGCGTGTTCATCACAATCACGCCGCGGGCGGTGGCCGATTTCACGTCAACATTGTCGACGCCGATGCCGGCGCGGCCAACCACTTTCAGCCGCGTGGCGGCATCCAGCACTTCTTTCGTGACCTTGGTGGCGGAGCGGATGGCCAGCCCGTCGTACTCGCCGATGATGGCGCGCAGCTCGGCGGGGGAGAGGCCGGTCTTGACATCCGTCTCGATGCCGCGGGCATGGAAGATGTCCACCGCGGCCGGAGAGAGCTTGTCGGAAATAAGAACTTTCGGCATCGACGTTACTCCGCCGCCTGGGTGGCGTATGCGGCGGCGACCTGCCCGTAGGCCCAGTCGAGCCAGGGGAGCAGGGCGCTTATGTCGTCCGGCTCCACGGTGGCGCCGGCCCAGATGCGCAGGCCCGGCGGGGCGTCGCGGTAGCTGCCGATGTCGTAAGCCACGTTCTCTTTCTCCAGCAGCGAGGCGAGCTTCTTCGCCGCCTCCGCCTGCCCGGCGGCGTCGAGGGCGGTGAACCAGGGTGCGGTGATCTTCAGGCAGACCGAGGTGTTGGACCGGGTTGCCGGCACTTCGGCCAGGAAGTCGGCCCAGCCGGATTGCGCCGCCCAGGCGGCAATGGCGGCGAGGCTGGCATCGGCGCGGGCGATCAGGGCCGGCAGGCCGCCGATGGATTCGGCCCAGCGCAGACCGTCCACCGCGTCCTCGACCGCCAGCATGCTGGGGGTGTTGATGGTCTCCCCCTTGAAGATGCCTTCGGTCAGCTTGCCGCCGCTGGTCAGGCGGAAAATCTTCGGCAGCGGCCAGGCGGGCTTGTAGCTCAGCAACCGCTCGACCGCGCGCGGCGAGATCGCCAGCATGCCGTGCGCCGCCTCGCCGCCCAGTACTTTCTGCCAGGACCAGGTGACGACATCGAGCTTGTCCCAGGGCAGGTCCTGGGCAAACGCGGCCGAAGTGGCATCGGCGATCACCAGGCCCTCGCGCTCGGCGGGGATCCAGTCGCCGTCGGGGAAACGGACGCCGGAGGTGGTGCCGTTCCAGGCCAGCACCACATCGTGCGAAAAATCGACCTGCGCGAGGTCGGGCAGTCGCCCATACGGCGCCTTCAGCACCCGCGCGTCGGCCAGCTTCAACTGCTTGACCACATCGGTGGCCCAGGTTTCGGAGAAGCTTTCGAAGGCCAGCACATCGACGGGGCGGGCGCCGAGCAGCGACCACAGCGCCAGCTCGACCGCACCGGTGTCGGACGCGGGCACGATGCCCAGGCGCCAGTCGGCGGGGATGCCGAGGATTCGGCGCGAGCGCTCGATCACATCGGCAAGACGCGCCTTGGGGTCCTTGGCGCGGTGGCTGCGGCCGAGCAGCGCGCCTTCCAGGGCCGCGACCGACCAGCCTGGTCGTTTCGTGCAAGGACCGGATGAGAATTGGGGGTTCGCCGGACGCAGGTCCGGCTTGGTAGCGGCGATCGCCATGATCGCTCTCCCTTACAGAAGAGAAGCGCCCCGGTGGGGGGGCGTGACCCGACGTTGTGCTAGCCCAGATCGATGGTGCGGCGCAATAGGGTACAAGGCCAGGGGCTCCGCCCCTGGACCCCGCCAAGGGGCAGTGGCCCCTTGGAACCCATTACTTGTCGGCAACCGTTTTGAGGGGGGCTAGATGGTGAACCGGCTCGCCGCCTAACCCCCTCTCAAAACAGCTGCTATAGTAGCGGGGTCCAGGGCAGAGCCCTGGCCTTCCTTAACCCTGCTTGCCGTCGTATCAAAGCCGTGCCTGAATGATGCGTGACCGCACCGCAAGGCGCGGCAACGCCAACACGGAGCGCATGCCATGAGGCGGGACCGAAATCTGATCGAGCATGCTGCCGGCGCCATGCTGGCGGTGGGATTGCTTGTGGCACCCGCCGGGCCGGCGCTCGCAGGCGATGCCTGCAAGGGCACATTCATGACCTCGGTGATGCAGCCGATCCCGCTGCCGGCAAAGATCGCCCTGGCCGATGCGCCGGAAAACCCGGCGCTGGCCGACCACTTCCTGGCGGGGCTGCGGGCCGGTGGCGCCGAGGTGGACCCGGCATCGCCGTTCAAGCTCGGCCTGCTGTTCACGATTGCGACCCCGTCGTCCGGTCCGCTGCAGGGAACCACCTACAACAACTTCAACTGGGCCGATAACGGCGGCACCCTCGTCGACATCAACGCCAGTACCGTCAACATCACGGCGAACCTGGTGGACAGCAACAGCGCCGCCTATGTCTGGATTGCCTCCGCCCAGTGCATCATCAAGGTGCGGGATGGCGCCGAGGTGGCGACCGAACTGGGCAATTTGATCGGCCGCACGCTCGGACGGAACGTGCAGAACGGCACCCTCTGAGCCGCCCCATCAGCCGCGCGCCGGCAGGTGGCGCGCGATGTAGGGCGGCAGTTGAAAGGCCGAGCAGTGCACCTCCGGGGTCCAGTACCCGGTGGTGCCTTGAATGCCGGCCGCTTCTGCGCGCGTACGGATCGTCTCGACCGGCACGGCGTCCAACCCGGCCGACTTGGCGGCGAAGCCGAGCGTCATGAAGCCGCCGACATAGGTCGGCACAGCCGCGACATAAGCACCGACATACGGGAAGAACTTGGCCCGCCGCAGGCTGGTGTCGTGCAACTCGTCGGCCTGCATGAAGGGCACGCCGCACTGGTTCACGATCAGCCCGCCGGGCGCCAAAATACGGGACGCGTTGGCGTAGAAATCGTCGGTGAACAGCACTTCGCCGACGCCAATCGGGTCGGTCGAATCGACGATGAGAACGTCGAAGGCGGTGTCCGGCGCGCGCTTCACAAAATCGATGCCGTCGCCGACGATCACCTCGGCGCGCGGATCGTTCCAGGCGTCGCCGCCGATGCCGGGAAGAAACTGCCGCGACAGACGGATCACCTCGCCGTCGATCTCCACCATCACCGCGCGCGCGACGCCGCGGTGCTGCAGAACGCGCTTCAGAACGCCGCCATCGCCGGCGCCGATGATCAGAACGTTACGCGCCGCGCCGTGCGCCAGCAGCGGCACATGGGTGAGCATCTCCTGGTAGACGAATTCATCACCCTCGGTGATCTGCACAACACCGTCGAGCAGCATGACCCGCCCATGGGTTTCGCTCTCGAATATAAAAATATCCTGGAACGCGCTGCGCACGCGGGCGAGTTCGCGTACCACGCGAAAGCGCTGGCCCCAGGCCGCGTACAACGTCTCGTTCACCCACAAATCGGCGGCGCCCGACGGCGTCGGCCCCGATGGCGTTGTCATGGTCGGGTCTCCTCACGCAGAGCGGGCGGGCACCGGCCGGTACCCGCCCGCGCTTCGATCAAGGCAGGCCTGAATCAGTTTGTGCGGCCGCGACGCTGCTCATCGACCTGCACACGATTGGGGGTGAATGCGTTCTGCAGCACCGGCACCGACAGGTACGGGTCGCAGGCGCCGCACATGAACAAATCCACGGCCGCGAAGTCGCGCTCCGGCCATGTGTGGATCGAGATATGGCTCTCCGCCAGCACCACCACGCCCGACACACCGCCATTCGGCGTGAAGTGGTGGAAATGGCTGTGCAGAATCGTCGCACCCGCCGCGAGCGCTGCTTCGCGCAGGGCGGCGTCGATATGGTCGGGGTCGTCGAGCCTGCTGGCACCCCACAGATCCACCAGGAGATGCGTGCCGGCGAAGCGCATGCCGTCACGCTCAACAAAATAGTCTTTACGATCGTCCTCGGCACCCGCCGAACGGATCGTCGTCGTCTGGTTCTCGCTCGGGAAATCCGAGACCATCCCCAGTTGCGTGAGTGCGTTCACCGCATCCCTCCATAACCAGCAGACAGCCTGGTGGGCGCGGGCCGCATGCGCGCGCCCCCGGGGGCCAAGGCGGCGGAACATGATGAAAAAGGGGGGGGGGCGCAAGGGCAATCAGTCCCCTCGCCCGACGATTTATGCATGTCGGCAGCGCAAGGGAGGCCAGGGCTCGGCCCCGGCCACGTCCGCGGCTATTTCGCGAGCAATCCGCCCGCCAACGCTGCCTCCCGCCGAGCCCGAGGCAAATCCTCTGGCAGTTGCACCGGCGTGACTGTCAGCAGGCGGACCATATCGGCGGTGCGCCCTTGCGGCATGCGCGCAAGGTCGTGTCCCCGCAATTGCGCCAGCATCGCCGCGTCATTGGCCTGCGAAGCCACCGCAGCCAGGTGCAACAGGGTTCCCGCCTGCGCCTCGGTCAGCGCGCCCTCCGCCGGCACGATGCTGTCGGCGTAGCGGCGCAGCACCGCGGCTGCCCCTTTCCAGTCCTTCGCCTGCTCCAGCAACTGGGCGCGCAGCTCCATCGCGGCCGGCGTTTCCAGCGCCGCCAGCGCCGCGGCGGCACGGGCCGGGTCGCCCTGGGCGGCGGTGGCGCGGGCCCAGACCAGCACCCGCGCCTCCAGCACCGGCGGCGGCAGCGCGTCGACCGCGGTGGCGCCGAGTGCCGACATGGCGCCGGCGGCATCGCCCAGCAACAGCCTTGTGGCGGCGAGGCGCCCACCCAACTCGGCACGGACAACCCCCGGCTGGGCGGCGGCGACCAGGTTTTCCAGCACCGGGGCAGCCCGGCGCGGCAGGTCGAGAGCAGCCAGGCGATCGGCCAGCTTCCGGGCCAGTTCCAGCCCGGGCTCGCGCTCGGCGATCAGGTCGGGGTTTTCCTCGGCCAGCGCCACCAGTTCAAGCGGCGGAATCGGCGTCCCGGCATCGGCGGCAAGGGCGGCGGCAAAAATCGACTGCATCCGCCCACGCAGCGCCTCCCGCGCGTCGGGCAGCGCCTCGACCGCCTCGCGGAGCATGGCGAGGGCATCACGGGTTCCGCCGGCCTGGGCGCGCAATTCGGCGGCCCGCAGACGCATCGCCACTTCCCGCGCATCGCCACGCCACACAAACAGCAACTTCCCCATCGCATCGGCGGCCGCGGCCGGCGTGATCTCGCCAGCGGCAAGACGCAGTTCGATGGCGCGCGGCGCGGCGCGGGCACGCTCGCGACGATCGGGGGACAGCGCCAGCCGGTCGAGGATTTGCAGTGCTGCGTGGCGATCGCGTTTCTCGGCCAGCATGGCGCGCGCGAAGTCGAGCCGGGTATCGTTCGGCCGCAGGACCACCAGGCGCTGTGCTGCCTCGGTTTCGCCGCCCAGCGCCATCGTCTCGGCCGCCAGCGGCAGCAGGCGCGACTGCAACGCGGCGGGATAGGCGAGCAGCAGCGGCAATTCGGCGGCGATCACGGCGGCGGCGTCCGGTGCGCCCTCGCGCAGCATGGCGGTGCGCAGCCCGCGCCACAGCGCCACCTCGTCAGTTCCGGTCAGGCGGGAATCGTCCAGGGCAGCGCTGTCTTCGGGACGGTTGGCAAGCAACGACGCGATCGCGGACAGGCCCATCAGGTCGGGGTCATCGGCGGCCCGCGGGTCGCTGGCGCCGGCGAGCGACAGCAAGGCCTGCGCCTCGGCGCCAAGGCCCAGCGCCAGCATGGCCTGGGCGGTGGCGATACGGGGGGCGGTGCGCAAACCGGCCGGCACCGCACCGGCGCCCAGCACCTCCCCCTGCAGGCGGCGCAACAGCGCGGCCATGGGCAGGGGGGGGAAATCAAAACGGCGGGTCAGGCGGGCGGCATCGTCCAGGGCGGCAAGGTCGATGTCCGGCTTGCTCAGCCCGAGGCCGCCACGCGGCAGGGCGGAGCCAAGGGTAAATCCGTCCGGCACCTGGCGCAGGATCAACTCGTCCGAGATGGCTTGCACCGCCACACCCTGCCAGGTCGGCAGCAACGTGAATTCGGGGGTGCGGCGCGACACCACGATTCCCTGGCCCGGCTCGCGCTGGGTGCCGACCAGCAGCGTGCCACCGGTCAGCGGGTCCGGCACAGCCACGGTCCGCCCGGGCTGCGCGGCCGACAGGCGCAACCGCGGGCCACCGGTTCCGGTGTCGAGGTCAGGACGGATCGGACGCAGCGCGGGCTCGTCACCCACGGCCACGGTCCAGCCGGCCGGGCCGCTCGACAGGCGCAGGGCGCGGCCCGCGGGCAGGCTGATGCGCAGCACCGTGGCTTCGGGGAACAAACGCACCTCAGCGGCGGCGAACGCGCGGTCGCTGCGCAGCGCCTCGGTGTCGATCGGGCGGCGCTCGTCGAACACCAGCAGGGCATCGTCGCCACGCCGGAAGGCGGCGGCGCCGGTGCCGGCAGCGAACGGCAATACGATCCCGCCGCCGGTGGAAACAGCAGAGGCCGCCAGGGTGATCGGGCCGGCGCGCGGGGCCTCGACCGGGGCGGGGGCCGGAAGGGCGGGGACCGGACTGGTGGGTGCGGCGGCGAGAGGCGCCGGCGGGCCGGGAATAGCGGCAATCGCCGGTGGCTGGCCGGACGGCCGGGTGGTGGCCGCAGCAGGGGGCGAGGCACCCGCTGGCGTGACCGATATGGGTGCCGCCTGGACCGGCGGTGCGGGCGGGGTTGCCGGCAGCGCGGCAGATGTCCAGGGTTTCGCCGCCGGCACCGCCGGACGCACCACCGGCCGGGCCGGCGATGCCGGCGCCGCCGCCGGTCCTGGCGCGGCTGTTCTGGACGCGGCCGGTCCTGGCGCGGCAGGGTCGAGCAGATCGAGCACCAGACGGTTGCCCAGGCGCGCCGAACGCAGTTGCGTGCCCGGCACGAGCGACAGCTCGGCGGCACTGGCGAGAATGGTCAGCGCCCGTACGTTGCGCGGCGCAGATGCCCCGGCCATCAGGTCGGCGCCGGAAAAACGAACGATCAGCTGGTCGCCGGAACGATCCAGGGTCCAGCTGGCCCCCGGCGGAAGTTCGAACACCACCCGGCCAAACCCGGGATGGTTGCCGGTGCGCACCAGCGCGGAGGGAGCGCTCGCCGCACCCGTGGCCGGAGGGGAAGAGGCGGTCGGGGTCGGGTTTTCAGAAACGACCAGCCGTCCCGCGGAGTCCGGCGGCGCAACCGCGGCTGCTGGCCTGGACCGCGGAAACGGTGGCGCGGTGTGCGAAGCCTGCGGCCATGCCACCATCAGCGCCAGCAGCAGCACCCAGGCGCGCATCAGTCGAAACTCGCCAGCAGCTTGTCGATATCGGTCTGGTCCATGGCGTTGGCAGGCAGCTGCGGACCATGCAGCAAATCCTCGACCGGCGGCTCCTCCGGCAGCGGTTCCGCCGCGGCGTCGTGGTGGCGGTCGCCGAAGGCGGCGATGATATGGGCCACCTTGGCCTCGATCGTCTTCAGCGTCGTCACCACCTTGGTGATGCGCTGGCCGGTGATGTCCTGGAAGCTGCAGGCCTCGTAAATGCGCGTGGTGGCGTCTTGCAACTGGGCCGACAATTCGCCCTGGGTGTCGCTCGACAGCTTGCCGGCGACCCGGTCCAGGGTCTCGCAGGTTTCCAGGATCAACTCGGTCGCCTCGGCGGTATGCGCGACGATGGCGTCCAGCTCATCGGTCGCCGACGGAATGTGATTGACGTTGATGTCGTGCACGCGCAGCGCGGCGATCTCGGCCTTGGCGGCGGCGATGGTGCGGCCGAGCTCGGCGACCTCGCCAAGGAGGGCCGTTTCGGTCGCCGTGAGGTCGCCTTCCATGGTGGCCAGCACAGCGCGCACCACCTCGGCCACCGCCTCGGGCGCCGGATCGGGATGGCGGGCGCGGATCCGGTCGAGGCGCGCCCGCAGCGCGGCGTCGTCAGGCAGCGACGTGTCAGGCATGTCCGAGCACCTTTTCGATCTTGTCGCGCAGGGTTTCGGCGTTGAACGGCTTGACGATGTAGTTTGATACACCGGCCTGCTTCGCCGCAACAACGTTCTCGGTCTTGCTCTCGGCGGTGATCATGATGAACGGCATCGCTTTCAGCCTGGCGTCGGCGCGCACCTCCTGCAGCAACTGCAGCCCGGTCATGGGCTGCATGTTCCAGTCGCTGATCACCAGTCCAAAACTGCCGGCCCGCAGCTTGGACAACGCCTCCGCGCCGTCGGTCGCCTCCTCGACATTGTTGAAGTCGATCTGCTTGAGCAGATTGCGGATAATCCGCAGCATCGTCTTGTAGTCGTCGACAATCAGCACGTTCATCGATTTGTCCATGGTCATCGGTTCTCCTAGGGTGACACGGGCCTGGCGGGCGTGTTGGCGCGGGTGCGCAGCTGGGCGAGCTCGGCGGTGACCTGTCGGGCGCGCTCGGGCTGCATGGCGGCGAGCACCGACGCCGCCTTGGACTCCTTCATCCGGTCGAGAACCGGCAGCAGGACCGGCAGGTCGAGGTCGTTGAAGATCGCCGCCGCGTCGCGCGGCTTCATCGATTCGTACATTTTGACCAGACCACGCCAGTTGGTCTCGTCATGCGTCCGACGCTCCGCCTCCAGCGCCTCCAGACGCCGCTGCAGATCGCCGAGTTCGGCGACACGGGCGGTCAGCCGTTGCTCGGCGGCCGCCAGCGCCGCCTCGCGCGCGGCGATGGCGGCCGCCTGGGCTTCGAGCTCGGCGCGGCGGCCGCGCAGGTCGAGCAGCAGCGCCCGCTCGCTCTCCGATATCGGTGGCCCGGCCGGCCGTGGCGGGTCGGTGGCCGGGGCCGGCTCGACGCGCGCCGGTTGCGGGCGCACAGGATCGCGGGTTGGGTCGGGGCGTGCCGCGCCGATGCCGGCCGAATTGGGGCCAGCCGGGTCAGGGCCAGCCGGGCCGGGGCCAGCCGGATCGGGGCCGGCCGGATCGGGGCGGGCAGCGCCGGCCGCCGGCGTGGCGGCCCCGGCCGGCACCGCGGCGCGCACCAGCGCCACCGACTTGAGCATCAGCAGCGCCGCCATGGCGGCCATGGTCAGCGGCAGCAGCCGGGGAACCGGGAGGAAGATCCTCATGTTAACGGGCCGTGCGCAGTGCCCGCAGCAGGTCGCGCTCGGCCTGGCTGCGCAGGCGCGGGACAGACGGATCGGGGTCCTCGGCCTGCGGGCGGTCGGGCGGCAGCCGTTCGGGCTGCAAACGTTCGGGCGGGCGCGGCGCCGGCTCCGCCGGTGAGTCGTGCGTCAGCGGCCGGGCCGCGCGCACCAGCACATCCAGCCGGTCTGCCAGACGCTCGCCACGCTCGGTCAAGAACAGCAGGTCGTCTTTCAGCCCGGCGGCCACATCCACCTGGCGCTGCACCTGCCGCCCCGCTCCCTCGGCCGCCGCGCGCAGGCGCTCGATGCCCTGCTCGGCCGCGCGGGTGCTGCTGTTGAAGCTGGCCACCAGCTCCTCCAGCGCGGCGCGGTCGCGTTTCAGCACCCCCAGCGCCCGCTCCAGGCGCATGGCGTGAAACAGCGTGGCGGCCAGCAGCACGAGCAGCGCGGTTTCCAGCAGCCATTCCATCATCGGGGTCCTGTTGCCGGTTCTGGCATTCCTGCGCCCGCATGCGCGTCACCGCTCCGCCGGCGGGGTGCGCGGCACCTCGCGTTCGATGCGCACGGCAACGCGGTTCTTGCGCCGCCCGACGCGGCCCTCGAACAGCGCCGTAGTGCCGCAACGAACCTGCACCGAAGCGCCCGGGCCGCAATTGAGGACGATGCGGCTGCCCGGCGTGAGCGCCATGATTTCGGACAGGCGCATCACCTGCTCGTCCAGCACCACGGCGAGGTCCACGTCGGTGCTCCACAGCTCCTCGGCGAGATGGGTTTCCCAGATCGAGTCGCGGCCGAATTTTTCTCCCATGAACTGCTGCAGCAGCAGCTCGCGCACCGGTTCGAGGGTGGCGTAGGGCAGCAGCAATTCCAGCCTGCCGCCGCGATCCTCCATGTCGATGCGCAGCCTCGCCAGCACGGCGGCGTTGGACAGCCGGCTGATGGTGGCGAATTGCGGGTTCACCTCCAGCCGTTCGAAGCGGAAGGTCACCGGGCAGAGCGGGTCGAAACTGGCGGCGAGATCGCCGAGCACGACCTGGATCAGCCGCTCGACCAGGGTGCGTTCGATGGTGGTATATGGACGGCCCTCGATGCGCATCGCCGCGGTGCCGCGGCGGCCGCCCAGCAGCACGTCGACGATCGAGTAGATCATGGCGGAATCGACCACCATGAGTTCGTAATTATCCCATTCCTCGGCCTTGAACACCGCCAGCATGGCCGGTAGCGGAATGGAATTGAGATAGTCGCCGAAGCGCAGGGACAGAATATTATCGATTCCGACCTCGACGTTGTCGCTGGTGAAGTTGCGCAACGAGGTGGACATGATGCGCACTAGCCGGTCAAAGACGATCTCCAGCATCGGCAGGCGTTCGTAGCTGACCAAGCCGGAGCTGATAATCTTCTGCATGCCGGTGCGGTTTTCGCCGCCGGCAGGGCCGTCGTCGAAACCGAGCAGGCTGTCGATCTCGGCCTGGTTGAGCACGCGCTGCGCCTGCACCGGCGGGGCGCCGCCGGCTGCGGTGGCGTCGGTCTCCGCGCCCCAGGCGGCAGCGAGGTCGTCCTCCGACTCGGTCCCGGAGCCGCTCATTGGATCAGCAATTCGATGAACAGCACGTCGGTGACACGGGCGGGAGCGATGGCGATGTTGGCGCGGTTGATCAGCTCCTCGCGCAGGCGCCAGGTGCCGGCCGAACCGCGCAACTCGTCGGGGCGCATTTCACGCAGATAGGTCTGGAACAGGTCGAGCAGGCGCGGAATGCCGGCCTGCGCCGCAAGCAGGTCTTCCGGGCGGACCAGCTCGATGCGGGCGCGCAGTTTAACGAAGCTCGGCCGGCGGCCCTGCGGGGAATTCAGGTTGGCCACCATGTCCGGCAATTCGAGGAAAGTGGCCTGCTTGGCCGCCGCGTCGCCGTGCCCGCCCTCCGCCGCGGGGCCATGCTCATCGGCGGCGCCATGCACCTCGTTACGATGGCCGAGGCCAAGCAGCGACGGCAACACGCCGCTGAACCACAACCCGGCGCCGATGGCGGCGAGCAGCACCGGAACGGCGAGCAACAGCAGGCGGCGACGCCCGCCCGGCTTCGCCGGCTCCGCCGCTGGTTCCGCAACCGCCGCCGTGCTCATGTCGCCGCGCTCCCGCACCAAACTCAGGGGCACCCAAACTCAGGGGCACCCAACTCAGGGGCACCCAAACTCAGGGGCACCCAAACTCACGGGCATCCAAACTCACGGGCACCAGAACAAGTGCCGCCCCAAAACAAGCCGGGCCATGCCATGGGTTAAGGACACCGCGCATGCCCCTGGCCGGCTGCGCCCATGCTGAGGAATGCGAGTTAAGGAAGACTTGAAGGGGCGGCCGAACTTGCCGGGGGACGGCCGCCCGCACCCGGCACGGCGTGCCGGCGCGGCCCCGGCCATCGGACACGGGCGGCGGATTCCCGCCGCTGATCCCGATGGCACGCGGCTTGCGCTGCCCGTGGCATGCGCCCGGCGCGCGGCTGGCACATCGCCCGTCCCCACCGCGCCGGCACCGGAGCCCGACGATGGAAAACGCCAGCAATGTCGCCCTCTCCTTCCTGGTCGCGCAGACCAGGGCGATGGACGTTACCGCCACCAACCTGGCGAACACCACCACGCCGGGCTACCGGGCCGAGCGGATGCTGTTCAGCGACTGGCTGTCGCGCCAGCACAAGGGCACGCCGCCGGGCGGGGCCAGCATCGTCTACACCCAGGACCGCGCCACCTACCGAGACCGCCAGGCCGGCCAGCTGACCGAAACCGCCAACCCGCTCGATCTCGCGATTTCCGGCGACGGGTTCTTCACCGTGCAGGGACCTGGCGGCCCCCGGCTCACCCGCGCCGGTCATTTCGCCCTCGGCGTGGACGGCACGGTGGTCGACGAGCAGGGCAATGCGCTGCTCAACACGACGGGACAAAAGGTCCTGCTCACCCCCGCCGACACCCAGATCACGGTGGCCGGCGACGGCACCATCTCCAGCGAGAACGGGCAGATCGGCAAAATCGGCCTGGTCTCGGTCAGCGATCCCAACAAGCTGCAGGCGGAGGGCAGCCGGCTACTGAATGCCAGCACCACCACCACCACCCCCGCCACCGCGGCGCGCATCGTCCAGGGGGCGATGGAACAGAGCAACGTGCAAGCAACCTCGGAGGTGACCCGCATGATGAACGATCTGCGCACGTTTCAGATGGTCTCGCAGTTCATCCAGGCCGAGGCGGACCGTCTGCAGGGCGCCATTGACAAGATCAACCAGCAGCGGAGTTGAGCGATGCAAAACCGCGCCATGCCACCGCCAGGCACGGTATTGAACATTCAATCTTCTCGGCCGTTTTGAGCCGCCGGAGAAAAAATATGCGTTCGCTCGACATCGCCGCCACCGGCATGCAGGCCCAGCAGACCAACGTCGAGGTCATTTCGAACAACATCGCGAACATGACCACCACCGGCTACAAGCGCCGGCAGGCAGAGTTCCAGGACCTGATCTACCAGAACCTGCGCCGGGTGGGCTCGAACTCGTCGGATTCCGGATCGATTGTGCCGGCCGGCGCGCAGGTCGGCCTGGGCGTGCGCACTGCGGCGATCTACCGCATCAACGAGCAGGGCAACCTGCAGCAGACCTCCAACACCCTCGATCTGGCGATCAGCGGCAACGGGTATTTCCAGGTCACCCTGCCCTCCGGCGACACCGCCTACACCCGCGACGGCAGTTTCGGCCTGTCGCCGGACGGCCAGATCGTCACCGCCGACGGTTTCACAGTGCTGCCCGGCATCACCGTCCCCACCAACGCCACTTCGGTCACCATCAACGCCACCGGCTCGGTGCAGGTCACGCAGAGCGGACAGACCGCACCGAACACGGTTGGAACCCTCCAGCTTGCCACCTTTCCCAACGAAGCGGGGCTGGATTTGCAGGGCAACAACCTGCTGCTGCAAAGTGCCGCCAGCGGCAATCCGGTCACCGGCGTGCCCGGCTCGCCCGGCTTCGGCTCGGTCATGCAAGGTTTCGTCGAGACCAGCAACGTCAACGTGGTCACTGAAATCACCAACCTGATCAGCGCCCAGCGCGCCTACGAAATGAACAGCCGGGTGATCACCACCTCCGACCAGATGCTCTCCACCCTGACCAACATGCACTAGAGGCGCGCCATGCACCCGCTCCTGCCCGCCGTGGTCGCCGGCCTGCTGACCGCCGTCCCGGCCGCCGCGGCAACCTTGCGCAGCACCACCACGCTGGCGGCCCCGGTGGTGCGCCTGTCCGACCTGTTCGACGACGCCGGGCCGCGCGCCGACCGCGTGCTCGGCCCTGGCCCGGCGCCGGGTGGACGCATCCTGGTCGAGGCGGCGCAACTGGCCGCCATCGCGCGGCAATTCGGGGTCGACTGGCGGCCCGCCTCGGCCGCCGACCGTATTGTGCTGGACAGGCCGGGCCGGCTGTTGCCGCGCGAGGACGTGCTGAGCGCCTTGCGCGCGGCGCTCATCGGTGCCGGCGCGCCGGCCGACGGCGATCTGGAGCTGTCCGGCTTCGCCGCCCCGGTCGTGCCGACCGAGAGCCACACCGCGACGACAATCGAGGAAGTCGAGTACGACACCGCCTCGGGACGGTTCACCGCCACGCTGGCGGTGATCGCCGCCGACATGCCGATGCAGCGCATGCGCCTGGCGGGACAGTTCCAGGCGATGGTGGAGCTGCCGGTGCTGACGCATCGCCTGCCGGCCGGCAGCGTGCTGCAGCCGCGCGACCTGCAGATCGTGCGGCTGCGCGCCGGCGTGATGCGCGAGGAGACGGTGCGCCAGAGCGCCGACGCGGTGGGGCAGGCGCTGAAGCGTCCGGCCCTGGCCGGCCAGCCGCTGTCGGCGTCCGACCTGATACGTCCGGCTCTGGTGGAGAAAGGCGCCCAGGTGCTCATGGAACTGTACGCTCCCGGGCTGTCGCTGACCGCCCAGGGCGTGGCGCAGGAGTCCGGCGGTCCGGGCGATCGCATTCGGGTGCTCAATGCCGGCTCGCGCGCGGTCCTGGAAGCGGAGGTGATCGAGGCGGGCCGGGTGCGGGTGGCCGCCGGCAGCATGCCGCTGCTAAACCCCGGCCCGTCGCCTGGCGCCGGCCGCGCCCAGGTCGCGGTCCGATGAGGCGCGCGGCATGGGCGCTGCTGCTGCCCGCGCTGCTGCTGCCCGCGCTGCTGGGCGGCTGCGGCTCGCTGCAGCGGCTGTCGGAAGTCGGCAAGGCGCCGGAAATGAGCCCTACCGCCGATCCCACCAAGGACCCGACCTGGCGGCCGCTCACCATGCCCATGCCGGCGGCACAGCTCGCCGCCCCGCAGGCCAACGCGCTCTGGCGGCCCGGCAGCCGCGCCTTTTTCAAGGACCAGCGCGCCGCCCAGGTGGGCGACATCGTCACCGTGCTGATCAACACCACCGACAGCGCCGATGTCGAGAACAACACCGACGCCAACCGCAACTCCAACGAGGCCCTGGGCGCGACAAACGTGTTCGGGCTGGAGACGCAGATCCCGAAATGGCTGACCGGCGCCACGCCGTCCGCCCTGCTCACCGCCAACAGCGCCAACGGCAACACTGGCAAGGCGACGCTCAAGCGCAACGAAACCGTGGTGCTGCGGCTGGCCGGGGTGATCACCCAGGTGCTGCCCAACGGCAACCTGGTGGTGGCGGCGCGCCAGGAAATGCGGGTGAACCATGAGCTGCGCGAGCTGCAGGTGACCGGGGTGATCCGCCCGCAAGACATCGCCAGCGACAACACCGTCACCCACGACCGTATGGCCGAGGCCCGCATCGCCTATGGCGGGCGCGGCCAGCTCACCGAGGTGCAGACGCCGCGCTGGGGCCAGCAGGTGCTCGACATCCTGCTGCCGTTCTGAGCCCGCTTGCAGCGGCCCCGCGTGAAGTTGCCCCGCTTGAAGCTCCAACCGGCGGCGCCTAGCCTCGGCTTGCAGGGGCGATCCCAAGGAGGCAGCCGGCAATGGCCGAGGCTTACATCTGCGACTTCGCGCGCACCCCGTTCGGCCGCTACGCCGGCTGCCTGAAGGATGTCCGCACCGACGACCTGGCCGCCCACCCGCTGCGGGTGCTGCGCGAGCGACATCCGCAGGTGGACTGGGCGGCGCTGGACGACGTATTCCTGGGCTGCGCCAACCAGGCCGGCGAGGACAACCGCAACGTCGCCCGCATGGCGAGCCTGCTGGCCGGGTTTCCGGTCGAGGTACCGGGGGCCACCATCAACCGGCTGTGCGGCTCGGGCCTGGATGCGGTCGGCACCGCCGCGCGCGCCATCCGCGCCGGTGAGGCGGCGCTGATCCTGGCCGGCGGCGTCGAGAGCATGACCCGCGCCCCATTCGTGCTGGGCAAAGCCGGCGAGGCGTTCAGCCGCAGCGCCGAGATCCATGACACCACGATCGGCTGGCGCTTCGTCAATACGGCGATGCAGGCGGCCTACGGCGTCGACTCCATGCCGGAAACCGCCGAGAACGTCGCCGAGGAGTTCAAGGTGTCGCGCGGCGACCAGGACGCCTTCGCCTGGCGGAGCCAGCAACGCGCCGGGCGCGCCCAGCAGGCCGGGTTCTTCGCCCGCGAGATCGCGCCGGTGGTCCTCAAAGGCCGCAAGGGCGACACGGTGATCGACACCGACGAGCACCCCCGCCCCGACACCACGCTGGAGGCGCTGGCGCGGCTGAAAACCCCGTTCCGCAGCCCCGGCACGGTCACCGCCGGCAATGCCTCGGGGGTGAACGACGGGGCGGCCGCGCTGCTGCTGGCCAGCGAGGAGGCGGCACGGAAATATGGCCTGACGCCGCGCGCCCGGGTGGTCGCCATGGCGACCGCCGGCGTGCCGCCACGCATCATGGGCATCGGCCCGGTTCCGGCCGTACGCAAGCTGCTGGACCGCACCGGCCTGGGCATCGCGGACATCGACATCATCGAGCTCAACGAAGCTTTCGCCGCCCAGGGGCTGGCGGTGCTGCGCCAGCTCGGCCTGCCGGACGACGCCGCGCATGTGAACCCGAACGGCGGGGCCATTGCCCTCGGACACCCGCTCGGCGCGTCCGGGGCACGGCTGGCGATGACGGCGGTGAACGCGCTGGCGAGCACCGGGGGGCGACGCGCGGTTGCCACCATGTGCATCGGGGTGGGCCAGGGGATCGCGGTGCTGATGGAGCGCGTTTAACAAAACGTAAACAGCAAAAACCCCCGGCGCGCTAAAAAGCGTCACCCGGGGGCTGGGTTGCGAAGGTTTATTCTTCGCGCCCGGTTCAATGACCGGGCACTGACTTGGCCGTGTTGATCAGTTGCCGCTGCCAAGCCGGGCGGCAACTCGCTTCAACTCAGGTGGAGTCATGCTGATGCGGCACCCTCCTTTGCTGTTGACGACACGGTTACTGTGAGACGGGGTTCATCGGGCTGTCAAGAAAATATCGGGCCGGGATTTTCGGGCGGGTCGGGTGTTGCGCGTTTACCCGTCGAGCAGGGCGGCGACGAGCGCGTCGATGCGGGCGGCGATGCCGTCGGCGGCGAGCGCGTCACGGATGGCGCGGCGGTGGCGGCGGAAATCCGCGCCCTCCCGGAGGGGAACGCCGGCGGCGACGGTCTCGGCGTGGCGGGCGGCCCCGGCCAAGGCGAGGTGTAGATCGGCGGCGCGGTCGAATTCGGGGATGGGCAATTCCCACATCAGGTTGTCGAAGTCGCGCGGGTCACGCCAGCCGCGCGACTGCATCGGGATGATGCGCTGAAGCACCGTGTCGCTGTTGAGAACGGCGACAAGATAGTGCGCTTCCTCGATGCCGCGAGCTGCTGTCCAATAAGCCTTGTGTTCGACCACGGCCACTTCGTCTGCAACCACGGCGGCGTTCAGCAAGGTGCCTGACGCCGAATACACGACCGGCGGGTTTTTCGGCGGAAACTGCTGCGTCAAAGTCCGCATGTGGTTCAGGCGTTCCGTCAACGCCAGCCGAGGGATTCCGTCGGCGTTTCTCCGAGAATGAGCCGTCCACTTTCCTTCGACGTCGCGCAGCCATGCACTGACATTGCGGTAGCCGCGATTTGCCGCTTCAGCGGCGTCCAATAGATCGCGCCCATCTACCGGAATGACCGCGAGCGCGTGCGCCAGCAACCGGAATGGCGCAATGGTCTCGCCAAGCAGCAACGGGTGGAGAAACTGCGCTTCGACCGGCCCGCGCGGCGGCTCGACGCTCGACCATGGCGCCTTGTCCAACGGACCGGTGCGCCCGCGCACCCTCGGCGCCGTCGGGTTGTGGCCGAGGCGCCCGGCGGTGTCCCTCTCGACGACGAAAAAGCGCCGCGGCACGATCGTCGCCCCCTGCTTGAACCGGGCGCGGTAAACGGAGGCGCCTTGCAGCGTCGGCTCCTGCGGCCACGGTCCCAAAGCAACCTTCAGGTCGGCGTCAGCCTCCGCCTCGCTCGCATCGCGCCGTCGGATCATGCCGCGAATTTGCGTCACCTGCGCCGGCAGGCCCCGTGGCGCCTCGCGCCGACCGAACACCACGCAAGCCGAGGTCGGAAACAATGGCCGAACGAACTCGAGCGACCACGCCTCGTCCACCCGCACCGCCACGTCCCGGAAATCCCCCCGCCGCAGTCCCGCGAACGCCGGCCGGTTCAGCGCCGCATAGGGCAGCACGAACGCAATCGTCCCGCCCCGCCGAAGATAAAACTGCGCCGCGCGCGCCCAGAAAAGTGCGGACAAATCCTGCTGGGTGGCCAGATGCCCGCCCACCCACAAATTCATCCGCTGGCACGCCTCGCGCAGCCGCGGCTTCAACTCGGCGCTGAGATGCCGGTACGCCACCCAGGGCGGATTTCCCACCACCACATCGGCCAGTTGCCCCGGCCGCGACAGCCACAGCGGCCGCACCAGATTGCGCAGCACATAGGGCCAGATGCCGTTCCGCCCGGCCCGGTACAACGCCTGCAACTGGCCGAAAGTGCGCGTCATCGCCTCGGCATCGGCCGCCGCCGCGCCGGGAATGCGCAGCAGGTCGCGGCGCACCCGCGCCGGCTCGGCGTTGTCGCGCAAGCCCTCGGTCAGCGCCTGCAGACCGGGCTCGAACAGCGCCTGGTCCTCGGCGAAGCCCACCGGAATGTGCAGCGGCGCCGAATCGGGCACCGGCACCACCACGTCGCTGGCATCGGCGATCTGGCGCAAGTTCCATTGCAGCGAGTCGCCGAGAAACACCGGCACGTGCAGCGCCCCGGTGCGATGGGTGATGGCGTCGCGCAGCGCCAGCAGCCAGGTGACGCGGGCAATAATCACCGCCACCGGATGGATATCAAGGCCGCGCACCTGTGCGGCGCAGGCCGCCAGCGCGCGGGCCGGCGGCCAGCCGGCCGCCTCGGCCGCCGCCAGCAGCCGCCGGATGGCGTGAAACAGGAAGGTGCCCGACCCGCAGGCCGGATCGAGCACGCGCTGGGCCAGCGGCGCGGCGACGGCGCGCGCCACCACCTTTGCCGCCAGCCAGTCCGGCGTGTAGTACTCGCCCAGGTCGTGCCGCTGCGCCGGGTCGATCAGGCTTTCGTACAGTGCCTTCAGCACGTCGGCCTCGACATCGCGCAGCCGGAACCGCGCCGCCTGCCCGGCCACCCGGCGCACCAGACCGGCGCCCTCGGGGTGCAGCAGCACCCAGTCGAAGAAATCGCTCTCGACCGCGCCCTGGATGCCTTCCTCCTCCAGCGCCCGGCCGGACATGATGGCCGCGGCATCGCTGGCCGGCAGGTCGAGCACCCGCGCCGCCACCGTCTTGGCGACGATGGTCAGATAGGTGTGCTGCAGGAACAGCCCGTCATCGCCCACCGCCGTGCCGTAAACCTCGCGCAGCAGCCCGTCCCACAATTGCCGCTTGAGCCCGGCCTCGGGGTGGTCGCGCAGCGCCGCCCACAGACGCTCCAGAACGCCGCGGGCGCGGCCGAAGGTCAGGCTCTCGCGGCCCAGCTCGCGGCGCACGGTCAGCGGGTCGGGCGAGAGGTCGTCGCGCTCGGTCAGCGCCGGTTCCAGCCAGGCCAGCAATTCGCCCGGCCGGTCGGCGCGGGTTTCGTGGCGGCCGATCTCGCGCATCGCCCCGTCGCGCAGCTCGTAGGCGATGAAGGTGGCGCCATCGGTGGCGATGCCGAGGAACGGACGCTTCAGGTGCATCTCGCGATCGCGCAGGTAGTCGGGCAGGCGTGACAGCACGTCGGCCAGTTCGCGCCGCAGATCGGCCTTGAACTCGAACACGGTGGCACCGAACAGCGCATCCGCCCTTCCGTGCACCTCGGGCAGACGCAGCTCGTGCGTCACTTCGTGGAACGCCACGCCGAAGCCATGGCGCAGCAGTTCCATCACCTGGGTGCGGACCGCCTCGTGCCCGGGCCTTGTGGCCAGGGTCGCCGCCACGTCGGGCAGATCGTTCCGCCGCCAGGTTTCGGACATGGCGGAAAGATGCACAGGCGAGACGGCACGCCGCAAGGCTTCGCCCGCGGCCACGGACGCGCTAGAAAACCCGCATGGCAAAATCGCGCCCCGCCCGTCAGCCCGACCTGTTCGCCGATACCGCCCGGCAGCCCGACCTGTTCGGCGCCGAGCCGCTCGCCTGCGAGCCGCCGCCGCCGGAGTTCGTGGCGCAAATCCGCGACGAGCTCACCGCCACGCTGGCGAAGGTGAAGGCGGCGGAGACGCCCCCCTGGCGTGATCTGACGCAAACCACGCTGGGCGAAATGCGCTTCCACTCGCTCGCCCGCTCCTGGCTGCCGGCCGAGGAAGCCGAAGATTTGCGCGCCGCGTTTTCCGCCGAGATGCTGCGGCTTTACCGCGCCATCGGCGAGGCCTGATTTCTACCCGGCGGCCAGCGCAGCGAGCCAGGCGCGCACCCCGGCGGCATCGCCGAACCGGTCCTGCACCCTCAGGCCGATGCCGCCGAGTTGCCGGGCGGCAGCCATGCCGTCCTCGTCGGTCACATCGTCGCCGACATACACGGGCACCCGGCCGGCGAAGGGGGCGCGCGCCATCAGCCGGTGCACCGCCCGCCCCTTGTCGGCGCCACGCGGTTTCAGCTCCCAGGCCATGAGGGCCGGCATGAGGGTGAAGCCTGCCGTGTCGCCGTCCAGGATCGACAGCATGGCGGCGTGCAATGCCGCGCCGGCGTCCGGCGCCAGCCGGTAATGCAGCACGAACCCGTGCACCTTGCGCTCCAGTAGCGCCCCCGGATAGGCGGCGACGGCGCGTTCAGCCCGTGCCAGCCAGTGTGCCGGCAGCGCGGGCAGGTCCGGCCGCTCCGGCGCTTCCCCAGGCGCATGGCGGATGGCACCGCCATGCTCGCCGGCCACCGCATAGGGCACGTCATCCAGCAGCGCGTCGATCTGCTCGATCGGCCGCCCGCTTACCACCGCCATCGCGTCATCGAGCGCGGCGCGCACGGCGCGCAGGGCGGGCAGCAGCCCGGGCGGCACCACCACCGAAGCGGGCGTGGGCGCGATGTCGAGCAGCGTGCCGTCGAGATCGAGCAGCAGCGCGGCGTTGTCGGGCAGCACGGGCGCGGAGGGGCGGGTCATGCCCGGTTATCCCTCAGGGCTGGCGCGGCGACCAGCCACCGGGTAGGGCCAGGGGCTCTGCCCTGGCCTTGCTTCCATTCTTCGATCCCCTGCCGATCCGGCAGCCGCCTGTTCCGCATCCGCCCTGGTCTCTGTTACGACCCACGTCTGGACCGGGAGGGGGCAATGACGGAGTGCTTCATTTACGACGCCGTGCGAACGCCGCGCGGACGCGGCCGCCCGGATGGCGCGCTGCACGAGGTGGCACCGATCGACCTCGCCGCAGGGGTGCTGGCGGCCCTGCGCGACCGCAGCGGGCTTGATACCGCGCTGGTGGACGACGTGGTGCTCGGCTGCGTCATGCCGGTGGGCGAGCAGGGCGGCGACATCGCCCGGCTCGCCGCCCTGCACGCACGCTACGACGAAAGCGTGTCCGGCGTGCAGGTCAATCGCTTCTGCGCCTCGGGGCTGGAAGCCACCAATATGGCCGCCGCCCAGATCATGGCGGGCCAGTCGGAGATCACCATTGGCGGCGGGGTCGAATCGATGTCGCGGGTGCCGATGGGCGCGGATGGCGGCGCCTGGTCGAGCAACCCGAAAGTGGCGTTCGAGACGCATTTCATCCCCCAGGGCATCAGCGCCGACCTGATCGCGACGAAATGGGGCTTCTCCCGTGCCGACGCCGACGCCTACGCGCTGGAAAGCCAGCGCCGCGCCGCCGCCGCCTGGCGGGAGGGCCGCTTTGCCCGTTCGATCGTGCCGGTCACCGACGAGCTTGGCTGGACGCTGCTCGACCGCGACGAGCACATGCGTCCCGGCACCACGCTGGAGAGCCTGTCCGGACTCAAGCCCGCCTTCGCCACGTTGGGCGAGGACGCCGGCTACGATGCGGTCGCGCTGCAGCGCTACCCCGGGCTGGAACGCATCGAGCATGTCCACACCGGCGGCAATTCCTCCGGCATCGTCGATGGCGCCGCCGGCATCCTGCTGGGCAGCCGGGCGGCGGGGCAGGCGCTCGGCCTGCGCCCGCGGGCCCGCGTCCGCGCCTTCGCCTCGGTCGGCTCGGAACCTTGCATCATGCTCACCGGCCCCGAGAAGGTCACCCGCAAGGTGCTGCAGCGCGCCGGCATGACGCTGTCCGACATCGACCTGTGGGAACTGAACGAGGCGTTCGCCGCCGTCGTCCTGCTGTTCCGCAGCCTGCTGGACATCGATCCGGAACGGCTGAACGTGAATGGCGGGGCGATCGCCATGGGCCATCCGCTTGGCGCCTCCGGCGCGATGATCCTCGGCATCCTTCTTGATGAGATGGAACGGCGCGATCTCGGCACCGGGCTGGCCACACTGTGCGTCGGCATCGGCATGGGCACCGCCACCATCATCGAACGTCTCTGAGGAGGGCCCGTCATGCGCAGCCTTACCTTGCAGACCGACGCCGACGGCATCGCGCTGATCGTCTGGGACATGCCCGGCCGCCCGGTGAATGTGCTGTCAGCGGAGTCGACGGCTGATTTCGACCAGGCGGTGAACCGCGTGCTGACGGACGGCGCTATCCGCGGCGCCGTGATCACCAGCGCGAAAAGCGCCTTCATCGCCGGGGCTGACCCGGCCTGGCTGGAGCAGCTGATGCGCGACGACGCCGATGCCGCGGCGCGGGCGCGCCGCACCTACGACGCGCTGATGGGCCTGCAACTTCTGCTGCGGCGGATCGAGACGGGGGGCAAACCCTTCGCGGCCGCGATCAACGGCAGCGCCCTCGGTGTCGGCTTCGCGCTGTGCCTGGCCTGCCACCACCGGTTCGTGGCCGACGACCCCGGCCTGCACCTCGGCCTGCCGGAGGCCAAATTCGGCCTGCTGCCCGGTGCCGGCGGCAGCCAGCGTTTGCTGCGCATGCTGGGCCAACAACACGCCTTGCCCTTGCTGCTGGAAGGCCGCGCGCTGCCGCCGGACGAGGCACTGGAATTCGGGCTCGTGGACGAACTTGTCCCGCAAATGCAGTTGATCGCGGCGGCGAAGGCGTGGATCCGCGGCGCGCCCGATCCGGTGAAACCATGGGACCGGCCAGGCTTCGTGCTGCCCGGCGGCGATCCGCGCAGCCTGGCGGCCGCGAATGCGCTTTCCGTGGCCAATGCCCAGCTGCGCAAGCACAGCAAGGGCACGTCGCCGCAGCTCGACGCCATCCAGCAACTCGTGCACGATGGCGCGCTGGTGCCGATGGACACTGCGCTGCGTCTGGAGGCGAAATCCCTCACCCGGCTCATGCTGCACGCGGTGCGGTGAAGGTGCTCGGCTCCGAGGAACAACACGCGGTTCTGGCCTTCGCCCGCATCGCCGCCGAACTGCTGATCCCGGCGGGCATCGTGATCGCGGTGCTGGTGAGCGTGCACGTGCTGCTGCACAAGCGCGACGTTGGTACTGCAATCGGCTGGATGGGCCTGGCCTGGCTGTCCCCCTTTGCCGGCGGGGCGCTGTACGCGCTGTTCGGGGTGAACCGGGTCACCCGCCGCGCCCGCGCGCTGCGCCACCGCGACGGGAGCGGTGCCCACGCCGGCCGGGCGGGGCTGCAAATCCACGACGATCGCCTCGCCCCGCTGGCACTGGCCGGCGCCCGCATCACCGGCCGGGCGCTGTTGGCGGGCAACGAGGTGCAGGTTCTGCACTGCGGCGATGCCGCCTATCCGGCCATGTTGCACGCCATCGCGACGGCGCGGCGCAGTCTGGCGCTGTCCACCTACATCCTGCGCAACGACGCCGCCGCCGGCGCGTTCATCGACGCGCTGATCGCCGCCCACCGCCGCGGCGTGCAGGTGCGGGTGCTGATCGACGGCATCGGCAGCGGTTATTTCTATTCGCCCGCCTGCAACCGGCTCGCCCGCGGTGGGGTGAGGGTGGACCGGTTCATGCACTCGCCGCTGCCCTGGCGTATGCCGTTCCTGAATCTGCGCACCCACACCAAGATCCTGCTGGCCGACGGCTGCCTGGGCTTCACCGGCGGCATGAACATCGGCGGCGAGAACGTGCTGGCCACCCATCCGCGCCATCCGGTGCGCGACACGCATTTCCGCCTGCGCGGCCCGGTGGTCAGGCAGCTCGCCGATGTCTTCGCCAGCGACTGGAGCTTTGTCACCGGCGAGGAGCTGTCGGGGCCTGACTGGTTTCCGGCGCTGAGCGAGGCAGGCGCCGCCAGCGCCCGGGTGGTCACCTCCGGCCCGGACGCCGATGTGCACAAGATCGAGTTCATCGTCCTCGCGGCGATCATCAGCGCGCGAAGCGCGGTGCGCATCCAGACGCCCTATTTCCTGCCCGACGAACGCCTGGTCACCGCCCTGGCGCTGGCCGCGCTGCGCGGCGTGACGGTCGACATCGTGCTGCCGGCGCGCAGCAACCATACGATCATGGACTGGGCGATGCATGCCAATGTCGGGCCGCTGCTGCGCCATGGCTGCCGGATCTGGCTCAACCCGGCGCCATTCGATCATTCCAAGCTGATGGTGGTCGACGATACCTGGTGCCTGATCGGCAGCGCCAACTGGGACATGCGCAGCTTCCGGCTGAATTTCGAACTCGACGTGGAGGTGTACAGCGGCGAACTGGCGGCCGGGCTGACCTCCATGATCGAGGCACACAAGGGACGCGCCCTCACCGAAACCACGCTGGACGCGCGCTCGTTGCCGGTCCGCCTGCGCGACGCCGCCGGGCGGCTGTTGCTGCCATACCTCTAGGCGGCCTGCAGCAGCAGCGGCGCTGCCTCGACGGCCAGCGTCACCATGATCGGCCGGTGGTCGGAGCGGTGCCGCGGCAGCACGTCCCTGTCCACGCAGGTCAGGTCGCGCACCAGGCACCGGTCGAGACGCAGCGGCACCAGCGCGCCCATCACATGGGTGGGATGCCGCGGCCCCACGTCCTGAAACCCGGGCAACAGCGCCGGCCCGACCAGATTGTAGTCGCCCAGCACCGCCGCCCGGTGCGGCAGCGCCCGCGCGATCCGGCGCAGCTGCCGGCGGTTCAGCATCTGCCCATGCGAAAGATGCACGTTGGCGATGCCGATGCCGTCAAACTCGACGATCTGGCACACCCGCTCGAACATCGACCCCGATTGCAGCGGCAGCACCCTGGGGGGGTGCGGCAAAAGCCGCGGGCTCCATAACGCCAGACCGTGAATTCGCCCCGGCAACGGAGCCCGCCAGTAATGGCCACCGACATGCTCCGGCAGCTGGTCGATGGCGTGAGTCGCTTCCTGCATCAGCAGAATGTCCGGCCGGTGCCGCCGGACCAGCCGCGCCACATCGTCCAGCGTGGCGCCAGTCAGGCGCAGCAAATTCCAGCTGATGACCTTCGCCACCGGCGTGCATGGCTCGGGCGCCGAACAATCCTGGTCCGCTGGCCGGCGCACGCGCTGAAGCAGCCGCCTGTAGACCCGTTGCATTTCGTCCCGCCGCCGATCCGCTGTACTCAACAAATTTACGCTTAGGCTCTTGCGGGCGCGCTCACAACTGCTCAGCGGGCTTGCCAGATCTGCGGGCACCCTCCGGGGCGTTGCCCCGGACCCCAGCGGGAGCTTCGCCCCTGCACCCCACCAAGGGCAAAGCCCTTGGAACCCTTCATGCGGCGGCGGATTGAGGCGTTTTGACAATGCGGGCGGGGTCGTAGCCCTGCTCGGCGGCGATCGCCAGCGCCCGATCGTAATCAGCCGCGTCCAGCCTCGGCGACCGGGCGAGCAGCCACAGCCGGCGCCGGCGCGGCGTGCCCACCAAGGCCCAGCGATAGTCGGGATCAAGCCCCAACACCCAGTAGTCGCCTTTGAACAGGTGGAAGAACGTCACCACCAGCTTCGCGCCGGTGGCATCGACCGCCCGCGCCCAACCATGCACCGAGGTGCGCCGCATCGCCGCATTGGCGTTGTACGCGACGTTCAGCACATCGACGCTGCCGTCACGCCGCCGCGCATAGGTGGCGGTGACATCGACGCTGCGCCGCCCGTAACCGTCCTCCTCCGGGTTGGGCACCCTTGCCACTTCGAACCAGGTGCCCAGGTATCGGTCCAGATCAACCTTCGCCACGGTCGCGGGCGGTCGGTCGGAGGTCTTGCCGCGCCGCAATGCATTGCGTACGGCGATGAACATGTCTGCGATCATGAGGGTCAATCTGGGCATGCCGGGCGCAGTTGCAACCATCGAACAGGATCGATCGACCGCGTCCCTGCTGCGCCGGCCGATGGCGTGGCACCTGCTGATGGCGCTGGCCGCCGTGCTGGCAATCGTGATCGCGCTGTGGAACCTGCAGCAGGCGACGGACGGTTTGTCCATCCAGGCCGACCGTGCCGGCAGCATCCCGCTCACCGTGTTCCGCCCCGCCACCCCCGGCCGCGCCCCGGTGGTGGTGATCGCGCACGGATTTGCCGGCTCGCGCCAGTTGATGCAGCCGTTTGCCCTGACGCTCGCGCGCGCCGGCTATATCGCCGTGACCTTCGATTTCCCCGGCCACGGCCGCAACCCGGTGCGCCTGAACGGCGGCATCACCGACGACAAGGCCGCCTCCGCCTCCCTGCTGGGGGCGATCGACCAGGTGGTGGCCTATGCAAAGGCCCGCCCCGACGGCAACGGCCACCTCGCTTTGCTCGGCCACTCCATGGCCTCCGACACGGTGGTCCAGTACGCCCGTACGCACCCCGACATCGACGCCACCGTCGCCGTCTCGGCCTTCGTGCGCGGCGCCGACCCTGGCCGGCCCCGCAACCTCCTGGTCATTGTCGGCGCCCTGGAACCGGACTTCCTGCACCGCGAGGGCGAGCGCCTCGTCGGCATGGCGTCCGGCGGCGCGGTGATGCCCGGCGTCACCTATGGCGACAAGCGATCCGGCACCGCCCGCCGGCTGGTGTACGCCTCCGGCGCGGAGCATATCGGCGTGCTGTACAGCGCCGGCAGCCTGACCGCCGCGCGCGACTGGCTGGATACCATGCTGGACCGGACGTCCACAGGTGAAGTGCAGCCGCGCGGTCCCTGGCTCGCGTTGTTGTTCACCGCACTGGTGGCGCTCGGCTGGCCCCTTGCCGCCCTGCTGCCGGTTTTGGCCGACCCGCCGGCGGGCGCGGGCCTGAACTGGCGCCGCCTGTGGCTGGTGGCGGGAGTGCCGGCACTTGTCACGCCGCTGCTGCTGCGGCCGCTGCCGCCCGACCTGCTGCCGTTGCTGCTCGGCGATTATCTGGCCCTGCATCTCGGCGTCTACGGGCTGCTGATGCTCGCCGTGCTGGCGTGGCTGCGGGTGCCCCTGGCCGGGCTGCGTCCGTCACTGCCTGTGCTTGCCGCCGCCGCTGTCATTGCCGCCTGGGGAGTGCTGGGCATCGGGCTGCCGGTCGATGCGTATTTCACCTCGTTCATCCCCACCGGCGAGCGGCTGCTCATGCTGCCGCTGGTGCTGGCCGGCACGCTGCCGTGGTTCATCGCCGACGAATGGGCAACCCGGGGCCCGGGCGCGCCACGCGGCGCCTATGTGGTCACCAAGCTCTGCCTGTTGCTGTCCCTGGCGCTGGCTATCGCGCTGAACCTGCACCGGCTGTTCTTCCTGATCATCATCCTGCCGGTGATCATAGTGTTTTTCACCGTGTATGGGCTATTCAGCACCTGGTCCTGGCGGGCAACCCGCACCCCGCTGCCGAGCGCCCTCGCCAACGCCCTGTCGCTGGCCTGGGCCATTGCCGCGACATTCCCGATGGTCGCCCACTCGGCGCATTCACCCTGACCCCAAAAGGCTGGGAGCGCTTTAGCTAATTGTTTTATCGAGCAAATTTATCGGCGTGCTGTCGCCCGTCTGGCCGATGTTGCTTTTGCGCAGCACTCTGCCAACCTGCGCCGGCCGGCCAAACCCGCTTTCGCCTCGAATCTGCCATCAGCGAACTCTATGGCAGGGATGTTTACCTTCATGCATAAGAACCGGCGGCGTCCGGAAAAATACGCCGCTGGAGAACCGTCGGACCGTGGCCTTCATCCTCCCGCGGATCGGCTGTTGCCTGATCAGACCCCCGGGGTCGTCGCTATCGCATTGAGGTCGAGAGACAGGCATGCCGCCGACAGTGCTCGCAGTGTTCATGGCGATGTGGCTTTTTCTCGGGCCCGCCGCGGCGCAGACCGCACCGGTGGACGACGGCGCGCCTGGCCAGACCGGGTCACCGGCGGCCACCGAGGCCAGTGGCGCCTCGCTGTCGCACTCGGCGTTGAAGGCGATCACCTACAAGGCCGCCACCACGACGGTAAACCTCACCATTTTTTCCGTCGCCGCCGGCAGCCTGGTCGCCGGCACGGCGCTGACAGCGTTCGGTGCGGCGGCATCCTTGGCGCTCTATACGGGAAACGACTACCTTTGGACCAGCTATCTGCCGGCGGCGCCGAAGCCGGACGAAAGCGAAGGTTTCGACGTGACGGATTCGCTGTGGAGAACCACCGGGAAATTTCTGACCTACAAAGCGGCGACCCTCTGGATCAAGGCCATCAAGGCGGCGTCGCTCTATGCCTATACCGGATCGGGGGCCGCCACGCTGGCGGCTGTCTCGGTGGCCACCGCCCTCAATGCGGGCGTGTTTTATGCCAACAACCTTGCCTGGGATTATTTTGATTCCTTTGCGGCGCCCCCACCGGCGGCGCAGCCGCCCCCCGCACCCGAGGTCGCACGGCTGCCAGAGACGCTGCCAGAGACATTGCGTCCCGCGGAGGTCGCGCCGAAGTCCTGATTCGGGCCGGCGGAGCGGAACCAGTCTTCACGCGGGAAAGCGGGCGAGATGCATGCTCCCGCGCCGTCCGTGTAACGCCGGCACGTCCCGTCTGTCCCTGGACCGGGGGGGCAGATCAATACCGCGAGCCTGGCAGCTGGCGGTTGTTGGCACGGACGCCACCTCCCGAACACCGTGGGGCTGCGCGACCACCAGCTTCACCCGGGGGAAAGGAACGCGACATGCTGATCCGACGACGGCCGGGCTGGATCATCCCGGACTGGCAGGCAACACCGGAAGCAGTGGTGCTAGCGCGCCGCGCGCTGCTGGGCGGCGCCGGGGCGATCGCCGCGGCGGCGCCGGCGCGGGCGGAATGGCGACTTTTCGGGGGCAGCGACGCGCCGGCCCCGCCGCTGAAACCGCTGGAGGCCCCCCGCAACCCGAAATACCAGCCCGGCCGCCCGCTCACGCCGGAAACGGACGCCACCACCTACAATAATTTCTACGAGTTCGGCACCTCCAAGTCGGTCGCCTCGGCGGCGCAGGCGTTGCGGACCGACCCGTGGAGCATTCAGATCGCCGGCATGGTCGCCCGGCCGCGCAGCATCGCGCTGGAGGATTTGCTGAAACAAGTGACGCTGGAGGAGCGCGTCTATCGCCACCGCTGCGTCGAGGCATGGGCCATGACGGTGCCCTGGGTCGGTTTTCCGCTGGCCGACCTGGTGAAACTGGCCGAGCCCGCGAGCGGGGCGAAATACCTGATGTTCACCACGCTGGCGGACCCGAAGACTATGCCCGGCCTGCGCCAGAGCTGGTACCCGTGGCCCTACACCGAGGGCGTCACCCTGGCCGAGGCGACCAACGAACTTGCTTTCCTCGCGGTCGGCATGTACGGGAAGATGATCCCCAGGCAGGATGGTGCGCCGATCCGGCTGGCGCTGCCCTGGAAGTACGGCTTCAAATCGGTGAAGTCGATCGTGAGGGTGGAGTTCACCGCGAAGCGCCCGGTGAGCTTCTGGGAGCAGTTGCAGGACGGCGAGTACGGCTTCTGGGCCAACGTGAACCCGGACGTCCCGCACCCCCGCTGGAGTCAGGCGCGCGAGAGGCTGCTTGGGAGCGACGAGATGGTTCCTACACGCATCTGGAACGGCTACGGCGAATACGTGGCATCGCTGTATGACGGTCTGAAGAACGAGCGGCTGTTCGCGTGATCCTGGCCCGGATCCTGGCCGTCATCTCGGCCATGTGCATGGTGGCGGCCTTCGCGCTCGCCACCATGTTGCCGGCAGATATGCCGCTGAGCCAGGCGATCTCCCTGGTCAATCATGGCTGGCTGGTGTCGTTCCAGGATGCGATGCTGAAGGGCGTGTCGCAGTGGGTCTGGGCCAACCTGGTAGTACCGGTGCTGCTGCGCCCGGTCTGGATCCTGCCTATCACGCTGGCGATGGTGACCGCGGGAATAGCCGTCACGCTGTCCAACCTCCGCGGCCCCGCCAACTCGCGCCGCCGCCGGAGCTAGCGGGTCCCGGCGGGGTTTGCGAGCTGCCGACGCGATCCTGAAGGCGAGACAAATGCAGGACTCCGCGTGGCTCAACCGGCGTTACTACGGTGGCGACCTCCCGGCCGAAGCGGAACGTGCGTTGCACGCGGCGGGCCTCGCCTGGCATGATGAAACGGTGGCGGAGGGGCACATTCTCGATGCCCTGGCGCTCGCGCCTGGGCATTTGGCGGTTCATATCGGCGCCTACAAATTCTATTTCTACCGCCACCGGCTGGCTGAGGCGCTGCCGCACGCCGAGATATGCCTCGCCGACGCGCTGCGGCGCAGCCAGTTGCCGGCCGACTGGCGGGATCTCCGCGCCGACGACCCCGCATTCTCCGTACTGGAGCCCGGGCCACGGCTGGTGCTTTTCTCTTTGCTCGCTTACGGCTACGTGCTGGCCCGGCTGGGCCGGGAGGCAGAAAGCCGCCTGGCCCTGGGCAAGGTCGCGGAGGTCGATCCGGAAGACCGAATGTCGGCCCGTCGCCTCCTGGCCATTCTGGATGGCGCCGACGCGGAGGAGGACTGATGCCGCGTTTCAGCGGACAGGCAGGGGGTCATTTCCGGGCCTGGTATTCCGCCGGCGTGCCCCAGATCCCCTTGCCCCAGATCCCATTGCCCCAGAATCCGCCGGACAGTTTTTTGTAGCCGGTCCATCGGTCCTGCTGGGCCGCTTGCATCAAGGCAGCGGTGGCGGGCATGACCCGCAGGTCGTCGATCCAGTCCTCAAGCTCTTCGCCGTCATGGTCGAGATAACGACCCTGGATGCGCGCGTCACAGCGCGCTTTCCATATCGTGTCGCCGATGCCCCAGATTTTCGTGCTGTCCGCCAGAAGATAGCCAGCCGCCTCAAGTGCCATCGCACGTCACTCCGTCATGCGGTTAAGTCGCGGGGGACAGGGCAGAGCCCTGGGCCTTGCTATCGTTGTCACCCCCGCACCACCGCCAGCACCCCCGCTCCATAGCGCGCCAGTTTGCTGGCCCCCACACCCTTGATCTGACCCAGTTCGTCCAGGCTTGCCGGCCGAACCGCAGCGATATCGCGCAGCACGCTGTCGTGGAAGATCACATAGGGCGGCACGCCCTGTGCCCGCGCCTCCGCCGCCCGCCAGATCCGCAGCGCCTCGAACCCCGCATCGTCCCCCACTCCCGGGGCCACCGGCTTCGCCCGTGCCACCCGGTCCGGCGCGCCCCGCCGCCGGTCGCGCGGGGGAGCAGCCGCTTCCTCGCGCAGGATCACCCGTTCCTCGCCGCGCAGGATCGGCCGCGCCTTGTCGGTCACCAGCGACAGGCGGGAGAACTGGCTTTCTTCGGCATCGACCTCCACCCCCATCACGCCGCTGGCGATCAACTGCCGGATCACGCTGCGCCAGAACCCTTCCGGCCGGTCGGCGCCGATGCCGAACGTCGGCAGACGATCGTGCTGCCAGTGCGCCACCTTGTCGGTGGACCGGCCGAGCAGCACGCTCACCACGTGGCCCACGCCGAAGCGCTGGCCGGTGCGGTAGACTGCCGACAGCACCTTCTGCGCCTCGGTCGTGCCGTCAAACACCGAAACCGGCGAACCGCAATTGTCGCAATGGCCGCAGTCCTGGCCGAGGTCCTCGCCAAAGCAGGCCAGTAGCGAGCGGGTGCGGCAGCCGGCCGTTTCGGTCAGCCCGATCATCGCCTCCAGCCGCGCCCGCATCACCTGCTTCTGCGCCTCCGGGGCGGCCGACTGGCCGAGCCAGTGCCGCGCCCGGGCGATGTCCTCGCCGCCATACAGCAACAGCGTGTCGGAGGGGTCGCCGTCGCGCCCGGCGCGGCCGATCTGCTGGTAATACGCCTCCGGGCTGTCCGGCATGTCGAGATGCACCACGAAGCGGACGTCCGGCCGGTCGATGCCCATGCCGAAGGCGATGGTGGCCACCATCACCACCGCCTCGCCGGCACGGAACCGCGCCAGGGCGGCGCGTTTTTGCTCCGGCGGCAGCCCGGCGTGAAAGGCAATGGCCTGCAGCCCCTTGGCCTGCAGCGAGGCGGTGACGCGCTCGGTCTTGGCCCGGCTGCCGCAGTAGACGATGCCGGCGGACTCGGTGTGGCGCTGCAGCAGCGCCAGCAGTTGCGCGGTCTCGCCCGCCTTCGGGGCGCAGGCAAGGTGCAGGTTGCGGCGGTGGAAGCTGGCGGTGAACACACGGGCGTCGCGCATGGCCAGCGAGGCGAGGATGTCGTCGCGGGTGCGCGGGTCGGCGGTGGCGGTCAGCGCCACCCGCGGCACGCCGGGGAAACACTCTGCCAACCCGGCGAGCGCACGGTATTCGGGGCGGAACTCGTGGCCCCACTGGCTGACGCAATGCGCCTCGTCGATGGCGATCAGGGCGATGTCGCGCCGGGCCAGCCGCTCCTGGGTGCCGGGGCTGCGCAAGCGCTCGGGCGAGACATACAGAAGGTCAAGCCGGCCGGCATCCAGCTCGCGCCCGACCCGGCGCTGCTCGTCCGGATCGAGTTCGGAATGCAGCGCCCCGGCCGCCACGCCCAACTGACGCAGGGCGGCCACCTGGTCGTCCATCAGGGCAATCAGCGGGCTGACGACCACCGCGGTGCCGGGGCGGCAAAGGGCGGGCACCTGGTAGCACACGCTTTTGCCGCCGCCGGTCGGCATCAGCACCAGCGCGTCGCCGCCGGCGAGCAGGTGGTCGATCGCCTCCTGCTGCAGGCCGCGGAAGGCGGGAAAGCCGAACACCCGGCGCAGCACGTCGAGCGGCGACGGCACGTCCCCCCGGGCGGGCACGCCTAGTCCATCCAGCACTCAGGGGTTGCCGAGCGAGATCGTCACCCGGCGCGATTCTTGCGAATCAAAAGTATAGTCCACCGAGCCGCGCGCGTCGATGCGGACGCGCTGGGCCGCCACCCCGTCGGCAATCAGCTTGTCCGCAACCACCTGGGCGCGGGCGCGCGAGATGTCGCGGTTGGCCTGCGGGGACCCTTCGGGATCGGCGAAGCCGACGACGTGTACCTCGGCGGCGGGATGGGCGTTGGCCCAGTCGGCGGCCTGCACCACCGTGGCGGCGCCGCCATCGTCCAGAGAGGCGGACCATCCCTGGAAAAACACGGCGTAACGCTGCCCGGGTGGCTGGGGAGCCGCACAGGCGCTCAGCGCGAACAGCAGAGCCAGGACCGTTAAACGCCGCATGAGCAAATCTCCCGATGCAATGATGCACTGGTGTGCCCTTCGCTACGGGGTCGCGTCAATCGCAGGCTGAGGCGGAAAGGCCAGGGGCTCTGCCTCTGGACCCCGCCAAGGGCCGAGAGGCCTTGAAACCCATTTCTTAACCAGGGCAGATCCCTGGCCTTGCTTCCTTCACCCCGCCGCCATCTTCTGCGCCTCCGCCACCACCTTGCCATGCGCCTCGGCCAAATGATCGAAATGATGGCGGAAAGTGCCCAGCCCCATGGTCTGGCTGCGCAGTTCGATGATGAAATCGTGCAGTTCCGCCTCCGGAACCAGCGCCTCGACATCGTCCCAGCCGGACCAGCCGGGCCGCTCGGCATAGCCCAGAATCTGGCCACGCCGACCTGTCAGCAGGCGCTGGGCGGTGGCGGTGTAGTGATTCGGCACCGTCACGCTGACGTGGTGCATCGGCTCCAGCAGCACCGGGTCGGCCTTCGGCATCGCCTCCTGGATAGCGATGCGCGTCGCGGTGCGGAACGCCATGTCAGAACTGTCCACCGTGTGGAATCCGCCATCGACCAAAGTGACGGAAATATCCACCACCGGATAGCCGAACGCCCCCTTGCGCGCCGCCTCCTCGGCCGCCTCGCCGACCGCCGGGATATACTGGCGCGGCACCGCGCCGCCGACGACCTTGTCGACGAACAAAAAACCCTCGCCGCGCTCGCGCGGGGCGATGTCCAATTTGACGTCGGCGAACTGCCCATGCCCACCGGTCTGCCGCTTCAGCCGCCCGTGCTGGTGCACCGGCTTGCGGATGGTCTCACGGAATGGGATGCGCGGGCGGTGCGCGTTCACTTTCACGCCAAAGGCGCTCGCCAGCCGCTCCATCGCCCCCTTCAGGTGCATCTCGCCCTGGCCGGACAGGATCGTCTCGCCCATATCCGCGTCCTGCCGCAGCAACAGCCCGGTATCCTCCTCCACAAGCTTCTGCAGCGCGCCAGACAGACGCACATCGTCCTTATGGTCGGCGGTGGTGATGGCAAGCGCATAGACGGGCGGGGGCGGCGGCGGGAATGCCAGGTCGGCATCGCCCGGATCGCCCAGCACGGCGCCGGTGGACACGCCGTCCAGCCGGCCCAGGGCAACGATCTCGCCGGTCATCGCCTCGCCGATCTTCACCGTCTCGCCGTTATTGGCCCGCCACATGCCGCCAATCCGGCTGCCGTCCAGCGTGGCGCCATCCTTCACCGGGCCGCGCCACACCCGTGCCCAGGACAGCTTGCCGCCGTGGCCCGCGTTCAGCGTGCGGAACACCTGCACCAGCGCCGCACCTTCGGCCGCCACACCGCGGCGCTCCGCGGTCTGGGCGGCGGTCGGGGCGTCGTGGCGCAGCGCCTTCCACAGCCGGCGGATGCCGTGATCGCGCTCGGCACAGCCCAGCAGCACCTCGGTGACATGGGCGAGCGATTCCTCGGCGCGCAGCCGCTCGAACACTTCGTCGGGAGTCGGCTTGATATCCTCGATCACTTTCTCCAGCAGCGCGTCGTCATGGTCGGCCAGCACTTCCACCAGCGCCGCGCGTGCTTCGGATTCCCGCTCGATGATGCTGTCGGGCAACTGGATCAGCTCGGACGGACCGCCGCGGCGGAAATGATAGGCGCGTTCGCTGACCACATCGACATAGCCGGTGATCGCCTCGCCATCGCGGATCGGCACCTCGCGCAATACCAGCGGGCGCTTTGTCAGCTCCTGCAAGCCGGCCAGGGTGTCGCGGATCCGGCCGGAAAACGTGTCGATACGGTTGACGAATACCATGGCGGGCAGGCCCAGCTCGTCCAGCCGGCGCAACAGCGGGGCCACGGTGGGGGCGCGCGCCGGGTCCGGGTCGCAAACCACCACAGCGATGTCGGCCACCGCCAGCGCTGCCTCCGCCTCGTGCGCCAGCTCGACCGAGCCGGGACAATCGATCAGCGCCCAAGGCTCGTCGAGATAGGTGCAATGGGCGATACGGGTGCTGCCGCGCGGCGCGGCGCCGCGGCGGGCGGGGCCTCCGGCGGCGGCGATCAGGGCGTCGAACAAAGTGGACTTGCCGCTTCCGTATGGGCCGACGAGGGCCACGGTGCGCGGACCGGACAATCTGTGTGGCACGAGCGACCTCCTGGGCCGGTCCTGAGCTTCCGCCTGGCCGTTCTGACGCCAAGCCATGCGCCGGCCGAAGCGCGTATCATGGGCCGCATCGCGCCGGGGCGCCAAGAGGCTAATTGTTGCGCCAACCCTGGCGTTGTTGATCTAAATCAAAGACTTGAAACGCTCGTGCGCGAGCGGGGCAAATCTGCGGACGGATCGGCGCACATGCCGGCGAAGCGCCTGTGCAGCGCCGCCACGGCCGGCCCGCGATCGCCCGCATCCCCCGGCCGAACCGCCGACCGCGCTTTCCTTTTCCGTGCCGCCGAATATATCAGCCGCAGCCGCACCGGCATCCACAGGGTATCACCAGATTTGCCTGCCATGATCCTGCCCCGCCGTCGCGTGCGCGCGGCCCCGCTGCTGCGCTGCATCAGGGCGGCGGACATGTTCGGAGACAAGGCCATCCCGGCATGAAGAAGTTGCCGTGGGCGTCCGACCGGCAAGACCGGAAACCGAACCGGAAAACCAGACTGGCCGCGATGGCGGCTCTGGTCCTGCTCGCCGCCGTCACCTGGCGGGTGACGGGCATCTGGCAGGAGTACCGAGGCGAGGTCGGAGGTAAGCCGTGCCTCGCAGGAGGTTGAGCAGCGGCTGACCGGTTTCGTCAGCGATTTCGAGCGATCCCTTGCCTATATCCGCTCGGTTCCGTCCATCCTGGCCAACGAACCGGTCGTGGCGGACACGCTTGCGGCGCGCCGCAACAACGCCCCGCCGCTCAACGAGTATCTTGCCTTCATTGCCAAGACCTTGAGCGTCGATCTGGCGTTTGTCGTCGATTCCACCGGGCTGTGCATCGCATCCAGCAACGCGGCCGAAGCCAACACCCTGGTTGGCACGCATTTCGGAGACCGCGAGTATTTTGTCGCCGCCCAGACGGGCGTGCCCGGCGTGCAGTACGCCATGGGACGGCGCACCAACGTCCCCGGGCTGTTCTATTCGACGCCGATCCGGCACGGCGGGCGCTTCCTCGGCGCCGCCGTGGTGAAGATCGACATCCCCAATATCGAGCGCACGGTTTCGGCCAAGGGAGCCTTCGTCACCGATCGGCATGGCGTGGTGATCATCGCCGCCGATCCCGCCTGGCTGCTGAAAGCGGTTCCCGATGCCTCGGTCTTCAGCCTGACGGACGAAGAACGGATGCTGGCCTATAAACGCGCCGACATCGAGCGCGTGCCGCTGGTGCGGGTGAGCGGACAGCCATTCCAGTATCGCGCCGGCCCGGCGTTGACACCGGCAGTGGTCTCGCGTCAGGCGTTGCAGACCGAGGGCATGTCCGCCTACGTCCTGGCACCGCTCGACGGGCTGGCGGCGCTGCGCAGCCAGCGGATCACCATCTTCGCGATCGTCTACGCCGGTTTGTGCGCGGCCCTGTGGGGCAGCAGCATATCGATCGTGATGGCACGCCGGTCTCGCGCGTATCGGAGCAACCTGCTGAAGGCCAAGGAGGAGGCCGAGGCCGGCAGCCGGGCCAAGTCCGAGTTCCTGGCCACCATGAGCCATGAGATCCGGACGCCGATGAACGGCATCCTCGGCATGACCCATCTGCTGCTTGACACCAGGCTGAACGACGAGCAACGCCACTCCGCCGACACCATCCGGACGTTGGCCGAAGCTTTGCTGGCGGTGATCAACGATATCCTCGACGTGTCGAAAATGGAGGCCGGGCGCCTCGATTTCGAGGACCACTCGTTCCAAATCGGGCCCCTCGTGGACGGCGTGCTAGATATTCTCGCTCCTCGCATCGCCGGCAAGGATGTCAATCTTGCCTCCTACGTGGCCCCCGAACTGCGCGGTGCTTTCATGGGCGACGAGGGACGCATCCGTCAGGTGCTGCTGAACCTCGCCGGCAACGCCATCAAGTTCACCGATCAGGGCTGCGTCGCCGTCACCGCCATCGCGCAGCGCCGCGCCGATGGTGGCGACGGCGTCCGGTTCGAAGTGATGGATACCGGCGTCGGCATCCCCGATCATGCCAAGCCGCGCCTGTTCACCATGTTCACCCAGGCCGATTTGTCGACGACGCGACGCTATGGCGGCACCGGTCTAGGCTTGGCCATATCGCGCCGGATCGTTGAAATGATGGGCGGCGAGATCGGCTTTGAAAGCCAGCTCGCCAGCGGCAGCATGTTCTGGTTTTCGATCCCGCTCAAACGCGCCGGCGACGTGCCGTCGCTCGATGCGGCAAGCCGGTCGCTCAGCAACCTGCGTGTGCTGGTCATTGGCGACAGTCCGGCCGAGAGCGACGCCGTGCGCCAGCAAATCAAGGACGCTGCAGGCAAGGCCGAGACGAGCACCGATGCCGCCTGGGCACTGTCACTGGCACGCCAGGCGGCCGCCGACGGCGCTCCGTTCGACGTGGCCGTGCTTGATCAACAGACCGACGGCAATGGCGCCTGCGCAACGGCAAGCGCGATCCGTGCCGATGCCGTCCTGAAGACATTGCCGCTGATCCTGGCCACCGCGACCCCCACCGCCGAACTGCGCGGGCATGCCGCCCATGTCGGCATCAATTGCGTGCTGGCCAAGCCAGTCCCGCAGACCGTGCTGACCCACCAGATCCTGAGCCTGGTCGGCCGCGGCCCATCTTCGCGGCCAGCGCCGGCCGCGGCGCAACCGGCCACCGCGCCGCCACCCGCCGCGCCAAACGTCCAGGGCGATTCGCCAGGAGCATTGCGGATTCTCGTGGTGGATGATGTTGCCACCAACCGGCAAGTGGCCGCCGGATTCCTGCGCAAGCTCGGCCACCAGGTGGACCTCGCCGACGACGGCGAGGCGTCGGTGGAAAAAATCAAGGCGTCCGACTATGACATGGTCTTCATGGATGTGCAGATGCCCCGCATGGACGGCATCGCCGCGACCGCCGCCATCCGCGCCCTGGGCGGACGAAAATCCGCCCTGCCGATCGTCGCCATGACCGCCAACGCCATGCATGGCGATCGCGAGTCCGTCCTGGCGGCGGGCATGGACGACTACATCTCCAAGCCCTTCAACCGCGAGCAGGTGACCCAGCTCATTGAGACCTGGCGGAAGCGTATCGGCGTGACCTAGAGCGCTCTGACCGTTCACCGTCAGAGCGCTCAAGATTTTTGTTGTGGCGGGCAACTTTATCGGCCGGCTTTCGTCAGCCTGGCCGATGTTGCTCTAACGGGTGCGCGCTCACGCGGCGGCAGACACCGCGTGGCCGGCCGACAGACGCCAGATCCGGTCCAGCCGCTCCACCCCGGTCAGCCGGTGGGCAATGAGAACCAAGGTGCGGCCCTCGGCCACCTCGTTCAGCGTCGCCATGAACTCCCGCTCGGTCACGGCGTCCAGCCCCGCGCAGGGCTCGTCGAGAATCAGGATGGGAGCCTCGGACAGCAGCGCCCGGGCCAGCGCCAGCCGCCGCCCCTGCCCTCCCGACACTTTCGCGCCGGCCTCGCCGACCCATGAATCGAGTTCCGTCCGGCAAGGTGCGCACGAGCTCGGCGATATGTGCCGCCTCCAGCGCCGCCCACAACGCCGCGTCATCGGCATCGGGACGGGCGAGCTTCAGGTTGTTGCGGATGGTGTCGTCAAACAGATGGGTGGCCTGACTCAGCCAGGCGATGCGGCTCCGCACCGCCTGGCCCGAGAGGGTGGCGATGTCCACGCCGCCCAGCAGCACCCGTCCGGATTGCGGTGCCGCGACCTTGAGCGCGAGCGCCGCCAGCGATGACTTACCGGCCCCGGACGGGCCGAGCACGGCGATGCGGGTTCCCGCCGGGATGTCGAGCGTCAGCCCGTCGAACACGCGCGGCCGGTCGGGCAGCCAGCGGAAATGCACCGCCTCGAACCGCAGCGCGCTGCCGGCGGGCAACGGCGCGGGATGGCCAGGATCGGGCACCGGCGGCGCGCCCTCGGCCGCCTCCAGCACGCGGGCGGCGGCGGCGCTGGCGTGGCCGGCCTGGCTGCCCGCCAGCGTCAGCCCGCTCACCGCCTCGAACCCGGCCACCACCAGGAACGTGCCGGCGATCGCCGCCGGCGTATCCGGCACCCAGCGCAGTGCCGCGGCCGCCAGCACCAGCAGGATGGCGGCCTGTCCGCAGAGAAAGGCCGACGCACCGGCTTGCGCGCCGCGCGCCGACACATCCCGCTGGGCGTCCAGCAAGGCGCCCTCGCGCGCCTGCACCAGCGCCAGCATGCGTCCCTCGGCACCGAAAGCGCGCACCTCGCGCAGGCCCGAGATGGCGTCCAGCGACGCGATCCGCAGCGCCGCGGTGGCGGCGGACAGGCGCTGCCCGGCGCCGGCAGCGGCCCGCGCGGCCAGCACGGGCAGGACAAAGGCGGCAATGGCGAACAACCCCCCTACGCCGATCGCGACCACGGGGTTGAGCCGCGCCAGCAGAAACGGCAAGGTCAGCACCAGCAACATCGCGCAGGACAGCGGCAGCAGGATGCGGATGTAAATTCCGTCCAGCGCCTCCACATCGTTTACCAGCCGCGCCAGCACGTCGCCGGCACGGCGAAACCCCAGCCCGCCGGCGGCGCTGCCGGCCAGCCCGCGGAAAAACCACACCCGCAGATCGGCCAGCGCCCGGAAGGTGGCGTCGTGCGCCACCAGGCGCTCCAGGTAGCGCAGCACCACCCGTGCCGGCCCCAGGGTGCGCAGCAGCGCCGGCACCGCCAGCGCGGTGCCGGTGACCAGACCCGCCACCAGCCCTCCCGACAGGCCCATCAGGGCGATGCCGGACGCCAGCGCGGCCACCGTGACCACCGCCCCGGCCAGAAGCCAGACGGCGCGGCCGCGCCAAAGCGAGAGCACGCGCAGCAACGGCAAAGCAATATGTGTCATAAGGTATCCATTGCGCCCGCTTGCGGCGGCGTCAACTCGCCTCGAGGCTTTAACGGCGCGCAGGCGGAAGCTGGCAGGAAACGTCGGAGCCTAAGAGGGTGCTCCGGGGCCAGGATCGGCTGCCATGCACCGGCCCATCTATGCGCGCGCGCGTGGTGCTGGTATAATGTTATTATGAATGCTCGCAAATATGACAATTTCGACGACCGGCTGACCACGGCGGCAAACGCACGCAAAGCCGCCCTGGAACGCTTCCGCGCCCAACCCGGCCCCGACGATCCCGCGGTGCTGGAACGCCAAGCGGCGCAGAAGGCCATCGCCGAGGCCCGTGAGGCCCGCGCCGCCGAGCGCAAGGCGGCACGCGAGGCGGAAGCGGCCCGTGTGCAGGCCGAACTCGCGGCCCGCGCCGCCGAGGAAAAGGCCCGCGCCCGCGAGGAAGCCGCGCGCCAGGCCGAGGCCGCGCGCCAGGCCCGCGCCGCGGAAGCCGATATGATCGCCCGCTCCGCCGCGCTGGACGCCGACAAGAAAGCCCGCGCCATCGCCCTCGCGGCCGAGCAGAAAGCCGCCCGCGACGCCCGCTACGCCGCCCGCAAAGCCCGGCGCTAGGATTTCGGCGCGCCGGTCATCCGGGCGAACACCTGGCGGTCCTTGTTTTCGCGCATCAGCATGGTGAAGCCCGGAATGGTGTCGAGGCCGAGGCCGCGCGGCAGCCCGGTCTCCGGATCGGGCTCGACCTGCGCATAGGCCGCACCCGATACCTTCTCCCATTTTCCGGCCGGCTTCTTCACCTCGATGTTCACCACTGTCGCCTTGAGGACCATCCGCACGATGGCCTCCTTGGGCGAGGACGGCTTGGTCAGGCTCGGGCAGCCGGCCATCATTTGCCACCCATTGGCCAGCGCCCAGCCGGTCAGCGCGTCCCTGTCCATCGCGGCAGCCCCTAGCGCCGCGCTTTGCCCTTCTGAATTTCGCGCTCAACCGCGCCGCGCTCGCTGGAACCCGCCCGGCGGATGATTTCCCGCACGATCGCGGGGGTCACCCGGTAGCGCTTGGCGAGATAGGCGATTTCCTCTTCGATCTTGGCGGCGGCGATGGCAGCGTCGGGCTTCGTCTGGGTTTGGGTCATGAAATGTCCTTGTCATTCGCGCCCGGCGGGACCGCTGGGCTGTTGATGCCGGCTGCCAAAATCCCCTTGGACGCCCCTCAAAGACGCGGATGGCAGTAAGTAAGCAAGGCGAGTGCCAGAGATAGGCGCTGGATCGGTGAAGGGCCACGGGTGAAATGTCAGAGGTGCTGCGCGCGCATGGGTCCGAAAGGAAGGCCAGGGGGCGGTGGCCCCCTGAACCCCACTACTTAACCAGTTGTTTTTGAGCGGTGCGAAGGTGGTGAACCGGCTCACCGCCTTACCACCGCTCAAAACAACTGCCTAAAGTAATGGGTTCCAAGGGGCCACTGCCCCTTGGCGGGGTCCAGGGGCACAGCCCCTGGCCTTCCTTCACGTGATCCGCCCCAACGCCGCCTCCAGCCGCGCAATCTCCGCCCGCGCCGCCTGCAGCCGCTCCCGATTCTCCTCCACCACCTCCTCCTTGGCGCGCACCACGAAGTCAGGATTGGACAGTTTCTTCTCGACCTTCTCGGCCTCGCCGGCGGCGCGGGCCCTTTCCTTCTCCAGCCGGGACCGCTCCGCCGCCAGATCGATCAGTCCGGCAAGCGGGATCACCACCGTCGCCTCACCCACCACGGCCTGGGCGGCGCCAGGCGGCACCTCGCCGTCCAGCGCTTCCAGCGAGCCGGCCCGCGCCAGCCGGGCGATCGCGTCGAACCAGCGATGGCCGCGTGCCAGCGTGTCCGGCGCGGCATCCTTCAGCAACAGTGGCGCCTTCATCGACGGCGGCACATTCATCTCCGCGCGCACCGTGCGCACCTCGCTGACCAGCCGCACCACCCAGTCCAACTCCGCCCGCGCCTCGGCGGCATCCGACACCGCGAATGGCTCGGGCCAAGGGGCACGGATCAGGCTGCACTCCGCGCCGTAGCCAAGCCGGTCCCAGAGTTCCTCGGTGACGAACGGCATCACCGGGTGCAGCAGGCGCAACACCACGCCGAGCACATATGCGGCGGTGCGCCGCACTTCCCCGGCCTCGGCGCTGGCGGGGTCGGCGAAGGCCGGCTTTGCGAACTCGACGAACCAGTCACAGAACGTGTTCCAGGTGAAGCGGTAACCGGCGGCGGCGTATTCGTCGAAGCGATAGGCTTCCAGGGCCGATGTCGCCTCGGCCACCGCAGCCGACGCCGCGTCCAGAATCCAACGCGTCAGCGGCAGGCTTGCCTGCGACGGGTCGAAATCCGGCGCGGGCGTGACGCCGTTGAGTTCGCAGAACCGCGCCGCGTTCCACAGCTTCGTCACAAAGCTGCGCTGGCTCTCCACCCGCGACGGGCCAAGCTTGATGTCACGGCCCGGTCCGGTGAGCGAGCAGATGGTGAAGCGCAGCGCGTCGGCGCCGAAACGGTCGATGAGATCCAGCGGGTCGATCACGTTGCCCTTGGATTTGCTCATCTTCTGGCCGCGCTCGTCGCGCACCAGGCCGTGGATGTAGACGGTGCGGAAGGGCACGTCGCCCATGAAGTGCAGCCCCATCATCATCATCCGGGCGACCCAGAAGAAGATGATGTCGAAGCCGGTGACCAGCACGTCGCCCGGATAGTAGCGCGCCACTTCCGGCGTGTGCTCCGGCCAGCCCAAGGTCGAGAACGGCCAGAGGGCGGAGGAGAACCAGGTGTCGAGTACGTCCTCGTCGCGGGTCAGCGCCTCGTCGCGCCCGTAATGGGCGCGGGCGGTGGTGGCGGCCGCCTCCTCCGATGTCTCGACAAACACCTGTCCGTCCGGGCCGTACCAGGCCGGGATGCGATGCCCCCACCAGAGCTGGCGGCTGATGCACCAGGGCTGGATGTCCCGCATCCATGCAAAAAACGTGTTTTCCCATTGCTGGGGGACGAATTCGGTGCGGCCCTGCTCGACCGCCTCGATGGCCGGCTTGGCCAGCACCGCGGCATTGCAGTACCGTTGTACAGTAAGTCGCGGCTCGATCGGCACGCCGGAGCGGTCGCCGTGCGGCACCTGGTGGGTGTGCGGAACGGTCTGCACCAACAGGCCAAGCTCTTCCAGTTTCGCGACGATCGCCTTGCGGGCGACGAAGCGGTCCTGGCCCTCCAGCGTGCGGACGAAATCCGGGTCGGCCACGCCGGGTGCCGCCGCCAGCGCGTCCTCGATTTCGGCCAGCGTCACCCGCGCCTCGCGGTCGAGGATGGACGGCATCGCCAGATCATGCCGCTGGCCCACCAGAAAATCGTTGAAATCATGGGCGGGCGTGATCTTCACCGCGCCGGTCCCCTTCTCGGGATCGGAGTAGGTGTCGGCGACGATGGGGATGCGCCGGCCCACCAGGGGAAGAACGGCAAACTTGCCGACGAGGTCGGAAAACCGCGCGTCCTCGGGGTGCACCGCCACGGCGGTGTCGCCCAGCATCGTCTCGGGGCGCGTGGTGGCCACGGTGATGAAACGGTCCGGCACCCCCTCGATCGGGTAAGTGATGTGCCAGAGATGTCCGCCCAGCTCGCGGCTCTCGACCTCGAGGTCGGAAATGGCCGACTGGAACTTCGGGTCCCAGTTCACCAGCCGCCGGTCGCGGTAGATCAGCCCCTGGCGATACAAGGTGACGAACACTTCGCGCACCGCGGCGGACAGGCCGTCGTCCATGGTGAAGCGCTCGCGCGGCCAGTCGAGCGAGGCGCCGAGGCGGCGCAACTGGCGGGTGATGGTGCCACCTGACTCGGCCTTCCATTGCCAGACCCGTTCCAGGAACCCCTCACGGCCGAGCGCCCGCCGGCTGCCGCCCTGCTCGGCCAGCAGGCGCTCCACCACCATCTGGGTGGCGATCCCGGCATGGTCGGTGCCGGGCTGCCACAGCACGTCGCGCCCCTGCATGCGCCGCCAGCGGATCAGCGTGTCCTGCACCGTGAAGGTCAGCGCATGCCCCATGTGCAGGCTGCCGGTGACGTTCGGTGGCGGGATCATGATGGTGAACGGCTCTTGATTGCTCGCCGGGTCGCAGGCAAAGGCGCCGGACGACTCCCAGCCCTCGTAAAGCCGTGTCTCGGTGGTATCCGGGGTATGCGTCTTGTCCAGCATGTGTCTCGGTGCCTGTCAGGCTTGAAGGAGGTGCATGAATGCCTGCGACGCCCCGGTATCACCAGAGCGGATGCGATCATGCCTGGCGGGGTTCTGCGGCACGCGGGGGAAGAAAGGCCAGGGCTCTGCCCTGAACCCGCCAAGGGCCGGTGGCCCCTTGGAACCCATTCCTCACGGCGATGGATTCAGGGCAAAGACCTGGGCTTCATCGCCTCAGGACGCGGCGCGGCCGACGACTCGTTCGATTTCCGCACGGACGAGCCGCTCAACCAGCGGCGGCAAGTTCTCGTCCAGCCATGCTTTCAGTAACGGGCGCATTTCCTCGCGCACGATGTCCTCCAGCGTGGGGCCGCCGCGATAGACCGAGAGCGAGTGGTGCTCGGTCAGTGTACGTACCAGGGTGCCGACCGAGGACGCGGCGGCGGCGGCGGCTTCGGGGGCCACCAGTCCGGCGGTGACGGACTCGGCGGTGACGGACTCGGCGGCGACGGGCGGGTCCGGCACCAAGATGGGTTGCACTGGCGCAACCGCCGTAGGGGGCGGCAACGGTTCCGGCGGCGGGCTGGGTGCCGCCAGGATGGGCTCGGGAGGGGGCGGCTCCGGCAGCGGAGCTTGCGGAGACTCGGCCACGAGCATCGAGGAATCGAGCGCCAGCACGTCGGACTCCGCCGGCGGCGGCGGTGCTGCGGCCACAGCGGGCGCAGGTTCGGCGGCAGCCTCAGCCGCGGCTTCGTCCTCGCTCAGGATACGCCGGATGGAGGCAAGAATATCCTCCATCGATGGGTCGGCGGCGGCACCGGACGGGGGTGCCCCAACGGGCGATCCGCTCATATTGTTGCCCCTGGTCTTTGCCCGGCCGCGCGCAGGATCACCGCCCGGGCTGGTCGGTGGCGTAGTCGCCGGTGCCGATCCACTTGTCCCGCACCGCGCTAAAATAGGCGGTGTCATCGTAGAGCGGCACCGGCAGATTCAGGTCGCGCGCGGTCAGACGCCCGACGGCGGCAGCCACGGCGTAGCTGGCAGTCACCAGATTGGCCAGGTTCTGTACTTGCGTGACCCGCGAGTTGAGCAGCAACTGCTCGGCGTTCAGCACGTCGAGGGTGGTGCGGCTGCCGACGATCGCCTCCCGCTCAACCCCCTCCAGCGCAATCCCGTTGGCCCGGATCTGCGCGCGGGTGCTCTCGATGGCCGATTTCGCCGCGTCGTAGGTCTCCCACGCCGCGATGAGCTGCTGCACGGCGGTGCGGCGGGCGTCATCAATGATTTTGTGGGTCTGCTGCTGCTGCTGGCGGGCCTGGCGGATGGCACTGTACTCCGCGCCGCCCTGATAAATCGGCACGGTGAGCGCGGCGACGATTTCGCCGGACCTGGTGGTCTCGCCCGGGATCTGCTGGCTCTGGGTGCTGGCCAGCGATCCCTGCAGGCTGATGTTGGGCATCAGCTTCGAGTACCTGCAGGTCGAAATTGTCCTTGGCTGCGGCGTCGTCGAACAGCGCAGCGATCACATTCGGATTGTTGGACGCGGCCAGCGCCTTGGCCTCCTGCAGCGTACGCACGGGCAGGCGCAGCGGCTGCGGCTCGACCAGGGCGCCCGGCAGTTCGCCCACCAGGCGTTGGTACTGCGCGCGCGCGGTCTGCAGGTTGCCCTCGGAGGTCTGCCGGGTGGCGGTGGCGCCGGCCAGCGCAGCCTCGGCCTGGGCGACATCGGTGCGGGTGATTTCGCCCACCCGGAAGCGGTCGTTGGTGGCCTGCAGCTGACGGGCCAGCACCTGTTCGTTGTTGATGTTCAACGTCAGCACCTGCTGGTTGGCGATGACGTTGACAAAAGCAGAGGAGGTGTCGCTGAAGAGCTGCACCTCGGCGGCGATCAGGCGGGCGCGCTGGCCCATCACCTGGTTTTCCGCCCGGTTGGTGCTGGCCCGCGTCTGGCCGCCACGCCACAGCGGCTGGGTGACCAGCAACTGGCCGCTGCTGGTGCCGAGCAAATTGTTGGTCGCCTGGGTGGAGGCCGGCGCGTACTGCGATCCCTTGGTGCGAATGATGGTCGTGTACTCATCATAACCAGCATTGCCCGACAGAGTGACCTGCGGACGCCAGCCCGCCAGTGCCTGCGGCACGTTCTCGTCCACCGACCGCAACTGGGCGCGGGCGGCCAGCAGCGACGGGTTGGTGGAATAGGCGGCGGCCAGCGCTTCGCTCAGCGTCCGCGTCTCCGCGCTTGCGGAACCACTGGCCGCAATAGCGGCGAGGAAGCCGACGGCGAAACCGGAGCGCAGGAACATGCTTCGACCCTCATGTACAGCCGGGCGGACACAGCCGAAACCGGACGCGCGCGTGGGCCGGATCGGCCGCGGCAGCGCCGCCAAGCCCTCCATCTGCCACAGCCGGGGGCGTATCGCCACGATTTAGGTGCGTGCGCGCTTCGATTCCTGTGGCATGAGGCGCCCGGAACACGCTGTCAGAACACGAATCCGGGCGCGTGGCGCAGGCCGGGGAGCACAGGGACGGCGCAATCGAAGACCGGGCGCAGACTGATCGCCGGCGCGGCGCCGACCCGCTCCCCCACGACGGCCTGGCCGATCCGTCCGGCCGCGGCGCGCACACCCACCAGCCGCCCGCCGGCCGGGCGGACCTGCTCGGCGATCGCCTCCGGCACCTGCTCGAACCCGCCCTCGATGAACACCAGATCGTAGGGCGCCCCCTTCGGCCAACCCGAAGCCAGCGGGCCGGACACGATCTGCGGGCCGGGGTCCGGTTGCAGCGGCGTTACCTGGAATTCGGGCACCACCTCCGGCAGCACGGTGCGGGCAATACGCAGCAGGTTCTCATCGTCCTCCAGCGCCACCACGCAAGCGCCACAGACCGACAGCACGGCGGCGCCGTATCCGGTGCCCGCCCCCACCACGAGCACGCGCTCACCCGCACCGGGGTCGGCGAGCTGGACCAGCCGGGCCAGAAACATCGGTTCGATCAGGCAGCGCCCGCCCGGCAACATGACATTGTGATCGGCATAGGCGAGGGCGGAAAGTGCCGCCGGCAGGAAGCGCTCGCGCGGCAAGGTCCGCATGGCGCCGAGAACGCGGCTGTCGGAAACCTTGTTGGGGCGCAATTGCCCGTCGACCATGTTGTTGCGGCGCACGGCGTCGTCGATCAAGGAACCGGTCATGGGGCGGCCTGCGCTCGTCAAGGAGGCCCGTTATAAGGGCGGGACAAGCTGCCGCCAAGCAGGTGCGGGAGCTGTCTTGACCGCGGTCGGCGGCGGTCCGATAAGCTGCGGGCCTGGCGCTCTGGTCCGGTGGCAGAGTGGTGATGCAGCGGACTGCAAATCCGCGTATGTGGGTTCGATTCCCGCCCGGACCTCCAAGAATTTCACAAGGATTTCACAAGGATTTCAATCGATCAGAGGGCCTCAGAAACGGCCCCATCGGGATGCAGACCCCTTTCGCACCCGCCGGGAACGCATACCGCCGCGGGTGTCGCGCATGTCGAATGGGCATTTGGTCGCGCTTCGTTCCCACAAGCGCTGCCGCTACGTTCGGCCATGCCCGGCCTTCCCGATCTGATCCTTGCCGCCGCCTTCGGCCAGCTTGATGGCAACGCCCAAGTTTCCGCGGTGAGTTGGTCGTATTCGGAAGCAACTGTGCATTGTCGTTGAGACTGCAAGCATGCATTTGCACACCGCTTACGGTTTCATGACAAATCAAAGGCACTTTAAATGGTTGCACGCTCGTTCCATGATTGTTCGCCTTGTGCAGGTTATGTCCACAGATCATTCAAAACTGGTGGCCACATGTGATGTCGCTTCTACGCAAACGCGTTCCATCCCGGACTCCGTATTTACTTCAACACGTTGTAGGTATGCCTTGAGATTGGGCATTCCGCGCAAGGCGCTGACTCTGTTGGCTCCGGGGTGGGTTTGGAACGCATTTTCCACCGAGTTATCCACCGATATTGGGGACATTGCGCCTTCGGGTTCGATAACCGCCTCGCGTCGGTCTTTGTGACAATGAACCTGGGCGCGCATGGCCCGGGGACGAGCGTGCCTGGGTGGCGGGAGGTGTGGTCCACAGCGCGGTGCAACACGAACGAATCATGACATCGCCGGCTCTGCCCGCTATAGTTTCGTTTGCCACAACAGAAACGGAGGCGCCGCCATCGGTGACGAAAAAGAAACCAGGGGGTCGCTTGACTGGAACCGATAAGAATCCAGATGCACTGCATGATGCCCAACGAATCCCCCCCGCCTCCGCCCCCGCACACCTTGTTGGAGGTGGTGATTAGGGGACTCGTGTTCGCGGGGACTGTGGTCATGGTGATTGGGCATGCGGTGGGGTGGTGGTGAGAATGGACCGTTGGTCCGACTTCCGCATCGACCCCACCCGCCCCGCAATCTTCCACGATTGCCGTTGCGCCTTCCGACCCGGCCGCCTCCAGCACTTTTTCCAATACCGCTGCGAGGGGCAAGCACGGTCAGGAGCGGGAGCACCCGGCAACGCCCGGCCCTGCTGATCTCGGGCAGCGGCATATGTGCCCCAGACCCGCCGGCGCGCCGGGCAGTCGTCACTTTGAACCCTTTCGTTAAGAGCCGTTTCCGTTACTCGGCGGCCACAGCCAGCACCGCCTCCGCCGCCTCGGCCCAGACGGACGTGTCGTGAAACACCGCGCCGCCCAGCGGCGGGGCCGGGTCGTCGCTCACCAGGGCGTTGATACCGACGCCGCCCTCGAAACAGGTGCCCGGCCAGATGCCCTCCACCACCAGCACGCCCGGCTGCAGACCGTCGAACAGGCGCGCATGCACCACCACCGCGCCTTGCGCATTGCCCAGCCGTACCCTGCGTCCCTCGGCCACCCCCAGACGTGCGGCATCCTCGGGATGGATCAGCACCGTCGGCCGCCCCTCGCGCTGGCGGCCGGAGTCCATCTCGGTGAAACTGGTGTTAAGGAACCGCCGCGCCGGCGCCGTTACCAGGCGGAACGGCGCCTCCGGCCGCGCCGCGTCGATATTCGCCATATGGTCGGGCAATTCCGGCATGCCATGGTGGTTCGGCCCGATCGCCGCCCAGTCCGGCGCAAAACGGAATTTCCCGTTATGACCGAAACGGTTGAGGAAATGACTGTCGGCGAACGGCGGCTGGGCGTCGATCCAGCGTTGGCGCCCAACCGTCGCCGCATCCGGCCAGCCGGAGGCGCGCAAGGTGGCGTCGACCAGCTCCATCGCCGTCATATCGAAACCAGGATGGCTTGCCCCCAGGCGTGACGCCAGGCCCTGCAGCACCGCGTGGTTTGAGCGGCATTCGCCCGGCGGATCGATCAGCTTCGGGCCGATCTGGATGTGGCTGTGCCCGCCGGCCTGGTACAGATCGTCGTGTTCCAGGAACATCGTCGCCGGCAGCACCACATCCGCCCAGCGCGCCGTTTCGGTCAGGAACTGCTCGTGCACACACACGAACAACTCCGGGCGGGCGAAGCCGCGGCGCACCCGGTTCGAGTCGGGCGCCACCGTCAGTGGATTGACGTTCTGGATCAGCAGCGCCTGCACCTCCGGCCCGTCACCCAGCTCGGCGCGGTCGCCGGTCAGCACGGCGCCGATGCGGCTCATGTCCATTTCGCGGACCGATTTGTCGCGCGCGTCGAGTCCTTCAATCAGCGTCTTGTCCCAATGATAGATGGCACGGTTGTTCCAGAACGCGCCGCCGCCGGCGTGCGGCCATTTGCCGGTAACGATGGGCAGGCAGGTCACCGCGTGCAGATTGGCCGCCCCGTTGCGCATGCGCGAGAACCCGTAGCCCACCCGGATATAGGCGCGTTCGGTGCGGCAATAGAGCGCGGCGAAGGCTTCGATCTCGGCCACCGCCAGGCCGGTGATGCAAGCGGCCCATGCCGGCCCGCGCGCCGCCAAATGCGCCTCCAGCGCCGGCGGAAAATCGGAGAACCGGGTCATGTAGGCGCGATCGGCGAAGCCGTCGCGGAAGGCCACGTGCATCAGCGCGCAGGCCAGCGCCCCGTCGGTGCCGGGGCGTGGCGCCAGGTGCAGATCGGCGGCTTGCGCGGTGCCGGTGCGGTAGGGGTCCACCACCACCAGCTTCGCCCCGCGTTGCTTGCGGGCGCGGGTGACGTGGGTCATGACATTGACCTGGGTGTTCACCGGGTTGCCGCCCCAGATCACGATCAGGTCGGCTTGCGCCATTTCGCGCGGGTCGGGCCCGGTGATGCGCCCCACGCCTGCCGTCCAGCCCGCCTCGCACACGGCGGTGCAGATGGTGTTGCGCTGGCGGGAATACCGCATGACGTGGCGCAGCCGGTTGATGCCGTCGCGCTGCACCAGCCCCATCGTACCGGCGTAGTAATAGGGCCACACCGCCTCGCTGCCGTGACGTTCGGCGGCGCGTGTGAAGGCATCGGCGACGCGGTCCAGCGCTTCATCCCAGGAGATCGGGCGGAACTGGCCGGCGCCCTTTTCGCCGGTGCGCAGCAGCGGGCGGGTCAGCCGGTCGGGGTGGTGCACGCGCTCGGCGTAGCGCGCCACTTTGGCGCAGATCACCCCGGCGGTGTAGCTGTTCGCCGCCGCCCCGCGCACCGCGCCGATGCGGTTGCCCTCCACCTCAACCTCCAGCGCGCAGGTCGAGGGGCAGTCGTGCGGGCAGACGGTGGCGCGGATGGGCATGTTTTCCCCCTTGCGATACCGGATGCTGGATCAGCTCTCGCCGGCTGGCAACCATCACCGATTGCCGGCGCCGATTGCCGGCGCCGATTGATCGCGTCGCCCGCCCGTGTTTGGCTGCAACCCGTCATGGCAACCATCCCCTCCCGCTCCACCGGCGTACGCGCGGCGGCGCACCGGCTCAGCATCCGCATCGACCTGGCCTCCGGCGCCCGCATCGGTCCCGGCAAGGTGGCGCTGCTGGAGGAGATCGAGCGCTCCGGCTCGATTTCGGCGGCCGGGCGGGCGCTGAACATGTCGTACCGGCGAGCATGGGAACTGGTCGAGGACCTGAACAGCCATCTCGGCCAGCCGGTGGTCAGCACCGCGGCCGGCGGCGCGGGCGGCGGCGGCGCAAGGCTGACCGAGGCCGGCTGCACGCTGGTGGCCGAATACCGCGCCGTCGAGGCCGCCGCCCGCAAGGCGGCGCGGCGCCATATCGCCTCCATCGCCCGTGCCTGCGGAGGGAAATGATGCACACCGCCGACGACGACCTGCTGAGTGACCTCGCCGGCCTGTTCGCCGGCGAGACCGACCCGATCGCCAACGCCGCCAACGCCGCCGCCGCGATCTGGCAGCATGTGCCGCGGATCAACTGGGCCGGGTTCTATTTCGCCAAGGGCGGCGAGCTGGTGCTCGGGCCGTTCCAGGGCAAGCCGGCCTGCGTGCGCATCGCGCAGGGCCGCGGGGTGTGCGGGGCGGCCGCGGCGCGGCGGGAGACGGTGGTGGTGGCCGACGTGCATGCGTTTCCCGGCCACATCGCCTGCGACGGGGCGAGCCGGTCTGAAATCGTGGTTCCGCTGCTGCGCGCGGGTGAATTGCTTGGCGTGCTGGACATCGACAGCCCGGAGTTGTCGCGGTTCGGCCCATCCGAGCGTGCCCTGTTCGAAGCGGTGGCACGCGCCTGGGTTGCGTCACTCGCGGGCTGAGGGGCACCACTACTCGGCCCGCAGCGCAGTGCGCACCGCCACGGCGGCGCCGGGGTCTTCCAAAAGCGCCAGGCGGGTCGCCGCGAGGAAGGAGAACCGCTGCAGCAGGCTGCGCCGGCGGCTGGGCGGCAGGGGATGGGGCGGCGCCTCGCGCAGCAGTTCGGCCGCGAGGTCGGCGGCGACGATCAGGCCCACGTCGCCGGGCAGCAGGTGCTGCGGAAAGTCGAGGTCGACGGCGAAATACAGCGCGTCGCAGAACGCGCGGTACTCCGGCCATTTCTGATCGGTGAGGAAGTCACGGGCGCAGGACTTCACTTCGATGCAGGCGAAGCCGCCGTCCGGCCGCAGGGCGAGGATGTCGGCCCGCCGTCCGTTCGGCAGCGTGATTTCATGGATGGGCGCCCAGCCAAGCAGCAGGCAAAGCCGCGCAGCGGCACGGCGCACCGCCGCGGTTCGCTCGGCTGTAATGGGTTCCAAGGGCTATGCCCTTGGTGGGGGTCCAGGGGGCAAAGCCCCCTGGCAGGGTCCGGGGCAGCGCCCCGGCTGCATTGCTAAGGCGCGATGGCGTCGATCGCCTGCGCCAAAGCCACATCCCGCCGGCTCACCCCCCCGGCATCGTGGGTCGTCAGCAGAATTTCCACCCGGTTGTAGACATTCGACCATTCCGGGTGATGGTCCGCCTTTTCCGCCAGCAGCGCCACCCGGCTCATGAACCCCCAGGCGGCGCTGAAGTCGGGGAAGCGGAAGCTGCGCGCGATGGCGTCCCGCCCCTCGACCGCACGCCATTCCGGCAGCAGTTCCGGCAATGCGGTCCGCTGTGCCTCGCTCAGTCGCTCGACCATTCGTCTCGTCTCCCGCTGTTGACCGCCGCCGATGACCGGCGCCCTTGACCGCCGGCCGGTGGCGTGCGGCAGTTGCACCATGTCCCACCATGCCACTCGCCGGCCCGTTTTCACCACCCCGCCCGACGTTGCCGATATCGAGGCGCTGGCCGAGCGCGCGCTCGCTGCCATTCCCGGCCGGCTGCGCCGCCATGTCGCCGGCGTCGGCATCCGGGTGGACGAGATGCCCGACGACGAGACGCTGGACGAGCTTGGCATCGAGTCGCCCTGGGACCTGACCGGCCTGTATCACGGCACGCCGATCAACCAGCGCAGCGTGGACGACATTGTCCGCATGCCTGACCTGATTTTCCTGTATCGCCAGCCCATCCTGGCGGAGTGGATCGAGACCGGCGAGGATTTGTTCCGTCTGGTCGCCAGCGTGCTGATCCATGAAGTCGGCCACCATTTCGGCTTTAGCGACGCCGAGATCGAGGCGATCGAGCGGGAGATGGACTGATCGCGTGCGAGCGCAGCTTGAGACCGGTCAAAACAGGGTAGAAACCCAAGAACGTCGACCCAAACTCGCCATGAGGTGAACCGGCTTATACGCCCTGTCCAGCCGCCGACTGCTAAATCATGCGATCGAGCACGACGATGTTGTGACTGGTGTGAGTGAAGTCGATATCAAAGCCACTTGAGATCAGAAACCGGATCATGTCGTCGATCCGCCGGCGCCCAACGGCCCAGTAGTGGATTTCCAGCATGATCAACCGGATCGGCGCGAGATCGGCGCCGTCCAGCAGGTCGGATTCCCCGCCCTCGATGTCGCAGACCAGCACGTTGGCCCGGTGTTCGGCGATCTTGCGTTCCAGGCAGACCAGCGGAACCTTCACCGTTCTCGTGATATCCGTGCTGTCCAGCCCGGCGTCGAGCCGGGACGCCCAGAAGTCCCGCGAAATGAAGAAATCGGTTTCCCTCTCGCCGGGTGACCAGCGACCGCGGTTACGCATCACGCCGAGTTCGGCCGAAATCTCACCCATCCGGTTGGCGACGAAGTTGCGTCGGGCATCCACCACCATGGCCGGATTGGCGTCGTAGGTCATGACATTGGCCGGCCCGACGATGCTTGCCAGCGACATCGTCACGACACCGACCGCGGTGCCGATTTCGAGAACCCGGTCCGTTGGACGGACGATGTCGAACAGAATGCCGCGTTCGGGTCCCTCGTAGCCACCTCCGGTCAACGCACGAATCAGCGTCGGCGAGTACTTCACGGTATCGACGAAGATGATGAGCCCATCAAGGCGCACGATGTCGCCGGACCGCCCGGCCGCGAGCTCTTGCTCAATCTCTGCCTGTTGTTCCGTTTGACGCTGCGTTGCTTTTTCCATCTGTCCGTGCAACGATGCCAGTTCGTCGGCGTCAGGCGCATAGCCCAGCACCTCGCACTCACGGAAATGGAGGAATCCGGCGCCGTCCTTGCGAACCCGCACAAAGCGCGCAAGAGACCGGTCGTCCGGCGTCAGCACGAGCGGGATATCGTTGCCGCGGCCGAACTCTGCAGGATCGTCCTTCCGACAGAGAGGTAGCCAGCTGCCCGGCTCTCCGGTCAGCGAAACCAGAACGGTAAAATGCAGCAAACGCTCCGATAATTCGCGCCGGTTGAAAATGCGGATTTCTTCAATAACAAAATACCCACCTAAATCGACTTGCCACCATGGAGCCAATTCACTATTGGTATGGAAGAATTTTTCGCTTACAGTATCCCCGTTGGTCGCAACACGCGCGTCAGATTCGACATTGTTTGCCGAAGACCATTTCGAAATCGAACTCTGCGTGGCTGGCTTGCCCAGCGCAACATTTTTTATTTCGGTCAAGATTGCTGCAGTCATTGATGCACCTCTAAAAAAGATATAGCATCCAGATCCGAAAAAAGAGTAAATTTTATCACGAATGCCGGCTCAGCTCCGTCAAGCTGTCGCCGCGGACCCGCCACGGCGGGTTCATTCACCCTCTTGATTTGCTCTCAGCACCCTGCCGACACTTGCCCGCAGTGCGGGCAGAACCTCGCTGGTGAACCAGGGATTGCGTCGCTCCCATGCGGTGGTTCGCCAGGACGGATGCGGCAGCGGAAACCGGCCCGGCAGGTGGTCGGCGAATTGTCGCACCCGCTCGCCGACCAGACCCGGCCCGAGCATCAGCGCCTGGGCGTAGGAGCCCACCAGCAGCGTCAGCGCGATTGCCGGCATCAACGGCAGCAGGCGCGGGTGCCAGGTCGGCGCGCAGATTTGCTTCGGCGGCGCATCGCCGCCGGCGGGCAGTCGGCCCGGGTAGCACAGCCCGGCCGGCAGGATGGCGATGCGCGCGCCGTCGTAGAATGTGTCACGGTCCAGGCCGAGCCAAATGCGCAGCCGGTCGCCGGAGGGGTCATTCCAGGGGATGCCGGTGGCGTGCACTCTCGTTCCCGGCGCCTGGCCGATAATGAGCAGCCGGGCGGTGACCGACACACGAAACGTCGGCCGCGGTCCGAGCGGCAGGTCGGCGCAGAGGCTGCAGGCCCGCGCCTCGGATGCCGCCCGCTTCGAGCGCGGCCGCGCTCACGCCGCCGTGGCGCGGCGCGTCTCGGCCCGGAACGTGTCGATAATGTGGGTCTCCAGCACGTCGGTCACGGGCTGGTGCGCCTCGCGCCCCTTTAACAGCAGGATGGCGGTGTCGGGCAGTTCCGGCAGGCGTTCACCGCTGGGCAGGGCACGCAGGCCGTCCGGCACCCAGTCCACGGCGGACACCGTCACCGCCAGTCCGGCCAGCACCGGCGCCTGCGTGCCCGCCATGGTCGCGGAGGTATAGGCCACGCGATGGCGGATGCCGGCCTTCTCCAGGGTTGTCAGCGCGGCGTTGCGCCAGCTGCACATCCGCTGCGCGAGAGCAAGCGGCAGCGGGTCCAGCCGGTGCGGCGCGTGGCGGACCGAGGTCACCCAGCGCAGCTTGCCGCGCCACAGCTCGGCCGAGGACCAGCCCTTCGGCTCGTTGCCCTCAGTGCACAGCGTCAGGTCCAGTTCGCCCGCGCGCAAATGCTCGGCCAGATCCTCGGACGGCGCGCACAGCACCTCCACCTCCACCGAGGGATGGCTGTCGGCGAAACGTTTCAGCACCTGCGGCAAATAGCGGAGCGCGTAGTCGTCCGGCGTGCCCAGGCGCACCGTACCCTGCACCTGCGGGGCGCGAAAAGTCGCCCAGATCTGGTCGTTCACCGCCAGCATCTCGCGGGCACGTTCGAGCAGATACTGGCCATGCGATGTCAGCGACACTGCCCCGCCCTTGCCGCGCAGCAGCACCCGCTGGCCGAGCAGCGCCTCTAGGCGCTGCACTTGCATGGACACGGCGGATTGCGTCCGCCCGACGCGCTCGGCGGCGCGCGTGAAGCTGCCTTCCTCGGCGATGAACGCGAAGGCGCGCAGCAGGTCGGGGTCGAGGCCCTGAGGGAGTGACATAGACATCAGGTTATCTGATGACTCCTATCTCGACAATTCATTTCCGTTATCCCGCCTGTTTCGCCATGTTCCCCTCATCGCTTTCACCCGAACACAGGAGAATGCAGCGATGACGACGATCTCCCTGACCGGGTCCCGGACCATGCCGCGCCACAGCCACGCGTCGGAGTTCGGGGCCGTGTTGTCCACGCGCCTGGCGCATGTCTGGCGCAACTTCACCACCCGCCAGCAGCTTGCGGAGTTGGACGACCGCATGCTGAAGGACCTCGGGATTTCCCGCGCCCAGGCCCGGTTCGAAGCCAACCAGCCGATCTGGCGGTAACGCCCCGCACCCCCTTGCCCTCGCGGCAAGGGGGACGGGAACGGACCGGTTACCCGAGCTCCGCCAGCAGCCCGGCGACATACGCCGGCACCACACGCGTCGCCGGCCCGTGGATCGCCGCGTCGAACAGCGCCGCGCCGGCGGAGGGCTCCAGGTTCAGCTCCACCGTGCGCGCCTGGCCGCGCACCGCGGCGACGAACCCCGCCGCCGGATATACGCTCCCCGACGTACCGATCGAGACGAACAGGCCACAGCCGTCCAGCGCCGCGCCGATATCCTCCATGTGCATCGGCACTTCGCCGAACCACACGATGTCGGGCCGCACCGCGCCCGCGGCCCGGCAGCGCGGGCAGGCGCTGTGCACGTCCATGTCGCCCCGCCAGTGCGAGCTGGCGCCACACGCCTCGCAGCGCGCCCGCTGCAGCGCCCCATGCATCTGCAGCACACGCTCGCTGCCCGCGCGCGCGTGCAGGTCGTCCACGTTCTGGGTCACCAGCAGAAACACCCCGCCGCGCGCGACCCACCCCCGCTCCAGCTCTGCCAGCGCCAAATGCGCGGCATTCGGCGCCACCGCGCCGAGCTGCGCCCGCCGCGCGTTGTAGAACGCATGCACCCGGGCGGGATGGCGCCGGAACGCCTGCGGCGTCGCCACATCCTCAATGCGCTCGCCCTGCCAGAGCCCGTCGCTGTCGCGGAAGGTCGCCAGGCCGGATTCCCGGCTGATCCCCGCCCCGGTCAGCACCACCAGGGCGGGCAAACCATCAGAGCAGCGCATATTCCACCTCCGCCCGGTAGACCGATGCTTCCTTGCCCAGCAGCGAACTGAACAGCACGAAATGCTCCACCTGGATCGGCGCAGCGCGGAACAGATTATGGCTTTGCACGAAGGCGGCGAGCTTGCCTTCCGCCGCGTCACGCAGCCGCGCCAGCGACACGTGCGGGGTAAAGCGCCGCCGCTCCGGCTCGCAGCCAACCCGCTGCAACGCCGTCTCCACCTTGGTCCGCAGCGCCTCCAGCGCCGGGTTTTTTTCCACCCCCACCCACAGCGCGTTCTCCTGGCCGCCGCGCGCGAAGGTGCCCACCCCGGCCAGCACCAGCGGGAAAGCCCGTCCGCGCAGGGTCGTCAGCGCGTGGTCGATTTCTTCGGCGCGGTGGGCCGGCACCTCGCCGATGAAGCGCAAGGTCAGATGGTAGTTCTCCGGCGGCACCCAGCGCGCGCCGGGAATGCCGCCGGCGAGGGCGGCAAGTTGCTGCTTGGTCTCCCAAGCGAAATCCAGTCCGACGAACAGCCTCATCGTCGCAGCCCACCCACCAAACCCGCTCAGGACGCGCGCATCTCGGCGAGAAGCCGTTCCACCAGGGGAAGCAAGCGCGCCACGATCCGCCGCACCCCCTCGGGATTGGGATGGATGCCGTCCGCCTGGTTCAGCGCCGGGTCGCGCGCCACCCCCAGCAGGAAGAACGGATCGTAGATCACCCCCGGCCGCGCCCCGAGACGGTCAAACACCGCCCGGAAGTCCCGCCCGTACTCCGGCCCCAGATTGGGCGGCGCTACCATGCCGGACAACAACACCGGAATCCGCCGCGCCGCCAGCGCATCCAGGATCGCCGTCAGGTTCGCCTCCGTGGCGGCCGGATCGAGCCCGCGCAGCCCGTCATTGCCGCCCAGTTCCACGATCGCCGCGTCCACGCCGTCCGCCAGCACCCAGTCCAGCCGCGCCCGACCACCCGCCGTGGTGTCGCCGGAAACCGCTCCGTCCACCATCGCCACATCATGCCCGCGCGCCCGCAGCGCCTCGGCCAGCCGGGTCTGGAACGCATCCGCGCGCGCCAGCCCATAGCCGGAAGCCAGCGAATCCCCCAGCACCAGCAGGCGGACCGGCGCCGCCCGCGCCACCCCGGTTAGGACCAGCGGGGCGAAAACCAGAAGCGCGGCCGCTTCCAGGAACCGCCGGCGAGGGCCATATCGTGCCATCATGGATGCCATTGCCCCTCCGCGCCCCGCGCCCGACGCCCGCACCGCCAGCCCGATCGTGCAGGTGCGCGACCTCCGCCTGACCGTGCAGTCCTCGGCCGGGCCGGTCAAGATTCTGCAAGGAATCGATCTCGATATCGACACCGCCGCGGCGGTCGGCGTCGTCGGCCCCTCCGGCTCCGGCAAGACCAGCCTGCTCATGGTACTCGCCGGCCTGGAGCGAGCCACGTCCGGGCAGGTCCGGGTCGACGGCCATGACCTGACCGCGATGTCCGAGGACGGGCTGGCCCGGCTGCGCCGCGCCTCGATCGGCATCGTGTTCCAGGCATTTTATCTCATTCCCACCATGACCGCGCTGGAAAACGTCGCCATCCCGCTCGAACTGGCCGGCGACCCCGCCGCCAACGACCGCGCCGAGGCCAGCCTGCGCGCGGTCGGGCTGGGTCACCGGCTGACCCACCTGCCCGGCCAGCTTTCCGGCGGCGAACAACAGCGCGTCGCCCTGGCGCGCGCCTTCGCGCCGGCACCGCGGCTCCTGCTGGCCGACGAACCCACCGGCAACCTCGACCGCGCCACTGGAGACGCGGTGATGGACCTGATGTTCGCGCTGCGCGAACAGCGCGGGTCCACCCTGATGCTGATCACCCACGACCCCGACCTCGCCCAGCGCTGCGGGCGCATCGTGCACATCGCTGACGGGAGGGTCGTGGGGTGAGGGAAAGGCGGCAAGGAAGGAAGGCCAGGGGCTCTGCCCCTGGACCCCGCCAAGGGCCGAGAGGCCCCTGGACCCCATTGCTTTTAGAGATTTTCTTTGCGTAGTCGGGTCCAGGGCAGAGCCCTGGCCTTCCTTCCTTGCTGTCGCCCATGACCCTCATCCTCCGGTTAGCGAGGCGCGAGCTGCGCGGGGGCGTGCGCGGCCTTGGCATCGTCCTGGCCTGTCTGGCCCTGGGAGTTGCGGCGATCGCCGCCGTGGGCACCTTGCGCGAGGGCATCGAGCGCGGACTGGCCCGCGACGGCGCCCGCATCCTGGGCGGTGACCTGTCCGTGCAGGGCGGGGCACAGGATTTGCCCGATGCGCTGCGGCTGTGGCTGCGCGGTCGCGGGGCACAGGTGTCGGACGCGGTCACCATGCGCTCGATGCTGGTGGCGCCCTCCGGCGCGCGCCTGCTGGTGGAGCTGAAAGCGGTGGACGACGCCTGGCCGCTGCTGGGCGCGGCTGTGCTCGAGCCGCCCGGCGACGTGCGGCCGTTGCTGGCGGACGGCCTGGTTGCGGAGCCGCTGGTGCTGGAACGCCTGGGCATCAAGTCGGGTGAGCCGGTGCGGCTGGGGGTCGGCTCGTTCGTCGTGCGCGCGGTGCTGGAAAACGAGCCCGACCGGGTGTCGAGCCCGTCGATCTTCGGGCCACGGGTGGTGATCGGGCTGAGCGCCTTGCCGCGCACCGGGCTGCTGGCGCCTGGCGCCATCGCCGAACACGCTCTGCGGGCGGTGTTGCCGCCGGGGGCGGATGTGGCGGCGACCGTTGCCGCCCTGCGGGAGGCGTTCCCCGGTACGGGATGGCGCATCCGCGATGCGCGCGATGCGGCGCCGGGGGTCAACCAGTTTATCGACAGGACCAGCCTGTTCATGACGCTGGTCGGCCTGACCAGCCTGCTGGTCGGCGGCATCGGGGTGGCGAACGGCGTGCATGCCTGGGTGCTGGCGCGGGCGCGGACCATCGCCACGCTGCGCTGCCTGGGCGCGGCCCCGCGTCTGGTGTTCTTGGTGTGCCTGGTGCAGGTGATGGCGCTGGCGTCGCTGGGAGTGCTCGCGGGGATGGTGGCGGGGGCGGCGCTGCCGGTGCTGGCGGCGATGGCGCTGGCCGGCGTGCTGCCGGTGGTGCCGGCGACCGGGCCGTTCCTGCAGCCGCTGCTGCTGGCAGCGGCGTATGGTTTGCTGACCGCGGCGGCCTTCGCCCTGTGGCCGCTGGGGCGAGCCATGCGCATCCCCGGTGCGGCGCTGTTCCGGGACGCGCTGCTGCCGGACGCGACGCCAGCACCGCGCTGGCTGGTGGCGACCAATGCGGTGGTGGTGGTGGCCCTGGTGGTGCTGACGGTGGCGACCGCCGATGAGCGTCATTTCGCGCTTTATTTCTGCCTCGGCGCGGCGACCACGCTGCTGCTGTTCCGCTGGGGCGGGGATGCGCTGATGCGGCTGGCGGCGTGGCTGCCGGCGCCGCCTTACCCCTGGGCGCGGCTGGGCCTGTCCAATCTGTATCGCCCGGGGGCGCCGACGCCGCTGATGCTGGTCTCCGTCGGGCTCGGCCTGTCCACCCTGGCCGCGGTGGCGTTGATCGAGGGCAATATCCGCCGCCAGATCATCGACCAGCTGCCGCAGGACGCGCCGAGCTTCTTCTTCATCGACATCCAGAACGACCAGATGGACGAATTCCGGCGCATCGTCGCCGGCGTACCGGGCGTGCACGACCTGCGCGAAGTGCCCAGCCTGCGGGCACGGGTGGTGGCGGTGAACGGCGTGCCGGCCGAGCGGGTGGCGGCAACGCCGGACACCGCCTGGGCGCTGCGCGGCGACCGCGGCCTGACCTACGCCCACGCCATGCCCGAGGGCACAAAGCTGGTGGCCGGAACCTGGTGGCCGGCGGATTACGACGGTCCGCCGCTGGTATCCTTCGACGCCGTGCTGGCACGCGGCTGGGGCGTGCATGTGGGCGACAGCATCCGCGCGAACGTGCTGGGCCGCGACATCGACTTCCGGGTGGCCAGCCTGCGCGACGTGGCCTGGGGGTCGCTCGGCATCAATTTCACCCTGCTGGCCAGCCCTGGCCTGCTGGAGCGCGCGCCGCACACGCACATCGCCACACTCCGGGCCGACCCGGCCGAGCACGCCGCCCTGCTGCGGGCGGTGACGGACGCGTTGCCCAACGTGTCCGGCATCCGGGTGGCTGACGTGCTGGCAACCGTGGGCGAGCTGCTCGGCCAGCTCGGCGCGGCGTTGGGCGCGACCGCGGCGGTGACGCTCGCCGCCGGCGCGCTGGTGCTCGCCGGCGCGGTGGCCGCGGGCCAGCGCCGGCGCATCCAGGAGGCGGTGATCCTGAAAAGCCTGGGGGCCACACGCGGGCAGATCCGCGCCGCCTGGCTGGTCGAATTCGGGGTGCTGGGCGTCGCCGCGGGGCTGCTGGCGGCGGCGGTGGGAACGGCGGCCTCCTGGGCAGTGGTGCACAAGGTCATGGGGGCCGACTGGTCGTTCCTGCCTGGGCATCTGGCGCTGACGGTCGCGGGATGCGTGGCGCTGATGCTGGGTTTCGGCTATGTTGGCACCGCGGCGGCGTTGCGCGCCCGCGCGGCCCCGTTGCTGCGGAATGAATAGCGCATAGATTACGGCGAATTCGCTTGATCGGCGCCCGGTCTATGCCGAAATGTAACGCCTAGAGGCATCCCCCCTTCACGAGGAAAACACAGACCATGGCTTTCAGTCCCGACTATCGGACCTACACGGGCGCGACCCGCGCAGCCGAGACGGCAGCGGTACTGGACGCGGGCCTGCGCGCCTACATGCTGCGCGTCTACAACTGGATGGCGTCCGGCCTGGTGCTCACCGGCATCGTCGCGCTGGGTATTTCCAGCACCAGCCTGCTCGACCTCTTCTACCCGCTGGCAATGACACCAAGCGGGCGGATGGTGCATTCGCCGACCATCCTGGCCTGGATCAGCATCTTCGCGCCGCTGGCTTTCGTCCTGGTACTGAACTTCGGCGTCAACCGCCTGTCCACCACCGCGGTGCAGGCGCTGTACTGGGCGTTCTGCCTGGCGATGGGCGCCAGCATGACGAACATCTTCGTCATCTACACGGGCGAAAGTGTCGCCCGGGTGTTCTTCATCACCGCCGGCACCTTCGCGGCCATGAGCCTGTGGGGCTACGCGACGCGCACCGACCTGACAAAAATGGGCAGCTTCCTGATCATGGGGCTGTTCGGCATCATCCTGGCCAGCCTGGTGAATATGTTCCTGGGCAGTTCGGGACTGCAGTTTGCCATCAGCGTCATCGGCGTCCTGGTGTTCACCGGCCTGATTGCCTACGACACCCAGCGCATCAAGGCGGACTTTGTCCAGTACGCCTATTCCTATGGGCCGAACGAAGCCGCCAAGCGCAGCGTGTACGACGCGCTTGGGCTCTACCTGAACTTCGTCAACCTGTTCCAGATGCTGCTGTCTCTGCTCGGCAACCGCAACGAATAGCCGGCGGACGCGGATCTCACGAAAAAGGGCTCCAGCCTTATCGGGCTGGAGCCCTTTCCTTGTGGCGGGCGTATAGCCGCCGATCCCGGTGGCTCGCTGCGTCAGGCCGCCTTGAGGTAGTTCACCAGCTTTGCCGCCGCGGTCAGCTTGTCGGTGGCGTCGAGGGCCGCGAGTTCGGCGGCCAGGCGATCCATGGCGAACTCGTAGATCTGCCGCTCGGAAAAGCTCTGGTCAGGCTGGCCGGCATTGCGGTGCAGGTCGCGCACCACCTCGGCGATGGCGATCGGGTCGCCGGAGTTGATTTTCGCCTCGTATTCCTGCGCCCGGCGCGACCACATGGTCCGCTTGATGCGGGCGCGGCCGCGCAGCACGGCCAGCGCCTCGTCGAACTTAGCCTGGGTCGCCAGCTTGCGCAGCCCGGCGGTGCGTGCCTTGGCGACCGGCACCCGCAGGGTCATGCGGTTTTCCTCGAAGGTGATATGGATCAGTTCGAGGCGATGGCCGGCGATGTCCTCGATGGCGATCTTCTCCACCTTGCCCACCCCGTGCGTGGGATAGACAACGTAGTCGCCCTCGGCAAAGTTCTCTTCCTTGGCGGCGGCGCGGACAGGCATCACCGGACGCGACCCCTGCGCCCCGTTCATCGGCCTCGGCTCGCCTGTCCTGACCTCACCCGCCTTGAACGTCGGCAGCGTTGGCTTCGCCGTTCCTGGCCTCGCCGATCTTCCCGTCAGCAGTCTTGACGTCGCCCATCTTCGCGTCGGCAGACCTCACGTCCTGGGTCTTCGCATCCTGGGGTTTGGCCGCGGCCGGTCCGGACGAGGGCGTGGCGTTGTCCTGCAGCGTGCGTGTTTCCTCCGGCTTCGTCGCCGGCGGTTTCCGGTCGGGCGCCTTTGCCTCGGGCTCCTGCCCGGGGGGCTCCGTCGGGTCGAGGCGCTGTTCGGACGCCGCGGTGACATCCGCCGCCAGGGTTTCCGGCTTGCAGGCGGCGGTGTCCGCCGACGGTAAATCCGGCCGCGCCGCCGCCTGGGCATCCGGCCCGGGGCAAACGGCAAGCGGCTCCGGCGAAGCTGGGGCAGGCGTCGCGGGCGGGTTTTCCGGCAACGGGGCAAACTCCATCGGCACCGGCTTCGCCTTGCCGGCTGCCGCTTGCGCCGGCGAGGCCTTCTTCATGGCAGCGCCCGCAGATGCTTGTTTTGGCGATGCTGCCTTGGGAGCGCCCGCCAGGTTGGCCTTCACGCCTTCCGGCCGGGTGGCTGCGTTCTTGCCAGTAATGCTCTTGTCGGTGCTGCTCTTGCCGGTCCCCGTTGTCCTGCCGTCGGTTTGCGCCGCCGCCGGACGTGGGGCTTCGGAGAGCAGGATTTCTGCGTTGCGCTCGCTGGTTGCGGACGCTTTCATGCCCAACCTCGTGGCTTCAGATAGGTCAAAATGTCCCGCTGCATCGTCAACAGGACAACAATCAGCTACCGGCCCAACGATCCTGGCCGCCGCCTTGATGATGCGGAGTTGCCGTATGGTGCAGGCGGAGACGGCATCCAGGTTCTCGCGCTAGCGAGAAACCTCAGGCGCAGCCCTTCATGCCGACCAAGGCATTATAACCGATCTGGGGACGCGATCATAGAGCCACAAGGCGGCGCAGCCACCCAGCCGTCACATTTTGCGCATATCTGGGTCGCAGCGCAAAGCCGCGCATGCGCCGCTCATGCCCCGTTTGCCGCCGCCCGCACCCCGCAGTTTGTTCCGGCTTGGCATTGGCACGCCCGGTCGCCTTAAGGGGCGCCCGGCTCCGGCGAGAACAACGTCGCCTTGTCCGGCTTGCCCTTCCACTCGTCCGCGTCCGCCGGCGGCTCCCCCTTGCGGGTGATGTTCGGCCACAACGCGGCATAGGTTCGGTTGGTCTCCGCCCAGGCAGCGGCCCGGTCGTCACTGTCGGGAACGATCGCCTCAGCCGGGCATTCCGGTTCACACACGCCGCAGTCGATGCACTCGTCCGGGTTGATCGCCAGCATATTCTCGCCGACGTAGAAGCAGTCCACCGGGCAGACTTCCACGCAGTCCATGTACTTGCAGCGGATGCAGTTTTCCGTGACCACGTAGGTCATCGCGGACTCCTGGTCGGGATGAAATCAGGTGCGCGATATGCCGCTCTTTCGGCGCTGCCGCAAGGGTCTGTCGGCAGTACGTCATTGTTTCGCTCCGCTATCTCCCGGTAGAGCAGACGTGCTTCACTTGCAGGGCCCCGTCGCGCGGCCAGCAAAATCACCTCTACCACCAGCACGCGTCCGCGCAGCGGCAACGTGATCACGTCGCCCGGGCGCAACCGTGCGTGCGGCTTGTCGGTCGGCTGGCGGTTGATGCGCAGCCCGCCCTCGCCGACCAGCCGGGCACAGTCCGCGCGCGCCTTCATGAAGCGGGCGCACCACAGCCATTTGTCCAGCCGCTGCCAGCTGCGGTCCTCCGCCCCGGCCGGCATCAACCACGCAAGGCCGCCAGGGCGGCGAAAGGGTGGTCGGCATGCGGCGGGCGGCGTTTGGGCGGTGCTTCCGGCGGCCGGCGGCGCAACCGAGCCGCCATCGCCGGCATCGGCGGCCCGAACTGGCCCTCCGCCAGGGAACCCGCCGGGATCAACCGGAAGCCCAGGCCGCGCAGCACTGCGGGCACGATCTCCGGCCTGGCCGACAGCCGCGAGGCGAGGTCAGCCGGCACCGGTGCAGGGCGGATCCGGGCGGCGAAATCCAGCTCGGCGGCGATCCGCTCGGCCACGTCCAGCCGCACCAGCAGCGGCCCCGCCGCCACCCAGCCCATCGCGGCGGCGAAACCCTCCGGCCAGTCCGGCGGCGGGGGCATCGACACCAGCCCCGGCGCCGGCAGGTCCGGCGCCGCCACGCCGCGCCGCAGCGCCCACAACAGCGCGCGCATCGGCGCCGCGCGCGGCTTCAGCAGTGCCGGCACGAACAACGCATGCCGCCCGGCCCGCACGCCCAGCGCCTTCAGCCGCCCGCGCAGCGCCGGGGCGATCTCGTCCTCGGTCGCCCCCGGCACCACGCCCAGCCCTTCGACCAGCCGGTGCAGCGGCCCGCGCAGCGCGCCATCGGCATCGGCGGCGGCGGCGGCGGCGACCAGCGGCGACAGGGCGCCGCGCACCTGGGCATCGATGAAACGCTGCAGCCGCAGCCGCACCCGCTCGCGCGACGGCCCGTCGAGGTATTCGCTGTCGAGCACCTCCACCAGCGGGCGCAGGGCGTCGGCGCCGGGGCGCAGCCGCGCCACCGGCGCCCCCGCCCAGGTGATCTGCTGGCCGGGCAGCCAGGTGAACCCCGCATCCGGCTCGGACTCCAGCCGGCCGACCCGCAGCGGCATCTCCTCGCGCAGCGCCCGCCGCGCCGCCCGCACCACCAGCCGCCGCGCCGCGCCTTCGCTCATCGGGTCGGGCACGAAGCCGAACCCCGCCACGTGGCCGACATTGTGGCCTTCCACCACCACTTCGCCGCGCCGCGTCACCGCCGACAGCAAAGCCTCGCCCTCGCCCGCCTCCAGCCGGCGCATGAGGTGGGCGGCGCGGCGGTCGACGAAGCGGGTGGTCAGCCGCTCGTGCAGCACGTCGGACAGCCGGTCCTCAACCTCACGGGCGCGGCCCTGCCAGTGCGGCGCGTCCGCCACCCAGTCGGCACGGGCGGCGATGTATGACCACACCCGCACCCCGGAGAGCCGCTGCATCAGCGTGTCGATATCGCCGTCCACCCGGTCCAGGGCGGCGATCTGGGTGGCCAGCCAGTCGGTCGGCAAACGTCCGTCGCGCACCACATGGCCGAACACGCGGCCGCACAGGCGGATATGGCTGTCCTCCGCCAGCTTGCGGAAGTCCGGAATCTGGCAGGCTTCCCACAACAGCCGCACCCGCGCCCGGCCGCGCGCCAGGTCGCGCATCTCCGGCTCGCGCGTCAGCGCGGCGAGGGTCTGCAGGTCGGTGGCGTCGTTGCCGCGCACCAGGCCGGGACCGGGCGGCGACGCCTGCAGCGTGGCCAGCAGCGCATCCACGTGGGAGAAATCCAGCGCGCTGTTGCGCCAGCACACCTGCTCCAGCCGCTCGAAACTATGCGTCTCCACCGCCTCGGCGATGTCTTGCGGCAACGGCGGGCAATCGGCGGTGGTGCCGAAGGTGCCGTCGCGCATCCCCCGCCCGGCCCGCCCGGCGATCTGCGCCACTTCGGGGGCATTCAGTGCCCGCGGCCGGTGGCCGTCGAACTTGCCGAGCCGGGCGAAGGCGACATGGTCGACATCCATGTTCAGCCCCATGCCGATGGCGTCCGTCGCCACCAGGAAATCCACTTCCTTGTCCTGGTACAGCGCCACCTGGGCGTTGCGCGTGCGTGGCGACAGCCGTCCCATCACCACCGCGCAGCCGCCGCGCCGGCGGCGGATCAACTCGGCGATGGCGTAAACCTCGGCGGCGCTGAACGCCACCACGGCGGTGCGCGGCGGCACCCGGGCGAGCTTGGTCGGGCCGGCATACATCAATTGCGACAGCCGCGGCCGGGTTTCCACCACCGCCTGCGGCACCAGCCGCTGCAGCAGCGGGCGGATGGTCTCGGCGCCGAGGAACATGGTTTCGACCATGCCGCGCGCGTGCAGCAGCCGGTCGGTGAACACGTGGCCGCGGTCCGGGTCGGCGCAGAGCTGGATCTCGTCCACCGCGACGAACTCGACATGACGGTCAAGCGGCATCGCCTCGGTGGTGCAGGAGAACCAGCGCGCGTCCGGCGGGATGATCTTTTCCTCGCCGGTGATCAGCGCCACGTGCCTTGCACCCTTGCGAGCGACCATACGGTCGTAGTTCTCGCGCGCCAGCAGGCGCAACGGAAAGCCGATGATGCCGGACGCATGCGCCAGCAACCGCTCAATGGCCAGATGCGTCTTGCCCGTGTTGGTGGGACCGAGAACGGCCTTCACCCTGGCGGGCAGGTCGCCGAATGCGAATCCGGACATGCGGGAATGGTTGGGGTTTGCGGGCCGGAACGCAAGAGGAAGAAAGCAAGGCCAGGGCTCTGCGCTGGACCCGCCAGGGGCCGAGAGGCCCCTGGACCCCGAAACTTAAGCAATGGGTTCCAAGCGCCTCCCGGCCGTCGCGCCGATGGCGCGCTGCGCGGGTCGGTGGGTCCACGGCAGAGCCCTGACGTGCCGACCTACAATTGAAATGTCACGCCTCCGATAGCATATCCCGCCCCGCGAAGGAGGGCCGCACCCCATGACCGAATCCGACACCCAGATCGAACGCCACGGCTTCGGCGCCGAAGTCGGGCGCCTGTTGGACCTGGTGGTCCACTCGCTCTACTCGGAACGGGAAATCTTTCTGCGCGAGCTGGTCGCCAACGCCGCCGACGCCACCGACCGGCGCCGGTTCGAGAGCCTGACCCATCCGGCGCTCGCCCTGCCCGAGGGCGCGGCGGTCCGCATCCGCCCGCACAAGCCCGGGCGCACCCTGAGCATCAGCGATTTAGGGATCGGCATGACCCGCGAGGAACTCGTGGATCACCTCGGCACCATCGCCCGCTCCGGCACCCGCGCCTTCGGCCAGAAACTCGCCGAGGCCAAGCCCGAGGACCGGCCCAGCCTGATCGGCCAGTTCGGCGTCGGGTTCTATTCCGCCTTCATGGTGGCCGACCGCGTCGAGGTCACCTCCCGCAAGGCCGGTGCCGGGGAAGCCTGGACCTGGGCGTCGGATGGCGGCGGGGAGTTCACCATCGCCCCGGCCAGCCGCGAGGAAGCGGGCACCGATGTGGTGCTGCACATCAAGGCGGATGCCGAGGAATACCTGGAACCGGTGCGCATCGAGACGGTGGTGCGCAAATGGGCCGACCACGTGACGATCCCGATCACCATCGAGCGTGACGGCAAGGATGTCGCCGCCAACGAGGGCACCGCGCTCTGGCGCAAGCCGCGCGGCGAGGTGACCGAGCAGGCCTACAACGAGTTCTACCGCCATCTCGGTCACCTGTTCGACACCCCCTGGGCGGTGCTGCACTGGCGGGCCGAGGGCACACTGGAGTTCTCCGCCCTGCTGTTCGTGCCCGGCAGCCGCCCGTTCGAGCCGCTGGACAACGACCGCACCTCCAAGGTGCGGCTGCATGTGCGGCGCATGTTCATCACCGACGGCGCCGAGTTGCTGCCGACCTGGCTGCGCTTCGTGCAGGGGGTGGTGGACACCGAGGATTTGCCGCTGAACGTCTCGCGCGAAATGCTGCAATCCACCCCGGTGCTGGCCCGCATCCGCCGCGCCGTGACCAACCGGGTGCTGACGGAACTGAAAACCAAGGCCAAGGAACCGGAGGACTACGCGAAATTCTGGGAAAATTTCGGCGCCGTGCTGAAGGAAGGCGTGTGGGAGGACAACGACCACCGCAAGGAGCTTGCCCCGCTCCTGCGGTTCCGCTCCTCGGCGGTTGAAGGCCTGACCTCGCTGGCGGACTATGTCGGCCGGATGAAGGACGGGCAGGAGGCGATCTATGTCCTCGCCGGCGACAACGCGGATGCGTTGTCGCGCTCGGCGCAGGTGGAGGGGTTCCGGGCGCGCGGCATCGAAGTGCTGCTGCTGACCGACCCGATCGACGCCTTCTGGCCCGAGCGGATGGACGATTTCGACGGCAAGCCGATCCGCAGCGTGACCCAGGGCGCGGCCGACCTGTCCAAGCTGGAGCCTTCCGCGGCGCCCGCCGGCGAGGCCGCCGACGTGACCGCGCTGCTGACCGCGCTGAAGGAAGCGCTGGGCGACGCGGTGGCCGAGGTGCGCGCCACCGACCGTCTGGTGGACAGTGCGGTGGTGCTGGCGGCCGGCACGGCCGGGCCGGACCTGCAGATGCAGCGGCTGCTGCGCCGCGCCGGCCGCACCTCCTTCGCGCCCGCACCGGTGCTGGAGATCAACCCGCGCCACAAGCTGGTGGCATCGCTGGCGGCGAAGGCGGCCGCGGGCGAGGATGTGGCGGACTCGGCCGGGCTGCTGCTGGACCTCGCCCGCATCCAGGACGGCGATCTGCCACGCGACCCGGCGACCTTCGCCCGGCGGGTGGAGGCGGCGCTGGCGGGGGGATGAAGGGAAACCCGCCTCGGGTTACAACCATGAAGGTGGCGGGAACCGTGAGCGACCTCTATGACCGCGACTTCTACGCCTGGGCCGCCGAGCAGAGCGCCTTGCTGCGGGCCGGCAATCTGTCGGCCGCCGACATCGCGCCCATCGCCGAGGAAATCGAGAGCATGGGCCGCGGCGAAAAGCGCGAGCTGGTCTCCCGGCTAACGGTCCCGCTGCTGCGCCTGTTGACGTGGGAACATCAACCGGACCGCCGCGGCAATTCATGGCTGCTGTCGATCGAGAACGCCCGCGACGCGATCACCGACCATCTGGCCGACAATCCAAGCCTCAAGGCGAAGCTGGACGAGGCGATGACGACGGCTTGCCGCCTCGCGCGGCGGAAAGCCTCGATCGAAACGGACATTGCGGTGTCCATCTTTCCCGCCGAATGCCCCTGGACGTTCGAGCAGGCGATGCAGGAGGAGCTATGATGATAAGTTGCGACCGGTATCGCGCGTGGCGGCGGATTACGCCCTTCTGATCCGCCGCCAGGCTGGTCTTGTTAAATTATGGGACAAACGTTGCAAGCAAAGCTTGCATCTTTGCAAAGTCCTTCTTGTCAAAAACAGCGCTTACTCGTATCTTAGGGGTGCCTCTATCGTCATAAAACATTAACCAGAACAGTTCGCCACCTTCAATCTTATCGACGACATGCTCAAGCCAAAGCGAAATCTTTTCATCGACGAATAACGGTTCTTCAAAAACGCTACCGCGGGTTTCACTCTTCGGAGAATGAGCGAAACCTTTATCGGTGTTCGTTTTGAAACGAGAATTCTCGCAAAAAAAATCCTTCACAGCTTCACCAACTCCAACTTGCCCCAAATCAGCCTCCTATTGAATTTCAATCAACCGAACGCTACGATTAAGAACCATTAACCAAAATTGATTCCTGTTTGCGACCCTCGTTCATTGTATGATAGAAGTCATTCTGCCGCGCTGAACATTGACCACCGCGCCGGTATAGCCGGACAATTTATCCCCTGGCGACAGGAAGATGATAGCAACTTGAACGTTTTTTTCGTTATAGACCAAAAGTTGGGTGCCACGCTGAATAACGTTGCCAATCGGCATTTAAGTCTCCGCATTTCCTCGGAAGAGACGTTGCTCTTGTACCAAATAGTTGTCGATTTGTCCAGACCGTGGTCTTCGTGAGCGGCGCACCGGTTGCCGTCGAAGACCTCTGCGCGGCGGGTCGGAGCACGGAACGTAGGAAATTCAATCCTATATCAGCAAGCGACGAGTGGAGTGACGCAATGTCTTACGCGATTTCGATCTCGCCACATCTCGGTGTCGTTGATCAGGCTGCCCGAAGCGTCGGGATTTTCGCGACCACATCCGCCAGCGCCCGTTCAGCCGCCCAGAGATCGTGAGCCTGCTGCATGGCCAGCCACACGCGCCCGCCGTCGCCGCACAGCTTGCCAAGCCGCACCGCCATCTCCGGGGTCACGGCGGCTCGCTCGGCAAGGATGGCGTGCAGGGTCTGGCGCGACACGCCGAGCTTGGCCGCGGCATTCGTCACGGTCAGTTCCAACGCGGGCAGCACATCCTCACGCAACAGCGTCCCAGGATGCGAAGGCTGAAGAAACGGCCGGCCGGCCAGGATGTTGTCGGTCATGTCGCCCTCCTAATGGTAATCTTCGAGATCAACGTCGGTGGCGTCCGTATCGTCCCAGCGAAAAGTGATGCGCCAGTTCCCGGTGACCCGCACGCTGTAGGTGCCGCGCCGATCGCCGCCGAGTTGGTGGAAGAAGAACCCCGGCACGTCGCATTCTTTCGGCTCGACAGCAGCGGCAAGGCGAGACAGCCGGGTTTGAATCTTGGCAACCTGCCTTGCGTCGAGCTTGGAGGAATCTCCCCGATTCCAGAACGCGGCCAAGGCCTTGCTCTTGAACGAACGGATCATACCATCAAATAGTAAGGCATTGCCTTACAGAATGTCAAGCGCTGCTTTACTGTCGTGCATCCTCTGCTGGCGGGAACCGCCGAAGAATGAACAGCATCACCAGCATCCCCGGCACCGCGCAGGCCATCGCCAGCACATAGAACGCCGGCCAGCCCACCGCCTCGGCGATGAATCCCGAGAACCCGCCGATCGTATGCGAGGCCAGCGCCGCCAGCGAGGTCAGCAACGCATATTGCGTCGCGGTGAACGCGGTCGAGCACAGGCCGGACAGGTAGGTCACGAACGAGGCGGTCGCCAGCGCCTGCACGAACGCCTCGGTCATGACGGTGGCGAACAGCACCGTGTGGTCGCCGTGCGAGTGCGCCAGCCACACATACATCGCCATCGCCGCCATCTGGGTCAGCCCGGTCGAGATCAGCGCCCGCGCCAGTCCGATCCGCGCCACCAGCCAGCCGCCGGCGGCAATCCCCGCCATGGTACACACCAGCGCCGGCACCCCGGTGGCCGCCGCCACCGCCGCACGGTCGAAGCCGAGCGAGCGGTAAAACGGCGCCAGCATCACCCCGGCCATCGCCTCGCCGAGATTGAACAGCGCCACATAGGCCAGGACGGCACCCGAACCGGACCGGCCCAGGAATTCGCGCAACGGTTCCAGCACCGCCGCCCGCACCCGCGCCACCAAACCCGCGGTGACCGGACGCCGCGGGCCGGCCGCCGGCTCGGGGGCGGCCAGCGTCACCGGAATACCGACCGCCAGCAGCGCCGCCACGGCGAGAAACGATCCCTGCCAGCCGAGCCAGCCCGCCGCCGCGATGGCGCCGGCGCCGGAGATCAGCATCGCCACCCGGTAGCCCCACACATAGCCGGCCATCGCCGCGCCTTGCAGGCGCTGCGGGAAGGTTTCGATGCGCCAGGCGTCGATGGCGATGTCCTGGGTGGCCGACAGGAACGCCACCAGCGCCGCCGCCGCTACCGTGCCCCACACCGGCCCGCCGCCCGAGACCGCCAGCACCGCCACCATGCCCACCAGCGCCGGCTGAATGGCCAGCAACCAGCCCCGGCGCCGGCCGAACCGCGCCAGGCCGAAGGGCGGGCGCATCTGGTCCAGCAGCGGCGCCCACAGGAATTTCAGCGTGTAGGCCAGGCCGATATTGGCGGTCAGCCCGATGGCGGCGAGCGAAATCTGCCGCTCGCTCAACCACTGCCGCAAGGTGAACCCGGACAGCGCCAGCGGCAGCCCTGCCGCGAAACCGAAACCCACCATCAGCCACAGACGCCGGTCGGCGAGCGTCGCGGACATCGCGCGGGCAGGCGGGACGGCGGCTTGCGACATCGGCGTTCTCCGGGCACCTGGGCCAGGACGGAAGGCCAGGGCAGAGCCCTGGCCTTCCGTCCTGCTAAGCCACCCGCCCGCGCGGCAGCATCCGGCTCAGCACGGTATCCCGCAACAAGTAATGATGCGCCAGCGCCGCCGCCGCATGCAGGCCGACCACCGCCAGAATTGCGTTGCCGCCCCACGCGTGCAGCTGGCCCACGACGTCGCGCAGCCCCGGAATGCCGCCGCCCAGCGGCGGCACCTTCACCCAGGTGAAGATGGCATCGCCGCGCACGGCCACATTGAGCAAGCCAAACAGGATGTTAACCCCCAGCAGCACCACCAGAAGCAGTTGCACCCCCCGCGCCGCCAGATCGCCCAGTCCGGCGCGCGGTGGCTGGCGGCCGCCCCAGGGGGTCTTGCGCCACAGCAGCCGGAGCAGCACCAGCCCCACCAGCGTGAGGCCGAGCACGATGTGCACCGAGCGCACCTCGAGCCGCCCGCCGTCGCGCGGGAAGACGTTGATCAACTGCCCGCTGACCCACTGCGCCGTCACCACAAGAGCAACAAGCCAGTGCAGCAGGATGGTCAGCGAGTTGTAACGGAATGTCGGCGGGGGAAGAGTTGAGGTCTCGCTCATGGCTGCTCCGATGTTTCGGGCCGGGGGGATCGGCCGATGCGGCCCCGGCGGGTTCCTGCGACGTTTCGTTTGCAGGCACGCAAGATCAACTGGCGCCGATCAGGATACCGGTCGCGAACACCAGCGCGCCGCCGAAGCCCACCTGCAGGGCGGCCGACAGCGGCGGTGTGTCCATGTATTTCCATCGTATCCACGAAATCGCCGCCAGTTCGGCGATGACCACCACCACCGCAAGAACAACGGCGACCCGGAAATCCGGGATCAGGAAGGGCAGCGTGTGGCCGATGCCGCCGAGCGTGGTCATTGCCCCGCAAATCGCGCCGCGCAGCAGCGGCGCGCCGCGACCGGTCAGGCTGCCGTTGTCCGACAGCGCCTCGGCGAACCCCATCGAAATGCCGGCGCCGAGCGAGGCCGCCAGGCCGACCAGGAAGGCATCCCACGAGCTGGCGGTGGCGAAGGCGGCGGCGAACACCGGCGCGAGGGTGGAAACGGACCCGTCCATCAGCCCGGCGAGCCCCGGCTGGATGAAGCGCAGCAGCAGCATCCGCCGGGCCGATTCCGCCTCCTCGGCCAAAGCGTTCTCGGTCAGGTTCTCCTTCATGATCCGTTCGGCGGCATGCTCGTGCTTCACCTCGGCGGCGGCGAGGTCGCCCAGCAGCTTGCGGATCGAGGCGTCGGTCGAGCGGCCGGCGGCGCGGCGGTAGAAGCGCGCTGAATCGTATTCCATCTCCTCGGCCTGGCGGCGCACGGCGTCGAGGTTCAGCGGCTGCAACTGCCAGATCGGCTTGCGCTGGTAGAAGCCGCGCACGTGCTCGCGCTTGATCAGCGGGATGTGCTCACCGAACTTCTTCCGGTACAGCTCGATCAGCCAGCGCCGGTGCACGTCCTCCTCGGCCGCCATGTCGGTGAACACCTTGGCGGACGCGGGATAGTCGGCGCGCAGCCCCTCGGCGAAATCGAGGTAGATGCGCCCGTCCTCCTCCTCGGCGGTAATCGCCAGCGCCAGGATTTCGCGCTCGCTCAGCTGGTCGAAATCACGCATGCGTCAGAACCCTCGATGACCGTCAGAGCCGGGCGGGGGGGTGCCGGCGCGAATGAAATGGGTGCGTTCCGCCTGAGCGCGACGGGCGCGCCGGCACTATGGCGGCGAGGGCCGGAACGATCAACTTGGGCAAGGATATGCCGCGGGATATTCGGATGAAGGAAGCAAGGGAAGGGGCAGAGCCCCTGGCCTTGCTTCCTTCACCTGGCTGCCTCAGTGGCGGAAGTGGCGCATCCCCGTCAGCACCATCGCAATCCCGGCCGCATCGGCCGCTTCGATCACCTCGGCGTCCCGCATCGAACCGCCCGGCTGGATCACCGCCGTCGCCCCCGCCGCGACCGCGGCCTGCAGCCCGTCGGCAAACGGGAAGAACGCGTCGGAGGCGACCACGCTGCCCTCGGTCAGCCGCACCGGCAGACCGGCGGCACGGGCCGCTTCCTCGCCTTTCCAGGCGGCGATGCGCGCCGAATTCCACCCGGCTCATCTGCCCCGCCCCCACGCCGACGGTGGCGCCGCCCTTGGCATAGACGATGGCGTTCGACTTGACATGCTTGCAAACCCGGAAGGCGAAGATCAGGTCGTCCAGTTCCGCCTCGGTGGGGGCGCGCCGGGTCACCACCTTCAGCGCCTCGCGGCTGACGCGGCCGGCGTCGCGGGACTGCGCCAGGAATCCGCCCGACAGGCTGCGAAAGGTCAGGCCGGGCGCCGCCGGGTCCGGCAGGCCACCGGTCAGCAGCAGGCGGAGATTTTTCTTGCGCGCCAACGCCGCCCGCGCGGCGTCGGTGGCATCCGGCGCCACGATCACCTCGGTGAAAATGGCGGCGAAGCGCTCCGCCGCCGCCTCGTCCAGCGTGCGGTTCACCGCGATAATGCCGCCGAAGGCAGAGACGGGGTCGCAACGCAGGGCCGCGTCCCAAGCCTCCGCCAGGGTCGCCGCGCTCGCCACTCCGCACGGGTTGGCGTGTTTCACGATCACCACCGTCGGCGCCGCGAACTCGGCGACGCACTCGAACGCCGCATCGGTGTCGTTGAGGTTGTTGTAGGAGAGCTCCTTGCCCTGCACCTGGGTGGCGGTGGCCACGCCGGGCCTTGCGTCGGTGACATAGAACGCCGCCTGCTGGTGCGGATTCTCGCCGTAACGCAGCCCCTGGCGAAGGCTGCCCGAGACGGTCAGCCGCGGCGGAAACCGCTCCCCCCGCTGCCCCGCGAACCAGGCGGCGATGGCGGCGTCATAGGCGGCCGTGCGCGCATAGGCGGCACCCGCCAGAAGGCGGCGCAGCGCCAGCGAGGTGCCACCCTGCGCCGCCAGCTCGGCCAGCACCCCGGCGTATTGCCCCGCCTCGGTCAGCACGGTGACGAAATCGTGGTTCTTGGCGGCGGCGCGGATCAGCGCCGGGCCGCCGATGTCGATGTTCTCGACGCAGTCCGCGAAGCCGGCGCCGCCGGCGACGGTCGCCTCGAACGGATACAGATTGACCGCCACCAGATCGATCGGCGCGATGCCGTGCTGCGCCATCTGCGCCACGTGCGCGGGCAGATCGCGCCGGCCGAGAATGCCGCCATGGATCTGCGGCACCAGGGTCTTCACCCGGCCGTCCAGGATTTCCGGAAAGCCGCTATGGTCGGACACTTCGATCACCGCCAGCCCGGCGTCGCGGATCGCCTTGGCGGTGCCGCCGGTGGACAGGATGTCCACCCCGCGCGCCGCCAGTGCCCGGGCGAAGTCGATCAGTCCCGTCTTGTCGGAGACGGAAATGAGCGCGCGGCGGATCGGGACGATGTCGGTCATGGGCCGGCCTCCGGTCAGCGTGAAGCCGCCCGCATAACCTTACAGCCCGAGCAAATCCAGCGTGCGCGCCACAACCCTGGCCTCGTCGTAGCGGTCCAGGGCGCGCGCCCGCGCCGCCATGCCCATCCGCACGCGAAGAATGGAATTGTCAGCCAGCCGCCGCAGCGCTTCCGTCAACGCGGTGACGTGCCGGGGCGGCACCAGCAGGCCGGTGCGCCCCTCCTCCACCTGCTCGCGCGGCCCGCGCACGTCGGTGGCCACCACCGGCAGGCCCGCCAGCATGGCCTCGATCACCGACATCGGCAGCCCCTCGAAATGGCTCGGCAGGACGAAAATGTCGGCAGCGGCGAGCAGCGCCGGCACGTCCTCGCGATACCCCAGCCGGCGCAGCCGCCTGCCCAGCCCGCAGGCGGCGAAAGTAGGTTCAAGGTCCTCGCCATGGTCGGACGCGAGCCGTTCCCCCACCACCCACAGCTCGGCATTCACCTCCTGCATGGCCGCCAGCAGCTCGGGATGGCCTTTGTGGCGCACCAGGCGGGAGACGATGATCACCACCACCTGATCCTCCGGCACGCCGAATTCGGCCCGGATGCGGCTGCGCGCCTCGGCATCGGGATGGAACCGGGCGGGGTCGCGGCCGTTGCCGATGCCCACCGATCTGGGATGGATGCGCAGCCGCCGCGCGTCCCGGGCTTCTTCCTCCGAGACGGTCATATGCACGTCGGTCAGCCGCCCGCCGATCCATTCCATAACGAGGGCCATGCCCTGCCGCCACCACGGCCCGGGCTGGTTGAACAGGAACCCGTGGCAGGTATAGGCCACCCTCGGCACCCCGGCCGCGCGGGCGGCGACGCGGGCGAGAAACCCGCTGATCGGCATGTGCCCATGCACCAGATCGGGCTTTTCCCGCCGCAGCAGGTCCAGCAGCGCCCGGTAGGCGCGGAGTTGCGCGACCGGCGAGTAGCTGCGCGCCATCGGCACGGTCTCGACGCGGAACCCTTCCCCCCGGACCGGCGCCAGCAACGGGCCTTCGGCGCAGACCCCCACCACCTCATGCCCCCGGTCGCGGATGCCGCGCATCAGCGGCAGCAGGAAATGCCGCAGGGAGAAATCGACGTTGATGACTTCGAGGACTTTCATTGTCCCCGATCCGGTTCAGGGTTACGCCACTTCACGATGGATTAGTGCAGTAAGTCTCCAGCAACCGCGCTGCACGATCTGCATCGAAGTCGGACCGGCGAACGAACACGGTTAGGTCGACTACCGTGGCGATCGCACGCCCAAGTTCCAACACGACATGATAGTGGCTGCGTGAGCGGAAATCATGGAAGATGATCGTTGCGTCCGGCCGGCAACGGAGTGCAACCTGGGTAAAGCAGGCGACCCTGAAGCGTCCGTCGATAAAGAATGTGTCTGACCGATCAGCCCCGGCGACGTTCCACACCTGTTGGGAGTAGGCGGGCCAGCGCTCGCTTGTGGAGGAATCAAGTGGGTAGCCCCAGTCGCCGGTCGGTCCGATATCGACATGAACAAGTTCGGGTTGCAGATGCGTGGCGGGGTCGGCAGCGGTGGCATTTCGCACCTTTTCCAACCAACATACGTCGGAATTGACGGATATGATGCGTCGACGAACAGTTTTCGCGGCATGAAAAGTACTGCCACCGGCCCCAAACTCGAGGAATGTTTCCGTTTCTCCGAGGACGGCCAGGAACAGAGCCTTCTCCTCGGGCAGCATGTGGATATTCATGCGATCATCCTTATCCCAAGCTTCGTTCGGTGCGGACGATAGCGGCGTTGCAGCAATCGTAGGGTGGGTAAGCGAAGCGCCACCCACCAACGCAAGCCGCTGTTTGCACAGGCATTTCTGGATCACGCACGACGCCGCCCAGGCTAACCAATAAAAGCGGCGATTGCATCTCGTTGCGTCGGTGGGTGGCGCTACGCTTACCCACCGTACACACCACCCCAACCACCGCTTCCCATAGCTGCATTGAAGGCCGCGGATGAGAATATCCGCTTTGGGGCGCCGGCCACAACAGGCCGAACAACCGCCCTGGGCGCAGACCCGACATCGGCACCGCCAGCCGCCAACGCCCCTGTCTCTTCCGGCCCCGCGCATCAAAGCACGTCCGCTGTCTTCATCTCCCTTGCGATCCACCCCGCGCTTGTGCTAGGAATTTAATCCATGCACGCCCAACCCCACCCCGCCATCCCCAACCTCGCCCCCTCCCTCGGCGGGACCGGCTTCGGCGTCACCCTCCGCACCCTCGCCGCCCTCATCGCCCGTCGCTTCCTCCACGATCCGCTTCTCGCCGCCCTCATCATCCCGCTGTGGCAGCACCTCACCCGCGCCGCCCTTCGCCTCGACCGCCTGCGCGCCCGCCTCGCCGCCGGCCCCATCCCGCCGCCGAGGCCCCGCGCCACCAACCACAGCGGCCCCCACCGCCGCTCACCCTTTCCCACCACAAGCGCCTGGCTAATCCGTGCCCTCGGCGCTGAGGCCGCCGCCTGCGCCGCCCAACTCGAGGCGCTCCTGGCCGATCCCGCCGCCGCCGATCTGCTCGCCTGCACCGCCGCCCGCCGCACCCTCGCCCCGATCCGCCGCATGCTCGGCCTGCCGCCCGCGCACCCACCCCGCCCCGTCGCTCCCGCATCCGCAGCAACGCCACGCCGCGCGCTGCCCCAGCCGGCGCAGCCGCTTGCCCAGCCGGCAGGCGGCGAAAGTAGGTTCAAGGTCCTCGCCATGGTCGGACGCGAGCCGTTCCCCCACCACCCACAGCTCGGCATTCACCTCCTGCATGGCCGCCAGCAGCTCGGGATGGCCTTTGTGGCGCACCAGGCGGGAGACGATGATCACCACCACCTGATCCTCCGGCACGCCGAATTCGGCCCGGATGCGGCTGCGCGCCTCGGCATCGGGATGGAACCGGGCGGGGTCGCGGCCGTTGCCGATGCCCACCGATCTGGGATGGATGCGCAGCCGACGCGCGTCCCGGGCTTCTTCCTCCGAGACGGTCATATGCACGTCGGTCAGCCGCCCGCCGATCCATTCCATAACGAAGGCCATGCCCTGCCGCCACCACGGCCCGGGCTGGTTGAACAGGAACCCGTGGCAGGTATAGGCCACCCTCGGCACCCCGGCCGCGCGGGCGGCGACGCGGGCGAGAAACCCGCTGATCGGCATGTGCCCATGCACCAGATCGGGCTTTTCCCGCCGCAGCAGGTCCAGCAGCGCCCGGTAGGCGCGGAGTTGCGCGACCGGCGAGTAGCTGCGCGCCATCGGCACGGTCTCGACGCGGAACCCTTCCCCCCGGACCGGCGCCAGCAACGGGCCTTCGGCGCAGACCCCCACCACCTCATGCCCCCGGTCGCGGATGCCGCGCATCAGCGGCAGCAGGAAATGCCGCAGGGAGAAATCGACGTTGATGATCTCGAGCACTTTCATGCCCGGCGCCTATCGCGGGACGCGCGGGACGGCAAGCGGGCGGTGCGGGTGGGGATGGCTGACAGCGCTCACGGGAACGGACCCGGGTTCGCTCGGTGGAACTGACCCAGCAAGTGCGCATGAGTTGGTGGTCGGGTGGCGTGATCGGTCGGTAGCCGGCGTGGTCGGCGGCACATTTTCCTTCGCCTGACCCAAGTCGGCCTGCCTGCCGCCCGGTCCTGGGCCCACGGAGACCCGGGGATGAATGCGGTCAGATGTTGTTGCGGGTCACGGCCCTGGCGGCGCGGCGCGTCCTGTCGCGGCGAGGCGGGCACACCCCCGGCGGCTGCCGGGCCGGGAAGAGCCGGCAGCGCTGACGTGGCTCAGCGGCCCGACCGCGCGATCGATCGTGACGTGGCTGCTGCCAAATACCAGCTTTCCGTTCGACGCCGCGCGTCGAATTGTCGGGACGCCTTCCGTCCCGACGCCACCCGCAGGCCACGGCGCGCAAGGCGAGTCAAAGGCGCCGCGCGCTTGCTTGCGCGGCGGGAGCGGAGCCACGCGCAGAAAATCGGCGGTGGCCGATTTTCGAGCATGGCGAGCACCTGCCCTTTGAGGCGCCTTGCGCGCCGTGGCACTCCTCGGCGCTGCGGCGGTGGTGTTGGCGGGGTCTTCAGGTTTTGGCGGTGCGGCGCGCCGGTGTTGGCGACGCCGGTGCCGGAGGCTCCGGGCTGCGCAGGGACGGGCCGTTGATGCGGATGGTGATGCAGTGGTGCTGCAGGCGATCGAGCAGCGCATCGACCAGCGGCTTCTTGTCGAACAGCTCGTACCAGTCGGACAGTTCAAGGTTGGTGGTGATGATCGTCGAGACCCGGTTATAGCGTTGGTCCATCAGACGAAAGAATGCGTTTGATTGTTCCGGCTTGATTGTCAGGTAGCTCAGCTCGTCAATCAGCAAGGGCTGCATGCAACTCAGCTGGGCCAGCAGCCGTGTGGTAGTGCGGTCTGCCAGAGAGGCATAGAGTTCATCGAGCAGGACTTGAGCATTAATGAAGCGACCACGGTAGCCGTTGAGGCAGGCCTCGCGCAACAGACCGATCGCCAGGCCGGTCTTTCCGGTGCCGGGTTTGCCGATGAGCAAGACGTTGTCGGTCCGGCGCAGGAAGTCCAGCCCGGCCAGTGTCTGGATCTGCGCGCGGCTCACGCCGGGCTGCCGATCGAACGGGAAGCTGTCGAGCGACCACCGCCATGGCAGACGCGCCTGCCCCAGACGATACGCCAGGCTGCGTTCGCGGCGGGACGCGGCTTCCTGGCCGAGCAGCCGGTACAGCAGCTCGGGTGCCGCGATCGCTTCGCGCTCGGCGCGTTCGATTTCGGCGTCGAGTGCCTCGGCCATGCCGTGCAGGCGCAACTGGGCGATCAGCGCGCGCAGCTTGTCATGCATCGTCGTCTTTCCTGGTGCTCAGTGCGAAGAAGTCACCGGCGACCTGTTTGAGGATGAGGTCTTCCAGGCGGCCGAGATCAAACAGGCCATAGTGCAGGGCCTGTTCGATGGCGGCGATGAACGGACCGGCCGGGTAGGTGCGCTTCATCTCGATCAGCCGGCGGAGTGGCCGTCGCCCGTATCCGTGACTGCGCAGCTTGAGGGCGGCAGCGTAACGGTCGAGGCTGGGATGGTGGCCGGTCAGCAGCTTTTCTTCAGTCGCCGTGCCGCGCCCCTGCCGCACTGGGATGGTATGATGACCAGGCAGGGTGCTTCTGGCATCGCGCTCGGCGATCAGCCGCCGGTGGACGGCGATCGTCGTGTCCTTGCGGCGGACATGGATTTCGGTGGGGTGCTTGTAGACAGCGACCGACTTGCCGACGAAGCGCTCTGGCACGGAGTAGCGGTTGGTATCGACGCTGACAAAGCCGTGCAGGTCGACGACGCGTTCCAGCAACTCGTAGACCGGCGGCAACGCGTCGGGCAACGGCACGAGGTGCGGCTGCTCGATGACGTAGGCGGCATCTGGCGACATGCCGAGCGCTGCCTTTGGCTTTCGGTTGGCGACCTCGCGGCACCAGGCAAGTGCCTGGCGATTGAGGTCGTCGAAATCTTCGAAGCTGCGGCCGGCCAGGAAGTTCGTTTCAACATAGGCGAACGGCCGTTCGATCCGGCCTTTGCGTTCCGGATTTCCCACCCGGTGGGCGCGGAATCGGAAGCCCAGGGTGCGGGCGAAGGCCGCCATCTCCGGGGCGATGACGGCGTCGCCGCCGGCACCGGCGGCGAGCAGCACGCTGGTGTTGTCGATGATGCAGACCGGGCAGACGCCCGCCATGAAGCGCGCCGCCTCGAGCAGGAACGCCTTGGCCTCGAAGCGGGTGAACCGCGGGTAGTACTGGATGAACAGCCGGCGCGAGTAGGCCAGCACCAGGCCGGCACACTGGGCGGTGACAAGCTTGTCGGTGTTCGCGAATGTCAGCCGATGCGGCGACGTGTCGTGCTGCATCTCCTGGCCCGGCACGAACTGGTACTCGCCGATGCGCCGCGGCGGACTGCGCAGGCCGGCCTCCCGGACCCAGCGGGTCAAGCTGCTGTAGGACACTTCCAGACCGTCGTCGGCCAGCAGTTCGCGCACGCGCACCACGTTGCCGCGAGCCCGCTCGAAGGCAGTTTTCACCATGGCCAGCGTCGCCTCGTCGCACGGTGCTGCTTTGGCGACGTTGCCGTCCGGCTTGCGCAGGATGCGCCGCACGGTGTTGCGCGACAGTCTCAGCAGACGGCTGATCTCGCGCAGGCTGTGCCTCTGCGCCTGCAGCGTGCGCACCGCGCTGCGGATTTCAGCCGGGGTCATGTGCGTCCCCCCGGTCGATCGCAATCGTCAGGAACGTCGAGTGCCGACCACAACCGCGGCACCGCCGCGATCAGCGCCGGTGGCACCGATTGCAGCGCCGCCGCGCGATCCGTCAGGCGCGCGATGACCGCCTCGAGGCAACGCAGATCGACGATGCATTCGCCTTCGGGGCCGTCGCGTAGCCGTTCGCCGGCGCGCCGCTCGTCGTTCGCCCGCAGGGCGTCGAGAAACAAGCGAGGATCGCCGACCATGCGGTCGCGCACCGTTTGCGCGGCCTGCTGGTAGTGGGCGAACCAGCACTGCAACTCGCGGGTCGACAGCGGCGCCGCGGCCAGCGCCGCCAGCATGCTGTCGGCATGGGCGGCATTGGCACGCGCCAACGGGACCACCACCCGGTTGGCCGCCCAAGCCGACAGCTTGCCGGTGCGCACCGCCGCCAGCGCCGCATCGGGCAAACCCGACAGCAGTTGCAGCCGCCGACTGACCCAGCTAACGTCACGCCCGCACCGGCGAGCCAGCTCGTGCTGGGACAGGCCCTGGCCCTGCACCAGCTCGCGCAGCAGCAACGCCTCCTCAATGCTGGCGAACGAGCGATCCTGCGCGCGCGCCAATACCCCCAGCACCGCCTCGGCCAGCCCGCAGGTCCATTGCTCGACGCTGGCCGTGTCGCGGCCGAGCCGGCGCAGCGCGGCAACCCTCCGATACCCGTCGATCAACACCCGTGGGGCCGCACCGGTACCGCCGGGAGGCGCCACCACGATGCAGGGCACGAGCTGGCCGCAGCGCTCGATGGACTGGGCGATCCGCGCCACCGCCTGCGGGTCCACCAGGCGGCTGGCGGCGAAGCGCAGGTCCAACTGGTGCAGGTCAAGCTCCAGACGATGGCTGTCCATGGACATCATCGCCGGCAGGGCGGCCCGCTCGCCCCGGTCACGGTCCCGCAGGATACTCGCCGCCGCGTCAGTCGGGTTCACCATGGCGCATTGCGCTCCGTCCGGGCGTGGTCAACACGGCCGCGACGGGGATCGCGACGGCGCAGGAACCCAGAGCGAAACGCCAGCAGACAGGGACGACCGCACCAATGGCAGTGCGTCGTCGCTCGCCGGGGCGGCTCGGCCGGAGATGCGTCGTCGTGCGAGGTCGCCATCGCGCCGGCCGCCAGCAGATCACCCGCCGGTGGCGGGGGTGAACCATGATGCGTCACTATTTTTCTGCGCGCCCGCATGTGGCCCATCCGGGCGGCATGCTTCTCCTGGCCACGACGGGTCTTCTGATAGCGTTTGCCTGCCTTCCGGAGCGTCTGGTGACGCGCCTGTCCGGCGCAGCCGCTGCCGCAGTAGATTTGCCCGCGGTCGCAGTGGCGGCACACGACCACCTGGCAGCAACACCGCGCGCACTGAAATAGACGGCCAGCCCCCGGCTCGGCCTGCCCGTCGTCGCAGACGAGGCGTAGACGAACGCCACCCTTGGCAGGATACTCGCCTCGCATTCGTGCCCAGCACGGTGTGGGGCACGGCGTCGAGACAGAACTGCCAGGTTGAGTTCGGCGCCGTGCTTGCCCTCAAGTCTGGCAGGCTTCCAGCTGCTTGCCGAGGTGCTCGGTGCTTCGGTTATCTCCCGTGGCAACCCCGCCACGACCGTGTCCGGTCTTGAGCCGATCCCCAGGAGGGGCTCACAGGCCGCGCGCCGCGCTGCCGCAGGCGCAGCCATCCCACAGCGGGCCCCGGCACCAGATAGCGTCGGGTTGGGACAGCCTGAGACAATGGTCGGTACGGTAGGACTGAAGTCAGTGGGTCAGTTCCACCGAGCGAACCCGGGTCCGTTCCCGTGAGCGCTGTCAGGATGGCAAATCGTGGCACGGGGAGGCGGGTGGGGAGCAATGGCAATATCCGCTTTCGGCCTTTCTCAGACCTACGCTACCGCCGGTCAGATGTGTCGTTTTGGCCCGGAGCGCACAGGCCGCTTCAGAACGCGAGAGTGTCAAAGCCGACGCTGATCCTGTAGGGTGGGCTGAAGCCCACCTTACTTGCTGAGCCACACATGGAACCTGCAATGATCCCGCTCCCCCAAATGTTGGTTGGGACTTGGCGTCGCTTTGGCCCCGTTGGCCCCGTGTATGAGATTATCGCCGCCGGGGACGAACTGCCCGATGGTGATCGCATGATGCGTGTGCGTGTGATCGAGTCCGGTGAGGAAGTGGATTACCGCTTCACCGACATTCTGGACGATCCTCGGGAACGCTGATGTTCGCTATCGCCTTTGACCTCGTGGTGGCTGACACCGCGCTGCACCACCCTAAAGGCGTGTCACAAGCCTATGCCGACATCGGCAATGCGCTTGCCAACTACGGCTTCAACCGGGTGCAGGGGAGCCTTTACACCAACGCCTCCGAGGATTTGGCCAACCTGTTCGCCGCTATCACCGCGCTCAAGGCGTTGCCGTGGTTGCCTGCGTCGGTACGTGACATTCGCGCTTTCCGCGTCGAGCAATGGTCTGATTTCACCAAGCTGGTGAAGCAGGCGCAGGGCGGATAAGCGTAGCGCCATCCGCCAACGCAAGCCTCAATGCCGCTCGCCTCGATCGGATGGCGCGGACATCCCGGTGGCCCAATCGATGGGATAAAGCCCGTGTGCGACGGCGCGGTGGAATGACGAAAACGGCCAATCCGCGGCATGTTCGGCCAACCGAATGCTTCACCGGGTTGAAATGCACATAATCCATGTGGCTGGCATAGTCGGCGTCATCGCGAATCGTGTGTTCCCAAAACCGTCGCTGCCATATCCCGCGCTCACCCCGCTGCTGTCGGACCGCTGACCGGCGTTCGGTCGGTGGAATGGCCTTTGAGAATGACTTCTTTATTGCACGCCACCGACCGGAATATTTATCATCGTCTGGCGGGAGCGTCCAAATACAATGCATGTGGTCCGGCAATACCACCCACGCATCGATATGAAGCGGCTGGGGATGGCGGATGGCGCTTCGCTTATCCGCCCTACAATCCGAACCACCGCTCCACCGACCCCAGCCATTTGCCACCGCACCCACGAAGGACCGCTTTGGAGAAACGGCATCGCTCGTCTCAGCGGCCCCCTTGGGCGCAGACCCGACATCGGCACCCCCAGCCTCCAACGCCCCCATCCCTTCCAGCCCCTCGCATAGAGGCACGCCCGCTGTCTCAATCCCCCTTGCGATCCACCCCCACTCGTGCTAGGAATTTATTCCATGCACGCCCAACCCCTCCACGCCACCCCCAACCCCGCCCCCTCCTGCACCGGGACCGGCTTCGGCGTCATCCTCCGCACCCTCGCCGCCCTCGTCGCCCGCCGCTTCCTCCACGATCCACGGCTCGCCGCCCTCATCATCCCGCTGTGGCGGCACCTCACCCGCGCGGCAGCCCGCCTCGACCGACTGTGCGCCCGCCTCGCCGCCGGCCCCCTGCCGCCGCCGAAGCCCCGCGCCACCAACCACAGCGGCCCCCGACGCAAGTCGCCCTTTCCCACCACCCGCGCCTGGCTGATCCGTGCCCTCGGCGCCGAAGCCGCCGCCTGCGCCGCGCAACTCGAGGCCCTGCTGGCCGATCCCGCCGCCGCCGACCTCCTCGCCTGCACCGCCGCGCACCGCACCCTCGCCCCGATCCGCCACATGCTCGGCCTCCCGCCAGCACACCTACCCCGCCCCATCACGCCAGCGCCCGCCGCGCCGCCCCGGCCGGACCCGATCCCGCACCACCCCACTCTCGACCCGCGTCCCACCAAAACCCGCCGTCCCTGGTGGCTGCCGCCGCCCCGCCTTCGCACCAGCATCGGAAGCGAGGACCGTGATCACCGGATGATCACATCGGGCGCAGAGCCGGCATCGGACCCGCAGACAATGTGCGGCCGCTGAACACCCGTTTCAGAAATTTAAGGAAAAGCAAGGCCAGGGCTCTGCCCTGGACCCGGCAGGGGGCGGTGGCCCCCTGCACCCCATTACTTAAGAAACAACCAAGCTCAAAACGAACAATCCGGCCACCGCGGCGACGCCCGGCCCGATCACCCGACCTTCGTAATCGCCCACTTCACCGTCTGCGGCCCGTCCTGGTAGCCGGTCAGCACCACCTGCTCGGTCCGCCGCGGCTCCGTGCCGCCGAGATAAACACTCTCCTCCAGCGTCAACTGCGCCCCATCGGCGCGCAGCAGCCAGCCGGTGCCGGAAGGCAGGCGCAGCAGCACCGCCTCGCCGTCCTGCTGCAAGGCGGCATCGACGGTCGGATGCAGATGGAACCGCACCACATAAGGCTGCGGAGTGGCCGCCTCCACCATGTCCTCGCCGCGGATGTCCTCGCCGCTCTCGGCCATGTACATCCGGCGTCGGTGAATGGCGCCGAACGGCTTGTTATACCCGTCATGGCTGGCTTCCAGCCAGTGCGCCCCCGCCGCCTCCTGGCGCTGCGCCTCCACCTTCTCCGGCCGGCGACCAAGCCCCTCGGGCCTCACCTCGGAGGAATTGGTATCGGCGATCACCAGCGTCGAATGCGCGGCGGTGGAGCGGAAGGCGTCGCGCCATTCGCCGGCGGCCGCCGGGGCGGCGCCGCAGTTCACGATCATCCGGTCGCGGCCGACCGACAACTCGAAGCTCAGCGTGCCGGCATGCGCGAACCGGTCGAGCTTCGGCGGCGCCGGCGCGCCGCAATCAACGATCAGCACCGACCGCCCGGCCTGCAGCCGCTGAAACCCGCCCTCGGGCAGCGACGGCAACGCCCGGCCGCCGCGCCCCGCCTGGGCCAGCACCAGCTCGACCATCGCGCCACTTTCTTCCTTGGTGCCGTTGAACAGCGCCAGCCCGCCGTCGCCATGGCGCAGGCTGCGCAGCGCCGGGCCCATGCGCTCGATGGCGCTGCTCAGCACCTGCGGCGGCTGCGTCTGCGCGGCATGCAGCAGGCCGCGGATTTCAATAAGGTCCTGCAACGCCGCCATCACCTGCGCCGGGCTGCGCTCGGCGTGGCATCCGTCCGGCAGCACCTGCCGCGCCAGTTCCTGCGGCAGCACCCGCAGCACCCGCGTCACGAACGAGGCATGGTCGGGCAACGCCACCGCCGCCGCGATCAAGCCCTTCAATGCCGTCAGGGCACGCGCGTCGAGTTCCTCGGTGGGCAGGGCGGCGGCCAGGCTACGGGCGTCGGCAACCAGCCGCGCCATCAGCTTCTGCCGGAACCCGTCATCGGCCGAAGCCGCGAAGAAATCATAATAGCCGAGCCAGGACGCGATGCGCGCCCCGGCCACGTCCGGCCGGTCGGCCATGACATCAAGCAGCGGGGCCGCGATCCAGTCGGCCACCAACGCGCGCGCGCGCATGCGCGCCGCATCGGTGCCGAGGGCGCGCAGGTCGCGCAGCCAGGTGAAACCATGGGTCGCGGCGCGCAGCATCGGCGACCCGTCCACGTCACCGAACCCGCCCACCCGCAGCGGCCCCAAACAACCGCCCACCGACAACATGCCCTTCAGCAGATCCGCCCCGCGCGCCGGATCGCCCGGCCAGGGGTCGCGCACCGGCTGGGCCGGCGCGTCCGGCACCCGCGTCATGCGCAGGCTGGGCAGCCGCGCCATCCGCAGCCGCATGCCGCGCATCCAGCCGCTCATGCGTGCGCTCCGCCCACCCGGAAGGCGCCGTCGCCACCCCCGGCCGGCGGCCGGGGGGCGGTGCGCCGGTTTCGATCCGCCTGGAAAGGACGACGCTGGAACATCATGAGGGTTCTAGACAGGCAACTCCGCTTCGCACAAGTGATCGCTCACGATTTGTATCAGCATCAGGGGCGGACCAGCCGGGCGATGAAGAACCCGTCCAGGCCGCCGCGCCCGGCCCACAGCGCCGGCGTGGTCCGCACGGCGCCGTCCGCAGTGACCGCATCCGTGAGCCCCGGCACCTCCCCGGCGCCCACCGGATCGGGCCGCAGGTCCAGCCGCGCCAGCGCCGCCGCCACCCGCTGTTGTCCTTCATCGGGCTGCAACGAACAGACGGCATACACCATCCGCCCGCCCGGCCGCAGCATGGCGCTGGCGGCGTCGAGCAGGCGGTCCTGCTGGGCCGTCAGCGCCGCGAGGTCGCTCTTGCGTTTCAGGCTCGGCACGTCGGGATGGCGTCGGATGGTGCCGGTGGCGCTGCAGGGCGCATCCAACAGCACCGCATCCAGCGCTTGCGGCGGGCGCCAGGTGGCGGCGTCGGCGATGACGAACTCGGCGGCCAGGCGCAGCCGGGCGAAATTCTCGCGCAACCGCCCCATCCGGGCGGGGTCGCGCTCCACCGCCGTGACCCGCGCGCCGGAAGCCGCCAGTTGCGCCGCCTTGCCGCCCGGCGCGGCGCACAGATCGGCCACCAGCTCGCCGGGACGCACCGTCAGCAGACGCGCCGGCAACGCCGCCGCGGCGTCCTGCACCCAGAAGCCGCCCTCGGCGTAGCCGGGCAGGTCTGCCACCCTGGTGCCGGCGGGATAGCGCCAGGAACCGGTGGGCAACGCCACGCCGCCCGCCGGCGCCTCCGCGCCAGGCGCGAGGCTAAGGTCGAGCGGCGCCTCGTGCTGATGCGCCTCGGCGATCGCGCGTGCCTCCGCCCCCCAGGACGCCCACAGCCAGGGGGGCGTGTCCAGGCGCGGCCCATCCAGACCGTCGAGGGCCGACGCCCCCGCTTGCGCCACCCGGCGCAGCACGGCGTTCACCAGCCCGGCGAAGGGGGAAAGCCCGCGCGCCCGTGCCAGCGCCACCGAGGTCGCCACCGCCGCATGCGCCGGGGTGCCGAGCAGCAGCAGCCCGGCCGCGCCCAGGCGCAGCACATGCCGCACCGGCACCGGCGGGGCCTTGCGCAGCAGCGGCTCCAGCACCGCATCCAGCGTGCCCAGCCGGCGCAGCGTACCGGCGGCGAGACGATGGGCGGCGGCGCGGTCGCGCGGCTCGATGGACGGCAGCGCGTCCAGCGCCTCCTCCAACGGCCGGTGCCGGTCGAGCACGGCGGCGAGCAGATCGAAGGCGGCCTCGCGGGTCGGGTCGGACATCGCGGCTTCATGCCGCCATCGGCCGCCGCAGGGAAGGGTCAGAACACCGCCCTACCCTTCCGTCACGGGGTCAGTCCTTCACATCGACCCGCGCCCAGGACAGGTCAGGATCGTACCGTGTGATCCGGGCGGCGGCGGCAGCGGTGTCCGGCCCCAGATCTTTCTGGAACACCACCCCGTCCGGCCCGATCTGGAAGCTCATGATGCCGGAGTTGCCGTAGCGCGACGGCCAGGCGATCAGGCCGAAGCCGTCCACCAGCTTCGACCCTTTCAGCCAGGACTTCGCCCCACCTGCCGCCGACGGTCCCTGCCCGGTCAGGAAGCGGAAGAAATAACCGCGGAACAGCGCCGGTGATTTCTGTAGCGGGTCGAGCGAATACCCTTCCCCCTCGGCAATCGCGGCCAGCCCGGCCAGCGGGCTGGGATTGAACTCGTCGTCACTCGGCCAGTACAGCCCGTCCTGTTGCCCTGCGTTGGACAGGAACCGGCGCGCGTATTCATGCCGAAGCTCGAAATAGGCGCGCTCGGCATCGGCCACCGCGAGCAGGCTGCTGATGGCGGAGATCTCGTTCTCGCCGATCCGGCGGTCGGAAATGGCCTGCGCCCCCGCGGCCGAATCGAAGTGCCAGCGCCCGCCCACCTGCACGATTGGAATGGGGCTTGGCCAGTCGTTGGGGCCGACGACCAGGATTCGCCGGTCATCGCCGTCGGCCTCCAGCCGATGCGCGGCCTCGAGTTCGTCAAGGAATCGCTGCCTGGCGTTGTGATCGGCCACCTTGTCGCCCGAGCCGAGCAGGGCGTTGCTGTCGGGGCCGAACACGGCGCGCAGGGCGGCCGGATCGTCCGCCTTCAGGGCCGCCTCCAGCGCTGCCACCGCCTCCTCCGGCGTGGCATAGTCGGCCGCCGCCGCCGGACCGGCGAATGCCGCCAGCGCGAACAGGAGACCGAGAATCCGTCCGACCCAGCGGGCCATGATCCGCGCCTCCCCTACCGATGCCGCTGACCGCCGCCACCGCCGCCACCGCGCGGCGCCTGGCGCTGCGGCGCCGCGCGCTGCGGGGCCTGGCGCTGCGGCGCCGGCCGCGCCGCCTGCTGGCGGCTTTGCTGGCCGCGCTGGCCGTACTGCCCGGCGCGGTTGCCCTGCTGCGTGTTGAAGGCCGGCGGCCGCGCCGCAGGCGCGGACGGGCGCGCTGCCGGGCCACCCGGACGCTGTCCGGCACCGCCGCCAGGACCGCCCGGACGTTGTCCGGAAACACCGCCGGGCCCACCGGGCCGCTGTCCGGCGACGCCACCAGGCCCGCCCGGACGTTGTCCGGCGACACCGCCGGGCCCACCCGGACGCTGCCCGGCCACACCGCCTGGCCCACCCGGGCGCTGCGCCGGCGGACGCTGCACCAGATTGCCGGGCACCGACACCGACGGCCTGCCGATGGCATTCGGCGGGAACCCGCCGCCGGGCCGTGGCGCCCCTACCGGCCCACCGGGCGGCCGCCAGCCGCCGGCGCCGGGCGGCGGCGGACGCCAGCCCGGATTGCTGATCGGCGGGCGGTTGACGTTGATCGAGTTCCAGCGGTTCACGTTGACGTTGACGTTGCGATAGCCCCAGTTCGGCGAACCGACGTTCCACAACGACGCGACGACACCGACGCCAACCCCGAAGGCGAGGCCGGTCAACAGCGCGTTGCCGACCGCATACCCGGGCGGCGGCGGGAAATAGACCGGCGGATAGGACGGGTACGGCCAGCTGCCATACACCACCGTCGGGTTATAGGCCGGCACGTACACCACGTCCGGATTGGCCGGCGCGATGACGATGGTCTGGCCCTGGGCGCTGACCAACTGCTGCTCGGTGGACTTCAGGCAGCCGGTGCCCTGCGCCTGGTGGCGCAGCCGCTGCACGGAATCCAGCACATCCGCTTGCTGGGTCGAAAACGCGTAGCCGAGCTGCTGCATCCAGTCGAGCTGGCTGTTCATCAGCGACAGCACGGTGGGAAACGGCACCAGCGACTTCACCGCCGGGTCCCAGGATTGGGACTGCAGCGCCCTGGCCAGGGCATCGCCCTGCAGCGCGGCATTGGCCGGATTGCTGAGCCAGCGCGCCGCTTCCACCACCTGCAATGGCCAGGCACTGGCCATCAGCACCTGGGTCAGCAACGTATCCGGATACAACGCAATCGGCGCCAGCAGTGCGTCGAGCTGCTCGGGGCTGAAGGCAGCCGCCTGGCCCGCGGCGGCGGCGGCCGGCTGCGCCTGTGCGTCGCGCGGCGGCAAGCCCCACGGCGGCACCAGCATCGTCGCCGCACAAATCCAAGCCACGACACGGCGCGTCATCGCGCCCTCCTACCGGTCGCCAATACATACAATGTTACCGCCGCCCTTCCGCTGGTGTCGAGCCTCGCATTGGTGCCAAGACAGGCCGCACGGGCAAGAAAATCATGCCCGTGCCGCGGCTCCGCCGGTCAATGACCGCGGGCCCGACGCCGATCACGAAAGCGTCGTCGCGCCCGACGCCTCAGCGCAGGCTGCGGAACCGCTCCACCGCCGCCACCAGCGCCCGCCGGACACCGGGCTCCAGCGCCGAATGCCCGGCATCGGGCACCACGGTCAGCCGCGCCGTGGGCCAGGCGGCGGCCAGTTCAAACGCGGTGCGCGCCGGGCAGACCATGTCGTAGCGCCCCTGGACGATCTCCGCCCGCACATGGGAAAGCCGGTCCATGCGCCCGAGCAGCCCTTCCGGCGGCAGGAACAGGTCATGGGCAAAATAATGCGCCTCGATGCGCGCCAGCCCGAGCGCGGTGCGGTCCAGCGCGAAGCTCGCCACCGTCTCAGGGCTGGGCAGCAAGGTGCTGCACGAGCCCTCATACACCGACCAGGCGCGCGCCGCCGCCATGTGCACCCGCGGGTCGGGGTCGGTCAGCCGGCGCAGATAGGCGCCCAGCACATCGCCGCGCTCGGCTTCCGGGAGGTGGCCGACGAAAGCGGCATGGGCGTCGGGGAACACCGCGGCGACGCCGTGCAGGAACCAGTCCACCTCGGCGCGCCGTCCCAGGAACACGCCGCGCAGCACGCAACCTGCCACCCGGTCCGGATGCGCCTGGGCGTAGGCCAGCGCCAGCGTCGAGCCCCAGGAGCCGCCGAACAGCAGCCAGCGCTCGATGCCCAGGTGCCAACGCAGCGCCTCGATATCGGCGACCAGGTGGTCGGTGGTATTTTCCTCCAGCCCGCCCAGCGGACGCGACCGCCCGGCGCCGCGCTGATCGAAAATCACGGTGCGCCAGAACCCGGGATCGAAAAACCGCCGGTGCACCGCGCCCGCGCCAGCGCCGGGGCCACCGTGCAGGAACAGCACCGGCGCCCCACGCGGATTGCCCACTTGTTCCCAGTACATGACATGCCCGCCCGACAGCGGCAGATAGCCGGTCTCGAAGGGTCCGATTTCGGGAAACAGGTCACCGCGCGGCATTTTATCAGTATATCGCCGGAGCGGATGGCGGAACAGGCCGGCGCCAATTAGGTTGCGAACGCATGACGAGAATGTTGGACCGGCTTTGGATCGCGCTTGGCGGGCTGACCGGCCTGACCGGCGTGGCAATGGCCGCACTCGCAGCGCATGGGCTGTCGCGGCTGGATCCGGCCGCCCTGCGGATGGTGAACAGCGCGGTGCAGATGCAAGCCTGGCACGCCCCGGCGCTGGTCCTGGCCGGCATCTGGGCGCCGCGCGGCGGCCTGCTGGCGCAACTCGCCGGCGCCGCCTTCGGGCTCGGCATCCTGTTGTTCTGCGGCGCCGTCTATTCGCTGGCGCTGGCCGGCGTCTCCCTGGGACTGGTCGCCCCCACCGGTGGGGTGCTGCTGATGCTGGGCTGGGCGCTGCTCGGGCTGTCGGCGCTGCAGGCACGGTGATCGCCAGCGCCTATCTCGCGCCCGAGGGGCTCGAGGCGACCCTGGCCGAGGAACTGGCCGGCGCCGGCGCACGGATCGCCTCCTGGCACGGCAGGCTCGCCCTCTCGCCCGACCCGCCGGTCGCGGCTTCCTGGGCGCTGGATGTCTGGACGGCGCCGCGGGAAATCGCCGCCCCCTCGGTGAAGGCCGCCGCCGACGGGCTGCGGGCACTGCAGCGCAACTGGGGCGCCTATGCCACCGCCCATCACCGGCGCATGGCGCTGATCGCCGCCCGCCTGCCGCCAGTGAAGTCGCGCAAGCTGCGCTTCCCGGAGCCCGCGCCCGACTCGCATCTGGGCGCCTGGACGCTGCTCGCGCCGGACGTTGTGCTGGCCAGCCCGACCAAGACCAGCCCCTTCGTCAACGGCGCGTGCCGCTTCGAGGAAGACCGCACCGGGCCGCCCAGCCGCGCCTACCTCAAACTGTGGGAGGCCTGCACCTGCATCGGCGCCTGGCCGCTGCCGGGTGAGCGTTGCATCGACCTCGGCGCCGCGCCGGGCGGCTGGACCTGGGCGATCGCCCGGCTCGGCGCCGAGGTGCTCGCTGTCGACCGCGCCGCGCTCGACCCGGCGGTGGCCGCCATGCCTGGCGTGACGGTGCGGCAGGAAAGCGCCTTCGGCCTCGCGCCCGAGCCGGCCGACTGGCTGTTCAGCGACGTGATCGCCTATCCCGACCGGCTGTTGGCACTGGTGCAGCGCTGGATCGCGGCGAAGACGGTGCGGCGGATCGTCTGCACGCTGAAGTTCCAGGGCGCCACCGATCACCCGGCCGCCGCTGCGTTCTCGGCGATTCCGGGGGCGCGGGTGATGCATCTTTTTCATAATAAGCATGAACTGACGTTTGTTTGGGGCGCGGACGTCATACGACGCCAAGAAATAGGCGAATCCGCTGCCGCGGCGTTCGGCGTTCGAAACGGCCCAGACGCCAGCCAGAGATCATACCCGTAAGCGGAGCGCCTATTTTTGGGCGTCGCCTAATGCTGGCCGCGTATCCCGAGGACGCTGACCCGCGACCGCAGATCACGCATCGGTGATACCGGTTTGTGGGCGGACCCCCCTCATAATTTGGCACTTACTTTGTTGTACCTGCTTAGGTGGTCGACGAAAATGGCCTGCCTAGGCAGTAACCGTTTCCGGGTTTGCCGCCGAAACATGCTTGTCATATTTTTCCAGGAGTCATAAGGTTGCACTCGTTCCTCAATCGTTGAGAGTCCGTTGGGAAAGGGTCAGGCCATAGTTATGGACGCGAGCAGGCGTGTGATAGAGGCGAAGAGCATGGTAGCAGCGGATACGTGTGTCAGCGTTTCGTAATCGAGCTTCAGGCGGCGTGAGCCAGTCAGCGCCCCGATGCTTTGCTCAACTCTCCATCGCTTGGGCAGAAGCACGAACCCTTTGGCGAAATCGGGGCGTTTGACGACCTCGACAACACGGTTCTTGGCCTGCTGCACATAGTCGATGAACCGCGTCTTGTAGCCGCCATCGACCACTACGGTCAGTATCCACGGGCAGAGCCGCAACAGCCGCATGACCAGCGGGATGCCGCCATCCTGGTCCTGAACGTCGGCCGAAGTGATCTTCACCGCCAGAAGCCGACCGTCGGTGTCGACGGCAATATGCCTCTTGCGACCAAGGACTTTCTTGCCAGCATCATAGCCACGTTCTCCCCCCGGCGCGTCGCATTTGACCGATTGTGCATCAATGATCGCCAGTGTCGGACTTGCCTCCCGGCCGGCTTTTTCGCGGTCTATCATCACCAGGCGATGGTTGATCTGCTCCATGTGGCCACCGTCGGACAGCAGACGCCAGTAATCGTAGCAAATGCTCGATGGCGGCAGGTCTTTCGGCATGGCGTCCCACGGAATGCCATAGCGTATGACATAGCGAATACCGTTCATGACTTCACGTAATTGATGCGTCCGCGGACGGCCGCGTCCCTTCGGAACTGGAAGAAAAGGTCCCAGAACCTCCCACTCCTCATTCGTCAGGTCGCTGGGATATCTTTGGCCACGTCGGTCATAGCGAGCACGATTCCCATTTGTCCAAACCATCGGTACGTCCGTCATCCGCCTTCTACCAAAGCGTACCTTCTACAATGGCATAGCCGCGACTTGGAATCCCTTTCCCAACGGACACTGAGGGAGAGGGCCGTCATGCGAAGGGTTGCCGGTCTGTTGCCTTTCGTCCCGCTGGCTCTGGCTCTCGCGTGGGGAGGGTCCGCGCCAAGTCATGCCGCTCAACAGCGGCCGCCGCCTCGTCAAGCTGCGCCCGCGGTTAGGACGGCACCCGCGCCGATGGTCATGCAGCGGCCGAGCAACGGCAATATCATGGGTTCGCACCAAAGCTTCGGTGGGGCAAACGTCCCGGGCGGTATCGCCGGCACGAGGGCACCTCTGAGCCCGCCCCACATTCCAGGTGGAATGGCGACGGCAGCGGCGGCCGGGAACGCCAATGCGGCGCACCTACCCAGCAGTGTTACCGCACCGCATATTCCGAACGGCGTTGCGGGGCCACATATGCCGGGAAACGTGGCCTCGCATGGCCCGGCTCTGCCGCCTGCGGCCAACACGGCCAACGCCACGAACAGTGCTCACATTCCAGCCAGTCTTGCCGCCGGCCATGGGCCTGACTTCAGTGGTGCGCATGCAGGCGCAAGCCCTGTCGCCGCGCATATTCCGGGGGCCGCACGAGGAACTGTTCCATTCGACCGCGCTCGCGAGCGGGAAGTTGTGTTGGCGCATCAGCACGATTTTCACACCCGCGACGTGAGACGGTTCGACGAGCACGAGTTTGCCGTTTGGCGACGGGGCGGTTGGCACCACGAGGAACATTATGGACACTACGGTTGGTGGTGGGCCGTCGACGACGTCTGGTACCCCTATGACGAGCCGGTCTATCCGTATCCACTCGTCGTCGCGATGCCCGATACGGTATTGGCGATACCAGATCAGGGCGCCGCGCCCTATGAACAGTAAGTTCCAATAAACGGTTCGATGTCGTTCTCGACAAGATTCAAAAAATTGAGGTCCGCTATGGTAAGTCTGCGCCGTTCTGCCACGTGGGTAACGCGCGATTTTTTTCGCATCCTCGTTCTTTTTTCTTGTATATTACTCCCCGGATGTCCTGGCGGATCGGTCCATGTTTCGATGGTTGCGTCAGACCCGGAAAAACTTCGGGACCTCAGTAATGAAGCGCTTTGTGCGGATTTCTTAGCCCTATTATACAATAATATGACCGGTGGAATACCGACAAATAACATCTTCCGCGAGGTGGCGCGCCGTGGCTTGGCTTGCCGGGCCAATCTGGTCGACGGCAGCGTCATAGTCAAATCGTCATGGTACGACGAATTGAAATACCCTTCTCTCACAGAAGAAGTATCTAAACGAATCATGGAGGATTTAAAAAACGGAACTATGGATTTAGACTGTCTGAATCTCTGCGCCGGGTCATTCATACGCAAACAACCGGATCTTTATGCGCTGGATTTAGCCGAAAATTGGACTGAACTTGCCCTGGATGTCGGCCGGATCGGCTATAAAATCGATCTCGGGTATTACTATCTTGGCCAAGCAGCTCAGGGACTTGGATACCATCATGCGGCAATCAAGTACTATGCCACCAGCGCCGCCATGGCTGCAGGCAACGTCGCCAGATTTCAGTGCGCCGCGGAAGGAAGCCTAGGTGACTTGGTCGCTCCTTCAATTCTTGCCGGCGTCCAACCCGGCCCCGCCGGAGGATGCGCGGGAATCGATATCCCTTCGGTTGTGCCCGTCCTCATCAAGGCATCAAGAGATGCGCTGGGCAGCGGAGGTTAGGCGGCGATCAGAAATAGGCCAATCCACTGCCACGGGGTTCAGCGGCCCAAGTGGTCCAGGCGCCAGCCGGTGGTCAGTGTAGTAACGGGTGCGCTTATTTCTGGGAGTTGCCTGAGGTATAGTTAACACTCTGCCCTGGACCCGCGTCGGCGCGCAGCGCGCCTTCGCGCGACCGGTCAAAGCACCCCCTTGATCCCCCGACTCAAGGGTCCTTTGGAGCGCGGAATTAGGTCAGGTAGGAATGCACGATGCCGATGAGTTCCTCGGCCGCCTGTTTTGTCGAGGCCGTGTCTTCTGCTTCGACCAGATAGAGGCGGATATGGTCCTCGATGACCTCGGCGATGAAGCCGTCCAGGGCGCCGCGACAGGCGGTCGCCTGCTGTAATACCGCGGAGATCTTGGCATCCTCCTCCAGCGCCCGCCGCATCGCCTCCACCTGGCCACGGATGCGATTGAGCCGCTTCAACAGCTTGGCTTTTTCTTCCTCGGCTGTCGCCATCGCGCTTGACCTCATACCGGGTATGGGTATATCCGAAGTCCGACAGGATGGCCAGACTTTGAAGTGCCAGCCTGTGCCGGTCCCGGCTCTGTCCGGGCAGTCGCAACCACCATAGGGACCACATGAACCCGCGATCTAGCAGCCAGCCCACGGAGGGCCACAGTCGGCGCTTTTCGCCTGCCGTGATCGTCCCGTTGGGTTGGATCGTTGCCCGGGTCGTGCCTGTGACCGCAACGCCCGCCGCGCACGCGCGCCGGGCCTAGCAGCCAGAGGCCCTCCCGGGTTCAAGCAACCGCTTGAACCGAAGGAGAGGGCCATGACTGCCTTCCTCCCTGTCGATATTCTTCGGGTGCATGCCGCGCCCGATGTTCTGCCCGCCGCCATCGGCCCCACGGGTCCGCAAGCGGGACCGCATGCCGCCCCGCGGCCGCGAGCGGTGCTGACAGCGCACTGGACAACGGCGCCCGACGGACGGCTGACCTGCTGCTGGCAGGCCGACGCCTCGGCGCGCTTCCGGCCGCCTCCGGACTGACGATTTGGCGCGGTTCCGCCGCGCCCGCACCCGCCGTTTGCCGCCCGGTCCGCGCCGGGCGGGACGGAACGCCGTCAATCCCTTGCCTTGAGGCGCCACCTTGTCCGATCTCGCTCTCGACAATTCCCGCCCCGCCGTGCTCGACGCCGCCCATCTGGGCAACATCGAGGGCGCCTTCGGCACCATCTATCAGGGCGACATACGACGGCGGGAAAACTGGGGTGCCAGGCTCAGCACCCTCGCGGCGATCGTCGGACCCGGTCTGATCGTCATGATCGGCGACAACGATGCCGGCGCCTTCGGAACCTATGCGCAAGCCGGCCAGAACTACGGCACCGCCCTGCTGTGGACGCTGCTGCTGCTGGTGCCGGTGCTCTATGTGAACCAGGAAATGGTGCTCCGCCTCGGCGCGGTCACCGGCGTCGGCCATGCCCGGCTGATCCTGGAGCGGTTCGGCCGGTTCTGGGGCGCGTTCAGCGTCATCGACCTGTTTCTCCTCAATGGACTCACGATCGTCACCGAATTCATCGGCATCAATCTGGCACTCGGCTATCTCGGCGTGCCGCGGGTATGGGGCATCCTGGTCGCCGCCGGAATCGTCGTTGCCGCGGCGAGCACCGGCAGCTTCCGCCGCTTCGAGCGGTTCTCGCTGGCGCTGTGTTTCTTCAGCCTGCTGCTGGTGCCGGTGTTCCTGATGGTGCATCCGCCGCTGGCCCAGGTCGGGCGAGACCTGGTCATGCCGCATTTTCCGGCCGGTGCCCGGCTTTCCGACGTGATGCTGCTGATCATTGCCATCGTCGGCACCACGGTCGCGCCCTGGCAGCTTTTTTTCCAGCAAAGCTACGTGATCGACAAGCGGATCACGCCGCGCTTCATGCCATATGGCAAGGCCGACCTGATGATCGGCATTGCCATCGTCGCCATCGGCGCGATCGCCATGATGGCGTTCACCGCCGTGGCCTTCCAGGGAACACCGGGCTTCGGCCAGTTCAGCGACGCGGGTGGCGTGGCGGCGGGGCTGGAAGCCTATGCCGGACGCGGCGCGGGGGTGATGTTCGCCCTGGCGCTGCTCGACGCCAGCATCATCGGTGCCTCCGCAGTATCGCTGGCAACAGCCTATGCGATCGGCGACGTGCTCTCGCTCCGCCACTCCCTGCACCGCAGGCCGGGCGACGCCAAGGGCTTCTATCTCGTCTATGCCGGCCTGATCGGCGTGGCGGCGGCGCTGGTGCTGTTCGGCAGCGACGCGCTGCTCGGCCTGCTGACCGAAGCCGTGCAGACTCTGGCCGGCGTGCTGCTGCCCTCGGCCACGGTGTTTCTGCTGCTGCTGTGCAACGACCGCGCGGTGCTCGGCCCTTGGGTGAACGGACGCTGGCTGAACCTGTTCACCGGCGCGGTGATCTGGGTGCTGGTGATGCTGTCCGTCATCCTGACCGCGGCCACCCTGTTCCCGTCCATGTCCGGCGAGGTGATCGTCGGCATCCTCGGTGGGGGCTCCGCCTTCGGCGCCGCCGGGTTCGCCGCGTTCTCGCTGCTGCGCCGGTGGCGCGGCGCGCCGGCAGCGAGCGGGCATAGATTTGCGCCGGACCGGGTGCGGGCATTGCAGACCACCTGGCGCATGCCGCCGCTGGATACGCTGCCGGCGCCGCGGCTGAGCCTGAACAAGCGGATCTGGATGGGCGTGCTGCGCGCCTATCTCGTTGCCGCTGTTGTCCTGGTTGCCGTGAAGGTGGTCCAGGTCGCGGTCGGGCAATAGACCGGTGCGCGCCGCTGCTTCGATCTGCGGCGCCGCCTCACGCGGTGATGTCGAGGGTGCGGCCTTGGGAGGTCGAGGTTGGGGTCGACGACGAAGCCGGAGCCGCCGGGGGGCTGGCGTCGTTGTCGCCGCCGGAATTCCGGCCACCGGCAGAGCGGGAAGGGGCAACAGGTGCGATTGGCGGGGGATAGGTGGCGGACGTTGTGCTGACGGACGCGATACTCATCGAACCTAAACTTTTTTCGAATGGAACGAGTGGCGTCTCTTGCCGCGGAAGCTGAAGGTTTCAGCGCCGGCGGCGACAATTTGGAGTACGGAAGTTGAGATGGGGTAAACGGTCAGCGCATGCGGCGGCGGCGTCCCCAGGGCGACGCCCTTGATTGGGCCTGGCAGCGAGGGCGGCGTATATCGGGGAACAGGAAAGACCGAGGAACCGTCCCGGGAAGATGATGAGTGGCGACATTGTTGTTCCGCGTCCAGCCGTAACGTCCTGGCACCGCTTGCAACCGGCGGGCATGGCGGCGCCACGCACGGATTCGGCAGAACGCTGGGCTTCCCCGACGCCAAACCGCCCGGCCAAGATCTCATTGGCTAGCAGCCTGTCGGAGTTGAGCAGTTTGCGAAATTATGTTTCGTATCCGAGTGCGGATTGCACTTTTGCTTGCGCCAACGATAGCAAATACGAAACCAGTCTCCGTTTTGTTCGCCTTGTTTTCTCAACTCCGACAGGCTGCGAGCGCCGTTCCACCCGCAGCGCCGGACGCCACCACCCTGTCAGCCACGAGCGGCCGGCTGGTGCCACCGAAACAAGCCAGCCCTGCTGGTCGGGAAAACGAAACGTGAAGCTGTCCGGTCCCTGCCGCTCGACCCCGGTCAGAATGCCGGGCGTGTAGGCGCCGCCCAGCCTGCGCCGTGCGATCACCTGCCCGTTGGCATCGGCGAGGACAATCAGGAGTTCTTCCTCGTACGGGCAATCAAGCGTGGCGAAGACAAGCTGGCGGCCGTCCGCCAGGGCAAACGCCGCCTCCACCCCGAAACCGGGCGGCAAGAACGGCGCGGGGAGCTGCTTCGTCATTCACATCCTCCAATCCGGCCGTCCAATCGGGGGGAGCAAGGCAGGCGTCTGCCCCGGCCTTGCGTCCTTTCCCGGATCGGCCGACAAATTCAAGCCGCACCGGAGAACGCCATGACAATCCACCTCGACGAAATTGCCGTCGGCATGACCGCCAGCACCGGGAAAACCATCACCGAAGCTGACATTCTGCTGTATGCGGCGGTCAGCACCGACACCAACCCCACCCATCTCAACGCCGAGTTCGCCGCGGTCGGCCCGTTCAGGGAACGCGTGGCGCACGGCATGCTCACCGCCGGGCTGATCAGCGCCGTGCTGGGCACCCAACTGCCCGGCCCGGGCACCATCTACCTGGGCCAGACGCTGCGCTTCCGCGGCCCGGTGAAAATCGGCGATACCGTGGTCGCCACCGTCGAGGTGACCGACGTGAACACCGAGAAGAAACGCGCCGTGCTGAAGACCGTGTGTACCGTCGCCGGCCGGACCGTGATCGAGGGAGAGGCAACCGTGCAGGTCCCCTCCCGCTGATGCGGCTGTTCAAGGACTGGCGGGGCCTGCCGCATGATGCCAGGGGGGGCGCGGTCGCGCTCGGCAATTTCGACGGCGTGCATATCGGCCATGCCCATGTGCTGCGGGCCGCCCATAGCGCCTCGCCCGGGGCGCCGCTGGCGGTGCTGACCTTCGAGCCGCATCCGCGCGAGGTGTTCCGGCCGGACGACCCGCCGTTCCGTCTCACGCTTCCCCCCGCCCGCAACGAGGCGCTGGCGGCATTGGGCGTGAAGCTGGTCTACGAACTGCCGTTCGATGACGCGTTCAGCGAAATGACCGCAGAGGCCTTCGTCACCGAGGTTCTGAGCGACGGCATCGGCGCGCAGCACCTTGTCTGCGGCCCGGACTTCGCCTTCGGCCACCGCCGCGGCGGCGACACCGCGTTTCTCGCGGCCCGGGCCGAAGCGCTGGGCATCGGGCTGACCGTGGTGCCGCCGCTGGCCGACGAATCCGGGCCGATCTCCTCCAGCCGCATCCGCCGCGCCCTGCAGGACGGCTACCCAGAACGGGCGACCCAGAAGCTCGGCCGCCCCTGGGCCATCCGCGGCACCGTGGCGCATGGCGACGCCCGCGGCCGCAGCATCGGCTTCCCCACCGCCAACATCGCGCTCGGCCGCCACCTGGAGCCGGCGCGCGGGGTCTATACCGTCACCACCCGCTTGCCGGACGGGCGCGCGCTGCGCGGGGTGGCGAATATCGGCCGCCGGCCGACCGTGAGCGCCGTGCCGGAGACCCGCCTCGAGGTCAATCTGTTCGACTTCGAGGGGGACCTGTATGGCGCGGAACTGGAGGTGGCGCTGCATAGCTTCCTGCGGCCGGAACGAAAATTCGCCGGGCTGGATGCGCTGCGGGCGCAGATCGCGGCGGATGCGGCGGAGGCGCGGCGGAGGTTGGGGTGAAGGAAGGCCAGGGGGCAGTAGCCCCCTGGACCCCGCTACTTGAGACAGTTGCCAAACGAAGGGGGTGAGGAAGTGAACCGGTTCACCTCCTCATCCCCCTCGTTTAGCAACTGTCTAAAAGTAATGGGTTCCAAGGGCCTCTCGGCCCTTGGCGGGGTCCAGGGGCAGAGCCCCTGGCCTTCCTTCACCCAAATCACCCTCCGCGCCTTGACCGCGCCGTCCCGCCCTCCGCATAGTCCGGCCATGAATGGGATGCCGTATGCGCGAATTACCCTCCCGGCCGCCGTCTGGCAGCCGGGATCTTTCTGACGCGCCCCCATCCCTCCGACGCGGCGATCGCCGCCTGAGATTTCCATGAGCGACAAGCAAGACTATCGCGACACTGTCTTTCTGCCCTCCACCTCGTTCCCCATGCGCGGCGACCTGCCGAAGAAGGAGCCAGCGCTGCTGGCCCGTTGGGAACGGATGAGCATCTGGCAGCGCCTGCGCGAGGCCAGCCATGGGCGGAAGAAGTTCATCCTCCATGACGGCCCGCCCTACGCCAACGGCAACATCCATATCGGCACGGCGCTGAACAAAATCCTCAAGGACGTGGTCAACCGCGCCGCCCAGATGGGCGGTTATGACGGGCTGTATATCCCCGGCTGGGATTGCCACGGCCTGCCGATCGAGTGGAAGATCGAGGAGCAGTACCGCAGCCACAGCCGCGACAAAGACGCGGTGCCGGTGCTGCAGTTCCGCGCCGAGTGCCGCGCCTATGCGGCGCATTGGATGGACGTGCAGGAGAAGGAATTCCGTCGTCTGGGCGTGCAGGGCGCCTGGGGCGAGCGCTACGCCACCATGGATTTCCCCTCGGAAGCGGCGATCGCCCATGAAATCGGCAAATTTCTGCTGAACGGCGAACTATTCCGCGGGCTGCGGCCGGTGATGTGGTCGCCGGTGGAAAAGACGGCTTTGGCCGAGGCCGAAATCGAATACCACGACCATACCAGCACCACGATCTGGGTGCGGTTTCCGGTCATCCGAGCGGGCGGGATAGTTGACCAGCGAACTGGTGCCGTCGCCAATCAGGACCTTCAGGGCGCGTCGATCGTCATCTGGACCACGACACCATGGACCATGCCGGGCAACCGGGCCATCGCTTGCGGTGCCGGCATCGATTATGCGCTCGTCAGGATAGACAGCGTTCTCGAGGGATCACTCGCCCAACCGGGTGAACGGGTACTCGTGGCACTTGGCTTACTGCCTCAGTTCTCGGAGGCAGTCGGTGTTAAAACGCACCATGTCTTGCGGGTTCTAAAGGGAATCGACCTGGTCGAGCCGGTGCAGACGTTCTGCGAACACCCGCTGCGTGGGCGCGGCTACGACTTCGACGTGCCGGTTTTTCTCGGCGATTTCGTCACCACCGAGGCCGGCACTGGTTTTGTACACATCGCGCCCGGCCACGGCGAGGATGACTTTGATCTCGGCCGATCTAACGGCCTCGATGTGCCTGAGACGGTCGGTGACGACGGCACCTACAACCCCTGGGTACCCTTGTTTGCCGGGCTGCACGTCTACAAGGCATCCGACCCGGTGTGTGCGGCCATGACGGCGGCCGGCGGCCTGCTCGCGCGCGGCAAGCTTGTGCATTCCTATCCGCATTCCTGGCGCTCCAAGGCGCCGCTGATTTTCCGCGCCACGCCGCAGTGGTTCATCCGCATGGACGGCCCGCACCACATCCGCGAGAAGGCGCTGCGGGCCATCGCAGAGACCGATTTCGTGCCGGAGAAGGGCCGCACGCGGCTGGCCAGCATGATCGCCGCGCGGCCGGACTGGTGCATCAGCCGCCAGCGTGCCTGGGGCGTGCCGATCGCGGTGTTCGTGGAAAAAAAAACCGGCCAGCCCCTGCGCGACCCCGCCGTGGTGGAGCGCATCGTCGCCGCCTTCCGCGAGGAAGGAGCGGATTCCTGGTATGCGTCGCCGCCCGGGCGTTTCCTCGGCCCCGGCCGTGACCCGAACGACTACGAGCAGGTCAAAGACATCGTCGATGTATGGTTCGAGTCCGGCTCGACCCATGCCTTCACGCTGGAAGACCGGCATCTGCCCTGGCCGGCCGACCTTTATCTCGAGGGGTCGGATCAGCACCGCGGCTGGTTTCATTCTTCTCTGCTCGAATCGGTCGGCACCCGCGGGCGAGCGCCGTTCGAGGCGGTCCTGACGCATGGCTTCGTGCTCGACGAGCAGGGCCGCAAGATGTCCAAGTCACTGGGGAATGTGATCGCCCCGCAGGAAGTCTGGGACAAATACGGCAGCGACATCCTGCGCCTGTGGGTGATGATGTCCGACACCGCCGACGACCTGCGCATCGGGCCGGAAATCCTGAAGCAACAGGCCGAACTGTATCGCCGCCTGCGGAACACGTTGCGCTGGCTGCTCGGCAGCCTGGCTGGTTTCGCGCCTTCAGAGCACCTGCCGGAAGCGGAAATGCCGGAGCTGGAGCGTTGGGTGCTGCACCGCCTGTCCGAGCTGAACGCGCGGGTGCGCTATGGCGTGGACACGCATGACTGGACCGGCGTCTACCCTTCCATCCACAATTTCTGCGCCACCGACCTCTCGGCCTTCTATTTCGACATCCGCAAGGACACGATCTATTGTGACCGGCCGGACAATATGCGCCGCCGCGCCGCCCGCACGGTGCTGGATCATGTGCACCGCTGCCTGACCACCTGGCTCGCCCCGGTGCTGGTGTTCACCGCCGAGGAAGCCTGGGTTGCCCGCTTCGGCGAGGAGGCCAGCGTTCACCTGCAGGATTTTCCCGACATTCCGGCGCGCTGGCAGGACGAGGCGCTGGCCCTGCGCTGGCTGGACATCCGCGACATCCGCCGCGTGATCACCGGCGGGCTGGAGCTGGCGCGCACCGAGGGCGCGATCGGCGCGTCGCTGCAGGCCGCGCCGGTGCTGCACCTGCCGGCGGACAAGACGGGGCTGCTCGCGGCGGCCGAGTGGGCGGAACTCGCCATCGTGTCCGACCTGACGGTCTCCACCGCGCCCGCGGCAGACGGGGCGTTCGCCCTGCCGGACGTTCCGGGGGTGGCACTGGCCTTCGCTCCGGCGGCGGGCGAAAAATGCGCCCGCTGCTGGAAAGTGCTGCCCGAAGTGGGCGAGGACCACAAACACCCGACGCTGTGCCATCGCTGCGCTGACGCCGTCGAGTCCGGCCTGGTCGGCCGGGCGTGAGGCACCATCGCATCGCCGGCCTCGCCGCCGCCATGCTTGTGCTGGCCGCCGACCAGGCCAGCAAAGCCTGGGTCGCGCAGCGGCTGCACCTGCCCGACATTGGCAGCATCAGGCTGCTGCCGGTGCTGAACCTGACCTGGGTGGAGAATCGCGGCATCACCTTCGGCCTGCTGAACGGGGTGGGCAGCCTGGGCCCGGTGCTGCTGACATTGGTGGCGCTGGCGGTGGTGGTGGCGCTGGGCCTGTGGCTGTGGCGGGCGGAGCGGGCACTGGCGGCCGTCGCGCTGGGGGCGGTGGCCGGCGGCGCGGTGGGCAACATCATCGACCGGCTGCGCTTTGGCTACGTGGTCGATTTCATCCATGCCCATGCCTGGGGCTGGTCCTGGTATGTGTTCAACCTGGCGGACGCCGCCATCGTCTGCGGCGTGGGGGCGCTGGTGCTCGACGGCATGCGCGCCAGCCCGGCACGCATGCCCGATCGCGACCGCCTTGCCGGCGCCGGGGACGGAGGCTAAGTAAGCCGCTATGGGTCCAAACCGTATCATGATCGCCGCCGCGCTTCTGCCGCTGGTGCTTGCCGGCTGCGGCAACGGCGACGACATTTCGCGCAGTTTCGGCCTCACCCGGGACACGCCGGATGAGTTCCAGGTGACCACCCGCGCCCCCCTGTCCATGCCGCCCGACTTCACGCTGCGGCCACCCCGCGCCGGCGCGCCGCGGCCGCAGGAGCTCACCCCGCGCGATGCCGCCGAGGCGGCGCTGGCGCCGCAGACGGCGCTGTCCGGCCCGCAGGCCGGCGCCAACAGCCCCGGGCAGGAGGCGCTGCTCTCCGCCTCCGGTCCGGCCGCACCGGCCGACATCCGCACCAAGGTCGATACCGATGCGGCGATGGCGCAGGCCGACCGCAGCTTCACCGACAAGGTGATGTTCTGGCGGACGCCCGCCGACCCTTCGGTGGTGCTCGACCCGCAACGCGAAGCGCAGCGACTGCGCGAAAACGCGGCCCTCGGCCACAGTCCCACAGCGGGCGACACGCCGATCATCCAGCGCACCCAGAAATCGTTCTGGCAGTCGATTTTCTGAGCCGGTTGTTGATCCCTGTCTGACGCAAGGACGGTTCGGCTGGCGGCGCCGATGCGCTAGGATGGTGCCATGCAGAATCAAACCATTCTCGACGAGGCGTGGCTGCGTCTGGCCGCCCTTGCCGCCCGTCCGGATGCGGCGTCCATCCGGGCCTTGTTCGCCGCCGATCCCGAACGGGCGCGGCGCTTCACCGCCACCCTCGACGACCTGACGGTCGATGTCTCGAAAACGTCGATCGACGGCGAGGCGCTGGTGGCGCTGCTGGACCTCGCCCACCAGGCGGGGGTGAACGGCTTCCGCCAGCGCCTGTTTGCCGGCGCGCCGGTGAACGCGACCGAAGGCCGTGCCGCTATGCACATGGCGCTGCGGGCGCCGGCCGACGCGGGGCTGCGGGCCGCCCTGCCCGGCGGCATCGACGACGCCAGCCAGCTCGCCGCCGCCGAGCGGGCGAAGATGCGCGCCTTCGTCGCCCGTGTGCACGACGGCAGCCTGCGCGGCGCCACCGGCGAGCGGTTCGAGGCGGTTCTGAATATCGGCATCGGCGGGTCCGACCTCGGCCCGCGCATGGCCACCGAGGCGCTGACCCTGGCGCATGGCGCGCACTTGCGGACGCGGTTTCTTTCCAATGTGGATGCCACCGGGTTCGCGGCGCTGGCGCGCGAACTCGATCCCGCCCGCACCCTGGTGCTGGTGGCCTCAAAAACCTTCACCACCCTGGAAACAATGGAGAACGCAAGCGCCGCCCGCGCCTGGGTGGCGGGCGCGCTGGGCGAGGCCGCGGTGGCGGCGCATTTCGCCGCGCTGTCGACCAATCTGAAGGCGGTGGCCTCCTTCGGCATCGCGCCCGAGCATGTGTTCGGCTTTCGCGACTGGGTGGGCGGGCGCTACTCGCTGTGGTCGTCGGTCGGTCTGTCGATCGCGCTGGCGGCCGGGTGGGATGCGTTCCAGGCCATGCTGGATGGCGGCTGGGCGATGGACCGGCATTTCCGCGACGCCGATTTCGCCAACAACCTGCCGGTGCTGCTGGCGCTGGTGGATGTGTGGCACATCAATGTCATGGGATACCGCACCCGCTGCGTGCTTGCCTACGACGACCGGCTGCGGCGGTTCCCCGCCTATCTCCAGCAGCTGGAGATGGAGAGCAACGGCAAGTCGGTGACGCTGGACGGCAGCACGGTCGACCGGCCCACCTGCCCGGTGATCTTCGGCGAGCCGGGCACCGACGCGCAGCACAGTTTCATGCAGCTGGTGCACCAGGGCACGCAGGTGGTGCCGGTGGATTTCCTGCTGGCCGCCATCCCGGACCACGACCGGCCGGCGGCGCATCTGGCGCTGGCGGCAAATGCCTTCGCCCAGGCCGAAGCGCTGTTGCGCGGCAAGACCGAGGCCGAGGTGCGGGCCGAAATGGCGGCGACGCTGGCGACCCCGGCGATGATCGACGCGGTGGCGCCACACCGGGTGTTCACCGGCAACCGGCCGAGCACCACAATCCTGTTCCGCCGGCTGGACGGGTTCACCCTGGGACGGCTGATCGCGCTGTACGAGCACAAGACCGCGGTGCTGGGGGCGATCTGGACCATCAACAGCTTCGACCAGTGGGGGGTGGAGCTGGGCAAGGTGCTGGCCGGCGGCATCCTGCCGGAGCTGTCGCGCGGGGCGAAGCGGCGGCCGCATGACGGATCGACCGCCGCCCTGATTGCCCGCTTCAAGGCCCTGCGCAGCGAGGCCTGACCCCGCTGCGCAGGGTAGACATTACGGGATCAGCTTGGGGCCTTTCCGCTGGGGCAAGCTGGTGCTGCCGTCGAATGGCCACAACTGCAAATACCACAACGCCCCAGCCACAACGCCCGCACCGACGATGACGATGAACATGCAGTCCGCCCCTTTTTGTTTGGCACCGTAAGTGTGGCCGTGCGGTTCGGTCCTGCCAGGAGCGCGCTGTGTTCACAAGCTCGTGATCGGCCGGCGGCGGGGATCGCCGCAGGGGGCGGCGCCCGCAGGCCGCCGGCCGGGAGGACTCGCGCGGGTCGATCGGGCATAGTGACGGACATGGACATGCGCGCGGGAAGGATCCGGCTGCTGCCGGAGACCACCGTCAACCGGATCGCCGCCGGCGAAGTGATCGAGCGGCCGGCGGCGGCCGTGCGCGAACTGGTCGAGAACGCGCTGGACGCCGGGGCGCGCCGGATCACCGTCGCCATCACCGGCGGCGGCATCGACCGCATCGAGGTGTCCGACGACGGCGCCGGCATGACCGCCGCGGAGCTGGCGCTGGCGGTGCAGCGCCACGCCACCTCCAAACTGGCCGACGACGATCTGGTGCGCATCTCCACCCTCGGCTTTCGCGGCGAGGCGCTGCCGAGCATCGGGGCGGCGGCGCGGCTCGCCATCACCTCGCGCCCGCCGGGAGAAGACGCCGCCACCATCTTGGTGGAAGGCGGGCAGGTCGGCACGCCCGGTCCGACCGCCGGGGCGTTCGGCACAAGGGTGGTGGTGCGCGATCTGTTTTTCGCCACCCCGGCACGCCGCAAGTTTCTCAAGTCACCGCGTGCCGAGGCCGATGCCACTGAAGCCGCGGTGCGGCGGCTGGCGCTGGCCGCCCCGCAGGTGGCGATGCGCTTCGAGAGCGACGGCAGGGTAGCCTTCGACCTGCCCGGCCAGACGCGGGCCGACCGGGTGGCCGCCCTGCTGGGTGCGGAGGCGGCGGCGGCGCTGCTGGCGGTGGAAGGCATGCGCAACGGGCTGCATCTGACCGGCTATGCCGCCGCGCCCGGGGTGACACGCGCCACGGCGGCGGCGCAGGCGCTGGTAGTGAACGGACGGCCGGTGGCAGACCCGGTGCTGCGCACCGCGGTGCGGGTGGCCTATCGCGACGTGATCGCACATGGGCGGCATCCGGTGGTGGCGCTGTTCCTCGAGCTGCCGCCTGAGGAGCTGGACGTGAATGTCCACCCGGCGAAGGCCGAGGTGCGGTTCCGCGACCCGGGCGAGGTGCGGGGGCTGGTGATTTCCGCCATCGGCCGTGCCCTCGCCGGCGGGGCCGGAACGACGCCAGGCGGCATGCAGCCGCGGCCGGCGCCCCCGCTGCACTCCCATTCCGGCCGGCCGGGGCTCGGGCTGACGCCACCGGGACGCCCTGCCCTGCCGGGCATGGCGGAAACCGGGCTGCCGTTCGGCGCCGCCCCCTCGGTGCGCCCGGCCGACCGGTTCCATGGGCCGTTCGCCGAGCGCGACCCGGCACATTTCCCGCTCGGGGCGCCGGTGGCACAGGTGCTCGACACGTACATCATGGCGGTGGCCGGGGACGGATCGCTGGTGCTGGTGGACCAGCACGCCGCGCATGAGCGGCTGATCCATGAGGCGCTGAAGGCGCAACTGCTGGAGGGCGGCGTGCGCAGCCAGCCACTGCTGCTGCCGGCGGTGGTGGATTTGCCCCCGGCCGATGCCGCAAATCTGCTGGCGCGGGCGGAGGAACTGGGACGGCTGGGGCTGGAGATCGAGGCATTCGGGCCGGGAGCGGTGCTGGTGCGCGCCCTGCCGGCCGCCCTCGGTGCCCCGGAGCCGGCGCCGCTGCTGCGCGACGTGGCGGATGAGCTGGCGGACATGGACGAGAGCACGGCGCTGGCGGCGCGGCTGGACGCGGTGGTGGCGCGGCTCGCCTGCCACGGCAGCATCCGCGCCGGGCGGCGGCTGAGCACGCCGGAGATGGATGCGCTGCTTCGGCAGATGGAGGCGACGCCGCGGGCGGACACCTGCAGCCATGGTCGGCCGACATGGCTGAAGCTGACGCGGGCGGAGATCGAGCGCCTGTTCGGCCGGCGGTAGGGGCGTCCTGCCGACCCTGTCGTCAACCGCGCGGTGCAGGCGGGGGCGGGGCCGGCCACCCCGAGGAAAGCCGGACTGCGCCCCGCTCGCCGGGAAACGGGCCCGATGTCCCCCGGGGATGTCCCGGCAGACACAGGGCCCGCTGCATGGGGCGCAGATGGCCTCAGTTGTGATAGGTGATCAGGGTTCCCCCGGCGTTGTCGGTTGCCAGTTTGAAATTGCTGGTCACGTAGCCGCCGCCCAACAGCGTCAACTGCACCGATGTGGTGCCGCTGCTCACCGTCAGCGTGCCGCTGCCGGTTCCCGCCGTGTACGACACGGTGGTGCCGGGATAGGCGAAGCCGCCGACATCAAGTTCGTCGCCCTTGCCGAAGCCGCGGATGAACGCACCGAACTCGGCCGGGTCGGCCAGCACAAGATCGCCGCCCCAGCCCGAGAAGCCCACCGTCTGCCCGCCCGCCACCGCGGCGGAAATCACCGCCGTACCGCCGGAAATCGTCAGCCCGCCCGAGACGATGCCGCCCGACGAAACGGTGATCGTGCCGCCGCTGATGACGGTGCCGCCGCCGATCGTTCCGGCCGAATAAATGAACTCCAGCCCACCGCTGCTGACGACCGAGTGCTGGTCGATGCCGCCGGAATAGACTTCTTCCAAGCCGCCGCCGGAGATCGCCGCGCCGCTGGCGATACCACCGGAGAACACCACCTCATCGCCGCCGCTTTTCACCCGAGTGCCGATGGCGGTGCCACCGACGGACAAGAACTCGTAGCCGCCGCTGTTGATCGTGGTCTGCCTGGCAGTGCCGCCAAGCACGTATTGATCGCCGCCACTGTTGATCTGGGTGCGAACCGCCGTGCCGCCGGACAACACATTGGCGAAGCCCCCGTTGCTCAACACGGTGCCATAGGCGGTGCCACAGGGAAGGATGACTTCGCCGGCATGAACGCCGGAGACGACAACGTTGGACGCGACATTTCCAAAGACTGTCAGTCCGCTGCCAGGAGTCCAGAGCACGACGCCGGTCGAGACGACCGTGCTGCCCGCCGCGAGCGTCGGGTTGGTGACGATGCTGTCGGGACCTTCGACGAGGGTTCCGCCGCTGCCGACGTTAATGTTACTCGCGGTGCCGCCGGAGAACACGAACTCGGCGCCGCCGCTTTGCACCGTGCTGCCGCTGTCCGTGCCGCCGGAAATCACGACCTCCAGTCCGCCGCCGCGCACGGTGGTGCCGATGGTCGTTCCACCATTCCCGACCACCACTTCGCCGCCGGCGTTCACCCTTGCGCCGCTGGCCGTGCCGCCGGGCGGCGTTCTGTCATTGCCGCCGGGATACACCGACAACCGGCCGCCGCTGTTCACGGTGGTATTGATGGCAATGCTGCCGGACGCCATCCCCTCCTCGCCGTTGTTGTTGATCGTGGTGCTGATGGTCGTGCCGTCATACACGGCCTCCAGGCCGCCATTGACCGTGGTGCCGATGCTCTTGCCGCCGGAGGAGACGTTTTCGGTGCCGCCGCTGTTCACCGTGGTGCTGATGCTCTTGCCGCCGGAGAGGACGGTTTCGGTGCCGCCGCTGTTCACCGTGGTGCCGGTGGTCGTGCCGCCGGAGCGGACGTTTTCGGTGCCGCCGCTGTTCACCGTGGTGCTGATGCTCTTGCCGCCGGAGAGGACGGTTTCGGTGCCGCCGCTGTTCACCGTGGTGCTGGTGGTCGTGCCGCCGGCGGAGAGGGCCTCGTAGCCACCGCTGTTGACCGTGGTAAGAATGGCGCTTCCGCCAACGACGTATTCTCCACCGCCACTGTTCACCGTGGTCTTGATGGCGGTGCCGCCGGAAACCACTTCATCATAGCCGTCGCCGTTTATGGTGGTGCCGACTGCCTGGCCGAACGACATGACGACCTCGGTGGCGCCGCTGCCGAGGACCACACCGCTCGCGACATGCGGGTAGACGGTCACCCCGGTTGATGGGGTCCAGACCACGACCCCGGTGGAAATGACGCGCGCGCCCGCGTGCGTCGTCGTGTCATCGAGCGTGCTGTCGGGAATCACGACCAGGTACCCGCCGCTGTTGACGACGGTGTTGCTGGCGGTGCCACCCGAGAACACGAATTCGACGCCGCCGCTGTCCACCGTGATGCCGCTGGCCGTGCCACCCGAGAACACGTACAGCGAGTCGTCGTTATTGAGAGTCAGCCCGCCGGTGGTCTGGCCGCCGAATACGGAAGTTATGGTCATCGAGACATGCCTTTTTTGCGGTTGTGTTGCTATCGCGGCCGCCGCGAGCGGACGCGCCGACGTTCCGTCCGCGCCGGATCACATGCGTGACCCGTGCGGCCCCGATGTGTCGCGCACATGCGAACTGTCGCGGCGTTCCCGCATGCTGTGGGCGGCATGGGAACCCTTTGTGATCGAGCCGGGAACGTCGCGCGGCTGTCGTCCCGATGCCGCGGATCAATACCGGGCCGGATGAAGTAACGCTCCGCCACAGTCATGCAGGCGCAACGGTGACCATCGAACGGATCGTGTTCCGGTGCCGCTTGCGGGGGCGGCGGCGCCGGCCGGTTCTGCGGCGGGCAAACTCCCTGCGTCCGTTCCGGTGGGGATTGCGTCAACGGACGGCGGGGGATTTCCCGCGGCAGCGACCCACGCACCTCCATCAACACTTTCCCCCAGGTCCCGAGCGTTCGTCTGGTTTATATATCAACGTTCCCGTAGCATGCTGGATGGCTCGTTGCCAACAACCCGCGACCAGATTTGCGACCTCGAACCACTCTCGCCGCTGTTTCCGACAATATACAGCATTTGAAATTATTTCTGCCAACATATTGAGTGCGCGCCAGATTGTTCTGCAACTCTTATTCCGGCGGGCCGTGGCTTGTTCGGTTCACGCATATTTGCATCGATGGGGTGTGGGGCACTGTCCATCGCGCACGGCGCAGCAGGATCCGATGGGGGGAATGCCCAAGCCTTTCTAGGGCCTCAGCTCGACTTTCCGCCGGTGATTCCGGGGGGCGGATCAGATCAGCCGCCGGAAAACGTCCGCGGCGGCGATGAATTGGAGGGCGTCCTCGAGCGGCAGGGCGGTTCGTCCGAAGGGGCCAGTGGACGACCAGCGTTCCTTTCCGAGTGACCAGGAGAGCACCTCGAGACAATCATGGTCTGCGTTTGGGCGCAGGCGAGCGACCGGCGCCCCGGAGGCGACATGATGGAGCGAGCAGCCGCGGTTACGGCGCTCGACCAGGACGGCGCCGCGGGGGCAGGGGAAGCGTTCGATACGCTGGACGATGCCGTCGGTCATGCTGACTCCATTATAGGTGGCCCGGAGACGGCGCCTCGCCGCGAATGAGCGAGGTATCGGCGCGGCTTGCGACACGTGCGTCGTTCGATTCTTCGGATTCGATGATGTCCAATCGGACCCCCGCCGCCGTTTCCCCCGGCACTCTCCCCGTGCCGTCCCTGCCGGCCATCTGGCTGGTGCCATTTCGCGACTGTTTCACCGTGCCGGTCTGGCGGCGGGTGCTGGTCCTGGTTGCCGGCGCGGTGCTGGCACCGGGCCAGCGCACACTGAGCGCCTTGCGGGTGATGGGCCTGGCCGACCGGCCGAGCTTCGGCCGCTTCCACGAAGTCCTGAGCGAGGCGCACCGGATTTCGCACGTCCTGGCGCGCAGACTGCTCATCCACCTGCCCGGCGCCTTGCTGCCGACTGGCGAGGTGGTGACCGGCATCGACAACACCATCGCGCGGCGCTGGGGGCCGAACATCTCAGACCGCGGCAACGACCGCGATCCGGTTCGATCCTCGCGCGGCTTCTTCATCAAGACCAGCGCCGGGCTGGCTGTCGCTGATGGTGGTGCTGCCGATCCCCGAGCTGTTCCCGAATGGGGCGAAGCGGCGCCGGGCGCTGCCATTCCTGACCATCCTGGCACCATCCCAACGCAGCGACGAGAAGCGAGGCCGGCGCCATCTCGGCGTCGAGACCCAGCGGCAATGGTCGGACCTGGCCATCCTGCGCACCACGCCGGCACTGCTCGGGTTGTTCTCGCTGGTGACGCTGTGGACCGGCCCATTGATGCAGGTGTTGGCCACCGCCCCGCGCCCGCGCAGGGCCGCCTGGCACGCCAAGCCGAAGCCCACCTTCAGCGACGCCATGGCCGCCGTCCGCCGGGCACTTTGGTGCCCGCCGCATTTTTCGATGTCCTGGCCAGGCAAGGACGTCATCGAAATTCCCACAGCTCTCCTGCCGGGTCTCGTCGAGACCGCGGGCTACGCCGCCGGACAACTCCAGACATCCGCTCCACGCCGCTTGACCAGAACAATACGTTCAAGAAATTATCGGCGGAATGCCGAGCTCCGCGCGCCCCCGCTCCACTCGGCTCCGCCCGAAACCACGATAAGGGCCGCAACCGCGACGAGAGCCGGGTCGTCGCCGTCTTCGGTCCCGCCGACAAACTCGCCGGTACCGACTGGCATTCCCATGTCGCCGCAATCATCCGCGGCGGCGGCGGAGCAGCGGTCTCGGTGCTGGCGCGTCCGCAGCCTCGCTGCTCTTGCGTTCCTCCAGCCGCAGTTCGATCTGCTCGATCTGGCGGCTGATCCGCTCCGATGAGCGGCCGAACGGCATCCGGCGCAGCTTGCCGATCTGGAGCCTGAGCTGCTCGATCTCCAGCTCCCTGATCCGCGCTGCGTCCGATGGCGGAAACTGGCGGGTGCATGCGCGCTGCAATCCGCCCAGCGGGTGCTCTGACGATCTGGTGCCGACCATTGAGAAGGTTGGGGAAACGGTGACGCTCACCGCCATCGGTCTTGGCACATTGGCGAACATGCCGGTGGACGGCCAGCCGATCGAACACCGGGTGCGCGTGCATGGCCTCGATCAGGCGCCGCGGTCGGCAATCGCTCCGATCCCCGATCACAAGGCCGAAAAGCAGCGCCAGCGGGCGGCGCGGCGCGCCGATCGGAATGGCCACAAGCTCGGTGACCAGACGACCCTGGCGGCCGGCTATATGATGCTGGTGGCAACCCTGGCAGACAGCGTCTGCGCCACCGAGCTGCTGATCTTCTACCGCCATCGCCGGCAGGTGGCATTCGGCTTCAAACGATTGACATCGCTTGGGCACAATCAGCGTCCCGCCTCGCCCTGGCGTCCGCGGCAGAGCGCCCGACGCATCCTGCTCGGCGCCATCCCGCGAACCCAACGCCCACGATGCCGCCGCGATCTCACCCATCTGAGAGACCTGCTGATCGAGGGAAAAAGACAACGAACCAACCAGGCCGACAGCCCCAGTGCCGCCTAAGTTCGCGCATATGGGGCTGAGCCCCGGCCCTTCCGTGCTTTGCCCAATCGCGCCGTCGCCGCCACGCCGAATCCGCGCTACAGACCCGCCATGCGCAATGACAGAATCGCCGTCGTGCTCCCGCCGAGGGAGTTGTTTTCCTCCGCCGCGGCGGGCGCCATCGGGCTGGTGGTGCACCGACTCGCCCTGCAGCCATCTTTCTTCCGCCGCACGGTGTTCGGCGCCCCGGTCGCGGCACCGTTTCCGCACGTGCCTTTCCGGCCGGTGCAGCCGCCCTGGATGCTTGCCGGCTCGGTAACCCGTTATGCCGCCGGGGTGGTGCGCGCGCTCGGCGGGATGGTGCCGGGAGTGGTCGAAGTACACAACCGCCCGGACCTGGCGCTCGCGCTCGCCGACCTGCTGCCGGCGCCGGTGCTGCTGGTGCTGCACAACAACCCGCAGGGCATGCGCCGCGCCGGCAGCCCGGCCGACCGGCTTTTCCTGCTCGGCGCCCTTGCCCGCGTCGCCACCGTCTCCGGCACCGTGCGCGACTGGCTGCTGGAGGGGCTGCCCGAGGCGCCGCGGGCGCCAGAGCTGCTGCCGAACTGCATCGACCTGGCCAGCCTGCCGCCGCCGGGGCCGCGCGAGCAGGTGCTGCTGTTCGCTGGCAGGGCGGTGGCGGACAAGGGGGCGGATGTCTTTGTCGAGGCCTGCGCCCTCGCCCTGCCGGAATTGCCGGGCTGGCGGGCGGAGCTGATCGGCGCCGACCGGTTCGGCGCCGACAGTCCGGAGACGCCGTTCCTGCGTGCGCTGCGCCCGCGTGCCGAGGCGGCGGGCGTGACCATGCGCGGCTGGCTCCCGCATGAGCACGTGCTGGCGGCGCTGTCGCGCGCCGGCATCGCCGTGGTGCCCAGCCGCTGGCCCGAGCCGTTCGGACTGGTCGCCCTGGAGGCGATGGCCTGCGGTGCGCCGCTGTTGGTCGCGGACCGCGGAGCACTGCCCGAGCTGACCGCCCACGCCGCCCTTCGCATCAACCCCGACGATCCCACCGCCCTGGCGGCGGCAATGGTGGCATTGGCCCGCGATCCGGCCCGGCGGGAGGCGCTGGAGCAGGCTGGGCGGGCGCGCGCGGCGCTGTTCGATGCCCCAGCAGCGGCCGCGAGGCTGGATGCGGTGCGGAGCGATGTGCAGGCCGCATGGTTGGCGGGCGAGGCGGTCCCTATATAAACTCCCTAAACCGCGCTTACGGAGCGAACAGACATGGCGGACGCAACCGGGGGAAAAGTGCCCGTCACGGTGCTGACCGGCTATCTCGGCGCCGGCAAGACCACTTTGCTCAACCGTATCCTGAGTGAGCAGCACGGCCGCAAATACGCGGTGGTGATCAACGAGTTCGGTGAACTCGGGGTTGACAACGACCTGGTCGTCGATACCGACGAGGAGGTCTTCGAGATGAACAACGGCTGCATCTGCTGCACCGTGCGCGGCGATCTGATCCGAATCGTCGGCGGGCTGATGAAGCGGCGCGACCGCTTTGATGGCATCATCATCGAGACCACCGGGCTGGCCAACCCCGCCCCGGTGGCGCAGACGTTCTTCGTCGACGAGACGGTGCGCGACCGTACCCGCCTGGATGCGATCGTCACGGTGGTCGACGCCAAGCACCTGCCGCAGCGGCTGGCGGACAGCCACGAGGCGGCCGACCAGATCGCGTTTGCCGATGTCATTGTGCTGAACAAGACCGATCTGGTGACGCCGGACGAGCTGGAAGCGGTCGAAGCGGCGGTGCGGCAACGCAATCCGTTGGCGAAAATCCACCATGCCCAGCGGGGGAATGTCCCGATCGCCGATTTGCTCGACCAGGGAGCCTTCGACCTCAACCGCGTGCTCGCCGAACACCCTGATTTCCTCGGGGACGAAAGCCACGAACACAACGAGGACGTGCGCTCGATCAGTTTCGAGGTCGACACCCCGATCGACCCCGAGCGGTTCAACGCCTGGATCAGCGCCCTGCTGGCCGAGCGCGGCGCCGATCTGCTGCGCACCAAGGGCATCCTGTCCTATGCCGGCGAGGATCGCCGCTTCGCCTTCCAGGCGGTGCACATGATCGCCGACGGCGACTTCATCGGCCCCTGGAAGCCGGGCGAGGCGCGCAGCAGTCGCATTGTCTTCATTGGCCGCAACCTCAACCGCCCGCAGCTGCGCCGCGGCTTCGAGAGCTGCCAGGCCGCATGAGCGCGACCATCAGCCCCGATCATATTCTGCAAACGCGCGGCATATCGAACGACCTCGGCGCTTATGTGGTGGCCGCCGCCTTCGCCCGTGGCGGCCGCACCTGCGCGTTTGCCACCGGCGATGGCACGCTGCACGTCGCCCCGCGGTTCGGCGGTGCGTGGCGGCGCGTCGCGGTGCATGACGGCGCTGCCCTGGCGCTGGCCCCGGGCGCCGGGGGGACGGATTACATTTCCGGCGGCGATGACGGCCGGTTCCGCCGGGTCGACGAGGAGGCCGCGGACATCGCGACCTACGGCATGAAATGGGTCGAGCATGTGGCCAGTTTCGCCGACGCCAAGACGCGCCTGCTGGCCTGCGCGGTTGGCCGCCAGGTGCATCTGTTCGATGGCGACGGCAAGAAACTCAAGACTTTGGACCACCCTTCGAGCGTCACCGGCCTGGTGTTCGATGCGAAAGGCAAGCGCATCGCCGCCGCGCACTACAACGGCGCCAGTCTCTGGTTCGTCGCGGCGAAGACCGACTCGCCGCGCAGGCTGGAGTGGAAGGGCAGCCACACCGGCATCGCCATCAGCCCGGATGGCGACAATGTGATCACCGCCATGCAGGAAAATGCGCTGCACGGGTGGCGGCTGACCGATGGGCAGCACATGCGCATGACCGGCTACCCGGGCAAGACGCGCTCGCTCAGCTTCACCCGCAGCGGCAAATGGCTGGCCACGTCCGGGGCGGACACCGTTGTGCTGTGGCCGTTCTTCGGCGGCGGGCCGATGAACAAGGCACCGGTCGAACTCGCCGGCGGCGACGGCGTTGTCTGCACGCAGGTGGCCGCCCATTCGGCGCAGCCGGATATGGTGGCGGCGGGCTTCACGGACGGGCTGGTGGTGCTGGCCGACATCGCCACTGCGCGCATCCTGCCGGTGTGCGGCCCCGGGCGGGGCGCTGTCTCGGCGCTGGCCTGGAGCGGTGCGGACGGCGCGCATCTGGCGTTCGGCACCGAGACCGGCTTTGCCGCACTGGTGGATTTCTCACAGAAATAGCAGCGGAGACCGACTCCATGCAAAGCATCACTGCCGGCGGAATGCCGCTGCCGAAGCTGGGCCTCGGAACCTGGCGCATGAGCGGCGCGGGATGCACCGATGCGGTGCTGCGGGCGCTGGATCACGGCTACCGCCACATCGATACGGCGCAGATGTACGGCAACGAGGAGGCGGTGGGCGAGGCGCTGGCGGCCACGCGGGTTGCACGTGGTGACATCCACCTGACGACGAAAGTCTGGTGGGAGAACCTGCGACCCGACGCCATGCGGCGCGCCATGGACGACAGCCTGCGCAAGCTGCGCACGCCCTATGTCGATCTTTTCCTGATCCATTGGCCGGCGCCGGACATGGACCTGGGGGCGACGCTCGGCCAGATGGTCAAATTCCAGGAGCAGGGGCTCACGCGGTATATCGGCGTGTCGAACTTTACGGTGGCGCTGCTGCGCCAGGCCATCGAGGACATCGGCGCGCCGATCGTCTGCAACCAGGTCGAGTACCATGTGAACCTCGACCAGAGTCGGGTTCTGGCTTATCTGCGGGCGAAGGGGCTTGCGCTCACGGCCTATTGTCCGCTCGGCCAGGGCGGCCTGGCGCGCGATGCGGTGCTGGAGCGGATCGCCCGCAAGCATGACGCAAGCGCGGCGCAGGTGGCGCTGGCCTGGCTGTTCGGTCAGGACGGAGTGGCGGCGATTCCGAAGGCGGCGCGCGACGAGAGCCAGCTTGCCAACCTTGCGGCTCTTGATCTGCGGCTTGATGCGGATGACCTTGCGGCCATTGCGGGGCTGCCGAAGAACCGGCGGCTGGTTGACCCGAGTGGGTTCGCACCGGTTTGGGATGCGGCCCTGGACCCCGCTACTTAAGACAGTTGTTATGAGAGGGGGGTTCGTCGGAGAACCGGTTCATCTCCTCCTCCCCCCTCTCATAACGACTGTCTAAACGTAATGGGTTCCAAGGGCCTCTCGGCCCTTGGCGAGGTCCAGGGGCAGAGCCCCTGGCCTTCCTTCCTTCACCCCACCGCCCCCGCCGCAAGGAGACTGAACAATGGTCGCCCTAGACACCGCGCTGGTGCCCGCCGAACCGCTGAGCCGGAGCGAGCGCGAAGGGGTGTATCGCGCGATCCTGACGCGGCGGGATGTGCGCGGGCAGTTCCGTGCCGATCCGGTGCCGGATGCGGTGCTGAGCCGCGTGCTGGTCGCCGCGCATCATGCCCCGTCCGTGGGCTTCATGCAGCCCTGGAGCTTCCTGTTGCTGCGTGATGTGGGTGTGCGCCAGCGGGTGCACGACCTGTTCGTCAAGGCGAATGCCGAGGCGGTAGCGATGTTTCCGGCGGAGAAGCAGGATCTCTACCGGTCGCTGAAGCTTGAGGGAATCATGGAGGCGCCGGTTAACCTGTGCGTCACTTGCGATCCGGACCGGGCCGGACCGGTGGTGATCGGGCGCACCCACATCAAGGCGATGGACACCTATAGCGCGGTCTGCGCGGTGCAGAATCTCTGGCTGGCGGCGCGCGCCGAGGGGTTGGGGGTGGGCTGGGTGAGCATTATGGACCAGGAAGCGTTGCGACAGACGCTTGGCATCCCGGAGCGCATCGTGCCGGTGGCTTATCTGTGTCTTGGCTGGGTCGAGGGCTACTACCGCCAGCCGGAGCTGGAACTGGCCGGCTGGCGCCGGCGGTTGCCGCTCGAGGAGGTGCTGTATGCCGATCGGTGGGGCGCCAGCGACGGTGCGGACTCCCTGCTCGACCGGGTTCGCGGCGACGCACGGGCCGTCGCGGAAGGACGTTTTCTGGCTGAGCGGCTGGAGCCCTGAGCGCAACGTCATGCATGCCCGGTATCGTCTCGTCATCTTCGACAGCGACGGCACGCTGGTCGATTTGTTCCCCTGGTTCCGGGACGTGATCAACGATGTCGCCGACCGGTTCAGGTTTCCCCGCCTGGATAGTGCGAAGATCGAGATGCTCCGGTCCGTCGGATCGCGCGAGATACTGCAAGAACTCGGCGTGCCCCGCTGGAAGCTGCCCCTGATCGTGCGCCACATGCGCCGGTTGAAGGCGCGCGAGGCTGATCGGACCAAGGTGTTCCCCGGCGTGCCCGCCATGCTGCGCCGCCTGAAGCAGGGCGGGGTGATCCTGGCGGTGGTGAGTTCCGATACGGAGGACAATGTACGCCAGACGCTCGGGCCGCTGAACGCCGGGCTAGTCGACGCTTACGCCTGCGGTGCGCCGGTCTTCGGCAAACCGCGCCGGATGCAACGTGTGCTCCGGCGCAGTGGGTTCCGGCCCGCAGATGCGATCGCCATCGGCGACGAGCTACGCGACATTGTGGCGGCGCGGTCGGTCGGCATCGATTTCGGGGCCGTTTCCTGGGGCTATGCCCTGCCAGCAGCGCTGGCCGCGCAAGGCCCCTCCATCGTGTTCGGCGCGATGGAGGAGATTGCCGCACACGTGGTTGGCCCCTGAAGCTGCTTGGCCGTTACTCGCACGCAGGCGTGATCACACGGCCTTCTTGAGCGTCGGTGAGGCCTTGAAGCGGACGGTTTTGCCTGCCTTGACCTTGACCGGCTCGCCGGTGCGGGGATTTAGCCCCTTGCGCGCCTTGGTTTTCGCCACCCGGAACGTACCGAAGCTCGGCAGGGTGAAACCGCCGGTCTTCTTTATTTCCTTGACGATCGCGGCGATCAGGTCGGTCGCGGCACGATTGGCCGCCACCCCGGTCAGGCCGGCCGACTCCTGAATGGTCGCCGCAATGAATGCCTTCGACATCCCATGCTCCTTAGTTCAGCCAACGAAGAGTTGGAAGACCTATCAGATCATTTGGATTCGTGCCAAGCGGTTTCAATGAGCGATCGCCGGGCGGCACCATGGCGCCGCTCGCGGAAATCCCGCGCCGGCACCTTGATGCCGCAACCCGGCCGCGCCTTGTCGCTGCGGCCTGCCGGATCGGCAAGTGTTCGTGGCAGTTTCCCGTGCTATGCAGCAGGTTGGACAGAACCGCGAGTCAGCCGGCGACGACGTAAACGACCTCGCCCTCGCGCTGCATCCGTCCGTGGCAGGCCAGCATCCCGCCGTTGGGGATTAACCGCCGCTGGCGCGCGAACACCGCGGACCGGACGATCAGACTGGCGCCCCCGCTTACGTCCTTGATGGCGATGAAGGCGAAAGAAGCCGCATGGCTCCCGGGAAAAACGTAGCTGGCGAAACCTTCGGCCTGGTTGAAGATACGCTCGGCAGAGTCGCGCCTATAGCCGCGCGCCACCATGGCTGACCTGAAGGTGACCTCGAAGGCGGCCGCGGAGCGCCGCACCTGGTCGGCCTCGGTGGGTGTGAAGCGCGCGCAGACGATGGCCACCCGCATCGCCTGTTCCTGGAACAGCGACACCCCGAGCGTCTTGCCCAGCGCGCGCTCCAGTTCCGGCGTGGGATAGCGGACCGGCTCGCGCCCTTCGCGCCGGCGCAACCTGGGATACACCATCTCGCCCTGACCCGGATCCGGCGGGACGATCGCAACTTCGATGACGAGATCATAGAAACTTCGAGGCCCCAGCCGGAGCAGCTTGGCCAACTGCGCCTGGCTCTCGATCTGGAAGGTGCCGAGCGTGTCGGCGTGCCGGATCATTTCGTACGTGGGCGGGTCCTCCGGCGGGAGGCCGGCCATGTCGAGCCGCCGGCGGCGATGCTGCGCCAGCAGATCGAACGCGCGGCGCAGGCAGCCGAGCATGCCGGGTCCAAGCATATCGACCTTCATGACGCGCAGCGTGTCGATGTCGTCCTTGTCCCATTCGATGACCTGGCGGCTTTACATCGACGCGGGCTCGATCGGCACCAGATCGCCCAGCCGGTCACGGGTCAGCAGGAAGCCGCCGGGGTGTTGGCCGAGATGGCCCGGAAAGCCGATCCACTCCCGCGCGTATCCGATCGTCAGACGCAACCGCCGGTCATCGAGGTTCAGGTTCAGTTCGGCGGCATGGTCTTCCCACAGGTCTTCGGCATCCCAGCCGGAGGCCTGGACGGCCAGCGCGCCGGTGATGTCTTCGGGCAGGCCCACGACCTTCCCGACCTCGCGCGCGGCGCCGCGGGCGCGGAAACGGTTGACGGTGGCGCAGAGGGCGGCACGGTCGCGGCCGTAATGCGGATAGGCCCACTGGATTACGTCCTCGCGCCGCTCGTGCGCGAAGTCCACGTCGATGTCCGACAGCTCCTGGCCGGCGGCCGAGACGAAGCGCTCGAACAGCAACCCGCTGCGCGCCGGGTCGATGCTGGTGATGTCGCGCACGTAGCAGACCGCTGAGTTGGCGGCGGAACCAAGGCCCTGGTACACGATGTCGCAGGCGCGCGCGGTGGCGACGATGCTGTGGACGGTGAGGAGATAGGGCGCGTGGGCCAACTCGGCCATCAGCGCGAGTTCGTGGCGCAATCGCCGCTGCACAGCCTCCGCCGCCCCGTCCGGATAGCGGATGGCCACATTGTCGCGCACCATCTGTTCCAGCTTGTGCTGGGGGCTTTAGCCAGGAGCATCGACCTCATCCGGGTACTGGTAGCGGAGTTCCGACAGGCTGAAGCGGCAGCGTTCGACGATGTCAAGCGATCGCGCCGCCTACTCGGGACGCGGGACGCAGGGGCGGGGTGTCGGGTATGGGATGTCCTCGGAACAGGCCGGGCAGGAACCAGCGCAGGTCGCCCGAAGCCGGTCGGCGCCGCGGTGCCGATGGGGATCGCCTGCACGGAGCCGTCCAGGCGCGCAAGCAGCAGGTCCAGGCGGTGCGCGCCTTGCCCGCTTGCCTCGCGCCTGCGGCACGCCGGGATCAGCAGAGTTCAACCCGTACGCCGGCCCCGGCGATTTCAGGCAGCGCCCACTGCCAGGCCGTCGTCCGGAAGCGTATGGTCGATCGCCGGGATGGCGAACGACAACACCGGCCGGCCGGAGGGCCGCGTGTGGCCGCGTGGCAGCGGGGCGGTGCTGTCTGCATGGTCTATCCGGCCCTCCGGTGAGACCATATATGGAACATCACCCGGGGCAGAAGCGGAATTTCGTCCCAGACCGAGACCCGTCAGGGGATTCCATGGTCGGTCAAGACGGCAGAGAAACTCAGGTGACTCCTGCGTTGGCTCTGTCTGGCACGCTGATGCTAGGATCATTGTCGTTCGGCGCCGGGCGTCAGCGGGGAAGGAAGACCGGGCTCTGCCCAGCTCGGCAGGACACCCGAAGCGGCGACCTGCTATACAGGCGCGCATGATCAGCGCCCTGCGCAAGCCGCGGATGACCCGCGAGCAGTTTTTCGCCTGGGCCCAGACCCAGGACATCCCTCACGAGGTCGGCGGGTTCGAGCCCGTCGCCATGGCCGGGGGGACGGTGAACCACAGCCAGATCACACAGAACATCCAACGCGCCCTTTACACGCGCCTGCGTGGCAGCTTTTGTCGTCCGCTGGGGCCGGATGCCGGCGTGGCGACCGTCGGCGATACCGTGCGCTGCCCGGATGCCCTGCTCACCCGCACCAAGGTTCCCGGCACCGCCACTCTCGTCCCCGGCGTCGTGGCCGTCTTCGAAGTGCTCCGCCCGACCTCCGGCCGGACCGACCGCATCGACAAGGTCCGTGAGTATCGGGCCGTCCGGTCGATCCGCCGCTACGTCATCGTCGAGCACAGCAGCATCGGCCTGACCGTATTGAACCGTGCCGGCGCGGTGGAAGCCGGCGCGGTTGAAGACCGGCGCGCCACCGATCTGATAAAAGGCGACGGGCCGCGGATGACCGACCTCGGCATCCAAATTCCGGTCGACGTGTTCGACGAGAACGTCGATCTGCCCCCCGTCGCCAGCGGCGACGCCGGCACGACGGGTAACACCGCCACGGCGCCATAGCGCGACAGGCCATGCGCGCGCTGCATGCATACGGACGGTTCGGATTGCCGTCTTGCGCATCCGCCTTCATCACTGGCGCAGAATTGCAGGAGCATTGCGCATGCAAGCAATCGGGGTGCTCGGCACCGGCTCGGGCGCCGGCAAGACCTGGATGACCACCGCCATCTGCGCCTGGCTGCACCGCCAGGGCGTGCGAGTCGCTCCGTTCAAGGCGCAGAACATGTCGAACAACGCCTGGGTGACAATCGACGGCGGCGAGATGGCGCGCGCCCAGGCGGTGCAGGCCGAGGCCTGCGGCCTGCTTCCCAGCGTCGAGATGAACCCGGTGCTGCTCAAGCCCGCTGGCGGCATCGGCGCCCAGGTGGTAGTGCTCGGCCGCGCCGAAGGCCATTGCGCCGCCCGCGACTATTTCCGCCAGACCGAGCGGCTCTGGGCCATCGTCGCCGAGACCCTGGACGCATGGCGCGGGCGCTGCGACGTGCTGATGATGGAAGGCGCCGGCAGTCCCGTCGAGCTGAACCTGATGGCCCGCGACCTGTCCAACCTGCGTCCGGTGCGCCATCTCGACGGGCGCTGGCTGCTGGTGGGCGATATCGACCGCGGTGGCATCTTTGCCCAGCTCGCCGGCACCTGGGCGCTGCTGCCCGAGGCCGACCGCGCCCGCAGCCTGGGGGCCATCGTCAACCGCTTTCGCGGCGACGTTTCGCTGTTCCCCGAGCCACAATCCTGGCTCGCTCCGCATGCCCCCGGCTTCGCCGTGCTCGGCACCGTGCCGCTCCGCCGTGACCTGCAGCCCGAGGAAGAAGACGGGCTTTCCCCCGTCGACGAAGACCGCGGACAGGGCGACACGCTCGCCTGGGTCCGCACCCCGCACGCCGCCAACCTCACTGACTGCCAGCCCTGGTGGGACGATGCCGGGGTGCGGGTGCGCTGGACGGACGACCCGGCCGTGCTGACGCAGGCCGCCGCCATCGTGCTGCCCGGCTCGAAGAACTCCATCGCCGACCTGCGCTGGTTGCGCGAGCGCGGCATCGACCGCGCCATCCACCAAGCCGCCGCGCGCGGCGCCGTAGTGGTCGGCATCTGCGGCGGCTATCAGATGCTCGGCGAGCGCCTGCGCGATCCCGCGGGCCTGGCCGGCGATGCCGGCGATGAACCGGGGCTCGGCCTGCTGCCGGTGATCACCGATTTCCACGCCGGCAAAACCCTGCGCCCGACCGAAGTGGAATGCGACGGCGCCCGCTGGACCGCCTACGAAATCCACATGGGCGAAACCGTCGCCACCGCCCCCTGCGAGCCGCTGCACCGTGTATGGAACGACGGCAGACCCCGCCCGGAAGGCGCCCGCAACGGCCGCGTCTGGGGCACCTATCTGCACGGCTGGTTCGAATCCCCGCGTCTGCGCGCCCGCCTCGCCGACGCCGCGGGCTTCGCTGCCTACAGTCCGCACCCGCTGCCCTGGGCCGAGCAGCGCCGCTCCCTCTATGCGCAGATGGCCGACCACGTCGCCGCGCACGTGGACCTTGATCCAGTCCGCCGCTATCTCGGCATCTGACCCGCCGCGCGCCCGAATCGCCGGCGGGGTTCCGCAGGAAGAGCAGCCCATGACCGACCGACCCTGGCAACCGCCGGCCATTCCGCCGCTGGCACAGCATCTGGCCACCGCGCTGCAAGCGCGCATCGATGCCAAGACCAAGCCGCCCGGCTCGCTTGGCCGGCTGGAAGAAATTGCCCTGCTGCTCGGCCTCATGCAGGATAGCATCGAGCCGGCTCTGCGTGCGCCCACGGTGGTGGTGTTCGCTGGCGACCACGGCTTCGCCGCCGAGGGTGTCAGCCCCTTCCCGCCCGAGGTCACGCCGCAGATGGTGGCGAATTTCCTGGCTGGCGGGGCAGGCATCAACGTGTTCGCCCGCGCCGCCGGGCTCACGGTAAAAGTGGTCGATGCCGGCGTGGCCGCCGAACTGCCGCCGCACGCCGACCTGCTGGCGCTGAAAGTCCGCCCTGGCACCCGCAACGCCCTGCACGAATCCGCGCTGACCGGCACCGAGGTCACCCACTGCCTCGTCCGCGGCCAGGGCGTGGTGGCCGGGCTGGCGGCAAACGGCTGCAACGCCCTCCTGCCGGGCGAAATGGGCATCGGCAATTCCTCCGCCGCCGCCCTGCTCACCAGCGCTCTTGCCCCGGCCCCGCTCGCCGAATGCGTCGGCATCGGCGCGGGACACGATCCGGCCGGACTCGCGCGTAAACTGGACGTGCTGACCCGCGTGCAGCTTCGCCACGCCGAGGCGCGCGATCCGCTGGCCGCCCTCGCCGCCTTCGGCGGCTGCGAAATCGCCATGATGGCCGGCGCGATGATCGAAGCCGCCTCGCGGCGTATGCTGGTGGTGGTGGACGGACTGATCGCCACCTCCGCCGCCCTGGTCGCTGCCCGCCTCGCACCCGGTGCCCGCGACTACATGCTGTTTGCTCACGCTTCCGGCGACGGTTCGCATAACCGTGCCCTCACGGCACTCGACGCCAAGCCGCTGCTCGATCTTGGTCTGCGACTCGGGGAGGGCACCGGGGCGGCGCTGGCATGGCCGTTGATTGCGGCTTCCACAGCCTTCCTAAACGAAATGGCCACATTCGAGTCTGCTGGCGTGAGTGGCCGGGACGCTGCCCCGGACCCCGCCAGGGGCGTTGCCCCTGGACCCCACCAAGGGCCATAGGCCCTTGGAACCCGAACAGGAGGGGCGCGCCATCTACGCGGCAATCCTGTTCTTTACCCGCTTGCCGCTACCGTCGCTGCGCGTTCTGCTGCCCGATGACGAACGCCGCACCACTACCTACTGGCCACTGGTTGGCGCCGGCATTGGCGCCACCATTGCCGGATTCTGGTGGCTCGCCACCCAGGCATGGCCCGCCAGCGTGGCGACCGGCCTCGCCCTCTCCGCCGGCCTGCTGCTTACCGGTGCGCTGCACGAGGACGGATTCACCGATGTCTGCGACGGCCTGTTCGGCGGCCGCACCCGCGAACGCGCCATGGAGATCATGCGCGACTCCCGCGTCGGCGCCTTCGGCGTGGTCGGCATCGTCATGCTGGTCGGGCTCAAATGGCAGACGATGACCGCCCTGCCGCCTGCCGCCCTGCCCGGCGCCCTGATCGCCGCCCACGCCATCAGCCGCGGCGGCCTTGTCGCGATGACACTCGCGCTGCCCTACGCCCGCAGCGACGGCCGCGCCGCCCAACGCATGGCCGCCCGCTTCGACGCACGGCTGATCGGCACCGCCGCGCTGACACTGGCGCCGCTGCTGCTGCTCGCGCCGGGGACATGGCCCGCCTGCCTCCTGGCGGCCGCGGCGGCATGGGCCGGCTGCTTCCTGTGGTTCCGCCGATGCCTGGCCGGCTACACCGGCGACTGCCTCGGCGCCACCCAGCAACTCACCGAACTGGCGATCCTCCTCGCCGCCCTCGCCACCGCATGAGGCTCGTCCTCGTTCGCCACACCGAGGTCACCGGCACCAGCGGCCTGTGCTACGGCCGCACCGATGTGGCGCTGGCCGACAGTTTCCCCCGCGAGGCCGCCACCGTGCGCGCCGCCCTGCCGCCCGGCCCCTTCGCGCTGCATACCAGCCCGGCGCAGCGCTGCCGCCGCCTGGCCGAAACATTTGCCCTGACGTTCACCATCGACCCGCGCCTGCAGGAACTCGATTTTGGCGACTGGGACGGCCGCGCCTGGGACGATCTGCCGCGCCCGTTGCTCGACCGTTGGTGCAACGACTTCGTCAACGGCCGCCCGCCGCAAGGCGAGACCTTCACCGAACTCGCCGCCCGTGCCGAGGATTTCGTCTCCGACCTCGCCCGCCGCGAGCCTGCCGGCACGGTGGTGGCGGTGACCCATGCCGGCGTCATCCGCGCCCTGCTGGCACCGCGCCGGGACCTCGCCGCCACCGAGGCCTTCACCATCGCCGTGCCGCCGGGCAGCGTGCACAGCCTGGATGTTCCGGGGAGAATGTCGCCATGAGCCTGGTTCTGCTGATCGGCATCGGGCCGGGCGGTCCGGAATACCTGACGATGCAGGCCGTCGAGGCGCTGCGGAAGGTCGATGTGTTTTTCATCCTCGAGAAGGACGGACGCGGCAAGGAGGCGCTGGCCGAAGCCAGGCTGCGCATCCTGCACACTTATCGCGAACCCGGCAGCTATCGTGTCGTCACCGCCCCAAGCCCGCCGCGCGCGCCGGCCGGCGGCGACTACCGCGGCGTCGTTGCCGATTGGCACCAGCGGAAAAGCCATTTAATCGCCGGCCTGATCGCCGACCATCTGGCCGCGGGCGAGACCGGCGGCGTTCTGGTCTGGGGCGATCCGTCGCTGTATGACAGCAGCATTGCAATTTTCCGCAGCATTCAGCAGGAAAGTCTGCCGGAGCTTCGGTTCGAAGTCATCCCCGGCATCACCAGCGCGCAGGTGCTGGCGGCGCGCCATAGGATGACACTGAATGCGGTGGGCGAGGACGTACTTTTCACCACCGCGCGCCGCATGGAGGCAGGCAGTTGCGATAGGCACTCCAGTGCCGTGGTAATGCTCGATTCCAACGCCACCTTTCGCCGCATTGCGTCGGAGGGTTTGGACATTTACTGGGGCGCCAATCTTGGCACTGCGGACGAGGTGCTGATGTCCGGTCCATTGGAAGAGGTCGGAGAAGCGATCGCCCAAACGCACACGCGCGAGAAGCACCGCCTCGGCTGGATTTTTGATATCTACCTTCTCAGGCGGCGGAAAGGCCGGGGGCCTGCCGGATGAGTGGTTTGGGTGGACAGCGAGAATAACGCCGCGCCGGCCAGTGATCGTGGGCTTCAGCCCACCAACACAAACCTGCCAAGCCGCCCCCAGAAAATGATGTCTCTTCCCCCCAACGTTTGGCGGCTCCGCTTGTGCGGCCCGCGTCTCCGTGCGGGAAAGCGCGACTGTTGAGTTGATGCTCAATGATCGCCGCAACCGGGATGACAGTGGATCCCATTTCTTCGCTGTCAATCCGGCTGATCGCCGCTCCAATGTGTTGGTGGCCGGGATCGCCGCACGTCACAACGCCGTTCGAGCCGCGCGGGTGCCTTGCCCTTTTCACCGAGACCGTGTGCAACGCCGCCTTACGACCCCGGTTGTCCGTTCCACGCCGCTTTGGCAGAATCCTGCGTGCGAGCAACCGGCGGCGAAAAGCGACGCTCAACAAGCTCCAAAAAAAGCTCGGCATCCGGTAGTGTTGAACAGCCAGGCAATCGAGTGAACGGCCCGGCCGCTGTGGTGCATAGCGAGAAAGGAAAGGATGTGCAGGAAGACGGTGAGTTCGAAGGAGGCATATCCATGCACCCTGCGACCCTGGCGGCGATCATTGACAGGCTTCTCGCCGTCTCTCCGCCTCCCTGTGCAGCTTTCTTGCGCGGGCATTTCCTCGCGTACGGCTTCACCCGATTGCCCAGGTTGAACCGCCCTGCCCGCTATGCGTCCGCCATGGCCGGTTGTAGCGCTTGGGCGGATCGTGAAGATGGTTTGACGACGATATGCGCCAGCGCGGCTTCGGACTGGGCAGTAAAGCTGCTGATATTGCCGATCGTTCGCTGCCAACCCAGCCCAGCCCCAGCCGACTTGAATGCTTCGTAGGCCGTCCGGTCGTTCGCCAGGGCCACTGCGGTGCCAATGTAGTCGTCGATGCTCCTCATGATTTCCTGTTTTGCGCCGACGGCGGTGAGCAGTCCGGCGGCCATGCGCGAGGCGAAGGACTGCCCGGCCAACGTCAGCAGCGGCAGACCCATGCGGATGGCGTCGCTGGCGATCGTGCCAGCGTTGTACGGGAAGGTGTCGAGGAACAGGTCCGCCTGCGCCATCCGGCCGATGTAATGCGCCGGATCGGTACGGTTCGCGAACTTGATCCGCTCCGGGCCTATGCCAGCGGCGGCGGCGTGTGCCAGCAGGTTGCGTCGCGACCATTGATTGTCTTCGGCTAGCCACAAGACTGCCGGGTCTGTGCGGTGCAATATGGTCATCCAGGCGCCGAACATCTCCTCTGTGATCTTGTAATGGCGCGAGAAGCAACAGAACACGAACCGGTCCTGCGGCAGCCCGATCTCAACCCGCGTAGCAGGCACGATCGTGCGACGGCTGTCGTTGGCCTGATAGCAGGGGCCGATGGCCAGTGGCGCCGGGTGGTATTCGTGGGCGACTGCAGGCGGCACCACCACGTCATCACAGAACATCCAGTCCAACTCGGGCAGTGGTACAGGACCGATGAAGCCGAGATAGGTCGCCTGGACCGGCGCCGGTCGGTACCGCAGCATCTGCATGCGCGCCCCGGCGGTCAGGCCGTTCAGGTCGACCAGGATGTCGATTTCGTCCTCGCGAATGACGCGGGCAGCCTGCTCGTCGGACAAGTGTCGGATGATCCGGACCTGATCGAAGGCAGCGAGCACGCGCTGCCGGATCGCGCTGCCGTCCTCCGGGCTGGAACAGTAGCCGATCACCTCGAAGCGACTGCGGTCGTGGTTCTCGAACAACTCGACGATAAGGTAGCTCATGGCGTGGCTGCAGAAATCCGACGACAGGTAGCCGATCCGAATGCGGTCGTGCTGATATCCCTCCGCCGGGCTCAGCCGCTGCGCTGCCGGCGTGGTCCGTCGCTCGATCCACTCGGCGGTGATCTGTCGCTGCTCGCTGACGCGGTCGGTCAGCGCGAGCGCGCCGAGCGGCCCTGCATGCTGCCGCAATGCGGCCGGCAAGAGATCCGGGATGGTGTCGGCCAGCACCGGCCACAGGCACGCCTTCTGGCGCAGATGGACGAAGTGTTGGATCACGTCCGGCTGGTCGGGATCGACCATCAGGCTGGCGCGTAGCTCGCGTTCGGCATCCTCCAAGTGCCCATGCGCCTCCAGCAGCCGGCCGCGATGGTTCAGCAGCGCGGTGCGCGCCGTGCCCGGTTGTAGCGCCTTGCCCCACGCCTCCAGGGCAGCATCAGGCTGACCCTGCGCCTCCAGCGTCAGTCCGAGGTTGACCGCTGCCTGGTAAAAATCGGGCTGTACCACGAGAGCATTGCGGTAGGCAGCGATGGCGTCAGAAGGGCAGCCGGCCCTTCCCAACTCCGCGCCAAGGTTGAACCAGCCGACGATCAGGTGGGCCGAATGGTGGCCGTTGGCTTCCAGCCAAATCCGGTAGGCGTCGATGACCGCACGGTTCGCCCCCTTGTCATCCATTCCGTCGCGGCGGACTAGCTCGGCGGCATTGATGACGTGATGCACCGGCGCGCCGGCGAGTTCGGCGCCGTACGTCGCCGGCAACTGGCCTGGGAATACCAGTGGCATGGGTTCGCAGTATGTCCGCGAGCCACGCAAAATCGTTCGGTTCGCTGACAGCTGCGTTGGCCGGTTGGCGGGCTGGATGAGTTCGGAGACCGTTGGTTTCTTCTATATCATTATTTTTCTCAACAAATATGGCGTTGCGATATATATGTATTGAATTAATTTCCGCGTATAGAAGAGAGTTTTGATATGCTTCGGAGGCGACCTCCGCGTGATTGAGGCCATGCATAAGCTCCGTGAAGAACCCGACGGTTGATTGCGTGGGTTCAAAACCGCTTATAGAGCCGCCAAATTTCGGCCAATACGAAATTCTGGCATCGGCGACAACGTACAGCCCGCCGTTTTTAAGAAGTGGAAAAACCATATTAAATGTGGCTACGCCATGTTCGTGTTGATGATTTACATTATCGATTACGATATCAAAACCTCCGGCATCGTCGCTCATGCTGCGCAATAATTTGCCGTCGTCCCGGCTCCCTTGATATATCCGAATCCGGTCGGTCTCACGGTAGTCCTTATTAACAAAATCCACCGAAAAAATTTGCGCTTTCGGAAAATAGTCGCGCCACATTCTGAGGGACGCGCCATCCGTCGTTGGATCTTCGTATCCACTAACTCCAAGTTCTAAAATATTGATTTTCTTGTCGCGAAAAGGCGAGAATTGCTTTTCATAATTCCGGGTGTAGCCATGAGCGCCCCATTTAACGCTACCATGCTTTATTGCAATTGCGCCAAGCGATCCGCTATCCGACATTGCTGTCGGTCTCCCCGTATCGACGGCGGACGGCCCGGCTTCCTGGGCTGCCCCCGGCATCGCCACAAAGCCAGGCCGCGGGGTTGCCAGTTCTGGCACGCGCGCGAGCAGGGCGGCGGTCAACGCGGCACGCCGGGTGACCAGCATCTGATACCAGCCAATCCGCGCTTGGGTCTGATCGGCCAGCATACGGTGCTCGGCGACCCACACCCGCCCTGCGTCGGCCAGCGTCACCGCATCGGGGTTGACGACCAGCCATGCCAGTCGGTGAAGCAATTCCTGCGGCGTGCGAAACAGCAATCCGGTGCGACCATCCTCGATGGTCGCACCGTAGACGACCGGGCTGGCCAGCGCTGCGACCCGGCAAGCACCAGCCTCGACGAATTTGAGGTCCGACTTGGCGTGATTGAACGCGGTGTCGGCCAGCGGCATAAACGCGATCTCGCTCTCTCCCAGAAGCCGCAGATAGGTTTCGTAGTCGCAGGTTGGCACGAACGCTTTGTACGGCGTCTCCAGCGAGTCAAACAGCAAGCGGTCATGCACGATGGAAAAACCGAGTCGGTCGCCAAGGCTGGCGGCGGCGGCGTTCAGCGCCTGCAGCAGCGGCGCCCAATCCTGCGTACGGTTCAGCGCGCCGAAGAACAGCGTGCGTCGCCGCGGGTCGGTAAAATTCCTGATCGCGGGCAGCGTCGGCATGGCATTGGGAAAGATCGCGATCTCGGGATTTTTCGGCCGCAGGATATCGGCGAGGGGCTCGGTGCTGGTCTGCACCGCGTGCACAGCGCGGAACGCGAACACGTCCGGACCTTGCATGGCCTGGAACACGTCCGGGTTGTCATCAAATTCCGAGACGATGATATAGCCCTTGGCCAGAAGCTCGCGAATCACGTCGAGCCCCGGCTCGCCCGCCAGGATAGCGCGATGCAAGATGCAGATACCCTCGGTGCCGGGCGGCAGGTCGGGGAATGTGGCGTCAGTCAGGATCTGCACCGAGAGTCCCGGCTGGCCAACGAGCGCCCGCAGAGGGTTGACGACGCGGACGTGGCTGACGCCGCCGACATGCGGCATCATTGTTGCGATGATAGATATATTCCCGACGTGATTGGCGGCACTCGGGGGCATTGGCTGGGTCATCGGCATTCCCCCCCCCCAGCCACGCCGCCCGCAAATCGGGCGGGAAGCGATCGTGCAGGCAACGTCATTTTGACAACAGCCATCGCGCGCTCCCGTCGCATTTCATGTTCTCTCACGTCGCGTCGGGTGTTGGCTAACAACATCAAACACACCCGATCGCCGTCCCTATGACGGGAAACGATGTTCGCAGGCGCTTAGCCGCCAAGTCCGGCAGCAACACCCTCGGAAATGGCACTTCATGTTAGCCAGCGTAAGGCATCGTCATCCCTATGCAGCAGCCGGCAGCCAATGCACCTTGAGCGTTAATCTCTGCGTGGCGACTCTACGGTCGGGACCTTAACAAACCAATTATGAACGCCGGAATCGACAAGAAGCGATGGATCGCGATCTTGCCTGCACGATCACCGCCAATCTCGCGGATGACCAGCGACCCGGCCTCCATCACCCGCTCGATCAGGGCGCTGCCCATCGCCGCAGGACGGGCATCCCCAAAATGACCAACCTCGCCAGTCTGCCGCCCCGTGACCTCCCCGGCTCGAGAAACGCCGCAGAGAACAGGAGGGTTGGCAGGAGTACAAGCAAAATGCTTGAATGGCGCAGGCGCTGCGCGACCGGGTGGAGCGCGTCCGGCAGGTGCAGAATTTTCGCCGCGTCGTCCTCGGTGGTCTGCTCCGGCCGGTAGCCGAGCCACTCGGCGTCGCCGTTGCCCCTATCGCTGCGCGTGCTATTCGACGCGCACCAGACCACGAGACAGCCGATCGTCGGCACTTGGATGCAGCGCAGCAGCTGCATGACGGCCTTATGGCCGTGCCAGGTGCCGAGATGGTCAAACTCGGCGGGAGCTTCGGGCAGGGAGCCGGCCTGCACGCAGATATTTTCGATCCCGTGCTTGTTCCAGTACATCCGCGCCATGCCCTCCGCCCACATCTTGCGGAGGCCGTAGAAGCCATCGGGACGAAAGGTGCAGTCCGCGCCAGATCTTTTCCTTCACGGGGTACATGCCGATGGCGTGGATCGAGCTGGCGAACACGATGCGGCCGAGGCGATGACGGCGGGCGCCCGCGCGGACGGCGTACAGGCCGCGCAGAGTGTTCTCGATGATTTCCGGCAACGGCCGCTCGGCACTGGTGCCGGCGAGGTAAATCAGCACGCCGGCACCATCGACCAGGCGATCGACCACCGCGGGATCGCGCAGGTCGCCAAACAGGACCTTCTCGCCTGGCGCCACCGGCGAGAGCGGACGATGTCCGCCCGCCGAGCGAAGCGCCATGCCACGGACCAGCAGTGCCGGCCCCAGCACCTTTCCAACGCTCCCGCTGGCTCCCGACAACGCCACTCGTTTTATGTTGCCGTCATCCGAGGAAACGCCGGGTGCAGCCGCGGCCTCGTTCGTCCGCGCTCGTGAGCCACCGCACCGACCGTCTGGTGCGCTCCAGCAGGGGGATGGCGAGCGCGTGCTCAAGCAATTGTATCTGCCGAGGCAGCGGCGGCTGCGTCATGTTGAGGCGCGCGGCGGCGCGGCCGAGATGCGGTTCCCCGGCGATCACCACGCAGCAGCGTAAATGGCCGAATTCAAACATCGATGTGCACGCTGGATCGACCCGTCCGTGGTTTAGCTTAGACAAGCATCAATCCATCGCCTAGTTCTACGGGTGAGGAAACTCAGTCCGTCCATCCCCCGAAGAGGGCCGCACCGATGTCCACAGCCGCCAGCCTGCCCCCGAACGCGCTGAAGGCCGCGCTGCGCGAGCAGCGGCCGCAGATCGGCTTGTGGAGCAGCCTGTGCAGCAATGTCGTGACCGAGGTGCTCTCCTATGCCGGCTACGACTGGATCGTGGTCGACACCGAACACGCGCCAAGCGGCCCGATGGACGTGCTGGCGCAGTTGCAGGGCCTGGCCGCCGGCACCGCCGAGCCGGTGGTGCGCGTCGCCTGGAACGACGCGGTGCTCATCAAGCGTCTGCTGGACATCGGCGCGCGCAGCCTGATGGTGCCGTTCGTGCAGTCGGCCGCGGAGGCGCGCGCGGCGGTCGCCGCCACCCGTTATCCGCCGCACGGCATTCGCGGCGTCTCGGTCGTGCATCGCGCCAACCGCTTCGGCCGCGTGCCCGGCTACTTGCAGACTGCGCAGCAGGACATCTGCGTCCTGGTGCAGCTCGAAACCCGCAGCGCCTTGGCGGCGCTTGAAGACATTGCGGCCATCGATGGCGTGGACGGGCTGTTCATCGGCCCGAGCGACCTCGCCGCCGATTTCGGCCATCTCGGCAATGCCGCCCATGCCGACGTGCAGGGCGCGATCGCCGATGCCTGCGCGCGCATCCGCGCCGCCGGCAAGCCCGCCGGCATCATCACGTCGGTGGAGGCCGACGCGCGGCGCTATTTCGACTTGGGGTTCACCTTCGTGGCGGTCGGCAGCGATGCCGGCATTCTCGCTGCCGGCAGCAGCAATCTGGTTGCCCGCATGCGCGCAGCGATCGGCGGAGACAGCGCAAGCCCGGCGATCTGAGCAGCGGCCACCATGCAGCAAGGGAGCAAACGCATGCGCAAGGTCGGATTTGTCAGGCTCGGCATTGTGGGGCGGCCGATGGCCGGGCACCTGCAGGCCGCGGGCCACGCGTTGTTCCTGCACAGCACAGGCCCCCTGCCGCGCGATCTGCTCGATGCCGGCGCTGTCGCCTGCCGGTCGGGCCGCGAGGTCGCTGCCCAGGCGGACATCATCGTCCTGATGGTGCCCGATACCCCGCATGTGGACGCCGTGCTGTCCGGCCCGAACGGCGTCGCTGAGGGCCTCGCCTCTGGTCACGGCAACTGGGACCGCGACGCCATGGCGCGGGCACTGGAACTGCCGGCGGATGATGAAATCGGCAGGCCGCATGCCTGAACCCACCAAGCTGCTGCGGGGCATGTTCACCGCCGCTATCGCCGCCGCCGACCCCGGCCTCTGCCTGCCGCGGCATTTGCCGGCCCCACCGGCCGGGCGGACCATCGTCGTTGGCGCCGGCAAGGCGTCGGCCGCCATGGCGGCGGCGCTGGAGGCGCACTGGGCGGCGCCGCTGGAGGGTCTGGTGGTCACCCGCTACGGCCATGCGGCGCCCTGCCGGCACATCGACATCGTCGAGGCCGCGCATCCGGTGCCGGACGCCGCCGGCCAGGATGCCGCCCGCCGCATCCTCGGCCTGGTGCAGGGGCTGACCGAAGACGATCTGGTGATCGCCCTGATTTCCGGCGGCGGCTCGTCCTTGCTGGTTCTGCCGGCGACGGGCCTGACGCTGGACGACAAGCAGGCGGTCAACCGGGCGCTGCTGCGCTCCGGGGCGACCATTCAGGAGATGAATTGCGTCCGGCGCCACCTGTCCGCCATCAAGGGGGGTCGGCTGGCCGCCGCCGCTTGGCCGGCCCGCTGCCACGCGCTGCTGATTTCCGATGTGCCCGGCGACGATCCGGCGGTGATCGCCTCCGGCCCCACGATCGCTGACCCGACGTCCTTCGCCGACGCGCGCGACATTCTCGACCGCTACGGCATCGTCCCATCCGTGCCGGTGCGGCGCCATCTGGCAGCCGCCGCGGACGAGACGCCAAAGCCGGGCGATCCCCGCCTCGCCCGCACCCAAACGACGCTGATCGCAACGCCGCAGCGCTCGCTGGAGGCGGCCGCCGCGGTGGCGGGTGCGGCGGGAATCACGCCGGTCATCCTGGGCGATGCGATCGAGGGCGAGGCCCGCGAGGTGGCACGCGTCATGGCCGGCATTGCCCGCCAGGTGGAGCGGCATGGTCAGCCCGCCCCCGCCCCCTGCGTGCTGCTCTCGGGCGGCGAAACGACCGTGACGGTGCACGGGCGCGGGCGCGGTGGCCGCAATGTCGAGTTCCTGCTGGCGCTGGCCGTCGAGCTGGCCGGGGCGCCGCGCATCTGGGCGATTGCCGGCGATACCGACGGGATCGACGGCACCGACGAGGCGGCCGGCGCGCTGATCATGCCCGATACGCTGGCGCGCGCCGCCGCCTGCGGGGCGGATGCCCGCGCGGCGTTGTCCGACAACGACGCCCACAGTTTTTTCGAGCGCCTCGGCGACCGGGTCGTGACCGGGCCAACACTGACCAATGTCAACGATTTTCGGGCGTTGTTGATTGTGTGATGGCGGTCCGCTGAAGCAAGGCCAGGGATCTGCCCTGGACCCGCCAAGGGCCGAGAGGCGCTTGGAACCCATTCGTTCAGGGTTCCCAAGGGGCTACGCCCCTTGGTCGGGTCCAGGGGCAGGGCCCTGGCCTTACTTCACCGCCCCTTCAATCCGCTGACACAGCCCCCCAACCGCCGCGGTCATCGCCTCCACGGCATCGCGCGGGGTGCCGCCCGCCAGTGCCGCCTCCGCTTCCACCCGCCGCTGTAACACCAGCCGTGTCGCGGTGGCGTCCTGGGCCACCAGCGTCACCCCGACCTCCGCCCGCGCCGTGTTCTCGGCCGGCACCGTCCATAGCGCATCGAGCTCGCCTTCCAGCACCAGGTCGGCCGCAAGCCGGCTGCCCGGTGCCAGCACGGCGGAAAACAACCCGGATTGTGCCAGCCAGCTGCGCACCGCCTCCTCCACGGACTGGGCGGGGGGCACCGACCATTCCTCGTAGAAGTCGGTGCGGATGCTGCCATCGGCCTGCACGGCTTGCAGGCCGCGGGCTTCCATCCCTGGCCCGGCGGTGAAGCTGCGGACCAGCAGCACCGGTCCGCCACGGCGCGGCGGCAGCGCCTGCGGGCGGCGCACCAGCAGCGGCCATTGCCGGCGCTCGGCGTAGGGCCTGGTGTCCAACCCGCAGCCGGCAAGGGCCAGCGGGGCGGCCAGAAGAGCACGGCGCCTCATCATTGGTTCTCCCGCGGCGGCGGGCCGCCGAGCAGCACGCCGGCCGGATAGCGGCGCAGCGTCTCGGTGGTCTCGCGCAGGTTGGCGGCTGCCGCGCGGGCATCGCGCAGCAAGGGCATCAGGTCGGCTTGCAGGTCGGTCACCCCGCTATTGGTGTGCCGCACCGTTGTTTCCAGCGCCGTCACCAGAGCCGGCAGTTTGGCGGCGGCATCCGCCAGCCGGTCGGCAGCGTGGGTGACGGCGGCCAGCGCCTCGCGCCCCTGCGGGCCGCTGACCAGGTTGCGCGCGGCAGCGGCGGCGCCATGCAACTCGGCCGCCAGCCCGGGCAGGTCGGCGCCCTGCAACGCCGCGCGGGCCGTCGCCATCAGCGCCGCCGCGCCGGCCAGGGCTTGCCTTGCGTCGCCTCCCTCGGCCAACTGGCCGTCCAAATCCTCCAGCAGGCGCTGTGCGGTGTGGCTGAGCCCGACCAGATCGACCGCATTGATATGCGCGAGCAGGGTCTGCGCCGCGTCCTGCACCTGGGTCAGCGTGCTCGGCACCGAGGGGATCACGTCGTAGGTCGGCGTCCATGGCACCGACGCGATCGGGTACTGCGCGGGATCGACGAAATCGAGCTCGATATAGGCCAGCCCGGTGATGCCCTGGCTGGCCAGCCGCGCCCGCAGCCCGCTGCTCACCGCGGTGTCGAGGCCGGCCGGGCGGCCGGTGCGACTGAGGTCGATGACGTAGCGGACATAGACCAGACGGTAGGTCGCGCGGCTGAGGTCCAGCGCCTTATAGACCGCGCTGACCAGCCCGATCTCGGTGACTTCGCCGAGCGTGACGCCGCGGAACTTCACCGGTGCGCCGATTTCCAGTCCCTGCACGCTCTCCTGGAAATAGGTTTCGAACACCTCGCCGTGGCGGATGCGGTTGCCGCCGAGGAACAGCACCAGCCCGACCGACGCGGCGATGCCGATGGCCACCAGCAGCCCGACCCGCAGGAAGGTCCCGCGCGCGCTGGTCATGCCGCCTGCCGCCGGAAGAATGCGCGCACTTTGGGGTCCTCGCTTTCGTCGCGCAGCCGGCGCGGATCGCCGCTGGCGATGACGCCCTGTGCGTCTTTGTCAAGCATCAGGCAACGGTCGGCGATGGCGAGAATCGACGCCAGCTCGTGCGTTACCACCACGAAGGTCAAGCCGAGATCGTGCCGCAGCTCCAGAATAAGCCGGTCGAGCCCGGCCGAGGTGACCGGATCGAGTTCCGCTGAGGGCTCGTCGAGCAACAAAAGCGGCGGGTCGAGCGCCAGCGCCCGGGCGATGGCCGCGCGTTTGGCCATGCCGCCGGAAATCTCGGCCGGCAGCAGCGATGCGGAATCGGCCAGCCCGACCAGGCCGAGCTTCAGCCGTGCCACCCGGCGCCGGGCGCGGGGAGGCAGGTCGGTGTGCACTTCCAGCGGCAGCATGATGTTTTCCAGCAGCGTCATGCTGCCGAACAGGGCGCCGGACTGAAACATCACGCCAATGCGCCGCAGCACGGCTTCGCGCGCCTCCGGCGCGGCGGTGGCGATGTCGCAGCCGAGCAGCTCGACGCTGCCTCCGGTCGGCGGCAGCAGGCCGATGCACTGGCGCAGCAGGGTGGACTTGCCGCATCCCGAGCCACCGAGGATGACGAACACTTCGCCAGGGGCCACGTCGAAAGTCACGTCGCGGTACAGGATGCGGTTGCCGAAGCTCTGGGCCAGGCCGATGCCGCGCAGCGCGGACCCGGTCAAGGGGGCCGTCGTCACAGGCCGAGCCGGAAGAACAGCACGGCGAACAGCCCGTCGAGCAGGATAGTGGCGACGATGCCGCCGACCACCGCATCCGTCGCCGCCTCGCCGACCGCGCGTGGCCCGTTGCCGGCGGAAAGCCCGGCCCGGCAGCCGATCGCCGCCACCACCACGCCGAACACCATGGCCTTGGCCATGCCGCCGTAGAAATCATGCGGCTGCACCCAGTAGATGATCTGGCTGCCGATCGCCGACAACGGGATGCCGGAGGCCACCAGCACCACGCTCATGCCCGCCAGACCGGCCAGTTCCAGCAACACGGTCAGCGCCGGCGTCACCAGCATGGCCGCTCCCATGCGCGGCAGCGCCAGCATGGTCATCGCGTCGATCCCCATGGTGGTCAGGGCATCGACCTCCTGGTTCACTTTCATGGTGCCGATCTCGGCGGCGAAGGCAGACCCGGAGCGGCCGGCCAGCACCACCGCGGCGAGCAGCGGCCCGAGTTCGCGCAGCAGGCTGATGGCGACAAGGTTGGCGACATACAAATCGGCGCCGAAGCGGCGCATCGGCACCAGCGACTGGAAGGCCAGGATCAGCCCCATGAGCATGCCGATCAGCAGGACCAGCGGCACCGCGCGCACGCCGGCCTGGTCGGCGGTGCGCAGCAGGTCGGCGACGCGAAACTGGCGCAGGTGCGCCGGCAGCCGCACCAGGGCCAGCAGCGCCTCGCCCAGCCAGGCGAACCCGTCGCCGGCGGCGGCGAGCCCATGGGCGATAACCACCCGCCAGGGTGCCGGCGGCGCCGGCGGCGGGCGCGGCGGCTCGACCAGCGCTTCGCGGACCCGCACGAGCACGGCGCTGACCTGCGGCCGGGCATTTTCCAGGGTGGCGCCGGGCCGCGCCTCCGCCATGGCCAGCAGCATCGCCGCCCCTGCGGTGTCGCAGCTCTCCAGCCCGGCCAGGTCGATGACCAGCGCGCGGGCGGGCTGCGCGGCCGCCCCGCGCAGGGCCTCGGCCCAGAGTTTGCCGGCGGCGGTCACGTCCAGGCGGCCGCGCACCGACAGCGCCCGTGCCCCGCCGCGCTGCTCGGATGCGAGCACGGCGGTGGTTGCCATCACGCCTCCGGTGCTGCGAGTGCCACCAGCACCGGCCAGGCCCCGGCAGCCACCAGCAGCGCCGCCGGCCACCCCAACCCGGCATCTGCCAGCCCGGCGCCGAAGGCCATGACGAGGCCGCCTGGCAGCCAGGGCATGGCGAGCTTGAGCCCGACCAGCCGGATCACCGCCGCGGGCGGCGCCAGGCTGGCGGCGATCTGCAAGGTCGCAGCGGAAATGCGGCGCAGCCCCCAGCCCAGCGGCAGCGCCACCAAGGGCAGGACGCGCGCCGCCTCCAGCAGCAACCGTCCGGCGTCGGGCGGCATCGGGAGTGCCGGCGAAGCAAGCAGCGCCGCCAGCACCACCAGCGAGCCGAGGGATGCCGACCAGCGCGCCGGCAGCCGGGCCAGCGCCATCCCGAGCGGCACGGCGAACACCGTCGCGGTGACGGTTACCGCCAGCGCATGTAGCATCACCGCGGCGATCAGGTCCGCCGGGGTCATCACGTTGCCGTCCTGTCAGTGTCCCAGCCAGGCATCGAATCTGGTCTGGAGTTTTTCACCGTTGTCGCGCCAGAATGCCGTGTCGACGAACAGGGTACCGGCATTGGCGGTCGGCGAGGCGGCCAGCAGTTCCGGCGACAACCCGTCATTGGCGCCCTTTGCCAGCCCGCCGAGTTCCGCCGGCCTCCGGCAGCTTCGCCTGCACCTTTGGATCGGCGGCGAACGCCAGGAAGCGCTGCGCCTCGGCCAGGTTCGGGCTGGCCTTGACGATCGCCCAGTATCCCACCTCGACCAGACCGCCCGTCCATTGCACCCCGAAATTATGCGTGCCACCGCGATTCGCCAGCACAATCGAGGGTGAAGTCGGCGCTGGTCATCAGCACCTCGCCGGAGCCGAGCAGATGCAGCGCGTCCCGCCCCGCCGGCGTCCACCACACGATATAAGGCGAGAGCTGGTCGAGCCGGCGGAAAGCCCGCTCGACCCCTTCGTCGCTGCGCAGCGCACGATACACATCGCCAGGCGCCACGTCGTCGGCGAGCAGGGCGATTTCCAGGGTGCCACGCGGCGAGCGGCGCAGGCCGCGCTTGCCCGGCACTTTGGCGATGTCCCAGAAATCCCGCCAAGTGGGCGTCCCCTGGAACTTGGCGCGGTCCCAGGACAGCACGGTGGCCGAGGCGAAGGCGCCCAGGCCGCAATCGGTCGCGCCTTGGGACATCATGCGGTCGCGCCCGCCCAGTGCTGACCAGTCGAGCTTTTCCAGCGTTCCGGACTGACAAGCCGGCTGCAACTCGGCGCCGCTGACCTCCACCACGTCCCAGGCGGCCTCGCCGCGCCATGCCTCCGGCCCGGCCGGGCGGGTGACGGCATCGGCTTTTGTTCCGGTGGCGGCGAATGGACCGATGTAGACCTGCCGCAGCGTCTGCAGTGGGCCGCCGGCCTGCAAGCCAACCGTGACGTCGCGTGCCCAGGCGGTCGAAGGCCCGGCAAGGGCAAGAAGGCCGGCCGCCAGCAGGGCGCGCAGCATCATGTCATTCGGTGTCCGGCACTAGAGCGGCTAACAACAGCCGTCCGGGACCGTATCGCCCCCGGGCCGACAGGGCAATGCTGCGGCGCGGGACGCGGGAAGGAAGCAACGCCAGGAGCTCTGCCCCTGGACCCCACCAAGGGGCAGTAGACCCTTGGAACCCATGACGTGCGGCCAGTTGTTACACGAAGGGGAAGAGTAGGGTGAATCGGTTCACCTCCTCTGCCTTCGTATGACACCTGTCTCAAGTCGCGAGGTCCAGGGCAGAGCACTGGCCTTCCTTACCCTCACTTGCCAAACCCGCCGCGGGAGTTGCATTGCCGCCGGATCGTCCCGACGATGTCGGCGCGGCGCTCAGCTGTGCCGTGCCGTGCCCTGCCAACGAGGAGCCTGGTAGCCCGTATGCCGGCTGTTGCGGATCATCACCCGACTGCTGCCGCCAGCCCGGCCACAAGGCTGCTGTGCGTCGGCGTGGGCTGCACGCGCGCCGCGCCGCCGGTGGCCCTTGGCGCCGTGGCCATGGAACTCCTGCAAGCGGCGGGGCTGACGCCGGAAGCGGTCGCCCTGGTGGCGACCGCCCGCCGCAAGCAGGACGAACCGGCGTTGCGCCAATGGGCGGACTCGCTCGGCGCAAGGTTCGCCAGTTTTGCGGACGAAATATTGGCCGCGCAGCCGGTCGCCACACGCTCGGCACGGGTGGAGGCGGCGGTCGGTCTGGCCTCGGTCGCCGAGGCGGCAGCGCTGGCGGGGGCGGGAACGGTCGAGCTGCTCGTCGCCCGCCGCATCGCGGCACTGCCCGGCGGGCACCATCTGACACTCGCGGTCGCGGTGATGCGGGAGGCGATTTGAGCATCCTGCTTGCCGTGCTGCTGGATTTTTTGTTCGGGGAGCCGCCGGGCCGGCTGCACCCGGTTGTATGGATGGGGGCCTATCTGGGCCGGGTCGGACGCTTCCTGCCGGCGCTGCCGCCGCTCCAGGGTTTGTGGGCCGGTGCGGCGGCCTGGCTGGGCGGGGCCGCGCTCGTTGTCGGGTTGGCCACCGCCGCGGCGACGGCACTGGCAGGCGCACCCGCCTGGATCGAATTGCCTGGGCTGGCGCTGCTGCTCAAGCCGCTATTCTCCCTGCGGCTGCTGCTCGACGAGGTGGCGGCAACCGAGGCGGCCCTGACGCAAGGGCTGGATGCCGGGCGGGCGCGGCTGGCGCAAATCGTCAGCCGCGACACAACGGCGCTGTCGGCGGGAGAGGTGCGCGAATCGGCGCTGGAGTCGCTGGCTGAGAATCTGTCCGAATTCGCTGGTGGCGCCGCTGTTCTGGTTTTTGCTTTGCGGCCTGCCGGGGGCGGCGCTGTACCGGTTTGCCAACACCGCCGACGCGATGTGGGGTTATCGGGGGCGCTGGGAATTCGCCGGCAAATTCGCCGCCCGCGCCGATGACGTGCTGAACTTCCTGCCCGCGCGGCTGACCGCCCTGGCGCTCCTGGGGGCGGCCGCGCTGCGGCCTGCCGGCCGGGCCGAGCTGGCGCGTGAGGCGCGCCGCACCGCCTCGCCCAATTCCGGCTGGCCGATGGCGGCGATGGCGATGGCGCTGGGCGTGCGCATGGGCAAGCCGGGCGTGTATCTGCTCAACCCGGCGGGTGCCGTGCCCGGTCCGTCGGACCTGCGGGCCGGGCTGCGGCGGGCGGCGCTGGTGGGCACAGGGCTGGCGCTACTGGCCGCGGCCGGCGAAATTGTGGCCTTTGGCTGAGCCCTCGCCGATGCACGGCGGCACCGATGCCGGACCCGAGCCGCGCTGGGATTTTTCCACCAACGCCAATGCGCTGGGGCCATGCCCGGCGGTGCTGCGCGCGGTGCAGTCGGCCGACCTCACCCGTTATCCTGACCCAGGTTACACCGAACTGCGCACCATACTCGCCGCCCACCACGCAACCGCGCCGGCGCGCATCGCCATCGGCGCGGGGGCGAGCGAGTTGATCCTGCGGCTGGTGCGCGCCGTGCCGGGGCCGGTGCTGGTGCTAGGCCCGACCTTCTCGGAATACGCGCGCTGCGCGCGCATGGAAGGACGCACGGTCATTGAGTCGCACGGCCCGGACGAATTCCTCGACCGCCAGCGCCGCCATGCCGGGCTCGGCTTCATCTGCTGGCCGAACAACCCGACCGGCGCGGTCTGGCCGGCCGCGTTCATCGCCCGCGCCGCCGCCGGCGGAAGGCTGGTGGTCGATCTCGCCTATGCGCCGCTCTGCCCGGCGGGGACGATCGACGCCGGGGCGGCGGCAGGTGCGGCGCGGCTGCACGCCCCCAACAAGGCGTTCGGCCTCACCGGGGTGCGGGCCGCCTATGCGGTGACACCGGCAGACTGGCCGGCGCTGGATGCGCTGGCGCCGAGCTGGGTCATCGGCCCGGCCGGCGTGGCCTTCCTCGCCGCCACTGTGACGGCGGCGGCGCAGACATGGCTGGCGGAAGGCCGTCCGGTGTTGGCGGCGTGGCGGCGTGCGTTGGCAGAAGGGCTGGCCACGTGCGGATTAGAGGTGCGGGAAAGCCCGGCCAGCTTCCTGCTGGCCCGTGTCGGCGATGCCGGCGCGGTGACGCGGCACCTGCGCGCCCGGGGGCTGCGGGTCCGCGATGCCAGCTCCTTCGGGCTGCCGGAATGGATCCGCGTCGCCGCCGCGCCGCCCGAGTGGCGCGCGGTGCTGCTGGCGGCACTCGCCGGAACGGAGGGCGGGACGTGACCCGGTGCATCCCCCGGCTGCTGGTGGCCGGCACAAACTCGGGCGTGGGCAAGACGCTGCTGACGTCCGGGCTGATTGGCGCGCTGCGCCGGCGCGGGCTGGTGGTGCAGCCGTTCAAATGCGGGCCCGACTATATCGACCCCGGCTACCACGCCCGCGCCGCCGGCCAGCCTTGCTTTTCCCTCGACACCTGGATGCTGGACGACGCGCAGGTGCGCGACGGTTTCGTGCGCGCCTGCGCCGGCGCCGACATCGCGGTGATCGAGGGGGTGATGGGCCTGTTCGACGGCGCCGGCTTCGACAGCGTGCATGGTTCGGCGGCACAGATCGCTGCCCTGCTGGGCGCGCCGGTGCTGCTGGTGATGAACATCGCCGGCAGCGCCCGCAGCGCCGCCGCGGTGGCGCTCGGATTTGCCCGTTTCGATCCGGCGCTGCCGGTCGCCGCGGTGGCGCTGAACTTCGCCGGCTCGGAGCGCCATGCCTTGGGCTGTGCCGGCGCCATCCGCGAGGCTGCCGGCCTGCCATTAGCCGGCTGGCTGCCGCGCGACGCGGGGCTGCGGGTGCCGGAGCGGCATCTCGGCCTGCTGACGGCCGATGAAGGCACCGATGTCGATGCGGTGCTGGCGGCGGCGGCCGATGCGGTGGCGGCGCGCTTCGACCTCGATGCCCTGCTGCGCCTCGCTGCGCAGGCGCCGGACCTACCTTTGCCGCAGGCGCGCTCGCCCTGCGTGCCGCGCGGTGCCAGGCCGCTGCTGGCGGTGGCGCGCGATGCGGCGTTTTCGTTCTATTACCCTGAGAACCTGGAACTGATCGAAGCCGCCGGGGCGCGCATCGCCTTCTTCAGCCCGGTTGCCGGCGAACGCTTGCCGGCGGGCGCTGGCGGCGTTTATCTCGGCGGCGGCTACCCGGAGCTGCATGCGCGCGCCCTCGCCGCCAACGCAGGGCTGTGGGAAGACCTGCGCGCCCTGCACGCGCGTGGGGCGCCGATCCTGGCCGAGTGCGGCGGCTTTATGGTGCTCACCGAGGTGCTGGTGGATACCGATGGCGTGCGTCACCGCATGGCCGGGCTGGTGCCGGGGGTGGCGCGTATGACGACGCGGCTGGCCAGCCTCGGCTACCGCGAGGCAACCGCGTTGCAGGACACACTGCTTGCCGATGCCGGTGAGACGCTGCGCGGCCACGAGTTCCGTTACAGCGTCTGGGATGTTGCAGACGGGCGCCCTGTCACGCCAGCCTGGCGGCTGCGCGGGGCGCGCCCCGGTGGCGCCGAAACTTTTGGCGGCCATGCCGAGCGAGGGCTGCTGGCGAGCTACCTGCACATCCATTTCGGCCAACGCGTGGCGCTAGCCGGGCGACTGGTGAGGGCAATGGGGTGAAGTGGCGGGTTCCAAGGGCCTCTCGGCCCTTGGCGGGTCCAGGGCAGAGCCCTGGCCTTCCTTCATCCAACTTTCCGCCACGCCGCTTGACACCGCAGGACCGTGCACCTACAGAGGGTGCAATCGTGGTTCTCGCGTCCCTGATGAGGGATACGAGCTAAGAGGGAATCCGGTGCGTCCGAGGGTACCTCACCCGACGGCCATTCCGGAGCTGCCCCCGCAACTGTAAGCGGCGAGCCTCTGTCGAATATGTGTCACTGGTGCCGACCGGCATCGGGAAGGCCAGACAGAGGCGATGACCCGTGAGCCAGGAGACCTGCCACGGTGGTCGTACGTCCTCGGGCGGGGTGTCCCGGCGGTGCGCTTGCGGGCGGGCGCCGTTCGGCGGCCCGGGTTCGCATGGCGTTCCCTCCAACCCACGCTCCTGGCTGCCGGAGGGGTGTGAGGGTGGTTTTGGATTTCCAGACCTGTGCGCGTGCGCCTGCGACCGATGCGCCGGTGCGGGCTTGGGTCGGTGCCGTCGTCCTGCCCAGCCATTTGTGCAGCCATGAGCCGCTTCCGCCTCTGTGCGCCCGACCTGATGGGACCACGGTTCCGTCCGGCGGGGGGCATCGTCGATGCCGCCGCGTGGCGGGCCGCCCGTTGCCGTGCCGGGCGTGGCGCGGCGGGATATTGGCGCGGAGATCCACAATGCGAACCATCTCTTTCGACCATGCGACCCCCGTCTTGCATTCCACCCCCGTCTTGCCCTGGCTCATGCGGCCGTGTCAGGATATCGCAATTGCAACTCATTCGCAGTTGCATGTTGCTCAGGGGGCCGAATTCGTGCGCATTGATGATGGTTTCGTGGTTATAACGGACTCCGGATCGATCGTCGGCACTCCCCCCGGCGTTGCGCGGAAGAACCGCCGCCGGGCGAAGACCATGGCCCGGCACCGAACCGGCTTCCTGCTTGCCGTTGCCGGTATGCTGGTCGCGCCGCACATCGGCCACGCGCAGCAGTCCGGCCCGACGCCGCAACCGGAGCCGGTTCCGGTCTCGCCGGACCAGGCCCCGCAGGGGGCCGGGCAGCAATCGGCGATGCCCGGCCAAAGCACAGCCATGCCCTATGACTGGAGCGGCTTTTATGCCGGCGGCACCCTCGGTTACGCCTTCGGGCACTCGACCTGGAATGCCGGGCAGGGCAACGCCGGCGTGCTGGGCTTTACCCAGGGACCCGACAGCTTCAACGAATCGGGGAGCCTGCTCGGGGGCCTGCAGGCGGGGGTCAATTACCTGCTGCCGAACCGTTTTCTCATCGGCGCCGAGGCCGATGCATCGTTTCCAACCTATCAAACGCTCTCCGGAATCTCCACCGGTGGCATCGCCAATTTCACCTCCCCGACGCTCGGCGCGGAAAGCTACAGCGATACCCTTCTTGCCTCGGGCACGGCGCGGCTCCGGCTTGGCTATGCGCCCGGCGACTGGTTGCTTTATGTCACCGGCGGGTTCGCCTGGTCTCAGGACCAGATGTCGCTGACGCAATTGTCCACCGGCGCGACCGGATCGCCGACCGTGTGGCGCCTGGGCTGGGCGGCGGGGGCCGGGGTCGAGGTTCCGATCATGCCGCACTGGACAGCGCGGCTGGAATACCTGTTCACCGATTACGGCCGCACCACCGCCCATTTCGGCAACGGACTGCAGCCGATCGAGTCCGATCTGGCTCTGTCGGAGCTGCGCATCGGCCTGAACTATCAGTTCGGGGGCGATTCGTCGTCTGCGCCTGGCGCGACCGCACCCGCTTTGCCGGCGTGGACGAACTGGGCCGCGGAGAATGTCAGCCTGCACGGTCAGGCAACGTTTGTCTGGCAGGGCTATCCGGCGTTCCGTTCGCCTTATCAAGGCGCCAACAGTCTCCCCGGCGGTGGGCAAGGGCGCGAGACCGCCGATGTCATCCTCTATGCCGGCGTGCGGCTGTGGCCGGGCGCGGAACTGTGGGTCGATCCCGAAGTTGATCAGGGTTTCGGTCTCGCCGATACGCACGGGGCGGCCGGATTTCCCAGCGGCGAATCCTACAAGCTCGGCTTCGCCTATCCTTACCTCCGCGCCAACCGGTATTTCATCCGCCAGACCATCGATCTGGGTGGCGAACCCCAGAAGGTGGAAGCCGACGACAATCAGTTCGAGGGCTCGACGACGACGAACCGGCTGGTGCTGACGGTCGGCAAATTCTATCTCATGGACATATTCGACACCAACAGATACGCCAACAATGCCAAAGAAGATTTCCTGAACTGGTCGGTCATCAATGCCGGTTCGTTCGACTTTGCCAGCGACGCCTGGTCCACAACCTACGGCGCGGCCGCCGAGTGGTACCAGGGTCCATGGACGCTGCGCGGCGGGATTTTCGACATGTCGGAAACGCCTTCCGGCGGGGGGGGCAACAGCGCTGAAGGCTATGAGCTCGACCCCACCTTCCAGCAGTTCTCGTTGGTTGGAGAGATCGAGCGCCGATACGCGGCCTGGGACCAACCCGGCACGGTCAAGGTCACCGGTTTTCTCATCGATGGACGCATGGGAAGTTTCAACGACGCTGTCGCGCTCGCCAAAGCGACGGGCCTCGATGCCAGCGACGCGCTGGCGGCGGTGCGCAAGTGGCAGACCACTGGAGGCGTGAGCCTCAATATCGCGCAGCAGGTGAACGACACCGTGGGCGTGTTCGCGCGCGCCGGCCTGGGCGACGGCAACGTCGAGGGGTGGGACAATACCGACATCGACCGCACGATCGAGGCCGGCGTCTCGCTGAGCGGCAAGCGATGGAACCGGCCGGATGATACGCTTGGCATTGCCGGCGCTATCAACGGTATCAGCGGACCCCACGCGAACTATTTCAACGCCGGTGGCACCGGCATCGTCGTTGGCGACGGTCAGTTGCCGAAAGCCGGTCCTGAGCAGATTCTGGAGACGTATTACAAGTTTGCCGCCTTCAGCTTTGGCCATGTCTCCCTCGACTACCAGTTCATCAACAACCCTGCGTACAACCGCGAGCGCGGTCCCGCCAATGTGTTCGGGCTCCGCCTGCATGCCGAATTCTGAACGTCGGTCACGCGCCTGAACCAAGTTCCGCACCCCTGAAAGGACGGACCCAATGCACATCATGGAAGGCTACCTGCCGGCGGCCCACTGCATCGGCTGGGGCGCGGTTTCGCTGCCGTTCGTGGCCTGGGGGGTGAAGAAACTCTCCGACCGGCTGCGCGACGATCCGGAATCGCGCCTGCTGCTCGGGGCTGCCGGTGGTTTCACCTTCGTGCTTTCGGCGATGAAAATGCCTTCGGTGACCGGCAGTTGCTCGCACCCGACCGGCATCGGCTTCGGCACCGTGCTGTTCGGCCCCTGGATCATGAGCGTGGTGGGCTTCGTGGTGCTGGTGTTCCAGGCGCTGCTGCTCGCGCATGGCGGGCTGACCACGCTCGGCGCCAACACGTTTTCCATGGCGATCGCCGGCAGTTTCACGGCATGGGCGATCTGGCGGGCCGGGCAGGCGATCGCCCTGCCGCTGAACGTGACGCTGTTCCTCGCCGCATCCCTTTCGGACCTGTTGACCTATTGCGTTACGTCTTTGCAACTCGCGCTCGCCTTCCCCGACCCGGTGAGCGGGGTGGCCGGTGCCGCGGTGAAGTTTCTCGGCGTGTTCGCCATCACCCAGGTGCCGCTGGCGATCAGCGAAGGGTTGCTCACGGTGCTGGTCATGAACCTGCTGCGCAGCCATGCCGGCGAGGCGGTTGCCGGCGTCGCCCCCGCGCTGCAGGAAGCAGGGGTGAAGGAGGCCGCACGATGAGGATGCAGAACACGCTGCTGGCACTCGGCGTGGTGGCGCTGCTGGTGCTGCCGTTTTTTCTTGTCCCGGCCGCGCGCAACGGCGAGGAGATTTTCAGCGGCTCGGACGATCATGCGACCAAGCTGATTGAGACGATGCGCCCCGGCTATCAGCGCCTGATGGCGCCGCTGTGGGAGCCGCCGAGCAGCGAGATCGAAAGCCTGCTGTTCGGCCTGCAATCGGCGCTCGGGGCGGGGGCGCTGGCCTATTGCCTTGGCTACTGGCGCGGCCGTCGGCACGGGGAGCGGAACGCGCGGCGGGGCGATGCTGCGCGGAATTGACGCCTGCGCGCACACCAATCGCTGGCATGCATATAGCGGCCCGGTGACGCTGTTCTGCGCCTTGCTGATGGTTTGCGTACTGGCGGCCCCGCCGCTGGCCGCAGGCCCGCTGGTCTGGGCCGCGGCCAGCGCTGCGGCGGTGGCCGGCGCGCGCGTGCCGGCGCCGCTGTTTTTCGGCGCGATGCTGGTGCCGTTCGGTTTTTTGGCCACCAGCGCCCTGGCGCTGTGCGTGACCCTCGGGTTCGACGATGGCGGGCTCAGGCTCGGCCTGTCCGCCGCGGGGGCATGGACGGCGTTGACGGCGGGGCTGCGGGCCGCCGGCGCCCTGGCGGTGACCCTGTGCTTCGCCTGCACCGTGCCCACCGCCGCCTGGCTGGCGCTGCTGCGGCGCGCCCGGGTGCCGGTGGCGCTGCTCGATCTGCTGATGCTGGTCTACCGCATGCTGTTCGTGCTCGACGATGCGCGGCTGGCGATCCTTCGCGCGCAGGACAACCGGCTGGGTTTCCGCACCCTGCCGGTGGCGCTGCGCTCGACGGCGCGGGCGGCGGCGTCGCTGTTCCTGCGGAGCCTGCGGCGGGCGGCGCGGCTGGAGCAGGGGCTGGCTGCCCGCGGCTACACCGACCGGCTGGTGGTGCTGCCGGCGCCGACGCACGCCTCCCCCGGCGCTTATGCCGCTGCGGCCTTTGTGCCGGCGGCGCTGGGCTTCGCGGCCTTCGCGCTTGCGGCGATGGCGCCGCGATGACGCCGTTGCTGGAGGCGATCGGCGTGCACTACCGCTATCCAGGCGCGGCGGCGGCGGCGGCGCAGGTGCCCGGCCAGCGTGCCGAGGCGCTCGCCGGCGCAGGTCTGACTGTGCGCGCCGGGGCGCGACTGGCACTTGTTGGCGGCAACGGTTCCGGCAAGTCCACCCTGCTGCTGCACTTCAATGGCACGCTGCGGCCCGCGGTGGGGGAGTTGCGCTTCGACGGCGTGCTTCTGGATCGCTCGCGGCACGGGCTGGCGGCGCTACGCCAGCGTGTTGCCCTGGTGTTCCAGGACCCGGATGACCAGTTGTTCGCCGGCACGCTGGCACAGGATGTCTCGTTCGGGCCGCTCAACCTCGGCCTCGATGCCGCGAGAACCGAGGAACGTGTGGCGGCGGCGCTGCGGGCGGTCGGCATGTCCGCCTTTGCCGGGCTGCCGTTGCACATGCTCAGCCATGGCCAGCGCAAACGCGCCTCCATCGCCGGCGCGCTGGCGCTGCGGCCGCAGGCGCTGCTGCTCGATGAACCCACGGCGGGACTCGATCCCGAAGGAGCCGATACGTTGCTTGACCATCTCGCGGCGCTGCATGCCGAGGGAATGACCCTGGTCTTCTCCACCCATGACCTCGCACTGGCGCGGCATTTCGCCGATGAGGTGGCGGTGATGGCCGATGGCAGGGTGATCGCCAGCGGTCCGGCCGGCGCCATGCTGGATGATGCCGCGCTGCTGGCGCGGGCCGGGCTGCGATCGCGCCGCCCCGCCCTGGCGGGGGGCTGAGCGACGGGCAATCTGGTGTTCCTCACCGGTCCGGTGCGCAGCGGCAAAAGCCGCCGCGCGGTCGAGATCGCCGGCGCCTGGGGCGATGCCGTGGTGTTCGCGGCGACCTACCGCGCCGATCCCACCGACGCCGAAATGGCGGAGCGGGTGCGCCGCCACCGCGCCGAGCGGCCGGCATCCTGGCGCACGCTGGAGGCGCCGGAGGATTTGGCGGCGGCGCTGGCCGGGCTCGAACCGACGCCCTCGGGGGTGGTGCTGGACAGTATCGTGCTGTGGGCCGCGGCCCGCTTCGAGCGCGAGGACGCCGCCATCCTGCAGGAATGGAGCGCCTTGCTGATCGCCCTGCGCGACGCCCCCTGGCCGTCGGTGGTGGTGGGCGATGAGATCGGCTGGAGCCCGGTGCCGCTGGAGGCGCCGCTGCGCCGCTTCCGCGACCTTGCGGGCTGGCTCGGCCAGCGCACCGCCAGCGCGGCGACCGAGGCATGGCTGATGGTGGCGGGCTGTTCGATGCGGCTGAAATGACCCGCCATCCCATCAGCATCGTCGGCGCGGGACCGGGCGACCCCGAGCTGCTCACCCGCCGCGCCTTCGCCCGCATCGCTTCGGCCGAGCTGATCCTGCGCGACCTGCTGGTGCCGGACGCGCTGCTGGAGGCGACCGGCACCCGGGCCGAATGTGTCGATGTCGGCCGCCGCTGCGGCTCCGAAGAGGGCCAGGCGGCACGGCAGGCGCGCATCAACGCGCTGATGCACGACGGCTGGCGGGACGGGCGGCGGGTGGTGCGGCTGAAATCGGGCGATCCGCTGGTGTTCAGCCGCGCCGCCGAGGAGGCGCGCTATCTGCACACGCATGGCATACCGTACGAGTTCGTGCCCGGCATCACCGCCGGCCTCGCCGCCGCCAGCCTCGCCGGGGTGCCATTGACCGAGCGCCACCGGGCCTCCGCGGTGCTGTTCTGCGCAGGCCGCTCGGCCAGCGGCGACCCGGCATCGGTGGAGGCCTGGGCGGCGTTGTTGGGCGAGGGCACGACACTGGTGCTGTACATGGGGCTGAAGGCGCTGGCCGGGCTGGTGCCGCGCTTGCGCGCGGCGCTACCGGCGAAGGTGGCGGTGGAGATCACCGCGGTGTCGCAGGTGAGCCTGCCCGGGCAGCGCCAAGTGACCGCCCCGCTCGACGCGATCGAGACGGTGCTGGCCGAGGCGCGGCTGGAGCAGCCGGTGGTGTTCATCATCGCGCTGGCCGGGGCGGGGTGATCGCCGGATCAGAACTCGATGCCTTGTTGCGCCTTCACCCCGGCCGCGGCGGGATGTTTCACCAGCGTCATTTCGGTGACCAGATCGGCCGCTTCGATCAAGGCGGGACGGGCGTTGCGGCCGGTGACGACGACATGCAGGTCGGGGCGCCGTCCGCGCAGCGCCGCCAGCACCTCGTCGAGGGGTAGATAGTCGTAGCGGAGCGCGATGTTCAGCTCATCCAGCACCAGCAGGGCGAGGTCGGGCTGGCGCATCAGGCCGAGCGCGCAGTCCCAGGCGCGGCGGGAAGCGGCGATGTCGCGGGCGCGGTCCTTGGTGTTCCAGGTGAAGCCCTCGCCCATGCTGTGCCAGGTGAGCAGCGGGCCGAAGCCTTCCAGCACACTGCGCTCGCCGGTGTTCCAGGCGCCCTTGATGAACTGCACCACGCCAACACGGCGGCCATGGCCGAGCATGCGCAGGGCCAGTCCGAAGGCGGCGGTGGACTTGCCCTTGCCGGCGCCGGTGTGAACGATCAGCAGCCCCTGCTCGCGGGTGCGCGCCGCCGCCTCGGCATCCTGCAGGGCCTTGCGTTTTTCCATCTTGGCACGGTGCCGCGCGGCGGCATCGGTGAGGTCGTCTTCGGACATGTCGTTCTCCGCCGGGCCGCTTTGACGTCAACCGCGCAGGGCCTGTATGACAAGCCTACCGATGGTCCTTCCGTCAGGAAGGTGAAAAGGGAATGCGGTGCGGGGGAATTCCCCAATCCCGCAGCTGCTCCCGCAACTGTGAGCGGAAAGCGGCCCGTGGTGACGCCACTGGCCCGCCCGAATCGCCGGGCGGCCGGGAAGGCAAACGGGCGGCGTTCGATCCGCGAGCCAGGAGACCTGCCAACGGAGAACAAGGTGGTGCCGGGCGGGATGCCCCGGACTCCGCGCCGACCCCGCGACGGTCGCCGCCGGCAGTGCCGGCACGCGGCCGGCATCCCGCAGCGATGCACGTGCGCCCTCACCGGCGCCGATCCGGAGGGTCCGCGATGACGCGCGCTACATTGATGGTCTGCACCACCTGCCGGGCCGGCCGGACGCTGGCCGATGACGAGACGCCGCCGGGCATGTTGCTGTACGACGCGCTCGCCGGGCTGATCGCCGCCGGCAACGACGCCCCGGTGACGCTCGCCGAGGTCGCCTGCCTGGCCTGCTGCGAGCGCGGCTGCGCCTGCGCCATCGCCATGCCGGGCAAATGGACCTATCTGGTCGGCGGTCTGGCGCCCGAGCTGGCCGCCGATGTGCTCGCCTACGGGGCGGCCTATGTGGCGTCGCGCAACGGCGCGGTGCTGCCCTCCCGCCGTCCGGCCACCTTGCAGGACGCCATGCTGGGCCGGGTGCCCGATCTGGACAGCATCGCATGAGACGCGCCACGATGGACGCCGCCCGCATCCCCGCCACCATCGTCACCGGCTTCCTCGGCGCCGGCAAGACGACGCTGGTGCGTCACTTGCTGGAACACGCGGGTGGCCGGCGGATTGCCGTGATCGTCAATGAGTTCGGCGCGCTGGGCATCGACGGGGAAACATTGCGCAGTTGCGGCATCCAAGGCTGCGCCGCAGAGGATATTGTCGAGCTGGCCAATGGCTGCCTGTGCTGCACCGTGGCGGACGAGTTCCTGCCGACCATGGAAGCACTGCTCGACCGGCCGAACCCACCCGAGCACATCGTCATCGAGACCTCCGGCCTGGCCTTGCCCAAGCCGCTGCTGAAGGCCTTCGGCTGGCCAACCATGCGTGCACGGGTCACCGTCGATGGGGTGCTGGCGGTGGTGGACGGGCCGGCAGTGGCAGCGGGGCGGTTCGCCGACGACCCCGAGGCGGTGGCGCGGCAACGCGCGCAAGACCCTTCGCTCGATCACGACAACCCGCTGGCGGAAGTCTACGAGGACCAGTTGCGGGCGGCCGATCTGGTGGTGCTGAACAAGGCCGACCTGCTGGACGCGTCCGCGCTGGCGCGGCTGCAAGGCGAGATCGGCGGGGTGCTCGGGCGTGCAGTCAAGACAGTGCCGGCGCGGCATGGCAGGCTCGATCCGGCGATCCTGCTCGGCCTGGGTGCGGCCGCCGAGGACGATCTGGCGGCGCGGCCGTCGCACCACGACGCGCTGGACGGGGCGCATGAGCATGATGATTTCGACAGTTTCGCGGTGCCGCTGGGCGAAATTGGCGCGCCCGAGGCGCTGATCGAGCGGCTGCGCCGGGCGACCGAGGCGCATGACATTCTGCGCATCAAGGGGTTCGTGGCGGTGCGCGGCAAGGCGCTGCGGCTGGCGGTGCAAGGGGTGGGGCCGCGGCTGCAGCACCAGTACGACCGGCCCTGGCCGGAGGGCGCGGCGCGGCAGGGGCAGTTGGTGGTGATCGGCCGCAGCGGCATCGATCGCGCCGCCATCGCCACCGCTTTGGCGGGCTGAGCGCATGCACCTGCTGCTGCGCGAGAGCCGGACGCTGGATGACGAGCAGGCGGCGGAAGACCTCGGCCAGAGCCAGGCCACTCTGGTTTTCCTGTCGTTTGCCGACAGCGACCTGGCGGCGGCGGCAGCGGCCTGGGAGGCGATGCCGGCGGGGCGACCAAGCCTGCGGCTGGCCAGTCTGGCGCGGCTGCGCCACCCGATGTCGGTGGATTTGTATGCCGAGCAGGTGGTGGCACGGGCGCGCTGCGTGGTGGTGCGGCTGCTCGGCGGGCTGGACTACTGGCGCTACGGAGCCGAGGAGCTCGCGGCGCAGTGCCGCCGGCACGGGGTCGCGCTGGCCATCGTGCCGGGAGACGGGCGGGACGATGAGCGGCTGGCGGCGCTGTCCACCGTGCCGGCGGCGGCGCGGGCACGGCTGGAGGCGTATCTGCGGCATGGCGGGCCGGGCAATCTCGCGCAAGGGCTGAGTCTGATGGCCGCGCTCGGTGGGCTCAAGGTCGCGGCCCCGGCGCCGCCGATGCCGGTCCCGCTTGCCGGTGAGCATGCGCTGGCGGTGGCCGGCGACGGCCCGGCGGGGCTGGCTGTGCTGGTGTTCTACCGGGCGCATCTGCTGGCCGGCGACATCGCCCCGGTGGAAGCGCTGGCGGCGGCGTTGCAGGCACGCGGCTTCGGTGTGCGGGCGATCCATGTTTCAAGCCTGAAGGAGCAGGAAGCGGCGGTGTTCGTGGCCGCGCGGCTGCGCGCCTGGCGTCCGTCGGTGGTGCTGAACGCGACCTGCTTCAGCGCGGCGCAGGGGGGCGACTCGCCGCTGGACGCGGCCGGCGTGCCGGTGCTGCAACTGTTGCTGGCCGGGGAGGCGCGAGAGGCCTGGGCCGGCTCGGCGCGCGGCCTGTCCCAGGCCGATCTGGCCATGCAGGTGGTGCTGCCGGAATTGGACGGACGGCTGCTGACCACCGCCGTGTCGTTCAAAGCCAAGGCGGCGCCGGTCGCCGGGCTGGAATTCGCCCGCACGCTCCATTGCCCGGACGAGGACGGCATCGCCCTGGCCGCCGACCGCGCGCTGGGCTGGGCCCGGCTGGCCGCCACGCCGGCGGGGCAGCGGCGGGTTGCGGTGGTGCTGTCGGATTATCCGGGCGCGGGCGGCGGGCAGGTCGGGCACGCGGTGGGGCTCGACACGTTCGCCAGCCTCGATGCGGTAATCTCTTTGCTCGGCGCGCAGGGCTACGACACCGGCGGCAGCGCGCCCGCGGTGGCGCTGCTGACGCTGGCGCCACCGCTGCCGGTGCTGCGTTTGGACGAGTATGAAAAATTGTTCGCGACCCTGCCAGAGCCGCTGCGGGCGCGCGTCCTCGCTGCCTGGGGCGACGCGGCAGAGGACCCTGACGTTGCCGCCGGCGCCTTTGTGCTCCGGCACGCGCAGCGCGGCCGCTTCGTGCTGGCGGTGCAGCCCGACCGCGGCTCGCAGCACGATCGCCGCAGCAGCTACCACGATCCCGACCTGCCGCCGCGGCACGCCTATGTCGCCTTCTACCTCTGGCTGCGCCAGTGCATCGACATTCATGCCCTGCTGCACCTCGGCACCCACGGCACGCTGGAATGGCTGCCGGGCAAGTCGGTGGCGCTGTCGGCCGACTGCGCGCCGGTGGCGCTCGCCCGCGGGCTGCCGGTGATCAATCCATTCATCGTCAACAACCCCGGCGAGGCGGCGATGGCCAAGCGCCGGTTGGGGGCGGTCACCATCGGTCACCTGACGCCGCCGCTGAAACGCGCCGGCAGCCAGGGTGCTGCCAGCGAACTGGAACGGCTGATCGACGAGTATTCGGTGGCCGATGGCCTCGACCGCCGCCGCGCCGCGCTGCTGCGCCGGGACATCCTCGACCGCGCCGAGGCGGAAGGGCTGCTGGCCGAGACCGGCGTGGCACGCGACACGCCCGAAGACGAGGCGCTGGCGCGGCTCGATGCCTATCTGTGCGACGTCAAGGATTTGCAAATCCGCGACGGACTGCACGTGTTCGGCCACGCGCCCACCGGCGAGCGGCGGGCGGCGCTGCTGGAGGCGTTGTGCCGCGCCTGCCCCACCGCCGATCCCGCAAGGCTGGAAACCGATCTCGACCGCAGCGCCCCAGCCGAGGCGGCGGCGCTGCTGGCGGCGCTGGACGGGCGATTTGTGGCGCCGGGGCCAGCGGGAGCGCCAACGCGTGGGCGGGCCGACGTGCTGCCGACCGGGCGCAACCTGTTCGCCATCGACCCGCGCGCCATTCCCACCCGCTCCGCCCTGGCGCTGGCCGAGCGCGCCGCCGCCGACCTGCTGCGCCGGCATTTGCAGGATAATGGCGACTGGCCGCGCGCCCTGGTGCTCGACCTGTGGGGCAGCGCGAGCCTGCGCACCGGCGGCGAGGATTTCGCCCTCGCTTTGGTGCTGATGGGCGCGCGACCGGTCTGGGACGACGGGTCCGCACGGGTCACCGGCATCGAGGTACTGCCGCTGGCACTGCTCGACCGGCCGCGGGTGGACGTGACGCTGCGCATCTCCGGCCTGTTCCGCGACACGTTCGAGACGCAGATCGGCTTGTTCGATGCCGCCGTGCGGCTGATCGCGGACCGCGACGAGCCGGCCGACTGGAACGCAGTGGCCGCAGCCGCCCGCGGGCTGGAGGGGGCGGCGCTACGGCGGGCGACCGCGCGCGTGTACGGCACCGCACCGGGCGATTACGGCGCCGGCACCACCGCGCCGCTCGCCGACGGCGCCTGGCGGGATCGCGCCGAGCTCGGCGCCGCCTACCTCGCCGGGTCGGCCTTCGCCTATGGGCGCGACCTTGACGGCATCAGCGACGCAGCCGCTTTCGCCGCCCGCGTCGCTGCCGCGGATGCCTTCGTGCACGCGCAGGACCATCGCGAGACCGACCTGCTCGACAGCCCCGAATATGCCGCCCATGAAGGTGGCTTCGCCGCCGCCGCCGACGGGTTGGGGCAAAGCCCGGCACTGTACCACCTGGACACCTCGCAGCCGGAGGCGCCGCGCACGCGCACCCTGGGCGAGGAGCTGGCGCGGGTGGTGCGCGGTCGGGCGGCCAACCCGGCGTGGATCGCCGGCATGATGCGCCACGACTACCGCGGCGGCGCGGAGATCGCGCGGGCACTGGAAACCTTATGCGGCTTCGCCGCCACGCTGCCGCAGCGGCTCGACCGGCAGTTCGATCTGGTGTTCGACGCCACACTGGGCGATGCGGCGGTGGATGCGTTTTTGCGCCAGGCCAATCCCGCCGCCCGGGCGGCGATGGCGGCGCGGCTGCGCGAGGCGATCCGCCGCGATTTGTGGCGGCCGCGGCGCAACGCGGTGGCTTCGGCGCTGGACGGCGATGTGGGGGACGGGGCGTGACGGTGCATTTCATCGGGGCCGGCCCGGGGGCGGCCGACCTCATCACCCTGCGCGGGCGCGACCTGCTGGCACGCTGCCCGATCTGCCTTTTCGCCGGCTCGATCGTGCCGCCGGAACTGCTGGCGCACTGCCCGCCGGAGGCGCGCGTCGTCGATACCGCGCCGATGTCGTTGGACGAAATCGAGGCGGAATACGTGGCGGCGGAGGCGCAGGGGCTGGATGTCGCGCGGCTGCATTCCGGCGATCTGTCGGTGTTCAGCGCGGTGGCCGAGCAGATCCGCCGGCTGCAGCGGCATGGCATCGGCTATACGCTCACCCCAGGGGTGCCGGCCTTCGCGGCTGCCGCCTGCGCCCTTGGCCACGAGCTGACAGTGCCGGAGGTGGCGCAGAGCGTGGTGCTGACGCGCGTCTCCGGGCGCGCCTCGGCAATGCCGCCGGGGGAGACGCTGGCGGCGTTCGGCGCCACCGGAGCGACATTGGCGGTGCACCTGGCGATCCATGCGCTCGACCGCATCGTTGCCGAGTTGCTGCCGTTCTATGGCGCCGATTGCCCGGTGGCGGTGGTGGTGCGGGCAAGCTGGCCGGACCAGCGCATCCTGCGCGGCACGCTGGGCGATATCGCCGCGCAGGCGCAAGCCGCGCCGATCGAGCGCACCGCGCTGGTGCTGGTCGGCCGGGCGCTTGGCAATGGCGATTTTCGCGACAGCGCGCTGTACGATCCGGAGTACCGGCGGCGCTTCCGCCCGGGAGGACGGATTTGAGTGGCCATCCGCAAGACGCGTCGCGCGGGCGTCTGCTCGGCCTGGGCGTCGGTCCCGGCGACCCGGAACTGATCACGGTAAAGGCGCTACGCCTGTTGCGCGCGGCGCCGGTGGTTGCCTACCCGGTGGCGAAGGGGCGCAGCAGCAACGCGCTGGCGATCGTGCGGGACTACCTGCGTGATGAGCAGGTGCTGCTGCCGCTGGTCTATCCGGTGACCACGGAAAAGCTGCCGCCACCGTTCTGCTATGAAACGGCACTGCGCGGCTTCTACGATGCAGCCGCGGATTCGGTTGCCGAGCATCTCGATGCCGGTCGGGATGTGGCGGCGATCTGCGAAGGCGACCCGTTCTTTTATGGCTCGTTCATGTATCTGCACGACCGTCTGGCCGGACGTTACGAGACCATCGTGGTGCCCGGGGTATGTTCGATCGTTGCGTGCGCCGCGACGGTAGCGACGCCGTTGGTGTATCGCAACCAGACCCTGACCGTGCTCTCGGGCGTGCTGGAGGCGGACGAACTGGCACGCCGCCTGGCGGCGAGCGAAGCCGCGGCGGTGATGAAACTGGGCGGCAATTTCAGCAAGGTTCGCGCCGTGCTGGGTGAGCTTGGGCTGATCGACCGGGCGCTGTATGTCGAGCGGGCGACGATGGCGCGGCAACGGGTGATGCAGTTGGTCGACGTGGATGCGACGACGGTGCCGTATTTCTCGATGATCCTGCTGCCCGGCAAGCGCTGGCCCGGAACGCCCATTTCCTGAAGACCTGTGGGTCCCAAGGGGCAACACCCCTTGGTAGGTCCGCGGCAAAGCCCCGAGCCGGAGGCCGGTCTTCGTCGCGCAACCGGCATTTGTCTTTGTGGCTGGCGACCCGGCATCCCAAGCTTGTGGCGGTGAATCGCATTCGGCGGTTGCCGCGGATCATGAAGCCATGGAACTGGCCGCGCCAGCGTCGGGCGTGCACCGGACCAGGTGCGCGATTCGCGCGTGCTGGCGGCACAGCGCGAGACAGCCGCGCCCAATGAGGCCAGCCTTGCGCCGCGCCGTCAGCAAATCACGGAACGCGTGCTTGCCGACAAGCCCAGCAGGAATATCGCCGCCGACCTCGGCATCGGTCAGCGCACGGTCGAGAAGCACCGCGCGTCGATCATGCGAAAGACCAGCGGGAAGTCTCCTCCCGCCCTGGCGGGTCTGGCACTGGCGGCAATCGAGCGGCGTTGCGCGCATGCGGGGGCAGTACAAGGCGGCGGTCTCCTGCCATTGGACTGAGTAATTTCCGAAGCTGGCATCCTTGTCGGGCACCTTGCTAAGGTCTGATTATTCCGAAGGGGACTTTGCGAACTACCGGTCACGTGTTTCCGGTTGCTGCCTGGCCGCATGAGGCGACCCCCATCCCTATGTCGCCACGCGCCATCACCATCCGGCGACCCATCAACTCAACTCCGGCGAGCACCAAGAGGCGCGGTGGCGCAGGATGGCGGCATTTGGCCATTGCTACAATGACGACGGGATGATGGGCGCCATGACGCACGACCAGCAGGCCCGCAAGGCCGGCTGAAGCCGGCCGTCCGCGCGGCAACCGCCGCCGCGGCCGGACCCGCCCGTAAGGGCTGTAACCCAGGAGAAACTGAGATGAACAAGGATCGTATCGAAGGTTCGGCAAAGCAGGTCGTCGGCAACATCAAGGAGACCACCGGCAAGGTGCTCGGTAACTCCAAGCTGGTCGCCGAAGGCCAGGCCGAGAAGGTCGAAGGCAAGGTGCAGAACGCAGTTGGCGGCGCCAAGGATGCGCTCAAGGGCTAGGGCCTTGCAGGTAAACCCAGGCCGGGGCGCCGCGCGGGTTCGCGCCGCCTGATCAATCACTCAAGAGGACCAGCCATGACACGTTCAATCACCCTTCTGGCGGGTGCTGCCGTTATCGCGGCAGCAACGGGCAGCCAGGCTTTTTCGCAGGGTGCGCCGACGACCGCGACCACAACTGAGCGCGCGCTGCCGGGGTTGGCTTCCGTGAAGATCGATCTGCCACTGCTGGCAACCGGTTACCGGACGTCCAAAGTGGTGGGGAGCGCCATCGTCAACGCCGCCAACGAACCGGTGGGAACGCTTGACGATCTGATCGTCACGCCGGACGCACGGGTGTCGTTCGCGGTGCTGTCGGTCGGCGGCTTCCTCGGCGTGAATGCGCGATACGTCGTCGTGCCCTACAGCGCCCTGGAAGTGCATGACAAGCAACTGGTGCTTCGCGAGGGCACCAAGGACACGCTGAAGGCTCTTCCCGAGTTCAAATACGGCACCTGAGCGATCATGGGGGCACGGATTGGCCGTGCCCCCCCCTCACACGATCAGGGCGTGATGGCGGGGATCGACAGGCGTTTGCGGCAAGCTCTGAACAACAAGGAGATGAGACATGATCGCGTTGATCGTTATCGCCGGCGCCGCGTATTTGGCATGGCGCCTGGAGTACTGGCCGTTCGACCGGAGCTATAAGTATCTTCCGAAGCATACCGGCCACCAAGTGGCCAAGGCCACTTCGGCGACCGGGCCCAAGCCCGCGCCGTGAGGCCAGCGATCCTGGCTCCGTAACGATCGCTGGGAGGGCGGCCATGCCCGCCCTCCCAGCACCGTTTCCGGAAGAGTCCTGAGGCGGTCGCCCGCCCAAAGCTTGAGGGCAGACCCTTGCCGCGGTGCCGGGCGCCGACGGCGGGGGTCTGCCGGGCGGGCGCGCCAGCTGCAACGCGCGGAAGGACATCAATATGAACATCATGAGTCGCAAGCAGGCCATCACAACCGACGCCGATCTCGATGACAAACACGATCTCGACGACAATCGCGATGGTGGACTGGCTGAAAACCTCGACGAGCCGCGGGCCTGGCGATCTGCCTTCAAGCGCTGGCTGCTGGAGGATTCACCCTATATCGCCATGCTGCTGCTGGCAGTCGTGGGGGTCGGCCTGCGCCTGCGGGTCGGCTATTGGCTGGCCATCACGCCGATTTACGGTGCCATCTGCATCATTGCGGGATGGCGGCATTTCAATACGGCGGAAGGGCATCGGGAACTGGTCTATACCCAGGTGCTGAACTGGGCGGCGCTGCTGGTGGCCGTGTATGTGCTGTACAATAGCGGCGTGCAGGGTGTGTTGAACATCAACTCGAGTTCGCTTGCCATGATGACCCTGCTGGCACTCGGCACCTTCACGGCCGGGCTGCAGGCACGGGTCTGGCGGATTTGCGCGCTGGGGGCGCTGCTGTTCCTCGCCGTGCCGACCCTCGGGTGGCTCGACCAGTCGATTCCGCTGCTGTTCGCCGCCACCCTGGTGGTGCTGGCCGTTGGCGCGTTGAGCTGGTGGGTCAGCCATCGGCGAAACGGCACCGTCGCCTAGCCGGGCCGTCCTGTCATCGCCCCCCTGTGCCCGCATCGGCATGGGGGGATGGTGACGTTCCGGCTTTCGCGGCTAGCCGAACCGGCCGTGCCTCCCCCCTGGCCTGCCTGCAACATGTCTTGCTGTGGCCTGGCTTGCCGTGCCCGGCCACAAAGGGCCGTGCGGCGCGATGGCCGGCGCTTGCGCCGTGGTCGCGATGCTCCCCACCGAGGCGACCAAACCACTCAGTCATCCTCCAAGCCTGTCTAAGTAGATTCCGAGGATGGCGGTACATTACGCCACTCAGTATTATTCAACTTGGCACGCTGCCGTCCTGATTGAAAGTTTCTTTCTTCGTCTTTTGGAAGCAGGACAGCAGGCGGCCCCCGGCAAACGCTGACTGAACTGCGCCAATGGACAAAAAACCGGCAAGGACAGGCCGCTGATGCCAGGCCCGGCACCGGCGGTCCATCCGGCCCCACCCCGCCAGACCACCGAAAGGACCCTATCGCCATGCGCAAGATTTTCCCCATCGTCCTCACCCTCCTCATCTTGGTGGGCGCAGCGCCCCTGCTGGGCGCCTGCCACACCACCGCCGGTGCCGGCGAGGACATCTCCGCCACTGGTCACGCGATCACCAACAGCGCCGATCGCAACAAGCCATAAGCGCCGGACCGCATTCCGGCCGGCCCGCGGACAACCGAGAGGACCAGCATGGCAAGGGACGGCAGCCGCTGGCACCGCGGAGCGAAGACGTCCCCAATGAAGCAAGGCAGAAAGTGACATGGACAAAGACAGAGTTATCGGCGCCGGCAAGCAGGTGATCGGCAGCGTGAAGGAAACCGTCGGCAGGCTCGTCGGCGATGCCAAACTGCAGGCCGAAGGCCTGGCCGAACAGGCCGAAGGCAAGACGCAGAACGATGCAGGATGCGCCAAAGACACACTCAAGGAATAGGGAGGCCGGACAATGGGCATCATTTTACTTGTATTGCTTTTCCTTTTGCTCGTCGGGGCTCTGCCGCGTTGGGGATACAGCTCCGCGTGGGGCTACGGCCCAAGCGGCGGCCTAGGCCTGGTTCTGGTTATCTTGCTGGTGCTGATCCTCGTCGGCCGGATCTGAGGTCAGCCACTCGCACGCGCCCAACATGCAAAGGAATTACGTCATGCGCACATCCATTCGACAAACCCTGTTCGCCGCCGGCGCGGTCATCGCCATGGGCGGGTTTTCCGCCCCCGGAATGGCGGCGGGCGGCGGCGATCCGACCGCGGTTCACCCCTCCCCGAGCGGTGGCCAGGGCGCGGGCAGGGCCGATCACGCCCGCAACGCCGAATCGGTCGTCGAAGAGAAGATCGCCAGTCTGCATGCCAGGCTGGAGATCACGCCGGCTCAGCAGGGGCAATGGGAACAGTTCGCCCAGGTGATGCGCGACAATGCGCAGAGCATCGATCAGGCATTCCAACTACGCGTGAAGGCGATGCCCGGCATGAGCGCCGTCGAGAACATGCAATCCTATGCAGATCTTGCGACCGAACATGCCAAGGAAATGCAGAAGCTGGTACCGGCCTTCCAATCGGTATACGATACATTCACCGACAGCCAGAAGCGCCGCGCAGACGATGAGTTCCGCACCAATGCCAATGCCCATCATGGCGAACAGGCACGGCATGACGAGCCGGGACGCCGTGGCTAGGAGGGAGCAGATGAACAATCAGACCCGAAACCGACGTCACGGGCACAGGCCCCGCTGGACGTTTTGCCTCGGCATGGCCGCGGCGATGCTGAGCGGAGGCTTCGCCTCGCCGGCCTGTGCGGACACCCAACCGAACGGCAACGGCAATGATGCACGGCGCGCGCCTGCACGCCAGCAAATCGCGGATCGCGATCACGGCCGCGAGCAGCATCATGGCGGTGGCTACCATGGCGGCTATCGTGGCGGCGGCGAGCGTTACTATGGCCCGCCACCGATCGTCTACGCGCCGCAAGGCTACTACCAGCAACCCGGCGTAGCACTGAGTTTCGGCCTGCCGATCTACTGATGGCCACGCCGACGGCGAGCCGGCCGGAAATCCGGTCCGCTGCCGCACCCCCCCCCCGCACGCGACAGATGTGTCGCACTCAACCTTGAAGGATTTCATTGCCATGCGCTCACTGATGGTGGCTTCAATCGCCCTGCTCGGCATCTCCGCGATGTCGGCACTGGCCCAGACGCCGAGCCTCGATCCCGCGACCGGCGCCCGCCCGGGCCACGAGCCCGGCACCGGCACCTCGCTGCCGCTGTCGAGCCATGCCAGCAATATCGAACCCGGCGACACACATTCGCTCATCGCCCCCACCCTGCCGCCCTCGTCAGCCGGTGCGAATGCAACGGCACATGATTACCTGGCGGCCGCGCGTGCCGCGCTCGTCGGCGGCCGCACCGGGGAGGCGCAGCAATCGCTGGAAATGGCGGAGACGCGGGCGCTCGATCGCTCGGTGGTGCAAGGGCGGGAAAGCGAGCCCAGCCACAGCCAGTTCATCGCCCGCATCGGCCAGGCACGCCATGCCCTGGGCGAAGGTGACAGCGCGCGCGCGATCGCGCTCATTGATCTCGCCCTGTCGAGCTGAGGCGGGGATTGTCGCCCGACCTGGCGCGAACGCGAATCTTGACCGGACCGGCGTTGGCCAGTGGGGTGAAGCCGCCCCACCGGCCAAGGCTTTTTCAGGTGATGGGGCCTGGACTGATCACCGGCGCCGCGGATGACGACCCCGGTGGCATCGCCACCTATTCGCAGGTGGCGCGCAGTCCGGCTATGGCCTGGCCTGGACACCGGTGCTCAGCTATCCGTTGATGGTGGCGATCCAGGAGATCAGCGCCCGCATCGGCCGCGTCACCGGCTTCGGCATCGCCGGCAATCTGCGGCGGCATTATTCGCGTGTGCTGGCCGGCAGCGTCGTGTTGCTGCTTGTGGCGGCAAACCTGATCGATCTCGGGGCCGATCTGGGAGCGATGGGGCGGCGCGGAACCTGCTGACTGACGGACCTGCACTGCTGTATGTCTTGCTCTTCGGCGTGTTCTCGGCCGGATTGCAGATCTTCACCGCGTATGCACGCTATGTCGCCGTTCTTAAATATCTCTGCCTGGCGCTGTTCGCCTACGTGATCTGCGCCTTCATGGTAGATGTGCCGTGGACCGATGTTGCTTCGGCCATCATGTGGCCACCCGTTTCCTCCAGTGCCACCTATCTCATGGCCGTCACCGCGGTGCTCGGCACCACGATCAGCCCCTACCCGTTCTTTTGGCAGGCCGGGCAGGAAGTGGAAGACGAGACGCAGCGGGCCGGCGCCCGACCGCTGACCCGTGCGCCCGAGCAGGCGCAGGAGGAATTCGCCCGTATACGCATCGATACCATCCTCGGCATGGCGATATCCAACATCATTGCCTTGTTCATCGTCATCACCACGGCGGCGACGCTGCATGCGCATGGTGTGACCGATATCCAAACCGCTGCCCAGGCCGCCGAGGCGCTGCGCACCGTCGCCGGTCCCTTCCCCTTCGCCCTGTTCGCCGCTGGCATCATCGGCACCGGCCTGCTTGCACTGCCGGTGCTGGCGGGATCGGCAGCCTATGCGCTAGGCGAGACGCTGTCCTGGCACGTCCGGCTGGCCCGCCTGCCGCTGCGGGCGCCGGCGTTCTATGCGACCATTGCCATCGGCATGGCGCTGGGAGTGGCAGTCACTTTCTCGCCCATCGATCCGATCCGGGCGCTGTACTGGAGCGCGGTGTTGAACGGTGTCGTCGCCGTGCCGGTCATGGTGGCGATGATGCACCTGACCATGCGCCCGGCGATCATGGGACGCTTCCCGCTGCCACGGACGCTGCTGGTCATGGGCTGGCTGGCGACCGCTGTTATGGCGGCAACCGTCCTGGCGCTGGCCTGGTCGAGGTTGGAATGACCGCGAATTGGTCCGACACCCTTCAGGGATGCCCGGATGTTCCCGTTCGAAATCACGACGCTCGTGCTGCGCGCCGGCATGGCGGTCAGCCTCGTCGCCGGTGAATTGGCGCTTTATGGCGGCGCGCTCAGCCTGCACATCAATGTCGCGCCGAAAATTACCGAGGGCGGTTTCGATGCCGACACCGCCGACCAGGGATTTATCACTGAGGCGGCGCAGATCGTGCGCGGGGAGTTGGTCATTCCCACACCGACGCTGCGCGTGAGTTCGAGCCCGACCGCGATGAGCGGACTGGCCTCGCCGCTCCGGCTGGAGAGCCTGGTCGGCGCCCTGCAGGACCAGTTCGGCTATGAGCGGCTGGTGGTCAACGCCGCCATGCTGATAGGTCCCGGCGATGCGCTGCGCATGCTGATCGTGGCCGGGCAACCGCACCAGGCGCCGGAGCAGATCCACCTCCTGCAGAGCGACGGCGACGCGGCCGCGCTGGTGCGGCGCGCGGCGGATGCGACGATCGCGCAGGCGTCACCCTTTCGGGTGGCGCCGGCCGACTATCTCCGGGGACTGAACCACGATCCGGCGGCGCTGAAGGAGGCAAAGGAGTTGACGATACACTTTCCTGCCCGATCCTGGGATCCCGCGCGGGCGTCGGAGCGGGCGATGCTGCACAATCTGCTGGCGCTGTTAATGCTGCTGGAACGACCAAATTCCGGCGGCCGAGCGGGAATTGAAGCTCGTCGACGCGATTCCGGGCGTGTTGCCGCAGGTGCTGGGAATTGTCGCGGTCAACCGCGCCTTTCTCGCGGTCGCGGGCAAGCGGCCGGCCGAAGCGCTGTCGCTGTTCCAGGCAGCCGAGAAGGCAGCCGCCAGCATTGGTCTGCCGGATGTGGGCGCGCGGATCACCACCCTCAACGGGCTGGTGGCGTGGTCAGGCGGCGACGCGGCGGAGGCGGAGAAGCTGTTTCGTTTGGCAATCGCGGCGCTGCCGGGTGACGCCGGCCCGTATATGTATCTGGTGCAACTTCTGGCCGCCAAGGGCGAGGAGGCCGGGACGCGGCAGAGCGGAATGCGGCGGCTCTGGCCCATCCGTTCGCCCTGGATATCCCCGGGTTCGCGCAGTCGATCTTTTGGGTCGACCCGGTCAATGGCGGGATCAAGCGTCATTGACGCCGGGGGGTCGGATCCCCGGGCGAGGCGCGGAACCCGCCGACCCGGGACGGCGAGCGACCGGGCGCCGTACGCGGTCCGGCGGTCAGGCTGTCAGGCGAGGACGCGGCGGATCGAGGAAAGCGACGTTGGTCGACAAATCGGTCGGCAGCGGGCTGGTCTGCGGTTCGCGCTTGCGGAGCAGGTGCGGAAGAACGTCACGCAGCGCCACCAACGGCCAGATGATGCCGGCCAGCGGGGCCCAGTCGTTATTGTTCGGTGGCCAACCGAATCCGGCCCGCGCGTAGGCCATAACGGCGCCGAGCGCGGCGTAGACCGCCACGCCATGGATACCCGCCCCGGCGACCCAGACCAGCAGCCAGCCCAGAATTCCCGCCAACGCCGGCTGGAGGAGCCAGCCGAAGGCCCGGATGAACAGCGAGTCCTCGTCAAACATCGTCCCATTCCTCTCTTGCGCGGTCCGCGCCATCGTGAGGGCGCGCCTGGTGAAGCGGTGCTGGACTGCGGACGCAGTGGTCCGTAGGCCTTCCGAGCCGCGGCGATCTTCTGTGCCAGGCTGCCGGGATTGGCAATCATGGAACGCCGGATTGGAAAAGGGTGCCAAGGTGTACCGCGCGGGCCGGGAACCGGCCTGCATTGACGCCGGCAGCATCGCTGGCCCGGCCCTGACCACTCGGACACACCGCGTCCCGTGCCATCGATACCGTAGATGTGCCGAACGCCGCCCAGGGCGGCCGACACCCCGATGCCGACCAAATACCCCGAACACAATGCGAAGCGGCGGGCGGGTCGCGCCGTGCAGCACATCTCTGACCAGACCGTGTCAAGCAACCGCCAGCGCGGGCATAGATTGCACCCCGGAAATTCCGCGGAATGGTGGTGGAGCTGATGTCCACCGGACTGCTCCCTTTCGCTCCCGCTCGTCCCCGCAACAGCTCCCGAGAAAGCTAAGCAATTCCATAATCTTTCAATTCCAGCCCCCGCCAAGTTCCGCTTGCCTGCGCTACCGAACGGGCATGCGGGATAGGGACGGACCCTTCCCCTGGACCCCTATCCGCCATCCGGAGGGCGCAGCGATGTCTCGGAAGGCAGTCGGGCTGACTGCAACAAAAGTTGAACGGGCGAATCCGGATCGATACGGCGACGGCAACGGGCTGTATTTGCTGGTACGCGAGAACGGGAACCGGTTCTGGGTGTTCCGGTGGGTCCGGGCCCGCAACATGAGGGAGATGGGCGTGCCCCCCCCCGGCCGCGCCGCAGACTCCGGCGCCGTCACTCTGGCCAAGGCCGCGCTAGCGTACATCGTGGCCGAGAAAGTTTAGGCCGCCTACCGGCGCGGCCGGATCACGACGGCTGCCCCGGTCGGCAAGCCCGGACGCAAGCTGCGCAAATGTATTGCCGCCAACCGGGCACATCTGTTCGTGTTCATGACCCGCCGGGATGTCCCTTACACCAACAACATCTGCGAGCGACGGATCCGACCCAGCGTGATCTTCCAAAAAAGGTACCAACGGCTTTCGTTCCGAATGGGGCGCCGAAACCCACGCTGCCTTCCGCTCCGTGGTCAGCACGGCCCAGCTCTATCGCTCCTCGGTGGCCAACGGCTCGTACTGCTCGCCACACCGGCACCGCGGGAAACCGCCGCCCTGAGGTGAGCAGTTACGATCGCCGTGTCCTCAGCTCAGATGCCTTCAATCGCGCTGCCGCAGCGCGTAAGACAGGCTAGCAAAAGCTTTGCCCGTGCGTCGACCACTCCGAGATACCCTCGGCATGAGTGATCAACCGTGCTGAATTGCCGACGCAGGAATGCCATATTTCTCCTTAAATAGCCGACAAAAATGGGAAGAACTACAGAAACCCCACGAAAAAGCGATCTCCGTCACGGATTTTCCAGTGACCTTCGCCGTTTCCAGCTCTTTGCGGCATTGCTCCAATCTCGCCTGCCAAATGTATTTGCTGACGCTCGCTTCTTCGCCCTTGAAAGACATATGCACATAACGCTTTGAGCATTTCAATGCGGTCGAGATCTTGTCGATATTGAGGTCCGGGTCATGCAGATGGACGCGGGCGTAGAGCTTTACGCACTTCTGCAACACTTTCGGGGCAGAGATATCGCCTTCCGAACCGTTGGATACGCAAAACAGCGGCAGCAATATGTCGAGCAGCGCCTCGCCGACGCCTAATTGGCTGTCCAGGGATAGCGCCCGGATCTCCTTTATGGTCGAAACCAGGAACTCATGCACCTGACGCGCCACGCTGGTACGGGCGGACATCCATCGCACCTGCAGGTTTTCAAGCGGAATGCCGCGTTGCAGCAGCAAATTCTTGGGAATGATCACAACCTCGCAGCTGGTCAGCGCCGGGCTGGTGATCGCATGCGGTGGCGACACGTCATAGGCAAGGCAATCGCCCGGAACGAGCGTGATCTGATTGCCGTCCTGTTCAAACAAAGACGTCCCTTGGGTCTGGAACAGGATTTTCACAACGTCGTGAGGCACAAAACCAGGCCATGCGGCCGGGAGCGCCGCGCGCTGGCTGTTGACTTCGTTCCGGCAAAGCCGCCGCCGGCCAAAGCTGCCAGGATCATGATCGCACTCGATTGCCTTGTCGCCGAAGGAGTGGGCTTGTTGAAGGTCGCCGCACAGCCCGCTGCGCGCACGCGCCCCGTAGCCGGGCCGCTCGGCGGCGGTAATCCGCGATGTGTCGACCGATGTGAGGTTCTGGTTCATCGTTTGCCCCCAGGTGCCGAACTTGGACCGTCACAATCGATCCCAATTGAACCGATTGGTCCTGCTCGAACTTCAGTAGTGTACCAAATCATAGGTTTTTTTCGCACCCAGGCAACCGTCCTTCGCTCTCGGACAAGCACATGACGCCGGTCCCGCCCATGCTCGCCCCAATTCGCCAGGAAGATGCCGCCACAGCGGATGGTCAGCCGCACGGAAAGGCATCTGCAAAGAACGGGCGATCGAAAGGGAGAAACCCATGGACCAGGCTGTCGCCATCCATCCGTCGGTCGATAACGGGATCGTGCCCGGTTCCGGCACGTTCGCCGGCGGAACGCTGGTTTGCAAATGCGCCACCCGCCCGGTGAAGGTGCGGATTGATGGCCAATCGGCGCACAACCACGCCTGCGGCTGCACCAAATGCTGGAAGCCGGCGGGCGCGTTGTTCGCCGTGGTCGCGGTGGTGCCCCGCGAAAAGCTGACGGTCGTTGAAAACGGCGACAAGCTGACGATCGTCGACCCGTCCGCAACCATTCAGCGCCACGCCTGCCGGGAATGCGGCGTGCACATGTTTGGCCGGATCGAGAACACCGGGCATCCATTCTACGGTCTGGATTTCATTCATACCGAATTGTCGTCGGAAAAGGGCTGGTCGGCGCCGGAGTTCGCCGCTTTCTGTTCGTCGATCATCGAGGCGGGCGCCGATCCGGCCAACATGGGGGCCGTGCGGGCCCGGTTAAAGGAGCTCGGGCTCGAACCGTATGACTGCCTGTCTCCGCCGTTGATGGACTTCATTGCCACGCATATCGCCAGGCAGACCGGCGTGCTGAAACACTGAGATCTGCATATCGTGAGGCACTGATATGGATATCCGCGCAGCCGTGGCATGGGAGGCCGGAAAGCCTCTGTCGATCGAGACCGTTCAGCTGGAAGGTCCCAGAGGAAACGAAGTGCTGGTCGAAATCAAGGCGACCGGCGTTTGCCATACCGACAAATACACTTTGTCGGGCGCGGATCCGGAAGGCATCTTTCCGGCCATCCTCGGCCACGAAGGCGCCGGCATTGTGGTGGATGTCGGCCCGGATGTCCGGAGCCTGCGGAAGGGCGACCATGTCATTCCGCTGTACACGCCCGAGTGCCGCGAATGTAAATCCTGCACCAGCCGCAAAACCAATCTGTGCACGTCCATCCGTGCCACCCAGGGCAAGGGTTTGATGCCCGACGGCACAACACGGTTCTCGAAAAACGGCAAGCCGATCTATCACTACATGGGGTGCTCAACCTTCGCCAATTATACCGTCATGCCGGAGATTGCTCTGGCCAAGGTGCGCGACGACGCGCCGTTCGACAAAATCTGCTACATCGGTTGCGGTGTTACGACCGGTATCGGCGCAGTGATCTTCACTGCCAAGGTGGAGCCGGGTGCCAATGTCGTGGTGTTCGGGCTCGGCGGCATCGGGCTCAATGTCGTCCAGGGCGCCAGGATAGCCGGCGCCGACATGATCGTCGGCGTTGACGTCAATCCGGCGCGTGAGGAACTGGCGCGGAAGTTCGGCCTGACCCATTTTGTCAATCCCACCCAGCTTCAGGGTGACCTTGTGGCCCACCTTATCGAACTGACCGGCGGCGGTGCGGATTACAGCTTTGAATGCGTCGGCAACACGACACTGATGCGACAGGCGCTGGAATGCTGCCATCGTGGCTGGGGTGTTTCGACCATCATCGGCGTGGCCGGCGCGGGGCAGGAAATCGCAACCCGTCCGTTCCAGCTGGTGACCGGACGGCGCTGGATCGGGTCGGCATTCGGCGGCGCGCGTGGACGGACCGACGTGCCAAAAATCGTCACCTGGTACATGGACGGCAAGATCAATATCGATGACCTGATCACCCATGTGATGCCGCTGGACAGGATCAACGATGCCTTCGACCTCATGGTCCGGGGCGAGTCGATTCGCAGCGTCGTCGTCTACTGACCGCGATGCTGACGGCCCGCAGTGAACAGCAGTGCTTTGGCGGCACAATCGGAAATTATGCCCATCATTCCGTAGAGATCGGGACGGAGATGCGATTCTGCATCTATGTGCCGCCGCAGGCCAGGACGGAACGGGTTCCGGCGCTCTACTATCTTGCGGGGCTGACCTGCACCGAGGAGACCTTCATGGTCAAAGCCGGCGCTGTGCGCCTGGCCGCTGATCTCGGCCTGCTGCTCGTGGCGCCGGATACCAGTCCGCGCGGGCTTGGGCTTCCGGGCGAAGACGAGAGTTGGGATTTCGGTACCGGCGCCGGATTCTATATCGACGCGGAAGCCGATCCCTGGCGCCGGAACTACCGGATGTACAGCTACGTCGCGCGGGAATTGCCGGACGTGGTTGAGCAGTGGTTTCCCGTCCGTGCAGACCGGCGGGGGATCTTCGGTCATTCGATGGGCGGCCACGGGGCGCTGGTAGTAGCCCTCAGGAATCCCGACCGGTATCACTCGCTGTCGGCGTTTGCGCCGATCTCCAACCCGGTGGCGGTTCCCTGGGGCGAGAAGGCCTTCCGCCATTACCTCGGCCCCGACCGTCAGCGCTGGAACCAATGGGACAGCACGATGCTGATGCGCAGCAAACCTTATCCTGGGGACATTCTCATCGATCAGGGCTTGAGCGATCAGTTCCTGGACCGGGAACTCCACCCTGGCGCGCTTGAAGCGGCAGCCGCGGCGGCCGGCCAGTCGCTGACGCTGCGCCGGCATCCTGGCTATGACCATTCCTACTGGTTCATTCAGACCTTCATGGCCGATCACATGAAATGGCATGCCGACCGGCTGGCCGCCAGCCCGGCCGGGCAGCAAGGCTGAGGCGCCTCATTGCCTGCCGTCGCTGCTGAGACTCCGGTTGCGCAAAAGCCAGGTCGGTCCGCGTGTCCACGATTTGTCGGTATCGCCACGAATATCGACACCGCCTCCTGCCAGGCGCGTTCCGGTCCCCACATCATACACGGCGAGGTTGATGTTCAGGATCAGGTCGGACACTTTTTGCACCCAGCCGACCATCGAAGCGTGGGCATCGAGCTTGCGTGCACGCTCGACCGCGCAGCCGCCGCAGCTGCGCAGCTCCGCGCCGCCGGCATCGGCGGGGACCGCAACGGGTGCATACGCGCCCGACCGGGCGGGTGCGTCGAGGAGTTGGGCAGCGAGCCGTGCGAGCCGCGCGGTATCGGCGGCGGCGCGCCCCTGCATCGTCCCCTGGAGGCTGGTATCGTCGAGCTCCAAGGGAAACACCGCGATTCGCGGCGCTTGCGCGTGCGTGTGCGGCGCAGTCACAAGCAGACACACCGCCAGACTGGCTGCTGCGAGACCTTGCAGGGTTTTCATCGCCAATGGCCTGCCTCCCGAGACCACCAAGCTGGTGGTGGCCTGATGTTTCCATTGCGCCGACGAGAAAAAAGATAAATCAAACGGCACGCAACGCGATCGGGAGGCTCAGGGCAGGAGGGGCACGATCCGGGTCGGCCGGCTCTCCGCGGGGCATCACGCTGGCGGCGGACGGTCAAGGCAAACTGGTCTGTGCCAGGGAAGACGGCACCGTGTTCGTGGCACCCGGTCCAGCCAATCGCCTCGCCGTGATGGATGCCAAAACCGCCAAAATCGAACCTCCCTGCTGGTGGCGCAGTGCGGGTGGCAGATGGCATTCACCCCCCGATGAGAAATACCCGCTCACCACAGACGGCCTGTCGCACGGCATATCGGCGACCGACATCGCCGTGCTGGGGGTGGTCAGGCCGATCGCGACGGGGCGCATGCCCTGAGGAGTGGCTGTGTCGGCGCAACAAACAGGGGATTGGCTTGCATGCGGACCGGTCTGACAACCCTGGCTCTGTTCGTCCTTGTCGGCGCGAGCGCCGCGGCCGCGCCGCGCGACGCCGATCCGGACTGGCCCTGCCAGCAGGCCAAGGTCAGCGAATTGTCGGTTGCCTCGGTACTGGACCGGCCCCGCGGTCGATCCCGCCGCCATCAACTGGCGGGAGATCAGGGCGGTGGCATCGCTGGTCGGGCTGATTACCCAGAGACGGCTTCCGTTGGACCAGGCCGGCGAGCAAATCGCTGACTTCGCCCGGGCGGCAGGGACGGACAAGAACCGCGCGCTGCTGGCTGTGTTTGCGGGCGCGTTCGAGGTGTTGAACAGCGAGCGCACGAGGGTTGTGAACGGGCTCGACCGGTTTGGCCAACGCCAGAAAGCGCTTGCGGAAAACCTGCGCCGGGAGAGCCAAGAGCTTCGCGCCGCGCAGGCAGCCACCCCGGAAGATGCGGCGAAGCTGGCGGAGCTGACCCAGCGGCTGGCGTGGGATTCCAATGTTTTCGAGTCACGGCGCCAGTCTCTGCGCTTCGCCTGCGACGTGGCGACGAAGATCGAACAACGCCTATACGGTCTGGCAAAAGCCATTCAGCAGCAAATGGATTGACACCAAACGGCAGCAACATCGACCCATTCCGGACGGGGTCGCGCCTTGCGCTGTGGGCTGGACGCGGCCGCTGACCGGACGAAGCGCAGGATCACGGGGAGATCGGCGCGCCCTGCTCATCGACGATGGGAACGCCATAGTCGATGAGGAGCTGGTTGATGGCGGCGTGGTTCTCGGCGATCAGCCGGTTGAGCGTGCGCTTCCATTCCTGATCGCTGTGCCGCACGCCCATCGAGATGCGGAAATCCATCGTCGCGGCATGTTCGTGCAGCAGCGGGATGACGGTGAGCGGAACCGGGGAATGCTTGGCATAGTAGCCGGCGATCGGCCCCCACAGCACACCGGCATCGATGCTGCCGGCGGCGATTTCGTCGATGACCGCCTTCGGCGGCGCGTCGTAGCGCGTGTCCACCGTCAGCGGAAACGACCTTGCATCGCCAATCAGCCCGTTGCGGGCAAGGATCGTCGCCGGCGGGGTGCCGGCGATCAGGCCGATATGCTTTCCCTTCAGCCGCGGATCGGCGAGCGTCTCGACGCCGTCAAGACCGGTGCCGGGTCGCACCACCAACACATAGAACGCGTGATAGTACGGGTTGGTGGTTTGCACCAGATCGTCACCCTGGACATCGCCCATGATGACGTTGCATTTGAGCGCGTTGAGCGTGGCGCGCACGAAGCCTGTGACCCGCGGGAAATAGGTATAGGTAACCGTTTTGCCGAGCTTCGCCGCGAACATCGCCGCCAGCCTGTTTTCGAAACCCTCACCGGCCTCGTTGGAAAACGGCATGCTGCGCGGATCGGCACAGACGCGGAATACGGTCGGGTCGACCAGTTCCACCGAGGCGCCAAGGCCCGGCGCCTGGGCCCGTACGCCCGCCGACAGCAGGCCGAGCACAACCGCAGCTGCGGCGACCCGCCCACGGTCCGGCCGGTGTCGAGGACGCGTGCCGCTCATTGCTCCGGGCTCCCGTGCCGCTCCTTCAACCCAGTTTCCGTCATTCCATGCACTCATCTTCAGCGACACCGAACGCCGCGGGCTTGGGTTCGTGGTCGGCGGGACGACCGCGTCCAATGGCGCCGTTGGATCGGCCACGTAGATAGATGTAGATCGCATCAATGTAGCACATGACATTCTTGTTATCGCCGAGCGCTGGCATCACCAGATCCTGCGACGCGGACACGTCTTTTTTGCCGCTGGCCACGGTTGTGAGCACGTCGCTATAGCTGAGGGTCTTAAGGGAGTTGATCAGCGCCGGTCCATAGGACGAGCCGAGCCCGTCGGGGCCGTGGCAGCGCAGGCAGTTCGCTGAATAGCGGACGAAGCCGATATAGCTGTAGAAATCGACTTTTCCATCCTTGTCGACCTTGTAGGTCGGGTTGCCGTCTTTGTCGGCGTATTTGCCGTCTTCCGAACTCACCGCCGTCGGATCGCCTGATCCGTCGGCGCGGGCGATGCCGGCCAGCAGGAACGGTATCGCACACATCGCCGTGACGACACGAAAAAATTGGTCCACGCCACTTGTCCCCAGTCACGGTCTAAGAGGAAGGCCGGCGCCGGGCTTGTCGCCACGGCGCCAATCCAATGAGCTGACGGTCCCGCACGCCTCACTTCTTCGGCAGCGCAAAGACGGTCAGCGTCCCGCCGAGAGAGGTGTAGTCGTTGAGGGCCGCATAACCGCCGACCGCACCAAGCCCCGCATGCGGATCGGTCAGTCCGGCGGCGAGACCGATGCCCGCCCAGCCACCGACACCCGACAGCACCGCAACGTATTGCCGGCCATCATGCTCGTAGGTCATGACGTTGCCGATGATGCCCGACGGGGTCTTGAACCTGTATAGTTCTTTGCCAGTGGCCGCATCGACCGCCTTCAGATAGCCCTCCAGCGTGCCATAGAACACCACGTCGCCGGCCGTCGCGAGAGCGCCCGACCACACGGAAAATTGCTCCGGCAAGGACCAGACGATCTTGCCGGTGCGGGCATCCCAGGCGATGAAATTGCCCATATTCGTCGCGCCCTGGGGCGGGAACATGGAAAGCGTCGCGCCGACATAAGGCTGACCCGCGGTGTAGGACACGCGGAACGGCTCATAATCCATACAGACATGATTGGTGGGAATGTAGAGAAGTCCGGTGCGCGGCGAGAAGGCCGACGGCTGCTGATCCTTTGACCCAAGCGCGGCCGGGCAGATGTTCTTGGTGTTGACGTCCTCACCGTTGTGTTCCGTAGAATACTGCGGCACCACCAGCGGCCTTCCATAGGTCGGGCTGTTCGGGTCCATGTCGACCTTGGATGCCCAGTTCACCGCGGGATCGAATTTGCCGGCGACAAGCAGTTCGCCGGTGTCGCGGTCAAGCGTATAGGCGAAGCCATTGCGGTCGGGATGCACCAGAACATGCCGCAGCTTGCCGTCGATCTCCTGGTCGATCAGCACCATTTCGTTGACGCCGTCATAGTCCCATTCGTCATGCGGAGTCATCTGATAGACCCATTTCGCCACGCCGGTATCGGCATCGCGGGCGAAGATGGTCATCGACCACTTGTTATCGCCAGGCCGCTGCTTGGGGTTCCAGGTGGACGGATTGCCGGAGCCGTAGAAGATCAGGTTCGTCCGCGGATCATAGGATTTCCAGCCCCAGGTCGCGCCGCCGCCGATCTTCCACTGGTCGCCCTGCCAGGTCTTGAGGCTCGAATCCGCCCCGATCGGCTTGCCGAGCGCCATGGTCTTTTCCGGATCGACCTTGATTTCGGAGTTGGGGCCGACCGAATAGGCGCGCCAGATTTCCTTGCCATCGGCTGTCGAGAACGCCGCGAACCAGGCATGTACGCCGAACTCGCCGCCGGACACGCCGACATAGACCTTGTCTTTGACGACGAGTGGAGCATCGGTGCCGGTCGCCCCCTTGCTGGGATCGTCGGTCTTGACCGACCACACGGGCTTGCCGGTCTTGGCGTCGAGCGCCACGAGCGTGGTATCGGCCTGATGCAGAAAAATTTTGCCGTCGCCAAAGGCCAGGCCGCGATTGACGGTGTCGCAGCACATGACGGGGATGACGTTGGAGTTTTGCTTCGGTTCATATTTCCACAGGATCTTGCCGTCGTTATTCAGGTCGAGGGCAAAAACCGTATTGGGGAACGGCGCATGCACATACATCACATCGCCGATGACCAGCGGGGCGCCTTCATGGCCGCGCAGAACGCCGGTCGAGAAGGTCCAGGCGACCTGGAGACGATCGACGTTCTGACTGGTGATTTGCGTGAGTGTGGAATAGCGCTGGCCATTCAGACTTCCCGCTGGAGTGGTCCAGTCCTTGCCGCTGCCAGGGGCGGGGTTGGCTTGCGTGCTTTCGGCTTGCTCGGGTTCCGCCGCCGCGAACAAGTCGAAGAACGCGTGCAGGGCACCGCCGCGTGGTGACGGATGGCCTTGCGCGATGGCGCAAGGCGCCATCAAAGCCGATGACAGAACAGTGCCGATCGCCAAAAGTCCCTTATGAGACATTCTTTTCATTTTGCTACTCTCCCTTCGTCAATTGGCGAATGTCCTGGCCTTGATGGGTTTTTATCCACCACGCCAGCCAGCGACCCGGTCGGGAAGAAGCGTCCGGCACCGTGTGACGACAGCAGCAGCGAACAGGGTCGGCGTCAGACCGCCCTCGTTGTTGAATTCGCTGCTACGCTGCCTTCGAGGTCAAACCTGTCCTCCCAATCACAGGTCGCCCGGAAGCCGGAGTTGTAGGAAACCTATGATGGCAGCGCCGTTCGCGCAACCGGTTAATCGAGACGAGCATCTGCATCTCGCTGACCGGAAATGGTTCTCTGCAAAAAAACGTCACGTCTGTTGCGGCAAAACGAATGCTGCAGCGCCGCAAATAGTACGTAAGGTGCAATGTTTACATTGACAGCAAAATGAACAACCTGCCCTGCTTGTGAAACGACTGGCGGTTGGCCGGCGAACATTCCGGGCAGCCCGGACGTCATCCTCGCATTCTGCGGCAGTCGGCACGACACCAAGCCGGCATCGTCGGCACATCGTCGGCACGCGGGTCACCTGCGCTCGCCACGGCCGGTCAGCGGGTCCGGCGGGAAACGCCCACGTGGCGGGAGCGGCTCAGAAACAGGTGAAATCCGCCTCCGCCTGAGCTTCCTGAAGCTGTCTGAGGATGGTGCTGCTGACCGGGATGCGGAACTCCTGCGCCAGGTAGCCGCCGGCACTGCGCATGCGCAGAATGGTCTCCGCTTTTTCGTATTCGCCGTAGGGGACCGCCGATGCGATCACGTCGATCGCGCAGGCGCATCGGCGCAGCGCGTCCTGGGTGCGGCCATTGGTGTTCATGCAGGCGAACACGTAGTCCGCACGTGCTGCGGTCGGGTAGTCGTTCACCCCGCCGGCCGTGTCCTGCTGACCTGCCCCGGCCGCCGGCCCTTGAGCATGCGCGGCACCGGCCAGCAGGAGGCTCATGACGAGCAGGCGAGCGAGTTGGGTCATGACAATCCTTTCTGCCGGCAACCGGGCTGGTTCGCCTCCGCCTTTCCTGCCGTCCAGCGCAGTTTCCGTCCTGGCGTGGGCATGGGAATGGGCAGGGCAATGCCGATGACCTGACGTTTTTGTGAGCATCCTTGGCCGAGGGGTGACCCGGTTTGCTCGGATGATGCTCCAGACCGGCGCGGCGACACGCATCCCTCGCGACGGCGGCGGTGGGATCGGGAGAGGTGCCGCCATCGGCAAACGGGACGGCCGGGAGGGTCAGCGCGCACGGGCTACCGCAACGTCGATGTATCGGCCTCGACCTGGACCATCGAGCCGTCCGCCTGGAATCGCTTGAGGAAGGCGATGACATCCCTGACCTTCGCGGGATCCTTGATGCCGATGAAGGTCATCTTGGTGCCTTTCACGACCGCCTGTGGGCTGGCGAGGTATTTCTGCAGCGTCGGTTCATCCCAGGTGATGCCGGAGGTTTTGTTGGCATCGGAGTAGTCGTATCCGGGATAGATTCCCGCCTTGCGGCCGACCACGCCGTTCAGCACCGGCCCGAAGGCGATCTGCGCGTTCGGGCCGATCTGGTGGCAGGCACGACACACAACGAATATCTTTTCGCCCGCCGCGGCATCCTGCGCGGCGGCGGGGCCGGAGACGGCGGCTGTGAGCGACAAAATGATGAGAACCCAACGCGTCATTGAACCTCCCCAATCGTGCAGCAGTCGCACACACATGCCGCCGGCCTGAATCGGCCGTGCGTTGTAAGCCGCGCAGGTGGCAGGGGGTCAGGCCAATCGGGTGAGACGACGCATCAAACGAGCGGCGCGTCAGATGATCGCACCGGAAGGGGAAGAAAACCTGTTCACGAGCGCTGCAATCATCCTGTAGCGATCGCGTGTTCTTGTCCACCGCATCCCACGCACGACGGACGTTCAGCGCGCCATGCAAATTTCCGTCATCTGCACGATACCATGGCGGTCAGGGGCGCCACGGCGGTCAGGGTAGCGACCGATGACGTGGCGGGCGGGGTCAGAGGCTTTTGCCTTCCTGCTCCGGCCAGGCGCAGCGCCATTTCGCGATGCGGTCATTCGGGTGCTCGCCCGCCCACTGCGCGAGATAGGGCTGCGCCTGCATCATGCAGTAGGCCAGAGAGCCATGCGCTTCGATCAGGAAATGCTTTTCTGAACATGTCTCCGAGCCCAGCAGGGAACAAACCACGACAATCAGCTCAACCAGGCTCATGTTGAGTCTCCACCTTGTTGGATCGGTCATATCGCACGTCACATGAAGATGGAAATGAAGCAAAACCTGTGCCAGCAACCATCGGGGTGGTCTGCAACGCGCCTGCCGCGCGACCGGCGAATATCTGGCATGGAACCTCCGGACGGCATGCAGGCGATCCCCTGCGCAGGGAGGAGCAGGTTGTTGACCTGTCGCAAGCGCCGCTGGTATGTTTGAGACGCTAATAAACACGAATAAGATGGAGGAAAAAATGTCCTGGCAAACTCCTAAAATCGTTGAGATCGCATTGGGCGCGGAGATCAACTCATACGCCTGCGCGGGCCTGAAGTAGGCCTGCGCCGCATGCCCCGGGCAAGGCCCGGGGCAGCTCCGCGCGCGGTTGCCTGGCTTGCTGCGCGATCGCTTTGTCGAATGTCACGCGAGCGAGCAGCATGCGCGCGGTGGTACCTGGTGCGGCCGCGGGCGGCGGATTCCCGCAATGGAACTCAAACGCCGACGCATGTCGGCGCGCCCGCGCCGGCGATTCTGCGACGCCCGCCCGCTCGCAGACGTCGCTGGCGGTCAGCGCGGGGTCCGAGAACTGGTTCCTGCTTAACGCATCGCCCGATTTGCGCCAGCAGATCGCCGCCTCGGCCTTCCTGCATCCGCGGCATGGCCTGCGCTCCTCGCCCATTGCTGGCGTGGTGCTCACCGGCGGCGACGTTGATGCGATCGCCGGCCTGCTGACCCTGCGCGAACGCCAGCCATTCACCGTCTATGCGACCGCCCGCATCCACGCCGTGCTGGATGCCAACCCGATCTTCGACGTGCTTGCCCGCGACATCGTGGCCCGCCAGGTCGTGCCGGTCGGCCAGCAGGTGGCCCTGGACCTGCCCGGCGGCGGCGCCAGCGGGCTGGCACTCGAACTGTTCCACGTGCCCGGCAAGCCGCCCCTCTACCTCGAACGCCCGGGCGAGACACCGGAGATCGCCGAGAGCGACGATACCGTCGGCGCGGCGATCAGCGACGGCGTGCGCCGGCTGTTCTTCATCCCCGGCTGCGCCGCGATGACCGGTCGGCTTGCCGGCCGGTTGCGCGGCGCCGAAGCGGTATTCTTCGACGGCACCCTGTGGCGCGGTGACGAAATGATCCGCGCCGGCACCGGCACGAAAACCGGGCTGCGCATGGGGCACATGAGCGTCAGCGGACCGGACGGCACGATCGCCGCCTTCGCCGGGCTCGGCGTGCGACGAAAGATCCTGCTGCACATCAACAACTCCAACCCCGTGCTGTCCGAGGGCACGCCGGAACGCGCGGCGGTCGAGGCGGCCGGGTGGCAGGTTGCCTTTGACGGACTGGAGATAAACCTGTGATCCCCCCTGCGATGACGGCGGATGAGTTGGAAGCGGCGCTGCGGGCCATAGGCGCGGAGCGCTACCACAATCTGCATCCGTTTCACCGCCTGCTGCACGGCGGCAGGTTGAACCGTGGCCAGGTGCAGGCCTGGGCGCTGAACCGCTACTACTACCAGAGCCACATTCCGGCGAAGGACGCCACATTGCTGGCCAGGCTGCCAACGCCCGACCTGCGTCGCGAGTGGCGGCGCCGGCTGGAAGACCATGACGGCGACCGGCCCGGCACCGGCGGAGTCGAGCGCTGGCTGCGACTGGCCGAAGGTGTCGGGCTGGACCGCGCCACGGTCGAAGCCACCACCGGGCTGCTGCCGGCCACCCGCTTCGCCGTCGATGCCTATGTCGCGCTGGTGCGGGACCGGTCGATCCTGGAGGCCATCGCCTCGTCGTTGACCGAACTGTTTTCGCCCACCATCATCGCGGAACGCGTCTCCGGCATGCTGGCCCATTACACCTTCGTTACCCCGGAAACCCTCGCCTATTTCACCCCGCGGCTGACCCAGGCGCGGCGCGATTCAGACTTTGCCCTCGCCTATGTCCGCGAACACGCACGCACAGTGGAGCAGCAGGCCGCCGTGCTGGCGGCGCTGCGTACGAAATGCGATATCCTGTGGGCGCAGCTTGATGCCTTGCATCACGCGTATGTTTCCCCTGGCCTCATTCCGCCCGGCGCCTTCGTTCCCGACGACCGGACATGACGGACGAAACCGCCGTTCCGGGCTTCGCCGTCGGCGCGAAATTCCGCTTCGATCGCCTGCGCGACCGCTGGGTGGTGCTGGCCCCCGAGCGGCTGTTCATGCCGGACGCCCACGCGGTTGAAATCCTGCGCCTGGTCGACGGGCAGCGCAGCCTCGGCGCGATCATCGACACCCTGGCCGCCCGCTTCGACGCGCCGCGCGAGGTGCTGGCCCGCGATGTGGCCGCCCTGCTGGGCGACCTCGCGGACCGGGGAGCGATCCGGTTGTGACCGGCGAGCGCGCCGAGCCGCCGCTGGGGCTGGTTGCCGAGCTGACGCATCGCTGCCCGTTGCAATGTCCCTACTGCGCCAACCCGCTCGATCTGGCGCGCGGCAGCAGCGAACTGGACACCGAGACCTGGCTTCACGTGCTCGACCAGGCGGCTGCGCTCGGCGTGCTGCAACTGCATTTTTCCGGTGGCGAACCGACCGTGCGCAGCGACCTGGACGTGCTGGTGCGGCGCGCGTCCGGGCTGGGGATGTACAGCAACCTCATCACCTCCGGGGTGCTGCTCGATGCGGCGCGGCTGCAAGCGCTGGCGGGTGCGGGGCTGGACCACGTCCAGCTCAGCCTGCAGGATGTGGAGCCGGGCAATGCCGACCGCATTGGCGGATTTGCCGGTGGCCACGCCGAAAAGCTGGCGGTGGCGCGGCGCGTGCGCGCGGCAGGTCTGCCGCTGACGCTGAACTTCGTGGTGCACCGGCAGAACCTCGGGCGGGTGGCGGACATGATTGCCCTCGGCGAGACACTCGATGCCGGCCGCGTTGAAATCGCGCACGTGCAGTATCACGGCTGGGCGCTGGTGAACCGCGATGCGCTGCTGCCCACGCGCGCGCAGCTCGATATGGCCACCGGGGTTGTTGAGACGGCGCGCGCGCGCCTGCGCGGTCGCATGGTGATCGACTATGTGGTTCCGGATTATTATGCGAAGCGGCCGAAAGCGTGCATGGGCGGCTGGGGCAGGCGGATGATCACCGTCACCCCGGCCGGGCGCGCGCTGCCCTGCCATGCCGCGGAGAGCTTGCCGGAGCTGGTGTTTCCCTCGGTGACGGAAATGCCGCTTGCCGCCATTTGGCAGGATGCGCCGGCATTCGTGCGGTTCCGCGGCACGGATTGGATGCCGCAGCCCTGCCAGTCGTGCGACCAGCGCGAGATCGACTGGGGCGGCTGCCGCTGCCAGGCCTTCGCCGTCACCGGCGATGCCACCCGGACCGACCCCGCTTGCGCGATGGCGCCCGACCACGCGCAGATGACCGCCGCCACCGCGGCGAGCGCCGCGTCGCCACCGGGCTTTGTCTATCGCCGCCACCGGCGCGGCACGGAGCCGGTCCGGCAACCGGGGTCGCCGAGACCGGCGATCGGCGGGCAAACACTATGATGGCGCGCGTGACGGCAACCGATTGCACTGGGGCGGCGAACATCTGACAGGCTGCGGAAAATCCCCCTTGTCGGATCGTAATCGATACCAGGCGGACATGCGGACTTGCGACTGGACACGCTGACCGTCATCCCGAACCGCTCATCGAGGCCGGCGCGATTCTGATCTTCTTGGTACTTTCGATTGCCCGGAAGAGATTTTTCCCGGGGACGACAGGACAAAAACAAGCAAGGCCAGGGCTCTGCCCTGGACCCGGCAAGGGCCGAAAGGCCCCTGCACCCCATTCATTCAACGGGGGGCATTCGCACTCCGGTAACCGGGGCAGAACCAAAATGGCGGCGGAGGTACCCGACACACCGCCATGGCCGCTCCTGCCGCTTTTGACGACGCCAGCGCGCTGATCGGCGGCGCCTATGCCGTCGATACCGCCCGGCCGCTGCCCGGCGCCGGCGGCGGGCTGCCGGCCTTCGCCGTCAGCGACCGGCGCTCGCCCGGACGCCCAGGGCTGATGGCGGTGCAGTCCCTGCCCGGGGCACCGCCGCGTGCGACGGCGCTGACCGCACTGGCAGGCTGGACCGATGAAGGATTGCTGGCACCGCAAGCACACGGACCGGCGCGCGGGGCGCAGGGCGAAGAAGCGTGGTTCGTGGTGTCGGCCGCGCCGCCCGGCCCGCCTCTCTCCGCCACCCTGCGCCCCTGGAGCGAGCACGACCTGCTGGATTGCGTGCTCCGCCCGGCCGCGCTGGTGCTGGAAGCGCTGGAGGCCCGGCGGGTCACCCACCGTGCAATCCGCCCCGACAATATGTTCCGCGTCGGCGCGGGGGCGTCGGTGGTGCTGGGCGCGGCCTGGTCGGCACCGCCTACGCTGCATCAGCCGGCGCTGTTCGAGCCCCCCTATTCCGCCATGTGCCTTCCGGCCGGCCGGGGCCAGGGAACGATCGCCGACGACGTGTATGCGCTGGGCGTGGTGCTGGTGGTGCTGGCGCTCGGCCGGGCGCCGATGGAGGGGATGGATGCCACCGCCATCCTGCGGCGCAAACTCGCGCTCGGCAGCTTTGCCGCCCTGGTGGGCGAGGAGCGCCTGCCGCCGGTGATCAACGACCTGGTGCGCGGCATGGTGGCCGAGGACCCCGAACATCGCCCGCCGCCGGTTCTGCTCGCTGACCCGATGGCGGCACGGACGCGCCGCGTGGCGGCGCGGCCGCAGCGCCGCGGACAGCGGCCGCTCGACGTGTCCGGCACCCCTGTGTGGGACGCGCGGACGCTGGCGCATGCCATCGCCATCGATCCGGATGAGGGCGCGCGCCTGCTGCGCAGCGGCACGGTGGACCGCTGGCTGCGGCGCTACCTCGGCGATTCGGCACTGGCGGTGCGACTAGACGACATGTTGCGGTTGCGGGGCGCGGAAAGCGCCACCGACGATGCGCGCGCCGACGGGTTGCTGACAATGCGCGCCGTGGTCACGTTGGACCCACTGGCGCCGCTGTGCTGGCGGGGGGTGGCATTGTGGCCGGACGGGCTGGGCCCCGCGCTTGCCGCCGCAGAGGCGATCGGGGGACAGGCCGGCGGTCTGCTGGCCGAGCGGCTGACCGACCTGGTGACCACCGAAGCGGTTGCACAATGGGCGGCACTGCGGCCCGAGCGGGGCGACCCGAACCAGACGCGCACGGAGGCGAGGCAATGGCGCAGCAGCCTGCGTCTGCGTGGCTGGAGCGGCGGACTGCCGCGGCTACGCTACGGGCTCAATCCGCTGCTGCCCTGCTGCAGCCCGATCCTGGCCGGCCGTCTGGTGGTGCGTCTGGCGGACCTGCTGCCGGCTTTGGAGGCGGCGGGCGCCCGGCCGGAAGCACGTCATCAGCGGCCTGTCGACCGCGAGATCGTCGCCTTCATCGGCGCAAGGCACGACCAGCGGCTGGAAGGCGAACTGGAGGGGCTGGCGGATATGGCGAGGTCCGACCAGGCGGCGCTGGTGCAATTGCGGGTGCTGGCCCGGTTGCAGCGCCGGACGGAGTGCGGCCCCTTGCCGGCGCTGGCCGCGTGGCTGGCGGATCAGGCCGCGCCGGCCGTGGCGGGCTGGCATAACCGGGCGCGGCGGGAGGCGCTGGAACGCGCTTTGGGCGATGCCGCCCGGTCCGGCCAACTGCCGCCGATGGCGGCGCTGCTGGACAACCCGGCGGCCAGAGCCGCTGACGCCCAGGGCTTCCAGGCTGCCACCGAAGCGGTGCACCGAATTGACGCCGAACTGGCCACCCTGGCCGCCGGGGCCGACCAGCGTAGCGAGGCGGCGCGGCGGATCGGGCATGAGGCGGCACTGAGCGTGGCGATGATGGCGATGACCGTGGCTGTGGTCGCGGCTGCGCTGTCATGAGCGCCCGAGCGGCCAAGCCGGCGTCGCGCGGGCCGGGGTGGCTGCAAGGAACTCGTCTGCGGAGCGATCGTTACGCTGGCGACCTCCAGCGCGGTGCTCATTGCGCTGCTGCTGGCGCCGGGTATTGGGGCCTGGCTGATGGAGCGCGAGGCGGGAAGGCCAGCGGCGCGCGTCGCCTTGCTGTGCGGCGCCGCAATGGCAGTCTCGCCGGTGGTCGTGCTGTGGCAGTCCGGCGCCGGCGTGGGCGGCGCGGTCACCGCGGCGTCGGACGCGGCGGTGTTGGCTGGGTGCTGGGCGGCGCAAGGGGCGGGGTGGTTAATGGCGCAGCTGGCGCCGGTGGTTGTACGGCTGGCGCTGGACGCGCACACGTTGGCGAATATCGCGCGGCTACGGGGGGAACGGCGGCGCTACGAGGTGGAGTGGGGGATTACGGACGTCCAGGACTCTGCCCTGGAGCCGCAAGGGGGAGGTGGCCCCCTTGACCCCACGACCTGAGAACGGGTTCCAAGGGCCTTGGCCCTTGGTGGGGTCCGGGGCAGTGCCCCGGTTCAGGCCGCGCGAACCGCCGAAGCTTGCCGCCGCTGCTCAGCCACCTGAGCATGCATCGCCTTCTGCAGCTTCTCAAACGCCCGCACCTCGATCTGCCGCACCCGTTCGCGGGAGATGTTGTATTGCTGAGAGAGGTCCTCGAGGGTCGTAGGATTATCCTTCAGCCGCCGCTCGATCAGAATGTGCCGCTCGCGCTCGTTCAGCGTGGTCAACGCCCCGGACAGCAGGGCTTTGCGCCCGGAAAGTTCTTCGTGCTCGCCGATGGCGGTTTCCTGGCTGTCGGACTCGTCGACCAGCCAATCCTGCCATTCACCCTCGCTGTCGGCTCGGACGGGGGCATTCAGGCTGTGGTCGGGGGCCGAGAGGCGGCGGTTCATGCTCACCACGTCCTGCTCGGGCACGTCGAGCACGCGGGCGATTTTGGCCACCTGCTCGGGCTGCAGGTCGCCGTCGTCGATGGCCTGCATCTGGCCCTTCAGGCGGCGCAGGTTGAAGAACAGCTTTTTCTGCGCGGCCGTGGTGCCCATTTTCACGAGCGACCATGAATGCAGGATGTATTCTTGGATGGCGGCGCGGATCCACCACATAGCATAAGTCGCGAGGCGGAAACCGCGCTCCGGGTCGAACCGCTTCACCGCCTGCATCATGCCGACATTGCCTTCGCTGATCAGCTCGCCGAGCGGAAGACCGTAGCCGCGATAGCCCATGGCGATTTTCGCGACCAGACGCAGATGCGAGGTAACGAGCTTGTGCGCCGCGTCCATGTCCTCATGGTCGCGCCAACGCTTGGAGAGCGACAGCTCCTCCTCGGGGGTGAGCATCGGGAATTTGCGGATCTCCTGGAGATACCGCGATAGGTTGCCCTCGGGGGCGACATTGATGACGGCAGAGACCACGGAAGGATCCTTTCGTCTGCTCGGCTTGAGTCCCACCCTTGATGGCGCGGGAGGTGGGCCGGTTGGGCGTCATCCGGCCCGGGAGGGGCCGGCGGGGTCCTGGGATCGATCCTGCAGCCCCGGTGCGCGCCCCATATTGCGGCAGCGTGAACCGGTCGATCGAACGACGCGGGCACCCCCCACACGTCGATTAACTGGGTACTTGTATACCGGATCGACCGTCTTAGGTCAATAATCAGGACCGATTAGGTCGGGATTAAGTTTGCGTTAACAAGCTCCGCCAACATGTTGATTTCTAATGCACCCAGGCCCAGGCGGTCGAGCAGAGTCTGCATGTCGGCCGGTGGCGGGGTGCTGAAGCTCAGGGCCGCGCCGGTGCGCGGATGGGCGAATCCGAGACGGGTCGCGTGCAGGGCCTGGCGCGGGAAATCGAGCAGGGCGCGCCTCGACGCTTCGTCGAGCCCGCGGGCGGAGGCCGGGATGCGGCGGAGGTAAAGCGGGTCGCCGACGACGGGGTGCCCTTTGCCGGCGAGATGGACGCGGATCTGGTGGGTTCGGCCGGTCGCCAGCCGCACCTCGAGCAGCGCGACGGCGCCCTGGTGCTGCCCGATCGTGCGGTAGCGGGTGAGCGCGGGCTTGCCGCCGCGGGAGACCACGGCCATGCGCTTGCGGTCGCGCGGGTCGCGGCCGATGGGGCCTTCGATCTCGCCGGCGGCTGGGTTGGGCAGACCCCAGCAGAGGGCGAGATAGGCGCGGTCGAGGTCGCGGGCGGCAAAGGCCGCCGAAAGAGTGGCCAGCGCCTGCTCGGTCTTGGCCACGACCATGACGCCGGAGGTGTCCTTGTCGAGCCGGTGCACGATGCCCGGGCGCTTCTCGCCGCCGATTCCGGGCAGCGTATCGCCGCAATGGGCAAGCAGGGCGTTCACCAGGGTGCCTTCTTCGTTGCCCGGCGCGGGGTGAACGACCAGGCCGGCCGGCTTGTCGAGCACCAGAAGGTCGGAATCCTCGTACAGGATCGGGAAGGGAATCGCTTGCGGCTGCGGCGTGGCGGATACCGGGGGCGGTGGGGCAAGACGGTAGAGCGCGCCGGCGCGAACGGATTCGGAGGCGTCGGTGATGCGGGTGCCGTCGCGGCTGGCATATCCCGCTTCGATCAGGGATTTTACCCGCGAGCGGGAGAGCGCCGGGACATGTTCGGCGAAGAACCGGTCGACGCGCTGCCCGGCGGCCTCTGCCGGGGCGAGGGCGGTGTGGACGATTGCGTCGGCGCCGGTTTCGTCGGACATGCTGCGGCTGAGATACCCCGGATGGCGGGGCGGGTGCAGGGGTCAGGGCATGCGCGGTTTTTTGGTGGCGGTGGTGGTGGGCATGGGTTTGCTGATCCTGGCCGGGGTGACGACGATCGGGCTGACGATTGCCCATCGGATGGTCGCGGTGCCCACGGCGGCGCCGGATGCAGTCCTGGATGAACCTGCGGGCACACGAATTGTGGAGATGTCGGCGCTGTCGGATCGCCTCGCGTTGCGCCTGGAGGGAGGCGGGCCGGACCGTGTTGTGGTGGTGGATTTGCGCAACGGCAAGGTGGTTGGTCGGGCAGCGCTGGCGCGTTGATGCGGGCGGGGCTGGCGTGTTCTGGGTGGGTTGATGTCGGGGATGGAAGGCCTTAGACATCCGGGGTCCGCTGTCCCGTTCGTCTAGAGGCCCAGGACACCGCCCTCTCACGGCGGTAACAGGGGTTCGAATCCCCTACGGGACGCCACGCCTTTTCAAAGGGTTAGATGCCAACTGGCCGCCAGTTCGAGGCGGCCCGGCCCGGTTTACCAAGGACCCTACCGAGTAAGCCGGTTCTGGACGGGGGCGAACGAGGACGATTAGGCGCAGCAAATCGCTCGGTCAGCCGTGGCCCCTCGCCAGCAGATTCCGCACGGTCGAATGGTGCCACTCGCCAGCCCGCGCGCTGTGCGGATGTCCCTGGCGTTCAGGGCCTCGGGTTCGCCCAGCAGCGTCGCCCGCGTTCATTGTTGCGCCGGCCTGGCGTGATGCTCCAGTTGCTCGGGAGGGGGGAAAGCGCAATGGGGTGGCGGCCAGTCGTCCCGCGCGGCGCCCAGCATTCGGCCGGCCAACACGGCTCTGGTGGGCCCCCCTGGCGGAGTCGTCAAACGACGGGCGCGGGAATCGGCCCCTAAGTTATCCTTGCGGCGAGCCAGTGGGCCGCTCATCGTGCAATCCCAGGTCCAATCTCTGGGCCAGCAAGAAACCATCATTCAGCGGGGACGATGCCATGCGCTTTCTTCTAAAGGTTAGCATCCCTGTTGAGGCAGGGAACGCGGCAGCAAAGGCCGGAAAGCTCGGCACGATCATCCAGTCGATCCTCACAGAGCTGAAGCCGGAGGCAGCTTATTTCACTGACGATAACGGCCAGCGGACGGGGTTTGTCTTTTTCGACATGCAGGACGCCTCGGAAATTCCGGCGATTGCCGAGCCGTGGTTTCTTGCGCTCAATGCAAGCGTCGAACTTCATCCGGTGATGGTGCCGGACGATCTGGCCAGGGCCGGCGGCGCAATCGCGGCCGCGGTCGCCAAATACGGCTGACGGCACCCGCGCTCTCCAGCGAGCCGCCTGCGCCCGACAGGTCGGCTGTGCGCCCGTCTCGCTCCAGCGCGGCCAGATCGACCTTCGGCAACAAGCTGGCACTGATGGCAGTTCACCCTCCAACTCGAACACGCAACGGATGGCGGCAGCTTCGGCCTCGGTGACGCTGAACATGCAGCGAGCATGGACGGGCGCGAGGGCGGCGGGCAAGCGCCGAGCAACTGCGGCAGCCGGTCGGGGACGGGCGCCTTCGGCTCGGAACCAATGGCATTCAACGGCTCACGAAGAATTGCAGCGCGGCGCCGCTGCGCGCCGTCTGGCGCGCCCGAGCGAATACCGTTACAGTGCAAATACGAACCAACGTCGCCGCGTCTTTCACCAGCAGAATGACGGAGCGCAACGCAATGGCTGCCCGATCCACAATCGTGCTCGCGGCGGTCCTTGCCGCGTTGTCCATCGGCACGGCATCAGCGCAATACCCGGTCGGTCAGGCTCAGGCGCCGGTCTGGTCCGCGCCCGTGACGGGGCATCCGGCGCCATACATACCGCCGCCGCAGTCGTCTTATATTCCGAATCCAGTACATTCCGCGCCGGTCACGGGGACGGTAGAATCCTTATCCACGCCAATAGGCCAGTCTGAGAGCAGCCCAACGGGAGCGCGGTGCCCGGCAAAGGACAGATATGCCTCCCTTCTCGAAAATCTCGGTCGCTTGTCTGATCGCGTTGGCGCTGAGTGGGTGCGCGCTCGGCCACAGCGTGGTGTCGGTCGAGCCGGCATCTGTCACCGCCAACCCGGCGCAAGGCCAGGCCGTGCGCATTGGGAAGGTGTCGGACGACCGGCAGTTCACTGCCGAGCCGCCGCAGGCGGATATGGCTTCGTTGCAGGACGAAGACATGAACAATCCGGACATTCGTGCCCGCGCCATCGCCCGCAAGCGGGGGGGCTTCGGCAAAGCGCTTGGTGACGTGCTGCTGCCTCCGGGCCAGAGCGTTGCCGCCCTGCTGCGCGATGCCACAGCCGAAGGGTTCCGGCGTTCAGGATATCGCGTTCTCACCGAAACGGAGGAAGGCTATGCCCAAGCGGTGCCGGTCGACGTGAGCATCAAGGAGTTCTGGTGCTGGTTCAGCCCCGGCTTCGCCTCGGTCAAGGCTACCAACCGCGCGTTGCTCCGGATCGAGGCGCCGCTGCCGCCGACGCGTGACGGCGTGCTGGTCCGTGGCGGCGGCGTCGTGTCCGGGATGGCCATCACCGAAAGCGACTGGCAGAAAGTCGCCGGCATGGGCGTGCAAAGCCTCACGGAGAACACTGCCGCGGTGCTTGCCGGGCGCCCTCAGGCCGAGCCGCCCCGGTAGGCGCGGCACCAGCGCTGGCCGCATCATCGCCCCCCATGAGTTCGACCATGATCAGCAGCGTGTTGGCCGGTGCGCCGCGCCGCGCCTCGGCTTCGATTGCCTTGGCCTCCTCCTCAGTCGCGCCGAGCGGCAGATAGGCGAAGCGCACGGCTAGCCCGGATTGCTTGGGCGCCGCGGCCTGTTCCAACTTCACCAGCCGGGCTTCGATAGCCTTCATGTCCGCATCTCCGCTTCGATAGCTTCGATCATGGCCAGCAACTCGCTGTCCGGCAGGCGCGACAGCGCGGACAGTGCCTCCCGGTCACGATTAGCGACGCCAGTCACCCACGCGTGGAAATCGGGCTGCGGCCAGGTCAGGCACGGGCTGTTCAGTAGATGATCCCAGCGAGTGATCTGCTGGGCGACTTCCAACCGCTTCACTCTCCGGTCGAGTGCCGTCATCGGGATGTCCCCGTGTGCTGTTCCAGGGCCGCAACCCGTTGTTCGAGGTCGGCGGTTTCGATCGCCCGCCGCTGCACCTCCAGCACTCCAGCAAGGGCCTGTCCTTCCTCCGGGGTCAGTTCACCGCCGGCCACCGCCGCTGCCACCGCGCCGAGCGCCGCCGGCAGGTCGCCAGCGGCCTGCATGGCGGGCAGGTCCAGCACCACCGGCCGGCCCTTCCTCGCCGGCCACACACGCGACAGGATCAGCGACGCTGCCCCCAGATCGCCCCCCTTTGCGGCGATCACCGCGGCGCCAAGCACCTCGGCCGCCGCTTCCTCGCCGATCTGGTCCAGCGCCAGCAGCACGCGGTTGCGCGCCCCTCGCGGCTTGCCGGCCGGGTTGCCCGACTCGCCGGGTTGCCACCGGCTGCCTTGTTTCCGGTCTGAATTTTCACGGTCGGTCATGCTTGATGCCCTCCTGCCCGGTGCCGTCGTCGTCAATGCCGACCAGCGCCTCGCTGGCGATCCGGCGGGCGTCTACCAGGCCCTCGACGAAAGCACCGCCTGCCTGCAGCGCCGGCACAGCTTCACGGATGGCAGCGAACAGCACGTCAACCGAACCGGACCATGCCGCATGGAAGCAGAGCCTTGCCGGAACGTCCCCAATGGATGCCTTGGCCTTTGCCACCGCCCCCAGCAACGCCCCGGTGTCTATCGCATCATCCTGGGCCACAGCCCGGCAAAGAGCCGTGACAATCGCAGCCAATAGCTGTTCCGTGATCCGGTCCTCTGCAGCATCACGGCGCACTGTGATGTCTATTACTTCAGACATGATTGCCTCTTTCTTGCTCTGCATCCACCCGCCGCCGGGCCTCGGCTTCCTCCGCCTGCACCGGCACCCCGCGCGCCATGGAATTCACCGGCCGATGCATGCCGCAGAACCACTTGCTCGCCGCGATGTCAGCGCCATAGCCCCAGCATGCCCAGGCTCCGCAGACCGCGCAGTAGTGTTCGAATGCCGTGCCGTTGCGTCGCGCCAGCCCGGCGCGGGTCGGGGTGGGAAGCGTGTCAGGAGACGGCGCGGCGCTTTGATCGGCCGGGGTCGGTGCCGCAGCGGCTTTTTCGGGAAAATACCCCTCTGCCAAAACTGCCAATTGTGCCGAAACCTCCCCTTCGCCGTCCCTCGGAGGGGTTTTGGCACAATTGGCAGTTTTGACATGGGCACATTCTGCCGTATCCGATCCTGCCGTCTCGGTCGCGAGTGCCGTGCGAAGTCGGTCACGCCACCCCATGCGGGCCTCCTGCCAGCTTCGGGTTGACCGCCCAGTCATTGCGCGGGCGCCCGTTGACGCCTCCGCGTCCGGCCTGCCGCACCCATCCCAGCCCGGCCAGTTCTTCAAGCGCCGCCTTCAGCCGGTCGGGCGTCCCGATGCCGGGGCCTTCCTGCATCCGGCGCAGCTCACGCACGTTCAACGTCTCCGGCATCGGCTGTCGGCGCAGCAGCCACCGTGCCAGCCGGCGGCCGTCGCGTTCGGCCTCGGGTAGCGCCGCCTCACCGAAACAGCGGCGCGCCATCGGCACGGCGTAGTCAGCCAGGAAGTCGAGGGCGCGCACCGTGTCGGCTTCCCTCACCTCGCCGGGCGGGTCGCCACGCCCATGCTCGCACCAGTCCAGATGCGCGAAGATCAGGGACAGCCGCACCGCAAAGCCGGGCAGCTTGCCGAGCCAGGACAGGAACAGCCCGGCGGCGCCTTCCTCCATGCTGGCCACTTCCTCACGCCACGCCTGCAACGCGGCCTGTGCGCCGGGGGCGAAGGGCACCAGCAGCGGCGCCGGGGGCGTCCAGGGCAGCGAACGCAACCGGGCCAGCCAATCCCGCGCCCGGGCAACAGCCAGCCCGTCACGTGGGCGTCGCGGCCTCTGCGGCGCCGGCCAGGTGTAGAGAAACCGCGCGGCCAGCCCGTCATCGTCCCCGGCCAGCAACAGCGAAGCGAGGCGATCGGGCTGGATACCTCCCACGATGGACCAGGTGAGGTTCGGGACCGAGATTTCCGCGTCGCCATCCTTCACCCGATCGGGGGACCAGTGCCGACCACCGTAGGCTTGCAGCCAGAACGCTCGATCACTGCCCGCGCCGTTGTTGTAGCGGTCCATCCCGGCAATCCAGCCGGCCAGTTCGTCGCGCACCAGCGCCAAGCCGCGCGGGTTGGCTGCGGACATGCGTTCGGCTTTCGCAACCGTGGGATCAGTCGAGAGGATACGGCGCCGCTGGATCGGGTCGGGCTCGTCCGCGTCGGCCGGCATGATCGGCGGCAGGCCACCGCTCTTCAGCGCCTCTTTGACGTCCTTCTCCCAATTCCCTTTGCGCAACGCCGCAGCAGTCTTTTCGGTCACATGTTCTCGCTTCCGCTCTTTCCAATCTTCGTTGTTCCCGGCTTCGATCTCCGAAAGCGGCGCGGTCACGGCATCGAGCGCAGGGGACTTGCCCGCACTCGGGTTGCCGATCAGAGCCGCGTTGATGGCAGGCGGTTCCTGCCACCCCTCCCACGGGTTCGCCCAGCGCGCGTTGCCGATCAGGGCGCCGGCAACGGACAGCAGCGCCACCGCGACATAATCGGGAGGTGCGCCCTTGGACTCTGCTGCCGCCTCGATCCATGAGGCCCACCCGGTAGGGAACACCTCGTGCAACGGCAGCGTGGGCGGCGGCAGCGTGTCGGCCGCGGCGAGGTCCAGGGCCGGTTCGGGCCAAGGCGCCGGCTTGCCTCCCGGTCCATCATCCTCCGGCGGCGGCGCATCGTCGGGACGCTCGCCCGCCGGCTCGCCGTTCTCGTCGGGCGGCGGCGGTTCTGGGCGGCGCTTGCCTTGGTCCTTCTGCCGTGCCTCCTTGACATAGATGTCCGCCAAGGACCGATCCACGTCCGCGCGGCGGGTCTGCCACCGCGCCGTCTGTCCTTCGGTGGGGACCGCATCGAACGCGGCCAGCAACCGCTCCCGCGCCTCCATGAGCGGCACGCCGGCGAAGGCCCACCTGCCTGCCAGCCGGATCGTAGCCGCGTGAAATCCCGCGCCGCTGGTGATCTCAGCGAGTAGGGCGGTCTCGTCCACCGGCCCGGCCACCCGCTCGCCGTTCGCCTTGGTCGCGGTGCTGGTGTTCGGCTTTCCAGTCCAGATCGCGTCGAGCTCGTCGTGTTCGTCAATCGGCGTGCCGTCAACCAGCTCCACAACATGCGACGGGTTCCCGTTCACGCTGCCGTAGTAATAAGCCTGGCTCAGCGTCCATGACTCGTTGCTGAAAATGCCACCGAACAGCCCGTTGAGGCGGCCCATCATCTTCTCGCGCCGCTCTGGCGGTAGCTCGGTCGAGAACGGGCAGGTGACGCGCCAGCGTGGCGTGTCCTCGGTGTGCGACGGGCTGGTGTAGACCATGGCCAGGATGCCGGCCTTCTCCAACTTCTCCACCGCCTCGGCGACGGAGATTTTCTCCGCGTCGTAATCGGCCTCGATGCCGGTGATCCCCAGCACATTGCCGTCGTGGCGCAAGCTATTCTTGTCGGTGCGGACATCACCGAACCGGGCCAGCTTGAGCCAGGGCAAAGCCTTCTTCTCGCGCGCCGTGGTGGCGTGGATGCGCGGGGCGAGCGTACGGAGGGTCCACCGTTCCTCGTGCTTCGTTGCTGCGGCGAAGTCCTTGAACGTGGTCAGCGCAAAGGGGAGGTCGAGTCCTTCGTTTTTCGCGCCCGACATCGCGGCAACAGAACGGGCACCCGACGGTGAAAGGGGAGGACCAGCGTCGAAGGGCGTCATGCCACCGGCCTCCGCCGCAAAGTCGCCGCTCGCCATGCGGCCACCTCGGCCGCTCGGGTCGCTCCGGCTTTGGCCGCTTCCCGCTCCGCTTTTTCGTAATGCGCAACGAGGATGTTCAATTCGTGCGCGGCGAGAACGACGCGAAAACCGGAGACGCTGGGAGCGGAGTTCCGGCGCGGGCCGAAGGCGGTTTGGATGTTGTGCTTGATCTCAATCATGGGGCTTTCCTTTTGGCTTGCCCCGGCCCGGCGGAGTTTCTATCTTCGCACTGCCACGCGCGAAGTTTTTTCCCGCCGCTCCGGTGCCACCCGCATCGGGGCGGCTTTCGTTTGGGATCAGGCGGCGGCCTTGCGCTGGCCGGTGCGAATGTCCGCACGCGGCAGGCTGGCAAGGTAGGCGCGCAGCGAGTCGGCCGTGATCAGCGTGCGGGCGCCCGCCTTGCGGGCTTCGATCTTCCCGGCCCCGATCGCCGCATACAAAGAGGTCCGGCCAAGGCCGGAAACCTTCGCAGCATCGGCGATCGTGTGGGTAATTACTTCGGCCATTGGTGAACGACTCCGTATTCGCGGTTGAACACGGGCGGAAGAATGATGTCAGCGGCCTCGCCGGTCGGTCGATAAGGCCGGAAACAGGCTAGAAACTGAATAACCGGCCTTATCGGCCCCCCGTGTTCAGCCGACTCCGGAAATTTTCGATGGCCTCACGCACCTTCGGGCGGATGCTGCTTTCGGATGGGCAGTCGTCAGGATGGAACAGCGATGCAGCGAACCGTTCCAGTTCTGCTTGGTTGCCGTCGCCATCCATTGGCGCGCCGTTGTCCACCAACCATTCTTGCAGCTTCGCCAGCACGGGCGGCCAATCGTATTTCGTCCGCCTTCCGCCACCGCGCTTCGGCGCCGCCCAGTCATCAGGCCAGCCCAGGCCGAGACTATGCGCTTCTCGCTGCAATGCCTCTTCGAGAGAGGTTTCCTCCTTGCGAAGCCTGCGCAGTCTTGTTTCCTTCAATTCGACTTCGGTCATCGTTTTGTTTTCGGGGAGGATATTCGCTCCCGTCCGTTCGCATTCACTAATTTCCAGGCTCTTTTCCCACAGATCGCGTCGCTCCAGAGCGAGGCCCGGATGGTGCTCAATATCCCATCGCCGCGCCATGCTGCGCCTTTGAGCAGGGGTGTAGATGTCCCAATGGATCAGGAAGCGCTTGTCCACCAGTTGCCGCAACTCGGCTGGCAATTCACCGAACGATTTTCCGAACCACGGCTCAAGGGCGACCGCCAAGGGTTCAAAGTCATTGTCGATGGAATGTCGTGCGGTAGCCTCGGCCGACAGTCCGGAAGCCGGGGGCGGATCGCCCGCCCCCTTCGTCGCCTTCGTCACGCCGGCCCCCGCGCCAGCACGTCGCGCAACACAGACCATGTGATCATGTCGTCTTCGCATGGCGTTTCGTCGGCGCGCAGGGGGATGAACGTCATTGCCATTTCCGCCTTAGCACGAAGTCCCGCTGCCGTGCGGGCCGGCAGCGCCGCGACCTGGCGCTTGCGGTGGTGCCACTGGTCCATCAAGGCATAAGCCGCCGCCAGCAGTTCCTTGCCCTTGGCGTCCGCGATCGGCAGCGCCCAGGCGCGGTCAAAGATCGGATCAGCTTGCCGTTGGAGTGCGTCCATCTCGCCCAGCAGCCGCAGCAGATCAGCGTCGGGGCTGACCTGGGTGCCGGTCGGTGCAGCAACAGCCGGAAGCGCGGCGGCGGCGCCAGCGCCGGCCAGAACGGCGCGACGGGTGGGGGTCGCGCTCATGCTGCCAACTCCATAGCCGCACGGGCAGCGGTATCGAGTTCTTCCGCTACGTCCGCCAGTTCGGCCATCAGCCGGGTGGCAATCCATTCCACCGTGCAGCGCATTTTGTCCGCCTCTGCACCGCCGTCGAAAATCCAGTCTGCATCCGTCAGCGCCAGCAGTGCCATAACGCCCGGTCGGCACTTGATATTGAGGTTGCAAAGCGCCTGGTGAAGCGCCGCCCCGGCGGTCAGTGTCGCGTTCGTGCTGTCGGCCGTGGTAGTCTCCGGGTTGGTCCCGTCCATGGTCAGTTCCTCACTGTCTCCGGGGCCACCGGCGGCGGGTGGTGCAAACACCCGTCGCCACCCCGCTCATTGCCCGGAACCGCCGGGCGCGGTCATCCCCCCACGGGTTTTGGCACTATTGGCAGTTTTGACATGGGGGCATTTTCGGCAAATCGGCCTTCACCGGCCCGTCCTCCGCCGGATCGGTTTCACCGTCGTCTCAGGCACGATGCCCAGCGTCCCGAACGACTGCCGCACCGTGTCGGCCACGTAGGAGGGCGACAGGTGGGCATAGTGCCGTTCGGTCATGCGAGTGTCAGCGTGGCCAAGCTGCGCCGCTATCACGCCCATGGGCACACCACGCATGGCCAACCGCGAGCCGTAGGTATGGCGCAGCTCATGGAACGAAATGGCCGGGGCGATCTTCGCCGCGGCGCAAGCCTCGCGCATGAACCGGAACTGATCTGACTTGCCCCAGGCAACGCGGGCGGTTTCGGCCGGAGCCTCCCGCGTCGCCTGCTTTACCGTCCCGTCACGATGGAACAGCAGCGCCGCACCAGCCTTGCCGGCTGCCAGCCGTTCGAAGAACGTCCGGCCTTCATCGGTCAGTGCCACATGGCGCGGCTTGCCTGCCTTGCTGCGCCCGACGGTGACGGTCCCGGCCTGCGGATCGAAGTCGCCTGCCTTCATCGCAGCGAGCTCGCCATACCGGCAGCCGGTCAGCAGTGCGCCGGTCACCAGGTCGCGGAAGTCTGGCGGGCAGACGTTCACCAGCCGCGTGATTTCGTCGTCCAGCAGGTAACGCACCTTGGGCGCGTCGGCCTCGCGGAACGGTTTGACGGCAGCCCAGGCATCGGCCGGGCAGGTCACCTTGCCTTCGCCCCGCGCGTGGGTCAGCGCTGCCTTGAGGATGGTCAACACGCGGTTGGCGGAGGAACGGCGGCGCCGGGGCGCCTCGGGATCGTCGGTTGTGTCCCGGTGCCGTTCCTCGCCCTGCTTGGCGCGCAGGCGGGCCGGAGAAGCCGCAAGCGCCCGGTGCCAGCCCTTCAACCGCTCCCGTGTCAGCCGGCCCACCGGCAGCTTGCCCAATGCCGGCAGGATATGCGCCTCGGCCGCCTGCCGCGTTGTGGCAACGGCCTTGCCGCCACGGGCCGCATAGTCGGCGAGGTAGTCGGCGATGGCCGCGGCGACGGTGTAGGGCGCGGCAGGCGCGGCAGCCGGCTCCGGTTCCAGGCCAGCGGCAACGCGATGGTGCCGGGCGATCCACTCTCGCGCTATCGCCTCGGCCTGCCGGTAGTCGAGAACTTCGGTGCCGGCCGCCTTGAGGGCATCGTCAGCCCGGCCGAGTGCCGATTGCCGATAGCCGCCGCCGGCGGTCGGATCGACCACGCGCACCAGCCACACGCCGCCCATGGCGCCCTTGCGATAGCCTACCGCGGCGCCGGCTTCGATCGCCCGCCAGTAGGGTTGATGCCGGACTGCCAGGCGTTCCCTGGCTGCGCGCGTGGTCAGAGGGGCATCGTTGACGGTGCGGGGCATGGGGGTCGTCCGGGCTTACAAAGGACCTTACCAACAATACGCACCCGTCCGCCGCCGTTCAAGCTCATTCGTGTTTTTTGTTTCCGTAGTCTATAACATGGGTTCTACCGTTCGCCCCTGTCCGCCATTGGTCCGTTCTATGGGCCTCTCACGGCGGTAACAGGGGTTCGAATCCCCTACGGGACGCCAATTCTTTCAAGTTGTTATGGTCTGCCTATCAGCGTGCCCAGACGGCAGACGGCAAATCTACGGCACGGTTGATACCGGACGGGCGGGAACGGCAGCGGCCAGCAAGCCGGAACCGAGATTCAGGGACGGGCCGGCAAGGGGACGGATCGGGTCCGACGGGTGGCCCAACGGCACCGGCAAGTCGAGGGTGGGCTGTAGGGCGAATGTGATGGCGCGTGTGACAGGGCCATCGCGAACTCGGTCCCGCTGTCCCTCTGTTTGCTGCCTCGTTTGGCCACCGCAGGAAACCGCCTCAGAGGCTGGCCACGGCCGGCCCCTGCGACACAACTACGCTCCCACCAGAGCGACGTTCGCGGTGACAGCTGCCGCCCTCAACTCCTGATCGAGCGTCGCCAGCGGCAGCCCTCTGCGCCGGGCCAATTCCAGGTAGGCCGCGTCATAGAGGGTCAGGCGGTGCTGGTCGGCCAGGTTCAGGGTTTCCGACCATGCCTGCGACGCCGTCTGCTGGTCGGTGCTGATGTCGAGCAGCGCCAGGTCACCCAGCGCCGCGCGGCGAAACTCGGCGTCGACGCGCTTCCTGCGCACTGCCACGGTGAGGCTGTTGGCGACCTCCAGCCACCACAGGCCGGGCACGACGGCGCCGCGCTCGGCGATGCCTTCGAACACTTGCCTGATCGCCGAGGTGATCTCGTCACCGTAAACCCAGGCCAGGGTGACAGAGCTGTCGAGCACCACGCTCACGGGCGGCCCTCGTCCCGGTAGGACTTCCATTCGGCCCAGTCGAATTGCCCGAGCTTCAGTCGTGCCGCTCGGTCGCGGATACGCTCGATCGCCGCCCGCGCTTCGTCCCGGCCATGGCCAGCCCGCGCCGGCACCAACCGCGCGACCTCTTTGCCGTGCCGCGTGATGGTGACCTCCTCACCCGCCTCAACCAGGTCGAGCAGGTGTCCGAGCTTGTTCTTTGCCTCGAAGGCGCCGATCTGCATGGCCATCGCCCCTCTAAAACCAGCTTAAGCTAGCTTAAATTAGAACCCGCTGCCAGCGAATTCCAGGCGGGACCGCCGCTTGGCGCTTCAGTGCATTTTTCACCCACTACACTATGAACGCTTTCCCCCTGGCCTTTGCCCCTACGGGATTCGCACATTTCACTAGGCTGCCGCGATGACGAAGCCTGCGGCCATGGCGGCGAATCGGGCCCATCCTGCACGCATAGTCTTGGGGCCGGGTGGCTTGGAGTTGCAGTTCCACCCTCCGAGACGGCCGATGATCCAAGCGAGCCAGGCGAGCGAGTGCCGCGGATGCGGATTTTGCTGACGCGCGGTTTTGCCTTCGAGGGTTGCAGCAATGGCTGCGGTGGCCGGCAGCAGGTCGGCATCGATGATATCGGTCGCGGGGCGGGGGCCGCCATCACGCGCATCGACCAGTTGCAGTGTGCGGGTGGCCGCGGCGAGGCCGACCAGGGCCAGCTTGAACAGCCGTCCGGCCTCCCCGATTTGAGTTTCCTCCAGGCGCATACCATCGTTTTTCAATGCCCTGAAGACTTCCTCAATCCGCCAGCGCAATCGATAGAGGTGCACGAGTGCTTCCGCGTCGGCAGCGCTGGTGACATCCAGCGTGGTCAACAGCCGCCACAGCAGGGGCTGTCCTCCAGCGGGGCCATTGATCTCGCGCGCTTCGACCATGTGCAGCGTCAACTGCGGCGGGTCTACACGGTCGCCGCCATGGCGTGGACGTGAGATCACGACGGTCCCGGCGCGCAGCACAACCTTGGCGATCCGGCCGCGCCCGACGGTGCGGGAAGGAGCCACAAGAAAATTCCAGGGATTTCCTCGGTTTCTGCACCCGCAGGGCCGAGACCCTAAGTCATGAGGTCGCGGCTCTCCCGGGTCCGCCTGCCGGCGGGGACTGCGCGCCGAACCGGACTGTATCAAAGTCGTTGACACGCTGTGTGTCGGCGGCCAACGAGAACCGTCGCGTAGGGCGCCGGGTGGCTGCAAGGTTCATGCGCCGGCAGACCGATCATGGCGTGACCGCCGGCCGGGCTTGGTGCCGGGCGAGCTTGGGGTGCGGCATCATGGGGAGGAGAAAACGACGCCGCCGATGACCACCCTGATTGAGCTTGCGGACGCTCTGAAGCGGCTGCGTGCTCTGGTGCCCGGGCCGGTCGCGGCGCGGCGGCTGCCGCCGTCCGCAGCAGTCGGCCGTGTGCTCGCGGCGCCGCTGGCTGCCGGCACGGATTTGCCCCTGGTTGTGGTGGCCGCCCATGACGGCGTCGCGGTCCGAGCGGCCGGGCTTGACGGCGCTGGCCCCTACGCGCCGGTCACGCTGACGCGGCCGCCGCTTGTGGCCCTGGGCGAACCTCTGCCGCCCGGCACGGACGCCGTGGTCGCCGTGCGGGATGTCGCCTGGCATGGGGATCTGGCGGCGTTGTCGCGAGCCGTTGCGCCGGGCGAGGGCGTCTGCGTCGCCGGCCGCGACATCATGGCCGGGACCATCTGGCGGCCGCAAGGCGCGCTTGTGTCCCGCTGGGATCTGCCGCTGCTGACGGCGCTGCGGATTTGCGAAGTTCCGGTGCGCATTCCGCGTGTCGCCCTGCTGCCGACAGGGGCCCGCATCGCCGCCTCCACGTGGCCGGATGCCATTTCCCCATGCCTTCAGGCCCTGCTCGCCGCCGAGGGGGCGGATGTGCAGGCGCTGCAAGCTATTACCGGGCAGACGGCGATTGCCGAGGCGCTGGTTCGGGCGGCGCGCGAGGCCGATCTGGTGGTCGTGACCGGGGGCACCGGGGATGGTGCCGACGACCATACGGCCGCGGCCTTGGCCGATGCCGGCCGGCTGGCGGCGCGTGGCATCGGCGTTCGACCTGGCACCACGGCCGGTTTTGGCGCGGTTGCCGGCGTGCCCGTTATCCTGCTGCCCGGCCGTCCTGCCGATACGCTCGGCACGTGGCTCGTGCTCGGCGCCCCCGTCGTTCGGTGCCTTGCCGGGGCGCCGCCACCGGCGGCGCGCCAGTGTCGGCTGGCGCGCAAGCTGGTCTCAATCCCTGGGATTGCCGAGTTGGCGCTGCTGCAGGCGGCGGACGGCGCCGACACGGTTGTTCCCCTCGCCGTCGGCGACCTGCCGCTCGCGGCCTTCGCGCGCGCCCAGGTTTACGTTGTTGTTCCGGCCACAAGCGAGGGATACGACGAGGGCACCGTGCTCGACTGCCGCGCGCTCTGACGGCTCCCCCCATGAACGAACGCCCCACCGCTGACCTCCTCGACCGCATCCGCCGCGCCGCGCGTCAGGAGCAGTTTCTGGATGTGCTGTCGCGCGAAGAGGCGGAGCGGCGCTTCCATGCGGCGATCGCCCTCGGCAGGCTGCCGGCCGAGAACGTCGGGCTGGCGGCGTCGCTCGGCCGGGTGGTGGCGCAGACAGTAACCGCCGCGCACGACGCGCCGCCCTTCGATCGCGCGCTTGTGGATGGGTTCGCGCTGCAGGCCGCCGACACCCAGGGGGCCGGCGACCAGAACCCGCGCCGCCTGCGGTTGAATGCCGAGGTGCTGACGTGCGGCGCCGTGTCGGCGATCGCGGTCGCCGCCGGCACGGCGACCGCGATCGCGACGGGCGCGCCGCTGCCGCGGGGGTGCGATGCGGTGACGATGATCGAACATACCGAGCTGGAGGCGGACGGCTCCGGCCTGCCAGTGGTGGTGATCCGGCGCGCCGTCCCGCCCGGGCAGTTCGTCGGCTTCGCCGGCAGCGACATCGCGCGCGACGAGACGCTGCTGCGCGCCGGCGCCGTGATCGGCTCGCGTGAGATCGGCATGCTGGCCGCGTCCGGGCTGGCGAGCGTGGCAGTGGTGCGCCGGCCGCGCGTCGCGGTGCTGTCCACCGGCGACGAGCTGGTGCCCCCCGGCACGGTGCCGCTGCCACCGGCGGCCATCCCCGACAGCAACGGTGCCATTCTGGCCGCCGCGGTGGCGGAGCACGGCGGCGAGCCGGTGCCTTTGGGCATCATCCGCGACGATGAGGCCGCGCTGGAGGCGGCGGTGCGCCAGGCGCTCGAGCTGGCCGATATCGTGGTGCTGAGCGGTGGCACCTCGAAGGGCGCGGGGGACGTGGCGCACCGCATCCTGGCGCGGCTCGGTCCGCCCGGCATCCTGGTGCATGGCGTGGCGCTGAAGCCGGGCAAGCCGCTGTGCCTCGCCGCCGTTGGCAGCAGGCCGGTCGTCGTGCTGCCCGGTTTTCCGACCTCGGCCGTGTTCACCTTCCACGAATTCGTCGTGCCGGTGATCCGTGCCCTGGCCGGGCTGCCGCCGCTGGACGAGGCAGCAGTGCCGGCGCGGCTCGCGGTGCGGTCACCGAGCGAGCTGGGACGGACCGAGTATGTCATGGTGTCGCTGGCGGAGGCGCCAGAGGGCGGCCTGGCGGCGTGGCCGCTCGGCAAGGGATCGGGTTCGGTCACCGCCTTCGGGCAGGCGGACGGGTTCTTCGCGGTGGAGGCGCTGTCGGCGGGGGCGGAGTCCGGGGCTTCCGTCTCGGTGCGGCTGATCGGCGCCGCGACGCCGCACCTGCCCGATCTTGTCATCATCGGCAGCCACTGCGTCGGGCTCGACGCGGTGCTCGACCTGCTGGCGGCGCGCGGCGTGCGCGCCCGGGTGCTGGCGGTGGGTAGCCTGGGCGGGCTGGCGGCGGCACGGCGCGGCGCCTGCGACCTGGCGCCGGCACATCTGTTCGACCCTGCGACCGGACAGTACAACGCGCCGTTCCTCGAGCCGGGTCTGGGTCTTGTTCCCGGCTGGCGGCGCCGGCAGGGGATCGTGTTCCGCCCCGGCGATGCCCGCTTCGCGTCGGGCGACGCCGCTTCCTGCGTGCGCAACGCCACGATGGATCCCGACTGCATCATGGTTAACCGCAACCAGGGCTCCGGCACGCGCATCCTGATCGACGGCATGCTCGCTGGCGGCTGCCCGGCGGGATACGCGAACCAGCCGCGCTCGCACAACGCGGTTGCCGCGGCCGTCGCCCAGGGGCGGGCCGACTGGGGCATGGCGATCGAGACGGTCGCGCTTGCCTATGGGCTGGGGTTCATCCCCGTGGCCGACGAGCACTACGATTTTTTTGTCGCCGAGCAGCGGCTGCCGCGGCAACCGGTGCAGGCGTTCCTGGATACGCTGCGGGGCGCGGCGGCACGGGCCGCCCTGCGCGCGCTCGGGTTCGACCTGCCCTGACCCCGCCTGGATTTCAGGGCTTCGGGTCGGATTCCGGATGGAACAGCGTCTGCCCGGCGATCGTATAGGCGCCGATCGCCGCCTGTCCGACCGGTGAACGGAGCCAGGCCGCCAGGCGTTGCGCGGAGGCCTGCTTCGCCTCCGGGTGAGTCTGCGGGTTCAGAAGGATCACGTCGTAGCGGTTGAGCAGGCGGGAATCGCCTGCAAGCACGATGTTCATTCCCGCCTTGTTGCCGTAGCTCAGCCAGGTCCCGCGGTCCGCAAGCGTATAGGCCTGCATCGCAGCGGCGGCATTCAGCGCCGCGCCCATGCCGCCACCGATGTCGCGATACCAGGTGCCGGCCGGCTGCACGCCAGCCGCTTGCCAGAGGCGCTTTTCCAGCGCGTTCGTGCCGCTCTGATCACCGCGTGACACGAAGGGCGCCTCGGTGGCTGCGATTGCCTTGAGGGCCGCCGTCACATCCTTCGTCCCGGCGATGTGGGCGGGATCGGTGTCCGGGCCGACGATAATGAAGTCGTTCCAGGCGATCTCCTCACGGGTCATGCCATGACCGGCCGCGATGAAATTCGCCTCCGCCTCCGGGTCATGCACCAGCACCAGATCGGCGTCGCCGTGGGCGGCGGTGGCGAGCGCCTGGCCGGTGCCTTGCGCCACCATGTACACCGTGATCCCGGTTTCCCGCGTGAACTGCGGCAGGATGCGCGCCAGCAAACCGCTGTTCTCAACCGAGGTGGTCGAGGCCAGAACAATCGCTTCCTGCGCCACCGCCGGGCTCGAGAGCGGCGTTGCACTGGCGCAGGCCAGCATTCCCCACAGGGCAGCTTGCCGTGGGCTGAAGGGTTTCATGCAACCTCCTTTGCAACTGTCCGAGGCGATCGGGACTCGATCGCGAAGGCGCAGGCACTGACGGTGATGCTGATGGCGACCAGCACCACGCCAAGTGCCAAAGCGAAGGCAAAATGACCCTCGCTGGTTTCGAGCACGATCGTTGTGGTCATTGTGCGCGTGTATCCGGCGATATTGCCGCCGACGATGAGAATGGCCCCCACTTCAGAGAGCGTCCGCCCGAATCCGGCCAGACAGGCGGTGATGGCCTCCATCCGTCCGATGGACAGGACATGGGGAATGGCCTGCAGCCGGCTGGCGCCGAGCACCAGCATCTCGTCTCCGCAGTCTTTCCAAACGCCAGCCATGGCGCGATGGCTGAGCGCGACCACGATCGGCAAGGCAAGCAGGAACTGCGCCAGGGCCATGGCGAAGGGCGTGAACAGCAGCCCGAGACGGCCGATCGGCCCGGCGCGCGACAGCAGCAGATAGAGAACCAGTCCGACCATGACCGGCGGCAGCCCGAGCAATGCGTTCGCCAGCAGGATCAGCAAGGATCGTCCGCGGAAGCGGAACACGGCAAGGGCCGCGCCGAGCGGCAGGCCGATCGCCGCCGCCGCGATGGATGCCGACAGGCTCAGCGCGAGGGAAAATCCGGCGACCTGCAGCAGCGCCGCGTCGAAACTGAGCAGAAGCACAAGGGCATGGCCAGCGGCATCGAGAATATCGGACACGGCAATGGCCGCGCGCTGATCAATGCATCTGATCGGGCGCCGCCGCCTCGGCGAGCACGAATGCGAGCAGCGCCTCGGTGTCGTCCAACGCCAGCCACGGTACCGGGGAGGCGACCGTGGCCGCGCCGGCCACGGCGCGCACCGACGGGTCATCGAGCGCCAGCAGCCGCCGGTCCTGCCCAGGCGCGATCACCTCCAGCTTTGGGTAGGCCGTGCCGCGAAACCCTTCCAGCAGGACCAGGTCGACCGGTTCCAGACGGGCCAGCAGCGCCGTGATATCCGGCTCATCCTGCGACGCCCGCACTTCCTGCAGCAGAGCGAGGCGTGTCGCGCTGGCCAGCAGTACCTGGTGCGCGCCCGCCATACGGTTGTCCCAACTGCCGGTGCCGGGGCGGTCCAGGTCCACCTGGTCGTGCACGCGCTTGATCGTAGACACGCTCATGCCACGCGCGGCGGCCGCCGCCACCAGCCGGCTCACCACCCCCGCCTTGGCCGCGCATCGGCCGACGACACCGAATACCAGCATCTGCACCTCCCCTTTGCCGGTGCAACAAAACAGCCTGCCGGCACCGCGCGCAACGGCCGCCATCGCCGCCGGCCCGGCGAGCTGCTAGGCACGTCCGCATGCCGCCCCGTGAGTCCCGTCTCGCTCTGCGCCTGGAGGTCGGCGATGTGGTGCGCCTCGGCCCCGGCAAGGTGCGCCTGCTGGAGTTGATCGACGAACTGGGATCGATCAGCGCCGCCGGCCGTGCCATGGAAATGTCGTACCGCCGCGCCTGGCTGCTGGTCGACAGCCTCAACACCGCGTTTCGTCAGCCAGTGGTCGCGACCCGCCCCGGAGGCAAGGCCGACCAGCGTGCCGAGGTCACCGAATTCGGTCGCGACGTGCTGCGCCGCTACCGCGCCATGGAGGCGACCGCGCGCACGGTGCTCGACGGTGACCTGCGTGCTCTGGAGGATGCGCTCCGGCCCGATGCCGAACCGCGGCGCATGCGCGACCCGCCGATGCCGTAGGTCAGATGGCGTTGCGGACAACCCGATTGCGTTCGTCAGGCGGTTGCGACAGGATCACGATATACGGCCGGATACGGTGACCCGTGCATGACCGCCCCTGCCGGGCGGCGGACAACCAGGCCAGGGAGGGTTTGCGTCATGATCAAGTCGCTGCACATCGATGCAAAGAAATGCACCGGCTGTCTGCAGTGCGAGATGGCCTGCAGCTACGAGAACTACGCCGTGTTCAATCCGGCGAAGTCGCGGATCAAGGTGTTCGACTTTCACGAGACGGGTCTGAAGGTGCCCTACACCTGCACACAGTGCGCCGAGGCCTGGTGCCTCCAGGCTTGCCCTGTCGAGGCCATCACCAAAGACCGCGTCCTGGGCGCCATGGTGGTGAACGAGGCCACGTGTGTCGGCTGCAAGGTCTGCACCATCGCCTGTCCGTTCGGCACCATCAACTACGTCGCGGATACCGGGAAGGTGCAGAAATGCGACCTCTGTGGCGGCAGCCCGGCCTGTGCCGAGGCCTGCCCAACCGGTGCCATCACCTATATCGATGCCGACGCGACCGGGCTCGACCGCATGCGTGCCTGGGCGGCGAAGCTGGAACAACAGCCGGCCGGTCACGCCGACTAACGGGAGAGACAATATCATGGCCTGGCAACGCAAAATTCTGCGCGTCGATCTCACCGCCGGCACCTGCACCGCCGAGCCCCTGAACATGGAATGGGCAAAACTGTATCTCGGGCAGCGTGGCCTGGCGACCAAGTACCTGGTGGAGGAAACCGACCCGAAGGTCGATCCGCTGTCGCCGGCCAACAAGCTGATCTTCGCCACCGGCCCGCTCACCGGCACCATGGCCTCCACCGGCGGGCGCTATTCGGTCATCACCAAAGGCCCGCTGACCGGTGCCATCGCCTGCTCCAACTCCGGCGGGTATTGGGGGGCGGAACTCAAGAACGCCGGCTGGGACATGATCATCCTGGAAGGCCGCGCCCCGGCCCCGGTCTACCTGCACATCGAGGACGACCGCGCCGAACTGCTCGACGCCGCCGACATCTGGGGCAAGACCACTTGGGAGACCGAGCCGACGCTGCGGCGCCGGCACCAGGAAAAGCAGCTGCGAATCTCTTGCATCGGCCGTGCCGGCGAGAATGGCGTGCTCTATGCTGCCGTGATCAACGATCTGCACCGCGCCGCCGGCCGCTCGGGCGTGGGAGCCGTGATGGGCTCGAAGCACCTGAAGGCCATTGCCGTGCGCGGCACAAAAGGTGTCGGCGGCGTCAAGGACCCGGCCGGCTTCCAACGTGCGACGGCGGCGGCGAAAGCCGTGCTGGCCGGCAACGGTGTGACCGGCGAGGGGCTGCCGAAATTCGGCACGCAGGTGCTGATGAACGTCATCAACGAGGTCGGCGCCATGCCGACCCGCAACGCCCGCGATGTGCAGTTCGAAGGTGCGAAAGACATCTCGGCCGAGGCGATGCACGCGCCGCGCGAGACCGACGGCAAGCCCAACCTGGTCAGCAACCAGGCCTGCTTCGGCTGCACCATCGCCTGTGGCCGCATCTCCAAGATCGACCAGACGCACTATACGGTGCTCAACCGGCCGGAATACTGGGGCGCCTCGGGCGGGTTGGAATATGAGGCGGCCTGGGCACTTGGCTCGGCGAACGGGGTGAACGACCTGGAAGCCCTGACCTATGCCAACTTCATCTGCAACGAGGACGGTTTTGACCCCATCTCGTTCGGCGCCACGGTCGGCGCGGTGATGGAGCTGTATGAGCTGGGCGTGCTGACGGCGGAGCAAATCGGCATCGAGGCGCCGTTCGGCTCGGCCCGGGCGCTCACCTATCTGGCGGAGGTCACCGCCCGCGGCGAGGGGTTCGGCCGCGAAGTCGGGCAGGGGTCGAAGCGATTGTGCGAAAAATACGGCCATCCCGAGTTGTCGATGACGGTGAAAGGGCAGGAATTTCCGGCCTATGACCCGCGCGGCATCCAGGGCATGGGCCTGACCTATGCCACCTCCAACCGCGGCGCCTGCCATCTGCGCAGCTATACGGTGGCCTCGGAAGTGCTGGGCATTCCGATCAAAACGGACCCGCTGGTCACTGACGGCAAGGCGGGGCTGGTGAAGGCGTTCCAGGACGCGACCGCGGTATTCGACAGCGCCGGCATCTGCGTGTTCACGTCGTTCGCCTGGTCGTTGGCCGATGTGGCACCGCAGTTGGAGACGGCCTGCGAGGGCGACTGGTCGCTGGAGAATCTGGGCGTGGTGGGCGAACGGGTCTGGAATCTGGAGCGCCAGTACAACCTCGCCGCCGGGTTCACCGGCAAGGATGATTCGCTGCCGAAGCGGCTGCTGACCGAGGCGGCGAAGACCGGGCCGGCCAAGGGCCTGGTCAACGGGCTGGGCAAGATGCTGCCGGAATACTACGAACTCCGCGGCTGGGACACTGCCGGCTGCCCCAAGGCCGAGACGCTGGCGCGTCTGAGCCTGTAGCGATGCGCGGCCTTGTTGCCGGCTTGCTGCGACGGTTGCGGCTGGGACCCGGAGGTCGGGCACCGGAACCGCAGGCAAGCGCGCCCCACTCTTTCGTCGCGCCGCCTGTGGCTCCCCGGCCCGGCGCGGTATCCGGCAAGCGCCATCTGATCATCGGCAACGGGCCGGCCGGCGTCATCGCCGCCGAGACTTTGCGGGCGCAGTGTCCCGACGATGCGATCACCCTGCTGGGCAGTGAGAAGGAACCGCCGTACTCGCGCATGGCGCTTCCCTACCTGCTGGAAGGCGACATCGATGAGGCCGGCACGTATCTGCGCAAGACCCCGGGCCATTTCGAGCTTCTCGGTATTTCGCTGCTGCAAGGCCATGCCGTGGTGCTCGATGCGGCGTCGCGCATCGTCACCCTCGCCGACGGGCAGCGTCTGCCGTACGACCGTCTGCTGCTGGCGGTCGGCTCCTCGCCGGCCAGCCCGCCCATTCCCGGCATCGACCTGCCGGGCGTGCTGACCTGCTGGACGATGGCGGATGCGCGGCGCATCGCTGCGGCCGTGCATGACGGCGCGCGCGTCATCCAGATGGGCGCGGGTTTCATCGGCTGCATCATCATGGAGGCGATCGTCGCCCGCGGCGCGCGGCTCACGCTGGTGGAGATGGCCGACCGCATGGTGCCGCGCATGATGCCGCCAGGGGCCGCCGCCCTGCTGCGGTCCTGGTGCGAGGCGAGGGGCGTGCAGGTGATGACCGGCACCCGCATCGCCCGCATCGAGCGGACCGGGGGTGTCCTGAACGTCACCACCGCGGCTGGCGAAACCTTGCAGGCCGAGGTGGTGATCTCGGCCACCGGGGTGAAGCCGAATATCGGCTGGCTCGCCGGCAGCGGGGTTGCCACCGCCACCGGCATCCTGGTCGATCACCGGCTCGCGACCAGCGTGGACGGCATCTATGCTGCCGGGGACTGCGTGGAATTGGAGGAACTCGGCAGCGGGCTGCCCATCGTCAATGCGGTGCAGCCGGATGCGGTTGATCAGGCCCGCATCGCCGCCCTAAACATGGCGGGGCGCGACGCCCGCCTGGTCGGCACGCTGCAGATGAATGTGCTGGACACGTTCGGTCTGGTCTCGACCTCGTTTGGTCAATGGCAGGGTGTGCCTGGCGGGGCGCGCGTCGAACTGAACGATCTGCGCGAACAGCGCTACCTGCGGCTGGAATTCGACGATGACGTGCTGGTCGGCGCCACCTGCCTCGGCCACACCGACCATGTGGGCGTCATTCGCGGCCTGATCCAGCGCCGCACCCACCTCGGTCCGTGGAAGGACAAGCTGCTGCGGGACCCGACGCTGCTCGCCGATGCCTCTGTCGCGCGCATGCAGCCAGCCTGAAGGAATACCGCCATGGCCGCAGCGGCGACGACGGCCCAGGACAGCATCCGCGTCACCCTCAAGCTGTATGCAACACTGGCACAGTACCTGCCGCAGCGGGACCGCCGCACGGATGAAGTTGCGATGGACATCCCTGCCTCGGCCACCCTCGCCGACATTGTCGGACGGTTCGGCGTTCCGCTCGGCAGTTGCTTTCTTGTGCTGGTGAACGGTGTGTTCCTGCCACCCGGCGAGCGCGCCACGACTCGCTTCGCGGCTGGCGACACGATCGCCATCTGGCCTCCCGTCGCCGGCGGCTAACGGTCGCCACCGTGCCGTCAATTTGCCGTTTCTCGATGGGCTGCACCGAGGCTGACTTCCACCGTCTGATGCCCATCGCCTTCCCCGGGATTGCTTTCGATCCTGCGCGGCGACGCTTCACCCCGCCGGACGGTATGTGGACGTTGGACCTTGGCGAACCGGCAACGCGGCAAATCGCATCGCTCGTGCTGCCGACGATCGAGGCCACGTTTCGCTTTCGTGCAGCCGAGACCGGCACGATTATTATGACGTTTCTCAAGTATTTCCAGCGGAGCGGAGGATGATGCCCGCCGATGTGACTGCACGGGTTGTTTTCTGTGTTCAGGTGGACTTGCCACCCGCCAGGCGGACCTGCGGATTTCCGCCGATCATGGAGGGGCGAGGCAAAGAGGTCTGCCGGCGGCTCAACGGCAGGTCCGCGGAGCTGCCGCCGGCGTCCCCACCAACCGCATCAACGTCTCCAGACGATCGGCCGCCGCCGCCGGCTTATCGGTGCGAATCCGGGAGACCCGCGGAAACCGCAGCGCCACGCCGGATCGATGCCGCGTCGACACCTGCGCCGCGTCGAACGCCACCTCAAGCACAAGCGTTTTCTCCACCTCGCGCACCGGGCCGAACCGCCCCACCGTGTGCATGCGTATCCAGCCATCGAGAAATCCAAGCTCGGCGTCGGTGAAGCCGAAATACGCCTTGCCCACCGGCACCAGTTCCTCCCCGCCCGTCTCGGCCGGGCGCCAGAGCCCGAAGGTGAAATCGGAATAGAACGAACTGCGCCTGCCGTGGCCGCGCTGCGCGTACATCAACACCGCATCGATCGTCAGCGGGTCGCGCTTCCACTTCCACCACAATCCCTTCGGCCGGCCGGGGATATAGGGGGAATCTCCCCGCTTGAGCATCAGTCCTTCGATGGAAGCGGCGCGCGCGCCGTCACGCAACGCGGTCAGCTCCGCCATCGTTGCAAATCGAATCATTTCGGACATGTCCATCCGCGCCGGGCGGGCGCTGGTGAAAAAACCTTCCAGCCGCGCCCGCCGGGAATCGAACGGCAGCGGCCGGACATCCTCGGTGCGGTCGAACAGCATGTCATACAGGCGCACCGCGACGGGAAAATCCCGCATCAGCTTCGCCGTGACCGTCTTTCGGTTCAGCCGCTGCTGCAGATCGGCGAACGGAGCCACCACGCCCTCGCGCACCACCAGCAACTCGCCATCCAGCACCGCATGAAAATCCATTGCCGCGACGATTTCCGGGAAGGCTTGGGAAATATCGTCGGCACCGCGCGAGTACAGGCGGCGTCCGGATGACGTGGCGACAAGCTGCACGCGGATGCCGTCCCATTTCCACTCGGCGCGCAGCGTGGCTGGGTCGAGACCTTCCAGGTCGCCTGGCTCCAGCGGATGCGCCAGCATCAACGGGCGGAAATTGGGCGCGCTGTCGGGGTCGGGGCGAGGGCCAGTGCCGTCCAACCAGGCAAACAGGGCCACGTAAGGCGGAACGAGACCATGCCATATCTCTTCGATATCGTCGGCGCTGATGCGCCCCTCGGTTGTCTCCGCCAGCGCCAGTTTCGCCAGCCGCGACGACACGCCCACCCGCAACCTGCCGGTGATGAGCTTGAGCAGGGCAAACCGCACTGACGCATCGGAGGCGTCGAGCCAGCCGGCCACGATGCCAGGCAGCGCCGCCTTCGGGGCCGTCTGCAGCGTCCGCACCACTGCGGCGAGGCTCGGCGGTTTTTCGCCCGTCGTCGTGCCGGGCCACATCAGCGCCACCGTCTCGGCGAGGTCGCCGACGTAATCATAGGACCAGGCGAAAAGCTCCGGATCGGTCCGCGCCGCCGCAAGGTCGCGGATCAGCCCGGGCTTGGCGGCAGAGAAGGCGAGCGCGCCGGTAACCGCCGCCAGCCCGATGCCGCGGTCGGGGTCGGGGACGGTCTCGAAATAGCGCCGCAGCAGGGCGAGCTTCGCGTTGCGGCCGGGGGTGAAAACAAGGCGCTCGAGCAAGTCGGCGAAGGCGATCACGTCTCGCCTCGTCCGCCCGCGCCACGCCCCGGCGCAGGCCTACTCAACCCCCAACGCCTCATTGACCACCTGGTCGAAAGCACTCGCCGTGCCAAGGTCGTGCACCACGACCAGCACGCGTTCACCGCGGAATTTCGCGCGCAACACCGCCCCCAGCGACCGTTGGCTCGCGTGGTTCATGCCGCGAAGCAGATTGATCTGGACGTGCCAGACCTCGCCGAACTGCTCGACAAAATCGGGCGCGATCTCGTCGCCGAAAGAATCCCCGATGACCAGCACAATACCCGGTCCCGGGCGCCGGTGGATTTCCAGCGGCGCGGCGGCATCGGGCGGCAGGCCCGGCACGCCGCACTCGGTGGCGCGGCAGGTGCGAACGCCCGCCGGGCGGCGCTGCGGCGCGTCGATCATGTCGGTCATGCCGGCGCCGGGGGCGAGGAAGTTCAGGTCCGAGGCGCGCGAGACATGCGCGAGCGAAAGCGGCAGGCTGCGCGGCAGTCCCCAATGCACTTCGGCCACCAGTTCGGCGATGCGCAGCGGCGCCTCGCCCGCCCAGTGAAAATGCCGCGGCGGAACCACTGCCATCCGCGCCTTCATCGCCAGCAGGGCGGCCACCGGATAAATCACGTCCTCGCCGGTCAGGTCGGCCGCGACCGCATCGCCGAGCGGGGTACGCCCGGTGCATGCGGGGATCAGGCGCTCCGGCAGGTCCTCGGCATAGAGCCGCGCGGGGGTGGGCACGATCAGTACTGTCGGGTCGAGCCCGGCGGCGCGGGCGCCGGCGAGAACGCGGCGCACTGAGTCCGCGGCGTGCTTTACCCCTCCGTCGGCCGCGGCGGCGTCACAGACCTGGGTGATGAGCGAGTCCGGCGGGGCGCCGGCATGCGCGCCGAGAAAAAACCGGCCGTGCCGCCCGATCACCAGGTCGGGCGAGGACGAAACCTCGCCGAACGCCAGCCAGCGCACCCGCGCGTTGAGCAGCACCAGCGTGGTGCGCAGGCCGAACCGGTCGGTGAGCCAGGCATCGACCTGCCTGGGCAGTTGCAGGGCTTCCGCCACGCTGTGGGGCCGGTTCGGCGGCGGCGCGGCACGTCGGTTTTCGGCCACCAGGATGTCGGGGGCGGGTGGCCGCACGAGTTGCACCAGCGCAGGCAGGGCGAGCAGACCGAAAAACACCGGGATGAACCAGCCCAGAACGTCGCACCGGCCGGATCGCCCGCCCCAGGGTCATGCCGATGGTTGTCGTGATGGGCGTGGTGGCAGACATCAGAAGCGGAAATAGATGAAGGGATTGTAAGTTCCGGCCGCGAGCGAGGCGACCGATAGCACCGCCAGCACCACGCAGGCGCACTGGCGCAGCATGTGCGGCTGCAGCCAGGCCGGCAGGATGAGGCGGTCCCGCGGCCACGCCGAGAGCAGCGCGCCGCAGACCAGCGCCGCCGACACACTGCCGGTCAACACCGGGCCGACCGCAGCCGCCTGCACCCCCATCGCGCCCGCCATGGCGCGCAGCACTTCACCCGCGTGCGCCAGCGTGTCGGCCCGGAACGGCACCCAGCCGATCACCACCACCACGACCAGGTAGGCGTGCTGCGCCGCCCGCGGCAGCGCCAGCAGCAGCCGCGCGAGCCCCAGCCGCTCGAGTACCAGGAACAGCCCATGATAAAGGCCCCAGACGCCAAAATTCCAGCTCGCGCCGTGCCAAAAGCCGCACAGCAGAAACACTGTCACCAGGTTCGCCGTGGTGCGCCATGGGCCGCGCCGGTTGCCGCCGAGCGGGATATACACGTAGTCGCGAAACCAGGTGGACAGGGTGATGTGCCAGCGCCGCCAGAACTCGGTCACCGAGCGTGCGGCATAGGGTCGGTCGAAGTTGATCGGCAACTCGAAGCCCAGCATGCGGCCGAGACCGATCGCCATGTTCGAATAGCCGGCGAAGTCGAAAAATATCTGCAGCGCGTAGCCGACCGCCCCGAGCCAGGCGATTCCCGGCCCGAGCTGGTCGGGCGGGAGGGCGAAGATGTGGTCCACCGGCCCGGCGAGCGTGTTCGCCACCAGCACCTTCTGGGCCAGGCCGACGATGAAGCTTTCCACCCCGCGTTCGAGCGCTTGAATGGTGACGTGCCGCCGGTCCACCCGGTCGGCGACCACGGCGTAGCGGACGATCGGGCCGGCGATCAGCGGTGGGAACATCGCCTTGTACATGGCGAATTTCAGCAGGCTCGGTTGTGCCTGCACCACCCCCCGCCGCACGTCCACCAGATAGGAGATGCCCTGGAAGGTAAAAAATGAAATGCCGAGCGGCAGCAGGATGTCGGGCACCGGCGGGGCGGGCAGTCCGACCCAGAAGGCGGCTATGCCCACCTGGGTGGCCAGGAACCCGGCATATTTGAACCAGATCAGCAGGCCGAGATTGCTTCCCACCCCAAGCGCCAGGGCGCCCGGTTGACCGCGCGCGACCAGCAAGCCGAACCGCCAATTCAGCAGGATGCAGGCCAGCAACACCGGCAGCCGTGCCGGGTCGCCCCAGGCGTAGAACAACAGGCTGCCCGCCAGTAGCACGGCGTTGGCCCAGGGCAACACGGCATAGGCCAGCAGGAATGCTGGCAGGAAGTAGAACAGGAAGGTGACCGAGCTGAAGAGCATGGGGCGTGGTGATGTTGTGATGACCCTCTGTCATTCTCGGGTGCGGTTGGCAACGGGTTCCAAGCGCCTCCCGGCCGTCCCGCCGAAGGCGCGCTGCGCACGACTCGCGCCGAAGGCGCGCTGCGCACGACGTCCCGCCGAAGGCGCGCTGCGCACGACGGCGGGTCCAGGGCAAAGCCCTGGCCTTCTTGCTTCCGTAATCCCGCACCAAAAAATTGTCGGCTCCGCGTTGGCCCTGAAGAATCAAAGAGATAGTCTGGATTTGCCAATCACCGACGATCACCAACGGGGTGCGGGATGGCGCCACGGGGCGTTCTGGGTTTCCAGTACGACTCCGAGCCGTTGACTGCCGGCCTGACCTCGCTCAGGGGACTGCCGCGGGATCTGGATCTGATTGCCTCGCGACAATCAAGGTGAGAAGCGCAGATGGTGCTGGCGCTGATCTTTGTCGCGCGGCACGCCCGTTCGCGGGCGAGGCGGCTCCCGCCGCTGGCTTGCCGCCCCCGCCCGGTCGCCGAAGCCGCGGGCTGAACATCGCGGTGCCAGTAAGCAAGTCTGCCAGGCCGCGACCGATCGCGCTGCGCGCAATCCCGGTTGCCAGCGAAACCGCAATCACCCCCCCGTGGCCCGCAGTGCGCGCTTCACTGGCCGCGAACAACCGGCACCCTCTTCCGCCCGGAACCGGCTCCGGCGCCTCGAAGCGAGCCTTGATGGCAGCGATGTCGATCACCCGGCCAGGATAGACGCTCCAGCCGATACATCACGCCCAATTTTGGATTTGTTCGTTGCGTTCTTGCCGCCCACCTGATTGTTTTCTTCCGATTCGGTTGCCCTGGCTCCGGTTCTTCGTAGCGTGAATAATCGACCAGCTAAGATTTCAATAGCCCACGCAGGCGCAGTGAATATCACCACACCACCCGAGCTTCGGCATCGAAATACCAATGAGTGACAATCACACGCCACCAAACGCAATCGGTCTCGCCTTTTCGAAAAGATGAATATGCGCATTGAGGACCGCGTCAACATCAGGGGGCCTCCGTGTCGCCGCGGCGACACGCCTTACGAGATCACGATCCCGGCAAAGCCGCTTCAATAGTGCAACCAACCCGATCGGACTGCCGACCGGAAAATACCAACCATCCTCGCCATCCCGCACCTTCTCGGCCATGCCGCCGATATCGGAGCAGATAACCGGGCGGCAATTGCGGAACGCTTCCTGGATGACAATCGGCGAGTTCTCCCACCAGATCGACGGCACGATGGTAATGTCGACCTGCCGCATGAGCGAATCCACCCGCTGCATATCATAGGGGCCATGGAATACGACGTTGCGGCCAGCACCATCGAGCCGATGCAAAAACTCCTTCTGAAACTCCGGCGGTTGGCCGCGGTAATCGCCGTGTATGTCAAACACCACATCAGCGAACTCCTCAGCTTCCATCAATTCGGCCGCATCAAACAGGACATTGATCCCCTTGAGGCGCGAGATCTGGCCAAAGAACCCAACCCTGAGCGGATCCGTATCCTCCTTTCGGCGCGCCGGCACGGCGTCGCCCGTTGGCGGAATAACATTCTCGATCACGCTGATACGGTCCGCGGGGATGCCCCAGTCAGTCAGCCGGGCGGCCAGAAAACTGCTGGGCGAAATAAAATGGTCGATCATGGCAAAAAAGCCGCTGATGTAGAGCTTCCGTAGGAAAAAATCTGAAACGCCGATATCAGGGAAGCAGTGGTTACATCGCGTTGGACTGGCGTCATAGCAAAGGTTTTCCCGGCCTTTCGTCACCATCTGTCCGTAATGATGGCAGATCGAGAGATACTCGTGTACCGTGAGCACAATCGTCGCATGAGGTAGCGCGTCCCGAACGTGGTAGAATGCCTCGACGCCGAAGTTTATGAAGTGGTGAAAGTGGACGATGTCGGGCTGCACCCCTTCAAGCAGCGTTCGGAACGTTCTGGCAAAAGCCGGATCGCGGTTGGCGAACTTGAACCACTCGAACCTGCCTGTGCTGTAGACGAACTCGCGCTCGGAAAACGGCTGGGTCATCGCCGTCCCCAGCCGGCCGCCCGATGGGTTGTTCTGACAGCCCAGGAACCAAGCCTCCCAACCCGGCTTGTCGCAGATCGCCCGGAACAGCTGAAACGCCGCGATTTCTGCGCCGCCGCGGGTGAGCTGAGGATGGCCGTGCGAAGCGATCAGCACGCGAACGGGACGTTCGTCACGCATCAGCCCACTCCGGCGCGATTTGATCGGGTTCGCCGAACCAACGGCACTGGTGCAGCCAGGCGTTGCAGAGTGTCATGTTCATGCGCCAGCGCTGCTCCAGCCCGTCCTGCGACTTGCGTTCGAGATGATAGAGCTGGACCTCATGATCGACCGCGCAAGCCAAACCGCGGCGGCCGATCTTCAGGCACAGATCGGTGTCCTCGAAATCGCCGATTGCATATGCCTCGTCGAAACCACCCAGCTCTTGCACCAGCGCGCGTCGCATCACCATACAGGCACCGGTGATGAGCGGCTCACGAACGAGGCCCGCGCCTGCGCGCGGGCGCCAGCCTTTGCGGTTATGCCGTGGGAACATCAGGCCACCCAGCACTGTGATCGGCTCGAACGTCATGCCCTCGTGCTGCACCGATCCATCTTCGAACAGCAGCAACGGACCCACCGCTCCGAGCGATGCATCTCCCTCCAGCCGTGCGACAAGGCGTCCGATCCAATCCGGTGTTGACGGGAACACATCAGAGTTGACGAAACAGACAAACTCACCGTTTGCTTGCCGGAGGCCGATGTTGTTCGCCGGCGCGTAGCCCATGTTGTGGCTGAGCATGAGCAGCCGGAACGGAATGCCGAAGCGCAAATACAGGCTTTCCGCGAGCGTTTGAAGCTCGCGCCGCTTCGGCGGGTCGTCCAGCACATAAATCAGTTCGGTACCGCTGCTGCAGCCCAGCGCCGCCAGCAGGCCGATCTGGTACTCCATGAAGTCCATCCGTCCATACAGCGGCACAATGACGCTCGTCCGCGGGGCCGCGGCCGGCGCGCCAAATGAAACTGCGGTCACCACCGGTGGCTCCTGCATGCGGGCCTGGTTGAGCCGGGTGATGGCGGGTGCAATGACATTTCGTAAGGCGGGAAGGACATCACCATACTGTATCTCAAAGCTGCCGAGAATGCTGCGTATCGCCGGCAACCCTCTCAACCGGCGTGCCGGTACGTTCTTGAAGCCGATCTCGCGCCGCTTCGTTTCCACCTCAATGTACGCTGCATCATCCGCCGATGTAAGTCCGGGCACGAAGGCAATGAAGCCACACCGGACATCGGTGAAGCCAAGCGCGGCGCCCACTGCCTCGATCACGTCGCCACGTTCGACCACGACGAAATCCTGCGTCCGCAACTCCGCCATGGCTACCCCGCAGCGGATGCGGATCAACTCTACCGTGCCCGGAGCCGCGAGGAACCAGCCGATCAACGCCAACCCGTCAGGCGGGCATAGGATGGCCTCGTCGATGTCGAGCCTGATAAAGTCGGTCAGGCGGTCGAGCGTATCCTCGCCGCTGTAGCCGCGCCGTGACAGCAGAGCCAGCAGTTCGGTCCGGCCCTCATCGCGCATCGCGCCGTTCAGGATCGGTCGCAGCCGGGTGGCGAGTTCCACGTCGTGCAATTGCGGTGCCGCCTCGGCGGCAAGCAAGCGGTAAGGGATGGTCGCCGTATCGCGCAGGTCAAGAGCTATCAGCCGGCCGAGGAATTGCCCGGCAGCCGCGAGGAACAGGACCACGCCGACGCCACGCTCGCCGAGGTCATTGCGCTCAAATCGTGCGAGAACGATGTCGCCTTGCAATTCGCCAACCTCGAAGACGATGCGGGCGGAGCCACGGGGCAAAAGGCAGCGGGCGGCGCCAAAACCGGGCAAAGGGACCCAGCCGCAGAGCAACCAGCCGTCAGCGGCAGGGTGATATCCGTAGAAATCGATGTAGCCGGGGGCAGTGGGAGTGGGGGCCACCGACGTTAAATCAGAGGGGCGCGGGGTCATTGGCGACACCAGGTTGCTGTCGGGGCAACATCAATCTCCACCCGCCTTGCCTCGTCAAGCGGCTGGTCACGGATTGATTTTTTCGAGTTCTTATTCGCCGGGTGCCTGATCGAGGGTCGCTGCTCGCGTTCAATTTCCGCCAGGACCAAGTCGAAGCGTCAGAAGAAGAAACGAGCGCCGCGATCGTAGCGGGTAGGGATCGCTTCAAGATCCCGAATTCCTGGATCCGGCCTGCGCTTTATCGGGACCAGGCGCGGCTTTCACCAATCTCCGTCGCAGCGAGCATCCGGCGACCCCACCGTCACCGCCAGTCCACCATCAAGGTCAGCCCCGGACAAGTTCGCAGGTCAGGCGTTTTCGGCAGGGCCTCGCCCGGCATCCGGGAAACAACAGCGGCACACCGGCGGATACCTGATCCAGTCCATTCATGTCCGGATCCATACGAGCGCTGCGCACCGTGAAAGCCGTAGCGACGCGCCCGCGCGCGCCCCGCGATCTCCGGTGACGTCGTGGGCGTATCACGTTGAAGCAGTTCGTAATGATAACAGCTCGTTCGTACGTGTGGCGGCGCCGCCGAGCCGCCCCAGGCGGGTGACGCCGCTCCATCGGGTGGCCCGTCGAGGCGAACACCCTGAAGTGGCAGGGCCAGCAGTCCGACCGCCATCGGTTGCTGCGTTTCGCAACTGAGCCGCCGGTCTGCGGGTCGCGGTCACCATCGACGCAAATCGCCGTTCCGGCACCGACGCTCGGCTCAACCTCAGGAGGATGAGCAATTCCGCGGCGTTGACAGGAAGGCAGAGCAGATCAGCTACTCGGTGGTCTTCCCGTCAAAGTGCTCCCCGGTGGCCTCGGCCTCGGCCTTCGTGCTGCGCACCACGCCCTCCGCGTGCTCGGGCGGACCATAGATCGTGTACAGCTTCAGCGGCTTTTCCCCGGTGTTGATGACATTGTGGCGAGCGCCTGCAGGCACGACGATCGCCACGTCGCTTTTGATCTTCGTGCGGACGCCGTCGATGATCACCTCCCCCTTGCCCTTCTCGACCCGGAAGAACTGGTCGTGGTCGGCATGCACCTCCTCGCCAATCTCTTCGCCGGGCTTGAGGGCCATCAGTACCAATTGAAGGTACTTGCCGGTGTAAAGGACCCGCCGGAAGTCATGATTGTCCTCGGTCAGGTCCTCAATATCCTCGACGAAACCTTTCATCATGATCCTCGCTGGGGTTGGCGCCCGACCTGCATGCCGCCGAACAGGACGCAACGTCAAACGGCATGACAATGACAGCTACGCGATCGTCGCCACCAGGAACAACCGCCGGAACGGCAGCAGCGTCGTTCCGTCCGGCCGGCGCGGATAAACCGGGTCCACCGCCGCGCGGTAGGCGTCGAGGAAATCCGGGCGCAGGTCAGCCGGCAGATGATCGAGGAACGGGCGCAGGCTGGTGCCCATGGCCCATTGCACCACCGCGTCGTCGCCCTGCAGGGCGTGCAGGTAAATGGTCTCCCACAGGTCGAGCTTTGCGCAGTGCGGCCACAACACGTCCCAGTAGGCGCCGGATGACAGGATCGGCGGGGCCGAAGCGACACCAACGAGCAGCGGCGCCCAGGGACCTTGCGCGGCCACCGCGTATTGCAGCGCCCGGATCGGGGCGTCGTGCATGGCCGGCATCTGCACCGCCAACACCCCACCCGGAGCGAGGGTCGCGAGCAGGCGCGGCAGCAGCGCCGCGTGGTCGCCCAGCCAGTGCAGGGCTGCGTTGGAATACAGCAGGTCCGGCGGCTGCCCGGGCGCCCAGGCGGCGATATCGGCCTGGACGAAGGCGCAGTCTGGGGTGGCTTGCCGGGCGCGGGCCAGCATCGGCGCCGACCCATCGATGCCGGTCACGTTCGCCGCGGGAAACCGCCGCTTGAGGATCGCGGTGACGTTGCCGGCACCGCAGCCCAGATCGACCACACGCGCCGCCGTGGCCAGCGGCACGCGCGCCAGCAGATCGAGTGCCGGACGCAAGCGCTCGTCAGCATACTGCAGGTAGACCGTGGGGTCCCATTGCATGGCCAACGTCCTCAATCGGTCAGGCCGGCATGTCCGGCCGGCCTGGCTTCACCCCGTGTCTACGCCGACAGCGCCTCCGGCTCGGTCCGCTCCCGCTTGACCAGCAGCTTGTTCAGCGCGTGCACATAGGCGCGGGCCGAGGCGACGATGGTGTCGGTATCGGCGCCCTGCCCATCCACCAGCTTGCCGTCTTCCTCCAGCCGCACCGTCACCTTCGCCTGGGCGTCGGTGCCTTCGGTAACGGCGCCGACGGAATACAGCCGCAACGTGAACTCATGCGGAAACAGCTGGCGGATGGCGATGAAGGTGGCGTCCACCGGCCCGTCGCCGACCGAGGTCGTGCTGTGCACCGTGCCGTCGATTTCCAGTTCCAGCGCGGCGGTCGGCTTCGTACGGCTGCCGGCGTGCACGTCCAAAGAAACGAACCGGATGCGCGTATGGTCCCGCATCACCTCGTCATCGACGAGAGCACATATGTCTTCATCGTAGACGATCTTCTTGCGGTCGGCCAGATCCTTGAAGCGGCGGAACGCGTCGTTCAGCTGGTTGTCGCCGATCTCGCCGTAGCCCAGGGCGCGCAGCTTGTCGCGGAAGGCGGCGCGCCCGGAGTGCTTGCCCATCACCAGGTTCGACTTGGTCCAGCCCACGCTTTCCGGCGTCATGATTTCGTAAGTGGCGGCGTTCTTCAGCACGCCGTCCTGATGGATGCCGCTTTCGTGCGCGAAGGCATTGCGGCCGACAATCGCCTTGTTGGGCTGCACGTCGAAGCCGGTGATGGTGGACAGCAGGCGCGAGGTTTTCAGGATTTTCTCGGTGACGATGTTCGGCTTGCACGGCACCGCGTCCGGGCGCGTGCGCAGCGCCATGACGATCTCTTCCAGCGCCGCGTTGCCGGCACGCTCGCCAATGCCGTTGATGGTGCACTCGATCTGCCGGACGCCGGCACGCACTGCGGCGATTGTGTTGGCGACACCCAGGCCCAGGTCGTTGTGGTTGTGTGCCGAAAAAATCACCCGCTCGGCGCCCGGCACCCGCTCGCGCAGCATGGTGAAGATGCGCGCCATATCCTCGGGCAGGGAATAGCCGACCGTGTCCGGGATATTGATAGTGGTCGCCCCGGCGGCGATGGCGGCCTCGGTGCAGCGGCACAGGAAGTCGGGATCGGTGCGGCTGCCGTCCTCGGCCGACCATTCCACATCGTCGGTATACTGACGGGCCAGGGTCACGCTGTCGGTGACAGCCTGCAGCACCGTCTCGGGCTCCATGCGCAGCTTGTATTTCATGTGCAGCGGGCTGGTGCTGATAAAGGTGTGGATGCGCTTGCGCTCGGCCGGCGCCACCGCCTCGCCGGCGCGGATCACGTCGCCACGGCCGGAGCGGGCCAGGCCGCAGATCACCGGGCCCTTCACCGTGGAGGCGATGGTGTGGACGGCCTCGAAGTCGCCGGGCGAAGCAATCGGGAAGCCAGCCTCGATCACGTCCACGCCCAGTTCGGCCAGCGCCTCGGCCATGCGCAGTTTTTCGGCCAGGTTCATGGAGAAGCCGGGCGACTGCTCGCCATCGCGCAGGGTGGTGTCGAAGATGATGATGCGGGTGTCGTCCAGCGTGCCGAAGCTGGGATGGTTGATGGTCATGGTTGCCGCTCCTGGAAGAGAATGGTCGAGATTAGCCTCAGGGTCCCCCTGAGCTGTGACCGGCACGCGGCCGGAAATCACGCCCAGGGGCGGCTAAGTCGAAGGAGGAGGCCGAACGGAAGACGCAGCAGGCCGCGCGCGGGAGCGCGAGAAAAGCGGCCGGTGGTGGCTGCGCAGTGGACCATTGGGGTAGCCTAGCCATGCGGACTGATCGATGCAAGCGTGGTAAAGAGCCACAATTCTCGAACCAACTTGCGACGATGACGGTCCGGGTCTGATTGGGTGGGCGCAGCGGTGGTTGCGGCCCGAAGTGGTCCGCGGATCGCGATCTGGTCAGGTCGGCGCGCACGCAGAGCAATTCCATCCGTGGCGCTGTGCAATCGAGGCAAGTCTTCGGCCTGTCGTGTGGGCACGGGGCCGCATGGCCCTCCGGAAAGAGGGCCTGCGGCTGCACCGGCAGGGGCGGGAAAGCGTCGGCGGTGGCGGTCTATTCCGTCGGAGCGGCGGCCAGCGCGCGAATGGTCTGGCGGGCCTTGAAGATAGTTGCAGCGCCTTCACCGCCGCACCGAGGCGGATGATCAGCCGGCGCGCGTGGCTGACCACCCGTCCGGGCAAACTGATCAGGCGGAGCCGCAGCGCCTTCATCCGCTTGCCCACCCACTCCTTGCCAGCACCAGCCGCTGCATCCCCGCGTTCAGGTTGTGCGCCAGGATGCTCTCCGCCCACCACGCGGCATTGGCGCTGAACAACTGGAACGGCATTTGGCCGCCAGCCGGCTCGCTCTTGAGGACCGGATGGGTTCTTCATTTTTGCCGCAGCACGCGCAACTTCTCGTGCCCGGCGGCAACATTGCCGTCGCGGAACTCCGAATACAGCATCCTTACCCTGTCCCGCCCACCAGCAATTCAGCGGCTGGTAGGCCTTGCAGCCTTGTGGCAGGGCAAGGCATCGCGTTTGAGCGTCTCGACCAGCGTCGCATCCATGTCCGGCGTCGCCGGCTGTTGCCGCTGCATGAACCACAGCGGGGTCTGGTTGGTGCGCCACAGCGATTGCAACTGCTCCGTCACCGCCGGAATGAAGGCGCGGCCGGCCACCGCCGGCGGCGTCGCCGGGTCGTGAAAACGCTCCAGCCAGGCCGCCGCCGCACTCGGGGAGGGCGCCGTGCGTTCGCGGTCGCGCCGCCGGCGGGACTTCAACGCACGCCGTTCATCGCGCGTCAGCTGCACGCTCGATGGCGGCGAGCACCGCGGAAAACCCGCTGTCGCCCTCCAGCCGTTCCAGGTCCGCCAGGCAGTTGCCGCCAGCCAGGTTCAGGAAGCCCTTGACCGCCGCGCTGCCTGGTGCTGCACGCGGTGGCAAGTGGCACCACTCGACGGCGCCGAACGCCGGCGTGGCGGCGAGCAACGGAAGGTGTATCGGGCTGGCTGGCCCGGTATGGTATTCGCTGAACCCTGCTACCAGAACGAAAGCCCCCCATGCCCGGCTTTTTCGCCCCCTGACGCCCGAGCAACAGATCCAGGCCCTTTAATTTGCCTATTTCGACGGCGCCGGGCTGGCGTATTGGAAGCAGTCGGGGTTCATCGTGCCGCAGATCGCCGCCAGCTTCGCCGCCCAGACCATAGTTCTGCCCGTGGCGGCCCAGCAGTATGTCGTCCGCGCGCTGGTCGCGAGCGTTTACCAGCACCTGCTCGGCCGGGCGCCCGATGCTGCTGGCGAGGCCTTTTGGAGGAACGCCATCGCTACCGGCGCGGTGTCGCTGCCCAACGTCGTGCTGGCCATTTCCAACGGCGCACAGGGGGCGCATGCGACGGTGTTGGGGTTCAAGCTGGAGGCGGCAGGGTATTTCACGGCCGAGAGCATCGACGCGGACCAAAACGCGACGTCGCGGCAGCCACCCTCTCCTGTGTTTTTCTACGAAGCGAACGCTGCAGTCGCGGGCATGGTGGACGCGGGCATGGTGGATTTTGCAACAACAGTGGCATCGAAAGGGGCATCATACGATAACCTTAAAGTTTTTTTGATACGCCCCCCTTCAACTACATCTCCGCCCATGCAGCAGCCGGACCCGGATGGCCTTCTTCTTGGAACGTAAAGCGCCGTTGTGTGCCGACTCGACGCGCTGGACAGCCCTGGATGCCCGTAGGCGGTTCCGACGCGTGGAACGACACCCAAAACCATCCCGGCCCTGAACGGGCGCGGCGCGGAATGCGCCCATGGCAACGGTCAGGTCAGTCTGCGCCGATCGGTTGGTCGTCGGCACCGCCGGGCAATCTGCCGACCGGCTGTGATTGCGGGAACCAAATAGGGGACGGGTGCCGGGGCGATGCCGAAAGCCAGGATGTTCGCGGAATGGTGGTGGAGCTGAGGGGAATCGAACCCCTGACCTCCTCATTGCGAACGAGGCGCTCTCCCAACTGAGCTACAGCCCCATCCCGCTACTCGCCGCAACGCCCGGGGGCGCCGCAGGGGCCGGAGGATGCGCAGCGCGGTTGCCCAAGTCAAGCGCCCGCGCGCATGGCACGCATCCGCCGCACGGTTGCGCATCGACCGGCTGAAAGCTAGCTTGCGCCCGGTCTCAGAGGGGCGCCCCGTGATCACCATCGTGTTCGACGTCGTTCGCATCTTGCTGAACCTTTACTGGTACGCCGTCGTTGCGGCGGTGATCGTCAGCATGCTGATCTCCTTCGGCGTGCTGGATACCCGCAATCGTCTGGTCTGGAGCATCGCCGATTTCCTCGAGCGGGTGACCGAACCGGCGCTGCGGCCGATCCGCAGGATGCTGCCGAACCTGGGACCGATCGATATCAGTCCATTGATCCTGCTGATTTTGATCTTCGCGGTCGACGCGCTGCTGCTTCGCCTCCAAGTCGCGCTCGTCACCGGAGACCTGCGCGGTTTGTTGCTGTGACCGCGTTCTGGCGCCCGGCGGCCGATTCAGTGTCGGTCGCCGTGAAGATCCAGCCGAAGTCCCGCCGGCCCGGTGTGCAGGGCCGCGCGCCCTCGGCAGCCGGCGAACGGCTGCGCATTGGCGTGACCGAGGCCGCCGAGGGCGGCCGCGCCAACCGCGCCGCCTGTGCCACGCTCGCCGCGGCGGTGGGGGTGCCCGCCTCGGCGGTGGCGGTGGTGCTGGGCATGACCAGCCGGGAAAAGACGCTGCGCATTGAGGGTAACCCGGCCACCATTGGACCGCGGTTGGAGGCGCTGTGAGCGCGACGCTGATCGACGGCAAGCAGGTGGCGGCCGCGCTGCGGGCCGGCGTCGCCGCGCGTGTCGCCACCTTGCCCTACGCGCCCGGACTGGTCGTGATTCTGGTGGGCGATGACCCGGCCAGTGCCGTGTATGTGCGCAACAAAGACCGCGCCGCCGCCGCCGCCGGCATCGCCGCGCGCACCATCCGCCTGCCCGCCGACACCACTGAGGCGGCACTGCTGGCGAGCATCGGCGGGCTGAACGACGACCCGGCGGTTGACGGCATCCTGGTGCAACTGCCGCTGCCGCCGCAGATCCGCCAGCAGGCGGTGATCGAGGCGATCGACCCGGCCAAGGACGTGGACGGGTTTCACCCGATAAATGTCGGCCGCCTGCACGACGGCCGCCCGGGTCTGGTGCCCTGCACACCGCTCGGGGTGATGCGGCTGCTGGCGCACGTCGGCATGTCGATCCGCGGCGCAAGGGCGCTGGTGCTAGGCCGCTCGGCGATTGTGGGAAAGCCGATGGCGGCGCTGTTGACCAATGCCGATGCCACCGTGACAGTGGCGCATTCGCGCACCCGCGACCTCGCAGCGGAGTGCCGCCGGGCCGAACTTCTGGTGGCGGCGGTGGGGCGGGCGGAAATGGTGCGCGGCGACTGGGTGGCCACTGACGCCGTTGTGATCGATGTCGGCATCAACCGGCTGGCCGACGGACGCTTGGTCGGCGACTGCGCCACGGCCGAGTGCGCCACCCATGCCGCCGCGATTACGCCGGTGCCGGGCGGCGTCGGACCGATGACGATTGCCTGCCTGCTGGAGAACACGGTCGCGGCGGCGGCGGGGCGGCGTGGGGCGGTCAGGGCCTGAGCCGGGATAACTGCGTCATCCATCCGGTTTCCTTGGAGGCGGGCGTAGTTCCTCTGGCCATGAAAGGAATCCGGTTTGACTTTCAGAGATGTCATCTCGGCGTCGGAGAGTTTGATGCCCTTCACGTAAGCATTGGCATCAACCTCGCAGGTGACGGTGAGACCGGGTTCAAAGGCTGTTTCGAAACGGCTCCGGGAGGACTTGAAAGTCGAAGAGCGTAGGCTGTGTGGACGGAATCCCTGACATGCGTTTCTGACGGATTCCCGAATTGGGCTTTGTTCGAATCACTGCGTGACCGGCATCAGGGAGCCGGACATATTGAGGGGAATGACGGAGCGCGATTGGGCGATCGCGACAGCATCACCTATCGCGCACTCCCCAACGAATTTGGCAAATGAAACAGCGTATGGAAGCAGTTCTTGCGGCTCAGCCGCTCCGGTGTGTTCGAGGCATTCTTCCAGTTGCTGGCGGAATGCAGCCAGACGGCACATTTGGTCCAGGTCTTCGACAGCACGACAGCACGCGCCCACGTCTCGGCTGCCGGCGCAAAACGGGGCAGCATCGCCAGGCCTTCGGCCGCTCGCGCGGCGGTTTCTCGACCAAAATTCACCTCCAGACCGATCTCGACGGCAACCCTCTCGACTTCCACTTGACCGGTGGCAAGGCCAGCGACAGCCCACAGTTCGAGACGTCGCTCGACATTGGCCCCGACATCTGCCCGCGCTTTGCGATGACCGACAAGGGATACGACAGCCAAGTCAACCGGACGGCGGCACGCGCGCGCGGCATCACACCGGTCATCCCACGCCGCGAAAACGCCAAGCAGAAAGCACGTTTCTTTCCAAAACGCCTCTATAAACTGCGGGCACGCATCGAACAGACAATCGGCAAGCTCAAGCGGTTCAAACGCGTCGCCACGCGGTGGGAGAAGACCGACATCAGCTACTCAGCCACCATCAGTTTTGCGTGCGGCCTGATGCCGGTGAAATCCGTCCACACGGCCTAGGCGGTGGTGGCGTAGGGCATCGACGCCTTTGGCGGGTTGCCAAGGTGAAATCCCCTGGGTTGTGATCGTCGAGTATTGCGAACCGTGAGCGGGATGGCTACCAGAAAGACCGTGCCGGGTTGGCCGAGCGGCTAGGCACCTGATTTGTAATCAGGTCCACGGGGGTTCGAATCCCTCACCCGGCACCATTATTTCAATGCGTTAGTCGGTTTCCATTCCGATGTCGGGCGTTAGTGCCGCCCCCACGGACCCGCAGCGGACCCTTTGAAGGACGCGCCTCTACCATGCGCCAATCGCATGACTCGCGCTGTCTCGGGGTGCCGGCGCCGCAAGGCACGACCGGGCGGCGCCGCAAAACTCTTTCTCCCATCGTTGCGCCTTTGCGCGGCAGCATGGACCACCATCGAAACGTAGGGGAGAGGCGGCATGGGCATCAGGAGAACGGTTAAGATTGTGCAACAGTTTCAGGCAGTCGCGGACGTTTTGTATCAAGTAGTGGTCATCACAGAGCGCGATGACCAAGTATATAAAACTGAGGCAGAAGCCCAACAGCGCGTGGAAGAACTTGAACGATTGGAAGCTGACGCTTCTGGTTGACGCAGCATGTCCGCGCCTCGCGACCGACGCTTCCTTCGTCGGGCCGGCGGTGCTACGGGCGCAGCAGGACGGCGCTGTCAAGGTGGGACCGGTTGAGGGGCCAGGTTCTTCCACCCACTTTTCGGGCGACGGCTCAGGAGGCGCGGCGCCTGGTCAGTCCGGCGCGTCTCCGCTCATGCTCTCGGCAAGCGGGGACCGCTAAGCGGACCTGGCGATAGCACCCCCTACATGGGTCGAGAGACAGGCGCCGCGCCGCTGGGTGCCGCAAGGCCGGCGCGGGGCCGAACCCTCACCGCAGGTTGGCGTACTTCGCCGTCGCGGTGGTGCCGCTGGTCAGCACCTGTGCCACCATGAAGGGCAGCAGCGTCAGGCCCACGGCAACCGGCACGGTCAGGGTCGAGCCATCCAGGAACTGGACCGCGACATTGCCTGCGCTGGTGCAGATCAGGCCAGCACCCGGCCGGGCGTGGCGGGCATGCCCACTGTCAGCGCAATGGCGCCGCGGGCGGACGCGTAGTCGAACACCGGCGCGAAGGGTTGGTCATCAGCCCAGGCGCCGCCGGTGATTTGGGTCATTGCATCACTCCATCTCTGCCGCAGGGATCACCACGGAACCTCGTCATTCAGCACCGCCGCCACCCGCTCGGCCGTAGGCTGCGGCGCGGCCGGCGACACGGACAGCGACAGAAACTTGCCGCGCTGGCCTTCCTTGACCCATCCGGACAGCCGGTACTTCACGCCGCCGATGGTGATGTCCCCGCGGTAATCGGGTCGGGCCTCGTTGCCCTGCTTGTCGTTCCGGAACAGGGCGCCGCTGTTGTCGCGCGTGGTCATCCCCGTGCCCCCGGCGGATGCCTCACCTGGAGCTCGGCGAACGGATCGTAATCGGTGCCGTTCTGGTGCCCGCGCGCCGGCTGCGCTAGACCTGACCGGCCGATATAGTTCGGCTGCAGACCTTCAACGTGCAGACCAGAAACGATTAAGTATCGCGTGGCGTCCATCACGTGATCGTTCTTCTTCACGACGGCGCCCTTATCATCCCGCCGATGGAGCCGATATTGTTGATTTTCGCTGAGAACTGACCCGGGATTTGCACCGAGAAGTGACCCGCCTGCGAGTGTGTCTCCCGGCCTGGATCTGGGTCAAGTCATGGCTTCTTCCTCCCGGGCACGGCGCGGGGGTTGCGGGCTGAGGGCCGGCAGGTCCGGTCAGTGACCGGTGAGGCCGCAGCCGTCGCCGGCTTTGACGATGCGCCCGGTGGCGGTCATGGCGGCGAGGCGCGCGAAGAGGGTGGCGGTTCGGACGCGGCAGCAGGCACGCAGTTCGGCGAACGGGCGTGGCCGGTCGGCGCCGGCGAGGGCGGCGACGATGCGCTCGTCGATGGACGAGGGCGTGGGCTCGGGTTCCGACTGGTCAAGCGGCTTGCCGCGCCAAGTCTGGGTGATATGGCAGAACATGC